>NZ_QMEW01000004.1 GCF_003284965.1 Mycolicibacterium sp. GF69
TCCGCGCCGCTAAAACTCCACAAATCGATCCGGGGTGTAGTCCTCATCTCGGTGGGCTCATCGTCCTGAACGCTCGCAATGGCACACTGGTCACCTATGGGCGCGCGGCCCGAGCGTCGCTGCGCCGTGACCACAAGAACTAACGAAAGACTTAATTGCCATGGATCTGGTCGTCTTCCTTCCTCTGCTCATCGTGCTGGGCGCGTTCATGTTCTTCGCATCGCGGCGTCAGAAGAAGGCCATGCAGGCCACCATCGACCTGCATGAATCGCTGCAAATCGGCGATCGCATACACACGACGTCAGGTCTCGTCGGAACCATCCACGGCATCACCGATGACGAAATCGAGCTGGAGATCGCACCCGGTGTGGTCACCACCTGGATGAAGCTCGCGGTGCGCGACCGCATCACCGACGACGAGTTCGACGATGTCGAGCCGGAGTCGACCGCCAGCGAGCTCACAGAAAGCCCGCAGACCAAGACCGACGGCTGAGTCCGGGTAGGCAACACAGCTAGAGCCCGTACTCTTTGCGGTGCTGATGGAACCGATCTCGAGGAGACCTGACAAAACGTGGCATCGTCTTCGACGCCGGTACATCCTGCCCGCTACCTGTCGCTGTTCATGGCGTTGCTTGTCGGCGCCTTCTGTCTGGTCTTTCTGACCGGGGACAAGAAGCCGGAGCCAAAGCTCGGCATTGACCTGCAGGGCGGCACCAGGGTGACGCTGACCGCACGCACACCCGACGGGTCTCCGCCCACCCGCGATGCGTTGAATCAGGCGCAGCAGATCATCAACGACCGCGTCAACGGGCTCGGCGTATCCGGTTCCGAGGTGATCATCGACGGCAGCAACCTCGTCATCACGGTGCCGGGCAGCGAGAGCAGCGACGCCCGCAACCTGGGCCAGACGGCGCGGCTCTACATCCGGCCGGTCGTACACGTCATCCCCGCCGAGGTCCCGGGTGAGGAGCCACCGGCCGAAGGACCACCCGGAATGCCACCCGGCGGCCCCATGATCCCGGGAATGCCGGGCGGTCCGATGATCCCGGGGATGCCGGGCGCCGAACAGCCACCGGCCCCGCCTGCGGGTGAACAGCCGCCCGCCGGTGAACAGCCGCCCGCCGAACCGGCCGCACCGCCGGCCCCGCAGCCGCGGCCCTATCCGCAGGAGCCGCCGGCGCAACCGGCGCCGGAGCCCACCCCGACGCCAGCACCAGGCGAGCCCGCTCCGACGCCCGGTGAGCCCACACCGGCACCCGCTGAGCCGACCCCCGGGGAGCCCGCCCCGGTCCCCGGTGAGCCCGCACCGCCGGCGCAGACCGAACCCCGCTCACCCGAGGACGTCCCGCTGGCGCAGCGCATCGCCGACGAGAAGCAGTTGCGCCAGAGCACCGAGCAGCAGATCCAGATCCTGGCCCTGCAGTTCCAGGCCACCCGCTGCCACGAGGATGACATCCTGGCGGGCAACGACGATCCGAATCTCCCGCTCATCACCTGCTCGGCCGACGGCAACGAGGTGTATCTGCTGGACAAGTCGATCATCAACGGTGAGCAGATCGACAACGCCACCTCCGGGCTCGACCAGCAGCGCGGTGAATACGTCGTCGACGTCCAGTTCAAGAGCGAGGGAGCCAAGACCTGGGCGGACTTCACCGCCGCCAACGTCGGCACCCAGACCGCATTCGTACTCGACACCAAGGTGATGAGCGCGCCGGAGATCCGGGAGGCGATCCCCGGCGGTCGCACGCAGATCAGCGGCCAGTTCACCCAACAGAGCGCACGCGAACTGGCCAACGTACTCAAGTACGGTTCGCTGCCGCTGTCGTTCGAGTCCTCGGAAGCCGAAACAGTCTCCGCCACACTGGGTCTGTCGTCACTGCGGGCAGGGCTGATCGCCGGTGCCGTAGGCCTGGCTCTGGTGTTGGCCTACTCGTTGCTCTACTACCGGATGTTGGGAGTGTTGACCGCGCTGTCGCTTGTCGCTTCCGGCGCAATGGTTTACGCGATACTGGTGCTACTCGGCAGATGGATCGGCTACACGCTCGACCTGGCCGGTATCGCAGGTCTGATCATCGGTATCGGTATGACGGCGGACTCGTTCGTGGTCTTCTTCGAACGGATCAAAGACGAGATCCGCGAGGGGCGTTCGTTCCGGTCGGCCGTACCACGCGGTTGGGCCAGGGCGCGCAAGACGATCGTGTCGGGCAACGCCGTAACGTTGCTGGCCGCGGTGGTGCTGTACATCCTCGCCGTGGGTCAGGTCAAGGGCTTCGCATTCACGTTGGGGCTCACGACGATTCTCGACGTCGTCGTGGTCTTCCTGGTGACGTGGCCGCTGGTGTATCTGGCTTCGAAGTCGCCGACACTGGCCAAGCCCTCGCTGAACGGCCTTGGCGTCGTGCAACAGATCGCCAGGGAGCGACGGGCAGCCGCACACGCGACGGGACGGGAATAACACATGGCGGCCAAGCAATCATCGGACGAACCGCAGAGCACCGCGGTGGAGGCACCCGACCTCGAGACCGCCACACCGCAGCACGGCTTCTTCGTCCGCCTCTACACCGGTACCGGTGCGTTCGAGGTCATCGGCAAACGCAAGCTGTGGTACGCGGTCAGCGGCATCATCGTCGCCGTCTGCCTTGCCAGTATGTTGTTGCGCGGCTTCACCTTCGGTATTGACTTCGAAGGCGGCACCAAGGTGTCGATGCCGACCGCGACCGAATCCGGAACCGTGACCACCCAGCAGGTCGAGGACGTCTTCAACAAGACGCTGGGCAAGAGCCCGGAGTCGGTGGTGGTCGTCGGCAGCGGCGGGTCGGCCACCGTGCAGATCCGGTCCGAGACATTGAGCAACGACGAGACCGAGGAACTTCGCACCGCGCTGTTCGACGAGTTCAAGCCGAAGGGCGCCGACGGGCAACCGAGCAAGCAGGCCATCAGCGACTCCGCGGTGTCGGAGACGTGGGGCGGCCAGATCACCCAGAAGGCGCTGATCGCGCTGGTGGTGTTCGTGGTCCTGGCGACGCTCTACATCATGGTGCGCTACGAGCGCTATATGTCGATAGCGGCGATGGCGACGCTGCTGTTCGACCTCGTCGTCACGGCCGGCGTGTACTCGCTCGTGGGATTCGAGGTCACCCCGGCGACCGTCATCGGCCTACTCACGATTCTCGGCTTCTCGCTGTACGACACCGTCATCGTGTTCGACAAGGTGGAGGAAAACACCCACGGCTTCGAACACACCACCCGGCGCACCTTCGCCGAGCAGGCCAACCTGGCCGTCAACCAGACGTTCATGCGGTCCATCAACACCAGCTTGATCTCCGTGCTGCCGATCGTGGCGCTGATGGTCGTGGCGGTATGGCTGCTGGGCGTCGGCACACTGATGGACCTGGCGCTGGTCCAGCTGGTCGGCGTCATCGTGGGCACTTACTCGTCCATCTTCTTCGCCACTCCGCTGTTGGTGACGCTGCGCGAGCGCACCGAGCTGGTGCGTAACCACACCCGGCGGGTGATGAACCGCCGCAAGGGTGCGGCGGCGAGGGCATCCCAAACCGAGGACGCGGCCGACGGGGGCGAACCGGAGACCGTGGCTGCCACCGCCGCACCGCGTACCGACACCGGCGCGATGTCCAACACCGCCCCGCCCCCCGACAAACCCGCACCGGGTGCTCGTCCGGTACGGCCGACCACCAGCCGGACCGGGCGGCCGTCGGGTAAGCGCGCCTCCCGGAGGCGGTAGCGACGATGATCGCCCGCGAGCGGGCGGGCTGCCGGCCCGCGACGGAATCGAACCCGATACGGCGCTGCGGCGTGGTCGCCGCCGCTCTGCTGCTCGCCGCCGGACTGGCGTCCGCCTGCACTCCGAGCCCGGCCGACAGCATCGACTACGCCGTCGACGGCACGCTGAGCACCTACAACACCAACACCGTCGCCGGGGCGGCGTCGGCAGGGCCGCAGGCGTTCGCGCGGGTGCTGACCGGGTTCAACTACCACGGGCCCGACGGCCAGATCGTCGGCGATCACGACTTCGGGACGATCTCCGTCGTCGGCAGACAACCGCTGGTGCTCGACTACGAAGTCAACGCCAACGCGGTGTACTCCGACGGCAAACCGATCACCTGCGATGACCTCGTGCTGGCGTGGGCGTCGCAGTCCGGCCGGTTCGCGACCTTCGACGCCGCCAGTCGCGCCGGCTACAGCGACATCGCCTCGGTGGACTGCACGCCGGGGCAGAAGAAGGCGCGGGTGTCGTTCGCCCCGGACCGTGGTTTCGTCGATTTCGCGCAGCTGTTCTCTGCGACGTCGATGATGCCGTCGCACGTCATCGCCGATCAGCTGGGCCTGGGCGACGGCGGCGTCACCAAGGCGATCCTGGACAACGACGGGCCGGCAGTGGAGCGCATCGCTCAGGTGTGGAACACCGGTTGGACACTCAAACCCGACCTCGACCTGAAGAAGTTCCCGTCGTCGGGCCCCTACAAGCTGGACTCGGTGACCGAGGACGGCGCTGTCGTGCTGGTGGCCAACGACAAGTGGTGGGGTGCCGAACCCGTCACCGAGAGGGTGACTGTGTGGCCCCGCGGCGCCGACATCCAGGAACGTGTCAACCAGGGCGCCTACGACGTCGTCGACGTCGCCACCGGATCGTCGGGAACGCTGAACCTGCCCGACGACTACGTGCGCACCGACGCCCCGTCGGCCGGTATCCAACAGCTCATCTTCGCCCCGAAGGGGGCGATGGCCGCCCCGCCGGCGCGTCGCGCGCTGGCCCTCTGCACGCCGCGCGATGTCATCGCCCGCAACGCCGAAGTGCCCATCGCCAACTCGCGGCTCAATCCCGCGACCGAGGACGCGTACAGCGCCGCCGAGGGCACCGGCGACGCCGGGCCGTTCGTCGCGGCCAACGCCGATGCCGCACGGGCCGCGCTCGAGGCGAAACCGTTGACCGTCCGGATCGGCTACCAAAGCCCGAATGCGCGGCTGGCCGCGGCCGTCGGCGCGATCGCCAAAGCCTGTGCGCCCGCGGGTATCACCGTGGAGGAGGCGGCGAGCGACAGCGTCGGGCCATTGTCGTTGCGTAACAACGAAATCGACGTGTTGATCGCCAGCACCGGGGGAGCCGCGGGCAGCGGGTCGACCGGATCGTCGGCGATGGACGCGTACCAGTTCCACACCGGCAACGGCAACAACCTGCCGCGTTACTCCAACCCGCAGATCGACCGGATCGTCTCGGCGATGGCCATCACCAACGATCCCAAGGAACAGGCCCGGCTGCTCGCTGAAGGCGGCCCGGTGCTGTGGGCCGATATGCCGACGCTGCCACTGTACCGGCAGCAACGCACGGTGCTGACGTCGAAGAAGATGTTCGCGGTCAGCAACAACCCGACCCGGTGGGGTGCGGGATGGAACATGGACCGCTGGGTGCTCGACCAGTGAGTCCCGGGGCGGGTGGACCGGAAGACATTTCGTCGCTGATCGCGGCGATGATGCGCGAGGTGCCCGACTTCCCCGAGCCGGGTGTCGCGTTCAAGGACCTCACCCCGATATTGGCAGACGCCCAGGGGTTGGCTGCGGTCACCGATGCGCTCGCCGAGACCGCGCGCGGCGCGGACCTGGTCGCGGGGATCGATGCGCGCGGCTTCCTGCTCGGTGCGGCGGTCGCGTTACGGCTGGGAACCGGCGTGTTGGCGATCCGCAAGGGCGGCAAGCTGCCGCCGCCGGTGTACAGCGAGACTTACGCGCTGGAATACGGCACCGCGACGCTGGAGATCCCGGCCGACGGTCTCGCCATCGGCGGCCGCAACGTGCTGGTCATCGACGACGTACTGGCCACCGGCGGAACCGCGGCCGCCGCGGTCAAGTTGCTGCAGCATGCAGGTGCGACGGTGACGGGGGCTGCGATGCTCCTCGAACTGACCGCGCTCGGCGGCCGCGACCTGCTCGAGCCGCTGCCGGTCACGTCACTGCACCGGGTCTGAGGGATATCCTCGAGGTTCGGGCTTGCCTGAAGAGCGGAGGAGGTGACCATGGCTTCGGAGGGGGACGCTGCCGGCACGGGCCAGGCCGTGCAGTCGCCGCCGCCGGGAGCGCAGATCCCCGAGACGCAACCGCTGGAGATTCCGAAGGCCTCCGCGAGCGCATCGCGCCGGGTGCGCGCCCGGTTGGCGCGCCGGATGACGTCACAGCGCAGCGCGATCAACCCCGTTCTCGAGCCTCTGGTCGCCGTTCACAAGGAGATCTATCCGAAGGCGAACCTGCAGTTGTTGCAGCGCGCCTACGAAGTCGCTGAACAGCGCCACGCCGATCAGTTGCGCCGCTCGGGCGACCCCTACATCACCCATCCGTTGGCGGTGGCCAACATCCTGGCTGAGCTCGGCATGGACACCACCACGCTGATCGCGGCGCTGCTGCATGACACGGTCGAGGACACCGGGTACACGCTGGACGCGCTGACCGAAGAGTTCGGCACCGAGGTAGGCCACCTCGTCGACGGCGTCACCAAGCTCGACAAGGTCGCGCTGGGCACCGCCGCCGAGGGCGAGACCATCCGCAAGATGATCATCGCGATGGCGCGTGACGCCCGCGTGCTGGTGATCAAGGTCGCCGACCGGCTGCACAACATGCGTACCATGCGGTTCCTGCCGCCGGAGAAACAGGCCCGGAAGGCGCGCGAAACACTGGAAGTCATTGCGCCGCTGGCGCATCGGCTGGGTATGGCCACCGTCAAGTGGGAGCTCGAAGACTTGGCGTTCGCGATCCTGCACCCGAAGAAGTACGAGGAGATCGTGCGACTGGTCGCCGACCGTGCTCCGTCGCGCGACACCTACCTGGCCAAGGTCCGCGCGGAGATCAACGCGACGCTGAACGCCTCGAAGATCAACGCGATCGTGGAGGGCAGGCCCAAGCACTACTGGTCGATCTACCAGAAGATGATCGTCAAGGGGCGAGACTTCGACGACATCCACGATCTGGTCGGTGTTCGCATTCTCTGCGACGAGATTCGGGATTGTTATGCGGCGCTCGGCGTCGTCCATTCGCTGTGGCAGCCGATGGCGGGGCGGTTCAAGGATTACATCGCCCAACCGCGATACGGCGTCTACCAGTCGTTGCACACCACCGTCGTCGGGCCCGAGGGCAAACCGCTGGAAGTGCAGATCCGCACCCACGATATGCACAAGACGGCCGAACTGGGCATCGCCGCGCACTGGCGCTATAAGGAGACCAAGGGCCGCAACGCTGTTCCGAATCCGCACTCGTCGGCCGAGATCGACGACATGGCGTGGATGCGCCAACTTCTCGATTGGCAACGCGAGGCCGCGGACCCCGGCGAGTTCCTGGAGTCGCTGCGTTACGACCTTGCGGTGCAGGAGATTTTCGTCTTCACCCCCAAGGGCGACGTCATCACGTTGCCCACTGGGTCCACGCCCGTCGACTTTGCCTACGCGGTGCACACTGAGGTCGGGCACCGCTGTATCGGCGCCCGGGTGAACGGCCGCCTCGTCGCTTTGGAGCGCAAGCTCGAAAACGGGGAAGTGGTCGAGGTTTTCACGTCCAAGGCGCTCAACGCCGGGCCATCCCGCGACTGGCAGACCTTCGTCGTATCGCCGCGCGCGAAGGCCAAGATCCGGCAGTGGTTCGCCAAGGAGCGCCGCGAGGAGGCGCTCGAGGCCGGTAAGGAGGCGATCGCGCGCGAGGTGCGGCGCGGTGGACTTCCGTTGCAGCGGTTGATGAGTGCCGAGTCGATGGGGGTGCTGGCCCGCGAACTGCGGTATGCGGACCTCTCGGCGCTCTACACCGCGGTCGGTGAGGGCCACGTCTCGGCACGGCATGTGGTGCAGCGGTTGGTCGCTCAGGTCGGCGGGGACGAGGAGGCATCCGACGAACTCGCCGAGCGCTCCACGCCCGCGACGATGCCGGTGCGTCATCGCACCAGCGACGACGTCGGGGTGGCTGTGCCCGGGGCTCCCGGTGTGTTGACCAAGTTGGCCAAGTGCTGCACACCCGTGCCCGGCGACAACATCATGGGCTTCGTCACGCGCGGAGGCGGCGTCAGCGTGCACCGCACCGACTGCACGAACGCCGCATCGCTGCAGCAGCAGTCTGAGCGCATCATCGAGGTCAAATGGGCGCCGTCGCCGTCGTCTGTCTTCCTGGTCGCCATCCAGGTCGAGGCGCTGGATCGGCACCGGCTGTTGTCCGACGTGACGCGGGTGCTGGCCGATGAGAAGGTCAACATCCTCAGCGCGTCGGTGACGACGTCGAATGACCGCGTGGCGATCAGCCGGTTCACGTTCGAGATGGGCGACCCGAAACATCTCGGCCATGTGCTCAACGTGGTGCGCAATGTGGAGGGCGTGTACGACGTCTACCGGGTCACTTCTGCGGCGTGAGCCGCGATTGAGCAGAAGCGGCGTGAGCCGCGAGTTTCTGTGAAGCCCGTCAATTCTTGCCTGGTCTGCGATACTGCGACGATGCGGCCCGCCTTGCCTGTCGTTCTCGTCTCACTCGGTGTCCTGATCGTCGGGTGCGCTTCCACGATCACACCTGAAGGCGCCGCGCAGTCCGTCGTCGACCTCGTCTCCGAGCAGACCGGTTTCAAGCCAACGGATGTGAAGTGTCCTGAGGGTGTCGAGGCCAAGGAAGGCGCGAAGTTCGAGTGCAAGTTCACCGGACCGGAAGGCGCCGAGTACACCGCGGACATGCGGGTGACCAAGGTCGAGGGTGAAGACGTCGAGTTCTACATCGAGACCGCGCCGAGCAAGTAGCCGAACCGTCGGCCGCTCAGTCCAAACGGATCGATTCGACCAGAACCTCGTCGGCGGGTTCGCCGTCTTCGCTGCCGTCGGCAACGCCGCCGGCGGCGATCTTGTCCAGCGTGGCCAGACCGGTCTGGTCGATCGTGCCGAACACGGTGTAGGTCGGCGGTAGCTGCGAATCCTCGTAGACGAGGAAGAACTGGCTGCCGTTGGTGCCCACCCCGGCATTGGCCATCGCCAGCGTCCCGCGGGGATAGCGCACCGGTGCCCGCATCGCCGGATCGCTCAGCCGGTACTGGTTGGTCGGGTACTCGTTCGGGAACTGGTAGCCGGGTCCGCCCGTGCCGAGGCCGCTGGGATCGCCGCACTGCAACACCCCGAGGTGCGCGGAGGTGGTCAGTCGGTGGCACGGCGTGTCGTCGAAGAAGCCCTGCTGCGCAAGACTGGCGAAGTTGTTGACGGTGCACGGGGCTTTCGCGTTGTCGAGTTGCAGGCCGATGTTGCCCGCGCTGGTGGTCATGCTTGCGCTGACGAGCTCGGGGTCGGTCGGTATCCGGCCGGTGCGCGGCGGCGTTGCCGGCTTGCTCGACGGTTCCGAGGTGCTGGGGTACTGGCAGTTCGAGCCGAGCGCGGCGGGCGGATCGAACTTCGGCAGCTCGTCGACCGCCAAGCCCTGGGTCGGCGTCCCGTCGGAGGCTATGCCGTCGAGCGACTCGGACAGCGCCGCCAGGAAGACGACACTCACGACGATGGCCAGCGCGGTCAGCACCGTGACGAGGTATCCGATGACCAACCCCGCGATCGCCAGCCCGCGGCCCTCCTCGCCGCTCTTCTTGATCTGTGACAGCGAAAGGTGACCGAACACGATGCCCAGCGGCGCGAAGAGGAAGGCACACACCAGCGCCACGATGGCCAGCGTGTTGGTCCGCCGGGGCGGCGGATAGCCGTATTGGCCCGGGTAGCCGTACGGCGGCGGTACAGGCTCGCCGTACGGCGGCGGGGAGGTCACGACGTCAGTCCAGCAGGATCGACTTCACTGTGACGGGGGTGGCCGGTGCGCCGTCGTCGCCGCCGCCGGCGACCCCGCCCGCGGCGATCTTGTCCAGCGTGGCCAGCCCGGTCTCGTCGATGGTGCCGAACACCGTGTAGTTCGGCGGCAGCTTCGAGTCCTGGTACACGAGGAAGAACTGGCTGCCGTTGGTGTCCGGGCCGGCGTTGGCCATGGCCAGAGTGCCGCGCGGATAGGTCACCGGCTCCATCAGTTTCGGGTCGTCGGGCTGGTACTGGTTGGTCGGATACTCGTTGGCGAACGAATAACCCGGGCCGCCGGTGCCCTCGCCGGTCGGGTCGCCGCACTGCAGCACCTTGAGCTGCTCGGCGGTGGTCAGCCGGTGGCACGGCGTGTTGTCGAAGTAGCCCTGCTGGGCGAGGCTGGCGAAGCTGTTGACCGTGCACGGCGCCTTGGCGTTGTCGAGCACCAGGCCGAGATTGCCCTGGTCGGTGGACATGCTGGCGCTGACCTCGGCGGGCTCGGTGGGTACCTTGCCGGTTCGCGGTGGATTGACCTGCTTGCTGGCCTTCTCCGCCGACGCCGGGTACTGGCAGTTCTCACCGAGCCCGGCCGGTGCCGCGAACGGGGGCAACCCGCCCGGTGCACGCGGCGCGGCCGAGGTGGTGGGCGTCTCGGTGGCGGCCGCCGTCTGGGTTCCGGAGTCACGGTTGGTGACGACGAAGGTTGCGACCACCGCAGCGACGACGAGCACACCCGCAACCGAGCCGATGATCAAGTACAACCGCCGCTTGCGTGCCTTTTCGGCGCGGCGCTCCAACTGCCGCTCGAGCTTGCGCTTTGCTGTGTCCCGCCGCTGTTCGTTGGTCGGCACCGCCGGTGTCCTCCTCGTGTCGATCGATCGAGAACGAGTGTGCCAGGCATCGCTGAGCGTGGCGCTGGGACCCACGTCATCGCGGGATGGGAAACTGGAGGTCGTGTTCATCACCGGGTTTCCGGCCGGCATGTTGGCGTGCAACTGCTACGTGCTGGCCCCGCGGACCGGCGCCGACGCTGTCATCGTCGACCCCGGTCAGCGGGCGATGGGACCGCTGCGCCAGATCCTGGACGAGAACCACCTCACACCGGCGGCGGTGCTGCTCACCCATGGGCACATCGATCACATCTGGTCGGCCCAGAAGGTGGCCGACATGTACGGCTGCCCGGCCTACATCCATCCCGAGGACCGGTTCATGTTGACCGACCCGATCAAGGACTTCGGGCGGGGTTTGATCGGGGGGCTGGCCAGCTCTGCGTTCGGCGCCCTGTTCCGCGAACCCAAGCAGGTCGTCGAACTCGACAGGGACGGAGACAAGGTCGAGTTGGGCGGTGTCACGGTCACCGTCGACCACACGCCGGGTCACACCCGCGGTTCGGTGGTGTTCCGCGTCGACGCGGGCATCGGGGCGGGGCCCGGCGCGGTGGCATTCACCGGCGATACCCTATTCCGGCAGTCGGTGGGTCGGACGGACCTGCCGGGCGGCAGCGGCCGGGACCTGCTCGGCTCGATCGTCAACAAACTGTTGGTGCTCGACGACGACACCGTGGTACTACCGGGGCACGGCCCGAAGACCACGATCGGCGCCGAACGTCGCACCAACCCGTTCCTCGAAGGCTTGACCTAGTGAGCTCCAGTGATTTCCAAGCGCCCAAGGGCGTGCCCGATTACCTGCCGCCCGACTCGGCGCAGTTCGTCGGTGTCCGCGACGGTCTGCTCGACACCGCCCGGCGGGCCGGTTACGGCGACATCGAACTGCCCATCTTCGAGGACACCGCACTGTTCGCCCGCGGTGTCGGCGAGTCCACCGATGTGGTGTCCAAGGAGATGTACACCTTCGCCGACCGCGGTGACCGGTCGGTCACCCTGCGACCGGAGGGCACCGCGGGCGTGATGCGCGCCGTGATCGAGCACGGTCTGGATCGCGGGCCGCTGCCGGTCAAGCTGTGCTACGCCGGGCCGTTCTTCCGCTACGAACGCCCGCAGGCCGGCCGTTACCGCCAGCTGCAGCAGGTGGGGGTGGAGGCCATCGGGGTCGACGATCCCGCGCTGGACGCCGAGGTGATCGCGATCGCCGATGCCGGTTTCCGGTCGCTGGGACTGGACGGTTTCCGGCTGGAGATCACCTCGCTGGGTGACGACAGCTGCCGCCCGCAGTACCGGGAACTGTTGCAGGAGTTCCTGTTCAAGCTCGACCTCGACGACGAGACACGACGCCGTGCGGAGATCAACCCGCTGCGGGTGCTCGACGACAAGCGTCCCGCGGTGCGCGAGATGACCGCCGATGCGCCCGTGATGTTGGACCATCTCTCCGATGTCGCCAAGCAGCACTTCGACAGTGTGCTGGCGCATCTCGACGCGCTGGAGGTGCCGTATGTCATCAACCCGCGCATGGTGCGCGGGCTGGACTATTACACCAAGACGACGTTCGAGTTCGTGCATGACGGCCTCGGTGCGCAATCGGGTATCGGAGGCGGCGGGCGCTACGACGGACTGATGGCTCAGCTTGGTGGAAAAGACCTGTCCGGCATCGGATTCGGGCTGGGTGTCGACCGCACGATGTTGGCGTTGAAGGCCGAGGGGAAGACGGTCGGCGGGACGGCGCGGGTCGACGTGTTCGGTGTACCGCTCGGGGAGCAGGCCAAGCTGACGCTGGCAGTGCTGGGCGCGCGATTGCGGTCGGCGGGCGTACGGGTCGACTTCGCCTACGGCAACCGGGGAATCAAGGGGGCGATGCGCGCCGCGGACCGGTCGGGGGCATCACTGGCGCTGGTGGCCGGTGACCGCGACATCGAGGCGGGCACCGTAGGGGTGAAGAGTCTCGCGACCGGCGAACAGACGGACGTCGCCGTCGACGCCGTGCTGACCGAAGTACTCGCTCGTCTCAACCGCGCCTGACACTTCTGGGTCACGCAGTACCGCGGGCGACCGTGTTGAGCAATTCGTCGACGTGTCCGACCCCGCCGTCGAACGGATTTCCGCGCTTGAGCGTCCTCGACCCGCCGGGTGTGACAGCGACGAGTTTCGGTGAGCTGGAACCGATTTGGAACTTGCGCGCAAAGCGCACCTGGTCCAACTGGACCAACGCGCCGCCGCGGTAGCTGAACAGTCCGAGCTTGCGATCGAGTACCGCAGCGGGGCGGCACTCGTGCAGCGGTCGGCTTCGGTACCGGCGGATTCTTCGCACGACGAGGTACGTCGCCACCGCCAGCGCTACACCGACGGCCACGAATACGGCGCCCAACGCCTGCGACGGGACGCCGCCGATCAGCGCGACCATCCCGAACCCGACCACGACGAGCGTCAGGACGCCCAGGACGAACGCGAGCACAGTCAGCGGTCCCGTGCCGCGGTCCACGACCAGCACCCGCCGGCCGTCGTCCGTGACGACAAGCCCGCCGGTGTCGGCGAGTACGCGCGGCTCCGATGCTGTATCCACGGGTGCACTGTGCCATCTCGGCGACCGCCAGGGTGCGCGAACTGCTGGAAAACGCGGTGTGTCGAGTGCGAACACGCACCCTGGCGAACGGTGTCCGGCGGTGGATGTAACGCTTTGGTACCGTCCCGCGATGTGACGAACATGCGAACAGCTACAGCCAAAATCGGGGCGGCGTTCATGCTGGCAGCAGCGTCAGTCGGGGTGAGCCATGCAACGGCGGGTGCTCAGTCGGAGGATGGCCAGTTGGTCCGGTACACGCTGACGTCGGCGACCGCCGCCGACTTCCAACTCAACTATCTGACGGCGCAGCCTCCGAGCAAGGAGGCCTACAACGCCGACGCCTACGCCTACCTGAAAAAGGAACAAGTGGTCCTGCAGCCGGGTGTGCCCTGGGTGTTCGAGACCAGAATGGAAGACCCGCAGTGGGCGATCCTCACCGCGAGCACCGGCGTGCACGCCATGCAGGCGTCGCCGAACCCGCACTGCGAGATCGCGATCGACGGTCAGGTGGCGGTGCAGCAGGACGGCACCTACACGGTGCAGTGCCAGCTGAGCCAGTGGTGATCTGACCGCCCCACCGGCGACCGGCACTCAGTCGGTCACGCTTTCCAGTGCAGACAGTCCGCTCAGCGCGGGCGGCAACGGTGCGCTGTGCAACACGCCGAGTCGCTGAGTGGCTCGGGTGAGCGCGACATAAAGATCGGCGGCGCCGCGAGGACCGTCGGCGAGAATTCGGTCCGGCTCCACGACGAGCACCGCGTCGAACTCCAAACCCTTGGTCTCCGACGGTGACACCGTTCCCGGGATGCCCGGGGGACCGATGACGACACTGGTGCCCTCGCGGCCGGCTTCGCGGTCGCGGAACTCGTCGATGGCGGTGGGTATTTCGTCGTCGTCCACCCGCCGCGCCCAGGGCCGCACCCCGCAGGCGCGCACCGATTCGGGCGGTTGCGCGCCCGGAGCGAACTCGGCGAGCAGGGCTGCGGCGAACGCCATGATCTCGGTCGGCGTGCGGTAGTTCACCGACAGCGGCCGGTAGGCCCACCGGCCGGCCACGTACGGATCGAGCATCGCCCCCCACGACGTCGCCCCGGCCGCCGAGCGGCGCTGCGCCAGATCGCCGACCACGGTGAAGGACTTGCTCGGGCAGCGCCGCATCAGCACCCGCCAATCCATCTCGGATAGCTCCTGCGCCTCGTCGACGACGACGTGACGGTATGTCCAGTCACGGTCTGCGGCAGCGCGTTCGGCCAGATCCCGGGAATCGCGTTCGATGAACCGCTCGGCGAGATCTTCGGCGCCGATCAGGTCGGTGGCGAGCAGATGATCCTCGTCGGCCATCAGGTCCTCGCGGGCCACCATCAGGTCCAGCACGCCGGCGGCGTAGGCGGCCTCCTCCTGCCGCTCCCTCTCGGCGGCGGCGTCGGGTTTGATACCGCCGAGCATGTCGACCAATTCGTCGAGCAACGGCACATCCGATACCGTCCACGCATCCCCTTGCGCACGCAGCAGCGACTCGTCGGCGCCTGCGGCGCTGAGTCGTTCACGGGACTCGTAAAGCTCGGCCAACAGGGTTTCCGGCGTCAGCTCGGGCCAGAGTCGGTCGAGCGCGGTGTTGAACCCGTCGTGGTCACCGAGTTCGTCGAGCAGTTCTGCGCGCAGGTGCTCCCACGCCTGTTTGTCGTCGCGCGTCAGCCAGCCCTTGCCGATCCGGCTGATCGCACGCTCGGTGAGCACCCACGTGACGACGTCGACGAACACCGCGCGGGCGTCGTTGTGCGGCAGACCGCTGTCGCGGGCTTCCTGTATCGCCCACTCGGCGGTCTCGGAGTCGATCCGCACCGTGACGTCGGCCAGCTTGATGGGCAGCGCCTGCTCGGGGACACGTTGCCGGTCGGCGATCGCCGCGGCCAGCACGTCGAGCATTTTCATCGAGCCCTTCGCCCGCGCTGCGTCGGGGTTGTCCTCGGTGGTGACCCGCAGGCCCGGAACGAGGTCTCCGGTCGTCATGAAGACGACGTTCGTCTCGCCGAGCGAGGGCAGCACTCGCCCGATGTGCCGCAGGAAAGCCGGATTCGGCCCGATGACCAGCACGCCGTGACGGGCCATCCGCTCCCGCTGGGTGTAGAGCAGGTAGGCGACCCGGTGGAGTGCGACCACGGTCTTGCCCGTACCTGGGCCGCCCTCGATGACCAGCACGCCCGGATGATCGAGGCGGATGATCTCGTCCTGTTCGGCCTGGATGGTCGCGACGATGTCGCGGATACCTTCACCGCGTGGTGCGTTGACGGCGGCCAGCAGCGCTGCGTCGCCCTGTGCGCCTTCGGTGGGCCTGCCGAGGGTCTCGTCGGTGAAGTCGGTGATACGTCTGCCCAGAGAGTGGAACTGGCGGCGCCGACGCATACCTTCGGGGCGGGCCGCGGTTGCGACGTAGAAGGGCCGTGCCGCGGGGGCGCGCCAGTCGAGCAGCAGCGGCTCGTACTCGTCGGCCTCGTCGAGCAAACCGATCCGGCCGATGTAGACGCGTTCCCCGGCGACGCTGTCGAGTCGGCCGAAGCACAGCCCGTGGTCGGCGACGTTGAGTCGGTTCATCCGGTTAGCCACCGCTCGCACCTGGGCGTCCCGCTCGACGAGGGACTCACCGTCACCGCGCAGCGCCGCGTCGTAGTGCTTGCGCACCCTGGTGCGCTCGGCGTCGAGCCGCGCGTACAGATCGTCGATGTAGCGCTGCTCGGATTCCAGTTCCTCGGCGTAGCCCTCGGTCGGCACACCGCCCCTCTCTCTCGGGTCACCGCAGGCTCGCGCGTCGACCTTGACATCGCATCGAACGTGAGTTCGAATCGAGTGTATGCGATGGGATGGTCAGGGTGTCGGCGTCGACGACGGCGCGCTGCCAGGCCTGCAGCGTATCGGTTTCGTGCGCAGCGTGCGGACGCCGCAGTTCGAGGGCATCACGTTCCACGAGGTGCTGTGCAAGTCGGCGCTCAACAGGGTGCCGAATGCGTCGATGCTGCCGTTCCGGTTCACCGTCAACGGCTACCGCGGATGCTCGCACGCCTGCCGTTACTGTTTCGCCCGGCCGACGCACGAGTATCTCGATCTGGACTGCGGCCGCGACTTCGACAGCCAGGTCGTGGTCAAGACCAACGTCGCCGAGGTACTGCGTCGCGAACTGGCGCGGCGGTCGTGGCAACGCGAAACGGTGGCGCTGGGCACCAACACCGATCCGTACCAGCGCGCCGAGGGCCGTTACGCGCTGATGCCCGGGATCATCTCGGCGCTGACCGACTCCAGCACGCCGTTTTCCATCCTCACCAAGGGCACGCTGCTGCGTCGCGATCTGCCGCTGCTGGGCGAGGCGGCCCGGCGAGTCGACGTCAGCGTCGCGGTGTCGCTGGCGGTGGGCGATCCCGCTCTGCACCGGGAAGTCGAACCGGGCACCCCGTCGCCGCAGGCCCGCCTCGGGTTGATCGCCGCGATCCGCGACGCCGGGCTGGACTGTCACGTGATGGTGGCTCCGGTGCTGCCGCACCTGACCGACTCGGTCGAGCATCTCGATGCGCTGCTCGCCCAGATCGCGGCGGCGGGGGCCACCGGCGTCACCGTGTTCGCACTACACCTGCGCGGTTCCACGCGCGGCTGGTTCATGAACTGGCTGGCGGCTGCACAGCCCGCGCTGGTGCCGAAGTACCGCGAGCTGTACCGCCGCGGCGCCTATCTACCGCACGACTACCGGAAGATGTTGCACGACAGGGTCGCACCGCTGATCGCCAAACACGGGCTGACGCCGGACCGCCGATCGTTCCGCGCGGCGCACACACCTGTCGCTGCGCGAGCCGAAGAGCTGCAACCGACGCTGTTCTAGCTCGCGCGGAAGGCGTCAGCCCCGGTTGCGCTTGACCTCTTTGAACGGCACATCGCGGTCGGCGGCGGGTTCGCGGGGGAAGCCCAGCACCCGCTCGCCGATGATGTTGCGCGCGATCTCGGTGGTCCCGCCGCCCAGCGCCGCGGCCTGCCGCGACAGGTACCGCTCCCCGTAGCGGATCAGGTCGCCGTCGACGTCGACGACGCCCGCGCTGCCGGTGATGGCCAGCGCGGTGTCGAACTCCAGGTGGTGGATGTCGGCGTGGGCGATGCGGATGATCGAACCCGCCGCCGGCGGAAGCGAACCGTCGAGCACCCCGTGGTACACGTGGTCGATCAATTGCTCACGGACCGCCCGGTGCACCAGAGCGCGCCCCGCCATCTCGCGCAGGCGTTCGCTGTCCGGCTGCCCAATACGCTCCAGCAGCGCGACGTAATCGATCGGCACATCGGACTTACCTTCGGCGCCAATGCCGCTCGCGAACTCCGAGCCTCCGCCGACTGCCCGCCGTTCGTGGTAGAGCTGACGAGACGCCACATGCCAGCCCTGGTTGACCTCACCGACCACCGCGTCGTCGCCGAGCTCAAGATTGTCGAAGAACTCCTCGCAGAACTCGACCGACCCGTTGACCTGCTTGATGCGCCGCAGCGTGATGCCCGGACTGTCGATCGGCACGAGGAACATCGTCAGCCCCTCATGCTTGGGCACATCCCAGTTGGTGCGCGCCAGCATCAACCCGTAGTCGGCGGCAAAAGCGCTTGTGCTCCAAGTCTTTGCGCCGTTGATAACCCACTTGTCGCCCTTGCGGTCCGCGCGGGTGATCACCCCGGCGAGATCGGAGCCGCCGCTGGGTTCCGACAGCAACTGCACCAGCACCTCTTCGCCGCGCAGGGCCGCGGAGATGTGCCGGCGCTTCTGCTCCTCGCTGCCGGTGTCGAGGATGGTTGCCGCGCAGATGGTGAACGTCGGGGTGTTGAGGATGACCGGCAGTTCGTAGCAACGCGAGACGTTGTCGAACGCCTTCTGATAGGCGATCGGCAGGCCGAGACCGCCGTACTCCTGCGGGAAGCAGATCCCGGCGAAACCGCCGTCGTACAGCTTCTTTTGAAGTTCGCGGGCCCGCTGCCAGGGTTCTTCCTCACCGCGATCGTGTTCCGGGGGATTGTTCGGATCGATCGGTGGCATGTTCTGCGCCAGCCACGTCCGGGCGCGGGCGGCGAACTCCTCGACCGACTCCTCGGTAGTGCTCGGTCCCAGGGTCGATGTCGTTGTCGTGTCGGTCACGATGCCTGCTCCGTCTTGGTCAGCGAGTACACCCGCAGATTGTGGTCCTCCGGTGTCCCGAACAGCGAGCGGTACAGGGTGGCTCGGCGCAGGAACAAATGCAGGTCGTGCTCCCAGGTCACCCCGATGCCGCCGTGGAGCTGGACGCACAACTGAAGCATTCCCGGAGCATGTTCGCCGACATACGATTTCGCGACACTGACCGCCATGTCGGCGCCGGGGGAGCGCGACGCCACCTCGGCCGCCGCGGCGTTCGTCGTCGCCCGACACCCTTCGAACCAGATCTTCAAATCGGCGAACTTGTGCTTGAGCGCCTGATACGAGCCCAGTGGCCGGCCGAACGAGTGCCTGTCGAAGCCCCACTGGATCGTGAATGCCAGCACCGTGTCCAGGATGCCCACGATCTCGGCGCACTGCAGCACGATCGCGATCTGGCTCTGGCGTTCGATAGACGCCGGGGTCTGTTCGGCCGATCCGACGGCGGCCGTCCGGTCGACCTCGACACCGTCGAACTGCACGCGGGCGTAGCTCTTGACCATGTCGATCGAGCGCTGCGGTTCTACTCGCACGCCCGGGGCGTCCGCGGGAACCAGGAACTGGCGGACCTGTCCGTCGGATTGCGCTGTCACCAAGAACATTGCGCTGTCAGCGGCGGCCTCGACACGATCTTTGACCCCGTCGATGCGGAATCCGGTGGCGGTGGCGGTCGCGGTGACCGACGGCGTGAGCGGCGACCACGACCCGTTCGGTTCGTAGACCGCCCAGGTCGCCACCAACTCACCGGAGATCAGCGCCTCGATCGTGTCCTCGTGGCCTTCCGGCGTCTCGACCAGACCGGCCAGCACGGTGCTGACCGGATGCAGCGGGCCCGGCGCGACGGTCTTGCCGCCGATCTCGGCGACCAAAGCCAGATCCTTGACGCCGCTCCCCGACACGCTGCCGCCGCCGAGTTCCTCCGGGACGAGCAGGCTGGTCCAGCCGAGTTCGGCGGCACGGCGCCACCAGTCGGCGTCGAACGATGTACCGGCCTCGTGCATCTCACGCACTCGACTCAGCGGCACTTCCTTTTCCAGGAACGCCTGCGTCGTCGAGGCGAAGAGCAGCACCTCATGATTCGAACCGTTGTTCGCGCTCTCGCTCACGGGCTCACTTTCGTAGTCGTGCCAACGTGCGTGCCGCCGATTCGGCACGCACGTTGCCCACGTGTGCCTGGGTCAGGCGGGGATGACGAGCGCGGGCACGTCGGGGTTGTGGACGATTTCGTTCGGCACCTTGAACAGGTCGATCATGTTGCCGCCCATGACTTTTCGCTGGCCTTCCGCGTCGAGGCCCTGCAGGTCGTCGATCAGGTGGGTCGGCTCCGCGAGACCCTCCGGGTGCGGCCAGTCGGAACCGAAGATCACCCGGTCGACGCCGATGAGATCGGCCATCTGCTTGAAGTCGTCCTCCCAGAACGGGGCGACGTACACGCCGCGCTTGAACGCATCGATCGGGTTCTCCGGGAACTCCTGCGGCATCTTCTTGTACACGCCCTCGAACTGGTGGAACAGGTAGGGCACCCAGTCCGCGCCGTTCTCGATCGACAGCACGCGCAGATCGGGGTTGCGCGTCAAGGCGCCGTGGCAGACCAGCGCCGCCATCGAATCCTCGATGGCCCGCTTGCCCATCGAGACCATCCGGAACGCCGTCGGCTTGAAGGGCAGATATTCGTCCGCGGGCTCCCAGTCGTTGAGGTACTCGGCGTAGCCGGAGTCCGAGGCGTGCATCGACACCGGGATGCCGGCCTTCACGCAGGCCTGCCAGAACGGGTCGAACTCGGGCAGGCCGAACGATTTGGTGCCCTTCAAACCGGGCACCGGCGCGGGACGGACCAGGACGGTCTTGGCGCCGCGCTCCAGGCACCACTCGAGTTCCTCGAGTGCGCGGTCCATGATCCCGAGGTTGATGACCGGCGTGGAGAAGATCCGGTCCTCGTAGTTGAACTGCCACGTCTCGTACATCCACTCGTTGAGCGCATGGATGACGTCGGCGATGAGAACGGGGTCATCCTTCATCCGCTCCTCGACCAGGCTGGCCAGGGTGGGGAACATCAGCGAGTAATCCAGGCCGAGTCCGTCCATCACCTCGAGCCGAGCCGCCGGTTCGCGGAATGCCGGGATCGCCTTCATCGGCTTGCCCATCACCTCGCGGAAGCTCTTGCCGCCGCTGCCGTGCTTGAAGTACTCCTCTTGGGCGCCTGGGCGCGCGACGACCTCGAAGGTCGGGTTCGGGATGTAGTCGCTGACCTGGTTGCGCACCATGATCTTGGTGCGACCGCGGACCTCGATGTAGTCGATGACGTTGCGGCGGTGGTCCGGGAGGAACTTGGTCAGCGCCTCTTTCGGCTCGTAGAAGTGGTTGTCGGCGTCGAACACCGGATAGGGAAGCTGGCGGGCCATTTTCGCCTCCTGGAAGTCTGCTTGGCTGCTTGTGGTAATGACATTACCACGTTCGGACCAGCGTAAACACCGGCCGGGAGAACTGCATTCTCACGGCCTTCGGAACGCAGGTCAGGTCGGGTGGGCCGGGGCGCGCAGACCGCTGACGCAGAAGTCGTAGATATCGTCGGCGCCGATCGGCGCACCGTTGAGTTCGGCACCGAGCACCTGCAGCCGTATCGCGCCCAACGCCGACTGCATGATCAGCGCCGCCCGGGCGTCGACGTTCATATCCGCGCGGAAGACGCCCTCGGCGATCCCGCGGCCGATGATGTCCCTGATCAGCTCGTGCACCGGCGACAGCACCCGGGCGTACTCGTTGGGCAACGTCTCGGCCAACCGGTCGTTGTAGTTGGTCAGGCCACGGTTGACCTTGTCCTGCGCTGTCGTCTCGGGCGGAGTGCAGATGCGGTCGATGAGAACCCGAAGTGCGGTGGTGGCAGGCAGACCGGCGGTGTCCTGGCGCCAGCGGCGCGTCGACTCGGACATGATCTTGTCGACCAACGCGAGCAGCAACTCGTCCTTGGTCGAGAAGTGTTGGTAGAACGACCGTAGCGAGGTCTTCGAGCGCTCGACGACCTCGAGCACGGTGAAATCCGTGCGGCCGGTCTCGCCGAGAATTGCCAGCGCCGACTTCATGAAACGCTTCGGCCGGGACTCGGGGTCGGTGCTCTCCGGCGCCGCGGACCGGGCGGTGCCGGCCGCCGCTCGCCCGTTGGGCTTTGTCATCGTCGACACCTTCCCGGGTCATCCGTCATCCGCTGGTAATGACGTTACCGCTTTTGCAGAAGCTCGGTTACTGTTCCGTTTCATGACCACAGACTCAGCGCAGAACACCTGGACCGTCGGCGGGCTGCTCGACCTGTTCGATGCGCGGCCGGACGGCGAGAACCGATTTATCGCCGAGACCGGTCCCGCCGGCGAGGACGACCGACAGGTGGTGGAGGGCACGCAGGTGCTCGCTCAGGTGATCGTGGCGGTGGCCAAACGGTTCGAGGGCAAGTCGGTGCGCTCGGCGTACGCGGTGTTCTCGCGGGCGGTGATGGTGGGTGCGGGCCCGCTGGAACTGGAGATCGACGTCATCAACGAAGGCCGTTCCACCGCTACCGCCGTCGTCGCCGCCAAGCAGAACGGCAAGCGCTGCATCACCGTGACGGTGCTGACCGACGTCCCGACGCCCGACGTGATCCGCCACGCCGTCGCCCGCCCCGACGTCGCACCGCCGGCCGAGGCGAACGACGCCCGGATGCCGATGACGGGCAGGCAGATTCGTTTGGTGGACGTCGTCGATGTCAACAGTCCCGACGAGGTCGGACCGCCGGAACTGTACGCCTGGGTGCACTACGACCCCGTCCCGACGCGCGACGAGCTAGCCAAGGCTCTCGTCGCGTATCTGACCGGCCACCTTGGCATTTCGACGACGATGCGGGCCCATGAGGGCATCGGCACTGCGCAATCCCACGTCACGGTGTCGACCGCGCCGATGACGGTGTCGGTCAGCTTCCACGAGCCATTCGAATGGAACGGGTGGCTGCTCTACGGCCACGAGAGCACTCAGGTCGGCGCCGGCATGTCGTATGTGCGGGGCACGGTGCACACCGAATCCGGTGAGCTGATCGCATCGTTCAGCCAGGACGCGCTGATCCGTCCGCTGCGCACCAGCGATACCGCGATCAAGGAGCAGTCGCGCCTCTAGATCTTCAAATAGCCCTTGTCCGCGGGGATCTGGGCCGCAGTCACCAGTGACGACGCGTCGCTGGCCAACCACACCACGATGTCGGAGATCAGGTTCGGGTCGGCCAGCGACTCGGTCGGCAGTGCGCCCGGCGAGAAGCTGTGGATGTAGGTCTGGTGGTCAGCGAAGATCTGCCACATCGAGGTGTCGTTACCCATCGGGGTGTCGGTGCCGTACGGATGCACCGAGTTGACCCGGATACCGAACTCGCCCAGTTCGACCGCCAGCGAGTTGGTCAGCGCGACGACGCCGAACTTGCTGGCGCAGTAGTGGCCGCAACCCGGAACGGCCTTGATGCCAGCGGCCGAACTGATCGTGATGATCGACCCGCCGTTGCCCGCCTCGATCATCGGCGGCACGACGGCCTTGATCGTGTTCCACACACCGGTCAGGTTGACATCGAGCACGTCTTGCCACTGCTGAGCCGAAATCTCCCACAGCCGGCCCCAATTCATCACACCGGCGTTGGCGACGACGATGTCGAGGCGGCCGAACTGCTCGAGCGCTTCGGCCACCACCCGTTGCTGTCCGGCGGCGTCGCGAACGTCGACCCGGTCGGCGACGATCTTGCGGCCCTCGCCCTCCACGAGGCTCACGGTCTCGGCGAGGTCTTCGGGCAGTGCGGGCGGGTAGCCGTTGTGCTCGGCGACCGGGCCGCAGGCGTCGATCGCGACGATGTCGGCGCCCGCGCGGGCCAGGCGGACGCAGTGCGAGCGGCCCTGCCCACGCGCGGCGCCCGTCACGTAAGCGACCTTGCCGGCCAGCGGGGCGTCCGGGTTCGTCATATGAAGATCTCCTGGTCAGTCGGTACCGGCGGCGAGCCAGTCGTCGAACGTTGTCGGCGCGATGCGCGCATTGTCCCCGGGCAGCAACGCATTTCCGGCCATCGTCGGCCCGAACATCCCCGACCAGGTCGGGACGAGTTTCACGCGCCGGCCCCTGGATTCCAGCGTCCGGCGCGCCATGTCGACGAGATCCTGCGTCTCGGGTCCCGCAACGTCCACATACCGGCCCTGCGGTTGGCCGGTGGCCACCTCGGCGAGGACCTCGGCGATGTCGTCGGGTGCGATCGGTTGCACTAGCAGCGGCGCGATCGTGGCCACCCCGTCCTGTTCGGTCCAGCCGGCGACCGTCGCCGCGAAATCGTGAAACTGGGTGGCAGGTACGACGGTCCAGGGCACCGGTCCGTCGACGACAAGCCGCTCCTGTTCGCGCTTGCCCGCGTAGTGCGCGTTGCCCTCGATATCGTGGATTCCGACGATCGACAGCAGGACGTGGTGGCGCACGCCCGCGCGCTGCTCTGCGGCCAGCAGGTTGCGGGTGGTGGTGCCGAAGTACTCGGTGGTGCCCTCCCGGTCGGTGGGCGGTGCGCTGATGGCGTCCACCACCGCGTCGACACCGGCGAGCGCGGCGTCCAGGCCGTCCCCGGTCATGAGATCCACACCGAGCGAGCGGCTGATGCGGACGACGTCGTGACCGTCGCGTTCGAGTGCGGCGACGGTGCGGTTGCCGATGTTCCCTGTCGCGCCGGCGACGGCGATGCGCATGGAGTCCTCCTTCGGGTGATGACGCTACTCGGTATGGGATTTGGGTGTATTGGTTGCGTTGTGCGCGATCAACTACACCAGATTCACGTCAGTGTCGCAGCGACGTCACGGAGTCGAGCGGCGGCGCCGGACACGATCGGCTCGCCGTGTCCGAAACACGCGGTGTCGACGTCGAGGGCGGCCAGGCGCTGGAGCGACGCCACTGTCCGCGTGCGGTCCTGGTTGAACGTGCCGAGCATCAGCACGCCGACGTTGGCGATCGTGTCGCCGGTGAGCAGCACGCCGTGGTGTGGCAGGTGGATCGCGATGCTGCCCTCGGTATGGCCGGGTATCGACAGGATCTGTGCGCCGCCGCCGAAGTCGAGGATGTCGCCGTCGCGCAACTCCTGGTCGACAGGAACGGGTGCGGCGGCGTCGGGCAGTCCGGCGGCGACACGCTCGTGGATCGGCACCTCCCAGTCTTCGAAGACCGGCGGCGGCAGTGCAGCGCCGTTGCGGATCGCGGCGGCGTCACCGGCGCCGGCCAGCACCGCAGCTCCGGTCGACTCGCGTAACTCGGCCGCCGAGCCGATGTGGTCGACGTGCCCGTGCGTCAACACGATTCGGTCGATCCCGGGCAACGCGTCGGTGATCGCCGCGCCGGACCCGGGTGCGCCGGTGTCGATCAGCGTGACCGAATCGCCGTCGCGCCAGGCGTAGACCTGCCAGCCGTTGACGACGAGCATGGTGAGCTCTGGCGTGATGGTGACCGTGTCCATGCGTCCACGCTAGGACGCCTGGCGGGCGGGCAGAAGGGTCTCAGCCCGAAGCGAAATCATTCGTCAGCGCGGACCGCAGCACGTCGAGAGGCAGGCCGCCGAGGTCCAGTGCGCGGCTGTGGAAATCCTTGAGGGGTACGCCCCGCCCGACCGACTCGTCGCGCAGTTGCTGCCAGATCCGCTGCCCGATCGCGTACGACGGCGCCTGCCCCGGCCAACCGAGGTAGCGGTCGAGTTCGAACTGCAGGTGCTCTTCGTTCATCGCGCTGTGCGACACCAGGAAGGACCATGCCCTTTCGACGTCCCACACTCCGCCCTCAGGTGCGGTCATCCCGCAGTGCACGCCGATGTCGATGACGACGCGAGCCGCCCGAAACCGTTGTGCGTCCAGCATTCCGATGCGGTCGCCGGGGTCGTCGAGCCAGCCGAGTTCGACCATCAGCCGTTCTGCGTACAGGGCCCAGCCCTCACCGTGACCCGACACGAAACAGCTGAGCCGGCGCCACCGGTTCAGCTGGTCGGCGAGCACCACCGCGCGGCCGATCTGCAGGTGGTGACCCGGCACGCCCTCGTGGAACACCGTCGTCGTCTCCCGCCAGGTGTGGAACGTGTCGACGCCGTGCGGCACCGACCACCACATCCGACCGGGCCTGCTGAGGTCCTCCGAGGGGCCGGTGTAGTAGATGCCACCGGTGTGGGTCGGCGCGATGCGGCATTCCAGCGCGCGCAACGGTTCTGCGATGTCGAAGTGCGTGTCGGCGAGGGCGTCGACCGCGCCGTCGGACAGCTCCTGCATCCACGCCTGCAGCGCCTCCACGCCGTGCACGACGTACCGCTGTTCGCCGTCGAGGCGGCGCAGTGCATCGGCGACCGAAGCCCCTGGATACAACTGCTGGACTATGCTTTCCTGTTCGGCAACAATGCTTTTGAGTCGTTCCAGGCCCCACTCGTAGGTCTCGTCGAAGTCGACTTCGGCACCGAGGAACGACCGCGACCACAACCGGTACACCTCCCGGCCGACCGCATCGTCGACACGGGCGTGCGGCGCGATCTCGTCGCCGAGGATCCTGCCCAGTTCGCGGTAGGCGTATGCGGCGCTCGCCGCCTGCTGCTGCAACTCGTCCTGCAGCGCATCGCTTTCCGGCGCGGCGCCCGCAACCATGTCGACGAACAGATGCTGGATGCTCGCGGCCTGATCGATACCGCGTACGACCTGGCGCACCGCGGGTGGATGCCCGCCGGCGACCGCGGCGCGTAACGCGTCGGCGTATCCGGCGACCCGTTCGGGAACTTCTGACAACCGGCGGCCGATCACCGCCCAGTCGTCGTCGGTTTCGGTGGGCATCAGATCGAACACGTCACGCATCGACTGCAGCGGAGATGCGATGACGTTGAGTTCGCCCACGTCGAGGCCCGCATCGTTGATCTCGACCACGACGCCGAGGCGTTCGCGCATGGCGGCCAGGGTCACCTCGTCGACCGCGTCCGCGGGTGTGGCCGCGGCCAGCTCACGCAGCGTGCGCCGAGCCGCTTCGGCACGCGCGGCGACCCCGTCGGGGGAGTAGTCGGTGACCTTATCGTCGTGGCCGACGATGCCCATTTCGGTTGCGGCGCAAGGGTCGAGTTCGGCGAGCGTGTCGAGGTAACGTTCGGCGACGGCGTCGACGGCCGTGGGCGTCCTAACCAAGGTCGTTCGTCGCGAAGGTGTCACACGCCTTCGGGTCCCCGGTGCGGTAACCCTCGGTGAACCACTTCTGCCGCTGTGCAGCCGATCCGTGCGTCCAGGCCTCGGGATTGACCCGACCGGTGGCCTGCTGCTGGATGCGGTCATCGCCCACCGAAGCCGCAGCCGACAGCGCATCGGCGATGTCCTTGTCGGTCAACGGTTCCAGGAACGTCACGTCGGTGCCTTCCTGCTTGGTGATGGCGGCGTAGTGCGCCCACACACCGGCGTAGCAGTCGGCCTGCAGTTCGGTGCGGACACCACCACCCGTCGGACCCGCGGCGCCGGGGCCCTGCGAGTTCCTCAGCGCGCCCGTGAGGTTCTGAATGTGGTGGCCGAATTCGTGCGCGACGACGTATTCCTGCGCCAACGGGCCTCCGCTGGAACCGAATTGGTCTCTCAAGACAGTGAAGAAATCGACGTCGAAATAGGCCGTGCGGTCCGCCGGGCAGTAGAACGGTCCGACGTCACTGGTGGCTGCGCCGCACCCGGTGTCGACACTGCCGGTGAAGAGCCGCACATGAGGCCGGGTGTAGTCGGGCATCAGCTGAGGCCACACGCCGTCGAGCGAGTTTCCGGTCGCCACCACGCGACACTCGGGAATCTCGTTGGCGTCGGCGCCGGTCTTGCACTGGCTGAGGTCGAAACCCGGCGACTCGACACCCTGGCTGTCGTACTGGCCCTGCTGAGGCACCACCGCGCTGGGGTCGACGCCGAGGAACAACGCTACGACGAGGATGACTAGGCCGCCGACACCACCACCGACCGCGATACCTCGGCCGGGACCACGCCCGCCACCGCTCGACGAGGTGGTGCTCGTATCGATCTGCATGCCTTCGTTGAAGGTCATGGCGTCCAGCTTTGCACACTACGATTCGGTCGTGGCCACGGTTGTCGGACATTCGGTCGTCGTGCACACCGATCTCGGCGATCTCTGCGGCACGACTGAGGGCGGCGTCGGGGTGTGGCGCGGGGTGCCCTACGCCGAGCAACCCGTCGGCGAACGCCGGTTCCTGGCGCCCGAGCCGAAGCGGCCGTGGACGGGGCGCCGGGATGCCGTCGAGCACGGACCGCTGCCGCCGCAGGGCAAGTCGTTCGTCGGCGGGGGCCGCGACGATCCCAAGGTTCGCGACGAGGCCTGCCTCACGCTGACGGTGTGGTCGCCGGACACCAGCGCGTCGCTGCCGGTGATGGTGTGGATTCCCGGCGGCGCCTTCGTCTTCGGCGCCGGACAATTCCAGCTCTACAACGGATCGCGGCTGGCCGCCAACGGCAACGTGGTGGTCGTCAATGTCACCTACCGCATCGGTGTCTTCGGCGGTTTCGAGCTCGGCGACCTCGGCGACGGATTCGACGACAACCTCGCGTTGCGTGACCAGATCGCGGCGCTTCAATGGATTCGCGACCACATCGCGGCGTTCGGCGGCGACCCGAGCCGGGTGACGGTTTTCGGTGAGTCCGCCGGCGGGACGTCGGTGCTGGCCCTGCTCGCCAGCCCGGCCGCCGAGGGCCTGTTCAGTCGGGCGATCGCGCAGAGCCCGGCGCTGCCGCTGATCGCCGACCGAGAGGTGCGGGCCAAGCAGGCCCACGAGTTCCTGCGCCGACTCGGCATGCCGGTCGGCGATGTCAAGGGGGCACCGCAGCGCGAGTTGCGGCGCGCAGCCGGCAGCCTGCAGCTCGAAAGCGCGGCCACCACGCCGACGCTGGCCTACGGGTTGACCTACGGCGTCGACCTGCTGCCTCGCCATCCGGTGGACGCCGCGCGCGAGGGCAGCTTGCGGCGGGTGCCGTTGATCATCGGCACCAACAGCCACGAAGCGTCGATGTTCGCCTGGACCAAACCGCCGATGCTGCCCACCACCCAAGCGTCCGTCGACGCCTACTTCGCCCGCGTCGCGCCCGAGGCCAAGGAGCGGGTCCTGGCCGCCTATTCGCACTACCCGCGCCGACGGGCGTTGATCGCGTTCGGCTCCGACGTGATGTTCGGTGGGCCGGCGTGGGCCTTCGCCGACGCCTACAGCGGCCATGCACCGACCCACATGTATCGCTTCGACCACTTCGGATTCAGCCTGCGAATGCTCGGCCTCGGCGCCACCCATGGCAGCGAGATCGTGCACATCCAGCACAGCTACACGTCGTATCTCGGCCGCAAGATGCACCCACTGGGGCGACGGCTGCAGCCGGCGGTCGGCAGGCGGATGCAGCGTGCGTGGCTGGACTTCGCCGCCCAAGGCTGGGAAACCGGTGAGATCCGCTGGTCGAGCGGGCACGACTGGCCCGTCTATGACACCGACCGGCGGTGCACCCGAATCATCATGTCGGCGCGCGATGAGGTCGTCTCCGATCCGGACGCCGAGCGTCGTGAGGCCTGGACGGACCTGTACTAGGCCGCGGAACTAGGCCGTCTGGACACACCGATCGACGTTTGGAAGAGAAAGTGCGAGAGCCTGCCGGCAAAACGTTGATAGCTGTGACTCGCCGTGAGCCGCTCGCACGTCAGGCGAAACGCCTGTTCGAGTAGTCGCGCAGGTTGTAGAGAAACTTCTGGAACATCCAGCCCATCACCGGGCGGCCGAGCGACATCCCCATCCGTGCGGCGAGTCCCTTGGGTTTCATCGCCATCACCCACGTCAGGTGACAACCCGCAGGTGTGCGAACCACCCGATAGTCCTCGGCGAACGCCGCGATACTCCCCGTCGACGCCTCGTTGAACCGAAACGCCATGTGGCTGTACGGCTTCCAGGCCAGGAACTCTTCGTCACCGACGATGCCGCCGCGCATCTTCACCGTCCGCGTGGTACCGATGTCGCGTGGTTCGGGGCTCGTCCACGTGACCTCGGTGATCACGGTGGCCCAGTGCGGCCAGGACTCCGCGTCGGCGAGCACCTCGAAGAGTTGCTCGGGCGTGATCGCCAAGTCGACAGTGCTGACGAACCGGAACGGCGCGGTGTCGATGAAGTCCAGGCCGACGCGCTCGCAGGGATGCATGGCCATACACCGTAACCGATGCTGTCTAGCCGGGCCCGTCGCTCGCCGCGGCAAGCAGTGGCACCAGCACGTCGCTAATCGGCGTGCTCAGCCCGTGCTCGGCGGCCTTGCGCGCGATCACGCCGTTGCGGATATCCCACTCCAGCTGGTGGCCCGCTTCGCGGTCGGTCAGCATCGACGTGGTGATGTCCTCGGGCGACTTGACGAGCAGGCCGACGATGTCGTCGATCACACCGTCGTCGAGCTTGGCGCCCTCGGCCCGCGCAACGGCCAGACACTCGGCCAGGTATTGACGCGCCAGGCCGGCCACGTCGTCGCGGCGGAACATGCCGGAGCGGCGCCCGCTGAGCACCATGAATCCCACGACTGCATTGACCAGAAGCTTGTGCCAGGCCGCGCTGATGAAGTTCGGGTCGATTTCGACCGCGACACCGCTGCTCTCGAACAGGTCCGCCAACGTCCGCGCTCCGGCGGTATCGGGCACTACCAGCCGCGCCCCGGTACGCAACCTGACATAGCCCTCCGGCGCCGGCTCCGCCGAAACCCATACGGCCGCAGGCACCACCGTCGAGTTCGGGCAGTAGCGGCCGACCCGCTCGACCTGTTCGACGCCGTTCTGCAACGCACCCACCACGGTGCGTTCGTCGCACAACCTCGCCAGCCATCCGGCCGACTGTTCGTTCTGGGTGTCTTTGACTGCCAGCAGCACGACGTCGACCGGTTCCTCGATGTCGGCCGGGTCGGTCAGCACCGGACCGGGTATCACGATCGGCTCGCCGTCCTCGCGTCTGACCTCGATCGCATCGCGCGGCGTACGGCCGCACAGCGTGACCGCCTGCCCGGCCGCGTACAGCAGGGCCGCGACCGTCGAACCGACCGCCCCGGGCCCGACGAGCGCGACGCGGGTTGCTGGAACAAGGTCTTCGGGCGAGCGCACGAGCGCCAAATTACCGGCTGAACACGCCCCTCTACACTTGGGCAGTTGTCTTGTCGGGCGATTCCCAGGGAGTTTCAAAGTGCTGCGCAGTCATGCCGCCGGATCGTTGCGGCCCGCCGACGCCGGTCAGAAGGTGACGCTGGCCGGTTGGGTGGCGCGCCGTCGCGACCACGGCGGTGTCATCTTCATCGATCTGCGCGACGCTTCGGGAGTGTCGCAGGTCGTGTTCCGCGAAGCCGGCGTTTTGGAGTCGGCCCACCGGTTGCGCGCCGAGTTCTGCATCGCGATCGACGGTGTGGTGGAGGCCCGCCCCGAAGGCAACGCCAACCCCGAGATCGCGACCGGTGAGATCGAGGTCAATGCGACGTCGCTGACCGTGCTGGGGGAGAGTGCGCCGCTGCCGTTCCAGCTCGACGAGCAGGCCGGCGAGGAAGCGCGACTGCGGTACCGCTACCTTGACCTGCGTCGCGACGGCCCCGGTCACGCGATCCGGCTGCGGTCCAAGGTGAATGCCGCGGCACGTGAGGTGCTCGAACGCCACGAGTTCGTCGAGATCGAGACGCCGACGATGACCCGCTCGACCCCGGAGGGTGCCCGCGACTTCCTGGTGCCGGCCCGGTTGCAGCCTGGGTCGTTCTATGCGCTGCCGCAAAGCCCACAGCTGTTCAAACAGCTGCTGATGGTCGCGGGGATGGAGCGCTACTACCAGATCGCGCGCTGCTACCGCGACGAGGATTTCCGCGCCGACCGGCAACCGGAGTTCACCCAGCTGGATCTCGAGATGAGCTTCGTCGACTCCGAGGACGTGATCGCGGTCGCCGAGGAGATCGTCGCCGCGCTGTGGCGGTTGATCGGCTACGACGTGCCCCTGCCGCTGCCGCGGATCACCTACGCCGACGCGATGCGCCGGTTCGGTTCGGACAAGCCCGATCTGAGGTTCGGCCTCGAACTCGTCGAGTGCACCGACTATTTCAAGGACACCCCGTTCCGGGTGTTCCAGGCGCCGTATGTCGGGGCGGTCGTCATGCCCGGCGGCGCATCTCAGCCGCGTCGCACGCTGGACGCCTGGCAGGACTTCGCCAAACAGCGCGGGCACAAGGGGCTGGCCTATGTGCTTGTCGGCGAGGACGGCACGCTGAGCGGACCGGTCGCCAAGAACCTGTCCGACGCCGAACGCGACGGCCTGGCCGCCCATGTCGGTGCCTCGCCGGGTGACTGCGTGTTCTTTTCGGCCGGCCCGGCGAAGAGTTCGCGGGCGCTGCTCGGCGCGGTGCGCAGCGAGATCGCCAAACGCCTGGACATGATCGATCCGAATGCGTGGGCATTCACCTGGGTGGTGGACCCGCCGCTGTTCGAACCCGCCGATGACGCGGCGGCGCACGGCGACGTCGCGGTCGGATCCGGCGCCTGGACCGCGGTGCACCACGCGTTCACCGCGCCGAAGCCGGAGTTCGAGGACCGCATTGACAGCGACCCGGGCAGCGTGCTGGCCGACGCCTACGACGTCGTGTGCAACGGCAACGAGATCGGCGGCGGCTCGATCCGTATCCACCGCCGCGACATCCAGGAGCGGGTGTTCGCGGTGATGGGACTGGACAAGGCCGAAGCCGAGGAGAAGTTCGGATTCCTGTTGGAGGCGTTCATGTTTGGCGCACCGCCGCACGGCGGTTTGGCGTTCGGCTGGGACCGCACGACTGCGCTGTTGGCCGGGGCGGACTCGATCCGCGAAGTGATTGCGTTCCCGAAGTCCGGCGGCGGTGTCGACCCGTTGACCGGTGCGCCGGCGCCGATCACACCGCAGCAGCGCAAGGAATCCGGCATCGACGCCAAGCCGAAGACCGACTAACCCGAATCCGCGTCAGCCCCGGCGCGACTGACGCTACGATCCGCGCGTGACAGATACGTCGCCTGCGCCATCGACACGTACGGGTGCGCGGCGGCGACGAGTCACCGTGGTGACGACGGTGGTCGCGGTGGTCGCGGTTTACGTCGGCTCTCTGTTCGGATACGCCCTACTCGAACCCGAGCATCGTCATTTCGAGTTCGCCGAACCGTCCGTCACCGGCGAAACCGTCGTGATCATCCGTCTGCGGCAGATGGACGCGATCCAGAACCGGCTGGCGGCCGACGTCCTCATCCACCCCGGCCCGGAGCTGCAGGAATACGAGCCCGCGGATTTCAGTGTCCGCTTGAGTTCCTGGACCGATTCCGGCGAGTTGATCTACGTGCACGGAGACCTGTCGGTCAGTGACACGGCCACCCAACTGGTGGCGGTCGGCGACCCCGACGACTGGCCGTTCGACAGGTTCACCACCGACACCATCGGAGTGCAGGCTTTCGTGGGTTTCGGGCCGGAACAACGCCGTATCCCCGCGGGCATCGTTGCCGCCGGGCAGATCAACGGGTGGGACTTCCGCACCGAGGAAGGCACCGTCGAAGCTGGGGCGGACCAGGTGCCGACCGTGCGGTTCACGATGGAACGCACCCGGGGTGCGCTCGCCTTCGACCTCGGTGTCCTGCTGGTACTCCTCGCGCTGCCGGCGGCGGCGTTGTTCGTGGCGATCGAGACCGTTCTGGGTCGGCGAAAGTTCCTGCCTCCGTTGACAACCTGGTTCGCAGCGATGTTGTTTGCGGTGGTTCCGCTGCGCAACCTGCTGCCGGGTGCGCCACCGGCGGGGGCCTGGATCGATCTCGCGGTGGTGCTATGGGTGCTCATCGCGCTGGCGGCGGCGATGGTGCTCTACGTCGTCGCGTGGTTTCGGCAGCGGGACTGATCAGCGCGGCCAGTCGCACCCGGTGAGTTCGGCCGATGCGCTCCACAACCGTCGCGCCGTCACCGGATCGACGGCCTTGGGCCGCAGCCGGGTCACCTTGGGCGGGCCGAACTGGTTGAACCGCGGCGCCAGATAGGTGCCGCTGGGCAGGTTCGTCGTCACGGCCTGCAGGGTGGCGCGGGCGCCCTGTGCGGGTGTGTGCATCAGGCGCCGCATCCCGCGATGCTCGCCCATCCCGAGCGAGCGGGTGATGTCGGTGTCCGTCGCACCCGGGTCGGTGGCGTAAGCGCGCACGCCGCGGTTGGCCAACTCGGCGACGAACAGCAGGTTGGCCAGTTTGGATTCGCCGTAGGCGCTCCACTTCGAGTACTTGCGGCGATGCCAGTTGAGGTCCTCGAGGTGCAGCCTGGCGAACAGGTATGTCGCGCTGGCCACTGAGATCACTCGGTCGGCGATCCGGTCGGCCAGCAGGCAGGTCAACGCGAAGTGGCCGAGGTGGTTGATCCCGATGTGAGCCTCGAAACCGTCGGTGGTGCGGGTCAACGGCATACCCATGACGCCCGCGTTGTTCACCAGCAGGTCAACGGATTCCACGGAATCGGCGAACGCCCGCACGCTGTCCAGGTCGCCGAGATCGAGGGCGGCGACCTCGACGTCGCCGGTCATCTCGGTCGCTGCGCGTTTGGCCTTGTCGACATCGCGGCAGGCGATCAGCACGCTGTGGCCGTCGGCCGCCAGTGCCGCCGCGGTGGCCTTTCCGACGCCGCTGTTGCCGCCGGTCACAATCGCCCGCATGGCTGTCGATTATGCACGGGGCGCAGGCGCTCGATGATTGGTGGCGTTGGCCATGCCGTCGGCGCTCCGCTGGCGCCCAGCGGATGACCGCCCCCGGGTGCCGCGACGCTGCCGTGCCGCATCCGGGAGGACCGATTACCGTTCTGCACTGATGGCACTACCGGCCCCCCATTCGCCCGACCACCTGCTGGACAGGTACCGCACTGCGCGGATCCAGCAGGCGTTGTTCGACGTGCGCCCGGGCGCAGGCAGCGGCTACGACGAGTTCGTCGACGCGGCAGGCGCTGTCCGCCCGGCATGGCAGGAACTGGCTGACTGCATCGCTGAGCGCGGCCGCACAGGGCTCGAACAGCTGCGCGCCGTGGTGGGCAGTCTGGTCGACAACGACGGGATCACCTACGTCCAGGTCGACGGCCACGGTTCGGTGGTGGGGCAGCCCGACACCAACGGCCATGAGCCGGCGGACTCCGGACCGTGGCACCTCGACGCACTGCCACTGGTCGTCTCGGCCGACGACTGGCACACGCTGGAATCCGGGCTGCTGCAACGTTCGCGGTTGCTCGATGCGATCCTCACCGACCTGTACGGACCCCAGGTCTCGGTCACCAGCGGTGTGCTGCCCGCCCAACTCGTCTTCGCCCATCCCGGTTACGTCCGGGCTGCGCGGGGTATCGCCGTCCCCGGCAGACACCAGTTGTTCCTGCACGGTTGCGACGTCAGTCGCGTCGCCGACGGCAGCTTCTGCGTCAACGCCGACTGGACCCAGGCGCCGTCGGGTGCGGGCTACGCGATGGCGGACCGGCGGGTCGTCGCCCATGCCGCTCCCGACCTTTACGAACGGATCGGTCCGCGGCCCGCGTCGCCGTGGGCGCAGGCGCTGCGATTGGCGCTCATCGACGCCGCCCCGGAGTCCGCCGAGGAGCCGACGGTCGTGGTGCTCAGCCCGGGCATTCACTCCGAGACCGCCTTCGATCAGGCATATCTGGCCAGTGTGCTGGGCTTCCCGCTGGTCGAGAGTGCCGACCTGGTCGTGCGCGACGGCAAGCTGTGGATGCGGTCGATGGGCACACTCAAACGCGTCGACGTCGTGCTGCGCCGGGTGGATGCGCACTTCGCCGACCCGCTGGATCTGCGCGCGGACTCCCGCCTCGGGGTCGTCGGTCTTGTCGAGGTGTTGCGGCGCGGCGCGGTTGCGGTCGTCAACACACTTGGCAGCGGCATCCTGGAAAGTCCTGGGCTGCAGCGGTTTCTGCCGCAGCTTGCCGATCAGCTGCTCGGTGAGTCGCCGTTGCTTGCCGCCGCGCCCATGTACTGGGGCGGTGTCCACGCCGAACGCTCGCACCTGTTGACCCACTTGTCGGCGCTGTTGATCAAACCGGTGACCGGAGGCCCGGCGGTCGTCGGGCCGTCGCTGACGGCCGCGCAGCGCGAGTCGCTCACCGCGCGCATCGAGGCCGCGCCGTGGCAGTGGGTCGGTCAGGAACTGCCGCAATTCTCCTCTGCACCGAGCGTTTTGCCTCGAGGCGGCTTGTCGGCGACGAACGTCGGCATGCGTCTGTTCACCGTCGCGCAGCGCGGCGGCTACGCGCCGATGATCGGCGGTTTGGGCTATGTCATGGCGGCGGGAGACGCCGCGTACACCCTCAACACCGTTGCAGCCAAGGACATCTGGGTCCGAGCGCCGGAACGGGTCACGGTGGAGCGGGTGCCGCCGGTCGAACTGCCGGTGGTCACACCGAGTCCGACGCGCGCCGTCAGCTCGCCGCGCGTGCTCGCCGACATGTTCTGGGCCGGGCGCTACTCGGAACGAGCCGAGCACATGGCGCGGCTGCTCTCCGTGACCCGGGAGCGTTACCACGAATTCCACTACCGCCGCGACATGGACGGCAGCGAATGTGTTCCGGTGTTGCTGACCGCGCTCGGCCTGCTCACCGGGACCGACACCGGTGCCGGCGGTGACTACGCGGAGATGGTCGCGACGGCACAGTCGACGTTGTGGTCGTTAACGGCCGACCGCCACCGCCCCGGCTCGCTCGCGCAATCGGTTGAGCGCCTTGGGCTTGTCACCCGTTCGGTGCGTGACCAGATGTCGAACGACACCTGGATGGTGCTGGCGGCCCTCGAGCGGGCGCTGCTGCATCCGGCCGCTGCCGGCCCTGGCCACCCCGCCGACGAGCCGCCCGATTCGCAGGCCGAGGGCGAGGCGTTTCTCACGGCGACCACGAATTTGACCCTCGCGGGCATGCTGGCGCTGTCGGGTGTGGCGGCCGAGTCGATGATCCGTGACGTCGGCTGGACGATGATGGACATCGGCAAGCGCATCGAGCGCGGCCTGAACCTCACCGCATTGCTGGGCGCGACGCTGACCACCGCGCGCACCCGAGGCGCCGAGCAGACCATCACCGACTCGACGCTGGTGGTGTGCGAGTCGTCGGTCGTCTACCGGCGTCGGATGTTGGGCAAGGTCAGCGTCTCGGCCGTCGCGGATCTGGTGTTGTTCGACGTGGACAACCCGCGTTCGCTGGCTTATCAGCTGGAGCGGTTACGCACCGGCCTGGGGACATTGCCCAACTCGTCGGGATCGTCACGGCCCGAGCGGATGGTCGACGAGATCGGGACCCGCCTGCGGCGGCTCGACCCGGCCGACCTCGACAAGGTGGTCGACGGCAGGCGCGCCGAGCTGGCCGACCTGCTGGACGGGATGCACCGCGACCTGCGCGAGCTGGGCAACGTGATCACCGCGACACATCTGTCCCTGCCCGGCGGTATGCAGCATCTGTGGGGGCGCGACGAGCGAAGGTTGGTGCCGTGAGTGCATTTTCGGACGGGCCGACCTCGTCGCCGACGAGCCGCAGCTACCGCATCACCCACCGCACGGTGTACCGCTATGCCGCCGACGTCACCAGTTCCTACGGCCGCGGCTTCCTCACTCCGCGGGACACGTCTCGCCAGCGTTGCGTATCGCACGAACTGGAGATCGACCCGTCCGCCGCGGACAGTTCCACCAGCCGCGACGCCTACGGGAACATCAGCTCGTACTTCCACGTGACCGAACATCACCGCACGCTTTCGGTGACGAGCCGATCGGTCGTCGAGGTCGACCCGCCGCCGCCGTCGCTCTACGGAGCCGGCTCAGCGCTGGCGCCCTGGGAGATCGCCCGTCCGGTCGGGGCGGACGCGGCGCTGGCCACCGAGTTCACCCTCGACCTGCAGCCGCCCGAGATCACACCGGCCCTTCGTGATTACGCGGCAGCCAGTTTCGCGCCCGAGCGGCCGCTGATCGATGCGCTGCGAGACCTGACGCATCGCATCTACTCCGATTTCACCTACCGGTCGGGGTCTACGACGGTGTCCACTCAGGTCAGCGAGGTTTTGGCGGCGCGCGAGGGGGTATGTCAGGACTTCGCCCGGCTGGCCATTGCCTGCCTGCGCGCCAACGGGTTGGCCGCCAGTTATGTTTCGGGGTATCTGGCGACCGATCCACCGCCCGGAAAGGAGCGGATGATCGGTGTCGACGCCACGCATGCGTGGGCCGCGGTGTGGACGCCGCACAACCAGTGGCTCGGTTTGGATCCCACCAACGACCAGATGGTCGATGAGCGCTACATCACCGTCGGCTACGGCCGTGACTACGCCGATGTGCCGCCGTTGCGCGGCATCATCTACACCGACTCGGAAAGCAGCGTGATCGACGTGTCCGTGGACGTCGAACCGTTCGATTCAGGAGTGCTGCATGCGTGATTTCCTCTGCCCGAACTGCGGGCAGCGCCTCGCCTTCGAGAACTCGCTGTGCCTGTCGTGCGAAAGCCCGCTGGGGTTCTCGCTCGACGACATGGCGCTGCTGGTGATCGCGACCGGTGAGGAGCAGGCCCAGACCGGCTTCATCGACGGCGACAAGTATCAGCTGTGCGCGAACATGCATCTGGCGGAATGCAATTGGCTCGTCGAAAAGGCGTCGGTACGCAAGCTCTGCGCCGCCTGCACGCTCACCCGCACTCGTCCTCAGGACTCCGACATCAAGGCGCTCGCGGCGTTCGCCGACGCCGAGCGGGCCAAGCGGCGGTTGTTGGTCGAACTGCACGAACTCAAGTTGCCGATAGTCGGGCGTGACGAGGATCCCGATTACGGTTTGGCGTTCGATCTGCTGTCGAGCGAGCAGCAGAAGGTGTTCACCGGCCACCAAAACGGCGTCATCACTTTGGATCTGGCCGAGGGCGACGACGTGCACCGCGAGCAGTTGCGCAAGGCGATGGACGAGCCGTACCGCACCATGCTGGGCCACTTCCGCCACGAGGTCGGGCACTACTTTTACTACCGCTTGGTCAGTGTGTCACCCGATTACGACGCGCGGTTCCGCGAGTTGTTCGGCGACCCCGACGCCGACTACCAGGCGGCCCTCGACCGCCACTACAACGACGGGCCACCCGACGACTGGGAGCAGCGCTACGTCTCGTCCTACGCCACCATGCATCCGGCCGAGGACTGGGCGGAGACATTTGCCCACTACCTGCACATCCGTGACACACTCGACACGGCCGCGGCGTTCGGCGTGGCTCCAGCGGCAGCGACGTTCGAGCGGAAGGTACTGGGGCCCAGCGGGTTCGACGCGATCATCGAGCTGTGGCTGCCGCTGTCGTGGGCGCTGAACATGCTGAACCGCTCGATGGGCAAGGCCGACCTGTATCCGTTCGTGCTGCCGCCGCCCGTGCTGGAGAAGATGCGGTTCATCCACACGGTGGTCGAGGAAGTCACCTAGCCGCAATCCATGCGAGCGACCGCCTTTGCGACACGACACGCCGCGCGAGTCCGGCGTTCCGCGGTCGCTCGCTCGCTATGAACGACCCGCCACGCCCAGCGCCAACAGTTCACGCGCCTCGACCCCGCCGTTCAGCCCACGGGACCGCCGCGCCACGATGACCCACCGCCCGTCGCGGCGGCGCAACCGGAAGTGGTTCGCACCCGCCCGCGACACCGCGAAACCGTCGTCGCGCCGTGTCACCAGCATCGACTCGCACACGGCGACCGCGTCATCGCCGTCGACCGTGACCACCGCCGGACCCAGGAAGTGACAACAACCGCGACGAATCAGGCCCTGATGGGCGTCCGAGCGAACCATCGCCGCGACCTCGTCGCGGGTACCCATGTACCACCCCTCGACGTCGTAGCTGCCGTCGTCGGCCCAAAGGTCCGCCGCCGCGGCGGCTTCTCCCGCGTCCACCAGGGGCCCGTACGACGCGATCAGGCGTTCGATCGCGCGCTCATCCTCGATGCGCTGCACCCGCCGCTCGAGGTCCGCCAGATCGGTCATCGGCTTCCTTTCTCGCCCAACAACTTCTGCATGAACCGGTGGGTGCTCAGCACGACTTCGGCGCGGTCCAGATCGTTGCGACGCGCGACGTCGTCGGCGTTGCCGCCCGCCACATGCACTGGCCCGTTCGGCAACTGCGCCAGGCCTTCGCGAGCGACGTCGGCGGGTTCGGCGACCCGCATTCCGGGCACATCGAAGTTCAGCCCGACGCGCACCATCGCGGGCGTGCGGGTCACCCCCAGCACGAGTTCGAGGACGTGGACGTCGTATTCGCGCAACTCCAGCCACAGACCCTCGGCGAAGACCCGCCCGAACGCCTTCACCCCGCCGTAGACGGTGTGTCGCATGGACCCGAGGTATCCCGCCATCGATCCGACCATCAGGATTCCGCCGCGGCGGCGCGCACGCATCGGACGGCCGAAGTGCTGCACCAGCGCGAGCATCGTGCCGACGTTCAGGTCGATCACCCGCTGGAAATCGTCGAGGTCCGCGTCCAGGAAATGCTCGCTGCAGGTGTTGGCGCCGGCGTTGTAGACGAGCAAGCCGACCTCCACATCGGCGGTGGCGGCCACCACCCGGTGCAGCGCATCGGGTGACGTCAAATCGACGGCGAGCGTTCGCACGTCGACACCGGTGCGGCGGCAGGTGTCGGCTGTGCGCTCCAGCGGGTCCGGCTTGCGCGCGATCAGCACGAGGTTGATCCCGGCGCGGGCGAGCTGGTGGGCGAACTCGGCGCCGACACCTTCGGAGCCGCCGGCGATCACCGCCCATGGTCCATATCGGGTCATATCAGTCACACCGAGCATTGTCGCCGACGCAATCTCGGCGTGTCGGGAACGCTTTGCGTCTGCTCGCGCGAGGACCGGGTCCTACGATCGCCCGGTGGCTGATCGCTATGGCTCCGACATCCTCGCCAACAACCCGCACCGAAAAGTGCGTTCGACCGAGCGGCCGGTCGAGATCGGACTGGTTGTGGAAGACGCGCAGACCGGTTACGTGGGCGCCGTCGTGCGGATCGAGTACGGCCGCATGGAACTCGAGGACCGCAACGGACGCCGCAAGCCGTTTCCCGTCGGCCCGGGTTACCTGATCGACGGCAGACCCGTCGTCCTGACCGCGCCGCGACCGAGTGCGCCGAAACCCGCCCGCACCGCCTCGGGATCGGTAGCCGTACCCGGTGCGCGGGCGAAGGTCGCGCTGGCGAGCCGCATCTACGTCGAAGGCCGCCACGATGCCGAACTCGTCGAGCAGGTGTGGGGCCACGATCTGCGGATCGAAGGGGTCGTCGTCGAACACCTCGGCGGCATCGACGACCTCGTGGCGATCGTCGAGGACTTCCGGCCGGGGCCGGGCCGCAGGCTCGGAGTGCTCGTCGACCACCTGGTGTCGGGCTCCAAGGAGGCCCGAATCGCGGATGCGGTCCGGCGCGGGCCCGGCGGCGAGCACACGTTGGTCGTCGGCCACCCCTTCATCGACATCTGGCAGGCCGTCAAACCCGCGCGGTTGGGTGTGCAGGCGTGGCCCGTCGTCCCGAAGGGTGTCGACTGGAAGAAGGGCGTGTGCGGTGCGCTCGGCTGGCCGGCCGCCGAGCAGGCCGACATCGCCAGAGCCTGGCAGCGCATCCGCGGACGCGTGCGCGACTGGAACGATCTCGAGCCCGCGCTGATCGGGCGGGTCGAGGAGCTGATCGACTTCGTGACGGCGCCCGCCACGTCCTGACGCCGGTACGTGGTAAGCAGAAGGCGTGTCCGACGGTCTGTTCGACATCCCCGGTGAGGCGGCGTCCCCCGCGGCGGGGCCCGTAGGCGCGTCGGCGCCGTTGGCGGTCCGGATGCGCCCCGCGACGCTCGACGAGGTGGTCGGACAGGACCATCTGTTGCAACCCGGCTCGCCGCTGCGGCGGATGGTCGAGGGTTCGGGCGCGGCCTCGGTCATCCTCTACGGCCCGCCCGGCACCGGCAAGACGACGCTCGCCTCACTGATCTCGCAGGCCACCGGCCGCCGGTTCGAGGCGCTTTCGGCGTTGTCCGCCGGAGTCAAAGAGGTCCGAGCGGTCATCGAGGTGGCGCGGCGCGCGGCCGCGCACGGCGAGCAGACCGTGCTGTTCATCGACGAGGTGCACCGGTTCTCCAAGACACAGCAGGACGCGCTGTTGTCCGCCGTCGAGAACCGCGTCGTTGCGCTGGTCGCCGCGACCACCGAGAACCCGTCGTTCTCCGTCGTCGCCCCGCTGCTGTCGCGGTCGTTGATCCTGCAACTGCAACCGCTGGACGCCGATGCGGTGCGCACGCTGGTCCGTCGCGCGATCGACGACCCCCGCGGCCTCGGCGGCAAGGTGAAGGTCACCGATGAGGCCGTCGACCTCATCGTCTCGTTGTCGGCGGGCGACGCCCGCCGCGCGTTGACCGCCCTCGAGGTCGGGGCCGAAGCGGGGGAGGAGGTGACGGTCGAGACCGTCGAGCAGTCGCTCGACAAGGCCGCCGTGCGCTACGACCGCGACGGGGATCAGCACTACGACGTGGTCAGCGCGTTCATCAAATCAGTCCGCGGATCCGATGTGGATGCGGCGCTGCACTATCTGTCCCGGATGCTGGTCGCCGGGGAGGATCCGCGCTTCGTGGCCCGGCGGCTGATGATCCTGGCCAGTGAGGACATCGGCATGGCGGACCCGACGGCGTTGCAGACCGCGGTCGCCGCCGCGCAGACGGTCCAGTTGATCGGTATGCCCGAGGCGAAGCTGACGTTGGCGCACGCGACGGTTCATCTGGCGACCGCGCCGAAATCGAATGCAGTGACCACGGCGCTGGGCGCGGCGATGGCCGACATCCGCGCGGGTAAGGCGGGGTTGGTGCCGCCGCATCTGCGCGACGGCCACTACTCCGGCGCCAACAAACTGGGCAATGCGATCGGCTACAAGTACAGCCATGACGATCCGGATGGTGTTCTGTCACAACAGTATCCGCCGGACGAACTGGTCGGTGTCGACTACTACCGCCCGACCAGTCACGGTGCCGAACGCGAAATCGCCGCCCGAATCGACAAGCTGCGCGCGATCATCCGTCGCAAGCGCTGAACGCGGCGCTCTAATTCCTGGCCTCGTGGCTGCACTGCCGCACCACTGTGACGCCACCAGTCACACACATCGACAATTTGCAGGCCCCTACTCGCACATTGTCTGCAAAAAGTCGATCAGTGTGGCTTGCGAGACGCAACCGGTTGCGGCCGATCGATCTGGCAAGACAGCGAGGCTGATGTCCTGCGGCATGGAGGGCGGTATGGAGCAAGATACGAGAAGCTCGACGCACTGCTGAAATCCCTGTGACAGAAGCGATCCCGGCTGCCGGGGGGCGCAGCCGGGATCGTTCGGGTGAAAGTGCTACCGCAGAACACCGCGTCGCCGGGTGCCCATCACGCCGGTGCGCCTGCGGCCCATCAGCGCGGATACCAGGGCCACACCGATCACGGCGACGACGATCTGGACGAGCAGCTCGATCCAGTCGACACCCCTGGTGGCAGTGGGCAAGCCGAGCGCACCGGCAAGCCACGTGCCGATCAACGCCGAGACGATGCCGACGAGAACCGTCACCAACATGCCGATGGGTTGCCTGCCGGGCAGCAGCAGGCGTGCGATCACGCCGACCACGGCGCCGATCAGTATTGCGGTGATGAAGCCGGTGATGGTCATGGTTCCTCCATGGTCTCGGGTGCCAGTGAGATACCCCGACACCGACGTCAATAAACGGTGGAGTCAAGTAAATCCAGATCCGGCGATCGGCCTCGTACGCTCGAAGGTGTGGACTTCGACGTGCTCGACATCGATACCGGCCAGCGCCGCATCATCGATCTGACCGACGCTGTGCACTCGTTCTGCGGCGGGCGCGGGGACGGGTTGTGCAACGTTTTCGTGCCGCACGCGACCGCGGGGGTGGCGATCATCGAGACGGGCGCGGGCTCCGACGACGACCTCGTGGACACGCTCGAGCGGTTGCTCCCGCGTGACGACCGCTACCGCCACTCCCACGGCTCACCGGGACACGGCGCCGACCATGTGCTGCCGGCGCTGGTGTCGCCCTCGGTGACGCTTCCGGTGCAGGCCGGTAGACCCCTGCTCGGCACCTGGCAGAGCATCGTGCTCGTCGACCTCAACCGCGACAACCCGCAACGAAAGGTTCGCCTGAGCTTCATCGCCGGATCCGCAGACGCTGCGCCATCCCCTCGGGCCTGACGCCGGGCACCCGGAGCGTCACCCGTTCGTTGGCTTTTCGGCGTGACAACCGCGACCGGTACTGTAGTGCGGTCGAATAGTCGCAGGTACCAGCGAAACTTCAAGGATGTATCAGACGTGCAGACACACGAGATCAGGAAGCGCTTCCTCGATCACTTCGTGACAGCGGGCCACACCGAGGTGCCGAGCGCCTCGGTGATACTCGACGACCCGAATCTGCTCTTCGTCAACGCCGGCATGGTGCAGTTCGTGCCCTATTTCCTCGGGCAGCAGGCGCCGCCTTGGACCCGGGCTACGAGCATCCAGAAGTGCATCCGTACGCCCGATATCGATGAGGTGGGCATCACCACCAGGCACAACACCTTCTTTCAGATGGCGGGCAACTTCTCGTTCGGGGACTACTTCAAGAAGGGCGCCATCGAACTCGCCTGGACGCTGCTGACCAACCCGGTCGATCAGGGGGGTTACGGGCTCGATCCGGAGCGCCTGTGGGCGACGGTCTACCTCGACGACGACGAGGCCGCCACGCTCTGGCAAGAGGTCGCGGGATTGCCCGCGGACCGTATTCAGCGTCGCGGAATGGCTGACAACTACTGGTCGATGGGCATTCCGGGGCCATGCGGGCCGTCGTCGGAGATCTACTACGACCGCGGCTCGGGGTACGGCGTCGAGGGTGGCCCCGTGGCAAACGAGGACCGCTATATCGAGATCTGGAACCTCGTGTTCATGCAGAACGAGCGCGGTGCGGGCACCTCTAAGGAGGACTTCGAGATCCTCGGCCCGCTGCCGCGCAAGAACATCGACACCGGTATGGGCGTCGAGCGCGTCGCGTGCCTACTGCAGGACGTGGACAACGTCTACGAGACCGACCTGCTGCGTCCCGCCATCGCCTTGATGGCCGCGCGCGCACCCCGCGGCTACGGGCAGGGCAGCCACACCGACGATGTGCGCTACCGGATCATCGCCGACCACAGTCGCACCGCGGCCATCATCATCGGCGACGGTGTGAGCCCCGGCAACGAGGGTCGCGGATATGTGTTGCGCCGGCTGCTGCGGCGCATCATCCGCGCCGCGAAACTGCTGGGCGTAGAAGACCCGGTCATGGCCGACCTGATGGTCACCGTGCGCGACGCCATGGGCCCGTCGTACCCGGAACTGGTCGCCGACTTCGACCGCATCGAGCGCATCGCCGTCGCCGAGGAGACCGCGTTCAACCGCACGCTCGCCTCCGGTTCGAGGCTGTTCGAGGAGGCGGCCGGCGCGACGAAGGCCATGGGCGCAGACAAGCTGTCGGGGCGCGACGCCTTCACGCTGCACGACACCTATGGCTTCCCGATAGAACTGACGTTGGAGATGGCTGCCGAGGCCGGTCTGAGCGTCGACGAGGAGGGCTTCCGCGGCTTGATGGCCGAGCAGCGGCAGCGCGCCAAGGCCGACGCGGCGGCACGCAAGCAGGCGCACTCGGATCTGTCGGCGTACCGCGACCTGGTAGACGCGGGTCCCACCGAGTTCACCGGCTTCGACGAGTTGTCTTCTGAAGCAAGGATTCTGGGGATTTTTGTCGATGGTTCTCGGGTGCCCGTGGTGTCGCACAGCGGTCATGGTGAACAGCCCGATCGCGTCGAGCTGATCCTGGACCGCACCCCGTTCTACGCGGAATCCGGCGGTCAGATCGCCGACGAGGGCGCCATCAGCGGCTCGGGCTCGTCCGCGGCGGCCAAGGCGGCGGTCACCGACGTGCAGAAGATCGCCAAAACGCTGTGGGCACACCGGGTCAACGTCGAGTCCGGCGAGTTCGTCGAGGGTGACACGGTGATCGCGTCGGTGGATCCGCGTTGGCGGCACGGGGCGACCCAGGGCCATTCCGGGACACACATGGTGCATGCCGCTCTGCGCCAGGTGTTGGGGCCCAACGCCGTTCAGGCGGGATCCCTGAACAGACCGGGGTATCTGCGGTTCGACTTCAACTGGCAGGGCCCACTGTCCGAGGAACAACGCACCCAGATCGAAGAGGTCACCAACGAGGCGGTCGAAGCCGACTACCGGGTGCACACGTTCACCACCGAGTTGGAGAAGGCCAAGTCGATGGGCGCGATGGCGCTGTTCGGCGAGCAGTACCCCGACCAGGTCCGCGTAGTCGAGATCGGCGGCCCGTTCTCGTTGGAGCTGTGCGGCGGCACGCACGTGCACAACTCCGCGCAAATCGGTCCGGTCACGGTCCTCGGCGAGTCGTCGGTCGGTTCGGGCGTGCGGCGCGTAGAGGCCTATGTCGGTCTGGACTCGTTCCGTCATCTGGCCAAGGAACGGGCGCTGATGGCAGGCCTGGCCTCGTCGCTGAAGGTGCCGTCCGAGGAGGTTCCGGCACGGGTGGCCAACCTCGTCGAGCGGTTGCGCACCGCCGAAAAGGAGCTGGACCGGCTGCGGCTGGCCAATGCACGCGCCGCGGCAGCCAATGCCGCCGCAGGTGCCGAACTCGTGGGTAAGGTCCGTCTCGTGGCGCAGCGGATGGCCGGTGGCATGTCGGCCGGTGATCTGCGCACCCTGGTCGGCGACATCCGCGGCAAGCTCGGCAGTGACCCGGCCGTGGTGGCGTTGCTGGCCGAGGGCGACAACGACGCCGTCCCGTTCGTGGTAGCCGTCAACCCGGCCGCGCAGGACCTCGGGTTGCGGGCCAACGATCTGGTGAAGAAGTTGGGGGCCGCCGTCGACGGCCGCGGCGGCGGAAAGGCCGATCTGGCACAGGGTTCCGGCAAGGGGGCGGCAGGAATCGACGCGGCGCTGGCCGCGCTCCGCGCAGAGATCGACCGGAGCTAGCCGCGTGTACTCCAGCCACGATCGTCTGCCGGACCGGCCGGGAGGTTCCCTGAATCCACCGGACCCGGGACGGGGTCGACGCATCGGTATCGATGTGGGCAGCGTGCGAATCGGTGTGGCCGCCAGCGATCCCGACGGCATCCTGGCCACGCCGGTCGAGACCATCCGTCGGGACCGAACCGAGCGGCACCTCCGGCGGCTGGCGGGGTTGGTCGAGGAGCTCGGCGTCGTGGAGGTCGTGGTGGGCCTGCCCCGCACGCTGGCCGACCGTTCCGGGAGCTCCGCTCAGGACGCGGTCGCACTGGCCGACGCCCTGGCCGCCCGTATCGCGCCGATACCCGTGCGCCTGGCCGATGAGCGACTCACTACGGTGGTTGCTCAGCGCTCGCTGCGGGAGGCCGGTGTTCGTGCCAAAGGTCAGCGTTCAGTCATCGATCAAGCGGCGGCGGTGAGCATTCTGCAGAACTGGTTGGACCAGCGGCGCACGGCGATGGCCGCGCATGGAGAGGTCGGCGATGACTAACCATTGGGGCCGCGAACGAGCCGAACCGGTGGCGGTCGGCCCGCCGCGGCGCCGGATCACGCGCGCGGACCGGGCACGGGCGGCGCGCAACCGGCGCAAGCGGCGCATGGCAGGCGGCCTGGCTGTCGGCCTGCTGATCGTGGTCGTCGTCGGCGCCGTGTTCCTCGGCTCGAAGATGTGGCATTCGTTGTTCGGCGGTAACGACTTCACCGGGGACGGCGTCAACGATGTGGTGATCCAGGTGCACGACGGCGACTCCACCACCGCGATCGGCAAGACACTGCAGGAACACAACATCGTCGCGAGGGCCAGCGCGTTCGTCGACGCGGCCGATGGCAACGACGCGATCTCTGCGATTCAGCCCGGCTTCTACAAGATGCGCACCGAGATTCCGGCGGCCAACGCCGTTGAGCGCCTGGCCGATCCGCAGAACCGGGTCGGCAAGCTCACCATCGCCGAGGGGCGCCAACTCGACGACGTCCGCGACGTCAAGACCAACGCGGTCACCGACGGTATCCTGAGCCTGATCTCTCGTGCGACGTGCGTCGACCTCGACGGCGAGCGGCACTGCGTTTCGCAGGAGGCGCTGAAGGAGGTTGCCGCGACAGCGCCACCGGCGGTACTCGGCGTGCCCGAGTGGGCGACCGGCCCGGTCACCGCGATGGGAGACGACCATCGGCGCCTCGAGGGTTTGATCGCCGCCGGGACGTGGAACATCGACCCGTCCGCACAGCCGCAGGAGATTATTTCGAACCTGATCTCGGCCAGCGCAACGCAATACGCGAACGGCGGCCTGCTGGAGACGGCCGAGGCCATGAAGATGTCGCCGTATGAGATCTTGATCGTCGGCTCGCTGGTGCAGCGGGAGTCCACGCCGGACGACTTCGCCAAGGTGGCGCGCGTCATCTACAACCGGCTGGCCGAGAACCGCACACTGGAGTTCGACTCCACGGTCAACTATCCGCTCGACCGGATCGAAGTGGCCACCACCGACGCCGACCGTGCGCAACACAACCAGTGGAACACCTATGTCCGACCGGGACTTCCGGCGACCCCCATCTGCTCGCCGAGCCTGGCCGCGCTGGCCGCGGCGGAGCAGCCCGCGGCGGGGGACTGGCTGTACTTCGTCACCATCGACATGGCCGGCACGACCCTGTTCACCCGGGATTACCAGCAGCACCTCGCGAACATCGAGCTCGCCCGGCGCAACGGTGTGCTCGATTCCGCGCGGTGAGTGCCGGCCGTAGAGCCGCGGTGCTCGGCTCGCCGATCGCGCACTCCCGCTCACCGCAGCTGCACCTCGCGGCCTATCGCGCACTGGGTCTCGACAACTGGACCTACGAGCGGATCGAGTGCACCGCCGAGCAATTGCCGGGCGTGGTGGGCAGTTTCGGCCCGGAGTGGGTGGGCGTATCGGTGACGATGCCAGGCAAATTCGCGGCGCTGGCGCTCGCCGACGAACGCACCACCCGCGCGGACCTGGTCGGCTCGGCGAATACGTTGGTGCGGTCGCCGGCGGGCTGGCGGGCCGACAACACCGACGTCGACGGCGTGACGGGAGCTTTGGGGGACGTGGCGGCGGCGCACGGCGTCGTGCTCGGCTCCGGGGGCACGGCACCCGCGGTGGTCGTCGGCCTGGCGGAACTCGGCGTGCAGCGGTTGAGCGTCGCGGCCCGAAATCCCGACAAGGCCGCGCCGCTGGTGGATCTGGCGACCCGGCTGGGCGCTGACGGTCGGTGGGTGGACATCGACGACCCCGGGCTTACGGACACCGTCGCCGATGCGTCGGTGATGGTCAACACCGTGCCCGCCGATGCCGCCGCTGCGTACGCACCGGCACTGGCGCGAGTCCCGCTGCTGCTCGACGCGATCTACGATCCATGGCCGACGCCGCTGGCCTCCGCCGTCGAAGCGGCGGGCGGGCGCGTGATCAGCGGGCTGCAGATGCTGCTGCATCAAGCCTTCGCCCAGGTCGAGCAGTTCACCGGGAAACCGGCGCCCAAAGAAGCGATGAGGGCGGCGCTGCCCGGCACTTAGTGTCGGTATGTGGGGGTCCCGGTCGTCGTGGTCGCGGCGTGGTTGGCGGCGCTGAGCGTCTTCGACATCCGCGAGCGCCGACTGCCGAACTGGTTGACCCTGCCGGGTGCGCTGCTCGTTCTGACCGCCGCCGCGACGGCGGGTCGCGGCGTTGCGGCGCTGGCGGGCGCCGCGGCGCTGTTCGGGGTCTATCTGATGGTGCATCTGCTCGTGCCGGCCGCGATGGGCGCCGGTGACGTCAAACTCGCGATCGGTGTGGGTGCTTTGACGGGCGCATTCGGTATCGACGTATGGGCGCTCGCCGCACTCGGGGCATCGCTGCTGACTGCAGCGTGGGGTGTCGTTGCCGTGATGTACAGCTGGGAAAGGGCTGTCCCACACGGATTCTCGATGTGCCTGGCGGCTGCCGCGGCCATCTCGCTGGTGATCATCTGGTGACACGGGTCCCGGCCAGGCGCCGCGTTGTCAGGCGCGGCAACTCGCTATTGCATACTCAAGGTAGGTTAATGCATACTGTGAGTATGCAAAACGATTTGAAAGCCCTCTCCGAGCGGTATTTCGCCGCGTGGGCGAGGCGTGACCCCGACGCGATCGCCGGGATGCACACCGAGGACACCCAGTTCTGGACACATGTGGGAGCCGAACCGGTCGTCGGCCGAGCGGCCGCCCGCGAGGCGTTCGCGGGCATCTTCGAGCAGTTCCCAAAGTTCACCTTCGAGACGTACCGGGTGCTCTACGGAGATGACCACTGGGTGCTCGACTGGGTGATGATCTCCGGCGCTGTGCGCTTCGACTGTCTCGATGTCGTGACGGTCACACCGGAGGGGCTCATCGCGCGCAAGGACTCGTTCATCGACTCGGTCCAGATGGCAGCGTCGATGAATCGGGCCGGCGCATGACCGCGGCCGCTATCGACCAGCTGCCGCTCGTCGACGCCCTGCCCGCCCGGCACCTGTTCGACATGCGCGTCGATCTTCAACCGGTGCAACCGATCCCGACACCCACCGGTGTCCGGATGACGTTCATCGCGGGCGGTGGAACCATCGAGGGGCCACGGCTGCGGGGCGAGGTGCTGCCCGGTGGCGGGGACTGGCTGCTCGTGGGCGACGACGGGTCCGGCCGGGTCGATGTCCGCGTGACGTTGCGCACCCACGACAACGTGCTGATCCACTTCGAGAGCGCCGGCATCATCAAGGTCCCCGCAGACGGGCTCGACCGGTTGGCGCGCGGTGAGGTCCTTCCGTTCGACGAGACCTACGCGCGGACGACGCCCAGGCTCGCCACCACCGACGACCGCTACGCATGGCTCAGCGAGGTCGTCGCGGTCGGTTACAACGTTCTGTCTCCGAACCAGGTCGATTACCGCGTCTACGAAGTGCTGTGAACGACGAAAAGGTTGCGTGGCGGTCGAATCGGGGCGGCACCCGGTGGCCGCGCGGGCAACGAGCCGGGGGCCGAGCACACGCCCTGATCACCCTCGAGCTCGCCGGGCCGTGACCGGTTATGGTTCGGCGGTGGCGACACAGGGCGCAAGGCGCACCCAGGCGGAGCGCACCGAGGCGACCACGTCGGCGCTCATCGACGCGGCGCGCGCGCTGTTCGCCGAGGACGGCTACGACGCGACATCGCTGGACGCGGTCGCGGCCCGCGCGAAGGTGACCAAGGGCGCGGTCTACCACCATTTCGACGGCAAGCGCCGACTGTTCGAGGCGGTGTTCACCCGCGAAGTCGAGCGGATGGCGTCGCCCCTGCTCGAGGCCTACCAGCGGACCCACCGACGCAAGAAGGACGCGTGGGAGGCGTTCGGCGCAGCCTGCCGGGCGTTCCTCGACGAATGCCTCGAACCGGGCGTGCAGCGGATCGTGCTGCTCGACGCGTTCACCGCGCTGGGCTGGGCGGACATGCGTCGCCTGGAGACGCCGCTGCTCGACATGATGGAGGTGGCCATCGCGCGTGCGGTCGCCGAGGGCCGCATCGCCGAGCGTCCACCCGGCCCGCTGGCCCACTTCCTGTTCGGCGCGCTCTGCGAGACCGCGATGACGGTGGCGCGCGCGGACGACCAGAGGGCCGCCCAACGCCAGGCGGTCGGCGAACTCGGCCGCATCCTCGACGGGCTGGTGATCGGCTGATTCGGGGCCGGGCGGCCGACGTGGGAAGATGGGACGCGTGTTGCGATGGACCACTGCTGGTGAATCCCACGGCCGCGCCCTGGTGGCCGTCGTCGAAGGCATGGTCGCGGGCGTGCACGTCACCTCCGACGATATCGCCTCTCAGCTGGCGCGGCGCCGGCTCGGATACGGCCGCGGCGCCCGGATGAAGTTCGAACAGGACCAGGTCACGATGCTGGCAGGGGTCCGGCACGGCGTCACGCTGGGCGGTCCGATCGCCGTCGAGATCGGCAACACCGAATGGCCGAAGTGGGAGACCGTGATGGCACCCGACCCGGTCGATCCCGCCGAGCTGGAAGAAAGCGCCCGCAACGCGCCGCTGACCAGGCCCCGGCCCGGGCACGCCGACTACGCGGGCATGCTCAAGTACGGGTTCGACGACGCGCGTCCGGTGCTCGAGCGCGCCAGCGCGCGTGAGACCGCGGCCCGCGTCGCCGCGGGCACGGTCGCGCGCAAGTTCCTCGCCGAGGCGCTCGGCGTCGAGGTGCTGTCCCACGTCATCTCGATCGGCGCATCGGACCCGTACGTCGGTCCGCCGCCGACGCCCGCCGACCTGGCCGCGATCGATGACAGCCCGGTGCGGGCCTACGACAAGGACGCCGAGAAGTCCATGATCGACGAGATCGAGGCGGCCAAGAAGGACGGTGACACGCTCGGGGGTGTCGTAGAGGTCGTCGCCAGCGGCCTGCCGGTCGGCTTGGGGTCGTTCACCAGCGGCGACAACCGGCTCGACAGTCAACTGGCCGCCGCGGTGATGGGCATCCAGGCGATCAAGGGTGTCGAGGTCGGCGATGGTTTCGAGACCGCGCGCCGCCGGGGCAGCGTCGCCCACGACGAGATGTATCCGGGCCCCGACGGCGTGCTGCGCTCGACGAACCGCGCGGGTGGCCTGGAGGGCGGGATGACCAACGGCCAACCGCTGCGGGTGCGCGCCGCGATGAAGCCGATCTCCACCGTTCCGCGCGCCCTGGCCACCGTCGACATGGCCACCGGCGACGAGGCCGTGGCGATCCATCAGCGCTCCGACGTGTGCGCGGTGCCCGCTGCCGGTGTGGTCGTCGAGACCATGGTGGCGCTGGTGCTGGCGCGGGCGGTGTTGCAGAAATTCGGCGGCGACTCGTTGAGCGAGACCCGGACCAACATCGACAACTACCTGCGGGCGGTGGCCGAGCGGGAGCCCTCCGGCGCGCAACCGGTGCAGGCCTCGGGCTGATGGCGCCCCGCGCAGTGCTGGTCGGCTTGCCCGGGTCGGGCAAGTCGACGATCGGACGGCGGCTGGCCAGGGCACTCGACGTGTCGATGCTCGACACCGACGCCGCGATCGAGGAGACCACCGGACGCACGATCGCCGACATCTTCGCCGCCGACGGCGAGCAGGAGTTCCGTCGCATCGAAGAACAGGTCATCCGCGAGGCGCTGCAGACCCATGACGGCGTGCTGTCATTGGGCGGTGGAGCGGTCACCACCGCAGGTGTGCGTGAGGCGCTGGCCGGCCACACCGTCATCTATCTGGAGATCAGCGCCGCCGAGGGAGTGCGCCGCACCGGCGGGAGCACCGTACGCCCGCTGCTGGCCGGCGGCGACCGCAGCGAGAAGTTCAAAGCGCTGATGTCACAACGTGTCCCGCTGTACCGCCAGGTGGCCACGATCCGCGTCAACACCAACCGGCGCAACCCGGGCGCCGTGGTGCGCTACATCGCGAGCCGTCTCGAGAACGCCGACGCCCCGAGCCCGTCACGCCGCAAGCGTCGCCCGTCCTGGCGCCGGGGGCCGTCCTCGCTTTCCGCCGAACCCAGTACCGAGGCCCCGCCGTCGCCGGCGGCGGTCGCCGCCCGCAACACGAAGGTCAACCGTGACTGAGCCCGTGACCGTAGACGTTCTCGTCAATCCGCCCTACCCGGTGATCATCGGTACCGGATTGCTCGGCGACTTGGAACGCGTGCTCGACGGTCGGCACAAGGTCGCAATCCTGCACCAGCCGACGCTGGCCCAGACTGCGGAGGCCATTCGGAGCGCGCTGGCGGACAAGGGGATCGACGCACATCGCATCGAAATCCCGGACGCCGAGAAGGGCAAGGATCTGCCCGTCGTCGGATTCATCTGGGAAGTGCTGGGCCGCATCGGAATCGGCCGTAAGGACGCGATCGTCAGCCTGGGCGGGGGAGCGGCCACCGACGTGGCCGGCTTCGCCGCGGCCACCTGGCTGCGGGGCATCGACATCGTGCACGTACCGACCACGCTGCTCGGCATGGTCGACGCCGCGGTGGGCGGCAAGACCGGCATCAACACCGATGCGGGCAAGAACCTGGTCGGCTCCTTTCACCAGCCGGCCGCCGTGCTCGTCGACCTCGCGACGCTACAGACTCTGCCCCGCAACGAACTTGTGGCGGGGATGGCCGAGATAGTCAAGGCCGGGTTCATCGCCGACCCGACGATCCTGGACCTGATCGAGGCCGATCCCGAGGCGGCGCTCGACCCGACGGGCGCTGTGCTGCCCGAACTGATCTGGCGCGCGATCGCGGTCAAGGCCGAGGTGGTCGCCGCCGACGAGAAGGAATCGCAACTGCGCGAGATCCTCAACTACGGCCACACCCTCGCCCATGCGATCGAGCGCCGTGAGCGCTACCAGTGGCGACACGGGGCTGCGGTGTCGGTGGGTCTGGTGTTCGCCGCCGAACTCGGCAGGCTCGCGGGCCGGCTCGACGACGGAACCGCCGACCGGCACCGGTCCGTGCTCACCTCGCTGGGCCTGCCCGTCAGCTATGACCCCGACGCGTTCGCCGAGTTGCTGGAGAATATGGCGGGTGACAAGAAGACGCGCGCGGGGGTGCTGCGGTTCGTCGTGCTCGACGGGCTCGGCAAGCCCGGACGTCTGGAAGGGCCCGACCCATCGCTGCTCGCGGCGGCGTACGGCCAGATCGGAACGGTGAAGTCATGAGCTCGTCGACGGTGCTGGTGCTCAACGGTCCCAACCTCGGCCGGCTGGGCCGGCGCGAACCCGACGTGTACGGCAGCACGACCCACGACGAACTGGTCGGCCTCATCGAACGCGAAGCCGAGCAGCTAGGGCTGAAAGCCGTTGTGCGGCAGAGTGACAACGAGGCCGACCTGCTGGGCTGGATCCATGCCGCCGCCGACGCGGGCGATCCGGTGATCCTCAACGCCGGTGCGCTGACCCACACGTCGATCGCATTGCGCGACGCCTGCGCCGAACTGCGTGCGCCGCTGATCGAGGTGCACATCTCGAATGTGCATGCGCGCGAGGGGTTCCGGCATCACTCGTATTTGAGCCCGGTGGCCACGGGCGTGATCGTCGGCCTCGGTGTGCAGGGTTACCTGCTGGCCCTGCGGTATCTGTCCGGCCTGGACGACGAACGTTCACCGGCGGTGCTGGCCACCGAGTAGCGGCCAGACCCACACCGGGGGTCGGTGGCGCCACATGAAACGTAGATAGTCGACGACAGCACGCTCCACTGGTCGGACGTGCAGAACTCGTCCGGGTTCGCGAAGGAGCTAGGTGAGAGCTAGACCCGGTCGTCGCGCTGTTGGGTCGCGGTCTCGTCGGCGCCGGGATGGCTGACCGCGGCGAACACGTCGGTGTCGGCCCGGTCCTCGTCGCCGGCGTGGTGCAGATGCGGCGTCGGGTCGCCTTTGCGGTCGACGAGGAAGCGGCCGAGCGCCACGCCCGCCAGCGCCATCAGGAACACCAGCAGCGCGGTGAACGCCGCGAACGTGGTGAGCTCGTTGACGAGCGCCTCGACGTAGAGGCTCTTGTAGAACAGCGAGATGAACCAGGCCACCGCGCCGCTGACGATGCCGGCGAACAGACCGGCCAGCAGCCACACCATCGCCAGGTCCCCGCGGCGGTCGGGATCGGGATTGGCGCGCGCGTCGGTCCGGCCGTCGACGAACCCCCAGGCGAACACCGCGATCGCGAACAGCACCACCAGCACGATGCTGATCAGACCCGCCTTGGTTTCCCACGCGTTGATCAGCGCACCCTGCAGCAATCGCACGACCACCATCAGGGTCGCGAAGACCAGTCCGCGCAGCAACCACTTACTCATGGGGCCTCACCTTAGCGAGTAGCGTCATCGACCGTGACTATTTCACAGCGTCAGGACCGGTTGCGCGAGCGGCTCGCCATTTCCGGGATCGACGCCATGTTGGTATCGGACCTCGTCAATGTGCGATATCTGAGCGGGTTCACCGGTTCCAATGCCGCCCTGCTGATCCGGGTGGACGGGAAGAACGCAGAAACTGCGGTGCTGGCCACCGACGGGCGTTACCGCACCCAAGCGGCGCGACAGGCCCCCGACGCCGAACTCGTCATCGAGCGGGCGTGCGGCCCCCACCTGGTGCGCCGTGCGGCGAGCGACGGGGTGCGCCGGCTCGGTTTCGAGAGTCACGTGGTGACCGTCGACGCGTTCTCGGCGTTGACCGAGGCCGCCGGCGAGCAGACCGAACTGGTGCGTGCGGCCGGAACCGTCGAGGCGCTGCGCGAGGTCAAAGACGCCGGCGAGGTGGCCTTGCTGCGGTTGGCGTGCGAGGCCGCCGACGCGGCGTTACGCGTCCTGATCGATCGCGGCGGGTTGCGTCCGGGCCGGACCGAGAAAGAGGTCGGCCGTGAACTCGAAGCGCTGATGCTCGAACACGGCGCCGACGGCCCGTCGTTCGAGACGATCGTTGCCGCCGGACCGAACTCCGCGATACCGCACCACCGGCCCACCGACGCAGTGCTGGCGGCCGGGGACTTCGTCAAGATCGACTTCGGAGCGCTGGTCAGCGGCTACCACTCCGATATGACCCGGACGTTCGTGCTCGACAAGGTCGCCGACTGGCAGCGCGAGATCTACGACCTGGTGGCCACCGCGCAGCGGGCCGGCCGGGAGGCGCTGGCTCCCGGTGTGGCCCTCAAAGACGTCGACGCCGCGTCGCGGCAGGTCATCGCCGATGCCGGCTACCTCGAGAACTTCAGCCACGGGCTGGGACACGGCGTCGGACTGCAGATCCACGAAGCACCGGGAATCAGCGGGGCGTCCGTCGGTACACTGCTTGCTGGTTCCGCGGTGACCGTGGAACCCGGTGTCTATCTGCCCGACCGTGGTGGCGTCCGCATCGAGGACACGCTCGTCGTCGGCAACGACGCCCCGGAGCCGGGTAGCCGGCGACATCAGACCGCAGACTTGCTCACCCGGTTCCCCAAGGAACTGGCCATCCTCTGACAGGAGTACTCACCGTGGCATCGACCGCCGACTTCAAGAACGGGCTCGTTTTGGTGATCGACGGCCAACTCTGGCAGATCATCGAGTTCCAGCATGTCAAGCCCGGTAAGGGGCCGGCTTTCGTGCGCACCAAACTCAAGAACGTGGTGTCCGGTAAGACCGTCGACAAGACGTACAACGCCGGGGTGAAGGTCGAGACCGCCACGGTCGACCGCCGCGATGCGACCTACCTGTACCGCGACGGTTCGGACTTCGTGTTCATGGATTCAGAGGACTACGAGCAGCACCCGCTCCCCGAGTCGATGGTGGGCCGGGCGGCGGGATTCCTGCTGGAGAGCATGCCGGTGCAGATCGCCTTCCACGACGGCAGCCCGCTCTATCTCGTGTTGCCGGTCACCGTGGAACTCGAAGTGACCCACACCGAGCCGGGCCTGCAGGGCGACCGGTCGAGCGCGGGCACCAAACCGGCGACGATGGAGACGGGCGCCGAGATTCAGGTGCCGCTGTTCATCAACACCGGCGACAAGCTCAAGATCGATTCCCGCGACGGTAGCTATCTCGGACGGGTGAATGCCTGAGAACCATCGAGGCGAGCGAAGCGACGGGAAGAACCGGAGCGGCGTTCGTGGCCGGCACGCGGCCCGCAAACGCGCCGTCGACCTTCTCTTCGAATCCGAAGCGCGCGGGCTGACTCCGGCGGAGGTGGCCGAGGCGCGCAATGCGCTGGCCGAGAACGAGTCCGAGGTGTCCCCGCTCAACCCCTACACCGTGACTGTGGCCCGGGGGGTGACCGAACACTCCGCGCACATCGACCATCTGATCGCTTCGCATCTGCAGGGGTGGACGCTGGAGCGGCTACCCGCCGTCGACCGCGCAATCCTGCGGGTCGCGGTGTGGGAGCTGTTGCATGCCGACGACGTGCCCGAGCCGGTCGCCGTGGACGAGGCGGTCGAACTCGCAAAGAAGTTGTCAACCGATGACTCACCAGGTTTCGTCAACGGTGTCCTCGGTCAGGTGATGCTCGTGACTCCGCAGATCCGAGCGGCCGCACAGGCGGTGCGGGGCGGCGGCGACGGGGCGCTGGGTTAGCCCCGACGCCGACTTCTGTTCGCCGCGATTGTTAATGCATCGCCGGCGATCCGGTGGCGCATAGGCGTCGACCGGAGGTCTTTCGCCTGGTAACCGCCGCCGATCCGGCGGCGCATTGAACGACACTGCGCGGACGCGATTTCCGGCGCCGCGCAACGGGTCCGCGGCGCCCCTAACGTAGCGCGCATGTCGCAGCCCGAACCGACGCCGCTTCGCCGGCCCCGCGCCGACCGCGCCCGCCAGGTCGCCGACGTGTTGCGACACCAGATCCATGCGGGCGCCTACGACGGCGGCGTGCCGGCCGAACAGGAGTTGGCAGCGGAGTTCTTCGTGTCCCGCAACACCATTCGAGAAGCGCTTGCCGTGCTGAAGAACGAGGGGCTGATCGATCGCGGCCCGAAGGTCGGCACCCAGGTCGCGGTGCGCAAGTACGACCACGGCCTCGACACGCTGGTGGGGCTGAAGGAGACGTTCAAGGATCACGGAGAGGTCCGCAACGAGGTCCGCGCGGTTCAGTACTTGGCGGCGCCGCCCGCGGTCGCCCGCAAGCTGCGCCTGGAACCCGGCGAACAGGTCGTCTTCATCGAACGATTGCGGTATCTGGGCGATCTTCCGCTGTCGCTCGACCTCACCTATCTGGCCCCCGACCTCGGGGCCGACGTGGTGCACCACTCGCTGGAGACCAACGACGTGTTCGCGCTCATCGAACAGGTCAGCGGTCAACGTCTTGGCACGGCGACGCTGGCGCTGGAAGCGGTCTCGGCCGATGCCCACTCCGCTGTGACGCTGCAGGTGCCCGACGGTGCCGCGCTGCTGCTGCTGGAGCGTCTCACCCGCCTCGACGACGGGCGGCCCGTCGATCTCGAGTACATCCGCATGCGTGGTGACCGGATCACCATGCGCGGCAATCTGATGAGGAGCAGCACGTGACACTGGTCAACCACCGCGCCGACGTCCCCGTCACGATCGATGAGTCGCTGTGCATCGAGGGCTGCACGTTGTGCGTCGACGTCTGCCCGCTCGATTCGCTGGCGATCAACCCCGACAACGGCAAGGCCTTCATGCATGTCGACGAGTGCTGGTACTGCGGCCCCTGTGCGGCCCGCTGTCCTACCGGAGCCGTCACCGTCAACATGCCCTATCTGATCCGCTGAGGACCCATGACCAGACCGCTTCACCGCCTGGCCGCGTTGGCCGCCGGGCTGACGATCGCCGCCTCGGGCTGCTCGCTCGACTCCGCATCCACCTCGGCGGGCGACGTGGTCGACGTCGTCGTCGGCTACCAGTCCAAGACCATCAACACCGTTACCGCGGGCACTCTGCTGCGCGCACAGGGTTATCTGGAGCGCCGACTGTCCGACATCACCGACCGCACCGGCATCGAGTACAACGTGACGTGGCAGGACTACGACACCGGCGCACCGATCACCGCCCAGATGGTCGCCGAGAAGATCGACATCGGCTCGATGGGCGACTATCCGATGTTGATCAACGGATCAAAGACGCAGGGCAACGAGCGGGCCCGCACCGAGATCGTCTCGGTGACCGGGTATCACCCCCGAGGTGCGCTGAACATGGTTGTGGTGGCGCCGGACTCGCCCGCCCAGTCCCTGCAGGATCTGACGGGGCGCAAGGTCTCGGCCAGCGTCGGATCGGCGGGCCACGGCATGTTGGTTCAGGCGCTGACCAAGGCCGGCGTCGATCCCGGCACCGGTGTCGAGGTGCTCAACCAGCAACCACAGGTCGGCGCGTCTGCTCTGGAATCCGGTCAGGTGCAGGGGCTTTCGCAGTTCGTGGCCTGGCCGGGACTACTGGTGTTCCAGAACGGGGCCCGGCTGCTCTATGACGGAGCCGAACTGGATTACCCGACGTTGCACGGGGTCGTCGTGCGCCGCGCCTATGCGGCCGATCACCCCGAGGTGCTCGACGCGTTCCTGCAGGCCCAGTTGGATGCGACCGACTTCCTCAACGACAAGCCCCTGGAGGCCGCCCGCATCGTCGCCGAGGGCAGCGGGTTGCCGCAGGAGGTGGTCTATCTCTACAACGGCCCCGGCGGCACATCGTTCGACACGACGCTGAAGCCTTCGCTGGTTCAGGCGCTGGAAGGCGATGTGCCGTACCTGAAGTCGATCGACGACTTCGCCGATCTCGACGTGCCCGGCTTCGTCGAGGATGCCCCGCTGCGTGCGGCGTTCGAGCAGCGCGGCCTGGACTACGACCGGGCGGTGGCCTCGACCGTCAACCCGTCGCTCGTCAAGGGCACCGACCCAATCTGCAACGCACCGGTCGCGAACCCCGCTCAGGCCGGCGAAGTCTGGTTCGACGGGGCTGCTTCGACCCAGCCCGCGGCCACGCCGACCTGCCTGCTCAAGGCGGTTCGCGAGGCGACTGGCCGCGGCGCGACGATCCGCGCCGCCTATGTGCCCGACACGCAGTTCGGCACCCGCTGGTTCGCCGACAAGGCGGTCTGGGTCAAAGACGGTCAAAATTACCTGCCGTTCGCCACCCCGAGCGGTGCGCAGCGGTTCGTCGCGGCTCATCCGGGCAGCGCCCGGGTCGACTACGCGCAGGCCGTGGCGGGTGCCCTATGACGACAGTCGCCGAGGTGATCGAGTCACCGGTACAGCTGCGAATCGCACCGGCGCGCCACAATCAGTTCGCGGTGTGGCGGCGCAGGGGGCTGCGGCTGGCCTCCGTCGTCGCGGCGGTGGCGCTCTGGCAACTGTTGACCGTCAACGATGTTCGCCTGTGGCTGCGTTTTGACACCCTGCCGACGGTCACCGAGGTCGCATCCGCGCTCACGAGCCGCCTCGGCACGCCGGATTACTGGTTGGATCTCGGGCAATCGCTGATCCGCATCCTGACTGGTTTCGGGTTGGCCGCGGTCGTCGGCGTCGTCACCGGCATCATGCTCGGCCGGTCGGCCGTCTTCGCCGATGTGTTCGGCCCGCTCGCCGAACTCGCGCGGCCCATCCCGGCGATTGCGATGGTGCCCGTGGCGATCCTGCTGTTCCCCACCGACGAAGCCGGCATCGTCTTCATCACGTTTCTCGCGGCGTACTTCCCGATCATGGTGAGCGTTCGCCATGCGGTTCGCGCGCTGCCGACCATCTGGGAGGATTCCGTGCGCACATTGGGCGGCGGCCGTACGGACGTGCTGGGCCGCGTCGTGCTGCCGGGCATCCTCCCGGGCCTGTTTGGTGGGCTCTCGGTCGGTATGGGGGTGGCGTGGATCTGTGTGATTTCGGCCGAGATGATCTCGGGCCGCCTGGGTGTCGGCTACCGGACGTGGCAGGCGTACACGGTCCTGAACTATCCGGACGTGTTCGTCGGCATCATCACGATCGGCGTACTCGGTTTCGGTACCGCCGCCGCGGTGGAACTGATCGGCAGGCATGCGACCAGATGGCTGCCGCGCGGTGAGGAGAACGCCCGATGACGACCACAGTGACTGCCACGGCGGCCCCCGAGACCCTGCAGGGCATGCGGCTCGACCTCGAGTCGGTGCGGCTGTCCTACACCGGCGACGCCGTGGTCGACGGGTTGAGCCTGCACGTGCCTGCGGGGGAGATCCTCGTGCTCACCGGACCGTCCGGATGCGGTAAGTCGACGGTGCTGCGCGCACTCGCCGGCCTGTTGCCGCCGGATTCGGGCCGCGTGCTGGCCGACGGCGCCGAGGTCGTCACGACGTCCCGCGACCGTGGCATGGTGTTCCAGGACAGCGCGCTGTTGCCTTGGCGCACAGTGCGGTCCAACATCGAACTGGCCTTGCAACTGCGTGGTGCACCGCGTGCCGGACGCAGGGAGCGCGCGGAGCGCTGGATCGACGAGGTCGGCCTGACCGGGTTCGCCGATTTCCTGCCCAAGAGCCTGTCCGGCGGGATGCGCCAACGCGTGCAACTCGCGCGGGGTCTGGCGGGTGCGCCGCGGGCGGTGATGATGGATGAACCGTTCGCCGCGCTGGACACGCAGACGCGCGCGGCGATGCAGCGACTGCTGATCCAGACGTGGCAGGCGCATCCGACCACCGTCGTGTTCGTCACTCACGACGTCGACGAAGCGCTGATCCTCGGTGACCGGGTCGCGGTGCTCGGCCGGGTGGGCCAACCGCTTCGCGCACTGGTCGACGTGCCACAGCCACGCGTCACGGATGCCGTCCGTACCGATGCCCGTGCAGAAATCATTGCTGCTCTTCATCATTCATCATGAACATTCCTGACCTCGCCGACACGGTTCGGCTCGACTGCGATGTGCTCGTCATCGGCGGCGGGACGGCGGGCACGATGGCCGCGCTCACCGCCGCCGAGAACGGCGCCCAGGTCCTCCTGCTCGAGAAGGCACACGTACGGCATTCCGGCGCGTTGGCGATGGGGATGGACGGGGTGAACAACGCCGTGATCCCGGGCAAGGCGAAACCCGAGGACTATGTCGCCGAGATAACCCGCGCCAACGACGGAATCGTCAACCAGCGCACCGTTTATCAGACCGCGACCCGCGGGTTCGCGATGGTGCAGCGCCTGGAGCGCTACGGCGTGAAGTTCGAGAAGGACGAGCACGGCGAGTACGCCGTGCGCAGGGTGCACCGTTCCGGCTCCTACGTGTTGCCGATGCCGGAGGGAAAGGACGTCAAGAAGGCGCTGTACCGGGTGCTGCGACAGCGTTCGATGCGCGAGAAGATCCGCATCGAGAACCGGTTGATGCCGGTGCGGGTGCTCACCGACGACGACCTGGGCAAGCACAGGGGGCACCGCCCGCCCGCAGGGCAGGGGGGCGACGGGATGGGGCAGCGTCGCGCGGTCGGTGCTGCCGCGTTCAACTCGCGCACCGGCGAATTCGTCGCGGTCGCGGCCAAGGCGGTGATTCTGGCGACGGGAGCCTGTGGGCGGCTCGGCCTACCGGCGTCGGGCTACCTTTACGGGACGTATGAGAACCCGACCAACGCGGGCGACGGCTACTCGATGGCCTACCACGCCGGAGCCGAACTCTCCGGGATCGAGTGCTTCCAGGTCAACCCGTTGATCAAGGACTACAACGGGCCCGCGTGCGCATACGTGGCCAACCCGTTCGGCGGCTATCAGGTCAACGCGCTCGGCGAACGGTTCGTCGACTCCGACTACTGGTCCGGCCAGATGATGGCCGAGGTCAAGCGGGAGATCGACTCGGCTCGCGGTCCGATCTACCTGAAGGTCTCACACCTGCCCGACGAGACGCTGCGCGCGCTCGAGGACATCCTGCACACCACCGAACGGCCGACGCGGGGCACCTTCCACGCCAACCGCGGACACGACTACCGCACCCACGACATCGAGATGCACATCTCCGAAATCGGTCTGTGCAGTGGACATTCGGCGTCCGGGGTGTGGGTGGACGAACACGCCCGCACCACGGTTCGGGGTCTGTACGCGGCGGGCGACCTGGCATGTGTTCCGCACAACTACATGATCGGAGCGTTCGTCTACGGCGACCTCGCAGGCGAACACGCGGCCTCGACGCTGGACCAGGTAGCCGCGCCGGACTCGTTGCCGCGCGATCAGCTTCGCGAGGCACACGAGCTGGTCTACCGTCCGCTCCGCAAACCCGATGGCCCACCCCAGCCGCAGGTGGAGTACAAACTGCGCAGGTTCGTCAACGACTATGTGGCACCGCCGAAAACGGCGACCAAGCTGTCGATCGCGATCGAGACCTTCGAGCGGATGCGCACCGAAATCGCGGACATGGGTGCCACGACGCCGCACGAGCTGATGCGCGCGGTCGAGGTGTCGTTCATCCGCGATTGCGCCGAGATGGCGGCGCGCTCGTCGCTGACGCGCACCGAATCGCGATGGGGCCTCTATCACGACCGCGCCGACCTACCGGAACGCGACGACGAGGGCTGGCGCTACCACCTGAACCTGCGTAAGGGCCCCGACGGGTCGATGACCTTCCTGAAACGGCCCGTCGCACCGTATTTCGTCGCGGTGCCCGACCTGGAGCATCTGCCCTCCGACGATCCGGTGACCCATGTGCACCAGCCGCCGATCACCACGGGCCGGGCGCCGGCGAACGGTGCGTCTCGGCTCCGCCCCACCGCAGCGGCGCAGCCACCGTCCCCGCGCATCGCCGCGGTGCTCGCCCTGGAGTTACCGTCGGTGCCCGACCTGGCGGAGTTCCTCAGTGATGCGGATGCCGGGGTGCGTCGCACCGCGGTCGACACCTTGGTCGAGCATCTGCCCGACGGATACGAGGTTCCGCTGCTCGCCGCGTTGGCCGACGTCGACGCGGGAGTGCGGCGCGCAGGGGCCGCCGGAACGCGTGAGCTGGTGGAGGTACTTCCGGGTCCAGAACGCATTGCCGCGCACCGCAATTCGGTGGACCCGACTGTGCGCGCGGTGGCGGTCTACGTGCTGGCCGTCCGGCGTGTGGGCAGCGATGAGGTGTACCGGCGGGCGCTCGACGACACCGATCACCGCGTGCGCATCGAAGGGGTTCGTGCGCTGGTGTCGGTCGACGACACCGAAGGCGTGGCCACCGCGGCGACCGACGACAATCGAGAGGTCCGCATCGCGGCGGCCAATGGTCTGGCGGCGCTCGGCAGCGGGGCCGATGCGGTGCGCCGCCTGGTGGCCGACACAGACCCGTTGGTCCGCGCAGCCGCGCTCGCGGCGCTCGGGACGGTCGGATGCGATGACGACGACGAACCCGGCGTACGCGACGCGCTCAACGAACCGGCTTGGCAGGTGCGCGAGGGAGCCGCACGCGCACTCGCCGGAGCAGCGCCGGCCGTGGCGGTGCCGACGCTGTCGCTGGCGCTGGCCGACCAGCATCTCGACGTCCGCAAGGCCGCTGTGCTCAGCCTGACCCGTTGGGTGGCATCCGAGCAGGCTGCGCGGGACGCACTCGGTGTCGCGCTCGAAGACGGCGACGCGGACGTGCGAGCCTATGCCCGCCAAGCCCTGGAGCGAGCGGGACGCGGGACGGCGTGATTATCAGATTTCGAGCGCCTGGTAGGTGCGGCGCACGAACTTCGGCTGTGCGGTCTGCAGTTTGGCCAGGGAGGTGTTGCCTGCGATCGCGGCCGCGTCGAAGTTGAGATCCGGGAGGTTCTGGATCAGATAGATGAGGATCAGGTCCGCCGACGGGTCGGCCTGCCACCAGGTGCCGTAGGCGCCCGGCCAACTGAACGTGCCCAGCCCGCCCGGCCCGAACAGCTGGCGTGACTTCGCCGGGTCGGTCACCACCGACAGGTTCAAGCCGAACCCGCGACCCACCCAGAACGGTGCGCCCAGGAAGTTCTGGCGCTTCTGCTCATTGGTCAGCCGGTCGGTGCGCATCAGCCGCACTGACTCCTTCGACAGCACCCGGGTCCCGTCCAGGGTGCCGCCGGCCAACAGCATTCGGGCGAAGCGCAGGTAGTCGTCGACGGTCGACCACAACCCCGCACCGCCGGTGCAGAACGGGGGATCGGTGATATGCGCCGGTCCCATCACGTCGTGCTGCAGGGTGTTGTCCTGGTCGAGCTGGTACATCGTCGCGGCGCGGCGCCGGCCGGCCGTGCCGACGGAGAACCCGGTATCGACCATCTGCAGCGGCTCGAAGATTCGTTCGCGCAGAACCTCGGACAGCGGTTTGCCCGCCATTCGAGACAGCGCGATCCCCAGGACGTCGGTGGCATGGCTGTAGGTCAGGCGCTCACCGGGCTGGTGCACGAGCGGAAGTTCGGCCAGCTCGCCCAGCCAGCGGTCCTGATCCTGGCGGAACGACATCCGGGAGTACGCGCGGCTCAGCGGGCCCAGTACCGAGAACGAGTAGGCCAGGCCGCTGCGATGCGTCATCAGGTCGTCGAACGTGATGGCGCGTCGGGCAGGTGTGGTCTTGTCGAGCTCGCCGCGCGGGTCCACCAGCACCCGCATGTCGCCGAGCTCGGGCACCCAGCGGAGTATGGGATCGCCGAGGGCGAACCGGCCCTCGTCGAGGAGGCTCATGGCGGCCGCGACCGTCACGGGTTTCGTCATCGAAGCGATGCGAAAGATCGTGTCGCGTTGCATCGGGAGCCCGGCGTCGACGTCGCGATGACCCAATTCGTTGACTTGACGCACCTGTCCGGCGTGCCACACCAGGGTAACGGCGCCGGCAAGGAGGCCGGCGTCGATCGCCTCGCGGATGGACGCTTGGTTGCCGTCGAGCTTCATCGGCGCAAGCCTACTGACGCGGCGGGCATTCCAGACGTGGCCGTGGCGCTGATGGCGCGCCACGATCCGGGTGCTAAGCTCGGCCGCAGTTTCGACGTCCTTTAAGGAGCCGTCCAGAGAGGCGGAGAAGGAGGTCAGAGTCGCTTGGGCGCGCATTCGGACTCGTCAAGCACCGACCGGGAGTTGATGTCCGCAGCGGACGTCAGCCGGACCATCTCCCGCATTGCCCATCAGATCATCGAGAAGACCGCACTCGACGGTGCCGATGCTCCCCGCGTGGTGCTACTCGGCATCCCGACGCGCGGTGTCACCCTGGCCACCCGGCTCGCCGAGAAGATCAACGAGTTCTCCGGAGTCGCGGTCGCCCACGGCGCCTTGGACAACACGCTGTACCGCGACGATCTCGGCTTCAAACCGCCCCGCGCACTGGAGGAGACGTCGATTCCCGAGGGCGGTATCGACCAGGCCCTGGTGATCCTCGTCGACGACGTGCTCTACACGGGCCGGTCGGTGCGCTCGGCATTGGATGCGTTGCGCGACATCGGTCGGCCCAAGGCGGTGCAGCTGGCGGTCCTCGTCGACCGCGGTCACCGTGAGCTACCGCTGCGCGCGGACTACGTGGGCAAGAACGTGCCGACGTCCCGAACCGAGAACGTCAAGGTCCGGCTCGCCGAAATCGATGGGGCCGACGGCATTTCGCTGGCTCCGCACGGAGGTCCGAAACGGTGATGAGCGCTTGCGCGAAGAAGAGACCAACATGAAACATCTGCTCTCGGCCGCGGATCTGTCGCGCGACGACGCGTTGGCGATCCTCGACAACGCCGACCGCTTCAGCCAGGCGCTGCTCGGCCGCGAGGTCAAGAAGCTGCCGACCCTGCGCGGGCGCACGATCATCACGATGTTCTACGAGAACTCCACCCGCACCCGGGTCTCGTTCGAGGTCGCGGGCAAGTGGATGAGCGCCGACGTCATCAACGTCAGTGCGTCGGGTTCGTCGGTGTCCAAAGGGGAGTCGTTGCGCGACACCGCGCTGACCCTGCGCGCCGCCGGCGCCGACGCGCTGATCCTGCGGCACCCGGCCTCGGGAGCGCCGCAGCAACTCGCCGAGTGGACGGCCACCGAGGATGGGCACGGCCCTGCGGTCATCAACGCCGGCGACGGCACCCACGAGCATCCCACCCAGGCGTTGCTCGACGCGCTCACCATCCGTCAGCGCCTGGGCGACATCGAGGGCAAGCGGGTGGTGATCGTCGGCGACGTCCTGCACAGCCGGGTGGCGCGGTCCAACGTGCTGCTGCTGCACACCCTCGGCGCCGAGGTGGTCCTGGTCGCACCGCCCACGCTGTTGCCGGTCGGGGTGGGTGACTGGCCAGTCACGGTGTCGCACGACCTGGACGCCGAACTGCCCATCGCCGACGCGGTTCTGATGCTTCGCGTTCAGGCCGAACGCATGACCGGCGGCTTCTTCCCGTCGGCCAGGGAGTACTCGGTGCTCTACGGGCTGTCCGAGAAGCGGCAGGCACTGCTGCCCGGCAACGCGGTCGTGCTGCATCCCGGCCCGATGGTGCGCGGTATGGAGATCGCGTTCGCGGTCGCCGACTCGACGCAATCGGCTGTGCTGCAACAGGTTTCCAACGGCGTGCACATCCGGATGGCGGTGCTGTTCCATCTTCTGGTCGGAGCTGAGGAAGGGGCGATCAGCGCATGAGTTCGGTACTGATAAGGGGAGTGCGGCTCTACGGCGAGGGTGACATCGTCGACGTGCTGGTGGCCGACGGGCAGATCGCCGACATCGGGGCGGGGCTCTCCATTCCGGACAGTGCCGACGAGGTCGTCGACGCGTCGGGCCAGATTCTGCTGCCCGGCTTCGTCGACCTGCACACCCATCTGCGCGAGCCGGGGCGGGAGTACGCCGAGGACATCGAAACCGGCTCGGCCGCAGCGGCTTTGGGTGGCTACACCGCGGTGTTCGCAATGGCCAACACCAATCCGGTGGCCGACAGCCCGGTCGTCACCGACCACGTCTGGCAGCGCGGTCAGCAGGTTGGCCTGGTCGACGTGCATCCGGTCGGCGCAGTGACGGTCGGGCTGGCCGGCACCCAGCTCACCGAGATGGGCATGATGGCCGCCGGCGCCGCACAGGTGCGGATGTTCTCCGACGACGGCCTCTGTGTGCACGACCCGCTGATCATGCGCCGGGCGCTCGAATATGCCACCGGACTCGGGGTGCTGATCGCCCAGCATGCCGAGGAGCCGCGGCTCACGGCCGGCGCGGTGGCCCACGAGGGGCCCAACGCGGCCCGGCTCGGCCTGGGCGGGTGGCCGCGCGCCGCCGAAGAGTCGATCGTCGCGCGCGATGCGCTGCTGGCCCGCGATGCCGGGGCGCGGGTGCACATCTGCCACGCCTCCACCGCGGGCACCGTCGAACTCGTGCGGTGGGCCAAGGCGCAGGGCATCTCAGTCTCCGCCGAGGTCACCCCGCACCACCTGTTGCTCGACGACGAACGCTTGGCGACCTATGACGGGCGCTACCGGGTGAACCCGCCGCTGCGCGAGGCCTCCGATGCGCAGGCGCTGCGCCGCGCGCTGGCGGACGGGATCATCGACTGCGTGGCCACCGATCATGCCCCGCACGCCGAACACGAGAAGTGCTGCGAGTTTTCCGTTGCGCGCCCAGGCATGCTCGGTCTGCAGACGGCGCTGTCGGTCGTGGTCGAGACGATGGTGCGGCCGGGGCTGATGACCTGGCGAGACGTCGCGCGCGTGATGAGCGAGCGGCCCGCAGAGATCGTCGGCTTGCCCGATCAGGGCAGGCCGCTGGAGATCGGCGAACCGGCCAACCTGACCGTCGTGGATCCCGATGCGACGTGGACCGTCGAGGGCTCCGCGCTGGCCAGCCGATCGGCGAACACGCCCTACGAGGCGCTCGTCTTGCCCGCGGCCGTGACGTTGACGTTGCTTCGCGGCAAGGTGACTGCGCGGGACGGGAAGAGCCCGGCATGAATACCGGCACACTCGTCGGATCGCTGGTCATGGCCGCCGTCGTCGCCGTCCTCATCGCGGTGCTGATTCAGGCGATGATCCGTGGCTGGCGCCGACGTGCCGAGCGTCAGGTGAAGCTCATCGGCACGCTGCCCCCGCTTCCGGACACCGTCGGTCCGGCGATCGTGTCGGCCACCAAGGGCCTCTACGTCGGCAGCACGCTCGCTCCGCACTGGAACGACCGGATCGTCGTCGGCGATCTCGGCTTCCGAACCAAAGCCGTGCTGACCCGCTACCCCGAAGGAATCATGTTGCAGCGCAGCGGCGCAGTCCCGATCTGGATTCCCGACGAGGCGATCACCGAGATCCGCACCGAGCGTGGCATCGCAGGTAAGGCGATGACGCACGAGGGCATTCTCGCGATCCGGTGGCGGCTGCCGTCGGGTACCGAGATCGACACCGGTTTCCGCGCCAACGACCGTGGCGAGTACTCACATTGGGTGGAACAGGAGGCGGTGTGACCGCAACCGAAAGGGCACTGCTGGTGCTCGAAGACGGTCGGGTGTTCACCGGCACGACATACGGCGCGATCGGCCAGACGCTCGGCGAAGCGGTGTTCTCCACCGGCATGTCCGGCTACCAGGAGACGCTGACCGATCCGAGCTACCACGGTCAGATCGTGATCGCGACCGCACCGCAGATCGGCAACACCGGTTGGAACAACGAGGATGCCGAGAGTCGCGGTGACAAAATCTGGGTGGCCGGCTATGCGGTGCGCGATCCGTCGCCGCGAGCCTCGAACTGGCGCGCCACCGGCACGCTGGACGAGGAACTCGAACGCCAGGGCATCGTCGGCGTCGCGGGCATCGACACCCGCGCGGTGGTTCGGCATCTGCGCAGTCGAGGTTCGATGAAGGCCGGCGTGTTCTCGGGTCCGGCGCTGGCCGAACCCGACGAACTGCTCAGCCGGGTGCGCGAGCAGCCCGCGATGCTCGGCGCCGACCTAGCCGGCGAGGTCAGCACCGACGTCACTTATGTGGTGGAACCCGAAGGGCCACAGCGATTCACGGTGGCCGCGATCGACCTCGGCATCAAGACCAACACACCCCGCAATTTCGCGAGGCGCGGTATCCGCAGCCATGTGCTGCCCGCGTCGGCGACCTACGAGCAGATCGCCGACCTGAAACCGGACGGGGTGTTCCTGTCCAACGGGCCCGGCGACCCCGCGACCGCCGACCACATCGTCGCCGTCACGCGCGAGGTGCTCGGCGCGGGAATCCCGCTGTTCGGCATCTGCTTCGGCAACCAGATCCTGGGCCGGGCGCTCGGACGCTCCACCTACAAGATGGTGTTCGGCCACCGCGGCATCAACGTGCCGGTGATCGACCACGCGACCGGCGCGGTCGCCATCACCGCGCAAAACCATGGGTTCGCGTTGGAGGGTGAGGCGGGAGAACGCTTCGATACCCCGTTCGGCGAGGCGATCGTCAGCCACACCTGTGCCAACGACGGTGTGGTCGAGGGCGTCAAACTCGTCAGCGGGCTTGCCTTTTCGGTGCAGTACCACCCCGAGGCCGCGGCAGGACCACATGATGCGAACTACTTGTTCGACCAGTTCGTCGATCTGATGGCAGGAGAAAACGCGTGACTGTGCGGATTGATACGCCCCGACTGGCGTATCGCGTACGAAATCGCACACTCGCTGTGAGAAGGGGTGTGCAGTAGATGCCACGTCGCACCGACCTCAACCACGTGCTGGTGATCGGCTCCGGGCCGATCGTGATCGGGCAGGCCGCCGAGTTCGACTACTCCGGCACCCAGGCCTGCCGCGTACTGAGATCCGAGGGATTGCAGGTCAGCCTGATCAACTCGAATCCGGCGACGATCATGACCGATCCCGAGTACGCGGACCACACCTACGTTGAACCGATCACACCGGCGTTCGTCGAGCGGGTCATCGCCCAGCAGGCCGAGCGCGGCAACAAGATTGACGGCCTGTTGGCGACGCTCGGCGGCCAGACCGCGTTGAACACCGCGGTCGCACTTTCGGAGAACGGGGCGCTCGCCCGGCACGGCGTCGAGTTGATCGGCGCCGACTTCGAGGCCATCCAGCGCGGTGAGGACCGGCAGCGGTTCAAGGACATCGTCGCCAAGGTCGGCGGCGAGTCAGCGAAATCCCGTGTCTGTTTCACGATGGACGAGGTGCGGGAAACCGTCGGCGAGTTGGGCCTGCCTGTCGTCGTTCGCCCCTCCTTCACCATGGGCGGTCTGGGCTCGGGCATGGCGTACTCCGCCGAGGACGTCGACCGGATGGCCGGTGACGGGCTCGCCGCATCCCCGAGTGCGAACGTGCTCATCGAGGAGTCGATCTACGGCTGGAAGGAATACGAACTCGAGTTGATGCGCGACGGCCGCGACAACGTGGTCGTGGTGTGCTCGATCGAGAACGTCGACCCGATGGGCGTGCACACGGGCGACTCGGTCACCGTCGCGCCGGCGATGACGCTGACCGACCGCGAGTACCAGACGATGCGGGACCTGGGCATCGCGATCCTGCGCGAGGTCGGCGTCGACACCGGTGGCTGCAACATCCAGTTCGCCGTCAACCCGGCCGACGGTCGCCTGATCGTGATCGAGATGAACCCGCGGGTGTCGCGCTCGAGCGCGTTGGCCTCCAAGGCAACCGGCTTCCCGATCGCCAAGATCGCCGCCAAACTCGCGATCGGCTACACGCTCGACGAGATCGTCAACGACATCACCAAGGAGACGCCGGCCTGTTTCGAGCCGACGCTGGACTACGTCGTCGTCAAAGCACCCCGCTTCGCGTTCGAGAAGTTCCCCGGCGCCGACGGCACGCTGACCACCACGATGAAGTCGGTCGGCGAGGCGATGTCGTTGGGCCGCAACTTCATCGAGGCGCTCGGCAAGGTGATGCGCTCCCTGGAGACCGGCCGCGCCGGGTTCTGGACCAAAGCCGACCCCCAAGAGGACACGGTCACCGCCGACGCGTTGCTTGCGCGGTTGCAGACGCCGTCCGACGGGCGGCTTTACGACTTGGAACTGGCGCTGCGCAAGGGCGCCACCGTCGAGCAGGTGTCACAGGCCTCCGGCGTCGACCCATGGTTCGTCGAGCAGATCGCCGGACTCGTCGGCCTGCGCACCGAGATCGTCGACGCGCCGGTGCTGGACGCCAGGCTGTTGCGACGTGCCAAGTATCACGGGTTGTCCGACCGCCAGATCGCCGCGCTGCGGCCGGAACTCGCCGGTGAGGTGGGAGTGCGGGCGCTACGGGAACGGCTGGGCATCCACCCAGTGTTCAAGACCGTGGACACCTGCGCGGCCGAGTTCGAGGCCAGGACGCCGTATCACTACAGCAGCTACGAGCTCGACCCCGCTGCCGAGACCGAGGTGGCGCCACAGGTCGACAGGCCCAAGGTGCTGATCCTCGGCTCGGGCCCCAACCGCATCGGGCAGGGTATCGAGTTCGACTACAGCTGTGTGCACGCCGCAACGACGCTGAGCCAGGCCGGTTTCGAGACGGTCATGGTCAACTGCAACCCCGAGACGGTGTCCACCGACTACGACACCGCCGACCGGCTCTACTTCGAACCGCTCACCTTCGAGGACGTTCTCGAGGTGTATTACGCCGAATCAGCCTCCGGCGCAGGCGGTCCCGGTGTCGTCGGCGTAATCGTACAACTTGGCGGGCAGACGCCCCTGGGCCTGGCCGAACGGTTGCAGAACGCCGGTGTGCCGATCGTCGGCACCAGCCCTGCGGCGATCGACCTCGCCGAGGATCGCGGCGCGTTCGGCGAAGTGCTGACGAACGCCGGTCTGCCCGCACCGCGCTTCGGCACTGCGACCAGCTTCGAGCAGGCCCGTCGCATCGCCGCCGACATCGGCTATCCCGTGCTCGTGCGGCCGTCGTACGTCCTCGGTGGCCGGGGTATGGAGATCGTCTACGACGACGCCACCCTGCAGGGCTACATCGAACGCGCGACCGAACTGTCGCCCGAGCATCCGGTTCTGGTCGACCGCTTCCTCGAAGATGCGATCGAGATCGACGTCGACGCGCTGTGCGACGGCACCGAGGTCTACATCGGCGGCATCATGGAGCACATCGAGGAGGCCGGGATCCACTCGGGCGATTCGTCGTGCGCGCTGCCGCCGGTGACGTTGGGCCGCAGCGATATCGAGTCGGTGCGTCGCGCCACGGAGGCCATCGCGCACGGTATCGGGGTCGTCGGCCTGCTCAACGTGCAGTACGCACTCAAAGATGACGTGCTCTACGTGCTCGAGGCCAATCCGCGGGCAAGTCGCACGGTCCCGTTCGTCTCCAAAGCCACGGCCGTGCCACTGGCGAAGGCGTGCGCCCGGATCATGTTGGGCGCGACGATTGCCGAACTCCGCGAGGAAGGTGTGCTGGTACGCACCGGCGACGGCGCCACGGCCGCCCGCAGCGCGCCGGTGGCGGTGAAGGAAGCGGTCCTGCCGTTCAATCGCTTTCGCCGGGCCGACGGAGCTCAGATCGACAACCTGTTGGGACCGGAGATGAAGTCCACGGGCGAAGTGATGGGCATCGACCGCGACTTCGGCAGCGCATTCGCCAAGAGCCAGACCGCGGCCTACGGATCGCTGCCCATCGAGGGCACCGTCTTCGTGTCGGTGGCCAACCGCGACAAGCGGTCGCTGGTATTCCCCGTCAAGCGGCTGGCCGACCTGGGATTCCGGGTGCTGGCCACCGAAGGCACCGCGGAAATGCTGCGCCGCAACGGGATTCCCTGTGACGAGGTCCGCAAGCACTTCGAACCCCCCGGCGACGGCCGGCCCACCGCATCGGCGGTGGACCTACTCAAGGCCGGCGAGGTCGACATGGTGATCAACACCCCGTACGGCAATTCGGGCCCCCGGGTGGACGGTTATGAGATCCGTTCGGCCGCGGTGGCCAACAACATCCCGTGCGTGACGACGGTGCAGGGCGCGTCGGCGGCCGTACAAGGCATCGAGGCGGCCATCCGCGGTGACATCGACGTGATGTCGCTGCAGGAACTGCACAGCACGCTGGGGCCGTAGCGGTGGACGGGTTCGGTCACCGGCTGGCCGATGCGGTATCGCGACGCGGACCCCTGTGTGTGGGCATCGACCCGCACCCGGAGTTGCTGCGCGCGTGGGGTTTACCGCTCAGTGCCGACGGGCTGAAGGCCTTCTGCGACATCTGTGTGGCGGCGTTCGCCGGCTTCGCGGTGGTCAAGCCGCAGGTCGCGTTCTTCGAGGCCTACGGCGCCGCCGGCTTCGCGGTCCTCGAACGCACGATCGCCGGGCTCCGCGCCGCGGGGGTGCTGGTGCTCGCCGACGCCAAGCGGGGTGACATCGGCTCGACGATGGCCGCCTACGCTGCGGCGTGGGCGGGTGACTCCCCGCTGGCGTCCGATGCGGTCACCGCGTCGCCGTATCTGGGTTTCGGCTCCCTGCAACCGCTGCTCGACACCGCTCACGCGCACCGCCGCGGGGTGTTCGTGCTGGCCGCGACGTCGAATCCCGAAGGCGCGACCGTACAGCGCGCCGCCGCCGGTGACGTGTCCGTCGCGCAGTCGATCGTCGACGCGGCCGCGTCGGTCAACCGCGACAGGCCGGGTTCGGTCGGAGTCGTCGTGGGCGCGACGCTGACCGACCCGCCCGACCTCAGCACGCTCGGTGGCCCGGTACTGGTTCCCGGCGTGGGTGCACAGGGCGGGCGGCCCGAGGCGCTCGGCGGCCTCGGGGGAGCCGAACGCGGCCAGTTGCTGCCCGCGGTCTCCCGTGCGGTGCTGCGCGCCGGCCCCGATGTCACGGCGTTGCGGGCCGCCGGCGACGCGATGCGCGACACCGTGGCCTACCTGGCCTGAGGCGCGCACGGCCAAGCCTCAGATGCCACATTAGAAACGCCTGTCACAACCGTCACAATCACCGGCCGCGCGACACGCCCGAATGCGGATGACCAGCGAGAATTTTCTTTTTTGTCGGCTCGGTCGGGTCGCGATGTGGCGGAGGTCACGCGCCGAGCGGGTGAAAACGACCGGCTCGCGGCCCGAAATACCTTGATATACAGGCAGTTCCGGCGGGAAGAGGTGTGATTTCACCGTTTCGGGCGTCGAATTGCGTGCTGTGCTCCGAGTGCGCGAGCGCCCTACAAGCTGGGCTTTTGATGCCGTAACGAGGGGGTGGCGTTCGCTTTAGTCAGCCTGCGTGGGTACGGTCGTCGTCGCTGGCTGTTCTGGATTTTCCTACCAGCCGAGGCAGTAAATATTGATGGTGTAGAGACGGAGGAACTCGTGGCCCTTCCCCAGTTGACCGACGAACAGCGCGCGGCCGCGTTGGAGAAGGCTGCCGCCGCACGTCGAGCCAGAGCCGAATTGAAGGACCGGCTCAAGCGCGGCGGTACCAACCTCAAGCAGGTGCTCAAGGATGCCGAGACCGATGAGGTCCTGGGCAAGATGAAGGTTTCTGCGCTTCTGGAGGCGTTGCCGAAGGTGGGCAAGGTCAAGGCGCAGGAGATCATGACCGAACTCGAGATCGCGCCGACTCGCCGGTTGCGTGGCCTCGGCGATCGCCAGCGCAAGGCGCTGCTGGAAAAGTTCGACCAGTCCTAGGCGCAGAAGTTTGAGCGCCGGCCGAGGGGCCGGCCGGGTAGTTGTGCTGTCCGGCCCCTCAGCCGTCGGGAAGTCGACCGTCGTTCGCTGTCTGCGCGAACGCCTTCCCGACCTGCATTTCAGCGTGTCCGTGACCACTCGGGCCCCGCGGCCCGGCGAGGTCGACGGCGTCGATTACTCATTCGTAACACCTGACCGATTCCGAGACCTGATCGCCCGCGGCGATCTTCTCGAATGGGCGGAGATTCACGGCGGCCTACACCGCTCCGGCACCCCGGCCCAGCCCGTCCGCGATGCCGTCGCAGCGGGCAGACCCGTTCTAATCGAGGTGGATCTGGCGGGCGCGCGCGCCGTCAAGAACGCCATGCCCGAGGCGCTCACCGTCTTTCTCGCCCCGCCCAGCTGGGCGGAACTCGAGAGCCGGCTGAGGCGGCGCGGGACCGAGAGCCCGGAGGCGATGGAACGCCGCCTGGCGACCGCGCGAGCCGAATTGGCCGCGCAGGGCGACTTCGACACGGTCGTCGTGAACAGTCAATTGGAGTCTGCCTGCGCCGAATTGGTATCCTTGCTGGTGGCCCACCGATAACGACACGCCGGTATGGCGCCGACGGGCCCGACAGCTACCCAGCATCCAGCCAAACCGCCAGGAGATTTTCTACGTGAGCACCCCGCACGCCGACGCGCAGCTGACCGCTGTCGACGACATCGACACGTCCATCGACGTTTCAGCCAGCGCCTACGACACGCCGCTGGGCATCACCAATCCGCCGATCGACGAGCTGCTCGACCGCGCGTCGAGCAAGTATGCGCTGGTCATCTACGCCGCCAAGCGTGCGCGTCAGATCAACGACTACTACAACCAACTCGGCGACGGCATCCTCGAATACGTCGGCCCGCTGGTGGAGCCCGGCCTGCAGGAGAAGCCGCTTTCGATCGCGTTGCGCGAGATCCACAGCGACCTGCTCGAGCACACCGAAGGCGAGTAGCAACCAGCGAGTCATAGGGGAGCGGCCGCCATGGAGCCCAAGCGGATCATCGTCGGCGTCGCCGGTGGTATCGCGGCCTACAAGGCGGCGACCATGGTCAGGCAGCTCACCGAGGCCGGCCACACCGTCCGCGTCGTGCCCACCGAGTCCGCGCTGCGGTTCATCGGTGCGGCCACCTTTGAAGCGCTCTCCGGTAACCCCGTCCACACGGGCGTCTGGGACGACGTACATGAGGTCCCTCACGTCCGCTTCGGCCAGGAAGCCGACCTCGTCGTCGTCGCGCCGGCCACCGCGGACCTCCTGGCGCGTGCCGTGGCGGGTAGGGCCGACGACCTGCTGACCGCCACGCTGCTGACGGCGCGCTGCCCGGTGCTGTTCGTCCCGGCCATGCACACCGAGATGTGGTTTCACCCGGCGACCGTGGAGAACGTCGCCACGTTGCGGCGGCGCGGTGCCGTTGTGCTCGAACCCGCGTCGGGCCGGCTGACCGGATCCGACAGCGGTGCGGGCCGGCTACCCGAAGCCGAGGAGATCACCACGCTGGCTCAGCTCCTGCTGACCAGGGGCGACGCGCTGCCCTACGACCTGTCCGGCGTCAAGGTGCTGGTGTCGGCCGGTGGCACCCGCGAGCCGATCGACCCCGTCCGGTTCATCGGCAACCGCAGTTCGGGCAAGCAGGGTTACGCGATGGCCCGTGTCATGGCCCAGCGCGGCGCCGACGTCACGCTGATCGCCGGCAACACCGCGGGGTTGATCGACCCGGCCGGCGTGGACGTCGTGCACATCGGCTCGGCGGCCCAACTTAAGGACGCCGTCTCCAAACACGCTCCGGACGCCCACGTGCTGGTGATGGCCGCCGCTGTCGCCGACTTCCGGCCGACGCAGATGCAGACCGCCAAGATCAAGAAGTCCGCCGACCCCGACGCCGCCCCGACCATCGAGCTGACCCGCACCGAGGACGTGCTGGCGGGTACGGTGCGGGCCCGCGCCGACGGCCAGCTCCCCAATATGCGCGCGATCGTCGGGTTCGCTGCCGAGACCGGCGATGCCAACGGCGACGTGCTCCACCACGCCCGCGCGAAGCTACAGCGCAAGGGATGTGATTTGCTCGTGGTCAACGCCGTGGGCGAGAATCGGGCGTTCGAGGTGGACAACAACGACGGCTGGCTGCTCGCGGCCGACGGCACCGAGTCCGCTTTGGAGCATGGGTCGAAAACTCTGATGGCCAGCCGTATCGTGGACGCGATCGTGGCCTTCCTGCAGAGCGGGGGCGGGTAGCCCGAATCACGTATCTGGCTGCGTGAAAGGCTTGCGCGCGACCGAAGTACCCGCTTGGGTGCAACAGGGCACACCGATAACTTGAAGAACTAACTATCTCGAAATGACTTTGAGCGGAAGGAACACCCCGTGAGTGAAGCTCGGCTGTTCACCAGTGAATCGGTAACCGAGGGCCACCCCGACAAGATCTGCGACGCGATCAGCGATTCGGTGCTCGACGCGTTGCTCGCCGACGATCCCAAGTCGCGCGTCGCGGTGGAGACACTGGTAACGACCGGGCAGGTGCACGTCGTCGGCGAGGTGACGACGACGGCCAAGGAAGCCTTCGCCGACATCACCAACACCGTGCGGGCGCGCATCCTGGACATCGGCTATGACTCCTCGGAGAAGGGCTTCGACGGTGAGACCTGCGGGGTCAACATCGGCATCGGCGCACAGTCGCCCGATATCGCCATGGGCGTCGACACCGCGCACGAGACCCGCGTCGAGGGTGCCGGCGACCCGCTCGACCTGCAGGGTGCCGGCGACCAGGGCCTGATGTTCGGCTACGCGATCAAGGACACGCCCGAGTTGATGCCGCTGCCGATCGCGCTCGCGCACCGGCTGTCGCGCCGACTGACCGAGGTCCGCAAGAGCGGCGTGCTCGACTACCTGCGGCCCGACGGGAAGACCCAGGTCACCGTGCAGTACGACGGCTACACGCCGGTTCGCCTGGACACCGTGGTGCTCTCGACCCAGCACGCCGCCGGAATCGACCTGGAGGCGACGCTGACCCCGGACATCCGCGAGAAGGTCGTCAACACCGTGCTGGCCGACCTGAACCACGACACGATGGACACCTCCGACTTCCGGCTGCTGGTCAACCCGACCGGCAAGTTCGTGCTCGGCGGCCCAATGGGCGACGCGGGCCTGACGGGACGCAAGATCATCGTCGACACCTACGGCGGCTGGGCCCGTCACGGCGGCGGCGCGTTCTCCGGTAAGGATCCGTCCAAGGTGGACCGGTCCGCGGCCTACGCGATGCGCTGGGTGGCGAAAAACGTCGTCGCAGCGGGGCTGGCCGAGCGGGTCGAGGTCCAGGTGGCCTACGCGATCGGCAAGGCCGCCCCGGTCGGGCTGTTCGTCGAGACGTTCGGCACCGCGACCGTCGACCCGACCCGTATCGAGAAGGCCATCACCTCGGTGTTCGATCTACGCCCCGGCGCCATCGTGCGCGACCTGGATCTGCTGCGGCCGATCTACGCGCAGACCGCCGCGTACGGCCACTTCGGCCGCACCGACGTCGAGCTGCCGTGGGAGCAGCTCAACAAGGTCGACGAGCTCAAGGCCTCGGTCTAGTAGCGATTTGTGGAGTCGCACCGGCGGTGAGCGCCGGTGACACTCCACAAATCGCGGGTCAACTGAACGTGTAATCGCTCAGCGGGAAGCGGCGGCTGCGCCACATCGCCTCGAGCGTGGTCGTCGGCCGTAGCGGCGCGTCGCCGTTCTTGTCGAAGTAGTAGCTGTTGGCCTGTTTGCAGCTGTCCTGCCAGAAGATCTGCCGGTGGCGCTTGCGCATCATCTCGGCGAAGTAGCGGTCGTTGGCCTCCTGGGTCACCTCGACCCGGCGTGCGTGCTTGCGCCGGGCCTGTTCGAGGCAGCGCACGATGTGGTGCGTCTGGGTCTCGATCAGCGCGAAGTACGACGAGCCGACGTAGCCGTAGGGCCCGAACACGGTGAAGAAGTTGGGGAAGCCGGGCACGCTGACCCCTTCGTAGGCCTGCAGTCGGTGCTCCTGCCAGTGCCGGCTCCAAGAGCGGCCGCCCGCGCCGGTGACCGGATAGGTCGGCATGTCGTCGGCATCCATCACCCGGAATCCGGTAGCCAGGATCAGCACGTCGACCTCGCGGGTCATGCCGTCGGCGGTGGCGACTCCCGAACCGGTGATCTTGTCGATCGGCTCGGTGACCAACTCCACGTTGTCGCGGTTGTACGTCGACAGATAGGTGTTGTGGAAACCGGGCCGCTTGCATCCGACCGCGTAGCGCGGCGTGAGCTTTTCGCGAACCTCGGGGTCGTCGACCTGCTTGCGCAGATACGCCTCGCCGACCTTCGACATGTTCTTGGCCATCGGGTTGAGAGTGAAGTACTGGGCGGGCAGCGTGAAGGTCAACTCGACGTAGGCCTGGCTGAGCAGCCGTTGCACCACATGACCGCCCGGCAGCCGCATCATCCGCCGCGCGATCGGCGACAGCGACACGTCGAACTTCGGGAAACACCAGATGGGTGTGCGCTGAAAAACGTTGAGCTGCTTGACGACCGGTGCGATCTCGGGAATCACCTGCACCGCTGACGCGCCGGTCCCGATGACCGCGACCCGTTTGCCCGTCAAATCCTGTTCATGGTCCCAGCGCGCGGTGTGCATCGTGACGCCGGCGAACGAGTCGACCCCGTCGATGTCGGGCAGATTCGGGGTGATCAGGACGCCGCAAGCATTGATCAGGAACCGCGCGGTGACGGTCTGACCGGAGTCGAGTTCGATGCGCCAGAGGCTCTCGCCGTCGTCAAACGCTGCGCCGAGCACCTTGGTGTTGAAGCGGATCTTCGAGCGCAGGCCGTACTTGTCGACACAGTGCTCGGCGTAGGCCCGCAATTCGTGACCCGGCGCGTACGTGCGCGTCCAGTCCGGACTCTGCTCGAAGGAGAACTGGTAAGAGCACGACGGAATATCAACGGCGATACCGGGATAGGTGTTCCAGTACCACGTCCCACCGGGCCCGTCGCCGGCCTCGATGATCGCATAGTCGCCGAGACCGGCTCTGTCGAGGTTGATTGCTGCGCCGATTCCGGAGAACCCGGCGCCGACGATGACGGTGTCGTGATCGGGATCTGTCATTGGGCCTCCCCAGTGCCGCTCAGCCTGGGCTCACCGTACCCCGCAGGACGGCCGTCCATCGGCGGGATTCTGCGGCCAGGGCTGTGGAAGGCGCGGGCGCCCAACAGCCGTGTGCGCAGTATTCGCGTATTGCGGTGCGCGCCGAAAGTGCTCACGCAGAGTGCAAGGCGGTGCGCAGCGCGCTCAATCCCCGTTCGGTGGCCTCCGTGGCCGCGGGCACCACGCCGGCATACCCGAGATACCCGTGAATCAGCGTCCTCGCGTTGTGCAGTTCGACGGGAACCCCGGCGGCCGAGAGTAATTCGGCATACCGGGCGCCGTCGTCGCGCAACGGGTCATGTCCTGCGACGGCGATGTAGGCCGGCGGCAGGCCCGTGAGGTCCGTTGCGCGCGCGGGCGCCAGCGTCGCGGGCATATTCGACAGATCCATGTCCGCGACGTACCACCGCGAGAAGCTACTGGCCGCCTCGGTGGTCAGGACCGGCGCGCGGGCGTTCTCAGTGAACGACGGCAGCGACAGGTCGAACGTCGTCGACGGATACCACAGCAGTTGGAAGCGGAGCGCCGGACCGCCAGCGTCACGCGCCAGCTGCGCCACCACCGCGGCGAGGTTGCCACCTGCCGAATCGCCCGCCACCGCGAGTCGGCTCCCGTCGACCTGCAACTCGTCGGTGTGCGCGGCGACCCACTGCGTGACCGCCCATACGTCGTCGACGGCGGCGGGGTAGGGGTGCTCAGGCGCCAACCGGTAGTCGATGGAGATCACCACCGCATCGGCGCCGGCCGCGTGCAGACGCGCAGTGCCGTCGTAGCTTTCGATGTCGCCGACCGACCAACCGCCGCCGTGGATGAACAGCACCACCGGACGCGGCGTCTCGTGTGCGGTCGGCGGCCGGTACACCCGCACCGGGATGGGCCCGCCGGGCCCCTCGACCGTGCGGTCCTCGGTGCGCACCTCGGGATGGACCTCGACACGCGGCAAGGCATTGAACCGCTGCCGCGCGGCCTGCACGCCTCCATCGGTTGTCAACTGGAACGGCACTTTCTCAAGTACCTTCAGCAGAATGGCGTCTATGGGTTCGGGGCTGGCCGGCCCTACGTCAGCGACGGACATGAGCACACCGTACGTTCACCCGCGGACCCGGCTGCTGTGGGTGCTGGCCGCGGCCGTCGCCGCCTGCTACGGCGTGTTTTTGATCGTGACCGCCGTCCGGCTTCCCGGCGGTGCGGAGCTGACCGGCCAGTTCATGCTGCAGCCGGCGGTGAAGGCGGCAGCCGCGGTGCTGCTCGCGGCTGCCGCACTGCTCCACCCGATCGCCCGTGAACGTCGCTGGCTGGTTGCGGCCCTGCTGTTCTCAGCCGCGGGCGATTTCTTCCTGGCGCTGCCGTGGTGGGAGCCGTCGTTCGTGCTGGGGCTGGCGGCCTTTCTCGTCGCGCACCTGTGCTTTCTGGCCGCGCTGCTGCCATTGGCCGCCCGTTCGGCGCCGCGGTTGGTGGCCGCTGCGGTGACGGTCGCGGCCTGCCTCGCCTTGCTGGTGTGGTTCTGGCCGGCGTTGATCGCCGAGGGTATGGCCGTGCCGGTCACGTTGTACATCGCGGTGCTCGGCGCGATGGTGTGCGCCGCGCTGCTGGCCCGTCTGCCGACGCCGTGGACCGCCATCGGCGCGGTCTGCTTCGCGGTGTCCGACGCGATGATCGGCATCTCCAAGTTCGTCCTTGCGCCTCCAGACACAGAGATGCTGGCCGTGCCGATCTGGTGGGTGTATGCGTCCTCGCTGCTGCTCATCACCGCCGGGTTCTTCTTCGGCCGCGCCGCGCGGGCGTCACAGCCCTCTGCTACATCTTCGTAGGTGACGGGCACCAGAGCGCGCGCCGAACACGAGCCGATCGCCCGTGTGCTGCCGATGCTGACGGTGCCGCACCTCGACCGTGAGTTCGACTACCTGGTATCGGCCGAGCAGTCCGATGACGCGCAGCCCGGCGTCCGCGTCCGCGTGCGGTTCCACGGTCGGCTGATCGATGCGTTCGTACTGGAAAGACGCTCCGACACAGAGCATGTCGGCAAACTCGGATGGCTCGACCGGGTGGTTTCCCCAGAGCCGGTGCTGACGCCGGAGATCCGTCGGCTGGCCGACGCCGTCGCGGCCCGCTATGCGGGCACCCGCGCCGACGTCCTGCGGCTGGCCATTCCGCCGCGGCATGCCCGGGTCGAGAAACAGGACCCGCCGCAGCCGGCATTGTTCAGCGCCCGCCCGGTCGACCCGGCTGCCTGGCACGCGTACGGCCGGGGCGAGCAGTTCATCTCGGCGTTGGCCGACGGCCGCGCCGCCCGCGCGGTCTGGCAGGCGCTGCCCGGGGAGGCCTGGCCAGACCGCCTGGCCGAGGTCGCGGCGGTCACGGTCAACTCGGGTCGCGGGGTGTTGGTGATCGTGCCGGATCAGCGCGACATCGACGCGGTGCACGCCGCGGCCGTCCGGCTCGTCGACGAAGACCGGGTGGTCGCGTTGTCCGCGGGACTCGGCCCGTCGCAACGCTACCGGCGCTGGCTGGCGGTGCTGCGCGGCAGTGCCCGGTTGGTGATCGGCACCCGCAGCTCGGTGTTCGCCCCCGTCGCCGATCTCGGCTTGGTGATGGTGTGGGACGACGGCGATGACAACCTCGCCGAACCGCGCGCCCCGTATCCGCATGCCCGGGAGGTGGCGATGCTGCGGTCGCACCAACTGCGCTGTGCCGCCTTGATCGGCGGGTACGCCAGGACATCGGAGGCGCAGGCGTTGGTCCGCAGCGGGTGGGCGCACGACCTGGTCGCGCTCCGGCCGGTGGTGCGGGCGGCCGCACCGCGCGCCGTGGCCCTCGACGACAGCGGGTTCGAACAGGAGCGCGACCCGGCCGCCCGGTCGGCCCGATTGCCGTCGATGGCGCTACAGGCCGCGCGCAAGGCGTTGCAGGCCGGAACACCGGTTCTGGTTCAGGTGCCCCGCCGCGGATATGTGCCGGCACTGGCATGCGCCCGGTGCCGGACCATCGCCCGGTGCCGGCACTGCACCGGTCCGCTGTCGCTGCCCGACCGCGATGCCGCGGGCGCGGTGTGCCGGTGGTGCGGTCGGGCGCATCCCGCTCTGCGCTGCGCCCGGTGCGGCTCGGATGCGGTGCGCGCGGTCGTCGTCGGGGCGCGGCGCACCGCCGAGGAGTTGGGTCGGGCCTTCCCGGGAACGACGGTGATCACCTCCGGCGGCGACGCGATGGTGGCCGAGGTGGCGCCACAGCCGGCGGTCGTGGTCGCGACCCCCGGCGCCGAGCCCGTCGCGCCGGGCGGATACGGTGCGGCGCTGTTGCTGGACAGCTGGGCGCTGCTGGGCCGCCAGGATCTGCGGGCGGCCGAGGACACGCTGCGTCGATGGATGGCGGCCGGCGCACTGGTGCGCAACCGCGCCAGCGGCGGAGTGGTCGCGGTGGTCGCCGAGTCCGCGATACCAACCGTGCAGGCGCTTGTCCGCTGGGACCCCGTGGGGCATGCGGACGCGGAACTGAACTCGCGCACCGAGGTCGGCCTTCCGCCCGCCGTGCACATGGCCGCGATCGACGGTGTGCCCGATGCGGTGCGCGCGCTGCTGGACACCGCCGCGAGCGTGCCCGCGGACCGGGGAGGACTTCCCGATGCCGCCGAGCAGTTGGGCCCCGTCGACCTGCCGATCGGGGCTCGCCGGCCGCCGGGGCTGCCTCCCGACAGCACCGTCATCCGGATGCTGGTCCGGGCACCGCGTGACACCGGGCTGGCGCTGTCGGCGGCGCTGCGCCGGGCGACCGCAGTCCTCAGCGCACGCCACGATCAACAGCCGGTTCGCATCCAAATCGACCCGCTGCACATAGGGTGAACCCGAAACCGCAGGCAACAGGAGGTCCGCATGCGCCGGCTGTTCGCGTGGTCGATCACGTTGCTGGTGCTGGCCTTTGGTGTGCTCTGGCCGCTGGTCTTCACTGGCGGCGGTTCGGACGCCACCCCCGCCGACGACCCGGTCGTCATCACCGACTACGACGTGAACCTCTCCGTCGACGGGAACGGCCGACTCGACGCCGTGGAGACCATCACGGCCGAGTTCCCCAGCGGTAGACACGGACTCTTTCGGTACTGGGATGTGACCAACCCCAACAGTCCGCACGTTCGACAGGTGCCGCAGATCAAATCCATTCTGCTCGACGGTGACTCGGCGCCATACCAGATGCTGTGGGAGGACGGAGAGCGTTTCCGCGTGGCCAAGATCGGCGATCCGGACAGCTATCTCAGCTACGGCGAGCACGTGTTCGAAATCCGATACACCATCGACGGTGTCCTCGATCCCGGAACCACCGGCGCCGACCGGAGATTCGCCTCGTCATCCGCCGACCCCGCCGCATCGAGTTCGGTGTTCTTCTGGAACGTGATCGCACCGGCCTGGAACAACCGGATCCAGCGGGCCGACATATCGATCCGGCTGCCCGGCGCAGTGCCCAGCGTCGGATGTTCTGTCGGCCACGGCGTCGGTGCGGCGTGCCCGGACCTGACGGTGACGGGTAACCGGGTGACGCTCTCGGTGCAGAACCTCGCGCCGCGCACCCCTGTGACAGTGCGCGCGAGCCTCGACGTTCCGACACCGCCGAGGTCCGAACTGCCGTGGACCTACAAATGGGATCGGGTGCTGGGACAGTCGGTGACCGGTGTGCTGTGGGTCGCGGCGTTGACCGTGGCATCCGGACTGGCCGCGCTGCTCTGGTACCGCACGACTGTCGAGCCGTCGCCCGGCTTTCCGCTGCAGTACGCACCGCCGGCAGGTCTGGGCCCGGTCCAGACCGAGTACATCCGTACCGAAGCGGTCCCCGGGCAAGCCCTCACCGCGACGCTGTTCCACCTCGCCGAGCGCGGGCTGATCGAACTGCACCAGATCAGCGAACACCACTGGCGGATCCGCAGCACCGCCGAACGTCACGCGTGGGCTGATGTCGACCCGGTCAGCGTGACCGTCGGGTCGGCGCTGAAACTGCTCAATCCCGGCAGTGAGTTCGAAGCGAAGAAGACCGTCAAGGCCGGCCAGAAGCTCAGCACAGCCAAAACCGACCTGGACAAGGCCGTCCGGAACTGGGCCCTCCACGACAAGCTGCTGGTCAAGCGGCGCACAGAACTGTGGGTGCGCGTCGCCAACGCGATCGCGTTCCTGCTCATGCTGTTCGCCGTCTTCCGATGGTTTATTCCAACGACCATGTGGGCGCTGCCCTTCGCGGCCTTCTTCCTGCTGTCCATCGGATCGTGGGCCCCTGGGGTCGGTACCCGCCGGACGGCGGCGGGGCGCGAACTATGGTCGCGCGCTGAAGGTTTCCATCGGATGCTGACCACCGACTCGGCCGAGGCGCGCTTCGACTTCGGGGCCCGCAAGGACCTCTACACGGCGTATGTGCCTTTCGCAGTCGCCGCGGGGGCTGCCGCGCTGTGGGCCAAGAAGTACGAAACAACCATGGGAACTGCTGCGCCACAGCCGGATTGGTATAACTCTTCGTCGTCGACCGGCTGGGGATTTATTGGCAGCTCCAGTGGCGCGGATTTCGACAGCTTCGAGTCGGCACTGTCGTCGTCGATCGGCGCCTACACGGCATCACAGTCGTCGAGCGGCAGCAGCGGTGGCGGTGGCGGCGGCGGAGGTGGCGGCGGTGGCGGCGGCGGCGGGGGAGGAGGCGGCTCGTGGTGACATCGCTCTTGACGATTGCATTGCTGCTCGCGGTCCTGGTGTTCGTCGGCTTCGTGGTCGGCTACAACAAGCTGCGCTCGGCCGACGTGCGAGTCGCCGAGGCGCTCAGCGGTATCGACGTCGAACTGACCCGCCGCGCGTCGCTGATCCCGAGCCTGGTGCACACCGTGCAGACCTTCGCGGCGCACGAGAAGGGCATCCTCGACCACGTCACCGATGCACGCGCGGCGCTGACCTCCGCCACCACCGGCTCATCGGTGGCGCAACGCAGCGCCGCGGAGAGCGAACTCGATTCCGCGTTGGCTCCGCTGTTGGCGCTCGGCCAGAACTATCCGCAGCTCAACTCGTCGAACAATTTTCTGAACCTGCAGCAGAACCTGACCGATAGCGAAAACAAGCTCGCGTTCGCACGCCAGTACTACAACGACTCGGTCGCCACTTTGAACCGGTTGATCACCACCATCCCGTGGATGTTCGTCGCACCGCTCGCCGGTGTCGCGGAGCGCGAGTACTACCAGACCCCGCGCTGAGCGCACGGCGGCGCTCGGGGGCCGGGCGTCATCTCTAGACTGGCGCGGTGCGCATCGTCTTCGCAGGCACTCCAGAACCCGCTCTGCCGTCGCTGCGCCGACTCATTGAATCACCACGTCACGACGTCGCGGCGGTGCTGACCCGGCCCGACGCGGCCGCGGGTCGACGCGGCAAACCGGCTCCGTCGCCGGTGGCCCAAGTCGCGCTCGAGCACGACATCCCGGTGCTGCGGCCACCGAAGCCCAACTCCGACGAGTTCGTCGCCGAACTGGCGGAGCTGGCGCCGGACTGCTGCGCGGTGGTGGCCTACGGCGCGCTGCTGCGCGAGCCTCTGCTGGCGGTGCCTGCGCACGGCTGGGTGAACCTGCATTTCTCCGTGCTGCCGGCCTGGCGCGGTGCGGCGCCGGTGCAGGCCGCAATCGCTGCCGGTGACACCGTCACGGGTGCGACGACCTTCCTCATCGAGCCCGCGCTCGACTCCGGTCCCGTCTACGGTGTCGTCACCGAGACGATCCGGCCGACCGACACTTCCGGCGATCTCCTTGAGCGACTGTCGGTTTCGGGTGCCGAACTACTGGCAACGACCCTTGACGGCATCGCGGACGAAACCCTCACACCGGTGCCGCAGCCGGCGGACGGCGTCACGATCGCCCCGAAGATCACCGTCGAAGAAGCCCGCGTGCGGTGGGATCTGCCCGCCCATGTCGTCGAGCGACGTATCCGCGCCGTGACGCCGAACCCGGGCGCATGGACGATGATCGGCGACCTTCGGGTCAAACTCGGCCCCGTCACCGTCGACGACTCATCGGAAAGCCTGCCGGCGGGCACGATTCGGCCCGCCCGCGACGGGGTGCGCGTGGGGACCGCGTCGGCGCCGGTGCTGCTCGGCCCGATCCAGCCACCGGGCAAGAAGCCGATGAACGCGGCGGACTGGGCCCGTGGCGCCCGACTGGACGAGGCGGCGCGAGCCGAATGACCCGGCCGCACAACAGGCGTCCGCAACGCCGCAAACCACTGGACCCGGCCCGCCGCGCCGCCTTCGACGTACTGCGCGCGGTCTCGGAGAAGGACGCGTACGCCAACCTCGCACTGCCCGCGATCCTGCGTGACCGCGGCATCACCGGCCGTGACGCCGCGTTCGCCACCGAACTGGCCTACGGCGCCTGCCGTTCCCGGGGGCTGCTGGATGCGGTCATCGCAAACGCCGCAGGCCGACCACCGGAACGCATCGATCCCGTACTGCTCGACCTACTGCGACTAGGCGCCTACCAACTGCTGCGTACCCGGGTCGAACAGCACGCGGCTGTATCCACCACCGTCGAGCAGGCTGGAATCGAATTCGACTCGGCACGAGCAGGTTTCGTCAACGGTGTGCTCCGTACCATCGCATCGCGCGACGAACGGTCCTGGGTCGAAGAGCTGGCCCCCGACGCGGCCACCGACCCGATCGGCCACGCGGCGTTCGTGCACGCGCACCCCCGCTGGATCGCGCAGGCCTTCGCCGATGCGCTGGGCGCCGACGCCGGCGAACTCGGCGCGCTGCTCGCCAGCGACGACGCCCGCCCCGGCGTGCACCTCGCCGCCCGCCCCGGGGTCCTGACCGCCGCGGACCTGGCGGCGCAGGTCGACGGCACGGTTGGCCGCTATTCGCCGTATGCGGTGTATCTGGCCGGCGGCGATCCGGGCCGGTTGGCGGCCGTACGCGAAGGTGGCGCCCTGGTTCAGGACGAAGGCAGCCAACTCGTCGCGCGGGCGCTGACCCTGGCCGAGGTGGACGGACCCGACGGCGGCCGCTGGCTGGACCTGTGCTCCGGTCCGGGTGGAAAAACCGCCCTACTCGCCGCGCTCGGCGACGGCGTCCGGGTGACCGCGGTCGAACCCGCACCGGCGCGTGCCGATCTGGTCGAACAGAACACCCGCGGCCTACCCGTCGACGTCTTGCGCGTCGACGGCCGCGAACCCGGCGTCGAACTTGGCTTCGACCGGGTGCTGGTGGACGCGCCCTGTACCGGATTGGGCGCCCTGCGGCGCAGGCCGGAGGCCCGATGGCGACGCCGACCCGGCGATGTGCCGCCGCTGGCCAAACTGCAGCGCGAACTACTCGCCTCGGCGATCCGGTTGACCCGTCCCGGCGGGGTCGTGCTCTACGCCACCTGCTCGCCGCACCTGGCCGAGACGGTGGGAGTCGTCGCCGATGCGCTGCGCCGCCATCCGGTGACCGCGCTGGACGCCAGGCCGCTCTTCGCGCCCGTCGACGGTCTCGGCGCGGGGCCCTACGTGCAGTTGTGGCCGCACCGCCACGGTACCGACGCGATGTTCGCGGCCGCGCTCAAAGTAGGGTGAGGCCGTGACCGGACCCCTCATCGCACCGTCGATCCTGGCCGCCGACTTCGCCCGGCTCGCCGATGAAGCCGCGGCCGTGCGGGGCGCGGACTGGCTGCACGTAGACGTGATGGACAACCACTTCGTACCGAACCTGACGATCGGTCAGCCGGTCGTGGAGTCGCTGCTGCGGGTGACCGACATACCGATGGACTGCCATCTGATGATCGAGAACCCCGATCGGTGGGCACCGCCGTACGCCGAAGCGGGGGCCTACAACGTGACCTTCCACGCCGAGGCCACCGACAATCCCGTCGGCGTCGCCCGCGACATCCGCGCGGCCGGCGCCAAGGCGGGGCTCTCGGTGAAACCCGGCACCCCGCTGGAGCCGTATCTGGAGATCCTGCCGGAGTTCGACACGCTGCTGATCATGTCGGTGGAGCCGGGTTTCGGCGGCCAGAAGTTCATCCCGGAGGTGCTGGTCAAGGTCGGCACGGCCCGGCGACTGGTCGATGCGGGCGAGCTGACCATCGTCGTCGAGATCGACGGCGGTATCAACGCGGACACCATCGAACAGGCCGCCGAGGCGGGGGTGGACTGCTTTGTCGCGGGCTCGGCCGTCTACAGCGCGGACGACCCCGCCGCGGCGGTGGAGTCGTTGCGCCGCCAGGCCGCTACCGCCTCCAAGCATCTGCGGCTATGAACCTCGAAGCCGCGATGCGGCTCGCGATTCAGCAGGCGGACAAGGTCAAAGGCACCACTTATCCCAATCCTCCGGTCGGAGCGGTCATCTTGGACCGCGACGGCGAAGTTGCCGGCGTGGGCGCGACCGAACCCCCCGGCGGTCCGCACGCCGAGGTGATCGCGCTGCGCAGGGCGGGTGAGCGGGCCGTCGGCGGCACCGCGGTCGTGACTCTTGAGCCCTGCAACCATCACGGCCGGACACCGCCCTGCGTGGATACGCTTGTCGCCGCGGCTGTTTCGACGGTCATCTACGCGGTGGCCGATCCGAATCCGATCGCCGCGGGCGGTGCGGCGCGACTGGCCGATACCGGGCTGACGGTAGCCGCCGGTGTGCTCGCCGACGCGGTGACGGGGGGACCGCTGCGCGAATGGCTGCACAAGCAGCGCACTGGAACACCGCACGTCACATGGAAATTCGCAACCAGCGTCGACGGGCGTAGCGCTGCGGCGGACGGCAGCAGCCAATGGATCACCAGCGAAGCCGCGCGCGCCGACGTCCACCGCAGGCGCGGGGTCGCCGACGCGATCGTGGTGGGCACCGGCACCGTGTTCGTCGATGACCCGGTGCTGACAGCGCGCAAGCCCGACGGCACCCTGGCCGAGCGCCAGCCGCTGCGCGTCGTCGTCGGTGAGCGTGAAATCGCCCAGGAAGCCCGCGTTCTCAATGACGACTCGCGCACAATGGTGATTCGCACGCATGATCCGCACGAAGTCATCAAGGCACTGTCCGATCGCACCGATGTGCTGCTCGAAGGCGGCCCCACGCTTGCGGGCGCTTTCCTGCGCGCCGGTGTCATCGACCGGATACTCGCCTACGTCGCACCGATCGTGCTCGGCGGGCCGATAACCGCGGTCGACGATGTCGGTGTGTTGAGCATCGCGCATGCTCAGCGGTGGCGATTCGACGGAATCGAGCCGATCGGACCCGACGTGCTGCTCAGCCTGGTTCCGGGGTAGTCGCCTCGGCTTCCTCGGCGTCGTCGGGTTCGTGTGCTTCCAGCGGACGGTGTTCGATGAGGTCGCGGCTTCCGGTCATTCCCAATCGTTCTCGGAACGCCTGCACCGTATAGCCCACGACGGTCGCGTCGGTACGCGCCCGCACCGTCGCCGACCGCGGCAGATGGAACAATGGGCCGATCTCACCGAAGTAGTCGCCCTCGGTCGCCAGCTTCAACAGTTCCTCACCGCCGCCCGGCAGTTCGCGCACGATCTCCATCTCGCCTTCGGACACGATGTAGATCAGGTCGCCCATTGTGCCCTGCTCGAAGAGCACCTGCCCTGCCTCCAACTCCACGGTCTGGGCTGGACGGTCGACCGACGCGAAATCGGGAACCATTTCGACGACGCGGTCGGCCAACGGCAGGATCCGGCTGTCGTGAGTCGCGACGACCACCATCCTGGTCCCGGACGCCAGCTCGCGAATCAGTTTGAGCACCTCCTCCACCTGGATGAAATCCAGATGTGCGGTCGGCTCGTCCGCCAGGATCAGCGGAGGATCCAAGGCGATCGCGCGGGCCACCGCCACCCTCTGTTGCTGTCCGCCGCTGAGGTCGCCGGGCCGATGATGGAGGCGATCTTCCAGGCCGACGCGCGTCAGCAGTTGTTCGGCCCGCTTGCGCGACGCCCGGCGCGACAGCCCCGACGCCCGCAGCGGCACCATCACGTTCTCGACCGCGGTGAGGCTCGGCACCAGATTGAATGCCTGAAACACGAATCCCACTGTCTCGCGCCGGTATGTCGCAAGCTCGTCGGCGCTCAACGACGTCACAGCGACATCGCCGAATTTGATTGTGCCACTGGTGGGTTGCAGAATCCCGCCGAGGCACGACAGCAGCGTCGTCTTCCCGCATCCGCTGGGGCCCATCAGGATCACCAGTGAGCCCGCCGCGACATCGAGGTTCAGACCGTCGATCGGGCGTACGGTGTGCCCGCCGCTCGTGTACTCGACCACGAGGTTCTGGATGGACAGATCACCCATGGGCTCACGGACCTCCGAACGCCAGTGCGGGATCGACCGATACCGCGCGGCGCAGGCCGGCGGCGCTGGCGATCAGACCGATCACGACCGCCACCACCGGCAGCGCGACGAAGGCCTGCGTCGGCACGATGACCTGCATGGGAAACAGCGGTCCGAGTAACAGCGACAGCCCGGCTCCGACCAGTGCGGCGAGCAGGGCCACGATCACCGCCTGCAGCGCGAGCCCGGCCATCACCGAACGGGTCGGTATTCCAATCGCTTTGAACACCGCGAAGTCCCGCAGTCGTTCGAGTGCCGACAGGTACACGACCGATCCCACGATCAGCGCCGCCACGATCCACAGCAGGACCGCGACGATGGTGATCGAGTTGACTGCGACCTTCAACGGACGCAGCAGATCGTCGATCGCGCCCGCTCGGTCGATGGCGCGGTAACCGTCCGGCACCTCCTCGAGCGAGCCCCGGACACCGATCGAGGCGACCAGCTGTTCCCCGCCGTACACCAACTGCTGCGCACCCCGCGTGGTCAGGAACACGTTGGGGAGGTTGGCCAACGCGGTCGAATTGTCCACCAGCCCGACGATTTGCAGGGTCTGCGAGGCGATCTCGACTTCGTCGCCGAGGCCGCGGCCGAGCGTGGTCGATACCGCGACCTCGTCGGGTGTGGTGGGGGGCCGGCCTGCGCTGACCGCGGGCATACCCGGACCGCGTTCCGGGGCGCCGAAGATGTCGACGTTGCGGGTCGAACCGTCGAGGGTGGCGGTGCCGCCGGCATACGCCAGCCCAGCGGCCGCGTCCACGCCGGGTGCGGCGGCTATCCGCCGCAACTCCAGGGGCGCGAACGGTGTCGCCCCGACGAAGGGTCCGGATGCGCCGGCCTTGACGATGAATTGGTCGACACCGAGCGAGTCGACCGTGCGCTCGGCCTCGGTCCGGAATCCGTTGGCCAGCCCGGTGAGAACCAGCGTCATAGCGAAGATGATCGCCGTGGACAGCACCGCGATGGCGAAACGTCGCCTTCGCCACTGCATGTCGCGCAGTGCGGCGATCAGCATGGCAGCGACGTTACCCAGGGGCGTCGATCGGGGGCGGGGTTTCGGCTACTTCGCGAAAGCGCTCACCAGCGTGTTGCAGAAAGCGGGCAGATCATCGGGCTTACGGCTCGACACCAAAGTGTTTGGCCCACGCGAGCATTCGACGACTTCGTCGTCGACCCAGTTGGCTCCAGCGTTGACGAGGTCGGTTTTCACGCTCGGCCAGGACGTCATCGTGCGACCGCGTACCACATCCGCCTCGACGAGGGTCCAGGGTCCGTGGCAGATCACCGCGACGGGTTTACCCTCGTCGAAGAAGCTCTTCGTCAACGCCACAGCAGCGGCGTCGGTGCGTAGGTTGTCGGGATTGGCGACGCCGCCGGGAAGCACCAGACCCGCGTAATCGGATGCGGACACCGAATCGGCGGATTTTTCGGCCTCGAAGGTGTCGGCCGGGGTCAGGTGATTGAACGCCTGAATCTTGCCGACTTCGGTGGACACCAGTTCCGGGCTGCCGCCGGCCTGCTCGACGGCCTTCCAGGGTTCGGTCAACTCCACCTGCTCGACACCTTCGGGCGCGACCAGGAATGCAATCTTCTTGCCAGTCAGTGAACTTGCCATGAGCCTTCTCCGTTGACGTGGGTGTGACCGCACGCATACCCGGCGCGGCGAGCAGCCAATCAGGGCGATCACGTCGGTACACTCGTACCAGAGCGGGCCGTGACGGCCTCGTTGAAATCGCGCTTTCACCGACGATTCGCGCGCTGGTGGGCACGAACGAAGGACGACCCATGACTGCACTACAGGGCTGGCTCAGCTATCGCCCCATGCAGCCCCGAACCCTCAAGGTGCTGATCTGTGATGCCCTACGGGTCCGACCCGCCGGGCAGGACACCGCACCGCCGGCCGGAGGTGCGGTGCCAGCCGGACCAGCGCTGCTGCGCCCCGGCCTCGAGCGCTGCTAGGGGCTGGTTTCGCGTTCGGTGTGGGGTTCCGCCGCCGGCGCCAGGTCAGCAGGATCCGGGTCGTCGGCGTGCTCGTTTCGGCCGCTGATCAGCAGGCCCAGCACGGCGCCGACCACACAGACCACGGCCGTTGCCAGGAAGATCACCCCGTATTGCATGGTGTAGGCCTCCATGGTGGCCCGTGAAAGTCGTGCGGTTTGCGCGGCCATCAAACCGCCAGGGCTGTCCGCCGTCGGGGCCGGCAGGGCGTCGAGGCGCTCTTGCAGATACTGATTGAACTTGTACAGCCCCCACGCCGTCAGCGCGGCCAGGCCGATCAGCATGCCGATCATGCGTGCCACGACGACGGCCGCCGATGCGATGCCGTGCTGAGCCGCCGGAACCACTCGTAGCGTCGCCGAAGTCAGCGGCCCGATCACCAGCCCCAGTCCAAAGCCCGCGATCGCAAGGTCGGTGTCGAGCACCGGCAGGGCGACAAAGCCGAGGTCGTGGTGGGCCGACAGCACATCGGCGCCCCAGTTCGAGATCAACCAGTAACCGCCCGCGGCGATCATGAGCCCCACGAAGGCGACCACCCGGTCGCCGATCCGAGTCGCGATCCATCCGCCGATGACGGCGCCGATCGGCAGCGCGATCAGGAAGCGCAGCAGCAGCAGAACGGCTCCGTTCTGGTCCTCCCCGAGCACCCCCTGCCCGAACAGTTCGACGTTGACGAGCGTCACCATCAGCGCTGCTCCCGCGCACAGCGATGCGCCCAACGCGGCCAGGAAAGGCCGGAAATGGACGCCGGCCGGGTCGATCAACCGTGTTCGGGCGAACCGCTCCCAAACGAAGAACGCCACCAGCGCCACTACCGCCGTCAGCAGCACCGGCAGTCCGTAGCTCGGCAGGATCTTGCGGCCGTCCGGCGCTGGGTTGTAAAGCCCGATCACCGTCAACCCGAGTGCGACGGCCAGCAGTACCCCGCCGACCACGTCCACCCGTTCCGGCTCTTCGGATTTGAGGCGGGCGGGCAGGCTGTAGTGAATCAGCACCATCGCCACGAGCGCCAACGGCACATTGATCCAGAACACGTCTCGCCACGTGTTCAGTGCTGCGACCACACCGATGCCGTAGAGCGGACCCAGCACACTGCCCAATTCCTGCGCCGCGCCGATGCCGCCGAGTACCGACGCCCGGTTGCGGGTGGCCCACAGGTCCGCGGCCAGCGCCAGGGTGACCGGGAGCAGCGCGCCACTGGCGACACCTTGAATCGTGCGGCCGATCACCATCAAAACCAGGTCGTTCGACATCGCGGTGACGACCGAACCGACCGCGAAACCCACCAGGCTCAGCTGCAGGATGAACTTGCGGCCGAACCGGTCGGAGGCGCGGCCCAGCAGCGGCATGGCCGCGATGTAGCCCAGCAGATAGCAGGTGATGATCGGCGTCACCTGTTGCAGCTGATTCAGGGGAATGCGCAGGTCGACGATGATGTCCCTGATGATGGCGACGACGACGTACGTGTCGAGCGCCCCGAGCAGCACCGCGAGGCCGCCCGCGCTGATCGCGATCCGGCGATTCGACCTCGTCGTCGGCGTCGCCTCGGCGTCGGTGGTTCCTGCTGAAACCGACATCAGGCGGCCGGCGGCTTGCTGACCGACACCGACTTGCCCCACTCCGACAACGCCATGGTGATGCTGGTGTCCGAGCCCGTCTGCAACTTGACCTGGGCCAGCTTGTGGTCGCCGTCCTCTGCGATCCACGCGGTCCCCGGCACCGGACCGGTCGCCCCGATCTGCGGTGCGATCTTGTTGACCGCATCGGCGCTGACGTCTCCGGTGATGCGAACAGTCTCGACGCCGTTGATCGTCTCGCGGCCCTCGGCCTTCGGATCGGAGAAGTTCGCCAGAACGTTGGCCACACCCGTTTCGGGGTTGAGGATCAGCGAGGCGTCGTAGATCTCGGAAGCGGGGCCGAAGTTTGACAAGCCGGCGCCCGGCGTCAACGAGGCGTAGAGGTCGCCGTCAACGATCTTGAACTCCACGCCCTCGAGGCGCTGGCCCATCATCACCAGGTTGACCTTGCCTTCGGCGGAGAAGACCGGGGCATTGCTCAGATCGCCTTCGAGCATCTCGATCGGCAACTTCTCCGATGGGCCCTCCATCGTCAGCTTCATATGCGCGCTCGTTTGGCCCTTGCTGGTCTGGCTGGATTGCTGCAGGAGCGTCGCGGCGTCCGGGAGATCCTTGGCGGGTTCCTCCGACTTGGAGCACCCCGCGAGGAAAGCGACGGCTGTTGCCAGGGCTATGAAGATCATTACGAGGCGCTTGGGCATGAGTGCATCGTAAAGGGTCCGGCAGCGTGGACCGGGTGCACGGGGCGCTGCCTGGGCAAGTGCGATCTCGATACGCTGGCGACGTGTTCACCGGAATCGTCGAAGAGATGGGCGAGGTCGTCGGCAAGGACTATCTCGGGGACTTCGCCCGGCTCGCCATCCGCGGGCCTCTCGTGACGTCAGATGCCCGCCACGGCGACTCGATAGCGGTCAACGGCGTGTGCCTCACGGTTGTCGAGGTCCGGTCCGACGGTGCTTTCACCACCGATGTGATCGGTGAGACGTTGGACCGGTCCAGCCTGGGTCGTCTCGGGGTCGGCAGCCGGGTCAACCTGGAGCGTGCGGCGGCGGTGAACAGCCGGCTCGGCGGCCATATCGTCCAGGGGCACGTCGACGGCACCGGACATGTCATTGCGCGTACTTCGTCGGAACGCTGGGAGGTGGTGCGCATCGCCCTGCCGACCGCGCTGTCGCGCTACGTGGTGGAGAAGGGCTCGATCACCATCGACGGGGTCTCGCTGACGGTGTCCGGTCTCGGGCATGACTGGTTCGAGGTGTCGTTGATTCCCACGACGCTCAACCTCACCACGCTCGGTCAGGCCGAGGTCGGCGCCCTGGTCAACCTCGAAGTGGACATCATCGCAAAATACGTCGAGCGGCTGCTCTCTCCCGAAACGGGCTGATCGACAGTCGACGGGGTCTACGACCACCGATGCAGTGCGAGCCCGTCATCGCCCGCGCAATGCGCGTATCCCGACAGTTGGTGGTCGATGACGAGGATGATCTCGCCTTCGGGGTAATGCGTGCGGTGCGTCTCCGCGGCGTCCATCGCGCTGTCCGCGATCACTATGCGCCGTAACGGAACTCCGCCGGCACGGCTCAGGACGGTGAAATGGTCGTGCATCGCTCGGGTATCGGTCACCGGAACTTCCTTCCAATCCATGCGGGCGAGAAAGATACGGTGATGAAGCTATTGAGATTCCGCGTTCGAGCGTGTCCGCTGATCGGCCCGTCTCGCGGTGGAGCGGCCCTTCCACCGATCGGGGGACAGGGCCACCATTCCCGGCAGAACCCTTGGCGGGCTCGTCCTGCTACGAGAGCGGCCCGGTGATCACCGCGGGCGCACGAAACTGCTGAAGGAACGCAAAGAGGTCGCCGATCTGGGTGGCCGTGGGTATGACGTCCTGAAAGAACTGATCAACTGCTCCCATGTGGACGGGCGGCGCCGCGTTGCGGGGCACGTACTCCCGCCACATGCCTTCCAGCACGCCGGCCGCGGGGATGACGTTCGACACGTCGGCGGCGGGTCCGACAGGTCCGGGATCGGTCGGTTCGGCGGCGGCGGGGGCGGCGGCCACGAAAGATATGAAGGAGCTCGAGGTGGCCACGGCGCATGCGGCCAGAAACAGCCTCCGGGCGTTGAGACCTGACGCGTTCATACCGGCCTCTCTCAGGGAACGTAAGCCCCCTCTCAGGGAATGTAAGCCTAGGCATCCGGCCGGGTGAGCGCTGAATGATTCGCCGAAATCCCAGCCGGCCCCGGCCGTCATCGTCGGTGCGGTCCGCGCAAAACCCCAGGCCAGCGACGCGGCAATAAGATCTGGGACCTGGTGGTTCATACTGATGTGGTGACGAGGCTTGACTCTGTTGAGCGCGCGGTGGCCGATATCGCTGCGGGCAAGGCCGTCGTCGTGATCGACGATGAGGATCGCGAGAACGAGGGCGACCTCATTTTCGCGGCCGAGAAAGCCACTCCGGAACTCGTCGCGTTCATGGTGCGCTACACCTCCGGCTACCTCTGTGTGCCGCTGGACGGCGCGGTCTGCGACAAGCTGGGTCTGCTGCCGATGTACGCGGTCAACCAAGACAAGCACGGCACCGCCTACACCGTCACTGTCGACGCCAAAAACGGTGTGGGGACCGGCATTTCGGCTGCGGACCGCGCGACCACAATGCGGTTGCTGGCCGACCCGTCGAGCCTCGCCGACGACTTCACCAAGCCGGGCCACGTCGTCCCGCTGCGCGCCAAGGACGGGGGAGTGCTCCGTCGTCCCGGCCACACCGAGGCCGCGGTCGATCTGGCCCGCCTCGCCGGTTTGCAACCGGCCGGTGCGATCTGCGAGATCGTCAGCCAGAAGGACGAAGGCGCGATGGCGCAGACCGACGAGCTGCGCGTCTTCGCCGACGAGCACGACCTCGCGCTGATCTCGATCGCCGATCTGATCGAGTGGCGGCGCAAGCACGAAAAGCACATCGAGCGCATCGCCGAGGCTCGGATCCCGACCCGCCACGGCGAGTTCCGCGCGGTCGGCTACACCAGCATCTACGACGACGTCGAACACATCGCTCTGGTCAAGGGCGAGGTGGCGGGGCCGGAGAGCGACGGCCACGACGTGCTCGTGCGGGTGCACTCCGAATGTCTCACCGGCGACGTGTTCGGCTCGCACCGCTGCGACTGCGGGCCGCAGCTGGACGCGGCGATGGCGATGATTGCCCGCGAGGGCCGCGGCGTCGTGCTCTACATGCGTGGTCACGAGGGCCGCGGCATCGGTCTCATGCACAAGCTGCAGGCCTATCAGCTGCAGGACGCCGGCGACGACACCGTCGATGCGAACCTCAAGCTCGGCCTGCCCGCCGACGCGCGCGACTACGGCATCGGCGCCCAGATCCTCGTCGATCTGGGGGTGCGGTCGATGCGCCTGCTGACCAACAACCCAGCCAAGCGCGTCGGGTTGGACGGCTATGGCCTGCACATCATCGAACGCGTGCCGCTGCCGGTGCGGGCCAACAAGGAGAACATCCGCTACCTGATGACCAAACGGGATCGGATGGGCCACGACCTGAGCGGCCTCGAGGACTATCACGAGGCCACCACCATGGCCGACTACGACGAGGGCGTCTACCTGCTCGGAGACCGGCGGCCCACCGATCTCGGTGGAGCGCTGTGAGTGGTACGGGTGTACCCGATCTCCCGAACATCGACGGATCGGGGCTGAGGCTGGCCATCGTCGCCAGCACATGGCACGAAACCATCTGCGACGCCCTGCTCGACGGCGCCCTCAAGGTCGCAGCGGGTGCCGGTCTCGACAACCCGACGGTGGTGCGGGTGCTGGGCGCCATCGAAATCCCCGTGGTGGCCCAGGCGCTCGCGGCCACCCACGACGCCGTCGTCGCGTTGGGTGTGGTGATCCGTGGCGAGACACCGCATTTCGACTACGTATGCGATGCGGTGACCCAGGGCCTGACCAGGGTCTCGTTGGACGCGTCGACGCCGGTGGCCAACGGCGTGCTGACGACCAACACCGAGCAGCAGGCCCTCGACCGAGCCGGGCTGCCGTCGTCGGCTGAAGACAAGGGGGCGCAAGCGGCTGCCGCAGCGTTGTCCACGGCGGTGACGCTTCGAGACCTTCGTTCGCGTTCATGAACGACTGGGATGCCGAGATACGTCCACGGTTGGCACCGTATTTCGCTTACGGCGCCGCCGCGCTGATCCTTGCCGCGCACATCACCGTCGGTGCGCTGTTGAAAATCGCTTCCACGGGGGTGATCTTCCGGACCGCCGACCAGGTGGCGATCGCGCTGCTGGGCGTCGTCATCGCCGCAGTGGTGTTGATGTTCGCCCGGCCCCGACTGCGGGTCGGGGCGCCGGGCGTAGTGGTGCGGAACCTGCTCGGTGACAAGCTCATTCCGTGGTCGGACGTGGTCGACGTCTCCTTCCCGCGTGGGGCGCGGTGGGCCCGCGTCGACCTGCCCGACGACGAATACATCCCCATCATGGCGATACAGGCCGTCGACAAGGAACGCGCAGTCGACGCGATGGACCGTGTCCGCAGTCTGCTCGAGCATTACAAGGGCATCAATTCACGCTGAGCGACATCGCGAGTTCTTCGTGCTTGCAGGATGTCTGGTCATCGGCGACGGTGAAGCCGAGGCTTTCGTACACCCCACGTGCGGCAACATTGTCGGTGGCGACCCTTAGCCGCACCGTCCGCACGTGGCTGGTGCGCGCCCAGGCGACGGCCGTCTCGACCAGTCGCCTGGCCAGGCCGCGCCCGCGTGCTCTCGGATCGAGCCACAGAGAATAGAGATACACGGTCTCGGTGTTCTCCTGTTGGGCTCCGATCAGGCCCACGGGACGGTCGTCGTCCAGCACCGCGAACTGGGCGTGCTCGCGCAAGCGGCGCCGCCATTGCGCGGCGGTGAAGGCCGATTCGTCCCGGTAACTCGGATCCGTCTCGCCCAGGGAGTCGGCCAGTGCCCGCAGTCGCATGCCCGCGAATATCGGCCAGTCGGTTTCGCCGAGCCGGGCGACGCGCTCGGTCACCGGGTGTCGCCCATGACCGACCCCTCCCGGCGTGGATCCGCGCCGCCGACGAGTCCTGTGCCGTCTCGGGTGATCGCCGCCAGCCCGCTCGACTGGTCGGCGAGGTCGACTCGATGACCGAGCGCGCGTAGTCCCTGCACCAGCGGGTCGTGGACACCGTCGTCGGAGGTGTCGATGACCGGATGTTCGCCGCCTACATTCGTCTCGGGGCTGTTGGCGGCGCCGAAGTCGACCATCGAGACCGCCTGTTGCGGATCGAGGCGCCAATCAAGCATCCCCACAATGGTTTTGGCCACGAACTGAATGATCACCGAGCCGCCGGGCGAACCGACGACCGCATACAGGCGGCCGCGTTGTGCTGGCCGGCCCTGCGCTTGGTCGAAGATCAGTGTCGGCGCCATCGTGCTGCGCGGCCGCTTGCCCGGTTGGATCCGGTTCGCGATGGCTGTCCCGTCCGGGCCCGCGGGCTCGGCGGAGAAGTCGGTCAGCTGGTTGTTCAGGATGAACCCGTCGACCATGTGGAACGAACCGAACGCCGATTCCACCGTGGTGGTCAGCGACGCGGCGTTGCCCTGCGAGTCGACGATGCTGATCTGGCTGGTGCCGTGCTCCGGGGTCGGCGGTGCCGGGCCGCTGGGCGGGCCGAACTCGCCGGGCTTCGCGGTGCCCATGCTGTGCTGCTCGGAGATCAGCGCGGCGCGGCCGGCGAGGTAGTCACTGCCGAGCAGAGTCTGGGGCGAGCCGCCGGGCAACGGGACGAAATCGGTGTCGGCGACGTACTTGTCGCGATCGGCGTACGCGAGCCGTTCGGCCTCGGAGATCAGGTGCACGCCCATGACTGCGGGCCGCCCGCCGTTGAGGTCGATATCGGTGGGTGTGTGATCGGCCATCGGGAAGTGCTCGAGAACGCCCAGCGTGGCCGCCACGGCCATTCCGCCCGAGGACGGCGGCGGCATCCCGCAGACCTCCCACCCCCGGTACGACGTGCACAGCGGCTCACGTTCTTTGGCGGTGTAGCCGGCCATGTCCTCGACGGTCATCAGGCTGGGCGTCCGACCGCCGGAGGTGTCGGCCGCCGCGGCAACGATGTCGCGGGCGATCGCGCCGGTGTAGAACTCCTGCGGGTCGGATGCGATGACGCCCAGTGTCTTCGCATACGCCGGGTTGGTCAGCCGGGTCCCCGCGGGCTTGGGGCCGCCGTCGGGGCCGAGGAAGTATTCGGCGGCTTGCGGGTCGATCCTGAGGCCGGGCGCCGCGTCGGCGATGGCCGCGGCAAGCCGGGGGCTGATCTCGAAGCCGTCGTCGGCCATCGTGACGGCAGGACCGAACAACTCGCGCCAGACCGTCCTACCGTGTTCGGCGTGAACTTCGGCGAGCATCCGCAGGATGCCAGGAACGCCGATCGAGCGGCCCGAACCCCTGGTGTCCGGCTTCGGTTCGGTGCGGTCGGAGTTCGAGACCCAGCGCAGATAGTTCTCGGTGGCGGCCGCCGGCGCGGTCTCGCGTCCGTCGTAGGCCTGTACCTCGCCCGTCGCCGCATCGAAGTAGAGCAAAAAGCCGCCGCCACCGATGCCGGATGACTGCGGTTCCACCAGACCCAGCACGGCCTGCGCGGTGATGACCGCGTCCGCCGCGGTGCCGCCGTCGCGCAGCACTTCGCATGCGGCCTGCGTGGCCAGCGGATTGGCGGTGACAACCGAGTAGTTGCCCGTGCGCACCGGGGTCATGTCAGCGCGGTAGCCGGTGGCCGTGGCCGCCGCCGAGCCGTTCTCGACAATCGCGCACGGTCCCGTCTCGGCCGGTTCGGCCCTGTCGTGGGCGTGGTCTTCGGACGAGCACCCCGCCAGCACCAGCATGACCCCCAGCAGCGGGGCCATCACCCTCGTCGGCGACGAGATCCGCATCACTCGACGGTAGTGGATCGGGCGCGTCGGGACGCGGCAGTAACCTGGAATCGTGCCCGACCCCGCGACGTACCGACCTGCGCCCGGGTCGATCCCCGTCGAACCGGGTGTCTATCGGTTTCGCGATCCGCACGGCCGCGTCATCTACGTCGGCAAGGCCAAGAGCCTGCGCAGCCGGTTGAACTCCTACTTCGCGGACGTGGTGAACCTGGCGCCGCGCACACGGCAGATGGTGATGTCGGCGGGCAGCGTCGAGTGGACGGTGGTCAATACCGAAGTCGAGGCGCTGCAACTCGAATACAACTGGATCAAGGAGTTCGATCCGCGATTCAACATCCGGTACCGCGACGACAAGTCTTATCCGGTGCTCGCCGTCACGCTCAACGAGGAGTACCCGCGGCTGATGGTGTACCGCGGGGCGCGACGCAAGGGTGTGCGCTACTTCGGCCCCTACTCGCATGCCTGGGCGATCCGCGAAACCCTCGACCTCCTCACCCGGGTGTTCCCGGCCCGTACGTGTTCTGCCGGAGTGTTTAAGCGGCACAGGCAAATCGACCGTCCGTGCCTGCTCGGGTACATCGACAAGTGCTCGGCTCCCTGCATCGGCCGGGTGAGCGCCGACGAGCATCGCCAGATCGTGCTCGACTTCTGCGATTTCCTCGCCGGTAAGACCGACCGGTTGGTCCGCGAAATCGAACAGCAGATGACTGCGGCCGCCGAGGAACTGGATTTCGAGAGGGCCGCACGCCTGCGCGACGACATCGGTGCCCTCAAGCGGGCGCTGGAGAAGCAGGCGGTGGTGTTCGGCGACGGCACCGACGCCGACGTGGTGGCATTCGCCGACGACGAACTGGAAGCGGCGGTACAGGTATTCCACGTCCGGGGTGGCCGGGTGCGCGGCCAGCGCGGCTGGATCGTCGAAAAATCCGGTGAGCCAGGAGAATCGAACCAGGAACACCTGGTCGAGCAGTTCTTGACCCAGTTCTACGGCGACCAGGCCGAGTTGGGCGGGGCCAGTGACGGCGGCGGGGACGAGTCGACCAATCCGGTACCACGCCAGGTGCTGGTTCCGTGCCTACCGGGCAACGCCGACGAGTTGGCGTCCTGGCTCACCCAGTTGCGCGGCTCCCGGGTGTCCCTACGGGTGCCTCAGCGCGGCGACAAACGCGCACTCTCCGAGACCGTGCGCCGCAACGCGCAAGATGCGCTCACGCAGCACAAGCTCAAGCGGGCGGGCGACTTCACCGCGAGAACTGCTGCCCTGCAGAGCATCCAGGACGCGCTCGGGCTGGCCGACGCGCCGCTGCGCATCGAGTGCGTTGACATCAGCCATGTGCAGGGCACCGACGTGGTGGCCTCGCTGGTGGTCTTCGAGGACGGCTTGCCGCGCAAGTCTGATTACCGGCATTACGCGATTCGGGAAGCCGCCGGCGATGGCCGTTCCGACGATGTGGCGTCGATCGCGGAGGTGACCAGGCGGCGTTTCTACCGTCACCTCCACGATGTCGCGCACCCGACCGAAATTGCACCGGAAGGAAAGTCGCGGAAGTTCGCCTATCCGCCCAACCTGTTCGTCGTGGACGGCGGTGCGCCTCAGGTCAATGCGGCGCAGTCGGTCCTCGACGAACTCGGCATCATCGATGTGGCGGTGATCGGGCTCGCCAAGCGGCTCGAGGAGGTGTGGGTACCGTCCGAACCCGACCCGTTGATCATGCCCCGCAACAGCGAAGGGCTATATCTCCTGCAGCGCGTGCGCGACGAGGCGCATCGGTTCGCCATCGCCTACCACCGCAGCAAGCGGTCCAAGCGGATGACGGCCTCGGCACTGGACTCGATTCGGGGCCTCGGTGAGCATCGCCGCAAGGCGTTGGTCATGCATTTCGGTTCGGTGGCCCGGCTCAAGGAGGCGTCGATCGAGGAGATCACCGCGGTACCGGGGATCGGCGTCGCGACCGCGCGGGCGGTGCTGGACGCGCTCGGCGTACCGACCGAAAGCGACGCGCCCGAAGCCGCGATCGGTGATGATCAGAGCAAGGTATCGGGATGACGGACCAGGGAATGCACGAGGATCTTCGCGATGGGGCGAGCGCCGAATCCGGCATCGACGTGGTTCTCGTCACCGGCCTGTCCGGTGCCGGCCGCGGCACCGCAGCCAAGGTGCTCGAGGATCTCGGGTGGTACGTCGCGGACAATCTCCCACCGGAGCTGATCGCGCAGATGGTCGAGTTGGGGCTTGCGGCGGGCTCTCGGATCACGCAGCTCGCGGTGGTGATGGACGTACGTTCGCGCGGTTTCACTGGCGACCTGGACTGGGTGCGCAACCAACTGGCGACCCGCAACGTCGCCCCGCGCGTGCTGTTCCTCGAGGCTTCGGACGACATCTTGGTGCGGCGCTACGAGCAGAACCGGCGCAGCCACCCGCTGCAGGGCAATCAGACTCTGGCGGAGGGCATTGCGGCCGAGCGGACGCTGCTGGCTCCGGTGCGCGCGTCGGCAGATCTGGTCATCGACACCTCGACGCTGTCGGTGCCCGCCCTGCGGGAGAGCATCGAGCGGGCCTTCGGCGGCGAAACCGTCGCGCACACGAATGTCACCGTCGAATCCTTCGGTTACAAGTACGGACTGCCGATGGACGCCGATACGGTGATGGACGTGCGGTTCCTGCCGAACCCCCATTGGGTCGACGACCTGCGCCCGCACTCCGGCCAGCACGCCGCCGTTCGCGACTATGTTCTGGGGCAGCCGGGTGCGGCGGACTTTCTGGAGACCTATCATCGGCTGCTCGACGTAGTCATCGACGGATATCGTCGCGAGGGGAAGCGATATATGACCGTCGCCATCGGATGCACCGGCGGCAAACATCGAAGCGTGGCGATCGCCGACGCGCTGGCGGCACGGCTGCAGGAGGGTGACGACCTGACGGTGCGCGTGCTGCACCGGGATCTGGGGCGCGAATGACGGCGCGAATAGTCGCGCTGGGTGGCGGACACGGGCTCTACGCCACCTTGTCGGCGGCTCGTCGGCTCACGCCGCACGTGACGGCCATCGTCACGGTCGCCGACGACGGCGGTTCCTCGGGCCGGCTGCGCAACGAGCTCGACGTGGTGCCGCCTGGCGACCTGCGAATGGCGCTGGCGGCGTTGGCTTCCGACAGTCCACATGGTCGGCTCTGGGCGACGCTCATCCAGCACCGCTTCGGTGGCAACGGTGCCCTCGCCGGACATCCGATCGGCAACCTGCTGCTAGCGGGCCTCAGCGAGGTCCTGGTCGACCCCGTCGCCGCGCTCGACGAGCTGGGCCGCATCCTCGGTGTCAAGGGCCGCGTGCTGCCGATGTGTCCGATGGGCCTTGGCATCGAGGCCGACGTCGCGGGTCTGGAATCCGACCCGCGGATGAGCCGGGTGATCCGCGGTCAGGTGGCGATCGCCACGACCGTCGGCAAGGTCCGCCGCGTGCGGCTGCTACCCGGCGATCCCCCCGCCACCCGCCAGGCCGTCGACGCGATCATGGCAGCCGACCTGGTGGTGCTGGGACCGGGCTCCTGGTTCACCAGCGTGATCCCACACGTGCTCGTGCCGGAACTGGCGGCGGCGTTGCAGGCGACGACCGCCCGACGGGCGCTGGTGCTCAACCTGGTGGCCGAGCCGGGGGAGACGGCGGGCTTCTCGGTCGAACGTCACATTCACGTGCTGTCGCAGCATGCGCCGGACTTCACGGTGCACGACATCGTCGTTGACGCGAGCCGGGTGCCCAGTGAGCGCGAGCGGGAACAACTGCGCCGCACCGCGAACATCCTTCGTGCCCAAGTTCAGTTTGCTGACGTGTCCAGACCTGGTACACCTTTACATGACCCGGCGCGGTTGGCCGCGGCGCTGGAAGGTGTGCGTCTTCGAGGCGCCCCGACCCCGGCGCCTACTGTGCCCACGCCGACAGCGAATGGACCGAGAGGTGACGACCCGTGGCGATGACAGCCGAGGTCAAGGACGAGTTGAGCCGGTTGATCGTCAGCTCGGTCAGCGCTCGGCGCGCCGAGGTGGCCTCGTTGCTGCGATTCGCCGGTGGACTGCAAATCGTCTCGGGGCGGGTGATGGTCGAGGCCGAGGTCGATCTCGGAATCATCGCCCGACGGCTGCGCAAGGACATCTACGACCTGTACGGCTACAACGCATCCGTGCATGTGGTCTCGGCCAGCGGGATCCGCAAGGGCACCCGGTACGTGGTACGGGTCGCCAAGGATGGAGAAGCCCTGGCGAGGCAAACCGGTCTGCTCGATCTTCGGGGCCGACCGGTACGCGGACTGCCCGCGCAGGTTGTCGGCGGAAGTGTGGCCGACGCCGAAGCCGCTTGGCGCGGAGCTTTTTTGGCGCACGGATCGCTCACCGAGCCGGGTCGGTCATCGGCGCTGGAGGTCAGCTGTCCGGGCCCGGAGGCGGCGCTGGCGCTTGTCGGCGCGGCGCGCAGGTTGGGGGTCGGAGCGAAGGCGCGCGAGGTGCGTGGAACCGACCGGGTGGTGGTGCGCGACGGTGAGGCGATCGGCGCGCTGCTGACCCGCATGGGGGCCCAGGACACCAGGCTCACCTGGGAAGAGCGTCGGATGCGGCGTGAGGTGCGGGCCACGGCCAACAGGTTGGCGAACTTCGACGACGCCAACCTGCGGCGCTCCGCGCGGGCGGCCGTCGCGGCCGCAGCGCGGGTGGAGCGGGCGTTGGATATCCTCGGCGACACGGTGCCCGACCACCTGGCAGCGGCCGGCAAGCTGCGTGTCGAGCACCGGCAGGCCTCATTGGAGGAATTGGGCCGGTTGGCCGATCCGCCGATGACGAAAGACGCTGTCGCGGGCCGTATTCGGCGGTTGCTGTCGATGGCCGACCGCAAGGCCAAGCAGGACGGGATCCCCGACACGGAGTCGGCGGTGACGCCGGATTTGCTCGAAGACGCCTAGCGTCGACTGACCACGCATCGCACGCATTTCGTCGAAATGCGTGTGAGCACTGGCCGCTCGGCTATGAGCAAATCGACCGATTGCGAATTGAACCCGAAGGCTCAGAGTGAGCGCGTCCAGTGTGGGGTTGAGTCACGCTTCCGGGCCGAAACGCGTGCATCAATCCGACACTCGACGAAGATTGGAACCCATGGAGACACTCAGAGTCGGAGTGGCTAAACCTGACCCACCCTTCAATGGGATGCCGGACGACGGTGGCCTCGACATCGACCTGATGCATGCACTCGGCGACAAGATCGGCGCGACAGTCGAATTCGTGCCCTATGACGGTGCCGACTTCGACGGCATCTTTTCCGGCCTCGGCACCGACTATGACTGCGTGGCCGCCGGTACCACCGTCACACCAGAGCGGGAGCGCAAGGCGACGTTCCTCCCGCCTTACCTCATCTCCGGCCAGGCGCTGGCCGTCGACACTCGCCGGCTGCCACGCGTCACGTCCATCGACGACCTCAAGGGTCTGACGATTGGCGTGCAGCAGGGCAACACCAGTCAGACGATGGCCGAGCGTCTCGTTGCCGAGGGGAAGGCCCGCGCAGTCCGCGTCTACGACTACGGCGCCATTCGCGACGCCCTGTCCGACCTCACGTCGGGCGACTGCGACGTCGTCATGAAGCTCGCGCCCGTGCTGACCGAATTGGCCAGACCGATACCGGGTGTCGAGGTCGTCGAGCGGGGCATCACTGTCGAAGACATCGCGATCGCCGTGCCGCGCGATGACCAGGCGCTTCTGGGTCGGCTGACCGTCGCGCAGGCCGAGTTGGAGGCCGACGGCACGCTGCAACGGTTTCGGCGTAAATGGCTGGGTAACCCATACGCGGATCAGCGCCTGGCCGTGCACTGACCAGGTGACACGTGGCCGCTATCAGACGGCTAGGCTGGCGGCCGAGCACCACACGTTGAGGCGACTATAGGGAGAGACCAGTGACCATCCGGGTAGGCGTGAACGGCTTCGGCCGCATCGGACGCAACTTCTACCGGGCGCTCGCCGCGCAGAAGGCCGAAGGCAAGAGCACCGACATCGAGATCGTGGCGGTCAACGACCTCACCGACAACGCCTCGCTGGCGCACCTGCTCAAATTCGACTCGATCCTCGGCCGCTTCCCCGCCGAGATCAGCCTCGAGGGTGACGACACGATCGTCATTGGCGACCAGAAGATCAAGGCGCTGGAGGTCAAAGAAGGTCCGTCGGCGCTGCCGTGGGGCGACCTCGGGGTCGACGTGGTCGTCGAGTCCACCGGCATCTTCACCAAGCGTGACAAGGCGCAGGGCCACCTCGACGCCGGCGCCAAGAAGGTCATCATCTCCGCGCCGGCCACCGACGAGGACATCACGATCGTGCTCGGCGTCAACGACGACAAGTACGACGGCAGCCAGAACATCATCTCCAACGCGTCGTGCACCACGAACTGCCTCGGCCCGCTCGCGAAGGTCCTCAACGACGAGTTCGGTGTCGTCAAGGGCCTGATGACGACGGTCCACGCCTACACGCAGGATCAGAACCTGCAGGACGGCCCGCACAAGGACCTGCGCCGGGCGCGCGCCGCCGCGCTGAACATCGTGCCGACCTCGACGGGTGCCGCCAAGGCGATCGGCCTGGTGCTACCCGAGCTGAAGGGCAAGCTCGACGGCTATGCCCTGCGGGTGCCGATCCCCACCGGTTCGTGCACCGACCTGACCGCCGAGCTCGCCAAGTCGGCCACCGCCGACGAGATCAACGCGGCATTCAAGGCCGCCGCGGACGGCCCGCTCAAGGGCATCCTCAAGTACTACGACGCGCCGATCGTGTCCAGCGACATCGTCACCGATCCGCACAGCTCGATCTTCGATGCGGGCCTGACGAAGGTGATCGACAACCAGGCCAAGACGGTGTCCTGGTACGACAACGAGTGGGGTTACTCCAACCGGCTCGTCGACCTGGTCGCGCTGGTCGGTAAGTCGCTGTAACGCCGTGGCCTCGCCTTCCATCAGAACTCTGGAAGACCTTCTCGGCGAAGGTGTTTCGGAGCGAGGCGTGCTGGTCCGCTCCGACCTGAACGTCCCGCTCGACGACGGCAACATCACCGACCCGGGCCGTATCACGGCGTCGGTGCCCACGCTGAGGGCGCTCTCCGACGCGGGCGCCAAGGTGGTCGTCACCGCCCACCTCGGTCGCCCCAAGGGTGAGCCGGATCCGAAGCTGTCGTTGGCTCCGGTCGCCAAGGCGTTGGGTGAGCAGCTCGGTCGCCACGTGCAACTCGCCGGTGATGTCGTCGGCACCGACGCGCTGGCCCGGGCCGAGGGACTGACCGGCGGCGACATCCTGCTGCTGGAGAACATCCGCTTCGATCCCCGCGAGACCAGCAAGGACGACGCCGAGCGGTTGGCGTTGGCCAAGCAGCTGGCCGAACTCGTTCGCGGTCCAGACGGCTCGCCCGGCGCTTTCGTCTCGGACGGTTTCGGGGTGGTGCACCGCAAGCAGGCCTCGGTGTACGACGTCGCGACCCTGCTGCCGCACTACGCGGGCACGCTGGTGGCCGCCGAGGTCAAGGTGCTCGAGCAGCTGACCAGCTCGACGGACCGGCCGTACGCCGTGGTGCTCGGCGGCTCCAAGGTGTCGGACAAGCTCGCGGTCATCGAGTCGCTTGCAGAGAAGGCCGACAGCCTGCTCATCGGCGGCGGGATGTGCTTCACCTTCCTTGCCTCACAAGGTGTTTCGGTCGGCACGTCGCTGCTGGAAGAGAGCATGATCGAGACGTGCCGCAAGCTGCTGGACACCTACGCCGACGTGATTCACGTGCCGGTCGACATCGTGGTGGCCGACAAGTTCGCCGCTGACGCCACCGCCGAGGTCGTCGCCGCCGACAAGATTCCGGACGGCAAGATGGGCTTGGACATCGGTCCCGGCACCGTCGAGCGGTTCACCACGTTGCTGTCGAACGCCAGGACCGTGTTCTGGAACGGCCCGATGGGTGTGTTCGAGTTCCCGGAGTTCGCAGCGGGTACGAAGGGGGTCGCCGAGGCCATCATCGCCGCAACCGCCAAGGGTGGCTTCAGCGTGGTCGGTGGCGGCGACTCCGCGGCCGCCGTGCGCCAACTCGGTCTGGGCGAAGACGGTTTCTCGCACATTTCGACCGGCGGCGGGGCATCGCTGGAATACCTTGAGGGCAAGGAACTGCCCGGCATCTCTGTTTTAGAAGACTGAGCTGTTTTAGAAGAGTGAGAGGTCCTGGAATCGTGAGCCGTAAGCCGCTGATCGCCGGCAACTGGAAGATGAACCTCAACCACTTCGAAGCGATCGCGCTGGTTCAGAAGATCGCGTTCGCGCTGCCTGCGAAGTACTTCGACAAGGTCGACGTCACCGTCATTCCGCCGTTCACCGACCTGCGCAGCGTGCAGACCCTCGTCGACGGCGACAAGCTGCTGCTGACCTACGGCGCGCAGGATCTCTCGGAACACGACTCCGGCGCGTACACCGGCGACATCAGCGGTGCGTTCCTGGCCAAGCTGGGCTGCGCTTACGTCGTCGTCGGACACTCAGAGCGCCGCACCTATCACCACGAGGACGACGCGGTTGTCGCCGCGAAGGCCGCTGCCGCCTTCCGGCACGGTCTGGTGCCGATCATCTGCATCGGCGAACAACTCGAGGTTCGCGAGGCGGGCAACCACGTCGAGCACAACGTCGAGTCGCTCCGCGGCTCGCTGGCGGGTCTCTCGGCCGAGCAGATCGGCCAGGCGGTGATCGCCTACGAACCGGTGTGGGCGATCGGTACCGGCCGGGTGGCCAGCGCCGCCGACGCGCAGGAGGTCTGCAAGGCGATCCGCGACGAGTTGGGCAAGCTGGCGACACCGCAGTTGGCGGCCGGTGTCCGCGTGCTGTACGGCGGCTCGGTGAACGCGAAGAACGTCGGCGAGATCGTCGCGCAGGAGGATGTCGACGGGGCCCTCGTCGGCGGGGCGTCGCTGGACGGCGAGCAGTTCGCCACGCTGTCGGCCATCGCGGCCGGCGGGCCCCTGCCGTAGGCAGTCCGGTAGTCTTGCGGCCATGGAATTGGCCCTGCAGATCACCCTGGTCGTGACCAGCCTCCTGGTCGTGCTGTTGGTGCTGCTGCATCGCGCGAAGGGCGGCGGCTTGTCCACGCTGTTCGGCGGTGGCGTCCAGTCCAGCTTGTCGGGCTCGACGGTGGTGGAGAAGAACCTCGACCGGTTGACGTATTTCGTCACCGGCATCTGGCTGGTCTCGATCGTCGGCGTCGCGCTGATCATCAAGTACAGCTGACCCGACCTCGGCCTGCGACCCGCCGCGGCGACGTCGATACTTGAAGGATGGTTGAACCCACCGGACTCGAGCCGATCGGTGCGGTGCTCCGCACCCGGGTGGGCCGCGACGCCACCGAACCGATGCGCGAGGACATCAGGCTGCTCGGCGCGATACTCGGCGACACCGTGCGTGAGCAGAACGGTGAGGACGTGTTCGAGCTTGTCGAGCGCGCGCGGGTGGAGTCGTTCCGGGTGCGCCGCTCCGAGATCGACCGTGCCGAACTCGCGGGGATGTTCGACGGCATCGAGATCCGTCGGGCGATCCCGGTCATCCGCGCCTTCACCCATTTCGCGCTGCTGGCCAACGTCGCCGAGGACATTCACCGGGAGCGTCGGCGCGCAGTCCATGTCGAAGCGGGGGAGCCGCCGCAAGACAGCAGCCTGGCCGCCACCTACGCCAAACTCGACGCGGTCGACCTCGACGCCGGCGCCGTCGCCGATGCACTGGCCGGTGCGTTGGTGTCGCCGGTGATCACGGCGCATCCGACCGAGACCCGGCGCCGCACGGTCTTCGACACCCAGCACCGCATCACCGAGCTGATGCGGTTGCGGCTGCACGGACAAACCCTTACCGACGACGGTGGCGACATCGAACTCGAACTGCGCCGCCACATCCTGACCCTGTGGCAGACCGCGCTGGTCCGGTTGTCTCGGTTGAAGATTCAAGACGAGATCGAAACCGGTCTGCGGTACTACTCGGCGGCGTTCTTCGACGTCATCCCTCGGGTCAACGCCGACGTGCGCTCTGAGCTGGACGCGCGTTGGCCGGATGTTGGTCTGCTCGATGAGCCGATCGTGCGGACCGGGTCGTGGATCGGCGGCGATCGGGACGGCAACCCTAATGTCACCGCTGAGGTGGTCCGTGTCGCGACGGCCCGCGCCGCCTACACCGCGTTGGATCACTACTTCGCCGAGATCACCGCGCTGGAGGAGGAACTGTCGCTGTCGGCGCGGCTGGTTCGGATCAGCGATGCCCTCGATGAGTTGGCCGCCGGCTGCGATGAACCCGCGCGGGCCGACGAGCCGTACCGGCGGGCCCTGCGGGTGATCCACTCGCGCCTGACATCGACGGCCAAGGAGATCCTCGACGAGCAGCCCGAACACGAACTCGATCTGGGCCTCGAGCGCTATCAGACTCCTGCCGAGTTGCTCGCCGACCTGAACATCGTCGACGCGTCGTTGCGCTCCCACGGCAGCGCGGTGCTGGCCGACGACCGGCTCGCCCGGCTACGAGAGGCGGTGCACACCTTCGGTTTCCACCTGTGCGGCCTTGATATGCGACAGAACTCCGACGTGCACGAGGAGGTCATCGCCGAACTGCTCGCCTGGGCGGGAGTGCACCCGGACTACGGTTCGCTGGGCGAGGCGAAGCGGATCGAACTGCTGGTGGCTGAGTTGGCCACCCGACGTCCGCTGGTCAAGGACGGCGCTGAACTGTCCGAACTGGCCCGCAAGGAACTCGACATCGTTGCGGCGGCAGCGCGGGCGGTGCGTGTGTTCGGGTCGCGGGCGGTGCCGAACTACATCATCTCGATGTGCGAGTCGGTGTCGGACATGCTCGAAGCTGCGATCCTGCTCAAAGAAGCCGGTCTGCTCGACGTGTCTTTAGAGGCGCCGTATGCGCCGGTGGGCATCGTGCCGCTGTTCGAAACCATCGACGATCTTCAGCGTGGTTCATCGATTCTCGAAGCGGCACTTGATCTCCCGGTCTACCGGTCAATTGTGTCGGCGCGCAGCGACAGCCAGGAAGTAATGCTCGGCTACTCCGATTCCAATAAGGATGGCGGTTACCTGGCGGCGAACTGGGCGCTGTACCGCGCCGAACTCGATCTCGTGGAAACGGCTCGTAAGACAGGGATCCGGTTGCGGCTCTTCCACGGCCGCGGCGGCACGGTCGGTCGTGGCGGCGGCCCGAGCTACGAAGCCATCCTGGCGCAGCCGCCCGGCGCGGTGAACGGATCGCTGCGGATCACCGAACAAGGTGAGGTGATCGCGGCCAAGTACGCCGAACCGCAGGTCGCGCACCGCAATATCGAAACGCTCGTGGCTGCGACGTTGGAGGCCACGTTGCTTGACGTGGAAGGGCTAGGTGACGAAGCGGGCCCCGCCTACGAGGTGCTCGACGACCTCTCCGCACGGGCGCAACGCGCATACGCCGAATTAGTCCATGAGACACCCGGTTTCGTCGACTACTTTCAGGCGTCGACGCCGGTCAGCGAGATTGGTGCGCTCAACATCGGCAGCCGGCCGTCGTCGCGCAAACCGACGACCTCGATAGCCGACCTGCGGGCGATTCCATGGGTGCTGGCGTGGAGCCAGTCGCGGGTCATGCTGCCGGGCTGGTACGGCACCGGCAAGGCGTTCGAGGAGTATGTGGGCGAGGTGCCGGAGAAGGCAGCTCGTCTCGAAGTGCTTCAGGATCTCTACCGCCGATGGCCGTTCTTCCGTACTGTGCTGTCGAACATGGCGCAGGTCCTGGCGAAATCAGACCTGGGCTTGGCGGCGCGCTATTCCGAACTCGTCGACGACGAGGAACTCCGACGGCGGGTCTTCGACAAGATCGTCGAAGAGCACGGCCGCACGATCCGGATGCACGAAATGATCACTGGCCAAGACAACCTGCTGGCCGACAATCCGGCACTGGCCCGTTCGGTGTTCAACCGCTTCCCGTACCTGGAACCGCTGAACCACCTGCAGGTCGAGTTGCTGCGTCGCTACCGCTCCGGCGACGACGATGAACTCGTGCAGCGCGGAATCCTGCTCACCATGAGCGGACTGGCGACGGCTCTGCGTAACAGCGGCTAGATCCGGAAGCATTGACACTGCGGCCGCGAAATGCCAGAGTCAGAACCTCTTAAGTGAAAATAAAGTTTTCATTTAACGCCTTTCGGCGAGTGGCTGGAGATCGATGTGGGCGACGACGCGAACCCGATGGCGTGGTTGCCGTTTTCCATCGCCGAGGCGGCGCTGACCGGTCAGGGCGTCGACCCGGGAGGGCTTGCTCCAGCGTGGGCACACCTGCTCGAACGGTTGAGAACCGCAGGCGGTCTCGTCGCATCCAGTGACGTCAACCGCAACAGCGTCGACTACGCATCCGGGATGAGACACCTGATGGTGCTGTTGGCGGTCGGTATCGACGAGGCGCTGCGCACCGATCCCGATCCGGTTCTGGCGGTGACCCGCACCAGCACCGACGACGTCCTGACCTGGGGTATGGAATGTCCGGATTGCCTGTACCTGCGGGCGACGCTACGGGGTGGCGAGACCTACCGGCTCTTCGGAAATCGGGGCACTGCGCGCTACGTCGGCCTGCAGACCATGAACGGAATCGTGTCCACGACCAACTGCGTGGTGGATGACCTCGAAATGGACGCGCAGGGAAACTTCGAAGTGGTGCTCTCGTCCGATGAGCACGCGGGCAACTGGATGCGGGTGGACGGCGACCATCCCACTTTGGTGGTTCGGCACTTCTTCTACGACTGGGACACCGAGAAGTCATCCTCGCTGCAGATCGAGCGCATCGGCGACGAGGTCGCACCGAAGGACCGCTCGGTCGCGGCCGATGTGGCCGTCTCGCGCCAGATCTGCGCCCTCGGCGATTTCGTACACGACAACCTCAAGTTCTTCCTCGACTTCAACGCGGGTCCACCCGCCAACGGCTTTCTGCCCGCGATCGACCGCTCCGATATGGGCGCCGCGGCGGAGAACCGGCCGGTCATCGGGCGTTACGAGCTCGGGCCCGACGAGGCGTTGATTCTGGAAGTTGAGCCACCGCAGGGTATCTATTGGAGTTACTCCCTTGGCAATCAATGGTGGGAGACCATTCATTACGGTCGCCATCAATCCAGCCTCAATGCCCACCAGGCGACGATCGACTCCGACGGCATCCTTCGCGTCGTCGTCAGCTCAGAGGATCCCGGCATCGCGAATTGGCTTGATACGGCTGGACATAGCAACGGTGCGATGATTCTGCGGTGTGTGCGGACCGCGAGCGCGCCGACCCCGGGCGCACGGGTGGTCAAGCTGGCCGACATCGCCTCGGAGCTGCCCGCCGGCACCGCTACGGTCAGCCCCGCCCAGCGGGCCGCCACCGTCGCTGCGCGTCGGCTCGCGGTCCACAAGAGGTTCACCGCATGACCTTCAGCACCGACGAACTCGAAGACGGCGCACGAATCGCCACCGGACTCGACGATTTCGGCTCGCCCTACTATCGCGAAGGGCTGGAGCGCACCGTCGCTGCGCTGAACAGCGAGGCAGATCTCAACGAGATGGGCCGGGTCATCCAGCATGCGACCCTGAGCAATGCCCTCATCCAACGGTTGCGAATCATCGATACCTACAAGCAACATCCGGAGATCGACGACGAAACCATCGACGGGCCGGTCTTCGTCATCGGGTTGCCGCGTACCGGTACGACCGCGCTGAGTCAACTGGTAGCTAATGATCCGCAATTCCGGTCGTTGCGGATGTGGGAATCCCAGGCGTGCACGCCGCCACCGGAGGCGGCGACCCAGCACGATGATCCGCGGATTGCCCAGGCGGCCGAGGGAATCGCCATGATGGACAGCATGTTTCCGCGCATGCGGACCATGATGAACTCGGAGCCGCAGGCGGCGACGGAATGCCAGGATCTGATGGGCATGAGTTTCCGCACTTTCCACTTCGACGGGGTGGTGCGGGTCCCCGGCTACCTGGCGTGGCTCATGCAGTGTGACATGCGTGAGACGTACACCTTTCACCGCCAGGTGCTCAAACTCCTGCAGTGGCATTGTCCGCCGACCCTGTGGCACCTGAAGACACCGGTTCACATGTTCTCGCTCGACGCACTCGTTGAGGCGTACCCGAACGCGAAGTTCCTATGGAGTCACCGTGACCCGGCGAAGGTACTGGCATCCGTGTGCAGCCTGATCCAGTACGTGCGCAGTTGGAGTAGTGACCGTGACGACCCGCACGAACTCGGCGTCGAGCAACTCGAGTGCTGGGCCGAAGGCGTTCGGCGCGCGACGGAGTTCCGAAAACGCTGCGGAGACAGCCGGTTCGCCGATGTGTCCTTCGCCGACCTCAACGCCGACCCGATCGGCACCCTGGAGAATAGCTACCACCGACTGGACCTGGCATTTACCGAAGAGGCACGTCGCAGTGTGCAGCACTGGGCAGATGGACACCGGCCCGGCTCGCGCGGCGAGCATACCTACGACCTCGGCGACTATGGCCTGACGCGTGAGCAGGTGCACGAGGCCTTCGCCGACTACCTCGCGACCTACGACGCCACCGCGTGATGGACATCGAGTTAAGGCGTCGACGCAAGAAGCTCGATCCCGACCCCGATGTTCGTGACGCGCTGGTGAACGCCGCCACCGAGATCGCACGCGAGGAGGGAATCGCGTCGGTCAACGTGGCTCGCGTGCTCGCCCGCACCGAGCTGAGCACTAGGGCCTTCTATCGGCATTTCGCTTCGAAGGACGCGTTGGTGTCCGAGGTGTTCCTGCAAATGGCGCGGATCGAGATGCGCAGGCTGAAGCGGAAGATGGCCGCGGCATCCGGGCCGGCCGAAGCGGTGGTGGCGTGGATTGACGGACGCTTGGACCTGGCGTTCAACCCGCAGATCAGATCGGACCTGCGGAAGATGTCGCTCGAGGCGCAGACGCAGATGTTCGCGGCGCCCGACTTGGTGAGCGAAGCCTACGGTGAGATTTTGAAGCCGCTCGTCGAGCAGCTTGAGAAGGGAAGGGCCGCGGGGCTTTTCCCTGACGTCGACCCGGCCGGCGACGCATTGTCGATCCACGGTGCAATCTGGGCGAGTGTCGAACGGCAGTGGATGACCGGCGAATGCGACCGGCATGGCGTGCGCGAACAGGTCGTACGTTTCTGCATGCGCGGACTGGGTGGCGTGCAGCCACTAGAAAGGTGAGTCGATGGACTTGGGTTTAGCTGGATCGGCGGCCGTCGTCACGGGCGGAAGCAAGGGCATGGGACTGGCGATCGCCACGACGCTCGCAGAAGAGGGCGCCCGGGTCGCGGTGATGGCGAGGGGCGTCGAAGCCCTCGACGACGCGGTGGCGAAGCTTCGCCGCGCCGGCGCTCCGGATGCCGTCGGAGTCAGCGTCGACATGTCGGACGCCGAGTCGATCGCCGTCGGCTTCGAGACCGTCGCGCAGCGGTGGGGCGAACTCAACAGCCTGGTCCACACGATCGGGCCGGGCGACGGGTATTTCGAGGACATGGACGACGCGCAATGGGAGGCGACGTTCGCTCTCGGCACGATGTCGGCGGTGCGGTCCATTCGGGCTGCGCTACCCGCCCTGCGGGCCGCAGAGTGGGCAAGGATCGTGACGTTGTCGGCGCATTCGATCCAGCGACAGAACCCACGGATCGTCGCTTATACGGCGTCGAAGGCAGCGCTGAGTAGCGTTACCAAGAACCTGTCGAAAAGCCTTGCCAAAGACGGAATTCTGGTCAACTGCGTATGCCCCGGCACCATCGTCACGGCCAGCTTCACCGAAGTGCTCAAGGATATCCTGGCAGCCGACGGGCTCGACGCCACCGATCCCACTGACGTGATGACTTGGATCGACGACAACTTCCACCAGCCATGCGACCTCGGCCGCGCCGGACTACCCGAGGAGATCGCGTCGATCGTGGCCTATCTGGCGTCAAGGCGCAATGGCTATGTCACCGGAGCGACCGTCAACGTCGACGGCGGATCCGACTTCGTCTGAGCTGCCCGGTCGGCCCTAGAGGCCGGTAGACCGGCGCACCTTGTTCACGGCTCCTCGCACCACCTGCTCGGTCGCGGCCAGCGGGGAGATCACCGACTCGCCCAGGCCGACGATGCGTTCCACCCGCTCGACGATGCCCTCCATGCGGTCCACCACCCCGTGGAGGCGGGGGGCAAGCTCATTGATCTGATTGATTGTCTCGTTGAACCGCTCCAGAGTGGTGTCCAGGTTGGCGGTGGAACTGTTGAGGTCCTCCAGAGTCTCGCTCAGGCCCTCCAGGATCGTGTCGACTTGCTCGACTGTCACGTCGGCGTTGAGTGCAGCCTGCGCAAGCTTCCTGATTCGTTCCGGACCCGTGCGTACCGGCCTGCCACTCTTGTCTGCCATGACCGACAGTATGACGGCAGCCGTGGAACCATCGGGCGGAACCCGTCGTCTGAATAAGTATGGGCCAACCCGAAACCACGTCTCGGCAGTGCACGGCGGATCCACGCAGCATCAGGCTGGGCTCGGATTCCTCAACGCGAAGTGCCGACTACGACGCGGGCTTCCGCGCCGGCCGAGGCGAGGATTCCCCTACAACGCTCGGCTGATCGTTTCTCAGAACGGGGGCGGTTCATCGTCTCTGGCGATGCGTTCCGCCAGCAGGAGTTGCTTACGGGCGATCCGCGCGGCGTTGTGTTGTCGTTCCAGGGCGATGCGATAGGCCTTGTCCTCGGCGCGGGTGCGTTTGCGGATCGGCATCATCGCTCCGCGCTGGGGGTCGTACGGTCCACTCGACGGCGCTACGTCGATATCGCCCGTCGGCTGGCCCAACTGGTTGAAGAACTCAGTGCCTCCGGGCACGGTGGTGTACATCTGCCCGCTGGGCGCGCGCCAAATTACGGTGCCATCGGGCTGCTGCGAGTCACTCCACCCGTTGGTACCGGTCCAGAAAGTCTTCAGCAGATGATGAAACACGCACAGCAGCTTGAGATTTGACGGATGTGTGGGCCCCAGCGGGTAGGGGATCGTGTGGTCGATCTGGCACGCCGTCGCGGGTACATCGCAACCCGGAAAGCGGCACGTCAGATCGCGGACTCGGATGAACCGCGCCAACGCCGCTGAAGGCCGATAGCCCTGCTCGGCACACGGCTCCGGCACGGTGACCGGACGCAAGCGAGCATTGGTGACCATGTCGCGCAGCATGGCGGCCGGTACCGCACCGAACCCCGGCAGATATCCCGGGTTGTCCGACCGGCCCTCGATCGTGGACTGTTCGGCGATCACTTCGATGACGAGCTGGGCCAGGGGCTTCTCCGAGGTCCCGCTGGGGCAGTCCTGGGCGCCGCAACCGCACTCGAGGCGTAGCTGACCCGCGGCCATGGCGATCAACGCGTCGGCGCGGCGCTGACTGGCCGTGCGCGGATCCTCGCGGCACACCGTCGCGGCGATCTCGTCGAGACGGGTATCGAAGGCGACGCCGTCGGTGAAGGCCAGTTTGGCCCAGACGCCGACCATGCCCGGGCTGATCGGACCGACTTCGACGTAGCGGTCGTCGGTCGGCGGCTTGGGCTCGCGAACCCCGGCCGGGTCGTACTTCTCCACCCACATGTCGATGCGCTCGTGAAGTTTGGGTCCCGACATTTTCATCCACTTCGGCGCCTGCTGCGCGAACGCCGCGTCGAGCCGCGCGAGCGCGTCGTCGCCGTTCACGTTCCGGCTGCGGTTGACGAGCGCGACCATCATCCGGAAATCGATAGCCCCGGCGGCAAACACCTCGGCCACCTTCGGAAAGCGCTCACGCAGGTCGATCGCCAAGCCCAACCGGCCCGCCGCTCGACCACGGCTGATGTTCAGTGCTGCGGAAAGCTCGGACACCACATTGGCGTGGCCGTCGATGGCCCACTCGATCCGGTCGGTCTCGTCTTCGGGGGCGCGGCGCGCGTACAACTCGCCGATCGCGATGAGCTCGCGACCGCAGGCCGCGCTCTGTTCGCGCGAAGCGGCCGCGATGGCCTCAACCACCGCGGCATCGCCAACCGTATCGAACATGCGTTCGATACTACTCGGAGGCACTGACACGGGCCGAAACTCAAGCTCCGTCGGTTCAGAGCTTGCTTGCGGCGGCCTCGTCGAGCAGCCACACGGTCGCCTCGCGGCCCACTGCACCTGCCGCGGGCCAGTCGTCGGCGTCCGCGCCGCCCACCGCCGCAGCCACCGCCTCGGCTTTACCTTCGCCCGAGACGACCAGCCACACCTCACGTGACCGCCGAACCGCCGGCAGTGTCAATGTGATTCGGCGCGGCGGCGGCTTGGGGGAGTCCTCGACCCCGACCACCAGACGCTCGGTCTCGCGCACCGCGGCCGTATGGGGGAAAAGCGAGTTGACATGCCCTTCGGGGCCCATCCCCAGTAGGTGCACGTCAAAGTCCGGAGCGGGATCACCGGCTGCGGAATTGGCGGCCAGTACCCGTTCGTAGTCGGCAGCGGCAGCGCCGAGATCGTCGCCGAACTCCGCACCGCTTGCGGCCATCGCGTGCACGTTCTCGGCCGGGATACCCACGTGATCCAGCAGAGCCTCGCGGGCCTGCTTGTCGTTGCGCTCGTCATCGTCGGCCGGTACGAAACGGTCGTCGCCCCAGTAGAGGTGCACCTTCGCCCAGTCGATGCCGGCGCCTTTCTCGCCAACGCGTCGCAGCAGCCCGATTCCGGTCCCGCCGCCGGTCAGCACGATGTGCGCCGACCCTCGCTTGTCGACGGCTTCGACGATCGCGGTGACAAGCCGGTCGCCTGCAGCCGCCACCAAGGTGGCCGTATCCGGGTAGCGCTCGACGATCGTGCTCACGCGTACTGCACCTTCTCGATTCCGTGTAGGGCTTCGTGGTAGATCTCGTCTGGATCGAGCCTGCGTAGGTCCTCGGCCAGACACTCCTTGGTCTCCCTGCGTGCCAACGGAATCCGCGCCTCGGGCCTGCTGGTGCGGCTCAGCGTAGCGGTCACGCCGGTCTGGGGCCGCCGCAGCGTGATCGTCTCACCGCCGCGGACCAGCTCCACTTTGAGTTCACCGACCTCCCGATGCACCGGTCCGTCGATCCGAGCTGCCAGCCAGCCCGCGAGCACGTCGAGCGACGGTTCGTCTCGAAGACCGGACACCACTGCGGACGCGATCGGCTCGTGCGGTTCCTGATCGACCGCTGCCGCGAGCAGGGCGCGCCAATACGTGATGCGTGCCCAGCAGAGGTCGGTGTCGCCGGCGGTATAGCCGCCAAGTCGTCCCTTGATCGCTGCCAGCGGATCCGAGCACTGTGTCGCGTTGGTTATCCGCCGAATCGCCAACCGGCCCAACGGGTCTTTGGCAGGTACTTCCGGACCGCCGGTCGGCCACCACGCCACCACCGGGGTGTCCGGCAGGAGGAACGGCAGCACCACGGCGCTGGCGTGTCCGGCCAGTGCGCCGTGCAGGCGCAGCGCGACGATCTCCCCGGCACCGGCATCCCCGCCGACCCGTAGTTGCGCATCCAACCGGGCGTCTGCGGCGTCTCGATCGTCGGGCACCACGACGATCACTCGGCAGGGGTGCTCACGGCTGGCGAAATTGGCTGCCTCGATGGAATCTTCCAGGAACGCATCCGAATCCAGCGAAATCACCAGGGTCAGCACCCGGCTCAGCGTGATCGCCCCGCCCTCCTCGCGCAGACCGGTGATCTTCTTGTTGATGTCGTTGGTGGTGGTGTCCGGCAGGTCGACGATCATTGCTCGACTCCTTCGCGAGTCACGGCCGCCTCCATTCCCGGCCCATACGATGCAGCATCTCGTCTGCCGACGCCGGACCCCAGGTGCCCGATTCGTAGGCTTCGGGTTTACCGTGCGCCGCCCAGTGCTCGATCACCGGATCGAGTATCTCCCAGGACAATTCGACCTCCCGGTTCACCGGGAACAGCGACGGTTCACCGAACAGCACGTCGAGGATCAGCCGCTCGTAGGCTTCGGGGGAGTCCTCGGCGAATGCCGAGCCATAGGAGAAGTCCATGTTCACGTCGCGGACCTCCATCGCACTGCCCGGCACCTTCGACCCGAACCGGATCGTGATCCCCTCGTCGGGCTGAACCCGGATCACCAACGCGTTCTGGCCGAGTTCCTCGGTCATCGTCTTGTCGAACGGCAGGTGCGGTGCCCGCTTGAAGATCAGTGCGATTTCGGTCACCCTGCGGCCCAGGCGTTTTCCGGTACGCAGGAAGAACGGCACACCGGCCCAGCGTCGAGTGTCGACCTCCAGCGCGATGGCCGCATAGGTCTCGGTCTTCGAATCCTTGGAGAAGCCCTCCTCCTCGAGCAGGCCGACCACTTTCTGGCTGCCCTGCCAGCCCGCCGCGTACTGGCCGCGGGCGGTGGTCTCATCGAGAGGCTGCATCGGACGGGTGGCCGAAAACACCTTGATCTTCTCGATCTGCAGTTCCTTGGGGCCGAAGCTGACCGGCTCCTCCATTGCCGTCAAGGCCAACAGCTGCAGCAGGTGGTTCTGGATGACGTCGCGCGCGGCGCCGACGCCGTCGTAATAACCTGCGCGACCGCCGAGTCCGATGTCCTCGGCCATGGTGATCTGCACGCTGTCGACGTAGTTGTTGTTCCACACCGGTTCGTACAGTTCGTTGGCGAACCTCAGAGCCAGGATGTTCTGGACGGTCTCTTTACCGAGGTAGTGGTCGATGCGGAACACCGACTCCTCGGGGAACACGCTGTTGACGACCTCGTTGAGTTCCTGTGCGCTCGCGAGGTCGTGGCCGAACGGCTTTTCGATGACGACGCGACTCCAGCGACCCTCCTGCGGGTTGGCGAGACCAGATTTGTGCAGCTGCTCGCAGACCTGTTGGAAGGCCTTGGGCGGAATGGACAGATAGAACGCGTGGTTGCCGCCCGTTCCGCGTTCGGCATCGAGTTTCTCCAGTGTTTCGGCGAGTCGTCCGAAGGCCGCATCGTCATCGAAAGTGCCTTGTACGAAGCGGAAGCCCTCGGCGAGCCGGTCCCAGACCTCTTGGCGGAACTGTGTCCGCGCGTGCTTCTTGACCGCCTCGTAGACGACCTGGCCGAAATCCTCGTCCGCCCAGTCGCGTCGGGCGAATCCGATCAGCGAGAACGACGCGGGCAGCAGGCCGCGATTGGCGAGGTCGTAGATCGCGGGCATGAGCTTTTTGCGCGACAGGTCACCGGTGACCCCGAAAATCACGACCCCGCATGGCCCCGCGATCCGGGGCATCCGCTTGTCGCGCTTGTCGCGCAGCGGATTGACCCATCCGGTCATTTCGTCGCGGCGCTGAGCTGATCCTGCGTCGCCTCGAGCAACTCGAGCCACGACTTCTCGAACTTCTCCACACCCTCGTCCTCGAGCAGCCGGAACACGTCGGGCAAGTCGACGCCGACGGTGGACAGCTCGTCGAACAGGGCCTGCGATTCGTCGGCAGTGCCGGTCACGGTGTCGCCGGTGATCACGCCGTGCTCGGCGACCGCGTCGATAGTCTTCTCCGGCATGGTGTTCACCGTGTGGGGTGCGACCAACTCGGTGACGTACAAGGTGTCCGAGTACTCCGGGTTCTTCACGCCGGTGGACGCCCACAGCGGACGCTGTACGCGCGCGCCGTCGCTCTTGAGGGCTTCGTACCGTTTGCCGCCGACGAACACCTCCTCGTAGGCGGCGTAGGCGAGCCGGGCGTTGGCCACCCCGGCCTTGCCGCGCAATCGCAGCGCATCCTCGGAGCCGATCTTCTCGAGTCGCTTGTCGATCTCGGTGTCCACCCGGGACACGAAGAACGAAGCGACCGAATGGATCTTGGACAGGTCGTGGCCGGCCTCTTTGGCCTTCTCCAGGCCCGCGAGATAGGCGTCCATCACGAGCCGATGTCGTTCGACGGAGAAAATCAGGGTGACGTTGACCGAGATGCCTTCGGCGATCACGGCGGTGATCGCGGGCAGGCCCGCCATCGTCGCGGGGATCTTGATCAGCAGGTTCGGCCGGTCGACGATCTTCCACAGCTCGATCGCCTGCAGGATGGTCTTGTCGGTGTCGTGTGCCAGCCGCGGATCGACCTCAATGGACACCCGCCCGTCGACGCCGTCGGAGAGCTCGTGCTGTTTGGCCAGCACATCGCAGGCGTTGCGGACGTCGTCGGTGGTGACGGTGCGGATCGTGGCGTCCACGTCGGCGCCCCGTTCGGCCAGCTCCTTGACCTGACCGTCGTAGGCGTGGCCTTTGGACAGCGCGGCCTGGAAGATGGACGGGTTCGTGGTTACTCCGACGACACTGCGGGTATCGATAAGCTCCTGCAGGTTGCCGGTCTGTAGCCGGTCGCGGGACAGATCGTCGAGCCACACCGACACGCCGGCGTCGGACAACGCCGCGAGATTCGGATTCTGGGCCATTGCTCTACCTTCTTTCGATCACTAGTTGTCTATCGATCGCTCCGCGGCGGCCACCACGGCCTCGGGGGTGAACCCGAACTCGCGGAACAACGTCTTGTCGTCGGCGGACTCGCCGTAGTGCTCGATCGAGATGATCTCCCCGGTGTCGCCGACGAGCTTGTACCAACTCTGTGCGACGGCTGCCTCGACCGCGACACGAGCCGAAACGGTGGGCGGCAGTACCGAATCGCGGTACTCCTGCGGCTGCGATTCGAACCACTCCACGCACGGCATCGACACCACGTAGGCGGTGATGTCCTTGTCCGCCAACTGCTTTTTGGCCTCCACCGCGAGTTGTAGCTCCGATCCGGTCGCGATGATGATCACGTCGGCGTCCTCGGCCGGGTTGCCGCCGCCGAGCACGTACCCGCCGCGGGCCACCCCGTCGGCGTCCGTGCCCTCCAGTACTGGGATGCCCTGGCGCGTGAGGATGAAACCGACGGGACCGCTGTCGTTGCCGCGGGCGATGATGCTGCGCCAGGCGTACGCGGTCTCGTTGGGGTCTCCCGGTCGGACCACCGACAGGTTCGGGATCGCCCGCAGAGCGGCGAGGTGCTCGATCGGCTGGTGGGTCGGCCCGTCCTCGCCGAGTCCGATCGAGTCGTGGGTCCAGATGTAGATCGTGTCGATATCCATCAGTGAGGCGAGTCGCACGGCCGGCCGCATGTAGTCGGAGAACTGAAGGAACGTGCCACCGAACGCGCGCGTCGGTCCGTGCAGCACGATGCCGGACAGGATCGAACCCATCGCGTGCTCGCGAACGCCGAAGTGCAGTACCCGGCCGTACCAGTCCGCCGTGAAGTCATCTGTCGAGATCGACGGCGGACCAAACGATTTGACGCCTTTGATCGTCGTATTGTTGCTGCCCGCGAGGTCCGCCGACCCGCCCCACAACTCGGGCAGCTTCGGGGCGACGTCGTTGAGCACCTGGCCGAATGCGGCGCGGGTGGCCACCGGCTTGGAACCCGGCTCCCAGTACGTCAGGTCGGAATCCCAGCCGTCCGGCAGCTCCTCGGCTGTCAGCCGGTCCAGCAGCGCCTTGCGCTCGGGCTCACGCTCGGCCCAGGCGTCGAAGCCGCTCTGCCACTTGGCATGTGCTTCTTTGCCACGCTCCACGAGCTTGCGGGTGTGCTCGATGACCTCGTCGCTGACCTCGAACGTCTTGTCCGGATCGAAACCGAGAATCTTCTTGGTTGCCGCGACCTCGTCTTCGCCGAGCGCCGAACCGTGCACGCCGCCGGTGTTCATCTTGTTGGGCGCCGGGTAGCCGATGATCGTCCGCAGCGCGATGAACGACGGTTTGTCCGTCACCTTCTTGGCCTCGGCGATGGCCTGTTCTATGCCGACCACGTTCTCGCCGCCTTCGACCTCCTGCACATGCCAGCCGTAGGCGCGATAGCGGGCCGCGACGTCCTCGGACAACGCGATGTTGGTGTCGTGTTCGATCGAGATCTGGTTCTTGTCGTAGAACACGATCAGGTTGCCGAGTTGCTGCGTGCCGGCCAGCGAGGACGCCTCGCTGGTGACACCCTCCTCGATGTCGCCGTCGGACGCGATGACGTAGATGTAGTGGTCGAATGGGCTCTCGCCCCACGGGGTGTCGGGGTCGAACAGGCCGCGCTCGTAACGCGAAGCCATCGCCATACCCACCGCGGACGCCAGACCCTGGCCCAGCGGACCGGTGGTGATCTCCACACCCTTGGTGTGGCGGAACTCCGGGTGCCCGGGCGTCTTCGACTTCCAGGTCCGCAGGGACTCGATGTCGGAGAGCTCCAGACCGAAGCCGCCGAGGTAGAGCTGAATGTAGAGCGTCAGGCTGGAATGCCCGGCGGACAGCACAAAGCGGTCGCGACCGAGCCAGTGCACGTCGCTGGGGTCGTGGTGCATCTGGCGCTGGAAGAGTGTGTATGCCAGCGGCGCCAGGCTCATCGCGGTGCCGGGGTGGCCGTTGCCCACCTTCTGTACCGCATCCGCCGCCAGCACCCGAACGGTGTCGACCGCCCGCGAATCCACCTCGGTCCAGTCCTGCGGGTGGTTCGGTCGGGTCAGCGCGGAGATTTCTTCGAGCGTGGTCACAGGCGCACTCCTGGTCGGCGTAGAGCTCTTCTAGCTGCTCGTTAAAACACCCTAGTGCGCAAAGCTCATCCAGCGCAGGGAGGCGGGGGAGGATCGGGGGAGGATTAGGCCGCCGTTCGCGCGCGGTCTACCATCGTCTGTAGTAGAAGCCCCCGCGCTGCGACCATTTCGACAGGAGTAACCGCGTGAGAGTTCGCGAAAGCCACCTCGTCGACGGCGCGCCGGATCGGATGTCGCCGCCGGGGCGGTTCCGGACACGACTCCGCGACCGACTCCTCGGCTATGTCTCGCTGACCAAGCCGCGGGTCATCGAACTGCTGCTGGTCACCACGATCCCCGCCATGCTGTTGGCGAGCCGCGGCACCGTGGACCCGCTGTTGATCCTGAACACGCTGGTCGGCGGCCTGCTGGCCGCCGGCGGCGCCAATGCGCTGAACTGCGTGGCCGACGCGGACATCGACAAGGTCATGAAGCGCACCGAGCGCAGGCCGCTGGCGCGGGCGACGGTTCCGCGTAGCCACGCGTTGGTGTTCGGCCTGGCCTTGTCGGTCGGGTCGTTCTTCTGGCTGTGGTGGACGACGAACATGCTGTCGGCCCATCTCGCCGGTGCGACGATCGCGTTCTACGTGCTGGTCTACACGATGTTGCTCAAACGCCGCACCTCTCAGAACGTGGTGTGGGGTGGCGCCGCGGGCTGTATGCCGGTGATGATCGGATGGTCCGCGGTGACCGGAACGATCGCCTGGCCCGCCCTGGTCATGTTCGCGATCATCTTCTTCTGGACGCCGCCGCACACCTGGGCGCTGGCCATGAAGTACAAGGACGACTACCGCGCGGCAGGTGTGCCGATGCTGCCTGCGGTCGCCACCGAGCGCCAGGTCACCAAACAGATCGTGATCTATACCTGGCTGACGGTGGGCGCGACCCTGGCGCTGACGGCGGCGACCGGCTGGCTGTACGCGGCGGTCGCGCTGCTGGCCGGGACTTGGTTCCTCGTGATGGCGCACCAGCTCTACAACGGCGTGCGTCGCGGCGAACCGGTCAAACCGCTGCGGCTGTTCCTGCAGTCCAACAACTACCTGGCAGTCATCTTCCTGGCCCTGGCCATCGACTCGGTGCTGGCGCTGCCGACGGTGTTCTAGTCCGCTCCTGTCAGGGCACCAACACCACCGAGCCGACCGTCTTGCGGCCCTGCAGGTCACGGTGGGCCTGTTCGGCGTCTTCGAGCCGATAGCGTTCGCTGACCGTGATGCTCAGCGTTCCCGACGCAATGGCATCTAGCAGTTCGCCTGCCCGCCAAGCGAATTCGTCTGCGGTACGGGTGTAGTGCACGAGGGTCGGCCTGGTCAAGAACAGCGAGCCCGACGCGTTCAGCCGTTGGGGGTCGAACGGGGGGACAGGACCGCTGGCCGCACCGAACAACGCCAGCGTGCCACGCACCGCGAGGCTGGCCAGGCTGGCGTCGAACGTCGCCGCGCCCACGCCGTCGTACACCGCGGCGACGCCGCCGTCGGTCATCTCCTTGATCTCGGCGCCGAACGCCGCGGCGTCGGTCGGGTAGTCGAGCACCCTCACCGCGCCTGCCTGCCGGGACAGCTCGGCCTTCTCCGGCGTCGAGACAGTCGTGATGACACGCACCGCCATACTCGTCGCCCACTGGGTCAGGATGAGGCCCACACCGCCCGCGCCCGCGTGCACCAGCACCGAATCGCCCTGCTGCACCGGGTACAGCGACTTGATCAGATAGTGCGCGGTCATACCTTTGAGCAGCGACGCGGCGGCCGCCTCCGGACTGACGCCCTCCGGTACGTAGGCGACGAAATCCGCTGGAGCAACGCTGTATTCGGCATACGCACCATTGGCCTGGGCGGTGACGACGCGGTCGCCGACCTTCAGTGCGGCAACGCCGTCGCCGAGAGCTTCCACGGTGCCGCACACCTCGTTGCCGACGACGAACGGGGTCTCTCGGGGGTACTGACCGGACCGGAAGTAGGTGTCCAGGAAGTTCACGCCGATGGCTTCGGCCTTGATGAGCACCTCGCCGGGGCCCGGCGTGGGCGGCGGCTTCTCGACGTAGGCGAGGACTTCGGGTCCGCCGGTCTCGGCGACTTCGATGGCGTGCATACCTACATCCTCCCAATATCCTGGCGGTCGTGAAGCTAGCCAGGCCCGACGTGTTCCATCCCCGCATCGTGCTGGCCGGGTGTTCGGCGCTGCCGGAGGGGGATGAGGACGACGCCGGCCTCATCTCAGCGCTGGGCAGGCGCGGTCTACATGCCCGCTGGCTGTCCTGGGACGACGCGGCCACGGTGGACGCGGACCTGGTGATCCTGCGGGCGACGTGGGACTACGCCGAGCGTCTCGACGAATTCCTCGGCTGGACAGAACGGGTCCGCAACCTGCTCAACGCGCCGAACGTGGTGCGCTGGAACAGCGATAAGCGCTACCTCGCAGACCTCGCAGATGCGGGTGTGCCGATCGTGCCCAGCCGGTTTTTCGCACCCGATGAGCCGGTGCGGCTGCCGAGGAGCGCCGAGGTCGTCGTCAAACCCGCCGTCGGCGCGGGCTCGGTGGACGCGCTGCGGTTTTCGGACCGCGACGACGCGCGACGGCACGCAGAGCAATTGCAGGCGGCGGGCCGAACAGCGCTGGTGCAGCCGTATGACGCCCGCGTCGAGGAGGGGGAGACCGCGTTGGTGTTCCTCGCCGGTGTGCAATCCCACGCCTTCACGAAGGGCCCGATCTTGCGGTGCCACGGCGACGCTCCGGGGTTCGACGAGTCGGGAACGTATGCCGAAGAGACGCTCGAACCTGCCGAACCCGACTTCGAACTCTGGGACGTCGGCCACCGGGCGCTGGCCGCGGCGGCCGCCCACCTCGACACGGTGACCGAGGATCTGCTGTACGCGCGGGTGGACGTCATCGGTGACCGCGATGACCCGCGAGTGCTCGAGGTCGAACTGATCGAGCCGTCGCTCGGCTGGACACAACTGGACACCGACACCCGCGAGCGCCGGCAGCGGGCGTTCGCACTCGGGGTCGAGTCAGCGCTCGACCAACTCGGGCTCGGCCCGCTCTCGCATCGACGCCCATAACGCGGCAGTGGCCGCGGTACAGGCCGCGGCGCCTGCCACGTGGACGGCGACCAGCGTGGCGGGCACGCCGGTGAAGAACTGCACTGTGCCGACCACGCCTTGGGTGACGACCAGGGTGACCAAGACACCGAGCCGTACCAGAACGGGCCGGGATGCACCCACGGCCAGCAGCCCGAAACCAAGACCGATCAACAACGACAGGTAGGCCACCATCAACGCCGAGTGCATGTGCGCCAATGTGGTGATCTCGACTTCCAGCCGGGGGATCGTGCGGTCGACGCTCTTGTCTCCGGCGTGGGGACCGGCCCCGGTCACCAGCGTTCCCGTCACGAGGACGGCGGCCAGCGCGACGCCGCTGAGCAAGGCCAGTTGCCGCAACGGCTTGGGCGCCCGGCGGACGGGAATTCCGTCATCGGGCTCACCGATCTTCACGAACAGCAGCACCGACAACCAGACCATCGTCATCGACGCGAGCAGGTGGATGGCGACCGTCCACCACAGCAGCCCGGTCAGCACCGTGATGCCGCCGATCACCGCCTGCACCACAGTCGACGCGGGCATCAGCCATGCGTAGACCAGCACTTCGCGGCGGCGACGGGCCCGCGTCACCGCCAGCACCGCGGCGGCCGCGGTGAGCACCACGAGGAAGGTGACCATCCGGTTGCCGAACTCGACGGCCTGATGCACCACGGGAACCTCGGCGACCGGTACGGGCGTGAAGCTGCCCGGGAAACACTGCGGCCAGGTCGGGCAACCCAGGCCGGACGCGGTGACACGGACGATCGCCCCGGTGACCGATATCCCGCCCTGCGTCAGGATGACGAGGAACGCGATGACGCGCTGGGCCCGCAGGCTGGGCAGTGGCAACAGGTCCACCAGCCACAAAAAGGCGCGTCGCACGGGTTCGATCGTAGAGCAGCGCAACTACAAGCCGTAGTAGCGGGTGTTCGTCCGCTGGTCGACTCAGGTGAAGCGGAACCAGCGCAGCGCGCACAACGCGGCGATCGCGCCCCACACCGCGAGCACCAGAAGGCCGAACCAGTCCACCGACAACGTCATCGCCTGTGACAGCGCTTCGGTCAGGGCTCCGGACGGTGTCAGCCGGGCCACCCACTGCAGGGTGGACGGCACCATGCCGCCCTCCAGCGTCAGGGCGCCGAACCCGGCGAGGACGAACCACAGCAGGTTCGCCAGGGCGAGCACGATTTCCGCGCGGAGGGTGCCCCCCAGCAGCAGTCCCAGGGCCGCGAACGCGGCCGTGCCCAGCGCGATGACCGCCGCGCCGAGCGCCAGCCCCGCCAACGGCGGACGCCAACCTAACGCAAAGCCGATGGTGCCCAACACGATCGACTGCAGGAATACCACCGCCACGACGGCCAGCGACTTGCCGGCGATTATCCCCCACACCGGAAGTGCGGTGGCCCCCAAGCGCTTCAGCGCCCCGTAGCGGCGATCGAACGCAACGGCGATGGCCTGTCCGGTGAATGCCGTGGAGATCACGGCAAGTGCCATGATCGCCGGCACGAACGTCGCCGCCCGGTCCGGTCCGAACGATCCGAGGGGCAGCAGCGTCAGCCCGACCAGCAACGTGATCGGGATGAACATCGTCAGCAGCAGTTGTTCGCCGTTACGGAGCAGCAGGCGTACTTCGAGGCCGAACTGGGCGGCCAGCATCTTCTGCACGGTGGCCGGTCGGGGATCGGGTGAGAAGGTGCCCGGGGCAAAGCGATTCGTCATTACGGTCGCAACTCCCGCCCGGTCAGGTCGAGGAACACGTCTTCCAGGCTTCGCTGTTCCACGCGCATGTCGGTGGCCAGTACGTCGAGCCGTGCGCACCACGCGGTCACGGTCGCCAGCACCTGTGGGTTGATCGCGCCCTCCACCAGGTACTCGCCCGGGGACGCCTCGCTGGCCCGGTAGCTCTCGGGCAGCGCCGAGACGAGCAGCGACAGATCGAGCATCCGCGGCGCGCGGAACCGCAACTGGTTCTCGGCGCCGCTGCGCATCAGTTCCTCGGGTGAACCGGTGGCCACCGCGACACCGTGGTCGATGATCATGATGCGATCGGCGAGTTCCTCTGCCTCGGTCAGCTGGTGGGTGGTGAGCACCACGGTGACTCCGTCGCGACGCAGCCCATCGATCAACTCCCACACGACGATTCGCGCATGCGCGTCCATGCCGGCGGTCGGTTCGTCGAGGAAGACCAGCTCGGGACGGCCGACCACTGCGCAGGCGAGCGCGAGCCGCTGCTGCTGGCCGCCGGACAGCCTTCGGTAGGTGGTGCGGGCGGCCTCGGTCAGCCCGAGGGTCTCCATCAGCCACGCCGGGTCGAGGGGGTTGGCCGCGTAGGAAGCCACGAGGTCGAGCATTTCACCGGCGCGGGCGGCCGGGTATCCGCCGCCGCCCTGCAGCATCACGCCGATACGTCCGCGCACCCTGGCGTTGTCGTCGAACGGGTCGAGGCCGAGTATCTCGATGGCGCCCGAGTCGGGTTTGATGAACCCCTCGCACATCTCCACGGTCGTGGTCTTGCCCGCGCCGTTGGGCCCCAGCAGGGCGAACACCTCGGCGGCGTGCACCTCCAGATCGAGTTCGGACACTGCGACCGTCTGCCCGTAACGCTTGCGGACCCCGCTCAGGCGCACGGGGGTGGCCACGGGGACCGAAGAGCCCCCCGATCCAACGCTGGTCACGGGGACTCAGCGTAGGCGTCGGGTCGCACCGGCTGTGGCTGCGGTGGCGACGATTGGTCAGGAGGCGGGCTTGCCACGCTGCGCCAGGGCAGGCGGTTGTAGGTGAACAGGATCAGCGCCAGCACGATCACCGTGCTCGCCGCGGTGGCGAGCAGGATCTGGAAGACGGTGAACCGGTCACCGTTCGCGGTCGGGCCGAAGATGCCGACCGCCAGCGTCACCACGATCGTGGTGCTGCGGAACGCCGGCCGGGTCGCCCACGCCGCGAGCGGGAGCACGGCCCACAGCACGTACCAGGGCTGGACGACCGGGAAGAGCAGCACCGTCATGCCGAGCGCGACACCGAGGCCGCCGACCGGGTGCAGACGCCCCCGCAGCACCGACAGCAGCAGCCAGGTCACCAGGATCGCGATGATGAAGACGCCGATCGCACGGGTCAGCCCCAGGACCGCGGTGGTGTGATCGCCGAGGCCCAGGAGGATGCCGACCTGGCCGGTGCCCAGCGCCAGCAAGGTGGGCAGCGACATCCAACTGCGCACGACGTTGGCGGTGCCCAGCGTGTTGAGCCACCCGAACCCCAGGCCGCTGGCCCAGCCGATGACGGCCATAACCACGATCGATACCGCGGTCAGCGACCCGCCTGCCAAGAAGAACGCCTTCACCGTGCCGCCCCATCGGCAGGCCAGCGCCATCGCCACGAAGCCGAGAGCCAGCAGTGAGGGGAGCTTGACCTGCGACGACAGTGTGATCAGTACGACACCCAGCAGCAGCATGGCCATCGGCCACCACCGCGACCACTGTTCGCGGTCCTGCGGCCACACCAGCGGTCGGGGAAGCAGCGGTGTGACCGCCTCGACACCGCGCAGGGCGAACTCGGTGCCCGCGAGCATCAGCCCCAACATGAGCGCCTCGTTGTGGATGCCTCCGACCAGATGCATGATCAGCAGCGGGTTGGCGGCGCCGAGCCACAACGCGCTCACCTCGGCGACGCCGCAGCGGCGAGCCAGGCGCGGGGTGGCCCACACGATCAAGCCCACGCCGAGCAGCACGACCAACCGGTGGCACAGCACCGCGGCCACGATGTTCTCGCCGGTCAGCGCGGAGATGCCCTGGCCGATCCACAGGAACAGCGGCCCGTACGGGGCGGGCGTCTCGCGCCACATGTTCGGCACCGAGAGCGTGAAGACGTGATCCAGGCCGAGACCGGTCGCCGGGCCCACCCGGTACGGGTCGAGGCCTTTGACGCCGATCTCGCTCTGGGCCAGATAGGAGTAGACGTCTCGGCTGTACATCGGCGGGGCGAGCAGCAGCGGTAGCACCCACAGCCACAGCAGCCGGTCCAGTTGGCTACGCGACATGCGCCGGTCACCGAGCGCGAACCGCCCCAGCATCAGCCAGGCCAGGGCCATCATCACCGCGCCGGTGGTGGTCATGGTCAGTGACACCGTCTGCAGGCGCGACGGCAGGTTGAGCAGGCGCACGCCGAACGTCGGATCCTGCACGACGGGCCGCGCCCCGACACCGAGCGCGCCGATCGCCATCAGAACGGTGCCCGACGCACCGAACAGGCGCGTCCGGCGCAGCGCGATGACCTCGGCATCGTTGAGGGGTGAACCAACCGGGCGTTCGTCGGCGTGCCAACGGGCGATCGACGAGCTGAACGAAGGGAGGCGCACTGCCACCTCAGCAGCCTAACCGCCGACGTCGTGGCTCCCGTCACGCTAAGGGTGCCCTTGCTTTACATGGCTTTCCGAATTCCGTCACAATAGTGTTGTGAAATTCAGTCCGGAGGTTGGAGCCGATCGCCACACGCGTGGTGCGATCGTGCAACTGCTGCTGGAATCCGGATCGATCACCGCCGGTGAGATCGGCGAACGGCTCGGAATCTCCGCCGCCGGCGTGCGGCGTCACCTCGACGCACTGATGGACGCCGGGGACGCACAGGCCAGTGCCGCGGCGGCGTGGCAGCACACCGGCCGTGGGCGGCCCGCGAAGCGCTACCGGCTCACTGCGGCGGGTCGCGCCAAACTGGGCCACGCCTATGACGACCTCGCGGCCGCTGCGATCCGCCAGTTGCGCGAGCTCGGCGGCGACGACGCCGTGCGGACGTTCGCGCGTCGTCGTATCGACGGGATCCTCGCGGGAGTAACCGAGGGTCCCGATGACGTTGCATCTAAGGCAGGCCGGGTGGCCGCTGCGCTGACCAAGGCCGGCTACGCGACCACCACAACGCCGGTGGCCGGACCGGTCGACGGAATCCAGCTGTGTCAGCATCACTGTCCGGTATCGCACGTCGCGGAGGAGTTCCCCGAACTGTGCGAAACCGAGCGGGAAGCTTTCGCCGAGATTCTGGGCACCCACGTGCAGAGGCTCGCCACGATCGTCAACGGTGACTGCGCCTGCACCACGCACGTACCGCTGGTCGACAAGATCAGTGTCACAGCCCCCACTAGCAAGCAAGGAGCGTCGAAATGACGACCACCCCAGAGATCCAGAAGGTCGGCGAACCGCTCAGCCAGGAAGAGGCCATCGCCTCGCTGGGCCGGTACGGCTACGGCTGGGCGGACTCCGACGTCGCGGGCTCAGTCGCACAGCGCGGTCTGTCCGAAGCGGTGGTGCGCGACATCTCGGCGAAGAAGAGCGAGCCGGAGTGGATGCTCGAGACCCGGTTGAAGGCGCTGCGCACCTTCGACAAGAAGCCGATGCCGAAGTGGGGTTCCGACCTCGGCGGCATCGACTTCGACAACATCAAGTACTTCGTTCGGTCCACCGAGAAGCAGGCCGCCACCTGGGACGACCTGCCCGAGGACATCCGCAACACCTACGACAGGCTGGGTATTCCGGAAGCGGAGAAGCAGCGTCTGGTCTCCGGTGTGGCCGCCCAGTACGAGTCCGAGGTGGTCTACCACCAGATCCGCGAGGATCTCGAGGCCCAGGGCGTGATCTTCCTCGACACCGACACCGCGCTGCGCGAGCACCCGGACATCTTCAAGCAGTACTTCGGCACCGTGATCCCGGCCGGCGACAACAAGTTCTCCGCGCTGAACACCGCTGTCTGGTCGGGTGGTTCGTTCATCTACGTGCCGCCGGGCGTGCACGTCGACATCCCGCTGCAGGCCTACTTCCGCATCAACACCGAGAACATGGGTCAGTTCGAGCGGACGCTGATCATCGTCGACGAGGGCGCCTACGTGCACTACGTCGAGGGCTGCACCGCGCCGATCTACAAGAGCGACTCGCTGCACTCGGCGGTCGTCGAGATCATCGTCAAGCCGGGCGGCCGTTGCCGCTACACGACGATCCAGAACTGGTCGAGCAACGTCTACAACCTGGTCACCAAGCGCGCGCGGGCCGAGGCCGGCGCGACGATGGAGTGGGTCGACGGCAACATCGGTTCCAAGGTCACCATGAAGTACCCGGCGGTGTGGATGACCGGTGAGCATGCGCGCGGTGAGGTGCTGTCGGTGGCGTTCGCCGGCGAGGGCCAGCACCAGGACACCGGCGCCAAGATGCTGCACCTGGCGCCGAACACCTCCAGCAACATCGTGTCCAAGTCGGTGGCCCGCGGCGGGGGCCGCGCCTCCTACCGCGGTCTGGTTCAGGTCAACAAGGGCGCACACGGTTCGCGCTCCAGCGTGAAATGTGATGCGCTGCTCGTCGATACGGTCAGCCGCTCCGATACCTACCCCTACGTCGACATCCGCGAGGACGACGTGACCATGGGTCACGAGGCCACGGTGTCGAAGGTCAGCGAGAACCAGCTGTTCTACCTGATGAGCCGCGGGCTGACCGAGGACGAAGCGATGGCGATGGTGGTGCGCGGCTTCGTCGAACCGATCGCCAAGGAGCTTCCGATGGAGTACGCGTTGGAGCTCAACCGGCTGATCGAGCTGCAGATGGAAGGCGCGGTCGGATAGTGACGGCGCAGAATCTGACTGCAGCGGCTGAAGGGACACCGGCCGGGTCGGCACTCAACAAGGGCGAGATCTTCAGCTCGTTCGACGTGAACGCCTTCGAGGTGCCCGGCGGCCGCGACGAGATCTGGCGGTTCACCCCGCTCAAGCGCCTGCGCGGTCTGCACGATGGCTCGGCGGTCGCCAACGGAAGTGCCGGCGTCACCGTGAGCGAGCGCCCCGGCGTCCGGGTGGAGACGGTGGGTCGCGACGACGAACGGCTCGGCGAGGGCGGCGTTCCGGCGGACCGGGTTGCCGCCCAGGCGTTTTCGTCGTTCGACACCGCGACGATCGTCACGGTCGCCCGCGACACCGAGGTCGCCGAACCGATCGAGATCGACATCAGCGGCCCGGGTGAGGGTGCGGTGGCCTACGGCCATCTGCAGATCCGTGTCGAGGAACTCTCGCGCGCGATCGTCGTCGTGGACCTGCGCGGTAGCGGGACCTACGCCGACAACGTCGAGATCATCGTCGGTGACTCGGCGGGTCTCGGGGTGATCTGGATCGCCGACTGGGCCGACGACATGGTGCACCTCAGCGCGCACCACGCCCGCCTCGGCAAGGACGCGGTCCTCGGGCATGTCAACGTGACGCTCGGCGGGGACGTCGTTCGGACCACGGCAACGGTGCGCTTCACCGGACCCGGCGGCGACGCCAAGCTGCTCGGCACCTACTTCGCCGACGACGGCCAACACTTCGAGTCGCGGCTGCTGGTCGACCACGCCCACCCGAACTGCAAGTCCGATGTGCTCTACAAGGGTGCGCTGCAGGGCGATCCGGCATCGAACCGGCCGGACGCGCACAGCGTGTGGATCGGCGATGTGCTGATCCGCGCGGAGGCCACCGGCACCGACACCTTCGAGGTGAACCGCAACCTGTTGCTCACCGACGGGGCGCGGGCCGACTCGGTGCCCAACCTCGAAATCGAGACGGGCGAGATCCTGGGCGCCGGGCACGCCAGTGCCACCGGACGTTTCGACGACGAGCAGTTGTTCTATCTGCGGGCCCGCGGCATCCCCGAGGACCAGGCGCGGCGCTTGGTGGTGCGCGGCTTCTTCAACGAGATCATCGCCAAGATCGCCGTGCCCGCAGTGCGCGAACGCCTCACCGAAGCAATCGAACGAGAACTAGCGATCACGGAATCGAGAACCGCCTAATGACCACACTGGAAGTCAAAGACCTGCACGTCTCGGTCACCTCGCCGGAGCAGACCGAGATCCCGATCCTCAAGGGTGTCAACCTGACCGTGAAATCGGGGGAGACCCATGCGGTGATGGGGCCCAACGGGTCCGGGAAGTCCACGCTGTCCTACGCGATCGCCGGGCATCCCAAGTACACGGTGACGTCCGGCTCGATCACGCTCGACGGCCAGGATGTGCTGGAGATGAGCATCGACGAGCGCGCCCGCGCCGGGCTGTTCCTCGCGATGCAGTACCCGGTCGAGGTGCCGGGGGTTTCCATGTCGAACTTCCTGCGCACCGCCGCGACGGCCGTCCGCGGTGAGGCGCCGAAGCTGCGGCACTGGGTCAAAGAGGTCAAAGGCGCGATGAGTGACCTCGATATCGACCCGTCGTTTTCCGAACGCAGTGTCAACGAGGGATTCTCGGGCGGTGAGAAGAAGCGCCACGAGATCCTGCAGCTGGCCCTGCTGAAGCCGAAGATCGCGATCCTCGACGAGACCGACTCCGGCCTGGACGTCGACGCGCTGCGGGTGGTCAGCGAGGGCGTCAACCGCTACGCCGAGACCGAGAACGGCGGCGTGCTGTTGATCACCCACTACACCCGCATCCTGCGCTACATCCAGCCGCAGTTCGTGCACGTGTTCGTCGACGGCCGCATCGTCACCTCCGGCGGTCCGGAACTCGCCGACGAGCTCGAGGAGAACGGCTACGTCCGCTTCACGCAGACGGCGGCCGCGGAGGCCTAGTCATGACCGCCACCGTTCGCCCGCTGGATCTGACCGCCATCCGCGCGGACTTCCCGATCCTGAAGAAGCAGATGCGCGGCGGAAACACGTTGGCGTACCTGGATTCCGGGGCGACCTCGCAACGGCCCCTGCAGGTTCTCGACGCCGAGCGCGAGTTCCTGATGACTTCCAATGGCGCGGTGCACCGCGGCGCGCACCAATTGATGGAAGAGGCCACCGACGCCTATGAGGACGGTCGCGCCGAAATCGCAGCGTTCGTCGGCGCCGACCCCGACGAATTGGTGTTCACCAAGAACGCGACCGAGGCGCTCAACCTGGTGTCCTACGCGGTGGGGGACGAGCGCTTCGACCGCGTCGTCGGGCCGGGCGATGTGATCGTCACGACCGAATTGGAGCACCACGCCAACCTCATCCCGTGGCAGGAGTTGGCCCGGCGCACGGGCGCCACACTGCGCTGGTACGGCGTGACTTCTGACGGGCCCGATGCCGGACGTATCGACCTGGAGTCCCTTGCGCTGGATGAGCGCGTCAAACTCGTTGCCTTCAGCCATCACTCGAACGTCACCGGTGCTCTTGCCCCGGTTGCCGAGCTGGTTTCGCGCGCGAAGGCCGTCGGTGCGCTGACCGTGCTCGACGCCTGCCAGTCGGTGCCGCACGAGCCCGTCGACTTGCACGCACTCGACGTCGACTTCGCGGCGTTCTCCGGGCACAAGATGTTGGGGCCGACGGGGATCGGCGTGTTGTACGGCCGCAGCGCACTGCTGAACGCCATGCCGCCCTTCCTCACCGGCGGATCCATGATCGAGGTCGTCACGATGGAGGAGACGACCTACGCACCGGCGCCGCAGCGCTTCGAGGCGGGCACGCCGATGACGTCGCAGGTGGTCGGGTTGGCCGCTGCCGCACGGTATCTGCGCGAGGTCGGGATGGCGGCCGTCCAAGCGCACGAGGCCGATCTGGTGGCCGCGACGCTTGACGGGCTGGCGACGATCGACGGTGTGCGGATCATCGGCCCGACATCGCTGGAGAACCGCGGCTCGCCGGTCAGCTTCGTCGTCGACGGTGTACATGCTCACGATGTGGGGCAGGTGCTCGACGACGAGGGCGTGGCGGTGCGCGTCGGGCACCACTGCGCGTGGCCGTTGCACCGCCGGTTCGGTATCGCGGCGACCGCCCGGGCCTCGTTCGCGCTCTACAACACACTCGACGAGGTCGATCGCCTGGTCGCAGGCGTGCGCCGGGCCGTGGAATTCTTCGGCAGGGATTGACGTGCGACTGGAGCAGATCTACCAGGAAGTGATCCTCGATCACTACAAGCACCCGCATAACCGCGGGCTGCGCGAGCCGTTCGGTGCCGAGGTCCAACACGTCAACCCCACCTGCGGTGACGAGGTGACGCTGCGGGTGGCGCTGTCCGACGACGGCGAGCAGGTCGTCGACATCTCCTATGACGGCCAGGGCTGTTCGATCAGCCAGGCATCGACGTCGGTGCTGACCGACCAGCTGATCGGTCGCAGCGTCGGGGACGCCCTGAAGACGCTCACGGCGTTCAACGAGATGATTTCCTCGCGAGGCACGGTCGAGGGCGACGAAGATGTGATCGGAGACGGCATCGCATTCGCCGGTGTCGCGAAGTATCCGGCGCGGATCAAGTGTGCGCTGCTGGGTTGGATGGCTTTCAAAGATGCGCTGGCGCAAGCCGGTGCGAAAGCAAGGACAGAGGAGGCGCCAGATGAGCGAAACCGCAGTGCCTGACGAGGAATTGGTGTTCGACCTCGAGGAGGCGATGCGCGACGTCGTCGACCCGGAACTCGGCATCAACGTCGTCGACTTGGGTCTGGTCTACGGGATCAACGTCGAGAAGGGCGAGGCGGGCAACGTCGCGCTGATCGATATGACGCTGACGTCCGCCGCCTGCCCGCTGACCGATGTGATCGAGGACCAGTCGCGGGCCGCTCTGGTGGGTGCGGGGTTGGTCAACGAGCTCAGGATCAACTGGGTGTGGAACCCGCCGTGGGGACCGGACAAGATCACCGAGGACGGTCGCGAGCAACTGAGGGCGTTGGGCTTCACGGTTTAGCGCCCGAGGCGCTCGACGAGGGGATCGGGCGATAGCGGTTGGGCTGGTGCATAGAGTCGGCGGCATGAGCTTTGACGACTACAACCAGCTGACGCTGTCGCGGCGCGACAACGGCGTACTGCTCATCACCATCGACCGACCGGACAAGTACAACGCCGCCGATGAGGAGATGCATCGGGAACTCGCCACCATCTGGAAGGACGTCGCGGCCGACCCCGACACCCGCGTCGCCGTCATCACCGGTGCGGGTAAAGCGTTTTCCGCCGGTGGTGACCTGGCCATGGTCGAACGGATCGCCGGTGACTACGACCGCGTCTCGCACATGCTCACCGAGATGAGCGAGATGGTCTACAACATCATCAGCTGTGACAAGCCGATCGTTTCGGCCATCAACGGCGTCGCGGTCGGCGCCGGAACGGTCGCAGCGCTGCTCGCCGACGTCGCGATCGCCGCCGAGGACGCCAAGATCGGTGATGGCCACGTCAAACTCGGTGTCGCGGCCGGCGACCACGCGGCGATCATCTGGCCGCTGCTGGCCGGGATGGCCAAAGCGCGTTACTACCTGTTGACCGGCGAGATGGTTTCCGGGATCGAGGCCGAACGTATCGGGATGGTCGCCAAAGCACTTCCGCGCGAGCAGGTTCTCGACGAGGCGCTGCGCATCGCCGACGCGCTGGCCATCGGAGCGCAACCGGCGATCCGGTTGACCAAGCGAGCGCTCAACAACTGGCTGCGCGCCGCCGGCCCCACCTTTGACCAGTCCGCGGCCTACGAGATGCTGACGTTTCTCGGACCGGATGTGGTGGAGGGTTACACCGCGTTGCGGGAAAAGCGCGCTCCGCGCTTTCCCTCTGCTCAGCCTCGGGGTGACTGACTCGACCAGGGGTGCCCGGCATTCGTAGCGTGCCGGGTGTCGGTGACAGAAGTCTGGCGCTTCGAATCACGACGTACACAAACCTGTGCCGCCGGCGGTCGGACGGGAATGTTTGACACTCGTGTCGTCGGTGACCGATGTTTCGACTGAAGCCCCAAGCCCGCTGAGTGATTCGACGGTCGGCGCGGACGGGTCTGACACCAGAGTCCGTACCGCGCTGGTCGCCAGCCTCGTCGGCACCACGATCGAGTGGTACGACTTCTTCCTCTACGCGACCGCGGCGAGCCTGGTGTTCAACCACGCGTTCTTTCCCGATCAGAGCTCGCTGGTCGGCACGCTGCTGTCTTTTGCGACGTTCGCGGTCGGCTTCGTGGTTCGTCCGATCGGCGGCTTCGTGTTCGGCCATGTCGGCGATCGGATCGGCCGGAAGAAGACGCTGGCGCTGACCATGTTCCTGATGGGCGGAGCGACCGCGCTGATGGGCGTGCTACCCACTGCTACGCAGATCGGTGTGCTCGCTCCAATCCTGTTGCTTCTGTTGCGCGTCGTACAAGGCTTCGCGCTCGGCGGCGAGTGGGCGGGCGCGATCCTGCTCGCGGTCGAGCACAGCCCGCCGCACCGGCGCGGCTTCGCAGGCAGCGTGCCGCAGATCGGCCTCGCCCTCGGGCTCGCGCTGGGCACCGGAGTATTCGCGCTTCTCCAGATCGCCCTTCCTGACGAGGCTTTCGAGTCCTATGGCTGGCGGATCGCGTTCCTGCTCAGCATCGTGTTGGTGGTGTTCGGACTCTTCGTGCGGTGGAAGGCGACGGAGACACCGGCGTTCGAGAAGGTCCGGGACGAGGACGACCGCTCGCCGGTGCCCGTGCGCGACGTGTTCCGTCGGCCCGCACTGCGCAACACGGTGCTGGGACTGTTGTCGCGGTGGGGTGAAGGTGCGGCATTCAACACGTGGGGCGTGTTCGCGATCTCTTATGCGACGGGAACGCTGAAACTGGAGCGGATCCCGGTGCTGATCGCGGTGACGGTCGCGGCGCTGCTGATGGCCGCGCTGCTTCCTGTCTCCGGGTTGCTGACCGACAGGTTCGGCGCGCGCACGGTGTACGCGAGCGGGATCGCCGCCTACGCGTTGGCGGTGTTCCCAGTGTTCGCACTCTTCAACACCGGGAGCCTCACCGCCTACGCGCTGGGAATGCTGGTGGTGTTCGGCGTGATTCACGCCTGGTTCTACGGCGCTCAGGGCACCCTTTACGCCTCGCTGTACCCGGCACGGATCCGCTACACCGGATTGTCCACGGTGTACCAGTTGTCGGGGGTGTACGCGTCAGGGCTGACCCCGCTGATTTTGACCGCGTTGATCGCTGCGACCGATCAGTCGCCGTGGCTGGCGTGCACATACCTCGTCGTGACCGCCTCCATCAGCGTGGTGGCCACGCTGATGTTGCGGCCCCGGGCGTTAGGGGAGATCTGACCTGTCCCCGACAATGTCGTCCGGGGCCGTGGACTGTGGCGCCGCAGCTGTTGGCCCGCGCCCGCACCGAACTGGGTATCCGGCCGTAGGCTGGAACACACAGCTGACCCTCAGCGTTAGGAAGAGACGTGGCTACCCAAGACATCACCGCCGAACAATTCAACGACACCGTCAACGACAACGACATCGTGCTGGTGGACTTCTGGGCGTCGTGGTGTGGCCCGTGTAAAGCTTTCGCGCCCACATTCGCGGCCTCGTCCGAACAGCATCCCGACGTGGTGTTCGCCAAGGTCGACACCGAGGCTGAGCAGGAGCTGGCGGCGGCCGCCGACATTCGGTCCATCCCCACGCTGATGGCCTTCAAGAAGGGCAAGCTGGTGTTCAACCAGGCGGGCGCGTTGCCGCCGGCTGCCCTCGAGGAACTGGTGCAGCGGGTCAAGGAGTTCGACATCGACGCCGCGATCGCCGCGCAGAACGACGGTCAGCCGGAGTGACCCGGCCGAAGTGACGTTGCGCACGCGATAGCGTGCATGCGTGAGCGAGCACGCAGACAGCCGGCCGGCCCCTGAACAGAGCGACTTCGTCCTCGTCGATCGACCGCGTCCCGGCGTCGCGCTCGTGACGCTGAACCGGCCGGAGCGGATGAACTCCATGGCGTTCGACGTCATGGTCCCCCTCAAGAAGGTGCTCGAGGATCTGACGTATGACAACTCGGTGCGCGCAGTTGTGCTCACCGGTGCCGGCCGCGGCTTCTCTTCGGGCGCCGATCACAAGTCGGCGGGCTCCGTTCCACACATCGACGGACTGACCCGGCCGACTTTCGCGCTCCGGTCGATGGAGGTGCTCGACGACGTCATCTTGGCCCTGCGCAAGATGCATCAGCCGGTGATCGCCGCAGTCAACGGCGCCGCGATCGGCGGGGGACTGTGCCTGGCGCTGGCCTGCGACATCAGGGTGGCCGCCGATGGGGCCTACTTTCGCGCGGCCGGTATCAACAACGGTCTTACCGCCAGCGAGCTGGGGTTGTCGTACTTGCTTCCGCGCGCCATCGGGACTTCGCGGGCCTTCGAGCTGATGCTGACCGGCCGCGACGTCGACGCCACCGAGGCCGAGCGCATCGGCCTGGTGTCTCGCGCGGTACCCGGCGAGGAGTTGCTCGAGGTTTGCTACGAAATGGGCGAGCGCATCGCGGCGTTCTCCCGGCCCGGAATCGAGTTGACCAAGCGCACACTTTGGAGTGGACTGGACGCCGGTAGCCTGGAAGGGCACATGCAAGCCGAGGGCCTCGGACAATTGTTCGTCCGTTTGCTCACCGCCAACTTTGAAGAAGCGGTGGCAGCGCGCGCCGAGAAGCGGCCCCCGGCGTTCACCGACGACAAGTAAGGACGGCATAGCGTGATCACCGCATCGGACCTCGAGGTCCGCGCCGGGGCGCGCACGTTGCTGTCCACCGATGGGACCGCGCTGCGCGTCCAACCCGGCGACCGCATCGGGCTGGTCGGTCGCAACGGCGCCGGCAAGACCACCACGATGCGCATCCTCGCGGGCGAGGGCGAGCCCTACGCCGGCAGCATCGTCAGAAGCGGTGAGATCGGTTACCTGCCACAGGATCCCAGAGAAGGCGATCTCGACGTGCTCGCGCGGGACCGGGTGCTGTCGGCGCGGGGGCTCGATACCCTGCTGGCCGACCTCGAGAAACAGCAGGTGCTGATGGCGGAGGTCGCCGACGACACCGCCCGCGACAAAGCCGTTCGCAAGTACGGCCAACTCGAGGAGCGGTTCGCCGCGCTGGGCGGCTACGCCGCCGAGAGCGAGGCCGGCCGGATCTGCGCGAGTCTCGGACTGGCCGAACGGGTCCTCACCCAACCGCTGCGCACGCTGTCCGGCGGACAACGTCGCCGCGTGGAACTGGCCCGAATCCTGTTCGCCGCCTCCGAGAGCGGGGCCGGTTCCGCGACGACGCTGCTGCTCGACGAACCGACCAACCACCTCGACGCCGACTCCATCGGCTGGTTGCGGGATTTCCTGCAGAACCACGCCGGCGGTCTCGTGGTCATCAGCCACAACGTCGACCTGCTCGCCGACGTGGTGAACCGGGTGTGGTTCCTCGATGCGGTGCGTGGCGAGGCCGACGTCTACAACATGGGTTGGCAGAAGTACCTCGACGCGCGCGCCACCGACGAGGCTCGGCGTCGCCGCGAACGGGCCAACGCCGAGCGCAAGGCTTCCGCACTGCGCCTCCAGGCTGCCAAGATGGGCGCCAAAGCCACCAAAGCCGTTGCCGCACAGAATATGCTGCGGCGGGCCGACCGAATGATGGCCGCACTCGAGGACGAACGCGTCGCCGACAAAGTCGCCCGCATCAAGTTTCCGAACCCCGCGCCGTGCGGGCGCACCCCGCTGGTCGCCAAGGGACTGACGAAGAACTACGGCTCGCTCGAAGTCTTCACCGGTGTCGACCTGGCGATCGACCGCGGCTCCCGCGTCGTGGTGCTCGGGCTCAACGGTGCAGGTAAGACCACCTTGTTGCGGCTACTTGCGGGCGCCGAGACGCCGGACGCCGGCGGCCTGGAGCTCGGCCACGGTCTCAAGCTCGGATACTTCGCTCAAGAGCACGACACCCTCGACGACCACGCGACGGTGTGGGAGAACATCCGGCACGCGGCGCCGGACACCGGAGAACAGGATCTGCGGGGATTGTTGGGCGCGTTCATGTTCAGCGGAGCGCAGTTGGAGCAGCCGGCGGGCACGCTGTCCGGTGGCGAGAAGACCCGACTGGCACTGGCCGGCCTGGTCGCGTCGACGGCGAATGTGCTGCTGCTCGACGAACCGACGAACAACCTCGATCCAGCGTCTCGCGAGCAGGTGCTCGAGGCACTGCGCAGCTATGTCGGCGCCGTCGTGCTGGTGACCCACGACCCCGGTGCGGCCGAGGCGCTGGAACCGCAGCGCGTCGTTCTGCTGCCGGACGGTACCGAGGACTTCTGGTCGCAGGACTACGCGGATCTGATCGAGCTCGCCTGAGCTCGGCGACCCCCTCGGCTCGGCCGCAGCCAGATCACGAACCGTTTGCTCAATTTCATCCGCCGGGTGTAACCGCTTCCTACGCTGGGTATCCGTCGAGGCATCCAAGCGGGGAGGTGCTGATGAAGAAGCTGGACAAGTCGAGAGACCAGTTGCTCAACGAGTTGCGGAGTGCTTACGAGGGTGGGGCGAGCATCCGCACGTTGGTCGCGTCGACCGGGCGTTCGTACGGTTCGATCCACAGCATGCTGCGCGAGTCGGGCACTGCGATGCGCAGCCGTGGCGGGCCCAACCACCGTCGCAGGCGCCATTAGCCGTTCTGTTGCGGCGTGCGCAGTGACGCTTCGACCAGGTCCAGTACGGCACTGAGCTTTTCGGGTTCGTCGCCCGAAGCCAACCGCGCGACCAAACCATCGAGGACGAGGTCGAGGTAGGTCTGCAGAACGGCGCTGGGCACGTCGTCTCGCAGACGTCCCGCCTGTTTCTGCATGCGTAACCGCTGATGGGTCGCCGCCGAGAGTTCGGCGGACCGCTCCGACCAGCCCCGGTGGAAGTCGGGGTCGTTGCGAAGTTTTCGCGCGATCTCCAAGCGCGTGGCCAGCCAATCGAACTGCTCCGGAGCGGCGAGCATGTCGCGCATCACCTGCACCAGTCCCTCGCGCGCGGCGACATCGGCCATCCGCTCGGCGTCCTCGCGGGCCAGTTCGAAGAACAGCGTGTCCTTGTCCCGGAAGTGGTGGAAGATGGCGCCGCGCGACAGCCCGATCGTCTGCTCGAGCCGTCGCACGGTCGCCTTGTCGTAGCCGTACTCGGCGAAGCACCGGCGGGCGCCGTCGAGAATCTGCCGACGACGCGCCGCGAGGTGGTCGTCGGTGACCCGGGGCATAGTCGGTGCTCCTCGCGCAGGCGCTCGTCGGCGGAGTGTCCGGACCTTCTACTGCGTCTTGAGCATGTTGCGCAGCACGTACTGCAGGATGCCGCCGTTGCGGTAGTAGTCGGCCTCACCCGGGGTGTCGATGCGCACCACCGCGTCGAACTCGACATCGGTGCCGTCGGAGCCTTCCTTGGAGGCTTTGACGTGCACCGTGTTCGGCGTCTCACCGTCGTTGATGGCTTCGATGCCGGTGATGTCGAACGTCTCGGTGCCGTCCAGCCCCAGCGACTCCGCGGACTCGCCCTCGGGGAACTGCAGCGGGATCACGCCCATCCCGATGAGGTTCGACCGGTGGATGCGCTCGAACGACTCACAGATCACCGCGCGCACGCCGAGCAGCAATGTGCCCTTGGCCGCCCAGTCCCGCGACGAGCCGGACCCGTATTCTTTACCGCCCAGGACGACCAGCGGGATGTCCTGCGCGGCATAGTTCTGCGCCGCGTCGTAGATGAACGCCTGCTCCCCGCCGTTGGTGAAGTCGCGGGTGTAACCGCCGGACACGTCGTCGAGCAGTTGGTTGCGTAGCCGGATGTTCGCGAACGTGCCCCGGATCATCACCTCGTGGTTGCCCCGGCGCGAACCATACGAGTTGTAGTCCTTCTTCTCGACTCCGTGCTCATCGAGGTACTGCGCCGCGGGGGTGCCCGGCTTGATGCTGCCGGCGGGGGAGATGTGGTCGGTGGTCACCGAATCTCCCAGCAGCGCCAGCACTCTCGCACCGGTGATGTCGCTGACCGGTTCCGGATCGGCCGACATGCCCTCGAAATACGGTGGTTTGCGCACGTACGTCGAGTCTGGGTTCCAATCGAAAGTATTGCCCTCCGGTGTCGGCAGGTTGCGCCAGCGTTCATCGCCCTTGAAGACGTCGGCGTAGTTCTTGGTGAACATCTCCTGGCTGATCGCGTTGTTGATGGTGTCGTTGATGTCCTTCTGCGACGGCCAGATGTCGCGCAGGAAGACCTCGTTGCCATCGGAATCCTCGCCGAGACAGTCGGTTTCGAAGTCGAAGTCCATCGTGCCGGCGAGCGCGTACGCGATCACCAGCGGCGGCGAGGCCAGGTAGTTCATCTTGACGTCGGGGTTGATGCGACCCTCGAAGTTGCGGTTGCCCGACAGCACGGCTGTCACCGACAGATCGTTGTCGTTGACGGCCTTGCTGATCTCATCCGGGAGCGGCCCGCTGTTGCCGATGCAGGTGGTGCAGCCGTAGCCGACGAGGAAGAAGCCCAATTTCTCCAGATAGGGCCACAAGCCGGCCTTCTCGTAGTAGTCGGTGACGACCTGCGAGCCGGGCGCCATGGTGGTCTTCACCCACGGCTTGGTGGCGAGGCCCTTCTCGACGGCGTTCTTGGCGAGCAGCGCGGCGCCGAGCATCACCTCGGGGTTGGACGTGTTGGTGCACGACGTGATCGCGGCGATCACCGCCGCGCCGTGGTCGAGGATGAACTCGCCGTGCTCGTCGGACTTGACGGTCACCGGTTTGCTCGGCCGGCCCTCTGGTTCGGTCGCCGCGGTCGCCACATGATGGGACCCGGTGCCGTTGGTGGCGAACTCGGTGTTGCGCACGGCGTCGCTGGCGGGGAACGTCTCGTCGATGGCCTCATCCAGCGCGGAGTAATCCGCCTCCTTCGCGTCGTCGCCGACGTAGTCGAGGATGTCGGTGCGGAACGCACTCTTGGCCTCGTCGAGCGCGATACGGTCCTGCGGCCGCTTCGGCCCCGCGATCGAGGGCACCACCTCGGACAGGTCCAGTTCGATGTACTCGGAGAACTTCGGCTCCCGCTTGGGGTCGTGCCACATACCCTGTTCCTTGGCGTAGGCCTCGACCAGTGCGAGCTGCTCCTCGTTGCGGCCGGTGAAACGCAGGTAGCTGATGGTTTCCTCGTCGATCGGGAAAATCGCTGCGGTGGAACCGAATTCGGGACTCATGTTGCCCAGGGTGGCGCGGTTGGCCAGCGGCACCTCTGCGACACCCTCGCCGTAGAACTCGACGAACTTGCCCACCACGCCGTGCTCGCGCAGCATCTCGGTGACGGTGAGCACCACGTCGGTGGCGGTCACACCGGCCGGGCGCTCACCGGTGAGCTTGAAGCCGACGACGCGGGGGATGAGCATCGAGACCGGCTGGCCGAGCATCGCCGCCTCGGCCTCGATGCCGCCGACGCCCCAGCCCAGCACGCCGAGGCCGTTGACCATCGTGGTGTGGCTGTCGGTGCCCACACAGGTGTCGGGGTAGGCAGTCCCGTCGCGGTCCATGACCACGCTCGCCAGGTACTCGATGTTGACCTGGTGCACGATGCCGGTCCCCGGCGGAACCACCTTGAAGTCGTCGAATGCGCCCTGCCCCCAGCGCAGAAACTGGTAGCGCTCGCCGTTGCGCTCGTACTCGATCTCGACGTTGCGCTCGAACGCGTCCGCGCGACCGAAGAGATCGGCGATGACCGAGTGGTCGATGACCAGGTCGGCCGGGGCCAGCGGGTTCACCTTCTCCGGGTCACCGCCCAGCTCGCCGATCGCCTCGCGCATGGTGGCGAGGTCGACGATGCAGGGCACCCCGGTGAAGTCCTGCATCACCACGCGCGCCGGCGTGAACTGAATCTCCACGCTGGGGTCGGCGTCGGGATCCCAGTTCGCGATGGCCTCGATATGATCCTTGGTGATGTTGGTGCCGTCCTCGGTGCGCAACAGGTTCTCGGCCAACACCTTGAGGCTGTAGGGCAGCTTGTCGGTGCCCTTGACGGCGTCGAGTCGATAGATCTCGTAACTCTTGTCCCCAACCTTCAGGGTGTCGCGGGCGTCAAAACTATTGAGGGAAGAGTTCGAGGACGACTTGGCGTTATTACCTTTGCTCACATCAACTCCCGGCTAGTTCTCGCAGCCGACGGGCTGTGTCGGCCGCGTTTCAATTCTAACAGTACGCTTGTCCTGCAATGCAGACAGGGTCGTTTCCCAGTGTCGTCCTCGCCTGCGCGTGCTGTCACCCCACCGGGTACCCATCGCGTACGGTTTCTCTCTGTGACCGGAGCACATGTCTTCCCGTTTCAGCCGGCGTACATCCCGCCCGATGTGTGCGGACCGGTCGGCCTGGACCCGGCGACCACTCCCGTCGACACCTGTATGAACCTGGTCATCGAGGACGTCCGCGGCGATGGCGTGAGCGCCTCGCCCAAGCCGGAGAACGACGGCCTCGTAGAGGTGGTCACCGAGGGTCAGCAGAACGGCGTCGACCTGAAGATCGTCGTCCTGGATCAGAACCCTCCGATCGACACCCCGTTGCGCGATATCGCGACCGAGGTCGGGGAGGCCTTCCCCGGTTCGACCGTGCTGGTGCTGAGTCCTTCGGACTCGGGGACCTTCAGCACGACGTACGACCGAGTCACGCTGGAGGCCGGCCAGGACGTCGCCGAAGGCCGTGGCCCGGTGCAGGGTTCGAAGAATTTCCTCAGTGAGTTGACCGGGTCGCACTTTCCGTGGACGGCATTGACGATTCTGGTGGTCTTGGGAGTGGTTGCGGCCGTTATCGGTACGCGACTTTTGCAGGTTCGCGGCAAACGCGCCTTCTCTTCCGAACAATCCTGAAACCCCAGCGCAACAGGGCTTTTGACGCACCTGGGCACAGCCTCGACGGATAGCGAAGTCACGGCGCGATAACGCCGCATTCAATTACAAAGCTGTAATTCGCGACTTAAGTTTCTTTGGGCGTCAGATGTGACGTACGGTGCAATCGGTAACCGTGTTGTAGATGTGCATGTTGTGACAAATGAGCACGGTCACCGCGACGAATGTGTCCGCACGTTCGCCTGGAAGTCATAGGAGAACTGAGTCGGATGAGACGCATCCCTGGCGCATCCGCTACGCGACCGTATGGACGGTTCTGCGCGGCTCTGCTCGCGACGGCCATGCTGTTCGCCACCCCCGGTCTGGCCGCAGGACAACCCGACAGGCCGGAAAGCCTGGCCGCACTGGTTGCCGCCGTCGCCGATGCCGACCAGAAGCTGCAAGACCTCGGTGCCGCGATCCAGCAGCAGCAGGAGAGCGTCAATAAGGCGATCCTGGACGTCGCGACCGCCCGGGAGAACGCCGACACCGCACAACGTGAGGTCGACGCCAGCAGGCAGCGCGTCGAAGACGCCAACATCGCGATCGAACAGGCGCAGAAGCGGTTCGACTCGTTCGCGGCCGCGACATACGTCAACGGCCCGTCGGACTCCTACCTGACCGCGGGCGACCCTGCCGAAATCGTCAAGACCGCTGCCGCCGGGCAGACGTTGGCGCTGAGCTCGCAGCACGTGATCGCCGATCTGCAGCGGGCACGCACCGAACAGATCAACCGCGACTCCGCGGCGCGGCTGGCCAAGCAGAACGCCGACAAGGCCGTCGCCGACGCCGAAGCAAGCCAGCAGACCGCGGTTTCGTCGCTCACCAACGCTCAGGAGACCTTCCGCGCGCAGCAGGTCGAACTCGACAAGCTGACCGCCGAGCGCGCCGCGGCACAGACCAAGCTCGCCGAGGCGCGCGCTCAGTCCGCGCCTGCCGCAACGCCTCCGGCGCACCCCGCGGCGGCCGTTGCGCCCGCGAAGCCGGACTGGGACCGCGCCCCGCAAGGTGTCGACCCGGCGACGGGCAACTGGGCGACAGCGTGGGATCCGTTCCTGCCCGCCATCCCCAGCGCCTTCGTCAGCGGTGATCCGATCGCGATCATCAATGAGGTCTTGGGCATCATGTCGACCTCCGCTCAGGTGACCCAGGATCTCGGTCGCAAGTTTCTGCAGTCGGTGGGACTGCTTCCCGAGCCGGTCGCCCCGAGTGGCTTCACTAACGGCGCGATTCCCCGCGTGTATGGCCGCCAAGCCACCGAGTTCGTGATCAAACGGGCCATGTCTCAGATGGGCGTGCCCTATTCCTGGGGTGGTGGCAACGCGGCCGGGCCCAGCCGCGGTATCGACTCCGGCGCAGGCACAGTGGGATTCGACTGTTCGGGCCTCATGCTCTACGCGTTCGCCGGCGTCGGCATCAAACTCGATCACTACTCGGGTTCGCAGTACAACGCCGGCCGAAAGATCCCGACCTCGCAGATGCGGCGCGGCGACATGCTGTTCTGGGGTCCCAATGCCAGCCAGCACGTGGCCCTGTATCTCGGCGACGGACAAATGATCGAAGCGCCCTACACGGGATCGGTCGTCAAGATCTCGCCGGTGCGCACCAGCGGTATGACCCCGTACGCGACCCGTCTCATCGAATGGTGACAGTTCGAGAAATAGTTAGGAAGAATTTGCGTTTCAAGCTGATTCGGTTCCTGGGTGGTTCTGCGCTGCTGTTCGCGACGGTGGCGCTCACGGTCGGGCTGGCGTCCCCGGCCGCATCCGCGCCCGAGGACGCCCTGTGGGACCCGACGCTGCCCAAGCTGATCAGCGCCGGCGCTCCGGGCGATCCGCTCGCGATCGCCAACGCGTCGCTCGCGGCGACGGCGCAGGCCACCGAAGCGACGATGAACCTGGGCCGCAAGTTCTTGTCCACGCTCGGTCTCGCGCCGCCGGAGGCGGCGACGCCGAGCGTCGCGCCGGGGCGGGTCCGTGGCCCGCAGGCGATCGAGTACGTGATCCGCCGGGGCGCCTCGCAGATGGGGGTGCCGTACTCGTGGGGCGGTGGAAAACCGAGCGGGCCCAGTCGGGGCATCGATTCGGGCGCGAACACGGTCGGCTACGACTGCTCGGGCTTCACCCAGTTCTCGTTCGCGGGTGTGGGCGTGCTCATCCCGAAGTACTCCGGCGACCAGTACGACACCGGCCGCAAGGTGCCGACGTCGCAGGCCAAACGCGGCGACCTGTTGTTCTGGGGCCCCGGCGGTTCTCAGCACGTGGCCATCTACCTGGGCGGCGGTCAGATGCTGGAGGCGTCGGGAAGTGCGGGCAAGGTCACCGTGGGCCCGGTGCGTCACGGCGGCCTGCAGCCGTACGTGGCGCGCATCATCGAATCCTGAGTCCGAACCTGAGCGGACACTGAGCCGAACCTGAACGCTTGTGCTGAATGTTTCGCCGCGCAAGCGCTCATGGGCGGGCAGCGTCGACGGATCACCCGGTGCCTGGAATAGTTGACGGCGAGCGTGCGGCCCGGACCGGCCTGCGCCGCTTTGACCAGCGAGTTATGTGGAAGGAACGTTGATGACGTCACCGAGTGGGCCGTCGCAGGGGCCTGGTGGTTACTCCGGCCAGGCGCCGGGACAGGGATATCCCTCGACAAATGGCGGTCTGCAGCAGGAGGTCCACACGCTCGAGCGGGCCGTCTTCGAGGTCAAGCGGATCATCGTCGGTCAGGACCAGCTGGTCGAGCGCATGCTGGTCGGGCTGCTGGCCAAGGGCCATGTCCTGCTCGAAGGTGTCCCCGGTGTCGCCAAGACGCTGGCGGTCGAGACCTTCGCCAAGGTCGTGGGCGGCACGTTCGCGCGCATCCAGTTCACCCCGGACCTGGTACCCACCGACATCATCGGCACCCGTATCTACCGGGTGGGCAAGGAGGAGTTCGACATCGAGCTCGGGCCCGTGGTGGTCAACTTCCTGCTCGCCGACGAGATCAACCGCGCGCCGGCGAAGGTGCAGTCGGCGCTGCTGGAGGTCATGGCCGAGCGCAAGATCTCGATCGGTGGCAAGACCTTCCCGCTGCCGCAGCCGTTCCTGGTGATGGCCACCCAGAACCCGATCGAGCAGGAAGGCGTGTACGCGCTGCCCGAGGCCCAGCGGGACCGCTTCCTGTTCAAACTCAACATCGACTATCCGTCGCCCGAGGAAGAGCGCGAGATCATCTACCGGATGGGCGTCAAGCCGCCGGAGCCCAAGCAGATCCTCGCGCCCGGCGACCTGCTCCGGCTGCAGGATGTCGCGGCCAACAACTTCGTGCACCACGCGCTGGTCGACTACGTCGTCCGCGTGGTGACCGCGACCCGGCAACCGGAGAAGTTCGGCATGCCCGACGCCAAGGCGTGGATCGCCTATGGCGCGTCACCGCGCGCGTCGCTGGGCATCATCGCCGCCGCCCGCGCGTTGGCCCTGGTGCGCGGACGCGACTACGTCATCCCGCAAGACGTCGTCGAGGTCATCCCCGACGTGCTGCGGCATCGGTTGGTGCTGACCTACGACGCGCTGGCCGACGAGATCTCCGCCGAGACGGTGATCAACCGCATCCTGCAGACGGTGGCCCTGCCGCAGGTGAATGCCATTCCGCAGCAAGGTCATTCGGTGCCGCCCGTCGTGCCCGCCGCTGCCGGTGCGGCCAGCAATCGGTGACCAGTTCCCGGCGCACCGTCGATCTGCCGTCACTGAAGCGCGGCGAGATCCGTGATCCCGCGCTGAGCGCGGCACTGCGCAAGCTCGAGTTGACGGTGCGGCGCAAGCTGGACGGCGTGCTGCACGGCGATCACCTCGGCCTGTTGCCCGGTCCGGGGTCGGAGCCGGGGGAGTCGAGGCTCTACCAACCCGGCGACGACGTGCGCAGGATGGACTGGTCGGTCACGGCGCGCACCACCCACCCGCATGTGCGGCAGATGATCGCCGACCGCGAACTGGAGACCTGGCTGGTGATCGACATGTCGGCCAGCCTCGATTTCGGCACGACCGGTTGCGAGAAGCGCGATCTCGCGGTGGCGGCCGCGGCGGCGATCACGTTCCTCAACAGCGGCGGGGGCAACCGGATCGGCGCGATCATCGCCAACGGTGACACCGTGCGGCGGGTGCCCGCGCTGTCGGGGCGGATGCACGAGCAGGAGATGCTGCGGGCCATCGCGACGATGCCCAAGGCGCCCGCCGGTGTCCGAGGCGACCTGGCCGCCACCATCGACGCGCTGCGCAGACCCGAGCGGCGCCGCGGCATGGCGGTCATCATCAGCGACTTCCTCGGCCCGATCAACTGGATGCGCCCGCTGCGCGCGATCGCCGGCCGCCACGAGGTGCTCGGGATCGAGATCCTCGACCCGCGCGACGTCGAACTGCCGCTCGTCGGTGACGTCATCCTGCAGGACGCCGAGACCGGGGCCACCCGCGAGTTCACGATCGACGAGCAGTTGCGCGACGACTTCGGACGGGCCGCGAGCGCGCATCGTGCCGAGGTGGCCAGGACGTTGCGCCGTTGCGATGCACCGTTGTTGACGTTGCGCACCGATCGGGACTGGATCGCCGACGTCGTCCGGTTCGTCGCGAACCGCAGACGTGGCGCGCTGGCGGGCCATGCCTGACGTCGAAATGATCAGGCGCACATGACATTGCCGTTGCTCGGACCGATGACGCTGTCGGGCTTCGAAAACGCCTGGTTCTTCCTGTTCCTGCTCGTCGTGCTCGGAATCGTCGGGCTCTACACCGTCGTTCAGCTTGCCCGGCACCGGCGAATGCTGCGATTCGCCAACATGGAGCTGCTGGAAAGCGTTGCGCCCAAACGGCCTACCCGCTGGCGGCATCTTCCCGCGATCCTGCTCGTGATCGGGCTGGTGTTCTTGACGGTGGCGATGGCCGCCCCCACGCACGACGTTCGCATTCCGCGTAACCGCGCGGTCGTCATGCTCGTGATGGACGTGTCGCAGTCGATGCGGGCCACCGACGTCGCACCGAACCGCATGGCCGCGGCCCAGGAGGCGTCCAAACAGTTCGCCGACGAACTCACCCCCGGCATCAACCTCGGGCTGATCTCGTATGCCGGCACGGCGACAGTGCTGGTGTCGCCGACCACCGGCCGCGAAGCCACCAAGGCTGCGATCGACAAACTGGAGTTCGCCGACCGCACCGCCACCGGCGAGGGCATCTTCACGGCACTGCAGGCGATCGCCACGGTGGGCGCGGTGATCGGCGGTGGCGACGAACCGCCGCCGGCACGCATCGTGTTGTTCTCCGACGGTAAGGAGACCGTGCCGTCGAACCCCGACAACCCCAAGGGCGCCTACACCGCGGCCCGCACCGCGAAGGACCAGGGCGTGCCGATCTCGACGATCTCGTTCGGGACGCCCTACGGGTACGTCGAGATCAACGACCAGCGCCAGCCCGTGCCCGTGGACGACGAAATGCTCAAGAAGATCGCCGACCTGTCCGGCGGTGAAGCGTTCACCGCGTCGAGCCTCGAACAGTTGCGGCAGGTCTACGCCAACCTGCAGCAGCAGATCGGCTACGAGACGATCAGGGGCGACGCGAGCGTCGGTTGGCTGCGGCTCGGAACGCTGGCGCTTGCGATGGCGACCCTGGCGGCCGTGTTCATCAACCGTCGCCTGCCGAACTGATCCGCAAGGATGACGATCTGATATGACGATTCCACTGCTAGGGCCGGTATCGCTCACGGGGTTTCAGCACATCTGGTGGTTCCTCGTCTTCCTGGTTGTGCTTCTGGCGCTGGCGGGGTTGTACGTCGCCGCGCAGATCGCCAGGCGCAGGCGGTTGGCGCAGTTCGCCAACACCGAGCTGCTCGACAGCGTCGCGCCGAAGCGGCCGAGCCCGTTGCGCCACGTGCCCGCGGCGCTGCTGGCGATCGCGTTGCTGTTGTGCACGATCGCACTCGCCGGTCCCACCCACGATCAACGACTTCCGCGCAACCGTGCGGTGGTGATGCTGGCCATCGACGTCTCACAGTCGATGCGCGCCACCGACGTCGAGCCGAACCGGTTGGTGGCCGCCCAGGAGGCATCGAAGAAGTTCGTCGACGAGTTGACGCCGGGTATCAACCTCGGAGTGATCGCATACGCCGGCACCGCGACCGTGTTGGTGTCGCCGACCACCAACCGCGACGCCAGCCGGCGCGCCATCGAGAACCTGCAGGTGGCCGATCGCACCGCTACCGGCGAGGCCATCTTCACCGCGCTGTCGTCGATCTCCACCGTCGGCGCGGTGATCGGTGGCGGCGACACGCCACCGCCTGCGCACATCGTGTTGTTCTCCGACGGTAAGGAGACCGTGCCGAACAACCCGGACAACCCGAAGGGCGCGTTCACCGCCGCGCGCGCCGCCAAGGATCAGGGCGTGCCCATCTCGACGATCTCCTTCGGCACCCCGAACGGGTCGGTCGAGGTCGACAATGAGCGCGTGCCGGTGCCCGTCGACGACGAAGGCATGAAGAAAATCGCTCAGCTGTCCGGGGGCGAGGCATACACCGCGTCCAATCTCGACGAGCTGAACAAGGTCTACGACACCCTGCAGGACCAGATCGGCTACGAGACCGTCCGCGGCGAGGCCACGACCGGCTGGCTGCGCCTCGGTGCGCTTGTGGCCGCTGTGGCGGCCGTGGCGAGCCTGCTGATCAACCGCCGGCTGCCACTGTGAGCGCGGTCGTCACTAAAGGCTTGATCGTCGGACTCCTCAACGCGGCTCGTACCTCGCCGCTTGATCGTCGTCCGACTAAGGCGATTTCTTAAGAAAGGTGGGCAGGCGATAAGTTGGCGGTCATGACCGAGAGCGAAGTTCCTGATTCGGCCGGCCAACCGGCGGGCGGTCGTCCGCCTTTCGTCTCGCGTTCGGTACTGGTGACCGGTGGTAACCGCGGTATCGGTCTGGCCATCGCTTTGCGGCTCGCCGCCGACGGCCACAAGGTCGCCGTCACCCACCGCGGGTCCGGGGCGCCCGAAGGGCTGTTCGGCGTCGTATGCGATGTCACCGACAACGACGCGGTCGACCGCGCCTTCAAAGAGGTCGAGGAACACCAGGGTCCGGTCGAGGTGCTGGTGTCCAACGCTGGTATCTCCAAGGACGCATTCCTCATGCGGATGACCGAGGACCGGTTCGAAGAGGTCATCAACGCCAACCTCACCGGCGCGTTCCGGGTGACACAGCGGGCGTCGCGCAGCATGCAGCGCAAGCGGTTCGGTCGGATCATCTTCATCGGGTCGGTCTCCGGCATGTGGGGGATCGGCAACCAGGCCAACTACGCGGCCGCCAAAGCCGGTCTGATCGGTATGGCCCGGTCGATCTCCCGGGAGCTGTCGAAGGCGGGTGTCACCGCGAACGTCGTGGCCCCCGGCTACATCGACACCGAGATGACCCGCGCGCTGGACGAGCGGATCCAGGCGGGGGCGCTCGACTTCATCCCGGCCAAACGGGTCGGCACGGCCGAGGAGGTTGCCGGAGCGGTCAGCTTCCTGGCGTCCGAGGACGCCGGCTACATCGCCGGTGCGGTGATTCCGGTCGACGGCGGCATGGGCATGGGCCACTAGTCGGCCTCGAAACTAAGGACAGGACACAGATGGCAGGGTTTCTCGAAGGTAAGCGCATCCTCGTCACGGGGATCATCACCGACTCCTCGATCGCGTTCCACATCGCGCGGGTGGCTCAAGAAGAGGGCGCCGAGCTGGTGCTCACGGGGTTCGACCGGCTGAAGTTGATTCAGCGCATCGCCGACCGGTTGCCGAAGCCGGCTCCGCTGCTGGAACTCGACGTGCAGAACTCCGAGCACCTCGACTCGTTGGCCGACCGGGTCACCGAGGTCATCGGTGCGGGCAACAAGCTCGACGGCGTCGTGCACTCGATCGGCTACATGCCGCAGTCCGGAATGGGCATCAACCCGTTCTTCGACGCACCCTACGAGGACGTGGCGAAGGGCATCCACATCTCGGCGTACTCGTACGCCTCGTTGGCCAAGGCGCTGCTGCCGATCATGAACCGCGGTGGCGGCATCGTCGGCATGGACTTCGACCCGACCAGGGCCATGCCCGCCTACAACTGGATGACGGTGGCCAAGAGCGCGTTGGAGTCGGTCAACCGGTTCGTGGCGCGCGAGGCGGGTCCCTACGGTGTGCGCTCGAATCTCGTTGCCGCGGGACCGATCCGCACACTGGCGATGAGCGCGATCGTGGGCGGGGCGCTCGGCGACGACGCCGGCGATCAGATCAAGCTGCTCGAAGAGGGCTGGGATCAGCGCGCGCCGCTGGGCTGGAACATGAAGGATCCGACGCCGGTGGCCAAGACGGTGCTCGCGCTGATCTCGGAGTGGCTTCCCGCCACCACCGGCACCGTCGTCTACGCGGACGGCGGCGCCAGCACCCAGTTGCTGTAGGACATGGCTGACCCCGCCCACCCAGATTTCCAGGCGGTTCTGCTGCTTTCGTTCGGCGGGCCGGAGCGACCCGACGACGTGATTCCCTTCCTGGAGAACGTCACTGCCGGGCGCGGCATCCCGCGCGAGCGGTTGGCGGCGGTCGCCGAGCACTATCTGCACTTCGGCGGTGTCTCGCCGATCAATGGAATCAACCGGGCGGTGATCGAGCGGCTGCGCAGCTACATCGACGTGCCGGTGTACTTCGGTAACCGCAATTGGACGCCGTACGTCGAGGACGCCGTGACCGCTATGCGTGACGACGGAGTGCGCCGCGCAGCGGTGTTCACCACGTCGGCCTGGGGTGGTTACTCGAGCTGCACGCAATACGTCGAGGACATCGCCAGGGGACGGAAAGCCGCGGGCGCCGCGGCGCCCGCGCTGATCAAACTGCGGCAGTATTTCGACCACCCGCTGTTCGTGCAGATGTTCGCCGAGGCGGTCACCGCCGCGGCGAGCACGGTGCCGGACGGGGCGCGCCTGGTGTTCACCGCGCACTCGATCCCGTTGGCTTCCCGGTCCCGCTGTGGCGCAGAGCTTTACGAGCGTCAGGTGGCCTACGCGTCAAAACTCGTCGCGACTGCGGCCGGCTACGACGACTACGACCAGGTCTGGCAGTCCCGCTCAGGACCGCCTCAGGTGCCGTGGCTGGAACCCGATGTGGGCGAACATCTTTCTCGACTCGCCGAGCAGGGGACCACGGCCGTTGTCGTCTGCCCGATCGGTTTCGTCGCCGACCACATCGAGGTGGTCTGGGACCTCGATCACGAACTGCGCCTGCAGGCCGAGCAGGCCGGTTTGGCGTTCGCGCGGGCGAGCACCCCCAACGCCGACCTCGCGCGGGTGGCCGCCGACCTGATTGCCGAGTTGCGCGAAGGCCGCGCCCCGGCGCGCGTGCCCGCAACGGATCCGCCGCCGCTGCAGGGCTATTCGATCGACGGCGAGTTGTGCACGCCGGCCTGCGTTTTTGGCTAGCCCCGCCATGCCGAGTGCAGGATCGACTCCACCGCGGCCAGGCGCGCCGAGCGCACCACCGTCGACAGCGGACGCAATGCCTCGCTGGCGATCTGGACCTCGGTGGAGCTGTGCAGGCCGATCGGAATCAGCTCGGAGCTGACCGAGATGATCGCGTCGACGTGCGCGGCGTTCTCCAGCACCCGTAGCGCCCGGTTGGGCGCATGGTCGGGAAGCCGGTGCACACGCGTCGATTCCAGCGCCTGTTCGACGAGGCCGCGCGGGTCTGCGACGTCGACGTCCGCCGCGCCTGCCCGCAATGCGCCGAGCGCGTCGGCCGCCGAGCGGACCGCCGACCGCAGGCCGTACTCCGCCTCGCCCAGGTCGACATGCGCAGGCGGGATGGCCACATCGGGTACCGAGTAGACCGTCCAGGACAGTCCGCACGGGCCGGGGTCGAAGTCGTCGTCGGTGGCGAGTTCGTCGTACTCGAAATCCGGTACCAGACCGATCGACCCGGCGCCGGATACGACGAGGGCCTCGCCGGCGGTCACCGCGTCGCGCTGAAACTGCGTTCCTGCGGGTAGTCCGCGAACGTCGCCGGGGACCGGGAGCGCCAGCCCGATCGGCGGTGCGGTGGCGCCGGGACCGGCGGCCGTGCGCAGCGTCTGCAGTAGCGACACCGCTCCGGTGTCGACCAGATCGGGCCATGGCAGACCGGTTGCGCCGGCCGCCAGGGAGTCATAAGCCGTCACGGAATGTTTTGGCGCCCACTGTGATAGCGCATCGAGCACATCGTCGGGCGCGGCCAGCCCGGCAAGCCAGGCGTTGGCCCAGACCGACAGCGAAACACTGGGGCACCACATGATGCTCGCAGTGTAGTTGTTACACCCGCCCGCGGTCGGTCACGCGCTAGGGTGGCGTCATGCCCGCTGCGCTGATCTGGTTAATCGCCGCGCTGGCGCTCGCCGGTGCCGAAGCAATGACCGGTGACCTGTTCCTGCTCATGCTCGGCGGCGGGGCGCTGGCGGCCGCCGGATCCAGCCTGATCTTCGACGATCTGTGGATCCACGGCGCGGTGTTCGCGGTGGTGTCGGTCCTGTTGCTGGTGCTCGTCCGGCCCGCCCTGCGCAGACATTTTCGGGCGGGTACCGGGCTGCCGGACCTGGCCGAGGCACTGGAGGGCAAGAGCGCGCTCGTGCTCGATCGGGTGGCGCAGCACGAAGGTCAGGTGAAGCTGGACGGCGAAATCTGGACGGCGCGCCCGCTCAACGAGAACGATGTGTACGAACCGGGGGACAAGGTGACCGTCGTGCACATCGACGGCGCCACCGCCGTCGTGCAGAAGCTTGCCTAGGAAAACCTGGGCACAAGGAAAGGATTCGACATGGATGGTGCCGTCGCCGGCCTGATCCTCGTCGGCGTACTGGTGGTGTTCGCCGCCATCATCGTCGCGAAGTCGGTCGCGCTGATCCCGCAAGCCGAGGCCGCGGTGATCGAACGGCTCGGCCGCTACAGCAAGACCGTCTCCGGTCAGCTGACGCTGCTGCTGCCGTTCATCGACCGCATCCGCGCGCGTGTCGACCTGCGCGAACGGGTGGTGTCGTTCCCGCCGCAGCCGGTGATCACCGAGGACAACCTCACCGTCAACATCGACACCGTCGTCTACTTCCAGGTCACCAACCCACAGGCGGCGGTCTACCAGATCAGCAACTACATCGTGGGTGTCGAGCAGCTGACCACCACCACGCTGCGCAACGTCGTCGGCGGTATGACGCTCGAGCAGACGCTGACCTCCCGGGATTCAATCAACGGGCAGCTGCGCGGAGTGCTCGACGAAGCGACCGGCCGGTGGGGGCTGCGGGTGGCCCGCGTCGAGCTGCGCAGCATCGATCCGCCGCCGTCGATCCAGGACTCGATGGAAAAACAGATGCGCGCCGACCGCGAGAAGCGCGCCATGATCCTCACCGCCGAAGGCAACCGCGAAGCGTCGATCAAACAGGCCGAAGGCCAGAAGCAGGCCCAGATCCTCGCGGCCGAAGGCGCCAAGCAGGCCGCGATCCTCACCGCGGAGGCCGACCGCCAGTCGCGCATGTTGCGCGCCCAGGGCGAACGCGCCGCCGCCTACCTGCAGGCCCAGGGTCAGGCGAAGGCCATCGAGAAGACGTTCGCGGCGATCAAGGCGGGTAAGCCCACACCGGAGATGCTGGCCTATCAGTACCTGCAGACCCTGCCGCAGATGGCCAAGGGCGAGGCGAACAAGGTGTGGCTGGTGCCCAGCGACTTCGGTTCGGCGCTACAGGGTTTCACCAAACTGCTGGGCGCGCCGGGCGAGGACGGCGTGTTCCGGTACACGCCGTCGCCGGTCGACGACACACCGGTGCAGAGCGACGACGACGAGGTCGCCGACTGGTTCAACACCGAGACCGATCCCGAGATCGCACGGGCGGTGGCCAAGGCCGAGGCCGAGGCACGCATCCCGGTGCAGGAACCCGGCTACGGGACACCGCAGCTGGGCGCGTCGCCCGCACAGTCGGCTCAGCCTCCGGTGCCGCCGCCCACCCGTGCCGAGGGCGGCGAGCTGCACTCGCGCTGAGGCGCTGCCGCCGACGCGTGGTCGCGGTGTTGGCGCCGGTGCACGCGGATCTCGTAGCTCAGGCCCGCCACACCCAGGCACGCGGTACAGAACGAGATCAACACCAGCAGCGGGCTGACATTGCCGGTGAGCGCGTCGCCCAGGATGACCACCGCGGCCGTTCCCGGCAGCAGACCGGCGAACGTCGCCAGCGTGTAGGGCAGCACACGCACCGATGACGCGCCGGCCGCGTAGTTGAGCACGGAGAACGGCACGGCGGGGATCAGCCGCATCGAGAGCACCGTCGGCCAGCCCCGCGCCCGCAGCCGCGCGTCCAGCGACTGAATCCGCGGATGGTGGTGCAGCCGGCTCAGTTGTAGGCCGAGGGCGCGGACCAGCAGCAGCGCGATGACCGCGCTGATCGTCGCGGCCGTGACGGCCAGCGGGATGCCCAGCGCCGGACCGAACAGCAGCCCCGCGGCCAACGTGAACGCGGTACGGGGAAACGGGAACACGGTCACCACGAGGTGGGCGGCCAGGAACGCCGGCGGGAACCACGGTCCGACCGAGGTGGCCCAGTCGCGCAGCTGCACGGCGGTCGGCAGCGGGACCAGCAACACAACTGCGACGAGAATCACAATGGCCGCCAGCGAGCCGGCCAGCCGCGCGCGGGAGATGCTCGAAAGGGTCGCGATCACCGCGCCACGGGCCGTGCGCAGGGTGCTGACGACGGTGTTCACGCCTACCAAGACTACGGAACCGCGGCCGCGGTCACCGGCCGGCGGCCGCGTGAGTCGGCTGCCCGGCGGACGCCGCTGTGATTGCGATCATTTAGCCTGATGATCGTGCAGAAACCCACTGCGGTCGAGGCCGATCGCGAGCGTTGGCGCTCGGCGGTTGCCGGTGTGCTGGCAAAGAGCACCCGACGGGATCCCGCCGATCTGCCCGCCGAGCCCGAGCGACTGCTGGATTCGCCGACCTACGACGGCTTCGCGATCCGGCCGTTGTACACCAGCCTGGACGCACTGCCAGAACCGCCGCTGCCCGGGCACTGGCCGTTTGTGCGCGGTGGTGACGCGCTGCGCGACGTGAAGGCCGGATGGAAGGTCGCCGAGGGGTACCCGGCCAACGGGCCCGGCAGCGTCTCCGAGCACAACGGCGCCATGTTGCTCGGGCTCACCGAAGGGGTCAGCGCGCTGGTGGTCCGTGTCGGCGCGCCCGCAGGTGTGGCGGCCACCGAGCTGGACGAGCTGTTCGACGGTGTGTACCTCGACCTAGTTCCGGTGCTCTTTGAAATTGCCGGTCCCGATTACGTTTCCGCGGCCGATGCGGTCCTGAGGTTGTTGGGCGACCTGGACTCCGATCAGCGGTCCCGGCTGTCGATCGATTTCGGTGCCGACCCGTTGACCGCCCCGTTGAGTGAACGACAGGCCCCGGACATCGGCGACGTCGTGGCGACCGCGGCCAAACTCGGCGACTACGGCGGCCGCGTTCGCACCATCACCGTCGACGGCGTGGCGTTTCACAACCTGGGCGCCAACGCATCCTGGGAGTTGGCGGGACTGGTGGCCGCCGGGGTCAGCTATCTGCGGCTGCTCGCAGAGAGCGGTATGTCCGTCGCGGATGCGTTGCGTCAGATCAGTTTCCGGGTCGCCGCCGATGGCGATCAGTTCATGACGATCGCGAAACTGCGTGCTGCGCGCCTACTGTGGGCCCGGGTTGCAGAGGTCGTCGGGGCATCCGAGTCCGGGGCTACCACGCTGCACGCGGTGACCTCGCTGCCGATGATGGCCAAGCGCGACCCGTGGGTCAACATGCTGCGTACCACGGTCGCCGCGTTCTCGGCGGGCGTCGGCGGTGCCGACACCGTGCAGGTGCATCCCTTCGACGCCGCGATCGCCGGCGGCTTTCCGGGGACGGCCGCCAGCTTCGCGCGCCGGATGGCGCGCAACACGCAGTTGCTGTTGCTCGAGGAGTCGCATCTGGGGCGCGTGCTCGATCCGGCGGCGGGGTCGTGGCACGTCGAAGACCTCACCGAGGAACTCGCCGGGCAAGCGTGGAAGCACTTCCAGGACATCGAGTCGCGCGGGGGCTTCGAACCGGCCCGCGAGTACATCGCGGCCCAGATCGCCGAGGTGGCCGGGCGCCGCGCCGAGGACATCGCTCACCGGCGCACCGCGTTGACGGGTGTGAACGAGTTTCCGAACATCGCCGAACCTCCTCTGCCCCAGGGCGATTCGCTGCCCGGCGTGGCACGCTATGCGGCGGGCTTCGAGGAACTGCGCGACCGCTCCGATGCTTTTCTGGAGAAGACGGGCGCCAGGCCGAAGGTGCTACTGCTGCCGCTGGGCCCGCTCGCGGAGCACAACGTGCGCACCACGTTCGCGACGAACCTGCTCGCGTCGGGCGGAATCGAGGCCGTCACGGAAAGCGATGCCGACACGCCGGCGGTCGCGGTGATCTGTGGCACGGATTCGCGCTACGGGACCGAAGCCTCTGCCGCCGTCGACTCCGCCCGCGCGGCGGGTGTGTCGCATGTGCTGCTCGCCGGACCGGAAAAGGCCGTCGCGGAGGCCGACTCGAAGCCCGACGGCTACTTGACCGCGAAGGTCGATGCGGTCGGCACACTGTCGGACCTGCTCACCAGATTGGGGGCCTGAAGTGACTGCGACTGCGGGGATCGGAAAGGACATCGGCAGTTTCGCCGACGTCCCGTTGCACGGCGAGAGCAGCGTCGAGGCGCCGACCGAGGCCGCCGTCGCCGCACTCATCGAAGCGGGTGCCGCGGCACACGGGTACAGCGCCGATCAGGCGGACTGGGTGACGCCGGAGGGCATCGAGGTCAAACCGGTCTACATCGGCGCCGACCGCGAGGCCGCCGTCGCCGCCGGCTATCCGCTCGACACCTTCCCCGGTGAGCCGCCGTTCGTGCGCGGGCCGTATTCGACGATGTACGTCAACCAGCCTTGGACCATCCGGCAGTACGCCGGCTTCTCCACGGCCGCGGAATCCAACGCGTTCTACCGGCGCAACCTCGCCGCAGGCCAGAAGGGCCTCTCGGTGGCCTTCGACCTGGCCACCCACCGCGGCTACGACTCCGACCACCCCCGGGTGCAGGGCGACGTCGGGATGGCCGGTGTGGCAATCGATTCCATTCTCGACATGCGTCAGTTGTTCGACGGGATCGATCTTTCGACGGTGTCGGTCTCGATGACCATGAACGGTGCGGTGCTGCCGATCCTCGCGCTGTATGTCGTCGCCGCCGAAGAGCAGGGTGTACCACCGGAGAAGCTGGCCGGCACCATCCAGAACGACATCCTCAAAGAGTTCATGGTCCGCAACACCTACATCTATCCGCCCAAGGCTTCGATGCGGATCATCTCCGACATCTTCGGCTACACGAGCGCCAAGATGCCGAAGTTCAACTCGATCTCGATTTCCGGCTACCACATCCAAGAGGCTGGGGCCACAGCCGATCTCGAGCTGGCCTACACCCTGGCCGACGGCGTGGAGTACATCAAGGCCGGGCTGGACGCCGGACTGGACGTCGACAAGTTCGCGCCGCGGCTGTCGTTCTTCTGGGGCATCGGAATGAACTTCTTCATGGAGGTCGCCAAGCTGCGCGCCGGCCGGCTCCTGTGGAGCGAGTTGGTCGCCGAGTTCGGCCCCAAGAACTCGAAATCGCTGTCGCTGCGCACCCATTCGCAGACCTCCGGCTGGTCGTTGACCGCGCAGGACCCCTTCAACAACGTCGCGCGCACCTGCATCGAGGCGATGGCCGCGACGCAGGGACACACGCAATCTCTGCACACCAACGCCCTCGATGAGGCGCTGGCGCTGCCGACCGACTTCTCGGCACGCATCGCGCGCAACACCCAGTTGGTGCTGCAGCAGGAGTCGGGCACCACGCGGCCCATCGACCCGTGGGGCGGTTCGTACTACCTCGAATGGCTGACCCACCAGCTGGCCACGGCGGCGCGGATGCACATCGGCGAGGTCGTCGAACACGGCGGTATGGCCCAGGCGATCTCCGACGGCATCCCGAAGCTGCGCATCGAGGAAGCGGCCGCACGCACGCAGGCCCGGATCGACTCGGGGCAGCAGACGGTGATCGGCGTCAACAAGTACCAAGTGGACGAGGACCATGAAGTCGAGGTGCTCAAGGTCGAGAACAGCCGGGTGCGCGCCGAACAGCTGGCCAAACTCGAGCAGCTGCGCGCCGAACGCGACCAGTCAGCCGTCGACGCGGCGCTGGCCGACCTGAGCCGGGCCGCGGACACCCGCGGGCCCGCCGGCGACGACGGGCTGGGCAACAACCTGCTGGCGCTGGCCATCAACGCCGCTCGCGCCAAAGCCACCGTGGGCGAGATCTCCGATGCGCTCGAGCGGGTTTACGGCCGCCACGTCGCGGAGATCCGTACGATCGCCGGCGTCTACCGCGATGAGATGGGGGTCGGGAACATCACGCCGCTTTCCAAAGCCACCGACCTGGTGCAGAAGTTCGCCGAGGCCGACGGTCGCCAGCCGCGCATCCTGATCGCGAAGATGGGCCAGGACGGCCACGACCGCGGGCAGAAGGTGATCGCGACCGCGTTCGCCGACATCGGCTTCGACGTGGACGTCGGCTCGCTGTTCTCCACGCCCGAGGAGGTCGCGCGCCAAGCCGCCGACAACGACGTGCACGTCGTCGGGGTGTCGTCGCTGGCGGCCGGGCACCTGACCCTGGTGCCCGCGCTGCGTGAGGCGCTCGCCGAGGTCGGCCGGCCCGACATCATGATCGTGGTGGGCGGTGTGATCCCGCCCGGTGACTTCGACGAGCTCTACGCCGCCGGTGCGACCGCGATCTTCCCACCCGGCACGGTGATCGCCGATGCGGCGGTCGGCCTGCTGCACAAGTTGGCCGAGCGGCTCGGCTACCGCCTCGACTAGATGACCGACACGATCACCGACCTCTCGTCCGCGGTGGCGGACGGTGACCGCGCCGCCCTGGCCAGGGCCATCACGCTGGTCGAGTCGACCCGCGCCGACCACCGCGAGCAGGCGCAGGAGCTTCTGCTGGAGTTGACCTCCCACGCCGGCAACGCGCTGCACGTCGGCATCACCGGTGTGCCCGGCGTGGGTAAGTCCACCGCGATCGAAGCGCTCGGCATGTACCTGATCGAGCAGGGGCACAAGGTCGCCGTGCTGGCCGTCGATCCGTCGTCGACGCGGACCCGCGGTTCGATCCTCGGCGACAAGACCCGGATGGCACGGCTGGCCGTGCATCCCGACGCCTACATCCGCCCGTCACCGACCTCGGGCACGCTGGGCGGGGTCGCCAAGGCGACCCGCGAGACGATCGTGCTGCTGGAGGCGGCGGGCTTCGACGTGGTCCTGGTCGAGACCGTGGGTGTCGGACAGTCCGAGGTGACCGTGGCCAACATGGTCGACACCTTCGTGTTCCTCACACTGGCCCGCACCGGGGATCAGCTGCAGGGCATCAAGAAGGGCGTCCTCGAACTCGCCGACATCGTGGTGGTGAACAAAGCCGACGGTGAGCACGCGCTTGAGGCCAAGCGCGCCGCCCGCGAGCTGGCCGGCGCCATCCGACTCATCTATCCTCGCGAAACCCTCTGGCGCCCACCAGTTCTCACGATGAGCGCGCTGGAGGGAATCGGCCTTGAAGAGCTGTGGAAAACGGTGCTCAAACACCGTGACGTGCTCACCGAGGCGGGCGAGTTCGAGAGCCGCCGGCGCGCCCAGCAGGTCGAGTGGACCTGGTCGATGGTGCGTGACGCGGTCCTGGACCGGGTGCTGTCCAACCCGAGGGTGAAACAGGTCCGGGCCGAGATCGAGCGCCAGGTCCGCGACGGCGACCTGACGCCGGCGCTTGCTGCGCAGCAGCTGCTCAACGCCTCTGACTTGGGCGAACCTAACAAATAGGTAACGCCAGGTTTATTTGCCGGGGTAACGAGTAAATTCAATACATTGTGACGGGTGTCAACAGTCCGGAGCGCAGCGCCGCGCTCCCGCACGGTATCCAGGGCGCCGCGGATGCGAACTTCATCTGCACGCTGCGCGGATTCTCACGGCTGTTCCCCGGGCCCCGCTACGGCGGCGGCGCTCTGTCGATCTACCTGCACGGGGAGCCGGTCGTCGACGTGTGGACCGGCTACTCGGATCGGCGCGGCACCCAGTACTGGAACGCCGACACCGGCGCGATGGTCTTCTCGGTCACCAAGGGCATGGCGTCGACGGTCATCCACCGCCTGGCCGACCGCGGCCTGGTCGACTACGACACCCCGGTCGCCGAGTACTGGCCGGAGTTCGGCGCCAACGGCAAGGCCGACATCACGGTTCGCGACGTGATGCAGCACCGGGCCGGTCTGTCGCACCTCAACGGCTGCACGAAGGCCCAGCTACTCGACCACCGCGTGATGGAGGAGCGGGTGGCGGCCGCGTCCGTCAACAAGCTCCTGCACGGTCATCAGGCCTACCACGCCCTGACCTACGGCTGGCTGATGTCCGGGCTGGGCCGGTCGATCACCGGTAAGGGCATGCGCGACCTCATCCGCGAAGAACTCGCCGAGCCGCTCAACACCGACGGACTGCACCTGGGACGGCCGGGCCCCGACGCACCGACGCGCGCCGCGCAGATTCTCGCGCCCCAAGGCGCGGTGGCCAATCCGGTCTTCAACTTCATCGCGCCGCGGCTGGCGGCGCTGGGTGTTTCCGGCATGTTCGGCTCGATGTATTTCCCGGGGATGAAGTCCGTCGTCCAGGGCGACACCCCGTTCCTGGACGCCGAAATCCCGGCGGCCAACGGGGTCGCGACCGCCAGGAGCCTGGCCAGGATGTACGGCGCGATCGCCAACGGCGGCCGCATCGAGGGCAGGCAGTTCCTGTCCGAGGAGCGCGTCGCAGAGATCACCGGTGGCCACGCGAGCTATTGGCCGGACCGCAACATCTTCGTACCGTTGAGCTTCCATCTCGGCTACCACTCGTTGCCGCTGCCGCCCGGTCTGATGCCCGGCTTCGGCCACGCCGGCCTGGCCGGTTCGGTCGGTTGGGCCGATCCCTCGAGCGGGCTCTCGTTCGGGTTCGTGCACAACCGGCTGTTGACGCGGATGGTGCTCGACCAGGCGACGTTCGCCGGGCTGGGCGTGCTGATCCGGCGCGACGCTGCGCGGGCCCGCAAGCGCGGGTATCAGACCGTGCCCGATCTGGGCGCGCCGTTTTACGGGGTGTCCCGCACCGTCGCGGGCTGACGTTCGATGAGCACCCGGTCAGTTTGACGCGCCGCTGAACCACTTCGTCTTCTGCCGCCAGGACTCCGCCGAGGTCAACGCGAAACCGGCGCCGCACATGCAGGCGAACACCCAGACCAGGGTGGTGCCCGCGTCGAGTTGCTGCAGCGCGGGGATGTAGGCGGTGAGCAGCCGAACGATGCACGCGGCGATGCCCGCGGCCGACGAGATCAGGTAGACGTTGGCGATCTTGCGCGACCGCGGGTCCCTGCGCAGGATCAGCAGCGCTCGGCTGCCGTAACCCAACAGGTAGATCAGGATGCCGCACAGGATCAGCCAGTAGGTGTTGAGCCAGAAGTCGGTCGGCACCTGAAAGAAGTCCGGCTTGTAGATTCGCGCGCCGTTGCCGAGGGAGAACGTGACCAGCAGCAGCGGGATGCACAGCGTGGCAGGCAATTCGACGTACTGCTTGAACGACCGCTGCAGCAGATGGTCGTCCTGCAGCCGGCCCAGCGCGTTGTAGACGACGGCCGATGCGGCGACGATGTAGCAGTCGTGACCGATGAAGTCCTCGAGATTCCATTTACCCGTCAGCGCGTGCAGCGCCACACCGACCGTCTCCGACGCCCAGGGGGACATCAGCAGCACCGCCATGCCCTGTAGCGCGATGTTGAGGGTGGCCGCGACCTCCCAGCGCGACGACCAGGTGACGCGGCGAATCCACAGGCTCCACGCGATACAGCAAAGTGTTATCGCGATGAGTGTCGCCAAAGCCATGAGCGTTGCCTTCGGAGCCGCTGTGGTACTCAGCAAAGTGTACGGCTAAAGGGGCGGAGCGTCACTCCGCGGCCGTAGTTCGGACAGGCGGGGGATGCGGGTGCGCGCTTTCGTCGACTCCCGCACCGCGGTATGTGTGGATCCGGCTGTGCTTTCGAGGAATTCGACGTAACTCAACACTTCTTGCCGGGTCATCAGGCCGAACCTGATTTGTAGATCGGGATAGCTCAGCCCAAACCGGTCGGCGACTCGGCGCAGCTCTTCGGCGTCCGGGTAGTCGGTTTCCTTGATCCGGCGGTAGTACGTACTGCTGGAAGTGCCCAGCGCGTCGTAGATGTCTTTCGCTTCGATATCCCCGTCGAGCAGGTAATCGAGCAGAGCCTTGAGCTGTCTGCCGTTCTCGTCGGTGCGGGGCACTCACTTACTGTAACCCAACTGGGAACCACGTCCCAGGTTTGGGCGCGTGGGTCCGCAAACCGGGGGAGTTTGCCTAAATTGACACTGGCGTCACAGTATTGGGAGGCATCTCCCAAATCTGGGACACCTGGGCTATCTTTGGACACATGGCTGCTCCCCATCTGGCTCCGCCGACAGAGGCTCTGCGCCCGCTCGGCGATTTCGCTGCGGCAACCGTCCGGATCACCGATCACGACGCTGCCGAGGCGGCTCGGTCTGCCGCCATGGTCAAGGTGACCACGCCCGCCGCTGACGAGCTGACGGCTGAACTGGACGGCGCCACCGAATGGCTCGGGGTGCCGTCCGACGAGATTTTGCTGGCCGCGCTGGCCCGGACGATCGCGCGCACGCTCGGCGACGGTGTCGTGCCGGTCGATATCGCCAGCGAGCGTGGCTCGCTGCTGGACGCCGTGCCCCTGGTGTGCGCGACGGCGCAGCAGGCCAGCGCCACCGAAGTGCTTGCCGCCGTGCATCACACGCTGGCTGTCGCCTCCGAACGCGATGCGGCCACCTCGCCGGAGGTGTACTTCAACTACATCGGCGAGTTGCCCGCAGAGACGGTGCCGGTGCAGGACACCCCGCCGGGTCTCGGCCACGCGCTCGAGGTGCGGGTGTACCGCGCCGGCGGCGCTGTGCAGGTGGATTGGTGGTACGACACCAGTCGGTTCGAGCGCTACACGATCGAAGAGCTGACCGAACAGTTCCCCCTCGCGCTCATCGAGATGACTTCGGACGCGCTGTCGCCGAACTGACCGCCGAGCTGACTCGGTAAGATCGCATTCAACGGCTTGGATCCGGCAATCACCGGGGAGCCTTCGGAAGAACAGCTCGGCACGGTTTCGGTCAGAGCCCAGTAGACCCGAACGGGTGGGTCCGTCATCGCCCGAAGAGAGCGGCGCGCCGACTTCTCGGGATGGTGCTCGACCAGTTCCCCGGATGAGGTGCGCAAGCGGGGTGGTACCGCGGCGCCCGCGCACCAGCGCGACGTCGTCCCCGTGCCTTGACGAACGTGAAGCTTCCGCAGACCGGAAGCCATCTGAGGCACAGGAGCTATGACCGCCTACCCGAAGCCGGCCGCCGGAGCGCCGAAATTCCCCGCGCTGGAAGTCGACGTCCTCGAGTACTGGGACCGCGACGACACCTTCCGCGCCAGCATCGCGCGCCGCGACGACGCCCCCGAGTACGTCTTCTACGACGGACCACCGTTCGCCAACGGCTTGCCGCACTACGGCCATCTGCTCACCGGATACGTCAAGGACATCGTGCCGCGGTATCGCACCATGCGCGGCTACAAGGTGGAGCGGCGGTTCGGCTGGGACACCCACGGCCTGCCCGCCGAACTCGAGGTCCAGCGCCAGCTCGGCATCACCGAGAAGGCGCAGATCGAGGAGATGGGCATCGAAAAGTTCAACGCCGCCTGCCGCGCGTCGGTGCTCAAGTACACCGACGAATGGCGTGCCTACGTGACCCGGCAGGCCCGCTGGGTCGACTTCGACAACGATTACAAGACCCTCGAACCCGGGTTCATGGAATCGGTGATCTGGGCCTTCAAACAGTTGTGGGACAAGGGTCTTGCGTACGAAGGCAACCGCGTGCTGCCGTACTGCTGGAACGACGAGACACCGCTGTCCAGTCACGAACTCCGGATGGACGACGACGTCTACCAGAGCCGCCAGGACCCCGCGATCACGGTCGGCTTCAGGGTCGTCGGCGGCGAGCTGGACGGGGCATACCTGCTGGTCTGGACCACCACGCCGTGGACGCTGCCCTCCAACCAGGCGGTCGCGGTCAATCCGGATGTCAAGTACGTCCACGTGCAGGGGCCCGACGGCCGGCGCTACCTGCTGGCCGAAGCGCGGTTGGCCGCCTACGCCGGCGAACTGGGTGACGAGCCGCAGGTGCTGGCCACCTACACCGGCCGCGATCTGCTCGAGACCCGCTATCTGCCGCCGTTCCCGTACTTCTCCGATGCGCCCCGGTCTTTTCGGGTGCTTCCGGCGGAGTTCGTCAGTACCGAGGACGGCACCGGCATCGTGCACATGTCACCGGCTTACGGCGAGGACGACATGCTCACCGCGCAGGCCGCGGGCATCGAGGCTGTCACGCCGGTCGATTCGAAGGGCCGCTTCGATGCGACCGTGCCCGACTACGCCGGTCGCCACGTCTTCGAGGCCAACCCGCAGATCATCCGCGACCTCAAGAACGGTGCGGCAGGCGCAGCGTCGAACGGCGCGGTGCTGCTGCGCCACGAGACCTACGAGCACTCCTATCCGCACTGTTGGCGGTGCCGTAATCCGCTGATCTACCGTGCGGTGTCGTCGTGGTTCATCAAGGTGACCGAGTTCCGCGACCGCATGGTGGAGTTGAACCAGGAGATCACCTGGCATCCCGAACACGTCAAGGACGGTCAGTTCGGCAAGTGGCTGGCCGGCGCCCGCGACTGGTCGATCTCGCGAAACCGCTACTGGGGCAGCCCGATTCCGGTGTGGAAGTCCGACGACCCGACGTATCCGCGCGTCGACGTCTACGGCAGCCTCGACGAGTTGGAGCGCGACTTCGGGGTGCGGCCCACCGATCTGCACCGGCCCTACATCGACGAGTTGACGCGGCCCAACCCGGACGACCCGACCGGAAAGTCGACCATGCGCCGCATCGAGGACGTGTTCGACGTCTGGTTCGACTCGGGTTCGATGCCGTACGCGCAGGTGCACTACCCGTTCGAGAACCAGGATTGGTTCGCTGGGGTGGATTCCGCCGACCCTGACAAGCAGGTCGTCGGGCACTTCCCCGGCGACTTCATCGTCGAGTACATCGGGCAGACCCGCGGATGGTTCTACACGCTGCATGTCCTGGCCACCGCGCTGTTCGACAAGCCGGCGTTCAAAACCTGTGTGGCGCACGGGATCGTGCTCGGCAACGATGGCCAGAAGATGAGCAAGTCGCTGCGCAACTACCCGGACGTGACCGAGGTGTTCGACCGCGACGGCTCCGATGCAATGCGATGGTTCCTGATGGCCTCGCCGATCCTGCGCGGCGGCAACCTGATCGTCACCGAACAGGGCATCCGCGAGGGTGTGCGTCAGGTCCTGCTGCCGCTGTGGAACGCCTACACCTTCCTCGCGTTGTACGCGCCGAAGAAGGGCACCTGGCGCACCGACTCCACCCGTGTGCTGGACCGTTACATACTGGCCAAGCTCGCCGTGCTGCGCGACGACCTCACCGCGTCGCTGGATGTCTGCGACATCTCCGGCGCCTGCGACGAGCTGCGCCAGTTCACCGAGGCGTTGACGAACTGGTATGTGCGACGGTCTCGTTCGCGGTTCTGGGAGGAAGACCCCGACGCCATCGACACGCTGCACACGGTGCTGGAGGTGACCGGCAGGTTGGCCGCGCCGCTGCTGCCGCTGATCACCGAGGTCATCTGGCGCGGCATCACCGGGGAACGCTCGGTGCACCTGACCGACTGGCCCGAGGAGGGGCTGCTGCCGGCGGACCCCGAATTGGTCGCGACGATGGACCAGGTGCGCGAGGTGGCGTCTTCTGCATCATCGCTGCGCAAGGCCAAGAAACTTCGCGTGCGGTTGCCGTTGCCGAAACTCACTGTCGCGGTGGATAATCCGCAGCGACTCGCACCGTTCACCGATCTCATCGCCGATGAACTGAACGTCAAGGCCGTCGAGCTCACCGACGACATCGACGCCTACGGCCGGTTCGAGCTGACCGTGAACGCCCGCGTCGCGGGTCCGCGGCTGGGCAAGGATGTGCAGGCGGCCATCAAGGCGGTCAAATCGGGCGGGGCCGTCGTCAATGCCGACGGCACGCTCACCGCTGGCCCGGCGGTGCTGCAGCCCGGGGAGTACAGCTCCCGGCTGGTGGCCGCCGACCCCGAATGGACCGCGGCGCTGTCGGACGGGGCCGGCCTGGTGGTACTCGACGGCACGGTCACCGAGGAGCTGGAGGCCGAGGGCTGGGCCAAGGACCGGATTCGTGAGCTGCAGGATCTGCGAAAGTCCACGGGTCTGGACGTCTCCGACCGGATCGCGGTGGTGATCTCCGTGCCCGCGGAGCGGCAGGCGTGGGCTCGAACACACAGCGACCTGATGGCCCGCGAGATCCTGGCGACCAGTTTCGATTTCGGCGACCCGTCCGGCGGTGTCGAGATCGGCGACGGCGTGCGGGTCGCGATCGCCAAGGCTTGATCTCGTCGGCCGCCCCGAGCTCAGCCCGCGGCGACCCGGGCGCCGCGCCCGGCGAACATCACCACATCGGCGGGCTGCAGCTGCCTGCCCCGGCGGTTTTCGACCTCGCCGTTGACGGTCACGAGGCCGTTGGCGATCACCGCCTTGGCGTCAGCGCCGGAATCGATGAGCCCGGACAACTTGAGGAACTGACCCAGTCGGATAGCGGTGTCCCGGATCGGGACATCGACGGGTTCGGTACCCGGGTGTGCCATGCCGGTCAGGTTAGCGCCTTAGCATCGGCAGCTGTGGACGCTCGCTGGGTGCTGCACCTCGACATGGACGCGTTCTTCGCCTCTGTCGAGCAGCTGACCCGTCCCACATTGCGCGGACGTCCAGTGCTGGTCGGTGGGCTCGGCGGGCGCGGTGTGGTCGCGGGCGCCAGCTACGAGTCCCGGGTGTACGGTGCCAGATCGGCGATGCCGATGCATCAGGCCCGCAGGCTGGTAGGCGCCGCGGCCGTGGTCCTGCCGCCGCGCGGGGTCGTGTACGGCGTCGCCAGCCGTCGGGTGTTCCAGACCGTGCGCACGATGGTGCCCGTTCTCGAACAGCTTTCGTTCGACGAGGCCTTCGGCGAGCCCGCCGAGCTCGCGGGCGCGTCGGCCGGCGACGTTGAGGACTTCTGCCGAACGCTGCGGTCCCGGGTGCTTGCCGAGTCCGGTCTCGTGGCGTCGATCGGAGCGGGCTCGGGAAAGCAGCTCGCCAAGATCGCCTCCGGCCTGGCGAAGCCGGACGGTTTGCGGGTGGTCCGTCGGGAGGAGGAACGCACGCTGCTCGACGGCCTGCCGGTGCGGCGGTTGTGGGGGATCGGGCCGGTGGCCGGGGAGCGGCTGCATCGGCTCGGCATCGAAACCATCGGCGCCTTCGCCGCGCTGAGCGAGGCCGAGGCGGCCGACATCCTCGGCGGCACCGTGGGTCCCGCGCTGCATCGGCTCGCCCGCGGCATCGACGACCGGCCGGTCGCCGAGAACGCACCCGCCAAACAGATCAGCGCGGAGTCCACGTTCCCAGCGGACCTGACCACCCTCGACCAGCTTCGCGAGGCGATCGGCCCGATCGGCGAGCACGCCCACAGGCGGTTGGAGAAGGACGGCCGCGGCGCACGCACCGTCACGGTGAAGCTGAAGAAGTCCGATATGAGCACGCTCACCCGCTCGGCCACCCTGCCGTACGCCACCGCCGATGCCGCGACGCTGATCGCGACGGCGCGCCGGCTACTGCTCGATCCCGTCGAGGTCGGCCCGATCCGCCTTCTGGGCGTTGGCTTTTCGGGACTCTCCGATGTTCGTCAGGAATCGTTGTTTCCCGACCTGGAGCTGATGGCAGCCGACGACGTCACGCACACCGGACTGCCGCCCACCGTCGCCGAACTCACTGCGACCGCGCCCGCGTGGCGCATCGGCGACGACGTCACCCACCTCGACTTCGGACACGGCTGGATCCAGGGCGCGGGGCATGGCGTTATGACCGTGCGGTTCGAGACCCGTAGCACCGGACCGGGGCAGGCCCGGACGTTTCCCGCCGACACCCCGGGCATCGACCGGGCGAACCCCGTCGATTCGCTGGACTGGCCCGATTACGTAGCCGAGTTGGCGCGCTACCAGAGCACCCCGTAGACACTCGAGATGGTGAACCCGTGACCGCCGTAGGTTTTACAGGTCACGGTGCCCTGATGTCCGACGCCACAACTTGCGCCCCAGTTTTCGAGCCGATGACCGGCGGGCAGGACGTCGACGTCTTCCCGCGTGAAGGACGGGGTGGGCGAATAGCGGTATTCGGCGGGGCCGCCGCTGGTGAGAAACGTCTGGTTGGTTCCCGACGGCGCGTCCAGCGGTACCCCGTCACAGCCGATGGGTCCACCGTTCGGGCCGATGCCGCAGAACAGGCCGTCCGGAGTCCGGAAGAACACGTGGTAGTTGGGCGGCGGGCCGGGGCGAAAGAAGCCTTCGGCGACCGGGTAGTCGTCGATGGCGTCCGGTCCAGGCGGCGGTTCGGCACGGGCCACCGCCGCCGCGGTGAGAACCAGTGCCAGTATCCCGGTCATCGCGGCGCCCCGGCGAATCATGTTCTCGAAGTGCACGGGTCCACGTTGCCACGCGCGTCAACCCCGCCCGGCGATGGTGCGGGATTCGTCGGGATCGCCGTTTTGGGATGATGGTGCGGTGACTGACGACCCAGGAGTGGCCGAAGAGACGACCGGCGAGACGGTGCCGCCGAAGCGCAGGCTGCGGCTGTTGCTCGGTATCGCGGCGGTGGTGCTGGTCACCGACATCGTCACGAAGGTTCTCGCCGTCAAGCTGCTGACCCCGGGCCAGCCGGTGTCGATCATCGGCGACACGGTGACCTGGACGCTGGTGCGCAACTCGGGGGCAGCGTTCTCGATGGCAACCGGCTACACGTGGGTGCTGACGTTGATCGCCACCTGCGTCGTGATCGGGATCGTTTGGATGGGACGGCGCCTGGTGTCACCGTGGTGGGCGGTCGGCTTGGGCATGATCCTCGGCGGCGCCCTGGGCAACCTGGTCGACCGGTTCTTCCGTTCACCCGGCCCCCTTCAGGGTCACGTCGTCGACTTCCTGTCCATCGGCTGGTGGCCGGTGTTCAACGTGGCCGATCCTGCCGTGGTGGGCGGGGCCATCCTGCTGGTGGCGTTGTCGCTGTTCGGCTTCGACTTCGATTCCGTGGGGCGACGTCAGCCCGCCGAGGACGAGTAGATGGCCGATCGGTCGCTTCCGGTTCCCGAGGGGCTGGCGGGGATGCGCGTCGACGCGGGCCTGGCGCGGCTGCTCGGTCTGTCGCGGACCGCGGCCGCAGCGCTCGCCGAAGACGGCGGCGTCGAGATCGACGGCGCCCGAGCAGGCAAGTCGGACAAGTTGGCCGCGGGCGCGTGGCTGGACGTACGCCTGCCCGAGGCGCCCGCGCCGGTGGAGAACACACCGGTCGAGATCGAGGGCATGGCGATCCTGTACTCCGACGCCGACATCGTCGCGGTCGACAAGCCGCCCGGCGTCGCCGCGCACGCCACCGTCGGGTGGTCCGGCCCGACGGTGTTGGGCGGTTTGGCCGCCGCCGGCTTCCGCATCAGTACGTCGGGCATCCACGAGCGCCAGGGCATCGTGCACCGCCTCGACGTCGGGACGTCGGGGGTCATGGTGGTGGCGCTGTCCGAACGCGCCTATACGGTCCTCAAGCGCGCGTTCAAACAACGCACCGTCGCCAAGCGCTATCACGCGCTGGTGCAGGGCCATCCCGATCCGTCGAGCGGGACGATCGACGCGCCCATCGGCCGTCATCGGGGACATGACTGGAAATTCGCGGTGACCGAGAACGGCAGGCACAGCGTCACCCATTACGACACCCTCGAGGCGCATCGGGCCGCGAGCCTGCTCGACGTCGAACTGGAAACCGGGCGCACACACCAGATCCGGGTACATTTCGCCGCCCTGCACCACCCGTGCGTCGGTGATCTCACTTACGGCGCCGACCCCACCTTGGCCGACCGGCTCGGCCTGGAACGGCAATGGCTGCACGCGCGTTCGCTGGCTTTCACCCATCCCGCCGACGGGCGCAACATCGAGATCACCAGCCCCTATCCGGCCGACCTACAACACGCTCTTGATGCGCTACGCAACCACGAGCCGTGAGGGACGCCCGTAACTCCGGCTTGCTGTTCGGCGTCGGCGCCTACCTGTGCTGGGGAATGTTTCCCGCCTTCTTCCCGCTGCTGAAGCCCGCGTCCGCCCTCGAGGTGCTGGCACACCGGATCGTGTGGAACTTCCTGCTGATGGTCGTCGTCGTCGCGATCGTCGGAAGGATCGGCGACCTTCGGCAGATCTCCAGGCGCACCTGGGCACTTCTGGGCGCCGCGTCTGCGTTGATCGCGATCAACTGGGGGGTCTACGTCTACGCCGTCAACAACGGGCATGTGGTCGACGCGGCGCTCGGATACTTCATCACCCCGCTGGTGACTGTCGCACTGGGACTGCTCATCTTCGCCGAACGGCTCAACCGCACCCAGTTCACCGCGCTCGCCGTTGCGGTGATCGGAGTGGTGGTGTTGACCGTGGAGGTGGGCGCGCCGCCGTATATCGGCCTCGCCCTGGCGCTGTCCTTCGGCCTCTACGGCGTGGTCAAGAAGGTTGTGCCCACCGACCCGCGGGTCAGTGTCGGTGTGGAGGCCGGTCTGGCGACGCCCTTCGCCGCGGCCTACATCGTCGTCCTGCAGATCACCGGGCATGCGACATTCACCGAGTACGGCGGCGACCACATCGCGCTGATGGTCCTGTCCGGGGTGCTGACGGCGCTGCCGCTGCTGCTCTTCGCCGCCGCCGCGCAACGGCTGTCGCTGGTGACCATGGGCCTGCTGTTCTACCTGAACCCGGTGTTACAGGTGACGTGGGGCATCGTCGTCGGCCACGAACCGATGCCGCCCCTGCGTTGGCTCGGTTTCGTGATGATCTGGCTGGCCCTTTTGGTGTTCAGTGTCGACGCGATTCGGCGCAGTCGGAGGTCGGGCCCGGTCTCGCAGCACGGGGCGGCTCGGGTATAGGGAAACGCCGGATTCCTCTGCGCCCCGCCGGTGGATAGCGTTTGCATCATGGCTGGTTTCCTGTTCGCCGTGATGATCGCGGGCCTCGTGATGGTGGGTGTCGTGGCCCAACTCGGCTGGCAATTGCCGAGCGCGGCGGGCGTCTGGCGCGGCCTCGAGCGCGTGTGGTCACGGGCCGTTGTGACGAGGCGTTCATAGCCCGCGCGGCGCCGACGGAGACACGCATTCCCGACACGCCGAGAACTGTCGGAACGCGGTCATAGACTGGCCTGCCTATGAGCCCTTCGGATCCGCGGTCGTTCGTGCACCTGCATAACCACACCGAGTACTCGATGCTGGACGGTGCGGCGAAGGTCAAGCCGATGCTCGCCGAGGCTCAGCGTCTGGAGATGCCTGCGATCGGGATGACCGATCACGGAAACATGTTCGGCGCCAGTGAGTTCTACAACTCGGCGACCGAGGCGGGGATCAAGCCGATCATCGGCGTCGAGGCCTACATCGCGCCCGGTTCGCGCTTCGACACCAAACGGATCCAGTGGGGCGATCCCGGTCAAAAGGGAGACGACGTCTCCGGCAGCGGCTCCTACACCCACATGACGATGGTGGCCGAGAACGCGACCGGGTTGCGCAACCTGTTCAAGCTGTCGTCGCTGGCCTCGTTCGAAGGTCAGCTGGGCAAGTGGTCGCGCATGGACGCCGAACTGATCGCCGAGCACGCCGAGGGCATCATCGCCACCACCGGGTGTCCGTCGGGCGAGGTGCAGACCCGGCTGCGGCTCGGCCACGACCGCGAGGCACTGGAGGCCGCCGCGAAGTGGCGGGAGATCTTCGGACCCGAGAACTTCTTCCTCGAGTTGATGGACCACGGCCTGGACATCGAACGCCGGGTGCGCGAGGGCCTGCTCGACATCGGGCAGAAGCTCGGTATCCCGCCGCTGGCCACCAACGACTGCCACTACGTCACTCGCGACGCCGCCCAGAACCACGAGGCGCTGCTGTGCATCCAGACCGGCAAGACGCTCTCGGATCCCAACCGCTTCAAGTTCGACGGTGACGGCTACTTCCTCAAGACGGCCGCGGAGATGCGCGCGCTGTGGGACGACCAGGTGCCGGGAGCCTGCGACTCCACCCTGCTGATCGCCGAACGTGTCACGTCCTATGCAGACGTGTGGACGGTGCGCGACCGGATGCCGGTGTTCCCGGTTCCCGACGGCCACACCCAGGAGTCGTGGCTGCGCCACGAGGTCAGCGCCGGGCTGGCGCGCCGGTTCCCGTCCAGCGAGGTGCCGCAGGAGTACACCGATCGCTCCGACTACGAGATCAAGGTCATCTGCGACAAGGGCTATCCGTCCTACTTCCTCATCGTCGCCGACCTGATCAACTACGCCCGCTCGGTCGACATCCGGGTCGGGCCCGGCCGCGGGTCGGCCGCCGGATCGCTGGTCGCCTACGCGTTGGGCATCACCAACATCGACCCGATCCCGTACGGGCTGCTGTTCGAGCGGTTCCTCAACCCAGAACGCGTGTCGATGCCCGATATCGACATCGACTTCGACGACCGGCGCCGCGGCGAGATGCTGCGGTACGCCGCCAACAAGTGGGGCAGCGACCGGGTGGCCCAGGTCATCACCTTCGGCACCATCAAAACCAAAGCGGCGCTCAAGGATGCGGCGCGTGTGCACTACGGGCAGCCGGGTTTCGCGATCGCGGACCGGATCACCAAGGCGCTGCCGCCGCCGATCATGGCCAAGGACATCCCGCTGTCGGGGATCACCGACCCCAATCACGAGCGGTACAAGGAGGCCGCCGAGGTTCGCGGATTGATCGACACCGACCCCGATGTGCGAACCATCTATCAGACCGCGCGCGGCCTCGAAGGTCTGGTCCGCAATGCCGGCGTGCACGCGTGCGCGGTGATCATGAGCTCCGAACCGCTGGTCGACGCGATCCCGCTGTGGAAGCGTCCGCAGGACGGCGCGGTGATCACCGGCTGGGACTACCCGTCCTGCGAGGCGATCGGCCTGCTGAAGATGGACTTCCTCGGGCTTCGCAACCTGACGATCATCGGCGACGCGCTGGACAACATCAGGGCCAACCGGGGGATCGAGCTGGACCTGGAGTCCGTTCCTCTCGATGACCAGGCCACCTACGAGCTGCTGGGCCGCGGCGACACGCTCGGCGTGTTCCAGCTCGACGGTGGGCCGATGCGTGACCTGCTGCGCCGCATGCAGCCGACCGGGTTCGAAGATGTCGTCGCGGTCATCGCGTTGTACCGCCCGGGACCGATGGGTATGAACGCCCACAACGACTACGCCGACCGAAAGAACAACCGGCAGGCGATCAAGCCGATCCACCCCGAGCTCGAGGAGCCGCTGCGCGAGATCCTCGCCGAGACCTACGGCCTGATCGTCTACCAAGAGCAGATCATGCGGATAGCGCAGAAGGTGGCCGGGTACTCGCTGGCCCGAGCCGACATTCTGCGCAAGGCGATGGGCAAGAAGAAGCGCGAAGTGCTGGAGAAGGAGTTCGAGGGCTTCTCCGAAGGCATGAAGTCCAACGGCTTCTCGGCCGCTGCGATCAAAGCGCTGTGGGACACGGTGCTGCCGTTCGCCGACTACGCGTTCAACAAATCGCACGCCGCGGGCTACGGGCTGGTGTCGTACTGGACCGCTTACTTGAAGGCCAACTTTCCGGCCGAGTACATGGCGGGCCTGCTCACGTCGGTGGGTGACGACAAGGACAAGGCCGCGGTCTACCTGGCTGACTGCCGCAGGCTCGGCATCACGGTGCTACCGCCCGACGTCAACGAGTCGAGTCTGAACTTCGCATCGGTAGGGGAGGACATCCGCTACGGGCTGGGGGCGGTTCGTAATGTCGGCGCGAATGTCGTTGCCTCCCTTATCAACACGCGTACCGAAAAGGGGAAGTACATCGACTTCTCCGACTATCTGAACAAGATCGAGATCAGCGCGTGCAACAAGAAGGTCACCGAGTCGCTGGTCAAGGCCGGCGCTTTCGACTCGCTGGGGCATCCGCGCAAGGGGTTGTTCCTGATCCACACCGACGCCGTCGATTCCGTGCTCGGCACGAAGAAGGCCGAGGCGATGGGGCAGTTCGACTTGTTCGGCGGTGCCGACACGGCCACCGATGCCGTGTTCACCATCAAGGTGCCCGACGAGGAGTGGGAGGACAAGCACAAACTCGCGCTCGAGCGGGAGATGCTCGGCCTGTATGTGTCCGGTCATCCGCTCAACGGCATCGCTCACCTGATAACCGCTCAGGTCGACACCCCGATCCCGGGCATCCTCGACGGTGACATCCCCAACGACACGCAGGTACGGGTCGGTGGGATCCTGGCTTCGGTGAACCGGCGGGTCAACAAGAACGGGTTACCCTGGGCCTCAGCGCAATTGGAGGATCTTACCGGCGGTATCGAGGTGCTGTTCTTCCCGCAGACCTACTCGACGTTCGGCGCCGAGATCGCCGACGACGCGGTTGTGTTGGTGGGCGCCAAGGTCGCCATCCGCGACGACCGCATCTCGCTCATCGCCAACGACCTGGTGGTGCCCGATTTCTCCAATGCGCAGCTGAATCGCCCGCTGGCGGTCAGCCTGCCCACGCGCCAGTGCACCGTCGACAAGGTGACCGCGCTCAAGCAGGTGCTGGCCCGCCATCCGGGCACGTCCCAGGTGCACCTGCGGCTGATCAGCGGTGAACGGATCACCACGCTGGAGTTGGACGTGTCGCTGCGCGTGACACCGTCGTCGGCGTTGATGGGCGACCTCAAGGCGCTGCTGGGCCCGGGCTGTCTGGGCGGCTGACGACCTGCGGGAGCACCACGGTGAAGGTGGTCGCTCCGGGCGCGGACGCCACCGACACGGAGCCGTTGTGCGCCTGGGCGATCGACTCGACGATCGCGAGACCCAGACCGAGGTTGCCGAGCTTGCCGGAGCGCGATTTGTCGGCACGGACGAACCGGTCGAAGAGTTGGGGCAGTAACTCAGCGGGAATCCCCGGGCCGTCGTCGTGGACTGTGAGCTGTGCGCGGGCCGCACCCGTGGCATCGACACCACTCGAGACCTTCGTCGTCACGCTCGTGCCGGCCGGTGCGTGGTCGACAACATTGATCAACAAGTTGCTGATCAACTGGTGCAGCTTGGCCCGGTCACCCAGAACCCAGACCGGATCATCGGGCAGCGAGATATTCCACTTGTGGTCGGGGGCCGAGACCGAGATATCGCTGACGGCATTGGTCACCAGGTCACTGAGATCGACGTCCTCCGTCAACAGGTCCTGGCGTTCGTCGAGGCGGGACAACAGCAGCAGGTCGGCGACCAGCGACGACATCCGACTCGACTCGGCCTCGATGCGCGCAAGCGCGTACTCGGTGGTCTCGGGCAGTTCGGCGCTGTCCTGGCGGGTCAGCTCGGCATAGCCGCGGATCGCGGACAGCGGGGTGCGCAGCTCGTGGCTGACGTCGGCAAGGAATCGGCGCATCCGCCGGTCGGACTCGGCGCGTTCGGCCAGTGCCGAATCGACGTTGGCCAGCAGCCGGTTCAGTGCCTGGCCGACGATGCCGACCTCGGTATCCGGGTCGGTGTATGCCTCGGCGATCCGGATGTCGATGCGGTTCTCGGGGGCCCCCAGCGGCAGCTTGGCCACCGTTGCCGCGGTCGATGCGACCCGCCGCAGCGGTCCGAGCGCATAGCGGACGATCAGTAGGGTGCCCACTGCGATGACCAGCAACGCGGCGACCACCAGCACGACGGTACTGACGATTCCCCGCGATATTGCCTCCTCCGTGGGGCGCAGACTCGCGGCGGCCACCAGCCAGTCGCCGTGGTCGATGGCCATGCTCTGCAGCCGGTAGCGGCCCAGTTCGCCCAACTGTGCGTTGAACGGCTTGCCGTCGGTAGGCCAGTCGATGGCCTCGAGGGCAGCGATCGCACCGGGCGGTGCGGGGTGTGCCTCGTTGTCGGTGAACAGCGCCGAGCCGGTGACCTTGCCGTCGCGTACCACCGCGATCAACGAGCCCACCGGTTGTCCGATGAAATTGGCCAGCGCATCGGGGCCTTGCGCGCCGAACAACTGCGGGTGCGCGTCGGTATACGACAGTTTCGTAAACGAATATCTCAGTGCTGCAAGTGAATTATCCAGCCGGTCATCGGTGAGGTCGTTGGCGTAGTCGCGCAGGCTGATCATGTGAAGCATGCCCATCGCGACCATCACGACACCGACCACGCTGGACAGGCCGATCACGAGCCGCCGTCGCAGGGTCCGCGGCGCCCATCGCCGTGGCTTGGCCGGTGTCACGACGGGGGCCGCAGCATGTACCCGACGCCGCGCACGGTGTGAATCATCGGTTCGCGGCCACCGTCGATCTTCTTGCGGAGATATGAGATGTAGAGGTCGACGATGCTCGTTCTGCCGTCGAAGCCGTAGTTCCATACGTGTTCGAGGATCTCCGCGCGCCCGATGGCACGACCGGGGTTGCGCATCAGGTAGCGCAGCAGCTCGAACTCTGTTGCGGTCAAATCGATGGCGGTCTGGTCCCGATAGACGGTTCGACTGGCGCCGTCCAGCGTCAGTTCGCCGACCGTGATCTCGTCCTGCGGCGCGGTGGCGGTGTACTGACCCCGCCGGAGCAGACCCCGGATGCGGGCGACGAGTTCCTCGAGGCTGAAGGGTTTGGTCATGTAGTCGTCTGCGCCCGCGGTCAGCCCCTCGACGCGATCGGCAACCGAATCGCGGGCGGTCAGAAACAGTATCGGGGTGTAGGCCTCAGACTCGCGCACCCGGCGCAGGATCTGCATGCCGTCGATGTCGGGCAGCATGATGTCGAGGATCAGGACGTCGGGCGTATTCGTGTTGAACTTGGTGACGGCGTCTTCGCCGTTGTGGGCGATGTCGACCTCCCAGCCTTCGTAGCGCAGGGCCATCTTGACCAGGTTGGTCAACGCCAACTCGTCGTCGACGAGGAGCACGCGGATGGGCGAACCATCGGCGCGATAGATCCGCGGCAGCTTGCCCAGGATCGCTTGACGGTGTCGCGTGCTCGGAGTTGGTTCAGTCGTCATGTACCACTTCCTTTGGAAATACAAGCGACGTACCGGGCTGTCAACGAATTCATATTTGTTTCATATAACGGTGTGTACGCCGAGTTGTTTCTAGTTACCAACATATATGCGTTCCATATGAACGGCTTGCCCCGAAGGCGCGCAGATTCTTACGTTGGATTGGGTAGACAACGACATCTCAACCATTTGACTTTGCGTCGCCTGAGCCGGTTCAGATTTCGTCCACATTGGCGTGGCCGAATGAGGCTTCTCGCAATGTCGCACTATCCAAATGACCCTTAAAGAACACGAATAAGACGGACGGGAATCGCAGATGAACGAAGGTCGGCAGGCCGCCGGCGCGCACAATGAGGCGGAGTCGACTCGTTGGCATTCCATGCTGAGGTACGACGTGCCGGCGTCGCTGGTGGTGTTCCTGGTGGCACTTCCGTTGTCGCTGGGCATCGCTGTTGCGTCGAATGCACCGGTGCTCGCAGGGCTGATCGCTGCGGTCGTCGGCGGCGTCGTGGCCGGCGCCCTCGGGGGATCGCCACTGCAGGTGAGCGGGCCTGCTGCGGGACTGACCGTCATCGTGGCCGGGTTGATCGGACAGTTCGGCTGGGCGGTGACGTGCGCGATCACGGTATGCGCCGGCGTGCTGCAGGTACTGTTCGGGCTGAGCCGGATTGCGCGCGCAGCGCTGGCCATCGCACCCGTGGTGGTGTACGCGATGCTGGCCGGCATCGGGGTCACGATCGCTCTGCAGCAGCTGCACGTCTTGCTCGGCGGTGAATCGAAGAGTTCGGCGCTGACGAGCCTCACCGAGCTCCCGACGCAATTGCTCGACGTCGAAGGCGTCGGCCTGATCCTTGGCCTCACCGTCATCGCCGTGCTCGTGTTGTGGAAGAGGGTGCCTGCACCGGTCGGCAAGGTGCCGGGACCGCTGGTCGCCATCGTCGGCGTGACCGTGGTTTCACTGATACTTCCGGTTGAGGTTTCGCGCATCAGGATAGACGGCTCGCTCCTGTCGGCGCTGCAACTGCCGGAGTTGCCGGACGGGAACTGGGGCGCGTTCGCGATCGGCGTACTCACCGTGGCGTTGATCGCCAGCGTGGAGAGTCTGCTGTCCGCCGTGTCGGTGGACCGGCTCGGCGGCACGCGGACGAACTTCGACCGGGAACTGCTCGGCCAGGGCAGCGCCAACATCGTGTCGGGCGCGATCGGCGGCTTGCCGATCACCGGTGTGATCGTGCGTAGTTCGACCAACGTCGCGGCCGGCGCCCGCACCCGCGCATCAGCGATCCTGCACGGTGTGTGGCTGCTGGTGTTCGCGCTGCCCTTCGTCGGCCTCATCCAGCAGATACCGTCCGCGGCGCTGGCCGGCCTGCTGATCGTGATCGGTTGCCAGCTGGTCAAGTGGCCTCAGATCAAGACCGCCCACCGCACCGGCGACCTGGCGGTGTACCTGGTCACCATCCTGGGCGTGGTGTTCGTCAACCTGCTCGCCGGTGTCCTGATCGGGCTCGGGCTGGCCGTACTGCTGATCCTCTGGCGGGTGGTACGGACGCGGATCCGCGTGGAGCAGACGGGTGACGAACAGTGGCATGTCCTCGTCACGGGTTCACTGACGTTCCTCTCGCTGCCCCAACTGACGCGGAAGCTGGCGTCCATTCCCACGAGCGACACGGTGGTTCTGGAATTGTCCGTGGACTTCCTGGATCACCCCTGCCAGGAGTCGATCGCGCATTGGCAGCGCCAGCACGAGGCAGGTGGCGGCACCGTGCACATTCGCGAAGTCGGCGCGGTCGACATGAACAGCGCCCTGCAGGGTCCGCCGTCACGTGTGCTCCCGGCGCCGACCGACAACCTGGCCGGCGTGCTGCCGTGGAGCTCGTGGCAGCGCAACGGCACCAACGGCAATGGCACCAACGGCAACGGCACCAACGGCAACGGCACCAACGGCAACGGCACCAACGGCAATGGCACCAACGGCAACGGTGGCACGCCGCAGCCGATCCTCGACGGATTGGCCGAATTCCAGCGACGGACCGCGCCCGTGATCCGGCCACATCTGCGGGAACTGGCCCATTCCCAACAACCCGAGACACTGTTCATCACCTGCGCCGACTCGCGCATAGTGCCCAATGTGATCACGTCCAGCGGGCCGGGCGATCTGTTCACGTTCCGGAATGTCGGCAACCTGGTTCCGCCGGATCGCGCCGACACCTCGGTCGAAGCGGCGATCGTGTTCGCAGTCGAACACCTCGGCGTCTCGTCGATCGTGGTGTGTGGACACTCCAGCTGTGGGGCGATGACCGCGCTGCTGTCCGCGCCCACCAACGGCTCGGCGCGCAACTCCCACGACGATCCGCTCAACTCCTGGCTGCGACACGGTCGGCCCACCATGGCCGCGTTCGCAAATGGCGACCACCCCGTTGCGCGGTCGGCGGCTGCCGCCGGCTTTTCCGTGGTGGATCAGCTGAGCATGGTCAACGTGGCAGTGCAGATCGAGACGCTGCAGCAGCATCCCGTTGTCGACAAGGCATCTCGCAAAGCCGGCCTGCATGTCAGCGGCCTGTTTTACGACATCGCTTCGGCGACCGTGCTGCGGGTCTGTCCTACTTATGTGGAGGAGTTGGCCTTCGAAACCAGCGCCTGAATTCCCGCTCGCTAGCTAAATACCATCCTCGATGAAGGCTCATATATGTGAATGCACATATATGGGCCTTCATATATGAACGGCGTATGAACTGATGGCGAACACTGGACCGTCGCTTTTAGGCTTGAGTCATCGATTTGAGCAAGCCAGAAAGGTGAAAAATGGTCATCGGACGTATCGGAATCGCATCGGGAATTGCGGCTACCGGAATAGCGGCGGCATTGACCCTCGGTACCGGGGCGGCCGTCGCCGCGCCGACGGGGCCATCGGCGAACGAGACGATCGCCAGGCTGCAGGCCGAGGGCAACCGGGTCGTCGTCAACAAAGTCGGAACCGGGCAAGACTGCTCGATCACTTCCGTTCGGACGGTGCGAACGCCTCAGCCTCCGTCACCGCGGGGCAGGACGATCAGTGGCTCTCCGCAAGTCGGCAACGCCTTCCAACAGCACCCAGCCACGGTGCATGTGGGTGTGCACTGTCGGTGATCCGATGATCAGGGGCGTGTTGCGCACAGTGCGCTGAAAACCAGCCAGGTCACGGTGCCCACCGCCGCGCCGGCCAGTACGGCCGTAGCCGCCGTCGCGGTGGCCACACCGACCACCACCGCCACGACCGCGCCCAGCACGAGCGCGATCACTTTGTAGAGCGGCCACGGCACCCCGGCAACGCTGACGTCACCCGTCGCGCGCGTCGCTGTCTCGCGAAAGTTGCCGGCCATGGTCATAGGGAACACGATAGCTCGTAACTGAGATTTCGGCCAGCCGAAACACTGGATCAGGAGACCGGATTTCCAGCGGGTCTAAGCTGTTGAGATGCCACTTTCCGGAGAGTATGAACCCAGCCCGTGGGACTGGGTCCGGCAACACGCCGATGAGATCACCGAGTCCGGCAGCACCGCCGGCGTCGAGATGAAGGGCAAGCCGCTCATCCTGTTGACCACCGTCGGGGCCAAGACGGGCAAGCTGCGCAAAACGCCGCTGATGCGGGTGGAACACGACGGTCAGTACGCGATCGTGGCCTCGCTGGGTGGCGCGCCCAAGAACCCGGTCTGGTACCACAACATCAAGGCCAACCCGCGGGTGGAACTGCAAGACGGCGCGGTGACCAAGGAATACGACGCGCAGGAGGCCACCGGCGACGAGAAGGCGCTCTGGTGGCAGCGCGCCGTCGAGGCGTGGCCGGACTACGCCGAATATCAGCAGAAGACCGACCGCCAAATACCGGTGTTCGTACTGACCCCGATTACCTGAAAACCGCTGGTTGGTGGCACCATTGACCGGTGACCGCTGAAGTGAGCCAGAGCCGCAGAACGTCGCCGCTGTCCGCGGTCGACATCGACGAGGCCGCGCAGCGAATTTCGGGTGTGGTTTTGCGCAGCCCGCTGCAGATCAGCGACCGGATCTCCGATGCCACCGGAGCGACCGTCTACCTGAAGCGCGAAGACCTACAGCCGGTGCGGTCGTACAAGCTGCGCGGCGCGCACAACCTGCTGATGCAGCTGCCCGCCGACGAGCTGACCGCCGGCGTGGTGTGTTCGTCGGCGGGCAACCACGCGCAGGGTTTCGCGATGGCCTGCCGCTCGATGGGCGTCCGCGGCCGCGTGTACGTGCCCGGCAAAACGCCCAAGCAGAAACGCGACCGCATCCGCTACCACGGCGGCGAGTTCATCGAGTTGATCGTCGGCGGCCCGACCTACGACGACGCCGCTGCCGCCGCCCTGGCCGACGTCGCACGTACCGGCGCGACGTTGGTGCCGCCCTACGACGACCTGCGCACAATGGCCGGCCAGGGCACGATCGCCGCCGAGATTCTCGACCAACTCGACGGCGAGCCGGATCTGGTCGTGGTGCCGGTGGGTGGCGGCGGCTGCATCGCGGGCATCACGACGTATCTGGCCGAACGGACGACCAGCACCTCGGTGCTCGGCGCCGAACCGGCGGGTGCGGCCGCGATGATCGCAGCACTGGCCGCGGGGGAGCCGGTGACGCTCGACCATGTCGACCAGTTCGTCGACGGTGCGGCCGTCAACCGCGCGGGGACGCTGCCGTACGCGGCGCTGGCCGCGGCCGGCGACATGGTTTCCATGACGACGGTCGACGAGGGGGCGGTGTGCACCGCGATGCTCGACCTCTACCAGAACGAGGGCATCATCGCCGAACCCGCGGGAGCGCTATCGGTCGCGGCGCTGATGGAGGCCGACGTCGAGCCGGGATCGACGGTGGTCTGTGTGGTTTCGGGCGGCAACAACGACGTGTCCCGCTACGGCGAGGTGTTGGAGCGTTCGCTGGTGCATCTCGGCCTCAAGCACTATTTTTTGGTCGACTTCCCGCAGGAGCCGGGGGCGCTTCGCCGCTTCCTGGATCAGATTCTCGGCCCGAACGACGACATCACGCTGTTCGAGTACGTCAAGCGGAACAACCGCGAAACCGGCGAGGCGCTGGTCGGTATCGAGCTCGGTTCGGCGGCGGACTTCGAGGGTCTGCTCGAGCGGATGCGCGCCTCCGATGTGCACGTGGAGTCGCTCGATCCGGGTTCAGCGGCGTACCGCTACCTGCTCTGAGAGGTTCGGCGCAGCACCGCGAACGAGTGCCCTGACAGCAGGGTGCCGGCCGCGCCGACCTGCGGCTCACCCCACGCCAACGCCACCTCTCCTGTCACCGGGACGTCGGCCGCCTCCGAACCGAGATTGCACGCGATCGCCAGCGATCCGCGGTGCATCACGAGCCAGCGGCGGTCTTCGTCGTAGTCCACCCGCAGATTGCCCAGCCACGGGTCGGCCAGGTCAGGTTCGTTGCGCCGCAACATGATCAGACCGCGGTAGATCTCTCGCAGCCGACCGTGGTCACCCACCTCGACTTCGTCCCAGTTCAGCTTGGAACGCAGGAACGTCTGCGGATCCTGCGGGTCGGGAATCTCGTCGGCGTCCCAGCCGTGCTCGGCGAACTCGCGTTTGCGACCTTCGGCGGTGGCCCGCGCCAGTTCCGGCTCCGGATGCGAGCTGAAGAACTGAAACGGCGACGACGAACCCCATTCCTCGCCCATGAAAAGCATGGCGGTATAAGGCGATCCCAGCGCCAGCGCCGCCTTGACGGCCAGTTGTCCGAACGTCAGCAGCTGTGACGGGCGGTCGCCAACGGCGCGGTTGCCGACCTGATCGTGGGTGAGGGTGTAGGCCAGCAGTCGAGTGGCCGGAATCGTGGCGGTGTCCAACGGTCGCCCGTGCCTGCGGTGTCGGAACGACGAGTACGTGCCCGCGTGGTAGTAGCCGTGCTTGAGCGTGCTGGCCAGCGCTTCGAGCGTCCCGAAATCGTGGTAATAGCCCTGCGTTTCGCCCGATACCGCCGAGTGGATCGCATGATGGATGTCGTCGTCCCACTGCGCGGTCATCCCGAGTCCGCCGCGGTCGCGCGGTGTGATCAGCCGCGGGTCGTTGAGGTCACTCTCGGCGATCAGCGACAGTGGTCGACCCAACTGCGCTGCGAGCGCATCGGTTTCGGCGGAGAGTTCTTCGAGGATGTGGATCGCCGTGGTGTCAACCAGCGCGTGCACCGCGTCCAGGCGCAGGCCGTCGGCGTGGAAGTCGCGCATCCAGCGCAGCGCGCAGTCGATGATGTAGCGCCGAACCTCATCGGCGTCGGCATCGGCAATGTTGATCGACTCACCCCACGGGTTGCTGCCGGTGGACAGATACGGACCGAACCGGGGCAGATAGTTACCCGACGGGCCGAGATGATTGAACACCGCATCGATCAGCACCCCGAGCCCGCGCTCGTGGCAGGCATTGATCAGGCGCACCAGCGCGTCGGGCCCGCCGTAGGGTTCGTGTACCGCATACCACAGCACACCGTCGTAGCCCCATCCGTGGGTGCCGCCGAACGCGTTGACCGGCATCAGTTCGACGAAGTCGACTCCGAGCTCGACGAGATACTCCAGCTTCTCGATCACCGCGTCGAATGTCCCGGCCGACGTGAAGGTTCCGACGTGCAGCTCGTAGATCACCGCGCCTTCGATCGACCGTCCGGGCCACTCGGCATCCGTCCACGCGGACGGATCCGGCTGCCACAGTTGTGATCTGGCGTGCACACCGTCGGGTTGACGAGGGGAGCGGGGGTCGGGTAGCACCTCCGGGTCCTGAACGTCGAGCTGGTCGAGGACGTACCCGTAGCGGGCATCGGGGCGGGCGTCGAGCTCGGCGCGCCACCATCCGTCGTCGGAGCGGTTCATCTCGTGTAGGTCACCGTCGACGTCCAGTCGCACCCGTTGCGGGCGGGGAGCCCACACGCTGAACTCAGCCATCGGTCCGCGCCAACAGAACGACCGGTAGTTCGGTGAACAGCTCGGCGGCCAGCACCCGGCCGCTGTGTCGCCGGCCGCCGATGCGATCGGTCCACAGGCCCGGTGGCAGCGTGACAGCGGTGTCACCCCAACCGCTTTCGGACAGCCGGACCGAGTGTCGGGTGACCGCGGTCAGCACCCCATCGCCGGGGCCACCGCGCAGGAACGCCACAAGATGCGCGGCAGCGGGGCCGTCGGCCAGCACCGGGGTGTAGCCGCCCTGCAAGAAGGTGGCGGGCCGGTCTCGGCGCACCGCCAGGGCCGCGGTGACCACCCGCAGCTTCGGGTGACGCATCGCACCCAGCGCTTGGCGACGCGCTTGGTAGTCGACGGGTCGGCGGTTGTCCGGGTCGACGAGGCTGTCCTCCCACAACTCGGTGCCCTGGTAGATGTCGGGGACACCGGGCACGGTCAGTGCGAGCAGTTTCTGGCCGAGCGCGTCACTGCGGGCATGCATGTCGAGTCGTGCCACCAGCGAGGTCATCTCGGGCGCCACCGGCCCGTCAAGCAGGGCGTCCAGCCACGCATGCACCGCGGTTTCGAAGTCGCTGTCGGGGTCATTCCAGGTGGTGTGCTCGGCGGCCTCCCGGATCGCCTTCTCGGCGTAGGCGTGTATCCGCGCCCGCAGGCCGTCGGTGATCTCACCGTCGACCGGCCAAATGCCGAACACGTTCTGCCACAGGAAAAGCCCGGTGCGCGCATCCGGCGGCGGTGTGACCAGCGTCCATTTACCCACCAACTCCGCCCACAGTGCGGGTACCTGGGACAGCAGCCCGATGCGCGCGCGCACGTCCTCACCGCGCTTGGTGTCGTGAGTGGTCGTGGCGACCATCGCGGCCGGCCACATCCGCGCGCGCACGGCGGCCCGCTGATGAAACTCGGCTAGGTCGACCCCGAAAAGATGTGGTTCGGAACCCACCTCGTTGAGCGAGACGAGCCGCGCGTCGCGGTAGAACAGGCAGTCCTCCATGGACTTCGCGGTCGCCGCACCGCACAGCTGCTGCAACCGGACCTCGGCTTCGGTGCTCATTGACAGCGCCGCCGCGACCAGCGCCAGCGGCGCCGCCAGACCCGGTTCTGCCGAGGCGGTTTCGGCCAGCGCGGTGGGCAACACCCCCGACAGTGACCGGTAGTCGGATCGGTAGACGTCGATCCGGCTCAGCAGCGCCGCGATTGCTGCGGGTAGATCGTCATGGTCGGTGCCGGTGGCGGCCACGATCGTGCGGCGCAACCGCGCCAGCTCGCTGCGCAGGGTCTCGGTCACCGCCTGCGCCTTGAGGTTTCGGGCGAGCTCCGGCATCGAGCGGTAGGCCACATCCGTGGAGTCGAAAAGTTCGGTCAGAGCCTGCCGGCCGGCCGGATCGATGAACACGCCCCCGATCTCGCGCATCGCGTCGTAACCGGTCGTGCCGGCAACAGGAAGCGTCGGTTCCAGCGGTTCGTCGGCGGCGAGGATCTTCTCGATCACGATCCACGCATCCGGTCCGGTCAGCTCCCGCAGCCACGCCAGATAGCCCGACGGGTCGCTCAGTCCGTCGGGGTGGTCGATGCGTATCCCGTCGACCAAACCCCCGTCGAACCAGCGCTTCACCTCTGCGTGCGTCGCGTCGAAGACCGCGCGGTCCTCCTGGCGCAGACCCGCCAGCGAGGTGATCGAGAAGAACCGGCGGTAACCGCAGGTTCCGCTTTTCCAGCCGATCAGGTGATAGTGCTGGCGGTCGTGCACCTCGGGTCCGGTGCCGTCGGCGGTCCCCGGGGCGATCGGAAACACCAGATCGCCCAGGCGCAGCACCGGTTCGTCGCCGCTGTCGTCGACCTCGAGGCCGTTCACGTCCTCGTCGGAGCCCAGCACCGGCAGTACGACGCGCCCGGCGTCGAGATCCCAGTCGATATCGAAAAAGGAGCGAAACGACGACTTTCGGCCGTGTTTGAGGACGTCCCACCACCACGCGTTCTGCTGCGGATTCTCCACCCCGACGTGGTTGGGCACGATGTCGACGATCACGCCGATGTGTCGGTCCCGCGCCGCTCGCGACAACCGCGCGAACCCCTCGGGACCGCCGAGTTCTGCGGAGATAGTGGTCGGGTCGGTGACGTCGTAGCCGTGTGTGGAACCCTCGGCCGCGGTGAGGATCGGTGAGAGATACAGGTGCGAGACCCCGAGTGCCGCGAAGTAGTCGAGGAGGTTCTCGGCATCGGCGAAAGTGAAGGCATCGCCCCGCATCTGGAGGCGGTACGTCGACAGAACCGGCGTGGCCATGGCAGTCAAGCCACTCAAGCCGTCTTGCGCATCACCAACAGCGAGCGCGGCGGCAGCGAGATCTTCTCGCCGGCCTTCGCGACCAACTCGGTGGCTCCGGCGGCGTCGGCGGTGTCCAGCGCTGCGGTCCACTCACTGGCGTAGCTGCTGGTGGGGGTGACGAAGTCCTGCGGACCGTCGTGGGCGTTGAAGCACAACAGGAACGAGTCGTCGACGACGCGTTCGCCGCGTTCGTTCGGTGCCGAGATCGCATCTCCGTTCAGGAACACCGCAACGCATTTGCCCAGTCCGGTGCCCCAGTCCTCGAGAGTCATCTCTTCCCCGGCCGGTGTCAGCCATGCGATGTCGCGGACCTGGTCGCCGCTGCGGATCGGCTTGCCTTCGAAGAACCGACGCCTGCGGAAGACCGGGTGCTTCTTGCGCAGCGACGTGACCTTGCGGGTGAACTCGAGCAGGTCGGCGTTCTTCTCACACAGCGACCAGTCCATCCAGGAGATCTCGCTGTCCTGGCAGTAGACGTTGTTGTTGCCCGACTGGGTTCGGCCGATCTCGTCGCCGTGCGAGATCATCGGCGTGCCCTGCGAAATCATCAGCGTGCCCATGATGTTGCGCATCTGTTTACCGCGCAGCGCGAGGATGGCCGGATCGTCGGTCGGGCCCTCGACACCGCAGTTCCACGACCGGTTGTGGCTCTCCCCGTCGCGGTTGTCCTCGCCGTTGGCCTCGTTGTGCTTCTCGTTGTAGGACACCAGGTCGTTCAGCGTGAACCCGTCGTGGCACGTGACGAAGTTGATGCTCGCGCTCGGCCGCCGACCGGTGTCCTCGTAGAGGTCAGAGGAACCGGTCAGCCGCGATGCGAACTCGCCGAGAGTCGCGGGCTCACCCCGCCAGTAATCACGCACAGTGTCGCGATACTTCCCATTCCACTCGGTCCACAAACCTGGGAAGTTGCCGACCTGATAACCGCCCTCGCCGACATCCCACGGTTCGGCGATCAACTTCACCTGGCTCACCACCGGATCCTGTTGCACCAGGTCGAAAAAGGCGCTCAGGCGATCGACGTCGTAGAACTCGCGCGCCAGGGTGGCCGCGAGGTCGAAGCGGAAGCCGTCGACGTGCATCTCGGTCACCCAGTAGCGCAGCGAGTCCATGATCAGCTGCAGCGTGTGCGGGTGGCGGGCGTTGAGGCTGTTGCCGGTTCCGGTGAAGTCCTTGTACAGGCGCGCGTCGCCGTCGAGTAACCGGTAGTAGGCGGCGTTGTCGATGCCGCGGAAGTTCAGCGTCGGCCCGAGGTGGTTGCCCTCGGCGGTGTGGTTGTAGACCACGTCGAGGATGACCTCGATGCCGGCCTCGTGGAAGGACCGGACCATGGTCTTGAATTCTGCGACCGCGCCGCCGGCGTGCTTGCTGGCCGCATATTCGGAGTGCGGCGCGAAAAACCCGAAAGTGTTGTAGCCCCAGTAGTTTCGCAGTCCGAGATCGACCAGGCGGTGGTCGTGCAGGAACTGGTGCACCGGCATCAACTCGATCGCGGTCACGTTCAGCGACTTGAGGTGGTCGATGATCGCCGGGTGGCCGAGCCCGGCGTAGGTGCCCCGCAGTTCCTCGGGGATGCCCGGATGCCGCTGGGTCATGCCCTTGACGTGGGCCTCGTAGATCACCGTTTCGTGGTACGGCGTGCGCGGCGCGCGGTCCGACGCCCAGTCGAAGTACGGGTTGATCACGACGCTGGTCATGGTGTGGCGCAGCGAGTCGATACGCGGCGGGGTGCCGCCGGAGGCGAGATCGTCGGCGGTCAGGTCGTAGGAGTACAGCGCCTGGGAGAAGTCGAAGTCGCCGTAAAACGATTTGCCGTACGGGTCGAGCAGCAGCTTGCTCGGGTCACACCGGTGCCCGGCCGCCGGATCCCACGGGCCGTGCACGCGAAAGCCGTAACGCTGGCCGGGGGTGACCGTCGGCAGGTAGCAGTGCCAGACATAGCCGTCGACCTCCTCGAGGTTGACCCGCTCCTCACGACCGTCCTTGCCGATAAGGCACAGCTCGACACGATCGGCGACTTCGGAGAACACCGAGAAGTTCGTGCCCGCACCGTCATACGTGGCGCCGAGGGGATAGGCCGCTCCCGGCCAGACGGTGGGCACCGAACCTTCCGGTCCTCCTCGCGTACGGGAAGCCGGTTCGCCCGAGGTCATCTACCAACCCACCAGCCGGTGGCGGCGGCGATCTGACGGCCGAGCTCCGGGGCCATCGTGCGCATGTAGGTCTTCGAGATGTGGTGAGCGTCGTGGTAGATCAACACATTTCCCTCCACGGCTCGACAGATGTCCTTGCGGCACACCGCATCACTCATGTCGAGCGGTTTGAGCAGTGGAAACCGCTCGATGAAGTCGAGTGTCGGGTTGCGCTCCGAGAGTACGTCGGATCGCCGTGTTCCACAGGAGATCGCGTCACCGCCGTCGGCCAGACAGTCGGCGGCGAAGAACGGGTCCCCGTTGCGCACCAGCCACGGTGTGTCGCGCATCGCCAGAACCGGAATGCCGTTGTCGGACAACTCCTGCCAGATGCCGACGTACGTTCCCGGCATCACATCGCCCGCCTTGATGTTCCACGGCCGGGTCGAGGTGGTGAAGACGTAGTCCGGGTGGTCGGCGACGATCTTCGCCATCACGCGCTGGTTCCACTCGCGGCACTTCGGGTACGGGCGGTTGTCACCCATCACCAGCGGCACCTCTTCGGTGGTCAGCGGACAACCCATCTTCAGGTAGGTGACCACCTTGAAATGGTGCCTCTTGCCCAGCATGTCGAGGGCGGCGATCCAGTGCTCGGCGTGGGATCCGCCCGCCAGCGCGATCGTGCGTTTGGCGTTCTTATCGCCGTAAGCGCAGTTGATCACGTCGACATTGTCGAAGTCGCTGATGCAGCCGTCCTCGGTGGTCTCCGGGAGGTCGTTCTTGGCCTCCAACACTGTGGGGCGGAACGGCAGCTTGGGCACTCTGGCCCTGGTGAGCAGCGCAGCGGCGCCGGGGTAGTCCTGCGACGAAAGCGTCATGAGCTCTTCACCGTTGGTGCGCTGAACGAGGATGTGCTCGCGCCAGGTGAACGACGTCACGGTCAGTGCCACGCCCAGCAACGCGACCACCGAGCCGAGCAACACGGTGGGCCTGCGCCGCCGTTGCCGCGCGGGCTGCGGCGACGAGGCGCGGTAACGCAGCGGGTTCTCGACATATTTGGTGGTGAGCCATGCCAGCACCCCGGAGACCAACAGGACGACGGTGCCTTCGACGAAGGTGGCGCGGGTGTGCCCGCTCAACGACAGCCAGAAGATCAGCAGCGGCCAGTGCCACAGATACAGCGAGTACGCCATCGCGCCCAGCGACACGAACGGCGCTGAGGCCAGCAGGCGGTTGGGCAGCGGCATCCGTCCCGCGGTGTGCGGATCGGCGACCCGGTTCGCCGCGGACAGGATGAACAGCATGGTGGCGCCGACCGGAACCAGCGCCCACGGCCCGGGGAACTCCTTCACCCCGTCGATCAGCGCACCGCACGCCAGGATCGCCGCCAGCGAGACGACCGCCAGCGTCGTCCGCAGCCACATCGGCATGCGCAGGTGCGATACGAACGCGCCCACCAGCGCGCCTAGCAGAAGCTCCCACGCGCGGGCGAAGCTGCTGTAGTACGCGGTGGCCTGGTCGGTGTTGTGTGCGTAGATCGCGTAGACGAACGACGCGATGGTCAGTGCGCTGAGCAGCAGCACGAACACCAACCGCATGTGCTTGCCGAAGACGCGGCGGAACAACACGGCGGTCCCGAAGATCAAGGCCAGGAACGCGATGTAGAACTGGCCCTGCACCGACATCGACCAGATGTGCTGCAGCGGGCTGACCGCCTCGCCCGCACGCAGGTAGTTCGACGCGGAGTTGGCCAGCTCCCAGTTCTGGAAGTAGCCGAGACTGGCCAGGCTCTGGTCGGCGAACGCCTCCCAGCGGGTCTGCGGCTGGATCAGGATGGTCAGCACCGCCGAGGCCGCGAGGACGACGACAAGGGCCGGCAGCAGCCGACGGATCAGCCGGGTCACCTCGGGCACCGGCCACAGGGAGGCGCCCGGAGTCATCGCCGTGCGCAGCAGCCGCCCGCCGAAGAAGAAACCGGACAGCGCCAGGAAGACGTCCACACCGCCGGATACGCGACCGAACCACACGTGGAAGAGCGCAACGAGTGCGATCGCGACACCGCGCAGCCCGTCGAGATCGTGCCGGTAGTGCGTGGCGGCGCGGGAGCCGCGGGTACCACTCGATGCGTTCGCGGCGCGCGACGGACGTCCCGGATAGGTGACGGGCGCCGGCCGGGGAGGGGCGAGGGTCATCATGGTCGACGGATAATCTACCGAAGGTGCCAGAAATGACGCCTGCCGAGATCAGCGCGGTCGATGCCGCCCACGTCTGGCATCCCTATAGCACGATCGGCGCCGAGGCCCTGGCTCCGGTTGTCGCGGTGGGTGCCCGGGGGGCCTGGCTGACACTGCACCACGACGGCCGTGAACTGCGCGTTCTCGACGCGATGGCGTCGTGGTGGACCGCGATCCACGGGCATGGCCACCCCGCGCTGGACGCGGCGATCACCGACCAAATCGCGACCATGAATCACGTCATGTTCGGCGGGTTGACGCACGAACCGGCCGCGCGGTTGGCGCAGTTGCTCGTCGAGATCACCCCCGACGGTCTGGATACGGTGTTCTTCAGCGACTCGGGCTCGGTATCGGTCGAGGTGGCCGTCAAGATGGCGCTGCAGTACTGGCGCAGCCTGGGCAGGGGAGCCAAGCACCGGCTGATGACCTGGCGCGGCGGCTACCACGGCGACACGTTCACCCCGATGAGCGTGTGCGATCCGAACGGCGGGATGCATTCGCTGTGGACCGACGTCTTGGTGCGCCAGGAGTTCGCGCCGCCGGTGCCCGCGGCGTACGACGCGGACTACATCGCCGCGTTCGAGCGCCAACTGGCCGAACACGCCGACGAGTTGGCCGCGGTGATCGTCGAACCGGTCGTGCAGGGCGCGGGCGGGATGCGCTTTCACGATCCGCGCTACCTCGCCGATTTGCGGGACATCTGCTCGCGACACGGCGTGCTGCTGATCTTCGACGAGATCGCAACCGGCTTCGGCCGCACCGGCGAGTTGTTCGCAGCCGACCATGCCTGTGTCAGCCCCGACATCATGTGTGTCGGCAAGGCGCTCACCGGCGGTTACCTCACGCTGGCGGCGACGCTGTGCTCCCGGGAGATCGCGCACACGATCAGTACCCACGACCCCGGCGCCCTCATGCACGGGCCGACGTTCATGGCCAACGCGCTTGCGTGCGCGGTCGGAGTGGCCTCAATCGAGGTGCTGCTCTCCGAGGACTGGCGCGAGCGCGTCCGCGGGATCGAGACGGGTCTGCGCGATGGGTTGGCCGCCGCTTCGGTGCTGCCGGGGGTGGCCGACGTGCGGGTTCTGGGTGCGATCGGCGTGATCGAGATGGACCGGCCCGTCGACTTACGGGTCGCCACGCCCGCGGCGTTGGAGCACGGCCTTTGGCTGCGCCCGTTCCGCAATCTCGTTTACGCGATGCCGCCCTACGTCTGCACACCCGACGAAATCGCCCAGATCGCCGCGGGGATGGTCGGCGTCGCGAGTGCGTTAACTGGTTGATTCCACGCATCAGGTACGTGTGATCAACCATTTAGAGCACAGCTTATTTGTGCGGTTTCGCGGCGGTGTCCTAACCTGAACGGTGTTCAATTGTCGGCCCGCCGACGTGTCCAACTATCGGCAGAGGAGCATCGGGTGACGCGCACCGGTCTTTCGCCGCTCGCGTGGCTCGACGACGTCGAACGGCAGCGGCGCGCCGACGGTCTACGCCGATCGCTGCGGTCCCGTCCGCCGGTGGGCGCGGAACTCGACCTCGCCTCGAACGACTACCTCGGCCTGTCGCAGCACCCGGCGGTGATCGACGGTGGAGTCGCCGCCCTACGGACATGGGGCGCTGGGGCCACCGGATCGCGCCTGGTCACCGGTAACACCGAACTGCACGAGGGTTTCGAGCGCGCGCTGGCCGAATTCGTCGGCGCGGAGTCGGCACTGGCGTTCTCCGCCGGCTACACCGCCAACCTCGGCGCGGTGGTCGCACTCTCGGGCGTCGGATCGCTGCTGATCTCGGACGCCTTGACCCACGCCTCCTTGGTCGACGCCTGCCGGTTGTCACGGGCGCGGGTCGTCGTCACCCCGCATCGAGACGTCGCGGCAGTGGAGGCGGCGCTGACGGCACGTACCGAGGAACGCGCGGTGGTGCTGACGGACTCGGTGTTCTCCACCGACGGCGCACTGGCCCCGCTGCGCGCACTGCACGAGGTCTGCCGACGGCACGGAGCCCTGCTGATGGTCGACGAGGCACACGGTCTGGGCGTGCGCGGCATCGGCGGGCGTGGCCTCTTGCACGAAGTCGGGCTGGCGGGCGCGCCCGATGTCGTGATGACGACGACGCTGTCCAAGGCGCTGGGCAGCCAGGGCGGTGTCGTGCTGGGCCCGACGGCGGTGCGCGATCACCTGATCGACGCCGCGCGACCGTTCATCTTCGACACCGGCCTCGCGCCCGCGGCGGTCGGCGCGGCCTGGGCTGCGCTGGATGTGCTGATCGCCGAACCGTGGCGCGCGCAGGCCGTACTGGATCACGCCGCCGAACTGGCCACGATCTGCTCGGTGCCCGAACAACCCGACTCCGCGGTGGTTTCGGTGATTCTCGGTGAACCGCAGGTCGCGTTGGCGGCTGCGGTGGCATGCCTGGACCGGGGTGTGCGGGTCGGATGCTTCCGGCCGCCGACGGTCCCCGCCGGAACCTCACGGCTGCGGCTGACCGCGCGAGCATCCTTGTCGGATGACGAAATGACGCTGGCGCGTGAGGTTCTCACCGAAGTGCTGACGCGCCACCGGTGAGCACGCTCCTCGTCACCGGCACCGACACCGGCGTCGGCAAGACCGTCGCCACCGCAGCGTTGGCCTGCCATGCACGTCTCGCCGGTATCGATGTGGCCGTGTCCAAACCCGTGCAGACCGGAAGCCCCGCGGACGACGACCTCGCCGATGTGGGCCGGCTCTCGGGCGTTACCGGGTTACACGGCGGATGGCGATACCCGGAACCACTCGCTCCGCGAGCGGCAGCCGAGCGGGCGGGCCTCGCGTTGCCCACCCGCGCCGAGCTTGTCGAATCGGTGCGCGCTGTGACGGCACAGCTGACGCTCGTCGAGGGGGCCGGCGGACTGCTCGTCCAGATCGGGTCGGGGGCGACGCTGCGCGACGTGGCGGTCGAACTGGCCGCGCCGGTCCTGGTGGTCGTCGCGGCCGGCCTGGGTACCCTCAACCACACCGCGCTGACGCTGGAAGCCCTTGCAGCCAAGGATGTTTCGTGTGCCGGGCTGGTGATCGGCGCGTGGCCGACGCAACCGGATGTCGCCGAGACGGGCAACCGGGAGGCGCTGGCCGAACTGGCCCCGGTGCGGGCGGTTCTACCCGCGGGCGCGGGAGCATTGACTACGGCGGAGTTCGAGGCGATGAGCCGGTCGGCCTTCGATTCCGCTTGGGTCGCAAGCCTGGTGTGACGATGGTCCATTCCGTCGAGTTGGTCTTCGACCCGGATACCGAGGCGGCGGTTCGTCGCATCTGGGATGACCTGCGCGAGGCCGGCATACCCAGTCAGGCGCCGGCCAGTCGCCCGCACACCACGCTGACGGTCGCAGAACGCATCGAGCCTGACGTCGACGAGCTGCTTTTGTCGCTGACCGACCGGTTCCCTTTGCCGTGCCGCATCGGCGCCCCGTTGTTCTTCGGTCGTGCCAAGGCGGTGCTCGCTCGTTTGGTGGTGCCGACGACCGCGCTGCTGGCCGTCCACGCCGAGGTGCACCGGCTGTGTGCAACGCACCTGAATCCGGGTCCGATGCCCAATGCGCTGCCCGGCGACTGGACCCCGCACGTGACCATGGCACGGCGCGTGGTGCCTGCCCAGATGGGCCGCGCGGTCCGGATCGCCGGAAAACCGTCAGAGATCAACGGCCGAATCGTTGGGTTGCGCCGTTGGGACGGCAACGCCAAACGCGAGTACCCGATCGCTGGCCGAAACTGAATCTATCCGCGAAGTCTCACGGGCATCTTGTCGAGCACCAGCTCACGCTCGGCGACGCGGATGCCGTTGACGAGCAGGCCCACCCCGAAACGGAACCGCGCCGAAGCGTCGTCGGTCAGCACCGACCGGTCGTCGGGAAGGTCGGCGCCCGCTGCGTCCCACTGCAGCCGTGACTGCTCGTCGACGGTGAAACCGAGCACGTAGTAGACGACGGTACGGGCGGCCAGTTGGCAGTGGCCGGCGGGCACACCGGCGTCGGTGGCCGCCTCGGTGAGCCGCTCGACGATCCGCGCCATCGCCGTCGACTGTCCCGCCGCAAAGCTCGCCGACACCAACTCGGCGCCGTCGGTGTGCGACAACAGGGCGTCGCGCAGCGCCGCGCAGAGGCCGGTGATGCGATCGGGCCAGTTGCCGGCCGGGTCGGTGACGGGCTCGAGAATGCGATCGGTCACCGCACCCAACAGTTCCTGCTTGCTGGCGAAATGCCAGTACAGCGCCCCGGGAGAGACCTCCAGCTCACGCGCGAGCCGACGCATGGACAGATCGGCGAGGCCGTAGGTGTCCAATAGACCGGTAGCGGCGGCCACCACGTCGCGTTTGTGAAGCTGCACGCTCGTACCCTAACCTGAACACCGTTCAAGTGTCGGTCCTGCCGACATGTTCATGAGAGGCGAAGAGTTGAGCGACATTCTTGCGGTGGCCCGCGAGCAGGTGCTGGAGCGCGGCGAAGGCCTGAACCAGGACCAGACGCTGCAGGTGCTGCAGTTGTCAGACGATCGCCTCGACGATCTTCTCGCATTGGCGCACGAGGTCAGGGTGGCGTGGTGCGGACCCGACATCGAAGTCGAGGGCATCATCAGCCTCAAGACCGGCGGGTGCCCGGAAGACTGCCATTTCTGTTCGCAGTCCGGGCTTTTCGCGTCGCCCGTCCGCAGCGCATGGCTGGACGTCCCGAGCTTGGTGGAGGCCGCCAAGCAGACCGCCAAGACCGGCGCGACCGAGTTCTGCATCGTCGCCGCGGTACGCGGACCCGACGAGCGGCTGCTGTCGCAAGTTGCCGCGGGCATCGAGGCGATCCGTAACGAGGTCGACATTCAGATCGCCTGCTCGCTGGGCATGCTCAGCCAGGAACAGGTGGACCGTCTCAAAGAGATGGGCGTGCACCGCTACAACCACAACCTGGAGACGGCGCGGTCGTTCTTCACCAATGTCGTCACCACGCACACCTGGGAAGAGCGTTGGGACACGCTGCAGATGATCCGCGAGGCCGGCATGGAGGTGTGCTGCGGCGGCATCCTCGGGATGGGCGAGACGCTCGAGCAGCGCGCCGAATTCGCCGCGGACCTCGCCGAGCTGAACCCGCACGAGGTGCCGCTGAACTTCCTGAACCCCCGCCCGGGTACGCCGTTCGGCGATCTGGAGGTGCTGCCGGCCGCCGATGCGCTGCGGGCCGTCGCGGCGTTCCGGCTCGCGCTGCCGCGCACCGTGCTGCGGTTCGCGGGCGGCCGGGAGATCACGCTGGGCGATCTCGGCGCCAAGCAGGGCATCCTCGGCGGCATCAACGCGGTCATCGTCGGCAACTACCTGACCACGCTCGGCCGTCCGGCCGAAGCCGACCTCGAACTGCTCGACGATCTGCAGATGCCCATCAAAGCCCTCAATGCCACTCTCTGAAGCCAGCCTGAGAACGTAAAGGTATGGCGTTCAACGTCTACACCGGCGAACGCGACGGCACAGCGGTGCCGACCGCGGCTCAGCTCGGTCTTGAGCCACCCCGGTTCTGCGCGGAGTGTGGTCGTCGGATGATCGTGCAGGTGCGGCCCGACGGCTGGTCGGCACGCTGTTCGCGGCACGGTGCCACCGACTCGAAGGATCTGGAGCAGCGATGAACGGTGTTGCAGCTCCGGGTGTTTCGCGTACGCGCGCGGCGCTGACCGTGATGGCGGCGTTGGCGGTGGCCGGCGTGCCGGTCGGCGCGCTGTGGTCGTGGCTGGCGCCCCCTATCGGCGGCGTGGTGGCGCTGACGCGCAGGGGTGATCGTGTCCGCGCCTATCTGGGAAACGAGGGCGACCACTTCTTCGTCGCGGCGTTCATGCTCGTCGGCATCCTCTGCGTCGTCGCGGTCATCGCCGCAGTGCTCGTGTGGCAGTGGCGGGCGCACCGCGGGCCGTTGATGATCGCGGCGCTGGCGACCGGCTGCATGCTGGCGGCCGGGGTGGCCGCGGGGCTCGGCGCGCTGATCGTGCACCTGCGGTACGGATCGATCGACGTGGCCGCCGCGCCGGTGACACCCGAGCACCGCGTGCACTACGTCGTGGAGGCCCCGCCGGTCTTCTTCGGGCACACCCCCATACAGGCTGCGTTGACGATCCTGTTTCCCGCCGCGGTGGCAGCGCTGGTCTACGCGTTGACCGCGGTGTCCACCGCGCGCGACGATCTCGGTGCCTGGCCGCCGGTCGAGGTGCCGGCGTTCGTGCCTCCGGTCACAGCGGAGAGCGTTCCACCGTCCGGCCCGTCATCACCTTGACCGCGATCTTGACAAGGCGCGTCATCCCGACGTAGGTCATCGGATTCAGCAGCGTCGGCCACTTCGTCCGGACCAAATGCTCTGAGAGCGGCTTACCGTCGAACCGATCAATCAACCAGCGCAGCGCCATCGGCGCCGACATCGGGTGCAGCAGCATGTGCTCGCTGAACAGATCGCGGTGGTAGGTGACCGACGCGCCGCCCGACCGGTAGATCTCGGTGAGCTCGTCGATGTCGTCGACCGAGACGATCCTGTCGTGCACGGCCTGCACGATCAGCACGGGCGGGGTGGGTACCGCGGTGCCCAGCTTGATGCTGTCGAAGACGTGCTTGACCTCGGGCATGTCCAGGATCTCGTTGAGCGGCCGGTCGACGAGCTTGTCCATGTCCATGCCCGCGAACCGCAGGACGGCCTGCGCGGTGGTCATGTTCTCGACGCGCATCAGCATCGACTTGCCCGCCTCGGTGGCGTGCTCCTGAATGACCCGGTCGAGTTCCGGATAGACGTGGGTCAGCGCCGCCACCACCATCGCGGGCAGTCCCGAATACAGGCTGCCGTTGAGGCGGCGGTACGCGTGGCCGAGATCCCCGACGGGGGAGCCGAGGACCGCGCCGACGATGTTGAGCTCCGGCGCGTACTGGGCGTGCATCTCGGCGGCCCACGCCGAGGCCAGCCCGCCGCCCGAGTAGCCCCAGAGCCCGACGGGCGCCGACTCGGCCAGGCCGAGGCGCTCACAGCTCACCGCCGCGCGCACACCGTCGAGGATGCGATAGCCCGGCTCGTAGGGCGTTCCCCAGAAGCCCCGCGGTCCCTCGTGGTCGGGGACCGAGACCGCCCACCCCTCAGCCAGCGCCGCTGCGATGAGGAGGAACTCGAACTGGGCGAGCGCGCCGGGGGCCAGCGCTCTGCGCCGCAGCGCATACGACGGGAAGCAGCGCGAGGAGACCGCGTCGATCGCGCACTGGTAGGAGACCACCGGCACGACGGCGCGGTTCGTACGTTCGGCCGGCACGATCACCGTCGTCACCGTGGCCTCCGGGGCACCGTTCATGTCGGTGGTGCGGTAGAGCAGTTGGGTGGCCGTGAACTTCTGCGGGATCAGGCCCAGAAAGGCCAACTCGACGTCGCGGCTGCGCAGGACCGTGCCCGGTTCGGCGTGCTGGAAGCCACTGGGCGGTTCGTAGAACGGGTCATCGGCGGGCAGCTGCGGGCGAACGCCGCGAGACAGATCCTCGTGGGGTACGTGTCCGATCCACTCGGCACCCGATGCAGGCGCGGCATTGCCCAGAGACATTCGGCCATTCTTGCTTAAGAGAGCGTTAAGAATCCAGTCGACTCACCCGGGCGGCCGCAACGCCGCGAATTCATCGGTCACCCGGTAACGCGCCTCGGTGAACCGGTACAGGGCTGCCGGCCGGCCTCCGCTACGGCCGGACCGCGCCGTCGTGCCGGTGCGGACGATGACTTTGCGACGCTCGAGCACACGTTGCAGATTGGTCGCGTCCACCTGGTGACCCAGTGCGGCACTGTAAATGTCTCGCAGCGCAGATATCGCGAATTCCTTTGGCGCCAAGCCGAATCCAATGTTCGTATAGGAAAGCTTGGCGACGAGCCTGGTGCGTGCGTGCTCGATCATGGTCCCGTGGTCGAACGCCATCGGCGGCAGGTTGCTCACCGGATGCCAGCGGGTATCGGGCGGCAACTCCGGAGTGGCGGGGGAGGGCACGAGTCCGAGGAAGGTGGACGCGATCGTGCGGACGGCGGGGACCCGGTGCGGATCGGAGAAGACGGCGAGTTGTTCCAAGTGAGCAAGCTCACGCAGATCCACTTTTTCGGCCAGTTGGCGGCGAACTGAGCTGGTCAGGTCTTCGTCATCGCCGAGTCGTCCGCCGGGAAGCGACCACTTGCCGCGCTCGGGATCGAGCGCTCGCTGCCACAACAGCACGTGAAGTGCCGGTTTCTGGGCACCGGCGGTCGAAGCGACCTCCCGGACCTGGAACACAGCGGCGAGCACCTCGTGCGCGGTGCTAGTATGGCGCATGTTTTCGATTGTAAGTCGAAAACTCGATTTGGACGAAGGAGGCGGCCATGACGGTTCTCGACCGGATGCCCGCAGACAACCTGTCGCGCCGCATCATCGATGGTCCGACCGGCTTTTCCGGGGTCGACGGCGATGAGGAATGGGCCGCCGAGGTTCGTCGCCTTGCCGATCTGCGTGGCGCGACACTGCTGGCGCACAACTACCAGTTACCAGCCATCCAGGATGTCGCCGATCACGTCGGCGACTCGTTGGCGCTGTCGCGGATCGCCGCCGACGTGCCCGAGGACACGATCGTGTTCTGTGGCGTGCACTTCATGGCCGAGACGGCCAAGATTCTGTCTCCGGACAAGACCGTGCTCATTCCGGACCAGCGGGCAGGCTGCTCGCTTGCCGACTCCATCACCGCCGACGAACTGCGCGCATGGAAGGCCGAACACCCCGGAGCGGTCGTGGTGTCCTACGTCAACACCACCGCGGCGGTGAAGGCCGAAACCGATATCTGCTGCACGTCGTCGAATGCCGTCGAAGTCGTGGCCTCGATCCCCGAGGACCGGGAGGTGCTGTTCTGCCCGGACCAGTTCCTCGGGGCACACGTCCGTCGGGTCACCGGCCGCAAGAACCTGCATGTGTGGGCCGGCGAGTGCCACGTCCATGCGGGCATCAACGGCGACGAACTCGCCGACCAGGCCCGCACCCACCCGGACGCCGAACTGTTCGTCCACCCCGAATGCGGTTGTGCCACATCGGCCTTGTACCTCGCCGGCGAGGGCGCGGTTCCGCAGGACCGCGTCAAGATCCTGTCGACCGGCGGGATGCTGGACGCCGCGCGAGAAACCGGTGCGCGGCAGGTGTTGGTCGCGACCGAGGTCGGAATGCTGCATCAACTGCGTCGCGCCGCACCGGATGTCGACTTCATGGCGGTCAACGACCGTGCCTCCTGCAAGTTCATGAAGATGATCACCCCCGCCGCGCTGCTGCGCTGCCTCGTCGATGGTGAGGACGAGGTTCACGTCGATCCCGACACCGCGCGATCGGCCAGGGCCAGCGTGCAGCGCATGATCGAGATCGGCCAGCCCGGCGGCGGCGAATGACGCACCCCGCTGCCTGCGGTTCCGGCCGGTGGGCCGGTCACTGGCAGCAGCGCGCCGATGTCGTCGTCATCGGCACCGGCGTGGCGGGTCTGGTGGCAGCGCTCGCAGCGCATCGCGAGGGCCGAAAAGTCATGGTGCTCAGCAAGGCCCGCAGACTTGTGGGGACCACCGCGACCTTCTATGCCCAGGGCGGGATCGCCGTGGTGCTGCCCGATGCCCTCCGCGACGACGGGGACTCGGTCGAGGCGCATATCGCCGACACCCTCGCCGCAGGCGCAGGCCTGTGCGATCCCGATGCCGTGCGCTCGATCGTCTCCGACGGGTACCCCGCAGTCGCCGAACTGGTGGACAGCGGCGCGCGCTTCGACGAGGCGGTGCCGGGTTCGTGGTCGCTGACCCGCGAGGGCGGTCATTCGCGACGCCGGATCATCCACGCCGGCGGCGACGCGACCGGAGCGGAGGTGCAGCGAGCGCTCAACGGCGCGGCCGCCACGCTCGACATCCGCCACAACCACGTCGCGGTCGAGATCCTGCACGACGCGGACGCGGTCACCGGAGTGCTGGTGCTCAACGACGACGGCCTCGGGGTGGTGCACGCGCCGTCGGTGATTCTCGCGACCGGGGGACTGGGGCATCTCTACTCGGCCACCACCAATCCCGACGGTTCCACCGGAGACGGTATTGCGCTGGCGATGTGGGCCGGGCTGGCGGTCAGCGACATCGAGTTCATCCAGTTCCATCCGACCATGCTCTTCGACGGCCACAACGCGGGCAGACGGCCACTGATCACCGAGGCGGTCCGCGGCGAGGGCGCGGTTCTCGTTGACTCTCAAGGCCGTTCGGTGACCCGAGGTGTTCACCCGATGGGCGACCTCGCCCCCCGGGATGTGGTGGCCGCCGCGATCCACGCCCGCATCGAGCAGACCGGCGCACCGTGTGTGTTCCTCGACGCACGGCGGATCGAGGGTTTCACGAAGCGGTTCCCGACGGTGACCGCCGCCTGCCGGGCGGCCGGTATCGATCCCACGCTCGAGGCCATTCCTGTGCTCCCCGGCGCGCACTACAGCTGCGGCGGTTTGGTCACCGACGTGCACGGACGCACCGATATCGCCGGTCTGTTCGCAGCCGGCGAGGTCGCGCGCACCGGTATGCACGGCGCGAACCGGCTGGCGTCCAACAGCCTGCTCGAAGGCCTGGTCGTCGGGGGTCGGGCCGGAAAGGCCGCCGCCGCACACGCTTTGGCCGCCGGGCCCACGACAGCGCGGCCACCCGAACCGGCAATGCGACGCGCACTGCCGCGGGCCGATCTGCAGCGGACGATGACCAAGAACGCCGGGGTGGTCCGCGATGCCGACGGCTTGCAGATCCTGGCCAAGGAACTGGACACCGCACCGCCGCGGGTGATCGCTTCGCGCGCCGACTTCGAAGATGCCGCGCTGACGACCGCCGCAGGCGCGGTCGCGGCGGCGGCGCTGACCCGCACCGAATCCCGCGGCTGTCATCACCGGCGCGACTATCCGGAAACGGATACCGCGCAGGTGCGCGGCGTCATCGCGGCCGGGGTGTGCTGATGGCGCTGACCGCCGATGAGCTCTTCGAGGCTCGCAAGGTGATCGGCCGCGGCCTGGAAGAAGACCTGCGCCACGGGCCGGACGTCACCACGCTCGCGACAGTTCCGGCTGACGCGCGGACCACGGCGTCGATGGTGGCTCGCGAAGCCGGGGTCATCGCCGGTGTGGACATCGCGCTGCTCGCCCTCGACGAGGTGCTCGGTCCCGACGGGTATCTGGTCAAGCACCGCGTAAAGGACGGTGTCCGGCTCGAACCGGGCGGCGCCGTGCTCACGGTCGAAGCACCCACCCGGGGGCTGCTGACGGTCGAGCGGACGACGCTGAACCTCGTCTGTCATCTTTCCGGTATCGCGACCACCACCGCGGCGTGGGTCGATGCGGTCTCCGGAACCGGCGCGAAGATCCGCGACACCCGCAAGACGCTGCCGGGTCTGCGCACGCTGCAGAAGTACGCCGTGCGCGTCGGCGGTGGGCTCAACCACCGGATGGGTCTCGGGGACGCGGCGCTGATCAAGGACAACCACGTCGCGGCCGCCGGGTCGGTCGTGGCGGCGTTGCGGGCGGTGCAGGCGACCGCGCCGGACATCGAATGCGAAGTCGAGGTGGACTCGCTCGAACAGCTCGATGAGGTGCTGTCCGAGGACCTGGGGCCCGGCGCTTTGGTGCTGCTGGACAACTTCCCGGTGTGGCAGACGCAGATTGCGGTGCAGCGCCGCGATTCTCGGTCACCGGCGACGAAGCTGGAATCGTCGGGCGGACTGTCGCTCGACAGCGCCGCCGAGTATGCGGGTACCGGTGTCGACTACCTCGCGGTCGGGGCGCTCACCCATTCGGTGCGGGTGCTCGATATCGGGCTCGATCTCTAGGACGGCCGATACCATCGGTCGCGTGGATGAGGATTCGTCGCGCCGTGTCACGTTGTTGGCCGCGGTCAGCTTGGTCGTCGCCGTCGCTGCCCTGGCAGTTGCGGGGTGGACGCTGTACCGGTCGAGCCAGTCGGGCACCGAGTACGACGAGGCCCAGACCGCCGATGCCAAGGCCAAGGTCTGCGCGGCCGCGGATGTCGTACGAAAGGGCGTCTCCCTCAACACGAACTTGCGGCCGGAAGGGGGCCCGCAGGACGTCACCGGCGCCCAGGCCGTCGCCGCCAACGCGCGGATCTCGTTGTACGACGGCGGTCAGTACCTGCTGGACCGGCTCGATCCGGCCACTCCGCCGGTGCTCAGCGAGAAGGTCCGCCAGTTCGCGAACAACCTGATCGACATCGGCGCCAACGCCACCGCGGGGGTGCCGAACGACGATCCAGCGCAAGCGAAGCGGCTGTCCGATGCCGATGCCGAGAACAAGAGCATCACCGAACTCTGCAAGTAGCTCAGACGTTCACGCGATATCGGCGACGAAGATCGCCATCCGGCCCGCTTGGAGACGGGCCATCAGCGGTAGTCCGTCGGCGTTCTGGCCCGCGGGAACGATGCGGGGATTGACCAGATGCAGATCGCGGCGGGTGAGATGCAGATCGGCCTCGCCGGCGGCCAACACATTCTTCACCCAGTCCGTCTTTCCGTGCCCGAGCGCGATAGCGGCGGTGTCGCCCTTGCGGTACACAGTGACGATCGTCTCGTAGGGCTTACCGGACTTGCGCCCGCGATGTTTGATCGTCGCCATCCCCGGCATCAGCCGAGAGAACGGCCTGATCATCTTGTTGAGGTATTTGACCTGCAGATTCTCGAACCAGGGCGGAAATACCATCGGAACGCCGGGCGCGTTGTTGGGATGCTCACTGGCTCGCATGGCGCCTCCATAACCGATTTGGTCTGCTCTGGGAGAATAGACAGCGTGAATGTATCGCCAGGGCCGATCGCCCGCATCGACTTGCGCAACCGCTCGCTGAGTGCGGCGCAGCTGCGGACCGCCCTGCCGAGGGGTGGCGTCGATGTGGACGCGGTGGTGCCGCAGGTCCGTCCGATCGTCGATGCGGTCGCCGAGCGCGGCGCGCACGCGGCGCTGGAGTACGGCGAGAGGTTCGACGGGATCCGTCCGACGCAGGTCCGGGTGCCACCCCACCGGCTGGGCGCGGCGCTGGCCGAGCTGAGCCCGGATGTCCGCGCCGCGCTGGAAGTCGCGATCGAACGCGCCCGCGCCGTCCATGCCGATCAACGTCGCACCGACACCACCACGACATTGGCCCCGGGCGCGACGGTCACCGAGCGCTGGGTGCCGGTGGAACGGGTCGGGCTCTATGTGCCCGGCGGTAACGCGGTTTATCCGTCCAGTGTCGTGATGAACGTGGTACCGGCCCAGATGGCAGGGGTCGACTCGCTGGTGATCGCCAGCCCGCCGCAAGCCGAATACGAGGGGCTGCCACACCCCACCATTCTGGCCGCCGCCGCGCTGCTCGGCGTCGACGAGGTATGGGCGGTCGGCGGTGCGCAGTCGATCGCGCTGCTGGCGTACGGCGGCACCGACATCGGTGAGGAGCTGGCGCCCGTCGACATGATCACCGGTCCGGGCAACATCTACGTCACCGCCGCCAAGCGCATCTGCCGTTCGCAGGTCGGTATCGACGCCGAGGCCGGCCCCACCGAGATCGCCATCCTGGCCGACCACACCGCCGATCCGGTCCACGTTGCCGCGGACCTGATCAGCCAGGCCGAGCACGACGAGATGGCGGCCAGCGTGCTGGTCACCCCTAGCGTGGAGTTGGCCGACGCGACCGACCGCGAACTGGCCAACCAGCTGCAAACCACGGTGCACCGCGAGCGGGTGAGCGCGGCGCTGGGCGGCAGGCAGTCGGCGACGGTGCTCGTCGACGACCTCGAGGCCGGTATCCGCACCGTCAATGCCTACGCCGCCGAACACCTGGAGATCCAAACCATCGACGCGCGCGAAGTCGCCGGACGCATCCGGTCCGCGGGCGCGATCTTCGTCGGACCGTACGCACCCGTGAGCCTCGGCGATTACTGTGCGGGCTCCAACCACGTGCTGCCCACCGCTGGCTGTGCCCGCCACTCCAGCGGGCTTTCAGTGCAGACCTTCCTGCGCGGCATCCATGTCGTCGACTACGACGAGGCCGCTCTGAAAGACGTTTCCGGCCACGTGATCACGCTTGCCGAAGCCGAGAACCTGCCCGCGCACGGCGAAGCGGTGCGGCGGAGGTTCGAGAGGTGATGGCCTCCGACTCGCCCGGTGGCCGCGTGACGCTCGAAGAACTGCCGCTGCGGGCCGATCTGCGCGGCAAATCACCGTACGGCGCACCGCAGTTGGATGTGCCGGTGCGGTTGAACACCAATGAGAACCCGCACCCGCCGACGCAGGCGCTGATCGACGACGTGACGGCCTCGGTCGCGGCGGTCGCCGGAGATCTGCACCGGTATCCGGACCGCGACGCGGTGGCGCTGCGCACCGACCTGGCCGCATATCTCTCGGCGCAGACCAAGACACCGCTCAGTGTCGAAAACCTCTGGGCAGCAAACGGGTCCAACGAGATCCTGCAGCAGCTCCTGCAGGCGTTCGGCGGACCCGGCCGCAGCGCGATCGGATTCGTTCCGTCGTACTCGATGCACCCGATCATCTCCGACGGCACGCAGACCGCGTGGCTGGTGGCCAATCGGGCCGACGACTTCAGCCTGGACATCGACACCGCCATCGCGGCCGTCGCCGAGCGCAAACCAGACATCGTGTTCGTGGCGAGCCCGAACAATCCGTCGGGACAGAGTGTCTCGCTCGCCGACCTGCGTCGCCTACTCGACGCGATGGCCACCGGGGTGATGATCGTCGACGAGGCCTACGGCGAGTTCTCCTCGCAGCCCAGCGCGGTGCGCCTGATCGACGACTATCCGGCTCGGCTCGTGGTGACCCGCACCATGAGCAAGGCCTTCGCGTTCGCCGGCGGCCGGCTCGGATATCTGGCCGCGGCGCCCGCCGTGATCGACGCGCTGCTGCTGGTCCGGCTGCCGTACCACCTGTCGTCGGTGACACAGGCCGCCGCCCGCGCCGCGCTGCGTCACGCCGACGACACACTGGGCAGCGTGGCAACCCTCATCGCCGAACGCAACCGCGTCTCTGAGGCCCTGTCCGGCATGGGTTTCCGAGTGATCGACAGTGACGCCAACTTCGTGCTGTTCGGCCAGTTCGCCGACGCGCCCGCCACCTGGCAGCGCTATCTCGACGCGGGCATCCTGGTCCGTGACGTCGGCATCCCCGGTTATCTGCGCGCCACCACCGGTCTGGCCGAGGAGAACGACGCGCTGCTGGCCGCCAGCGCCCGCCTGGCCACGACCGAACTAACCCCCGTAGGAGCATCGTGACTCAGTCCAACCCCGCGCCGCGCCGCTCGCGAATCGAACGAAAGACCAAGGAGTCCGACATCGTCGTCGAACTCGACCTCGACGGCACCGGCCAGGTGCACGTCGACACCGGCGTGCCGTTCTTCGACCACATGCTCACCGCACTGGGCAGCCACGCGAGTTTCGACCTGACCGTGCGCGCCAAGGGCGACGTCGAGATCGAGGGCCACCACACGATCGAGGACACCGCGATCGTGCTGGGGCAGGCCCTCGGACAGGCTTTCGGCGACAAGAAGGGCATCCGCCGGTTCGGCGACGCGTGGATTCCGATGGACGAAACACTCGCGCACGCCGCCGTGGACGTGTCGGGGCGGCCGTACTGTGTGCACACCGGCGAGCCGGATCACATGCTGCACTTCACGATCGAGGGTTCTTCGGCGCCGTACCATACCGTCGTCAACCGGCACGTGTTCGAATCGCTGGCGATGAACGCACGCATCGCATTGCACGTGCGCACGATCTACGGGCGCGATCCGCATCACATCACCGAGGCGCAGTACAAGGCGGTCGCCCGCGCGCTGCGCCAGGCGGTCGAATACGACCCGCGGGTGACCGGTGTGCCGTCGACGAAAGGCACTCTGTGACGGGGATCTCGCCGAAAGTCGTCGTTCTTGATTACGGCTCGGGCAACCTGAGATCGGCGCAGCGGGCGTTGGAGCGCGTCGGTGCCGACGTCACCGTGACCTCCGACGAGGGGGCCGCCGCCAATGCCGACGGTCTCGTGGTGCCCGGCGTCGGTGCGTTCGAGGCGTGCATGGCCGGGCTGCGCAAGATCGACGGCGACCGGCTGATCGCCGACCGGGTCACGGCGAACCGGCCCGTGCTGGGCGTCTGCGTCGGCATGCAGATCCTGTTCTCGCGCGGTGTCGAGTTCGGCGTGGAGACCACCGGATGCGGCCAGTGGCCCGGTGCCGTTGTGCGGCTCGACGCGCCGGTGATTCCGCACATGGGCTGGAATGTCGTCGACGCACCGCAGGACAGCACGCTGTTCGCCGGGCTGGACGCCGGCACCCGCTTCTACTTCGTGCACTCGTATGCCGCCCAACAGTGGGAGGGCGCGCCCGGCGCGAAGTTGACGTGGGCGACCCACCACGTGCCGTTCCTGGCGGCCGTCGAAGACGGTGCGCTGTCGGCGACGCAGTTCCACCCGGAAAAGAGCGGTGATGCCGGTGCCGCATTGCTCGCCAACTGGGTGAAGGCGTTAGGTTGACCGACGTGCCGAAACGATTGATTCTTCTGCCCGCCGTCGACGTGGTCGAGGGGCGCGCCGTGCGTCTGGTTCAGGGCCAGGCCGGCAGCGAGACCGAATACGGCTCGGCGCTGGAGGCCGCGCTGACTTGGCAACGCGACGGCGCGGAGTGGATCCACCTGGTCGACCTCGACGCCGCGTTCGGCCGGGGCAGCAACCGCGAACTGCTGGCCGAAGTGGTCGGCAAGCTGGACGTGGCGGTCGAGTTGTCCGGCGGCATCCGCGACGACGATTCGCTGTCGGCGGCCCTGGCGACCGGCTGCGCCCGGGTGAACCTCGGTACCGCGGCGCTGGAGAACCCGCAGTGGTGCGCGAAGGTCGTCGCCGAACACGGCGAGCGCGTGGCCGTCGGCCTGGACGTCAAGATCGTGGGCGAAGATCACCGGCTCCGCGGCCGCGGCTGGGAGACCGACGGCGGCGACCTCTGGGAGGTGCTGGAACGGCTTGACCGGGAAGGTTGTTCACGCTTCGTGGTCACCGACGTCACCAAGGACGGCACGCTGAACGGACCCAACCTCGAACTGCTGTCGACGGTGACCGAGCGCACCGACGCGCCGGTCATCGCGTCCGGCGGGGTGTCGAGTCTGGACGATCTGCGGGCGATCGCCACGCTCACCGACCGCGGGGTCGAGGGCGCGATTGTCGGAAAGGCGTTGTACGCCGGGCGATTCACGCTGCCTGACGCCCTGGCCGCGGTGGAGCAGTAGATGGCGCTGGACGCGGCCGACCTCGACGCACTGGTCGCCGAAGCCGCGCAGATCCTGGACGACGCCGCCACCCCGTTCATCGAAGGCCACCGTGCGGAGTCGGCCGTGCAGAAGAAGGGTAACGACTTCGCCACCGAGGTCGATCTGGCGATCGAACGTCAGGTCGTTTCGGCGCTGACCGCCAGAACCGGCATCGAGGTGCACGGCGAGGAGTTTGGCGGCGCGGACCTGAACTCGCCGTTGGTGTGGGTGCTAGACCCGATCGACGGCACGTTCAACTACGCCGCCGGTTCGCCGATGGCGGCTATCCTGCTCGGTCTCGTTCGCGACGGCCAGCCGGTGGCGGGGCTGACATGGGTGCCGTTCACCGGTGAACGGTTCACCGCCGTGGCCGGGGGACCGTTGCGCAGCAACGGGGTCGAGCAGCCCACCTTGGAGCCGGCCGATCTCTCCGACTCGATCGTCGGGCTCAGCACCTTCAACGTCGACTCCCGTGGAAGGGTGCCTGGGCGTTACCGGCTGGCCGTCATCGAGAGTCTGAGCCGCAACTGCTCGCGGATGCGAATGCACGGCGCCACCGGGATCGACCTGGCTTACACAGCTGCTGGAATTCTCGGTGGCGCAGTCAGTTTCGGTGGCCACGTGTGGGACCACGCCGCGGGGGTGGCGTTGATCCGCGCGGCCGGTGGTGTCGTGACCGATCTCGCCGGCAACGACTGGACGGTAGATTGCCCGTCGGCGCTCGCCGGGATTCCCGGCCTGCACGGACAACTGCTCGATGTGCTTCGTGCAGTCGGCGATCCCAAGGACTTCTGATGGATGCGAAAAACCTCGCGGTACGGATCATTCCGTGCCTGGACGTCGACGACGGGCGGGTGGTGAAGGGCGTCAACTTCGAGAACCTGCGCGACGCGGGCGATCCCGTGGAGTTGGCTGCGGCCTACGACGCCGAGGGCGCCGACGAACTGACGTTTCTCGACGTGACCGCATCCTCCTCCGGGCGGGCCACGATGCTCGAGGTGGTGAAGAAGACCGCCGAGCAGGTGTTCATACCGTTGACGGTCGGCGGTGGCGTGCGATCAGTGGCCGATGTCGACGTGCTGCTGCGCGCGGGGGCGGACAAGGTCGCGGTCAACACGGCCGCGATCGCCCGGCCCGAATTGCTCGCCGAATTGGCGCGCCAGTTCGGTTCGCAGTGCATCGTGCTGTCGGTCGACGCGCGGACTGTGCCGCAGGACCAGGAGCCCACTCCGTCAGGATGGGAGGTCACCACCCACGGCGGACGTCGGGGCACCGGATCCGACGCCATCGAATGGGCAACGCGCGGAGCCGAACTCGGTGTCGGTGAGATCCTGCTGAACTCGATGGACTTCGACGGCACCAAGGCCGGTTTCGACCTGCCGATGATCGAAGCGGTGCGCGGCGCCGTCAACGTTCCGGTGATCGCCAGCGGCGGCGCCGGGGCGCCCGAACATTTCGCACCGGCCGTCGCCGCGGGGGCGGACGCCGTGCTGGCCGCGAGCGTCTTCCACTTCCGCGAGCTCACCATCGGCCAGGTGAAAGCGGCGATGGCGGAAGAAGGGGTCGTGGTGCGATGAGTCTGGAAGCTGGTATCGCGTCGCGGCTCAAACGCGACGCCAACGGGTTGATCACCGCGGTGGTGCAGGAACGCGGTACGGGACAGGTGCTGATGGTGGCGTGGATGGACGACCTCGCACTCGCCCGCACGCTGGAAACCCGCCGGGCGACGTACTATTCGCGTTCGCGCCAGCAGCACTGGGTCAAGGGTGAGACGTCCGGCCACACTCAGTACGTGCACTCGGTACGGCTCGACTGCGACGGCGACACGGTGCTGCTGGAGGTGGACCAGGTCGACGGAGCCTGTCACACCGGCGACCACAGCTGCTTCGACGCGGACCAGCTGCTCGCACCCGAGGTTTAGCTCGCCGGCGGCTCGCCTAGACGTCGATGATGCGAGTGGCTTTGGCGCGGGATGATCTGCTTGCCGTCTCGGCGGAACGTCACATCGGCGAGTTCGCGGACCGGCGTCACCCGCGGACCGCTGTCACGCCGTCTGGCGCCGGCGCAGCACCTCGAGTGCTTTGTCAGCGTGGCTGTCCATGCTGATCTCCGACGCGATGACGGCCAGCACGGTGCGGTCGGTGTCGATCACGAAGGTGGTCCGCTTCACGGGCATGAATTTGCCGAGCAGGCCCCGCTTCACGCCGAACTGGGTGGCGACGGCGCCGTCGGAATCCGAGAGCAGCGGATAGTCGAACCCCTCCTTGGCGGCGAATTTCGCCTGCTTGTCGACCGCATCGGTGCTGATGCCGACCCGATTCGCGCCGACCGCGGCGAATTCGGCCGCCAGGTCGCGGAAATGGCAGGCCTCCTTGGTGCACCCCGGTGTCATCGCCGCGGGATAGAAGAACAACACGACCGGCCCGTCGGCGAGCAACTCGCGCAGGCTTCGCACTGTGCCCGTCTGGTCGGGCAGTTTGAACTCGGCTACCTGATCGCCCTGATTCATGCACGTCACGCTACGCCTGACCGGTGTGATCGAGGCGACCGCGCCAATCAATCGCCCAGACCGACGTTTTGGCTGGCTTCGAACAATCGGAGCGACCATTGCGTCGGTTTCAAGGTCTTGCAGTCCGACGGCAAAGCCGCTGACGCCTGCGTCGTCCTGCCCGCTGGGGTGCGTCTGGGACACTTGACGCGTGCAAACCACCTCGCGCGAGGACTTCCGTGCGCTGGCTGCCGAGCACCGTGTGGTGCCGGTGACCCGCAAGGTGCTCGCCGACAGCGAGACACCGCTGTCGGCGTACCGCAAACTGGCCGCCAATCGGCCCGGGACGTTCCTGCTGGAGTCGGCCGAGAACGGCCGGTCCTGGTCGCGCTGGTCGTTCATCGGCGCCGGCGCCCCTTCAGCGCTGACCGTCCGCGACGGTGAGGCCGTCTGGCTGGGCACGACGCCGCGGGACGCGCCGCAGGGCGGCGACCCGCTGCAGGCGCTACGAGCGACGTTGGAGCTGCTCGAGACCGAACCCCTTCCGGGTCTGCCACCGCTGTCGAGCGGGCTCGTCGGTTTCTTCGCCTACGACATGGTCCGGCGTTTGGAGAAGCTGCCGTCGTTGGCCGTCGACGATCTCGGCCTGCCGGACATGCTGCTGCTGTTGGCCACCGACATCGCTGCCGTCGACCATCACGAGGGCACGATCACGCTGATCGCCAATGCGGTGAACTGGAACGGCACCGACGAGCGGGTGGACTGGGCATACGACGACGCCGTCGCCCGCCTCGACGTGATGACGAAGGCGCTCGGTGAGCACTTGCCGTCGTCGGTGGCGACGTTCAGCAGCCCTGACCCGTTGCATCGCGCCCAGCGCACGCTCGAGGAGTACGAGGCGATCGTCGAGAAGCTGGTGCGCGACATCGAGGCGGGTGAAGCCTTCCAGGTGGTGCCATCGCAACGCTTCGAGATGGACACCGCCGCCGATCCCCTCGATGTGTACCGGATGCTGCGGGTGACGAACCCCAGCCCGTACATGTACCTGCTCAACGTGCCGAACGCTGAAGGGGGGCCGGACTTCTCGGTCGTCGGCTCCAGCCCCGAGGCTCTGGTCACGGTCTTCGAGGGTCGGGCGACGACCCATCCGATCGCGGGTACGCGATGGCGCGGCGCGACCGAGGAAGAGGATCTGCTGCTGGAGAAGGAGCTGCAGGCCGACGAGAAGGAGCGCGCCGAGCACCTGATGCTCGTCGATCTGGGTCGCAACGACCTGGGTCGGGTCTGCCAGCCCGGGACCGTGCGCGTGGAGGACTACAGCCACATCGAGCGCTACAGCCACGTCATGCATCTGGTGTCGACGGTGACCGGGCGGCTGGCGCAGGGGAAGACCGCGCTGGACGCGGTGACCGCGTGCTTCCCCGCCGGCACGTTGTCGGGCGCGCCGAAGGTGCGGGCGATGGAGCTGATCGAGGAGGTCGAGACGACGCGGCGCGGCCTGTACGGCGGGGTGCTGGGCTATCTGGACTTCGCCGGCAACGCCGACTTCGCGATCGCGATCCGCACTGCGCTGATGCGCGACGGCACCGCGTATGTGCAAGCCGGCGGCGGTGTGGTTGCCGACTCCAACGGGCCCTACGAGTACACCGAAGCCGCCAACAAGGCCCGCGCGGTGCTCAGCGCGATTGCCGCCGCCGAAACGCTGACCGAGCCATGATCAGGCTCGCCCAGCTCGGTCTGGTGCTCGCCGCGGCGGCGCTGTGGGTGGCGTCGCGGATGACCTGGGTCGAAGTGACGTCGTTCGACGGCCTCGGCGAACCGAGGACAATCCCGCTGTCCGGCGCCACCTGGTCGACCGCGCTGGTCCCGCTCGGGGTGTTGCTGCTGGCCGCGGCCGTTGCCGTGCTGGCGGTGCGGGGATGGCCGCTGCGGGCGCTGGCCCTGCTGGTCGCGGCCGCCAGCGCCGGGATCGCCTACCTGGCAATCAGCCTGTGGGTGATCGTCGACGTCGCTGTGCGCGCGTCGCATCTCGCCGAGTCGCCGGTGGCCGAGCTGATCGGTACCCAGCGGCATTATGTCGGGGCAGTGATCACGGTGACCGCGGCCGTGGTCGCGCTCGGCTGCGCGGTGCTGTTGATGCGTGCTGCCGGCAGCAAGCGCGCCGGTGCCGACCGGTATGCGCGGCGTCGCGCCGAACCGTCCGGAAAATCCGCTGGCGAGATGTCCGAACGAGCGATCTGGGACGCCCTCGACACGGGCTCTGATCCAACGCAGGAGCCGACGAATCCAGACCACAAGGGCCGGTGATCGGGGATCGTGTGGTGGCGGCTACCCTTCGTTGTTGAAGATCGTCCGGTGTTAGCGGGGAAGGAAGCGGCTCTCATGAGTTCGGCGACGGTACTCGACTCGATCATCGAGGGAGTCCGCGCCGACGTCGCCGCCCGTGAAGCCCTCGTCCCCCTCGCCGAGCTCAAGGCCAGGGTCAAGGACGCGCCGCCCCCGCTGAACGTGATGGCGGCGCTGCGTGCGCCGGGCATCGCCGTGATCGCCGAAGTCAAACGTGCCAGCCCGTCGCGCGGCGCGCTGGCCAACATCTCGGACCCGGCCGAGTTGGCCAGTGCCTACGAGAGCGGTGGGGCGCGCATCATCAGCGTGCTGACCGAACAGCGCCGATTCAACGGATCGCTGGAGGATCTGGACGCTGTGCGGGCTGCGGTGTCAATCCCGGTGCTGCGCAAGGACTTCATCGTCCGGCCGTACCAGATCCATGAGGCCAGGGCACACGGTGCGGACATGCTGCTGCTGATCGTCGCGGCGTTGGAGCAGCCCGTCCTGGAGTCGCTGCTGGAGCGAACCGAGTCGCTGGGCATGACCGCCCTGGTCGAGGTGCACACCGAGGAAGAGGCCGACCGCGCGCTGTCGGCGGGCGCCGCGGTAATCGGGGTCAACGCACGCGATCTCAAGACGTTGAACGTCGACCGGGACTGCTTCGCGCGGATCGCGCCGGGCTTGCCGACCGACGTCATCCGCATCGCCGAGTCGGGGGTTCGCGGCACGGCCGATCTGCTGGCGTACGCCGGTGCGGGGGCCGACGCGGTGCTCGTCGGCGAGGGCCTGGTCACCAGCGGCGACCCCCGCGGCGCTGTCGCCGACCTGGTCACCGCAGGCACCCACCCGTCGTGCCCGAAACCCGCGCGTTGAGAAGTGGCCGATCTCGCCGGGCCTGAGCTGCCCCGTTCCAGCGCGGCGGTTGCCGAACCGACCGCGCACGACCCTGACGAGCGTGGCCACTTCGGCGTCTACGGCGGAAGATTCGTCGCCGAGGCACTCCTGGCGGTGATCGAAGAGGTCACCGCGGCCTACGAGAAGGCGCGCGGCGATCAAACCTTCCTCGATGAGCTGGACCGACTGCAGCGGCACTACAGCGGCCGTCCGTCGCCGTTGTACGAAGCCGGACGGTTATCGGAGCACGCCGGCGGTGCCCGCATCTTCCTGAAGCGAGAAGACCTCAACCACACCGGATCCCACAAGATCAACAATGTGCTGGGGCAGGCACTGTTGGCCAAGCAGATGGGCAAGACGCGGGTCATCGCGGAGACGGGCGCGGGCCAGCACGGTGTGGCGACCGCGACGGCATGTGCGCTGCTCGGCCTGGAGTGCATCATCTACATGGGTGCCGTCGACACCGCTCGACAGGCGCTGAACGTGGCGCGGATGCGGTTGTTGGGCGCGACGGTGGTATCGGTCGAGGCCGGTTCGAAGACGCTCAAGGATGCGATCAACGAGGCGTTCCGCGACTGGGTCACCAACGCCGACAACACCTATTACTGTTTCGGGACCGCTGCCGGACCGCACCCGTTCCCGACGATGGTGCGCGACTTCCAAAGAGTGATCGGGCTGGAGGCGCGGGCACAGATCCAGGCGCAGGCGGGCCGGCTGCCCGACGCGGTGACCGCGTGTGTCGGCGGGGGATCGAACGCGATCGGAATCTTCCACGCGTTCATCGACGACCCGAACGTACGACTGGTGGGCTACGAGGCGGCCGGCGACGGTGTCGAAACAGGCCGTCACGCAGCGACATTCACCGGTGGGTCGCCGGGAGCGTTCCAGGGCTCTTTCTCGTACCTGTTGCAGGACGAGGACGGCCAAACCATCGAATCACACTCGATCTCAGCGGGTCTGGACTATCCGGGCGTCGGTCCGGAGCACGCGTTTCTCAAGGACATCGGCCGCGCAGAGTATCGCCCGATCACCGACACCGAGGCGATGGACGCGTTTTCGTTGCTGTGCCGCACCGAGGGGATCATCCCCGCGATCGAGTCCGCCCATGGGCTCGCCGGGGCTCTGCAACTGGGTCGGGAACTGGGATCGGGCTCGATCGTGCTGGTAAACCTGTCCGGTCGGGGTGACAAGGACGTGGAGACGGCGGCGAAGTGGTTCGGCTTGCTGGACGGTGCGTCGTGAGTCGTCTGGCATCGTTGTTCGACACCTGCCGAAGCGAAGCGCGCAGCGCGCTCATCGGCTACCTGCCCACCGGATTCCCCGATGTTCCGACGTCGATCTCGGCGATGACGACGCTGGTCGAAAACGGCTGCGACCTCGTAGAGGTCGGCATACCGTACTCGGACCCCGGGATGGACGGCCCCACGATCGCAGCCGCAACCGAAGCCGCGTTGCGCGGGGGAGTTCGCGTGCGGGATTCACTGGCAGCGGTCGAGGCGATCAGCAATGCCGGCGGGCGAGCGGTGGTGATGACATATTGGAACCTCGTCCTGCACTGGGGAATTGATGCGTTCGCTCGCGATCTGGCATCGGCCGGCGGGCTCGGGATGATCACCCCGGACCTGATTCCGGATGAAGCCGGCGAATGGCTGGAGGCGTCACAGACCCATGACCTGGACCGGATCTTTTTGGTCGCGCCGTCCTCGACGCCCGAACGGCTGGCGATGACGGTGCAGGCGTCGCGCGGATTCGTCTATGCCGCATCGACGATGGGAGTGACCGGTGTGCGTGATGTGGTGTCGACTGCCGCGCCTGAGCTGGTGCGCCGGGTGAAGGCCGTCTCGGACATCCCGGTTGGCGTGGGTCTCGGAGTCCGCTCGGCGGCCCAGGCCGCCGAGATCGGCGCTTACGCGGACGGGGTCATCGTGGGATCGGCGTTGGTATCGGCGTTGCAGAACGGTGTCGACGCCGTGGGCGCCCTGGCCGCTGAGCTCGCGGACGGTGTCAGGCAGAGGATCACTGCGTGACGACGACTTTCTTGGCGGCCATCCCCAGCCCGGCGCAGGGCGTCTGGCAGCTCGGTCCGGTGCCTCTCCGGGCGTACGCACTGTGCATCATCGTCGGGATCGTGGCGGCGTTGGTCATCGGCGACCGGCGGTGGGACGCGCGCGGTGGCGAGCGGGGAGTCATCTACGACATCGCCTTGTGGGCGGTCCCGTTCGGGTTGATCGGCGGCCGGCTCTATCACGTGATCACCGACTGGTGGCGCTATTTCGGCGACAACGGTGCCGGCCTGGCCGGTGTGTTCCGGATCTGGGACGGCGGTCTGGGAATCTGGGGGGCGGTCGCCCTCGGTGGCGTCGGCGCCTGGATCGCGTGTCGTCGACGAGGTATTCCGCTGCCCGCGTTCGGCGACGCGATCGCACCGGGAATCATCCTGGCGCAGGGCATCGGTCGGCTCGGCAACTACTTCAACCAGGAGTTGTTCGGCAGTGAGACGACGCTGCCGTGGGCGCTGAAAATCTACGAGCGCCGGGACTCGGCCGGCATGATCGACAACCTCAACGGCGTGTCGACCGGTGAAGTCGTTAACCTCGTCCACCCGACGTTTCTGTACGAATTGCTCTGGAATCTGCTGATTTTTGCGGTTCTGCTCTATGTCGACCGGCGATTCAAGTTCGGCCACGGCCGATTGTTCGCGCTGTATGTAGCGGGTTACTGCGTGGGTCGGTTCTGGATCGAGTTGCTCCGTACCGACGACGCGACGTTGATCGAAGGCGTCCGCATCAATTCCTTCACCGCGACGTTTGTGTTCATCGGGGCCGTCGTGTACATCATGGCCGCGCCGAAGGGCCGCGAAGATCCCGCGACGCTCAAGGGCAAGGCCCGCGGAGACTGGTCGCCGGCCGAAGAAATCACCGGAGATCTGGCTGCGATCGCCGCGACGACGGGTGTGGTCGCTGCTGCCAAGGCAGCAGCCGACGAAGATGGAAAAACAAGATCGGCGTTCGAGGCTGAAACGCTTACGGCCGATGTCGCAGAGGGCGAGGTCCCGACCGACGAAGACGTCTCGGCAGAGGAACTCGGCGCAGATGTGGCAGGTGTGCCGGCCGAGAGCGTCGAAGAGGCCGAGGAATTCGCCACTGAGGGTGACGAGTCGGCGGCGGACGCAGAGGCTGTCGCTGAAGCGGACGCTCTGGCTAACGAAGTGGCGGCCGCGCCCGCGGAGGACATCGCTGAGGCCGAGGAGTTCGCTGAAGCCGGTGAGGCTGCCGACGCCGGCGGTATCGGCGCCGTCGAGGGTGAGGAAGCCAGCGATGCGCTTGTCGACGCCGCCGAGGCGCACGAGTCCGCGGTCGAGGGCGAGGCGGTAGCTGAGGAGTTGGCCGACGATGCCGTCGCAAAGGCGGCCCCGGACCAACCTGTAAAGGCCAAGCGCCGGTTGAGGATGTGGCCGAGGCGCCGGCGCAAGGCTGAGGTGGAGGCGGTCGCCGTCGCTGGAGCGGATGCGGCACTTGACGAGACCCCGGAGGACGAAGCGCCAACCAGCGATGCTGCGCCGGAAGCGTCGGGAGAAGCCGAAGCCGTCGCTGAGGCAGAGGCTTTGGCTGGTGATGTGGCGTTGGCACCGTCGGGGGACATCGCTGAGGCGGAGGAGTTCGCTGAAGCGGGCGAGAATGCCGACGTGGGAGGCGTCGGCGCCGTCGAGGGTGAGGAAGCCAGTGATGCGTTGGCCGATGCCGCTGAGGCC
>NZ_QMEW01000050.1 GCF_003284965.1 Mycolicibacterium sp. GF69
CGAATGCCGTTGTGGAGCAGCATGTCCCTCTTAGGCGGCGTTTCCTGCGCCTCAAGCGTCCGGACGCGGCTCGCGAGTCGCCGTCGCACCCGCCAAGATCGCCTCGAGCCAGCGCTGGAGATGTTCGGCATCGCGCACCACAGGGGTGCCACTGACAAAGCTCATCATCACTCCGTTGATGAAGGTCAAGAGCATGTCCGCCTGTTCGTCGATCACCGGCTCATTCGACTCGGAGTCCGCCGCGTGCCATTCGCGAATCACGTTGCGCGCCAATGCGTAGAACTGCGTGACGAAATGTGAGAGGGTCTCGCCGAGCTCAGGCTCGCGACTCAGGTGCAGGGTCAGCTCGTAGCGGGCACGACTGCGCGTCAGGTAAGGCTCCGTATTCGCAAACATCACCAGCGTGGCAAGGCCCGCTGTGCCCGCATAGCCGCTCGCGTCGTCGTCGGCCAGAGAGGTCAGCAGCAACAGATCCGCGAGGTCGAGTTCGGTGAGCCGCTCCGCGATTCCCTGAATCAGTGCTTTACGGGTGCGGAAGTAGAACGATGTCGTGCCGTCGGGCACGCCTGCGCGCTGATCCACTTTGGGATGACTCAACCCGCGTGCACCGTTTGCGCCCAGCAGTTCGATCGCGGCGTCGGCGAGCTCCCGCCGCCGCCCCGGGGCGTCATACCTTCGTCTTTCGCTAACGGGAGAAGACGATACCCAACGACGAAACAGCCGGTCCTCACATTGCGACCGGAAGCAATCGTCGATTTTCTCTAATTTTTTAGAGAAAGGTCTTCCGTCGGCCTCCTGACGTTGTTACCGTCCAGTAATGTTTCGCCTCGGGCCGGTCGTTGTCGCGTGTCTGTTGGCCCTCACCAGCGCGTTCGCGTGGGGTAGCCCCGTAGCGCTCGCCGAGGGCGACTATGTCGGCGACTTCTACCTACCGCCGACGCCGCTGCCTGACGGTCAGCCCGGCGACGTGCTGCGAAGCGAACCGTCGCGCATTCCGGCAGCGGCGGACTTCCCCGACGCATTGCCGGCAAGCGCGACCCGCATCATGTATCGCAGCACCAATGCGCGTGGCAATCCGATCGCAGTCACCGGCACATTCGTCGCTCCCACAAGGCCATGGACCGGACCCGGACCGCGGCCCCTGGTGTCCTTCGCTGTCGGCACCCATGGGCAAGGCGACCAATGCGCGCCCTCTCGACTCCTGAACGAATACCTCTACCAGGAGCGCGTTCTCGATCTGTTCCTCGAGTACGAGTTGCTGATCATCCAGCGCATGATCAAACGAGGCTGGGCGGTCGTCGTCACCGACTACGAAGGCTTCGGCACACCCGGGGTGCACACCTACGTCAACCGCCTCGCCTCCGGACACGCCGTCCTCGACGCCGCCCGCGCCGCACGCCGATTACCCGGCACCGGACTCGACCCTGATGGCCCCATCGCGCTCTACGGCTACTCCCAAGGCGGAGCAGCCACCGGATCGGCCGCCGAACTCGCCTCCACCTACGCCCCCGACCTGCGCATCGTCGGCACGTATGCCGGCGCGCCCCCTGCCGATCTTTCCGGGCTGCTGCCTTCCCTCGACGGCAGTGCCACCGCCGGAATCCTTGGCTACGTGCTCAATTCGGCGATCGCGTCCTACCCAGAGTTCGCCGACACCATCCACCATGCGATGACACCCGACGGCGAGGACCTGCTCGCGAAGACACAGAACCAATGCCTGGCAGAGACGATGGCCAACTTCAGCTTCCGCCACGTCCAGCGGTACTTCACTGTGGACGTCGCCGTCGCGCCGACCATGGAACCGTTCAAGAGTTTGTTCGACCAACAGCGCATCGGCCGCCTCACCCCGAACGCACCTGTGCTGATCGTCAGCAATCGCTACGACCCGCTGGTACCTCACGTGCCAGCCAACCAACTCGGCCGCGACTGGTGCGGCGTGGGCGCGGACGTGGAGTTCTTCACCAACGAACAGCCACCTCTGTTCAACAAGCTCATCCTCAACCACGCCTTCCCCATCGTCGTAGACGCACCACGGGCACTGCAGTGGATCGCCGACCGCTTCGCCGACCTACCGACCACACCCAACTGTGGCCGGTTCTGACCACGGAGCATGAGCATGCCTCTCGAAACCGATTACCGCTCCGGTGATTCCGCACCCTCCACTGGCCTCTGTGAGCGCGTGAGGCTGGCCGCCGAGGACTCACTGCTCGCAGCGACGTCCGCGTCGACGGCACTGCCTGTGGTGGGGCGGCACCTTGAGCCGGTCAGTGGCCTGACAGCACTGGGCCTATGGGGCGCTCGCTACCTTCCCGACATGGCCGACAGGGCCCGCCGGGATCGCTGTCGACGGGGCAGCGCGGCGCTGCGCCGTACCGAGCAGAGCGTGGCGGCCGAACTGGCCACCGCCGCACTGGAGGGCTTGGTGCCCGAAGCCCTGGTCGACGCGTCGTCACCGCTCACGCGCCGGCTGCCACCGTTCCTCAAGGCACGTTCGCAGCGCCGGTCGGTACATCGCGCCTCAATCCCCTACGGCGACAAGCCCGGACAATTGCTGGACGTGTGGCGCCGTGAAGATCTTCCCAGCGGGCCTGCGCCGGTGTTGATCTTCGTCCCCGGCGGCGCCTGGGTGGTCGGAAGCAGAGCGCTGCAAGGCCACGCCCTGATGGCGCACCTGGTGGAGCTGGGCTGGGTGTGTGTGTCGGTGCAGTACCGGTCCAGCCCACGGCACCGCTGGCCGAGTCACATCATCGACGTCAAGACCGCGATCGCGTGGACGCGCACCACATCGCACGTTTCGGCGGAGACCCGAACTTCCTCGCCATCGCCGGTTGTTCCGCGGGCGGCCACCTGGCCAGCATCGCTGGACTGACGCCGAATGACCCCCAGTTCCAGGCAGGCCTACCTCCGTACACGGACACGTCGGTGGATGCGGTGGTCAGCATCTACGGCTGCTACGACTGGGTCGACCGGTCCACTCCGGACCGTCGGCGGTTCATGGAGTTTCTCGAACGCGTGGTCGTGAGACAACGGCAAGCTTGCTCCCCCAACGTCTTCCGGGACGGCTCTCCGCTGCACAGGGTGAACCCCGCAGCGCCGCCGTTCCTCGTCATCCATGGCAGCACCGACGCACTGCTCCCCGTGGCCGATGCACGAGCGTTCGTCGACAGACTCCAAACCGAGTCGGCCTCCACCACCCGCTACATCGAACTGCCGGGTGCCGGACATGGTTTCGACCTTGTCGACGGCTCCCGCACCGCAACCGTCACCACGACGATCGGGCTGTTCCTGAACCATCTCCGCCAATCCAGCCGAGTCCGATCAGGCGGCGGCGTGCGGGTTCCTTCAGATGTCGTCGAGAATTACGATCCGCGCTCCGGCTGAGAAAAGCGCGCTGGCACTGAGTCCGCACATCCTGCGGAAGGCGTCGCTGAAGTGTGACGGGCTGGCGAAGCCGGCTTCGGTCGAAGCTGTGGTCAGATCGAGGCCTTTGGACACGGCCTTGCCCACGTGCGCCATCCGCGCCCACAACCGATAGCGCCGGAAACTCGTCTCGGCGTGCTCGGAGAACAAGTGCAGGAAACGTGACGTCGACAAGTGCGCTGAAGACGCGAAACAGGCTGCGGCCCTGGTATTTCCGGGGTCGGCCCGCAGGGCGGAGATCGCAGCTTGAACCCTGGTATCGATATCACTTCTGCCATCGGGCCCGGCGGCGTCCAGGATGAGCCACGGATCGGGATCGGCTTCCCGGGCCAGGTCTATCAGCGCTGATTCCCGGTCGTGAGTCAGGCCGATCTTCTGGTCTTGGCCTGTCACCATGGCACGACATCCAGCCGCGCGATGCGAGCCCGCATCGAGGTAGCAGAACAGCATCTGTCCATCGTGGGCATCGACGTGGTGCACCCATCGAGGTGCGATGAGCGCCGAACGTGTGCGGTACTGCCCGGTTGAATCGGTGACGGTGAAGTCCGCGTCGACGCCGACTGCCAGGCAATGGACTGAACCGGAATGCGGGCCGAGGCGCAAGGATCCGCCGCGGTAGATGGCGTGACCGGCGCCGAGCCACAGCGTGGCAGGCGCAGGTGGGCAGCACGTTTCTGGAAGCGCGGACGGTTCCACCGCCGCCATGCTTGCACACAGAAGACAATCGGAGAAGGGAGCAGCTGTGCTCACGGAATACGTCGCGATGGCGATTCTCGTTGCGGTGGGGTTGGTGCACGTTGCGCCGGGAGCAGTGGCCCTGTCGGTCACGCGCACGCGATCCGCTTACGGTGTAGCCGTCGACGGCCCCGATCTGGCCCTGCTGCTGCGGCACCGGGCAGTCCTTTTGGCCCTTGTCGGCGTGGGGCTGATCGCCGGCGCCTTCATCCCTGACGTCAGAGCCGCGGCCCTCTGCGCGGCGTTGACCAGCATGGTCACCTTCGTGGCGATCGCCGCCACCAGTGGCCCCCTGAATCGCCAGAACCGCAAGGTCATGTGGATCGACGTAGCGGCCCTGGCGGCGACCGCCGTCGCCATCGGCCTGCTGGCCATCTCCTGAGGCGCAGTCGTCTCTGCGTTCGAAGCATCTGACTTGATCTAGGTCTCAGAGGGGCCGTCGACCGCTGTCCTTTGATGTCACCACCTCACTGGCATCGAGAGCAGCCCGCGGACGGCGCTGTCGGTACGCCATGACAGGTCACCCGGTTCGATCGCGAACGCGAGCGTCGGCACGCGGGTCAGCAGGGTGGTGAGGCCGACGTCGAGTTCCATGCGGGCGAGGGGGGCGCCGAGACAGTGGTGGGCGCCGTGTCCGAAGGCGATGTGCGGATTCGGGTTCCGATCGAGTCCGACTTGGTCGGGGTTGGGGAACACGTCGGGCTGGCGATTGGCGATCGCCGAGGCGCCCACGACGATCTCGCCCGCGCGCACGTGGACACCGCCGATCTCGAGATCGTCGGTGGCCATTTGGTTGAACGTTCCTGCCACTCCACTGCCGAGCGGGGTCAGCCGCAGGAATTCCTCGATCGCCGAGGGCATCCGCTGGGGGTCGTTGCGTAGCGAGTCCGCGAGACCCGGGTTCTGGAGCAGACGGTAGGTGAAGTTGGCGAGCTGGGTCGCCGTCGTTTCGTGACCCCCGACGAGGACACCAGCTGCCAGATCGACCATCTCCTGCTCGTCGAGCCGCTGCTCGTCGTCACTGGCCGCGATCATTACCCCGAGCAGATCGTCCTCTGGCGCAGGTCTTTTCGATTCGATCAGTGCCTTCATGTACCGGTCCAAGTCCTCCTCGGCCGACTCGACCCGCGACGGATCCGCCGTCGACATCAAATCCCGGGACCACCTGGCGAATCTCTCGCGATCCTCGTCCGGGATACCGAGTAGTTCGCTGATCACGGTGACGGGAAGGGGCAGGCAGAAGGCCTCGATCAGGTCGACGGGAGGACCCTGGCGCAGCATCTCGTCGATCAGGGCGGCGGCGATCGTCTCTGTGCGGGCGCGGAGCGCATTGATCCGGCGGGCACTGAAGGCACGCACGACGACCGATCGAACCCGACTGTGGTCGGGTGCATCCATCATCGAGATCGAGTCGTGGTTACCGGGTTTGGCGAGCGCGGCGCGGGAGAACCTCGGGTCGGTCAGGAGCTTCCGAATGTCGTCGTGGCGGGTCAGCAGCCAGGTGACCCGCCCATCGATCTCGAAGCGGTGTGCCGGACTCTCGGCCAGGGCCATCGACGCCTCGGTCAGTTCGAGGCCCACTTCGTCCGCGGGGAACTGCGATTCGGTCACGGCCCGACTCCTTCTGGTTCGCCCGTGAGCGTCAACGCGCCCGACGGACAGCAGGCGACGGCGCGCCGCACAGCATCAAGGTCCGCGGCCTCGGGAAGTCGGCTACGCACCACTACGACGCCGGTGGCGTCGTCCTGGTCGAAGACGTCTGGGGCGGTCCTGGCGCACATGCCAGCGCTGATGCAGATTTCGGTGTCGGCATGTAGCCGGACGACGTTGTCGGACATACCCGCTACCACGTGACCGGCAGGGCGTGGACGCCGTACACGGCTTGGTGTCGCCGGTAGGCGATGTCTTCGAATGGCATGCCGAGCGCCAGATTCGGGAAGCGGCGCAGGAGCGCGGGAAAGGCGATGCGCATCTCCGCCCGAGCCAGCGGTGCGCCGAGGCAGTGATGCACGCCGTGGCCGAATGCGACGTGTCCGGGTGCGCCTCGACGCACGTCGAACCGGTCGGGGTCGGTGATGAAGTTCGGGTCGCGGTTCGCGGCAGGGAGGTAGATGACGACGTGTTCCCCCGAGGGGATGGTGTGTTCGCCGATGGTGACGTCGCGGGTCGTGATGCGTTCCATCCCGCTGGGCACGATCGACAGCCAACGCATCAGTTCTTCGACGGCGGGCTCGATCAGTTCAGGCTCGTCACGTAGCGCGGCAAGCTGGTCGGGGTGACGCAGCAGGGCCAGCGTGCCCAACCCCAGCATGTTGGCGGTGGTTTCGTGGCCGGCGATGAGGAGCAGTGAGCCGATGCCGACCAATTCGTCGGCCGAGACCTCGGCGCCGTGGGTTCGCACCAGCGCACCCAGCAGGTCCTCTCCGGGATCGGCCTGGGCGAGCGCGACCAGTCCGGCCATGTAGCGACGTTGTTCTCTGTCGACCTGCAGTTGTTCGGCGGGACTCAGGGTCGAGTCGACCATCGCTTGGGCTCGCTGCTGGAATTCGTCGCGATCGTGGTAGGGCACTCCGAGTAGTTCACAGATGACCAAGGAGGGCACCGGAAGCGCGAAATGAGTTACGAGGTCGGCCGGTTGGGGTTGGGCGGCGAGGTCGTCGAGGAAACCGTCGACGATCTTGGCGATGCGTGATTCCAGTGCCGCGACCCGTCGGGCGGTGAAGGCGGACACCAGCATGCGACGCAGGCGGGTGTGCTGGGGCGGGTTCATCTCGAGGAGGTTTCCGGCCCGCATCGCGGCGGCCTCCTCATCGCTGACCGGGCCGTAGTCGGTGGTGGCAACGGCGAAGTCGGAGCTGTTGGCGAGCACTGTGCGTGCATGCTCGTGATGGGTGACGACGTACGCCAGCTTGGGCGTGGACGAGAACATCACCGGAACCCGAGTCAGTACGCCTTCGTCGCGGGCTCGGGTCAGCTCGGGTGCCGGATCGAATACGTTGTGGCGCTGGAGGATCAAGGAACTTTCGGAGCTATCGGTCATCGTGCGGAGTCCTTTCGGGTGTCGGATTGAGGCGGGGTGCGGATCGTGGTGGCGTCGCAACAGCCGGAATCAAGCGCCACGACACAACGGCGGCGGCCACGAGTAGCGCGGCGGTCACAGCTGACGTCATCTGCATCGCTGTCACGAAGGCTTCCCGGCTGGCGGTGACGATCGGCTCCCTCAACATCACCGATGCGTCATCGGCTGCCGTCATGGCCGAGGCGATGGAATCACGAGCGCGTTCGGCGAGATCGGAGGAGAGACCGGCCGGAAGGGTCAGATGGCCTCGGTAGATCGCGGTGTGCAACGACCCCAGCAGTGCGATGCCGAGAGCCGCGCCCAACTCGTACCCAGTTTCGGACACCGCGGCCGCAGCTCCCGCCCGTTCGGATGGCACGGCGGATACGACCGCATCGGTGGTGACCGTCAGGGCCAGCCCGACGCCGAAGCCGGTCACCGCCAGCCCGGCGGCCAGCCACCAAAACCCGGGCACGACCTCGGCCGCCGCCACCGTGGCCACGCCGGCCGCCGCGCACGCCAGGCCCGCGGCGATGACCCGCCCGCGACCCAAGCGCGCCACCAGCCAGCCCGCCAAAAACGCGGTGAACAGGCTGGCCAACGTCATCGGTGACTGCGCGATGCCAGCGGCAAGGGGCCGCAAACCGCGCACCAACTGCAGGTACTGCGACAGATAGAACAGCAGACCGCTCAGGGCGAAGATGGCCAACACGTTGGCAGCCACCGCGCCCGAGAACGCCTTCGACCGGAACAGTCCCAGGTCGAGAAGTGGCGAGGCCGCGCGGCGCTGCCGAGCGACGAAAAGCGACCCACACACCGCTGCGAACACCCCTGCCACGACCACGGTGACGTCGAGGCCTTCGCTGGCAAGCAGTTTGATCGCATACACCGCGGGGATGATCGTGGCCACCGACAACGCGGCGCCCAGCACGTCCAACGGTGCGGAGTGCGGCGAGCGTGACTCCGGCAGTAGCCAGGCTCCTGTGACGAGGAGCAGCACCATCACGGGCAGGTTGATCACAAATACCGAGCCCCACCAGAAGTGTTGCAGCAGAATGCCACCCACCAGCGGACCAGCAGCGGCGCCGGCGGTCGCCGCTCCGCCCCACACCGCGATCGCGGTGGTGCGCTGCCGTGCGTCCGGGAACATCGTCCGAATCAGGGACAGCGTCGATGGCATCAACGTCGCGCCGGCCACGCCCAGCAGTGCGCGCGCCGCGATCAACCACGCCGAGGTCGGTGCGAACGCCGCGAGCAGTGAGGCGACCCCGAATCCGGCCGCGCCGATCAGCAGCAGTCGTTTTCTGCCGATCCGGTCACCCAGGTTGCCCATGGTGACCAGCAACCCGGCCAGCGCGAAGGAGTACACGTCGACGATCCACAGCAGTTGTGTGGCCGAGGGGTTCAGACTTTCGGCCAACGACGGCACTGCAAGCGAGAGCACCGTGGCGTCGACCGCCAGCAGGAGCACCGCGAGTACCAGGACGGCCAACCCCAGCCACTCCTTGCGGCCAGCGGTGGCCGCGTGTCCGTGGTCGCCGGTTCGGCCGTCGATCGACCGGTGCCCGTCTGCCATGCCCGACAACATACCATCCAGACGGTCGGTTAGCCACCCCGCCGGTATGCTCGTCGAGTGGCTACGGTGCAACGCGATGCGATACGTACTCGCCGTGCCCTGTTGGAAGCGGCGGAACGTGCGCTGATGAGTCATGGCCCCCAGGTGAGCCTCGAGGTCGTCGCGCAGGACGCCGGCGTATCCAAAGGCGGTCTGCTTCACCACTTTCGCAGTCGAGAGGCGCTGCTGCGGGCGCTGTGCGAGCACTGGATCCAGCAGTACGACGACGCCGTCGCCAGGCACCTCGAACCCGACGACGGGCGACCCGGCCGATTCTGCCGCGCGCACATCAAAGCCTCGTTCGACCCCTCGATTGGCGACGGACCCTGGCGGAACATCGGGGTCCAGTCAGCACTACTCGCGATCCCGGGCCTCTTCGAACATGCCCGTATCAATGGCCGCCGGTGGGAAAACGAGATGGGCAGCGACGGACTACACCCACAGCGGGTGCTCCTCATCGCACGCGCACTGGACGGCGACTCGATGACCGAGATGTTCGACGCGGGAAGCGATGACGGCGAGCGGGTGGAACTCCGAGACCTTCTCCTTGCCCTCACCGAGAGTAACCAGCCTCTGATCTGACCACATGGTCGATGAGGCGGTCACATCTGACGGATCGCTGACCGGCGACAGGTCTCCATTGCACGACGTCTGGACTCGACCTACGTTGACCACCAGGCAGGCGACGGAGGTTCCCCATGTTCTGCGCGAACGAGCCGCCCTCGACCCGCCGCGACTCCGCGTCACACGCATGAGCACTGCAGAAGTAGTGCTCGTCACGGGCGGAGGATCGGGTATAGGGGGCGGTCTGGCCAGCGCGTTTCACGCGCGCGGCCACCAGGTCATCGTCGTAGGACATCGGCGAGAACGCGTCGAGGCCGTCGCCGCACGCCATCCTGGGATGTGCTGGCAGGTCGCGGATGTAGCCGACGCAGAAGAGGTGGCCGCACTGGCGGAAGAGGTCGGTTGCCGATGGCCGGGGCTTACGACCGTGATCAACAACGCAGGCGTTCAACATCTGTTCGATTTCGCTGCATCGGGCCCGCTCGATGCCGCCGAGCTCGGTCGCGAGATCGACGTGAACCTCAAGGGCGTCATCCATGTCGCCAACGCAATGCTGCCGCTGCTCAAGACGCAGCCTCGTTCGCGGCTGGTGAACGTAGGCTCAGGCCTGGGGTACGTGCCCCTCGCGGCTGCGCCGGTCTACTCGGCGACCAAAGCCGGGGTCCACAGCTTCACGCTTGCTCTCCGCCGCCAACTCAGAGATTCCCCGGTCCAGGTCGTGGAACTGATTCCGCCCGTCGTCGCGACGGATCTTCATCGCCATCTCGAGGAGACCCCGCCGATGGCGATGGATCTAGACGCCTTCGTCAAGGCGGCACTGGCGGGCTTAGACGCCGGCCGTGACGAAGTCGTGGTCGGACTCGCCAAAGTGCTTCGGACGCTCAGCCGGGCCGCTCCGTCGCTGGGCATGAAGATCGTCAATCAATGATATGTCTTGCTGCACAGAACCATTCGCCATGCCGGCCATGTCTGCATCAGTGCATCATGGCGAGGAAGGCCTCCGATTTCGTCGGCCCGGGGACTGACCGTGATCGTTCCGCTATGGGCTTGAGCCGCCGTTCTCGGCGTCACCCCGCCGCGTTACCCCTGACTCCCAGCGGGGTGCGACCCGTCCTGCGACTGAACGCGCGATGAAACGAGTTGGGGTCGTCGTAGCCGAGCAGGAAAGCGATCTCGGTCAGCGACAGCGACGACTGGGTGAGGTAGTGAAGGGCCAGTTCTTCACGGACGTCGGCCAGGGTCTCCTGGAACGTGATGCCCTCCTCACCGAGGCGGCGCTGCAGCGTGCGGGTGCCGATGCCGAGGTGTCGGGCAACGCTCTGGGTGGTTCCACCGCCGGCAGGCAGTAGCTCGACCAGAATGGCGCGGACCTTGGCGCCGAGGGTCGCACCGGCGGCGAGATCATCGAGGCGGCGGCGTAATTCGGGCGCGAAAAAATCCCACATACCGGCATTGGCAGTGAGAAACGGTCGGCCGGCGTCGAGGCGCGAGAACCGGATGAGGGTCGTGTCGCCGCGAACGACTCGCGTGCGCAACCAGTCCTCGACCGCGGGTTGGTCTCGAGGCTTCTGCGGCAGCACCACACGTTGAGGAACGACGTGAGTACGGGTGCCCAGGCGAGCCAGGGAGACGCAGAAAGTCACTTCGACGACGGGGAGTACCGGAGGGGGCAAAGCACCTGCGGGCCAGAAGAACTCGAGGGTGAGGCCATCGCTGTCGGTGTCGACCCGTAGACGCAATGGCCCGAGAAGACGTTTGTGGGTGGCGATCCGTTCTGCTGCGACCTGCAGGTTGGGACTGCACATCGCCGCGAAGACCAGCGGATCGAAGACTTCAGGGCTCAGTGTCCCAGCAATCGTCGTCGCCATCTCCCGATCACCGAGCAGGTCGTCCAGAGCGTCGAAGAGTGCGTAATACTGCGGCGGGGACAACACCGCCTCCTCACGACTGAACAGATCGCCGGGCAGCGCTGCGGCATCCAGGAGGTCCGCCGCGCGCACGCCCAGATCGGCGAGCAGGACCCGCACGAACGTCAGCGACAGGCGGAACGGCGCGACCACGGTGCTCATGCTCCGACGACAGCGCCCACGTCGATCCGGAGCCCCGTCTCGGCCTCGGCAACCTGCCACAACGCCGCAATGGCCGCCGCGCTCCCGGGCCGGATCAACGGCTTACGGACCGGCGGGCCGTTCGTGCCCCACAGGGGTCCATAGAATCCGCCACCCGGGGCCTTCGGATCGACCGCGGCCCGCAGCTGACTGAGGGCGCCGCGGTCTGTCGACATACCCATCACGGTGACCAACCTCTCCGAGACGGCACCCAGCAGGCCTGCGCTGCCGTGCGCCTGAGTGGTCGTCTGCAGATCGGAGTTCGTCAGGCCTGGCTGTGCGGACAGCGCCTTCGCATCGACGCCGGCAGCGTCGAACTGCGCCTGCAGACCCACCGCCAAATGGCGCATCGCCAGCTTGGTTTGGCCGTACATGCGCCACTCGTCGAAACCCTCGCGCATGTGCGGATCGGAGGGGTCCACTGCGCGGCCGGCGTGCTGGGCCGTGCTCGACAGGGTCACCACGCGCGCGCCCGCAGTTGCGACAACGACCGGCAGCAGATGGGAGATCAAAGCCCAGTGGCCGAGCACGTTCGTGCCCATCTGGGTGTCGAAGCCGTCGACCGTGGTCCCCTGCGGGAGGGCCATCACCCCGGCATTGCACATCAGGATGTCGATCCTGTCGTGCTTCTCGGCGATCGTGTTCGCCGCGGTCGCGACGGAGGCGAGGGACCCGAGATCCAGGTCGACGATCTGCACTGACGCCTTCGGGTTCTCGGCCAGGATCTCGGCGCGGGCGTCGGCTGCTTTGGCCTGATTGCGGGCTGCCATCACGATGTGCGCGCCGGCCGCGGCGAGCGCCTTGGCCGAGGCAAGGCCGAGTCCGCCGTTGGCTCCGGTGATGACGGCGGTCCTGCCGCGCTGATCGGGAACGTCTTTGGTAGACCAACTCATGAGTTTCTCCTGGTGTCGATGCCTGTTGAGGCCAAAGTTACGACAACCGGGTGGGGGTTGCGCTCGCAGAACGCGCCAACCCACTCGCACTTCGCGCCGTGGTCGGCGGTGGCTTCTCGACGATGCGGCGGTCGCCGCTGCATCATGACATCGTGCTCTTGATCACCGGGCCGACGGGCAACGTCGGCGCAGAACTCGTCGACATTCTGGCAGGCTTGCCGGACATCGTGCCTCGGCGCATCGCCAGCCGCCACGCCCACGCAGACCCGCGCGACGACGCGACCGTGCAGAGGATCGGGTTCGACTTCTTCGACCGAACCACGTGGGACGCCGCTTTGTCCGGTGTCACGCGCCTGTTCTTGCTGTTTCCGCTTCCGGGGAACCGCGCGGCCCGCCAGGCGGTCATCCCGTTCATCCATGCCGCCCAAGACGCGGGATGCTCGCACATCGTCTATGTGTCGGTCTTCGGAGCTGACCGCGCTCGCTTCATCCCGCACTACCTGGTCGAACAGGCGCTCCACGAAAGTTCGATGACATGGACTGTGTTGCGGTGCAGCTTCTTCATGCAGAACCTGCACCGACACATCTCCACCCACGGTGTCGACATCGCCGACCGCGGCGAACTCTTCATTCCCGCCGGCGGCGGCCGTACCACCTTCCTCGACGCCCGCGACGCCGCAGCCGTGGCGGCGCTGGCGCTGCTCGATCCCGGCGCGCACCGCAACGCCGTGCACCACTTGACGGGGCCAGAAGCCCTTACCATGGAGCAGGTGGCGGCAGCACTGACCGAGGAGCTGGGATACCCCGTGACCTACCCGCATCCCGGGTTGATCGCCTTCGCCCGGCGACTGCGCCGACGCCACGTTGGCTGGGACACAATCGGTTTCATGGCTGCGGTCTACACGCTGACCCGGTTCGGGCTGAACCAACCCATCACCGACGACGTCAGCCGACTGCTTGATCGCCCGCCACGAGACTTCGCCACCTTCCTTCACGACAAGGCCTGGCGATGGCGCGAGCGCGCGTGGACGTAATCGCCAGCGTCGCTTGTTGTTACACCGACCCCTCGGGCGACGGCGCAGGGTCGGTGCCCTCGGATGCGGGTTGGACGTGGGCGCACAGCAAGGTGCTCAACGGCACCGCGAACAACAACAGCGCCAGCGTCGTGTCATCGGCGGAGAAGTCCTGATAGACGGTGACGATGCCGGCGGTTGCGGCCACCAAGAGCAACTGCGCCGATACCGCGAGCACGACTCCCGTGTGCGCGGCTCCGGAATCCGGCGGCATCGCCCACAGCAGTGCGAACAGTGCGGCCGTCACCGCGATGACGGGCGTCAGCGGGGCGGCGATGACACTCGGAATCCACGCGGTGCCCAGGACGATGAGCAGCGGAATCACCACCAACCGGTTCACCAGCTCGGACGGGATAGGCGTGGGCCGACCAGTGAGACCCAGAACCGTTGTCAGACAGCCGATGACGACCAGGCACGTCACGACCTGGGTGGGTTTGGCCCAGAACGCGACGGGCACCGTCACACCCAACTGGGTCAGCGTGATGTTCACGTACACAGGCAGCAGGAACAGCAGGCCGATCCGGGCGACCAGCTGGCCCACGGTTCCGTTCCGGTTTCGGCGCACGGCGACAGGCACCAGGCTGAACAGCGCCACCCACATGATGGCGAGTTCCAGGCCCGCCGGCGGCGCGATAGTGGCGCTCATCGGCCCGGTGATCGCATGGGCGAACAGATTTACGATCATCACCAACGCGATGACGATCTGGCCGGACAGTGCGCTGATCCCGACAGTCAGGCTGGTCCGCACATCCCCGCGGGGCAGCAGCGCCGACTGGAACGACCGGCGTGTGCCGTAGGCAATCGCAAGCGCGACCAGAATCGCGTGCGGCCAGGTGCCTGGGCCGCCTGGAGTCCAATAGTTCTCCCTGAAACCCGAAGCTACTCCGCCTACTTCGGTGATCTCGAGGATGATGACGATGGCTGCCACCGCGCACAGCACCGTGGTGTACTTCCAACCCTGTCGGTGGCGGGAGACGCTGTGTACGACGGCCGACCGGGAATGTGCGGCGAGGGCGACACCGCCGGTGGCCATCGCGGCCACGAAAGCCAGCGCGATCGCCGGGACGTACGTCTGCGTACCGATGTCGTCGAGCAGCAGATGCAGCTGTTCGCTGGGCTCGGCGGGAGGGGCGGCGTTCAGCGCCCGACCGAAGCGGATGTTCGCCCAGATGCTGGGAGCCCAGGGTGCGGCGACCAGACAGGTCAGCAGGGCGCCCAGCCAGGAACGAGTCGGGCGCCGGCGTACATGGAGCTGGGTGATCACGAGGGCGGCGGCGCCCAACCACGCTGCGGCAGTCGGGAACACCTGCCAGCTACGGTCGATGGTCAGGATGAGAATCGGGATGAGTGGAGTCGCGATACCGGCGCACCACGCGAGCAGCGCGTGATGCCGGGGCGCGTCCGGACTGGTCGCGGTGTAGACGTAACCCACCGCCGCGACACCGGAACCCACCGCAATACCGCACAGCAGTGGCCATATCGGTGAGTACTTGAACACCAGTTCGCCGCCGTAGAGCGAATGTTCCTCGGGGGCAAACAAGCCGGGAATGAAGCCGAACGCGAGCATGATCGCTGCGCCCAGCCAGGTGATGACGGCGAGTACGCGCAGCGGCACCGGAAGTGCGCGCGGCCTCAGGTGGGTGGGCCGACGCCGGGCTTCGTGCAGCAGCGGAGTCAGCACACGCTGGGCGCCGCGCGGCTGACCGGGTTCAGATTCCACCGCGGCATTATTGCCGATGGCTTCGACGTCTGCGCCCGTTTACGGCGGGCCGAGTGAGCCCTCACTGCGGCTCATCCCTGCCTCGCACACTTCACCAAAGGATTCGTGTGCCGGGTTTCGCTATGCTGAAAACTGTTCCGTTCGCTTGCCCCAGAGGGAGTGATGAGGCGCTCAACCGCCGAACCCCGAAGACCCGTCCCACCCCGGGCTGACGCCGTGACGATGCGCGGGCCGGAGGTGGGGAGATGGTGACAGCGATCGTGGGTATCGTGCTCGGCTTGGTCGTGGTCCTGCTCATAACCGCGCTCACCGGCTATTTCGTGGCCCAGGAATTCGCGTATATGGCGGTCGACCGGTCCCGGCTCAAGGCACGAGCCGAGGGCGGCGACGTGGCGTCACAACGCGCGCTGGCGGTAACCAGGCGAACGTCGTTCATGCTCTCGGGCGCCCAGCTCGGAATCACCGTCACGGGTCTGTTGGTCGGTTATGTGGCCGAACCACTGATCGGTGAAGGCGTCGGAACGTTGCTCGGCGGTGTCAGTGTGCCCGTCGGTGTGGGAGTCGCGATCGGTGCTGTCGTGGCGATTCTGTTCTCCACCTTGGTGCAGATGCTTTTCGGTGAGTTGTTTCCGAAGAACCTCGCGATCGCCCGGCCCGAACCCGTAGCCCGAGCACTGGCTTTGTCGACCACCTGGTATCTGCGGCTGTTCGGATGGCTGATCTGGCTGTTCGACCAGAGCTCGAACGTGTTGTTGCGCGCCTTGCGGATCGAACCGGTGCACGACGTCGAACACTCGGCGACACCCCGAGACCTCGAGCACATCGTGGCAGCATCGCGCGACGCCGGGGAACTGCCGCGTGATCTGTCTGCGCTTTTGGACCGGACGCTGGACTTCCCGTCGCGGTCCGCCGAGCATGCGATGATTCCGCGTTCTCGGGTCGATGGTGTGTCCGCCGATGAGCCCGCCGCTGCGGTACTGGCCAAGATGGCTACCGGTCACACTCGCTACCCGGTGTTCGGCGAGGGCCCCGATGACTTGTTGGGCGTGGTCCACATGCTCGATCTACTGGATTCCGACGTCGTCGGTGGTACAGCCGCAAGCCGTTGCCGCCCAACCGTTGTCGTGCCGACCACGATGCCATTGCCGTCGGTATTGGACGCCCTGCGCAGCGCCGACGAGGAAATGGCACTGGTGATCGATGAGTACGGCGGGTTCGCCGGCGTGGTCACCATCGAGGACATGGCCGAGGAGCTGGTGGGTGAAATCGATGACGAGCACGATGCCCTGGAGCACTCCGAGACCGTCGTCGAAGGTGACGGGTGGCTGATACCCGGTGACACTCCGCTCGACGAGGTGCACCGCCTTCTGGATCGGCCCTTACCCGACGGCGATTACGAGACCATTGCCGGCTTGGCCATCGCCGAATTCGGCGGTCTGCCCGCTATCGGTGACCAAGTGACGATCGGGCTGCAGCCCGAGGCGTCGGACTTGGTGGCCGAGGAACCACAACCCCAGGACGTCCTCACCATCGAGGTTCGGGCGGTCGACAAACATGTGCCGTCATCAGTGTTCGTCGCTGTCCGTCCCGAGCAGGAGGCACAGCAGTGAGCCCGCTTGTCGTGGCGGTGGTCACCGTCGTCCTGATCGCCTCCAGCGCGTTCTTCGTCGCCGTCGAGTTCGCGCTCATCGCCGCGCGCCGACACCGCATTGAGGATGCCGCCTCGGACAGCCGCTCGGCGCGCGCGGCATTGCGCAGCACCAGTGAACTCTCGGTGCTGCTCGCCGGTTCTCAGCTCGGCATCACTGTATGCACGTTGGCGCTCGGCGCCATCACTAAACCTGCTGTGCACCACTGGCTCACGCCGCTGATCAGCTCGTGGGGTGCGCCGGGATGGGTTGCCGATGTCGCCGGTTTCATTTTGGCGTTGCTCATCGTGACCTTCCTGCATCTGGTGGTCGGCGAGATGGCACCCAAGTCGTGGGCGATCGCCCATCCGGAACGCTCGGCGATCATGCTCGCACTACCCATGCGCGCCTTCATGGCTGCCACGAGGCCGTTACTGGTCAGGCTGAACCACGCCGCGAACTGGTGCCTGCGCCGGGTCGGGGTGACACCGGTCGACGAGGTGGCCTCCGGACAAGATCCGGACACGTTGCGGCACTTGGTGGAACATTCGGCCACCGTGGGAATCCTCGGCGAGCAGTACAGCTCCAACCTGATGAGCGCGCTGCAGTTGCAGGCGCTGACCATCGGTGACCTCGTAACAGGACGACCACCCAGCGGGGTACCTGTTCACGCCGACCCGGCGACCATCCAGTCGGCCTCTCGCGCCACCGGTCATCTCCGCCTGCTCGTGCAACGCGACGGCACGGTCGAAGGCGTCGTCCACGTGAGGGACAGCTTGGCCGCTGCACCGGGCACGACTGCCGCCGACCTGATGCGGCCCGCGGTGAATCTGAAGCGTGAAACCCCGGTGTATGAAGCGCTGCGCACCATGCGGGAAACACGCGTTCATGTGGTCCTCGTGACCGATGGCGATAGCACCCCCATCGGGTTGATCACGCTGACCGACGTACTCGACCGGCTGATGCCCACCGGGACAACGGCGGCCTGAGATGCCCGCTGCTTGCGGAATAGCTCACTGCGCGTGGATAATTCACGGCGGGGTATCGGCCTTTGAGGAGTCAACGCTAGTCGTCGGGGTTGCGCGGTTACGGGTACGGATCCAGCTCGCGGCGACAGCGATGGCGAGCAGGGCGATGACGACGGCAAGGGAGATACCGGTAGGGATTTTGTAGATCTCCAGCAGCAGCATTTTGATGCCGACCCAGACCAGGACCAGGGCGAGACCAAGTTTGAGGTAGACGAAGCGGTGCATGAGGTCGGCGAGCAGGAAATACATGGCGCGCAGGCCGAGGATGGCGAAGGCGTTCGAGGTGAACACCAGGAACGGTTGTTGGGTGACCGCGAAGATCGCGGGAATGGAATCCACGGCGAAGACGATGTCGGTGACCTCGACCAGAACGAGCACCGCGAGCAGCGGGGTGGCCACCCACCGTCCGGCTTGCCGGATGAGGAAACTTTGCCCGTGATAGGTGTCGGTGACGGGGATGAGGCGGCGGAACAGCCTTAGCACCATGCTGCGCTCGGGATTGATGGTTTCGTTGCGGTGCATCGCCATCCGGACGCCGGTGGCCACAAGGAACGCGCCGAAGATGTACAGGATCCAGGCGAAGCTGGCGATCAGGACCGAGCCGGCGGCAATGAAGATCGCCCGGAACACCAGGGCGCCGAGCACTCCGTAGAACAACACCCGGTGCTGGTACTCCCGCGGTACGGCGAAGTAGCTGAAGATGATCGCGAAGACGAAGACGTTGTCAACGGCAAGCGATTTTTCGATGACGTAGCCGGCGTAGTACTGGGCGGCGAACTCCGCCCCCCACGCCCACCACACGATCGCCCCGAACGCCAACCCGAGGGTGACCCACACCGCCGACCAAGCGGCCGCTTCGCGGACGCCGACCACGTGCGCCTCGCGGTGGGCGAACAGGTCGATGGCGAGCATGAGCAAGATGACGCCGAGGACCGCAGCCCACGCCCACAACGGAACAATCATGTGCTTTCCTCCGGTTCGAACGGTGAACCGGAGGTCTCCCCAACCACCGCACGCTGGTGTCGCGAACGATGGCGCTCAGACCGGGCAGCTACAGGGTGCTGCCGTAATGACGATCCGAGCCAGGCGGGTACTCCCCTCCAAGGACCCAGAATGGCGAACTACAGTTCGTCTGTCAAGGACCAGGCCCCGCGTTGCCGTTCGGTCTCCGCGGAGTGCTATCTGAAGTCGACTTCGTTTGGCATGCCTTAACGTCGTGTGGCATGCGGTCCACCGAACCCCCCGTCGACAACTCAAAGCTGAGCCCTTCGACAACCACTGAAGACGCCGCGGCCGCGGGATCATGGACCTTCCTGAGCAACCACGCCCATGTGCTGCTGTGCATTTCCGATGATCCGCACCAAACCCTGCCTCAAATCGCCGCCCGGGTCGGTATCACGAGCCGCGCGGTGCAACTGATCGTGTCCGACTTGATTCTCGGCGGCTACCTCACCCGCACCAAAGTGGGGCGCCGTAACCACTACCGCATCAATCCTGACGGTCACCTGCGCCATCCGCTGGAAGCTCATCACCGCGTCGCCGACCTACTCTCCGCCCTCGGGCCCACTTCGCAAGCGTGATCGGTTTCCACCTTCCAGGCGCCTTGACACACGAACTGTGCTTCGTCATTCTGGTGATGAGGGGAGTACCTCATCAAGCCTGACGTTCGTCAACACGTTCCGGCCAACCGGACCCGGCGCAGGCAGCCCGCCTAACCAGAGTCACTGACGGGCCGAGGAAGACCTCGTTGCAGAGCGCATCACACCCGCTTCGGCGGTGGTGAGGCCTTCCCGACGGGACCCGCCATGACCATGACCCCCTCCACTCCCCGCCCCATTGGCGGTTTATCCGCAGTCGCAACGGCATTCGGTATCACCGACAGCGACCATCTCGTCCCGGTCACAACAGACATGGTGACCGTGCTGCAGTCGATGCGGTCCGATCCGAGCATCTCCATCGTGGCCAACACCGAGCCCGGCCCCCGACCGAACGGCCAGGACACCGCCACGCTGAGATCCCTGGTGAATCAGGCGCGTCAACGGCTGGCGGTCGAAGGCTGCACATACGCCGAAGCGCTGCTTGATGCACTATCGGCCATGATCACGGAAGCGCTCGGTCAACCCGCTGACAGAGCGATCGTGCTGTTCGTCAACCGCGCTTACAGCTGCTGGGCCACTCTGCCGGTTTCCGTGATCGACCGCTGCGTCATCGATCCCACCTTCGCCACCCGCGATCTGGTGCGCGCCCTGCATCACACCCCACGCCACACCGTGTTGTTGTTGTCCACCGAGCAAGCCCGCCTCCTACATGGACACGGCGCTACCCTCACCCCCGCCGGCGCCTTCCCCATCCACCGGCGCGTCACCGGCAAGAACCGGGACCGCACCGTCGAACGACCCAACGACTTCGTGCGGCGCGTCGACCGCGCACTGGGGGCCGCCCTGAAACTCAACCCCACACCGCTCGTACTGGCCGCCGCCGAACCGACCGCTTCCACGTTCCGGAACCTGTCCCGCAACACCGCCCGGCTGGCCGGCACCGTGAAAGGCAACCACCTCACCACCCCCACCGAGGTGCTCATCAATCTCGTCCGCCCAGTACTACGCGATTACCTGACGTCACGTGGCGAGGATGCTCTCAGACACGTCGAACGCCGCGCCCGCACCGGACGAGTCATGCGCGACATCGACAGCGCCTGGCTGGCCGCCCGTTGGGAACGTCCCGAAATGCTCGTCGTCGAAGAGCACTACTACCACCCCGCCCGCCTCGACAGCTCTGGCGACACCCTCACCCCCGCAGACGACGTCGATCACCCCGACGTCATCGACGACGCCGTGGACGAACTCATCGAACTCGTCCTCAGCCGAGGCGGCTGGATCGCCCTCGTTGCACCGGGCGAACTACCCGACAACACCCACCTCGCTCTCACATTGCGCACCCGCTGACCTTGCCCGACCGGGGGGCGAGGCGGGCGAGCCTCCTTCTCTCAAGTCGCAGGTGCCCGCGATTGCGGGCTCTGATGAGCGGCGGGCACAGGGCGACAGCGGGGTGTCGATGCGCTGTCAGCATTCCAGTATCCGAGCTTGTCGGAGTTTCTCATGATCCAGAGTCGAGTAATGAGTCCGTCGCGCACTTCCAACGCTGCCACGGCTATGGTGACGCCGCCGCGCTGCATACGCAGACCGGCTTGGCCGTTGACGTCGACCACCGAGGTGTCCACATCGGGTTCTTTGCGCCGAACCCCACTCAGGTAGCGCAGAACTCGCTCCGTCCCGAAGATGGGTCGTAAGGCAGCACGGACCCGGCCGCCCCCGTCGTTTGTCACGCTGACATCGGGGTCGAGGAGTCCGATAAGCGATTCGATATCGCCGCGCTGAAAGGCTTTGGACAGGGCGATCGTGGTGTCGTTGTGCCGCTGTTGATCGCGTGCGCATCGGCGCGTCGGGTCGACTCGTCGCCGAGCCGACACCGCCAGCTGCCGGCATGCCGCCTCGGACCTCCCCAAGATGTCGCTGATTTCCGAGAACGGATAACTGAACATATCGCGCAGCACAAAAGAGATCCGCTCTGCTGGAGTCATCGACTCCAAGACCACCAGCATGGCCATGGTGACATGCTCGCCGATTGCGACGAGTTCGGCTGGATCGGTTGACACCGATGTTGTTTGGAAGTTCTGACTCGGTATCGGCTCGGGCAACCACGGACCCACATACAGTTCGCGGCGGCGCCGCGCCGAGGTCAGATTGTCGAGACAAATACGGGTGGCGACACGGACGCACCACGCCGCCGGAGTACGGATGGCATCACGTTCAACCCCTGTCATCCGATACCACCGGAAGTACGTTTCCTGCGCCACGTCCTCGGCGTCCGCCATCGAACCCAGGAGGCGGTATGCGACGTTGATCAGCAGTGCACGGTCCAGATCAGCTGCCAATCGATCGAATTCGACGTTCGTCATTTCGGCAACTTCCCGTCTGTTGGGCTCACAGCGCAAGGGTCTACACACGTCGAACGGTCCATCGCCAAACGCTCTGCAGTGGACGACACCTAACACCGCATCATGTGCGATGGAGTTATGTGCATGGTTGCGGCCGGCGTCTCAGCGTCGGCTTCGGGAGCGTCGATGTGAATGTCGCGGTTCTGCTGAAGTCGGTTCTCGGCCAGCGCCCTGGCTTGGCCACGGCCGGTCGCGACGAAGCGGAGCCTGCGGACCGACCTCCACGCGTTGTCGACAGGCATCTGGATCCTCCTAAGCCGGTTGGGACACTCTTTAGACACCGGGCGGCTCGGAAATGTGACATTGCATCAGCTGAAGTGGCAGAGGTCACCCATGACCTCACAATCTGGGCTGCTGCGTCGTCATAGGGGGATGAACCCTTTTATGCACCGTGGCTGTTTGATCGTGCAGGCACTCACCGGACTTTTCGTCGGCGGATGGGCTTACTTCGCCGGTCAAGTCCATGGACGTGGTGTACGACGTCGTCGTGTGATTCTTCGAGGTGATGGTTCAGGCGGTCAGCGCCGCCGGCGTGTCCTCCTGTTCTGTCGGTGAGTTCTGGTCGGCTCGGGATTTGCTCAGCACGTCCAGGCCGAGGTAGCGCCGCGACTCGGCCCACTCGTCGTGTTGTTCGGCTAGGACGGCGCCGACGAGGCGGATCAGCGCGGCGCGGTCGGGGAAGATGCCCACGACGTCGGTGCGTCGCCGGATTTCCTTGTTGAGCCGCTCCTGGGGGTTGTTCGACCAGATCTGGCGCCAGATCTGCTTGGGAAACGCGGTGAACGCCAGCAGATCCGCTCGGGCGTTCTCTAGGTGATCGGCGACCTTGGGAAGTTTGTCGGCCAGTGCGTCGATGATCCGATCATATTGCGCCGCAACAGATTCAGAGTCGGGTTGATCGAACACCGAATGCAGCAGGGTGCGCACCCACGGCCACGAACTCTTGGGCGTGATTGCCATGAGGTTCGTCGTGTAGTGCGTGCGGCACCGCTGCCACGCCGCCCCGGGAAGCGTCGCCCCGATCGCGGCCACCAACCCGGCGTGGGCGTCGGAGGTGACCAGTTTGACCCCCGACAGGCCGCGGGCGGTCAACGACCGCCAGAACGTCAACCAGCCCGCGCCGTCCTCGGCGGTACTGACGTCGATGCCCAGGATCTCGCGGTGCCCCTCGACGTTGACCCCGACCGCGATCAGCGCGTGGACGTTGACCACCCGGCCGCCTTCGCGGACCTTCAAAACCAGCGCATCGGCGGCGACAAACGTGTACGGGCCGGCATCGAGCGGCCGGGTACGGAACGCCTCGACGGCGATGTCGAGTTCCTTCGCCATCACCGAGACCTGCGACTTCGACAACGACGTGATGCCGAGGGTTTCGACGAGCTTGTCCATCCGCCGGGTGGAGACTCCGAGCAGATAGCAGGTGGCGACCACGGTGGTCAGCGCCCGCTCAGCACGCTTGCGGCGTTCCAGCAGCCAATCCGGAAAGTAGGAGCCCTGCCGCAGCTTCGGGATTGCAAGATCCAAACTACCTGTACGGGTGTCGAATTGGCGGTGCCGGTATCCGTTGCGGGAGTTCGTGCGCTCGGTGCTGCGTTCACCGTATCCGGCCCCGCACAGGGCGTGGCCTCGGCGCCCATCAGGGTGTGGATAAACGTGGCGAGCAGCTCGCGCAGCACGTCGGGATGCGTGGTGGTGAGTCGTTCGGCCAGCACCGTGGGCAGGTCGATATTGTGGGCAGCGGTCATCGCGTGTGTTCCTTCTTTGCTCGAGTGACTTTGGACGGTCCCTCGAAGAATCACGCGATGACCTTCAATCACTCGGCTACGACACGCCGGTACCGCTGATCAGGTCCGACTCGTACACCACTCTGCTGGACGCAACCACTTCGCCCCGCTGCACTGGTACAACACGTTCCCCGGCATGGGTCTTCGGTGGCTTCCGGTGCTGGGGCCGTACAACGAACACTTCGCCAAAGATGTGGGGGCGATGTATTTGGCGACGGCCGCCCTCAGCGTGATGGCCTTTGCCTACTTGACCAATCGCGCCCTGATGCGCGCCACGGCTTTGACGCTGTCAGTGTTCAATCTGCTCCACCTGATCTACCACGTTCCCATGTTGCACATGTACGGACCGTTGGACGCGACGCTCAACGCCGTCGTTTTGACTGTTGTCTTACTGTGCTCGCTGGCGATAGCGCTTCCCGTCAGGACGTCGGATTCCAGGCAGCGTCGTCCACAGGCCAGCGACCTTCCGTGACGTTCAACACCTTTCACCGAATCGGCATCACACCAGCGGCGGTCTGATCGTCAAACAAGCAGTGCAAGTGGCTTGCTCATTCAGTCGGAGGCTGCAACAAAATGACACTCACCATCGAAGTCAATGACCTTGAAGATCAGCGTGACCGTGAAGATCAGCGCGAAAGGTTCGTTCAGGAGGCCTGGCCGCTGCTGGATCAGCTGTACAGGGCTGCTTGGCGCTATACCCGGAACCACGCTGACGCTGAAGATCTGGTCCAGGAAACCATGCTGAAGGCGTACCGCAGCTTCGGGCAGTTCGCGAGCGGTACCAACATACGCGCCTGGCTGTTCCGGATCATGGTCACCACGTGGATCAACCGCCACCGCCGTACAGAGCGGCGACCTACCGAGGTGCTCACCGAGCACCTCGCAGACCTGGAGTTCAACCCTGCGGTGCGTCAGTCGTCAATCACGTCCGCATCAGCCGAATTGGTTGCGTTGGAGGCGTTGGGCGACGGCGACGTCAAGGGCGCACTGGCGGATCTGCCCGAAGGGCAACGCATGGCGGTGTTCTACGTCGATGTTGAGGGGTTCCGCTACGCGGAGGTCGCTGAACTTCTCGATATCCCTCTCGGAACGGTGATGTCACGGCTACACCGGGGACGTGGCGCCCTGCGGCGGGCGCTGGTTGAGCAGTCGACGAAGCGTTCGAGTGCGCCTGAGTGCGCGCGGACGTGACGCCCCCCGAGATCACAATCTGGTCGGCTACGGCGTCATGACATTGGGGCCATCCACCGCATCGGGCCCAGTGTGGCCACCCACCCTATTGCCGCCATCGGAGATGAGTCACATTTCCGCATAACGGCTTTGAGGAAAAGACAGCGGGCCGAATCCCCGGCGTCGCTGAGCTGTGCGGACCCGGAAACAACCAACACGAAGGAGTTAAACATCATGAAAATATTGGTCATTGGCGGCGGTTTTGCCGGCGTATGGAGTGCAGCAGCCGCTGCGCGGGTGGGGCGCGACAATGGATCGACGGGCACTCGTCCGAACATCACTCTCGTCAGCGATAGTGACGAGATGGTGATCCGCCCTCGCTTGTACGAACGCGATCCCGTCCAGATGTCAGTTCTTCTCGACCGCGTACTCAAGCCGATCGGCGTCGAGCGGGTTCGCGCCCGGGTGACTGACATCGACACTGCGGCAAAGGCAGTCACCGTCATCGACTCGACGGACCGGGTTCGCGTTCTCGACTACGACCGACTCGTTCTTGCCTCGGGAAGCCAAGTGCTCAGGCCCGATCTTCCCGGACGAGAGTTCCTGTTCAACATCGATACGATCTCCGCCGCCGATTCTCTTGAGCGACACATCCAAAGGCTGAGGGTGATCAGCGACGGCTTGGCTCACGAGGGGCGATTCACCGCTGTCGTGATCGGCGCCGGCTTCACCGGATTAGAGATAGCCACCGAGCTCATGGGCCGGCTGCGCGAAATGGCGGAGGCCAGTTCTGTACAAGCCAAGGTGATCCTTGTCGATCGGAGCACCGAGGTTGGCCCCCAACTCGGCGAGGGCCCGCGCCCGTCCATCACCTCAGCGTTGGATCGGCTGGGTATCGAGGTCCGTCTGGGTTCCGGAGTCAGCGAAGCCAGCGACTCACAAGTGACCCTCATCGATGGCGAGGTCATCCCCGCATCGACGACGGTGTGGACCGTGGGAATGACGGCGAGCCCGCTCACCGCGATGATCCCCGGTGACCGAGATGCGCTCGGCCGGTTGGTCGTCGACGAATATCTCCGCGTCCCTTCGACTCCGGATGTCTACGCCGCCGGCGATACCGCAGCCGCGCCTGTCGAGGATGGCCACGTCACGATGCAGAGCTGCCAGCACGCGACACCGCTGGGCAAGTTTGCAGGGCACAACGTCGCTGCCGACCTGCTAGGCCTCCAGCCGGTCGCCTTCGCGCCGAACCCTTACGTGACGTGCCTGGATCTCGGTGGTGCCGGTGCAGTCCTCACGACCGGCTGGGACCGCGAAGTGCAGATGACCGGTAACGACGCCAAAGCATTCAAACACCGCATCAACACCGAATGGATCTACCCGCCTGTCGATGACGCGGAAACCATTCTTGAACAAGCTGATTACCGCTACACATGGTCGGTGGACTGACGACCGGACTGTCTCCGCGCCACGACGCGCAGCACAGATGCCGCCAGGGCGATGACGGCCTGGCGGCATTTGGCTGTTCCCGCCGTCGAACCAGTGTGCAGGGCTTCGCCAACGCCGTGTCGGCTGTTGCACGGTTGACGTCTGTCTCACGAGAGCTGTTCTCCTACGGGGTGACAACACCTACGCGTTGGCTCAGTCAGGAGGCGTACATCGCCGGATTGATCGTGGCGAGGCTTTCGAAAGAAGGCTTCGCAATGTAGTAACCCTGGAAAAGATGGACGCCGATATCTGCGAGGCACCGCAATTCATCTCGCCGTTCAATCCCCTCGGCGATGACCTCCACGCCCAGCTCGCGACTCATCTCAACGATGCTGCTACAGATGGTCCTGCGCGCCTTGTCATGGTCGATGTCTCTGATCAGACCCATATCGAGCTTGATCAAGTCCGGCTGAAAATCCGCCAAAAGAGTCAGCCCGGCATAACCGGCTCCGAAATCGTCGATCGCAACGATGAAT
>NZ_QMEW01000051.1 GCF_003284965.1 Mycolicibacterium sp. GF69
TCAGTCATCGCCGTCGCACAGCTTCGGCTCGGGTGTACACATCCCAACTCACACGACGTTTCATCGCCTGATTGCACACCGACGGCACCAACGTCTCATCCGCCAACACGGCCGGCCCGCGATTCTGCAATCTTTCACCGACGCCTACGACATCGTGGAGCAGTGGAACTACTGGCGACCGCTGGAAGCGATCGGATTCCGTCTCATCGAACTTCAACCCGATGAGGCTCAGCGAGGCGCGGGCACTGCAAGCCGCAACGCAGCCATGTATCCCGAGATCGTGCGGCTGGTCACCGTACTCAGCGACATGGCCTGGCGACGGCGGCTGCTCGCCAACGACAGAGCGAAGCGCGGAAAGGCCATGCACGACCTCTTCGAACTTGTCCTTGATGGTGATACGCCGTACCGCGCAGCCGACCCCATCTACGAGTGGAGGCTTCGACAACTTGCAGCAAAGGATGTCGAAAAGCCAAGGCGCAGTGTCAGCGAGCTAACCAGGAAGAAGGGATGACTATGAGGGCCTTCGATCAGGTGCAGCCGAGTTTGTCAGTCGGCGCGGCAGGCTGCACCGACTGGCAGTTGGTGGAGAACGACTGGGTCCCCACATAGGCAGCATCGAACACCGCGCGCATATCTACCGCCGCCACTAAGCTACCCGGTCGGCAGGCGCCTTCATGGTCTTTCCTTCGTACCGTCGTAGTCTGTCGCCGTAGCGAAACAGTCAGCGCGCATGCTGTTTCGGCTCAGAAACACCGAGCGACGACCCAGATATGTGCTCGACGTCATGGGACCGACCATTGCATCAATCATTATGGTAACCGGGTGGGATGTCGTTGGCACCCATCGCGGTGTCGATGCGCTGTTGGTAGGCGCGTCGTGCGGCGCCGTCGTAGTCGAGGAAGGCGCGGTCAGATCCGACGAGTTTGTTGAGCCTGCGGCGACTCCGCGGACCCATCATCGACATCAGTGGCGCAATGAAGCGCATCGAATGTGGCACCACAACATGGGTTCTCGGGCGTTCGATGACCGCGACGACGGCTGTGGCGATCGCGTCGGGCGTCACAGCCTTGCTTCCTGACGGGGTTGCGATTCCGGCGATCAGATCGGTCGCGGTGAATGGCGGGGATACCACGCTGACCTCTACCCCGTGCGTGGTGAACTCATCTGCCATGGCAGTGGACAGGGCGACGACGGCGGCTTTGGTTCCGGCGTAGACAACCTCGCCCGGGACGGGTACGGCGCCGGCCAGCGATGCGATGTTCACGGGGCAACATTGTTTCGTCACAGTGACGTATTGAGTCCCCCGTCGCTGGGCGGCTACGAGGCAGGATTAGTCGCAGTGATCGCCGGCTTGGGATAAGGGTCAGTCGATACCATGCACACGGTGGTACTCGCGTCGACCTTTGCTCGAGAAACTCGGACGGCCTCTTCGCTCAATCGCACGCTGCGCTAGCCGTCGGTGGGCTGCCGGCACCGGATCCTTCTGCCCTCCTCGACTTCTCGGGGGCTGCCGTGAGTTATTGCGTCACTGTGACGATTTATGTATGCCCCTCCCGACGCCGTGGGTCGGCCGGATTACGTTCCGCGTGAATGCGTTTCAGCTGACCCCCGGTAATCGAAACCCGCTAGTCGCATTTCGCGACGCGGCTGACCCTTACGGGATACACCGCAGCGCGGACCCAGGCAGTACACTCGCACCGCCGCCAAAAGGTGCCGTCCCATGAGTCGTCGTACCAGCGAATCATCATCGGACACTGCCCTCCGTGGCTGCACAAACCGGCTGCGCACTTACGACATTCGGTCATGGTCCGGTCGCCTTCTCCTAATTCCAGCAGCAATATCGGCGGCCGCCACCCGCGCTTGTCGTTGCGAACTGGCTGTCTCAGCGGTCGATTTCGACGACGTCGCCCTTGATTGCCCAGCGGTCGTCTTCCGGTTCAGCGGCAAGCACCTCACCAGCCACGCACAGGTGGTCGGCAGGATCCCACTTGACTCCCTTGCCGTAGATGGACACCAGTCGCGACACGGTGCCTAGGACGGCACAGCGTTGATCAAGCAGATACGCCTCGATCTCCTCGGGATCTGCCCCGAGCATTCTCGCGAGTCGTGTCGTGATCTCAGCGATGTCCGTCGTGTCGGTCTGAGCTTGGAATGCGCAGACCACCCCGTCGACGATCCCCTTCACCAATCCTCCCCACACCGGCTGAATCCCCTGCGGCGGGCGGACTTGGACTCTGACGGCAAATGGCTTCTCGGGGATAGCCGGCTCACACACCGTTACGCGGCTATGCTCGCGCGCGCACTCGCGGGCGAGCGCCCGCCACGTCTGCGCCAGCTTCTTCTCGCCAACGAACGCGCCCAAGTCGATCCAGTCGAACGAGGTCAGTGTTCGGCCCTGGCGCCAATGGGCGAATTCGCCCGAGCGCGGCGCCAGCGCGTAGCGGTAGCAGAACGGATATTCGGCGCCATCGGGAGCCTGCGGTACAGCGTCGCCGTGCTCGAAGCGTATCCCGTTTCGGCCGGCGACTCTGAACGAGTCGATGTAGTACAGCACAACATTTTCGACGTCGGCGTTGGGAAGCTTGGCGCCGAAATACGTTGCGTGCAGTACCTGTCCGTCGGAAGGTTCGAGCTGTCGGCAGCGGCGGCGAATCTCTTCCCGCAGATTTTTCTGCCAGTCAGGCAGACGTTCGAAACGGATGTAGTCGTCGGCCCAAGCTTCGACTACTGCGCTGCGCCCTGCCGGCCCTTGTATCTCCCATCGAGCGTCGGACATCGCCGGCGCCACACGTTGCTCAATCGGCTTGGACGACTTGGATCGTAGGGTGTTGTCTGCTGGGTGGCACGTCCCACAGAGCGGGATGGACGCTCCGGTGTGACTGATCGCCCACTCCTCGAGTTCGTCCACGTGGTCCGAACAAACCTTGATGTACGGTCCCGTCCACACGCCCGCGGCAGGGTTCTTCCCGATGATCGTCCGACAGCCCGCATGGTGCACACGTGCTGTCACCGCGTTGTAATTGCGCGCGATGTTGACCACCCAACCGCCGGGGTGGTCGGCAATCCAGGCCAAATAGGATTCATCATCGTCGCGGAACTCACGTGGGGGTGAGACGGCGACGAAGACACCACCGAATTTCGCTTCGCCCATTCGGCACTTTCGACCATCGACCCACGCCAGTCCCGTCCCGCTGACCTGCTCACAGATGCTGCGGTCATCGACGTGCATGGCCTCGAAGCCACCCCACCCGGCGGTGTTGTAGCCGACGACGTTGCGGCCATCAGCGCACACCGTAGTTGAGTAACAATCGTCGCAGACGCTGAAGTATCTCCAGGGCCGTCCGACTGCCGGAGATCCGCAGACCGGGCACGGGTGGGCCACCTCGCCGTCTTCGGGTGCATTGAGAAGCCAGTCATTCCTGGCCAATGCGCGCAGCGCCGCCGCCTCGGTGGGCTCTGTTACCTTTCGGCGCAGCATGATGAGCAACGCGTCCGCTCGCGCAGTGTCAGTCAGGTCCGGACGTGCAGCGAGCGGAATGTCGGAGACACTTCTCAATCCCGACACCAGTGCCGTAATCGCGGCGCGGTGCCACGGGCTCACGTCGTCCAACTCGAGCGCCCGATTTCGATGCTGGCTCTGCCGCCAGTACTGCTCGACCTTTGCGAGCCTGCTCGCATCGTCGCCAGGATCAAGCGACCACATGATGCCGCCGTCATAGCCGCAGATGAGTAGACCGCGGTCGCACAGGAACGCGAAACCACCGCTGCGTTGGTCGCCGTTGAACTCTGGGTGGACGATCTCGACTGTGGTCGATGGGTCATTCGCCCAGTCCGTAGTGAGCGCCTCAACCTTCGCTCGGTTGACCGGTCCCGTAATTTTCTTCATCATCTCCTCCCCATAGAGAAGATAGCGAGGGGGTCTGACAGTTTCTGCAGCAAGCGATGCGGCCCTGTTGCTCAGCGGCGAACGATAGTAATATCCACGCACTTGCCGGCCCAGACCGACCCTCGATCTCGACACACCGGCCCAGCGGTTAGCCGCACTCCTCGACCAAGCCGCCGCCTAAACGTTGCACTCACCGGTTGACAATGCCCCCGGTTTGCGTCGCCAGGTTCACAATCGAGCCCGGTTCACTGCCAACCCACCGGCCGCCCTCTGCCGCCTCACAGCTGGCAGCCACTATGACGTTTCCCGACCGCCCGCGGCCTGCTTTCGACCCAGTTCGCCCGCGGCAAATACCGGACAATCCGGTCGCAGTGCGGGATCGTTGTCACATGAGCCCCAAGGTTCCCACCCCGAAGGAAATCAAAGAAGCCGCACAAGCGGCGGCCGAGACCGCTCAGACGGTAGCCGCCGAAGCGATGCGCATACCGCCCGCGTCGCTACAGATGGTGAGCCAAGTGCCCGATCTCATCGAGAACCTGGCCGCAGCGACTGAGCGTCTCAACGCAACAATCGACCGCGCGGAACGCTATCTCGCGCTGGCCGATCCGATGATCCGAACCATGGACGCGATCCTGCCGCAACTCGAGGCACTCGTCGCCACGGGCAACGACGTGTACAACGCCGTAGGGCGAATCCCTGGCGTTGCAACCGTAGGGCGGTTCGCGTCACGCGGTTCGAACCCGCCGGACAAGAAGTCATCGGGCGGCCGCACCAGCAAGAAGTAGTGACCTCGACGCAGAGCCGGCCGACGCTCACTCGTAGTTGACTTCACCCCTGGGAAACGGCCGCGTACTGAAGTCGATCTGCGCCGCAGGATTCGCAACCGCGGTCACCATGCCCGACCCGAACGCGCCCTGTCGATCGAACAGCGTCGCCGTGCCCACCGAGATACCGTCGTGTGACCAATGCGAGTCACCCTGCACGAGAAGCCAGTCGTCGAGCGGCAGGCGCGCCAATGACACCGTGAGATCACCGTTGATGTAACCAATTCCGTGGGTGCCGAGGTTTGTCACCAAACTGGTCGACTCCCCGACTGTCACCGCCCTGACGAATGGTGAAATCTTCTCGTCCGCAACGATGTTCGCGCAGGAGTAGTAGAAGCGCTTGCGCGACGTGTTCTGATGCGCGGCCGGCGAGCGTGTCCAACCGCCGTCGTCGCTGCCGATGAACGGCACCAGTTCGTCGTCCGCACGCGGCAGCTCCGGTACGTCGACCGGGGTGGCCCACTCTTCACCGGGCGGGGCGGACGATCGCCGGTACTGCACCAGGGTGGCGTGCGCGACCGCCCGACCATCCTGCACCACATCGCATTCCGCATTGCGCACCCGGCGACCGTCACGCACCACCCGCACCTCAACCGTGGTGGGCAGGTTTCGTGCTGCGCGAAAGAGGTCGACCGTGATCCTTGTCGGCATGAACTCGTCAGCCCCACAATGGTTCTCCATCGAACGCGCAGCCAACCCGACGATGGCCGGACCGTTGAGGTGATCGTCGCCCCAGTGGCTCTGAGCAAACGCCGTCGGCATGAAGGCGCCGTCCGCCGTCGGTATGAAATACGCAGGATCAGTACTCATTCGCGGATCTTCGCACAGCGTTGCGAACGCGCAGCGGCTAGGTGCTGGGTCCGACGCTCGCGCCGTCACGAGGAGCAGTGTCAGGGATCACGGGCGCACGGCCTGCACCGACCAGACGTCGCGTCGACCCGCGCGGTGGCTTCCGACGACGACATCGCGGAATCCTGCCGAACGACACTGGGTTGCAAAGGTTTCTGTCTGCTGGCGAGTCCAACCATGGCTGGCAAAGCCGGTCGCGCCGCTCTGCACCTGGCGTTCGACCGCGAGCAGCCGTCCCTGCGGCGCCAGTAGTCGATGCATCTCCGCCAGCCCGGTCTCGACGTCTTGCCAATGGTGCACTGTCGCCAGCGACCATGCCACCGTGGCCGATCCATCTGGCAGTGGTGCTTGCTCGGCGGTCCCTGTCATCCAGATGACGTCAGCGCGGCGCGTGAACAGCCGGGCAAGCCGCAGCATCACGGGTGCCGGATCGACCCCGATGACTGCCGCGCCGCGCCGTGCTGCTTCCCGCGCGGCCCCACCCGGGCCGCAGCCGATGTCGACCACCATGTCCCCGGCCGAAACCGCGGTGAGGTCGGCGGCCAGGCGCGCATTCGCCCGGCCCATCAGTAGCAGAGCCAGCCCGATGCACACGCCCATCGCGCCGGCGAATCCGGGATGATCCGAATGGTGGTTGACGGGCTGTTGGTTCGGTGCGCTCATGCCTACGAGCTTGCCGCTTGGTGGTGGCTCATCGTCAAGGGCCAAATACTGGCGGCCGTTTGTGGGTAGACCGATGGCGGTACCGGGAGGAACACACGCTCATGACTGAGATGAAGTATCTGGAACTGCATGGCGATCGCGTCGCATACCGCGACATCGGCAGCGGTCAGGAAGCTTTGTTGCTGATCCACGGGATGGCCGGCAGTTCCGAGACGTGGCGGGCCGTCGTCCCGCAGCTGGCACGGCGATACCGCGTCATCGCACCCGACCTGTTGGGGCACGGCCAATCGGACAAGCCCCGCGGGGATTATTCGTTGGGCGCATTCGCGGTGTGGTTGCGCGACCTGCTCGACGAGCTGGGAATCACGCAGGCCACGATCGTCGGCCAATCACTCGGCGGCGGCGTGGCCATGCAGTTCGTCTATCAGCATCCGGATTACTGCCAGCGCCTGGTGCTGATCAGCAGCGGCGGCCTCGGCCCGGATGTCGGATGGACACTTCGAGTGCTCTCGGCGCCCGGAGCAGAGTTCATCTTGCCCGCCATCGCGCCGCCACCGATCCTGACCGTCGGCAACAAACTGCGCGGTTGGTTTCGGACAGCCGGCATCCAGTGGCCCCGCGGGGCGGAAATGTGGAGTGCCTATTCGTCGCTGGCAGACAGCCAGACGCGCCAGGCGTTTCTGCGGACGCTGCGCTCGGTCGTCGACTACCGCGGCCAAGCGGTCAGCGCCCTGAATCGGCTGCATGTCGCCTCGCAGATTCCGATCATGGCCATTTGGGGCGATGAGGACCGAATCATCCCCGTCTCCCATGCGTACGCGGCGCATGAAGCCCGGCCGGAATGCCGGCTGGAAGTGCTCGAGGGTGTCGGGCATTTTCCCCACGTCGAACGGCCGACCGAGGTGGTGGACCTGCTCGACGACTTCATCAACTCCACAGCTCAGCGAGCCGAGGCGCCCGTCATACCCACCGATCGATAGCCGTCGCACAGGCGCCCGCGCCCACGCCGGCCGGGGGCGGTACCTGCGTTCCGTGTAGACATAATCGACGGAACCGAAGGTCGGCTAAGGATCGGAGCGGGTGTGGTCGAGATCGACACGACGCCGTCGCCGACGATCGGTCGCGAGCGCTCCCCTCGTGTGTTGATAGCTGGGCTGTCCGTCGTGGTGCTCACCGTCGCGGTCCTGCAGACCGCCGTCGTCCCGGTCCTCGGCATCATCGCCGACCAACTGAACGCCTCCATCGTCGGCGTGAGCTGGGCGGTCACCGCGAACCTGCTCGCCGCCGTCGCGGCCACTCCGCTACTCGGTCGGCTTGCGGACCTGTACAGCAAGCACCGCGTGCTGCTGGCCGTCCTCGCCGTCGTGCTCATCGGATCGCTGCTCGCCGCCCTCACGTCATCACTCAGACTGCTCATCGTCGCTCGCGTGCTCCAGGCCGCCTCGTACGCGCTCTACCCGATCAGCATCGCGATCCTGCGCGAGGAACTCTCCTCCGAACGGCTGATGTCAGCGATGGCGGTGCTGTCGGGCACCCTGGGCTTCGGCGGCGGCGCGGGCCTCGTCGTCGTGGGACTGTTGATGAGCGGTGACGCCGGCTACCACCGCGTGTTCTGGTTGACGACGGCATTCACGGTGCTGGTGATCGCAATCGCGCTGCTGGTCGTACCCCGGCGGCCGCGCAGCACCTCGGGATCGATCGACTGGCTGGGCGCGGCCGGGTTGGCGGTCGGCCTGTCTGCACTGCTGTTGGTGATCACGCAGGGCCAGGCCTGGGGATGGACGTCATCGAGGAGCGTCGGCTGCGCCTTGGGCGGTGTGACCGTGCTGGCCGCCTGGTGGTGGTGGGAACGACGAATCAGTCGGCCGCTGGTGTCGACGACGATGCTCACCCGCCGACCGATCATGCTCACCAACCTCGCCACGATTTTCGTCGGCATGGGGTTGTACTTCGCATTTCTAGGCTTGACGCTCTTCGTTCAGATACCCCGGGACGCCGCGGGCTACGGCTTCACAGCGACGGTGCTGGAGGCGAGCGTGGTTTACCTGCTGCCGGGCGCGTTCACCGGCTTTCTCGTCGCGCTGATCAGCGGCAGGTTCATCGACCGCTTCGGCGCCCGCCCGGTGCTCATGGTGGCCGCGGTCGCAGGAATCGCCGGTTTCCTGTTCGTCGCTTTCGTCCACTCGCACACTTGGCAGATCGTCGTCGCGAGCATCTTGGCCAACGCGTACATCAGCCTCGGCTACGGCGCGCTGCCGGCACTGGTCGTCAGTGAGGTCGACGCAGGCGAGACCGGTGTCGCGACGAGCATGAACGCAATCGCGCGCACGATCGGCGCCTCGATTTCGGCCGCCGTGGTCGCCCTGCTGCTCAGCCGATCGGCGCCGGGCACAAGCGTGCCGATGGAGAGCAGCTTCTTCGCGATCTTCCTCGGCGGGGCGGTCACATCGATGCTCGCGCTGGTGTTGATCGCCGTCTCGCGGCCGTCACCACAGATTCAGTCGGCGCAAGCGCGCTACGAAACGCGCGCCATGAACCACGAGTGGGGCTGAGCGGAACCGTGCGAGGTCAGCGCAGCGACGCCAGGTTGTCGACCGACTTGCGCACGTCCGATTCGATGACCTTGGCGACCAAGGTGCCAATTCGCGTGTTGAGCAGTCCGCCGGACAGGTCGGCGACCACCTGGAACGTCGAACCGTTCTTCTGCTCGCGGACACAGAGCGTCAGGCAGATGCGAATGCCCGGCCGGCCCCGTCCGACCAACTCGATCACCTTGGGATCGTCATAGCGGGTGACCTGCCAGTGAATGGTGTTGCGGAATCCCTTGACCTTGATCAGCGACGAGACGCAGGTGCCGACCTCGATGTCGGCGGGCACCTCGCTACGCCATCCGCCGAAGATCGTCAGCCACTCGTCGAACCGGCTCAGATCCGAGGCCAGTTCCCAAGCCTTCTGCGGGCTCAGATCCGACGACACCGAAACGTCCACTGCTGCCATGCCTATTGCCGTACCCGGCGAAGTGGGACTGGTAAACGGCGTTTCTACCGATCAGCGCCGCTCCGGCTGAGAAACTTACGTCGCACCGGTCCGCGTCGGCGCCCGCCGCGGTCAACCGGCCCACGCTTCAACCCCGCCCCGGCGACGGCGGATCGGGTGCCGAACCCGGCCACAGACGAAGGATTCCATTGTCGATGCGTAAATCCGTTGCGGATTCGGTCGCAGGGAGCTGCTGCCTCCCCTCTCCCCTCCGATGAAAGGCACAGTCGCCATGTCTCACGCGATGGAGCCCCGCCTCGCCGGCTTGGCCGCCAACCGCACGTCGCGTCGCCGCTTCCTCGGCGGGGGTGCGGCCGGGGCGGCAGCGTTGGCTCTCGGCCCATCGGTGCTTGCGGCCTGCGGATCCGAAAGCGGCACGTCGAGCACCACCACACAGGACGGCGGCCCAGCCAGCGGCACACTGCGCATCTCGAACTGGACGCTGTACATGGCCGACGGGTTCATTGCCGCGTTCCAGCAGGCGTCGGGCATAACCGTCGACTACAAAGAGGACTTCAACGACAACGAGGAATGGTTCGCCAGGGTCAAAGGACCGTTGTCGCGCAAGCAGGACATCGGCGCCGATCTCGTCGTGCCGACCGCGTCCATGGCGTCTGAGATCCGAAACCTGAACTGGGTCAACGAGTTCAGCGCGGACGGTATCCCGAACAAGAAGAATCTGCGGCGCGACCTGGTCGATGCGCAGATGGACCCGGGACGTCGGTGGAGCGCGCCGTATATGTCCGGCATGGTCGGCCTCGCCTACAACCGCGCGGCCACCGGCCGCGAGATCACCAAGGTCGACGACCTGTGGGATCCGGCGTTCAAGGGCCGCGTCAGCCTGCTGTCGGATGTCCAAGACGGCCTGGGCATGGTCATGCAGTCCCAAGGCGGTGACCCGGCTTCGCCAAGCACCGAGTCGGTGCAGAAGGCGGTCGACCTCGTCCGCGAGCAGAAGGACAAAAGACAGATTCGCCGGTTCACCGGCAACGACTACACCGACGACCTCGCCGTGGGCAATGTCGTGATCGCGCAAGCCTATTCGGGTGACATCGTGCAGATGCAGGCCGGCAATCCCGACTTGCAGTTCGTGGTGCCCGAATCCGGCGGCACCGACTTCCTCGACACCATGGTGATCCCCTATACGACGCACAACCAGAAGGCGGCCGAGACGTGGATCGACTTCGTCTACGACCGGGCCAATTACTCCAAGCTGGTGGCCTTCACGCGATTCGTACCGGTGCTCTCGGACATGAGCGCCGAGCTCGACCGGATCGACCCCAACCTGGCCAAGAACGAGCTGATCAACCCTAGCCAGTCCACCCTCGACCGGATCAAGGCGTGGGCGCCGCTCAAGTACGAGCAGAAGCAGCAGTACGCCGCGATGTATGCAGTGGTCACCGGCGGCTGATCACCCCTACAGCCGCGCCAGGCTGAACGGATAGCTGAACGTTCCACCCGGCGCGCCGTCGCAACCGGTCGCGAACGACGACTCCAGGGTGCCCGACCGCGTCGTGGCATCCCACGAGTAGACGTCGCGCGTCGGGATGACCGGGCCGTAATAAACGTTTCCGCAACGCAACCCGTCCGGGACGTCGACGGCCAGGCTATAGCGGCCGTCGGTCAGCTGCGCATCGCCGTTGTAGGGGAACGCCTTTGCGTTCGGTTGCGGAATAGCCTGGATGTGAAGGCAATCCCCCGGACAGCGCGAGATCGCCCACAGCCAGGTGTGGAAGTCGTATCGGCCCTCGATCACCAGATGGAAGTTGCCGTACGCAGTGTCGGCCTGGGCAGCACCGGGAGTTACGAAGGCAGCGACAGTCAGGACGACGCCCAACAATGCGGCTCTCACAGCCACCTCCGAAAGGTCAAGTGATATGCCACTGTGTCAGCGATCCTCCAGCGGACCGAGCGCTTTCCCGCTGAGCGGGCGGCGCTTCCGGATAGCCGCCGGTTCCACACATACTTTGAGCTGTCGGCGGCTACCAGGTGAGGAGCAGGCATGCGGATCTCCGGAGCAGCGGGGGCGGCCGTGGCGTTGGTCACGGGTGCCATGGCGCTGATATCCCCACCCGCCTCGCACGCCTCCGATGACGAGTGGGGGCTCAACGGCACCTACATCGCCACGTCGAATGGCGACTGGTCGAAGACCAACGAGGTGTTTCGCGACCAGGCGAGCCTGCGAAGCGTGTGGACCATCTCGACGGAATGCAGCTATCCCACCGAATGCACCGGGACTGTCTCCAGCGATTTCGGGTGGACGGCGCCGATCTACAAGACGGGCGGAGTCTGGTACGTCAAACACACCGTCGAGGACTGGGTGCCCTGCCCCGACGGCACGGCAGCTCCTGGATTGCAGGTATTCCGGTTCGTGCCGGTCGTCGAAGACGGCAGCATGACCGATCCGGCGTCAACGACGCTGGCGGGCGAGGATCAGACCACCGGGCCGAGCGGCGCGTGCGGCGTGAGCAAGGCGGTCTTCATCAGCATGCCGTTCAAGCTCGTCAAGACCGACGCCTGATCAGCTAACCCGACGTCGCGAAGAAGTCCTGCCACGACCTCGGACCTCCGGTCGCAGCGAGGTCGGCCTGGCGGAACACGTTTCCATCCGGGGTGGCGTACTGACCCGTTTGCGGATCGTAGGTGGCGAACACCACCGACGGGCCGTCCGCCGCCGTCGGCGCGACGGCGCTCGGCACGACGGCGCTCGGCACGACGGTGGGTGGCGATGTGGATGCGGGTGCCGGCGGGGGCGGCGGCAGCATCGGCGTGCCCTCGACCGGTGCGTGAATACGCTCACCGAAGTCCACCCGATCGTCAGGCAGGATCCCCTGGGCGATCAGGTTGGGGTCAACCGGGTAGGGGCCAAGCACGTGCTGGCGCATCGCAAGTGGTTCGAAGGGCTTGTCGCTCTTGCATTGCTCGACAGTCGCCGCGCGCTTCCCGGGTTGCCCCATACAGGGGTAGTTTCTGGCGCCGCGGACGCCGATCGGCGAATCCTGCGGCAGCTTGCAGTACAGGCCCTCCGGGGTTTCGACGATCGTCTCGTCCTCCGGAGATCGCCACATGTTTGGCGGCAGGAAACCAACCGTGCATGCGGGTGGGTCGTTCATCACCGCCGTGAAGTCGCCCAACGCCATACCCGTCGGATTGTTCCGGGAGACGCCGACAGTCTGGGTCGCGGCGACATAGGGCGGGAAAAGCACGAGCAGTTGCTCGAGCGAGGCGTTGTAGGTGACGCCCACCTCCCCGATCGCAGTGAGGTTCGCCAGCAGAACCGGCAGGGTGGCTTTCACGTCATTGAACAACCGTGACGCCTCATCGGCGGTCCCTGGTCCGATGTCGAGAATGGTCCGTACTTGTGGGTCGTTGGCCTCGAGTTGGGCGGTGATCCCTGCGACGCTGCGCGCCCAAGACCTTATGGCGTCCGCGGACTGCGCTTGGCCTTCCAATAGCGGCCGACTGTCGTCGATCAACGTCCGGGTACGGTCAGCGACGGCGTTCGTGTCGGCGACCACCGTGGCCGACGAGTCCAGCAGTGAGCCGAACTCGTAACCGGCACCGTCGAGACCCTTGAAGGACTCGTCGAGCAGATCACTGATCCGATCTTTGGGAATGCTGTCGATCAGCGCGCTCGCCCGATCGAGCATCGGGCCGACCGCCTGCGGAATTGTCGTGCGCTGTTTCGGAATAACGGAACCGTCCTGAAGATAGGGTCCGCTCGCGTCGTCGGGATTCAGATCGACGTATTGCTCGCCGACTGCCGAGACGCTGCGCACATCCGCTCGGGTATCCGCCGGGATCTTCGGCGACGTCGCGAGCGAGAGTGTGGCGACCGCACCATCCCGTGCGGGTCGCACTTCGAGAACCTTTCCGATCTGAACGCCGCGATACGTCACGTTGGAAAACCGGTACAACCCTCCGGTGGCGGGTAATTCGAGCTTCACCGTGATCCGCCCGACTCCAAGCAACGTCGGGAATTGCATGTAGCTGAACACCATCACCGCCATGCCGACCACCGACGCGATGGTGAAGATGATCAGCTGGTTTCTCACGAAGCGGGTGAGCATCAGTTGCCTCCCTCACCGGGCGCGGGTCCTGGCCGCGGTGGTTCCGCCAGCACGATGTGGTCCGGTACGGGCCCGGGAGCGTCACCCGCCGCGTGTTCCATCGGCGCTGAATGTCGCTCCGGCTGCGGTGATTCCACCAGAGGCGGAATATCAGCCACCTCTGTTGGCGCGGGTGTGATCGGCGCGTTCAGCGGGTCGAGGGTGTAGGTCAGATACCAAGGGTCGCCCGGCGCAGGGACCATGGGCGCGCCCTCCTGCCCCCATCGCGTGCCAAGGAACAGGCCACGCTTGAGCCGTGGAATGGTGAAGTCGAAGATGATGAACTGGTTCATGTAGTCGCCGCGAATGGCGCGGTCGATGAAGCTCTGCGTGTAGGGAAAAGTCGGCGCATAGGACAGCACCGTGCCCAGATTCGGCCCGACGTCGGCGAGCGCACGCAGCGTCGGTTCGAGATTCTCCAAATTCCGCACAATGTCGGCCTGGGAGTCGTTGATCAGCCCGGTGGCGGTGTCACTGAACCGCCGCAGTTTGTCCAACGCCTCGGTGATCCGCGGCCGCTCCCTGATCAAAGTGTCCAGGGCGGGCGGAATCCGTTGCAGTGCAGCGCTGATGACATCGCGCTGATCGGCGAACGTCGAGGACATCCGGTTCATCGCCGAGATCGAGGCGTTGATGTCATCGCGCTGGGTGTCGAGCATCCCGACGAAGTCGTTGAGTCGGATCAACAGACTTCTGATCTCGCTCTCGCGTCCGTTGAACGCTGCGTTGAACTCTCGGACGATGTCGCCGACCTGCCCGAGTCCCCCACCATTGACGACGACCGACAGCGAAGACAACGTCTGCTCGGTCGACGGATAGGTCGATGACTGGTTCAGCCCGAGGGTCGCACCCCTCTCCAGCCTGCCCGTCGGCGCCTGACCCGGTGGCGGGTTCAGCGCCAGGTGCATCGAGCCGAGCAGGCTGGTCTGTCCGACCGTGGCGACCGCGTTCACCGGAATGACGACGTCGGGGCGTACCGATACCTCCACAGCGGCGGTGAAGTTGCGAACCCTCATTCCGCTGACCGATCCGACGACGACGTCACCGACCATGACCGGTGAGTTCGGCTCGAGCGTACCGACATTGGCCAGTGTCACGTGGTAGACGACCGCGTCCTGGCCCCGGCCCACGGTGCCCGGTAGCGGCAGCGAGTTCAGCCCGTCGAACGAGCACCCGGTCGCGGTCAGCGCGATACAAGCCGCGGTCAGCACCAGACGACGCAGCGGTTTGAACGCGTTCACGACGGCGCCCCTACCACCGGCGGTCGACCTGGCGGTGTCGCAGCAGGCGACATCTCGGCCGGTAACAGCATGTCCTGCAGACTTTTTGGTTCCGAAATGCGCGCGGGGGGCGGTCCGGGCGGAAGCGGCGCACCCGGGAACAACGCCGGTTGCGGCGGCGCGGGCAGTCCGTTCGCAACGTAGGCTCCGGGCGGGCCAGGAGGCGTGCCCCAGCCCGCCGGGGGTGGCATGTCGCCGGCGCCCGTGTAAGCCGACACCACCGGCGAGATCTCGGGCGGCAGCGGGGCGCCACCGACGCCGCCCGGCGCCAGGTTCGGGTCTGAGTACACGAGATTGTCTGGGCTTGGCGACTTTTGCAGGTAGGCGTTGATCGGCATCGGCAGGTAATTGAAGTTGAGCAGGCGCAGCGCCGGCCCCAGGTACTCGGCGCAGAGCTTGGCGGATTCCGGTGCGGTGGCGTTCTTCACGGCCGCAATCGACGAACAGACGAGTTGCACTGGGTTGGAGAAGTTCGACATCGCAAAGGCGCCGATCATGGTCCCGGTGTCGGGGTTGTAGATGTTGTAGCCGTTGCCGATCGCGTTAGGGGCGACGTGTAGCAGGTTTTCCAGTGTCAGTCGGTTGTCCGCGAGGTTCTGGGTGACGGCGGCCAACCGCTGGATCTGTTCGGCGGTCTGATTCCGGCTGCCTTCGATGAACCGCTTCACCTCGCCGACCGCCTCCGACAGGTTGGTCAGCGCAGCGTCGAGGTCCGACCTGCTGGCGTCCACCACGCTGGCGACCGTCGCCAGTCGGTCCTGGAACTGCACGATCTGGGTGTTGCTGTCGCGCAACGCGGTCACGAACGTTTCGAGGTTCTTGATGATGTCGACGATGTTCCCGCTGCCGTCGGCCAAGATCCGGCCGACTTGCGACAGCTGCCGAATGGTCTCACGCAATTTGTCCCCGTTGCCGTCCATCGCGTTGGCGGCGCTGTCGATGAACCGCGAGACGGACGTCCCGGACACACCCGTTTGGGGACCCAGTTCCGTTGCCAGCCGGGTGAGTTGGTCCTTGACCTCATCCCATTCCAAGGGCACCGCGGTGCGGTCGACACCGATCACGGCGCCGTCGGGCATCGTCGGCCCGCTGGTCTCATAGGCGGGCGCAAGTTGCACGTACCGTGCCGAGACCAGGTTCTGGGCCACGATGACAGCCTTGGCGTCGACGGGGATCGGGACGTCGCGGTCGACCGAGAGCCGCATCCGGGCCTGCGCCCCGTCCGGCTCGATGGATTCGATCCTGCCCACTTCGACGCCGGCGACCCGCACCTCATCGCCGGGATAGATCGCGGTCGCGGAGGTGAAGTATGCCGTGATGGTCCTTGGCGCGAAAAAGACATCGTGCGCCACCACCGCAGCCCCCGCCACGAGGAGGCCGGCCAGCGCCACCAGCAGTACAGCCTTCAACCGTCTACGGCCGGTCATCGCGACCCTCCAGGAATGCCGTTGTTGGGGACCGGGAATTCGGCACGCGGTCCGGCGTTGTCCGGTGGCTGGCCGGCATTGACACCGCGCCGATACCCCCAGATGTAGTCCAGGAACGGTTGCAGCGCCTGACCGGGTATCAGGTTTCCGACGAACGCGTTGTAGTAGAAACCGTTGTTGACCGCTTCCCCCTGGGTGACCTGGTATTTGGCCAGACCGTCGAGGGCCTTGACGATGTTGTCGCGGTTGCGTTCCAGCATCTCGTAAACGGAGTTCAGCTTCGCCAGGGTCGGCGCGAGTTCCTGCTCGTTCTCCTGCACCATGCCGGTCAGGTGCTGGGCGACCGCCGAGGTGTTGGCCAGGAGCGTGACGATCGCGTAGCGCCGCGTGTCAAGAACACCCATGAAGTCGTTGGCATTGAGTATCAAGGTGTTGAGTTGCTGACTGCGTTCGGACAGCACAGCTGTGACATCGGCGGCGCTGTCGAGCAACTTGCCCAATGTTTGGTCCCGCCCGTTCAACGACTGGGACAACCGGCTCAAGCCATCGAAGGTCGGCCCCATGTGAGGGGCGATCCGATCGATCGTCTCCGACAGCGTGTCCAGCGAGTGGTTCAGCGACACAGTGTCCGTCGAGGCGGTGTTGCTTGTGAAGTCGCTGACTGCGTCGGCCAACGTGTACGGCGATGCCGTCCGCGACAGCGGTATCACGTCCGAGGCGTCCATCCGGTCATCTCCGGCGGGCTCCAGGGTCAGCATCCGCTCGCCGAGCAATGTCCCGGTGCGGATGTGGGCGGTGGTTTGCGACCCAAGTCGCACCCCGCTGTCGATATTAAAGGTGACCAGGGCTTTACCCTTGCTCAGCGCGACGTCGGTTACCGAACCGACTTTCATGCCAGACACCTTCACGTCGTTGCCCGACGTTAGCCCGCCGGCCTCGACGAACAGCGCCTGATACTTGATCGATGTGGCCAGCGACCACAACCGTTCGGGCTGCAAGCCGATCGCGATGACGAGGACAATGAGCACCACGCCGATGAAACCGGCTCGGGCAAGCGACGATCCACGATATTTGAGCATCAGGGCTCCCCACACCTTCCGGTGTTCTGGATGATCCACGGGAAGTAGGCGGTGCGGCCCTGCAGATCGGTCACCCGCACCGACATGCCGCATAGGTACTGGTTCAGGAAGCTGCCGTAGGCGCCGAGCCGAACCAGCTTTTTGTAATTCTGCGGCGCCTTTTGCAGCGTAATGTCCAGCAGCGGTTTGTCTTTCTCGAGCAGCGGAGCCACCCGGTTGAGCTGATCGACACCCCCGGCCAACGGCGGGCGCGCCTGGGAGAGGAGGTCGGCAAGCGACGCGGTGCCGCTGTCGAGGCTCGTGATCGCCTCGCCGATCGGGTCGCGGTCGGTCGCCAGGCCTGAGATCAGCTGCTCCAAGCGGTCGACGGCACCGGAGAACTTGTCGCCGTCCTTGGCGATGGTCGCCATCACCGCGTTGAGGTTGTCGATCAACTGTCGAACCGTCTGGCCGTTGTCGGCGATCGCGTTGGTGAACGACGACGTCTTGGCGAACAGCGACTCCACGTTGCCGCTCTCCCCCTGCAGGATCTGGATCAGGGAGTTCGTCAACGCGTTGACGTCTCGCGGGTTCAGGCCGCGGATGACGGGTTTCAGCCCGCCGAGCAGCAGGTCGAGATCCAGCGCGGGTTCGGTGCGCTCGCGCGGAATCTGCGTTCCCGGGGGCTGGATCTTGGTCGAGCCGGGCCCGTCGAGGAGTTCCAGGTATCTGTCCCCCACCAGGTTGAGGTAGCGGACCGCGGCCTTGCTCCCAGTCGTGAGCACGACGTCGGGTGAGGCGTCGAATTCGACTACCACCGTATTGTCCGGTTGCAGTGCGACGTCGTTGACGGTTCCGACCCGGATCCCCGAAACCCGCACCGAGTCACCGCGCTTCAGGCTGGATACGTCGGCGAACACCGCGGTGTAGCCGTGGGAGGGTCCGCTACGGTACTGCCCGAATATGACGAACAGGGCGGCGGTCAAGACCAGCATCACGACTACGAAAGTGCCCAACTTCAGGGCGGTCCCCACATCCCTCATCCGGGCATTCCCGTCTGTGCGGTGTTGCGGGGCGGGCCGTCAATCGGTCCGAACAGAGCCTGCTTCAACGCATCGGAATTGAGCAAGATGCCTTGGTTTCCGTACTGCGCCCGGTTGGCGTCGATGTCGGTGACGACGTACGGCGCACGGGTCTCGTAGCCGATGTCCGGCAGCCCGCCGCACTGGGGGCCGCCGGTAGCGGCGACCTTCGGCAGGTTTCCTGGGTACCGATAGCGTTCGGAGCCGAGGACGAACGAGTCCAGCAGCAGCACACCGGGAACCGGCGACGGCGGCGCGGTCGCCAGTGGGTCCATACCCGCCAGAGCGCAATTCAGTGCCGCGTTGTATTTGTTGGTCAGGTCGGTGGTAGGAACCAGCAGACGCATGACATCGGTGATCTGCTGTCGGTTCCCGGCGATGACCTCGTTGCCGATTTCGGCGAACCCGATGGTGCTCAACAGCAGGGCGTCCAGGTCCTGCTGTTTTTCGACGATGGTGTCGCTGAGCCGGCTGGCGCTGTCGGCGACGGTGACCAGATCGGGCGCTGCATCGGCGTAGGCGTTGAGCACCTGGGGCGCCACCGCGATGTCGGCACTCAGGTTGTCCAGGCTCGGGTTCAGTTTGGCCAGCATCGCATCCAGATCCGACAACATCTGGCCGAACTTCTCCCCGCGGCCGTCGACCGCCGAGGCGAATGCGCCCAATGTCTCGTTCAGCTTGGCCGGTTCGATTTTGGACAGCATGGAGACGAGTTGCTCGAAGATCGTGTTGATCTCGACGGTGACATGCTCGGCGTCGAGGACCTGACCGGCGCGCAGCGACTGTGGCGACGGGTCATCCGGCGGAATCAGCGCGACGAACTTCGCACCGAAGACCGTCGACGACGAGATATCGGCGCGCACATTCGCCGGGATCAGTTCCATTGCCGACGGTTCCATGGCGAGGTGTAGCGCGGCCTTGCCGTCGGACAGCGACTCCACCGCCTGCACCGTGCCCACCTGTGCGCCGTGCAGCTTGACGCGGGCATCCGGGTTCATCACCAAGCCGGCACGGTCGGCAATCACGGTGACCGGCTCGGTGTCGGTGAGGCTCCCACGAAACAGCGCCACCGTAAGGGCGACGATCGCACCCACTGCCAGGATCGCGGCGAGTCCAGCCAAAGGCCGGCCATAGTCGCGGGCAGCCGGATCACCCTGCGTCGCTGGTTCATTCATGGTCAACTTATTCCCTAACCGGACAGGTTGAAGTTGCCGTTGGAACCGTAAACGGCTAGGGATACGAGCAGGGTGACCGAGACG
>NZ_QMEW01000052.1 GCF_003284965.1 Mycolicibacterium sp. GF69
GGATTACCCCCCACGAATGCGTGGGGGGTAATTCTATTTCGCGCCAATTGATTACGTATTCGGCTATTGATTACGTATTATCGCGGGATCCGCCTATCGGGTAGAAAGGCATACGTGGCTGAGGACAGAAGGGGCGACGACACCGGGCGCCGCCCGCAGCGTTCGGCCCCGCGTAGCTCGGGCCCGAACAGGGCTCGGCGATCGCAGCCCCGAACTGACAGCGAATCGCGTCCGGCGGCGGCAGGTCCGCAGGTACCGGAAGGTATAGAAGCCAGACAACTCGCGCCTGACATCCGCGGTGAGCTGACCACGTTGGACCGCACCACCGCCGACTTCGTGGCCCGCCACCTGGTTGCCGCCGGTCAACTTATCGACGACGATCCGCAGGCGGCCCTCGAGCACGCCCGCGCCGCGCGCAACCGCGCTGCTCGTATCACCGCGGTGCGCGAAGCCGTCGGTATCGCCGCTTACCACTGCGGCGACTGGGCTCAAGCGCTCGCCGAATTCCGCGCGGCCCGACGGATGGGCAGCCGATCCCCGTTGCTGGCGTTGATCGCCGACTGTGAGCGCGGCGTCGGACGCCCCGAGCGGGCGATCGAGCTGGCGCGCAGTCCCGAAGCGGCCCAACTCAGCGGTGACGACGCCGACGAACTGCGCATCGTCGTGGCCGGCGCCCGGTCGGATCTCGGGCAGCACGAGCAGGCTCTGGCGCTGCTGTCCTCACCGCAATTGGATCCGACGCGCACGGGACAGACGGCGGCACGCCTGTTCTATGTGTACGCCGAAACGCTTCGTGCCCTGGGCCGCAACGAGGATGCGCTGCGATGGTTCGTCAACGCCGCTGCCGCCGACGTCGACGGTGTGACCGACGCCGAAGACCGCATCACGGAGCTCTCTTGAGGTGAGCGCCCTCGTTGACGAACACGATTGTCTCCTGCTGGATCTGGACGGCACCGTGTTCCGCGGCCACGAGGCCACCGTCGGCGCGGTCGACACGCTGGCCACCGTCCGCGCGCGCACTCTGTACGTCACCAACAACGCGTCACGCGAGCCGGCCGACGTCGCCCAGCACCTGCAGGCCTTGGGTTTCGGCGCCGCGCCTGAGGATGTCGTCACCAGTGCGCAGAGTGCCGCGAAGCTCCTGGCCAGCCAATTGCCCTCTGGTGCAATTGTTCTCGTGGTCGGCACCGATGCGCTGGCGGCCGAGGTCAGCCGAGTCGGGCTCGAACCCGTTCGTCGGTGGTCGGATGCACCGGTCGCCGTCGTTCAGGGGCATTCACCGCAGACAAGTTGGCCGGATCTGGCCGAGGCGGCTTTGGCGATCCGCGCCGGCGCACTGTGGGTCGCCGCCAACGTCGATCTGACCTTGCCGTCCGAGCGGGGCTTGCTGCCCGGCAACGGGTCCATGGTCGCGGCGCTGCGCGCGGCGACCGACCGTGTCCCGCTTGTCGCGGGCAAACCTCAGCCGACGCTGCTCACCGACGCGTTGGCCCGCGGTACCTTTCAAACCCCACTGGTGGTCGGGGACCGCCTCGATACCGACATCGCCGGCGCGAACGCGGCCGGCCTGCCCAGCTTGCTCGTCCTCACCGGCGTCAGCACCCCCGCAGACCTCGTACGCGCGCGTGCATCGGAGCGGCCGGACTACCTGGGCGACGATCTCCGTTCGCTCGACGCTCCAGCCGACGCGCTGAGCATCGGACCCCACCCGGCCTGGCGCATAGAGGTCGGTTCCTCGGCGGTGACGGTGCACTCCACCGGCGGCGACCCCGGCGACCCGCTGTCGGTGGTGCGAGCAACGGCCGATGCGGTATGGAAGGCCCGACTCGACGGACAGCCATGGACGCTGACCGCCGGCGACGACACCGCACAGCACGCCCTACAGCGCTGGTCCCTGCTGACCGGTCCGGATCGACTAGCGTGAACAGCGACATGAATACCGATCCCGAACAGATCCGAGCACGAATCGCGGAGTTGCTGGCGGACCTGCCCGATCCCGCCCAAGAAGGCGTCAACCTGACCGATGCCGACGTCGAGGCTCTCGCGGCACGGCTGGAAGAGGCGCACGACGTGCTCGTACAGGCGCTCGAGTCGGTCGAGAAAGGCTGACCGCTGTGGCACGGCGCGCGCGAGTGGACGCCGAGTTGGTGCGACGGGGGCTGGCCCGGTCCCGCCAGCAGGCCGCCGAGTTGATCGGGGCGGGCCGGGTCAACATCGACGGTATGCCGGCCGCCAAGCCCGCCACCGCCGTCGCGATTACCGCGAGCTTGACGGTGGAGGGCGCCGATGAACGCGCATGGGTATCGCGCGGTGCTCACAAACTGATTGGTGCGCTTGATGCCTTCGGTCTGGCGGTGGCCGGTCGTCGCTGCCTGGACGCCGGCGCATCGACCGGTGGCTTCTCCGAGGTGCTGCTGGACCGGGGTGCTCGCCAGGTGATCGCCGCGGACGTCGGCTACGGCCAGTTGGCTTGGTCGCTGCGTACCGACCCGCGAGTGATCGTGATGGAACGCACCAACGTGCGCAAACTGACCCCTGAGGCGATCGGCGGCCCCGTCGACGTCGTCGTCGCCGACCTCTCGTTCATTTCGCTGGCCACTGTGTTGCCCGCGCTGACGTCATGCGCCTCACCTGACGCCGATATCGTTCCGATGGTGAAACCACAGTTCGAAGTTGGTAAGGACCGGGTCGGTGCGGGCGGCGTCGTCACCGATCCGGACCTGCGCGTGGATTCCGTTCTCGCCGTCGCGCACCGCGCGGCCGAACTGCGCTGGCACCCGGTGGCGGTCACCGCGAGCTCGCTGCCCGGCCCGTCCGGCAACGTGGAGTACTTCCTGCACCTGCGCGCCGGCACCGATGGGTCACTTCAGGGCCCGGACCTCGAGAACGCCGTGCGCACCGCCGTCGCGGAGGGACCGCAATGAACGCCGCTCGCACGATTCTGATGGTGGTGCACACCGGCCGCGACGAAGTCACCGAGGTGGCACGGCGGGTTCAGAAAGTGCTCGGCGACAACGGAATCGGGCTCAAGGTGCTGTCCGCCGAAGCCGTCGACCGGGGCCCGGTCCACTTATCGCCGGACGACATGCGCCGGCTCGGCGTGGAGATCGAAGTGGTCGATGCCGAGGAGCGTGCCGCCGAAGGGTGTGAACTCGTCCTCGTGCTCGGTGGTGACGGCACCTTTCTACGCGCTGCCGAACTCGCCCGCAATGTCGAAATACCGGTGCTGGGCGTCAATCTCGGCCGTATCGGCTTTCTCGCCGAGGCGGAGGCAGACTCGATCGACAAAGTGCTCGATCACGTCGTCAACCGCGACTACCGCGTCGAGGAGCGGATGACGCTCGATGTCGTGGTGCGTGTGGGTGGTGCAATCGTCGACCGGGGTTGGGCGCTCAACGAGGCCAGCCTCGAAAAGGGGCCCCGGCTCGGTGTGCTGGGAGCGGTCCTCGAAGTCGACGGCCGCCCGGTGTCTTCGTTCGGCTGTGATGGTGTGCTGGTGGCGACACCGACCGGGTCGACGGCGTGGGCGTTCTCTGCGGGCGGCCCGATCCTGTGGCCCGACCTGGAGGCAATCCTGGTGGTTCCGAACAATGCTCACGCGCTGTTCGCCCGGCCGATGGTGACCAGTCCCGAGGCGGCCATTGCGATCGAGGTCGAGGCCCCCGGCGACGACGCACTGGTGTTCTGTGACGGGCGCCGCGAGATGGTGGTCCCTGCTGGAGGGCGGGTCGAGGTCACCCGGTGTGGGACACCGGTGAAGTGGGTGCGCCTCGACAGTGCGCCGTTCACGGACCGTCTCGTGCGCAAGTTCCGGTTGCCGGTCACGGGGTGGCGCGGGCAGTAGTGCTTTCCGAGATCCGTATCGAGTCCCTGGGTGCGATCAGCACCGCGACCGCCGAATTCGACCGCGGTTTCACGGTGTTGACCGGTGAGACCGGTACGGGCAAGACGATGGTGGTCACCGGTCTGCATCTGCTCGGCGGTGCCCGCGCCGACGCAACCAGGGTGCGCTCGGGGGCGAACCGGGCGGTTGTCGAAGGTCGCTTCACCACAGGCGAACTCGCAGATGCTGTGACGTCACTGGTCGACGAGATGCTCGACACTGCGGGCGCCGAACGCGACGACGACGGCAGCGTCATCGCCGCGCGATCCGTCAGCCGCGACGGACCCTCGCGCGCCTATCTCGGCGGACGCAGTGTGCCGGCCAAGTCGCTGAGCAACTTCACCGCCGAACTCCTCACGCTGCACGGTCAGAACGACCAGTTGCGGCTGATGCGCCCGGACGAACAACGCGCGGCACTCGACCGGTTCGCCGATGTCGAGGCGCAGCTGAAGCGGTATCGGGGTGTGCGGCAGGACTGGCTTGCGGCACGCCGGGATCTGATCGACCGCACGCAGCGGGCGCGCGAGTTGGCCCGGGAGGCCGACCGGCTGAAGTTCGGTCTCAACGAAATCGATGCTGTTGCACCACAACCGGGTGAGGACGCCGCACTCGTCGACGACATCCGGAGGCTCTCCGAACTGGATGCACTGCGCGAAGCGGCCCACGTTGCGCGAGCGGCCCTCGCGGGCCCCGACGACCCCACGCCCGACGGATTCTCGGCGACACACGGTGTTGCACAGGCTAAGTCAGCACTCGAGTCGGCTAGCGACGCCGCATTGGCCGCACTGGCCGAGCAGCTCACCGAAGCCGTCGCGGTGATCGCCAACGTCAGCGGCGAACTCGGCACTTTCCTGTCGGGATTACCCACTGACACCAGCGCACTGGAGAGCAAGCTGGCTCGTCAAGCCGAACTGCGCTCGCTCACCCGCAAATACGCCGCCGATATCGACGGCGTGCTCGATTGGGCCCGCGAATCCCGTGACCGACTCACCCAGCTCGACGTCTCCGAAGAAGCGCTCGCGGACTTGCGAACCCGGGTTGACGAACTCGAGGCGAAAACCGTCGCCGCGGCTGCCGACGTGACCAAAGCCAGAACCAAAGCGGCCAAGGGTCTCGCCAAGGCGGTGACCGCCGAACTGTCTGGTCTGGCGATGGCGGGTGCCGACTTCACGGTGTCGGTCGGCCCGCTGCTCGCGCGCGCCGACGACTCCGCGCCGGTCACATTGCCGTCCGGCGAGACCGTGCACGCCGGCCACGACGGCGTCGACAACGTCGAGTTCGGCTTCGCGGCCCACCGCGGAACCGACGTGCTGCCACTGCACAAGAGCGCATCGGGTGGGGAACTTTCGCGGGTCATGCTGGCGCTGGAAGTCGTGCTCTCCGCATCGTCGGAGGGCACCACCATGGTGTTCGACGAAGTCGACGCCGGAGTGGGGGGCCGCGCCGCGGTGCAGATCGGGCGGCGGCTGGGGAGATTGGCCCGTACCCACCAGGTCATCGTCGTCACGCACCTGCCGCAGGTTGCCGCCTATGCCGATGCCCACCTCGTTGTCGGAGGAGACGACGGGAAGAACACCAGCGGTGTTCGCCGCCTCGACGAGGAAGAACGTGTGGCCGAACTGGCGCGCATGCTGGCGGGCCTTGGCGAATCCGACAGCGGCCGTGCCCACGCCCGTGAGCTGCTGGAGGCGGCGCAGAAGGAGCGCGCCGAAGCCGGCTGATGTCCCAACCGTGTTACTAATGTGACAAAAGGGACTGATGATACGGCGCGCCTCCGACAGATAGCTCGGTGATCTCGACAAAATCGGCGCATGAAGATGTCAGCGCTGCTATCCCGCAATGCCAGCTCACGCCCGGGCATCACCGGCACGGCCCGCGTCGACCGCGACATTGATCGGCTCTTGCGGCGCATCGCTCCGGGCGACATCGTCGTCATCGACGCACTGGATCTGGATCGGATCACCGCGGACGCGCTCGTCGAAGCCGGCGTCACCGCGGTCATCAACGCCTCGCCGTCGATCTCCGGCCGGTACCCGAACCTGGGGCCCGAGGTCCTCGTTGCCAACGGGATCACGTTGATCGACGACACCGGCGACGACGTCTTCAGGAAGGTCAAGGACGGCGCGCGGGTGCGATTGCACGAAGGCGGTGTCTACAGCGGAGATCGGCGCTTGGCGCTCGGCGCCGAACGCACCGACCTCGAGATCCACGAGCTGATGCACGAGGCCAAGAGCGGCCTGGTCGCACATCTCGAGGCGTTCGCGGGTAACACCATCGAATTCATCCGCAGCGAGAGTCCGCTGCTGATCGACGGGATCGGCATTCCCGACGTCGACGTGGACCTCAACCGGCGCCACGTGGTCATCGTCGCCGAGGACGTCGACGCCGCTGTCGACCTCAAGGCACTCAAACCGTTCATCAAGGAGTACCAGCCCGTGCTGGTCGGCGTCGGCGCCGGTGCCGACGTGCTACGCAAAGCGGGCTACCGGCCGCACCTCATCGTCGGCGACCCGGACAAGATGAGCGCCGAGGTACTGCGGTGCGGGGCGCAGGTCGTGCTTCCTGCGGACGCCGACGGGCACGCCGCCGGGCTGGAGCGTATTCAGGACCTCGGCGTCGGCGCGATGACGTTTCCCGCCGCGGGATCGGCGGCCGACCTGGCGTTGCTGCTGTGCGATCACCACGGCGCGTCGCTGATCGTCACCGCAGGGCACACCGCAAGCATCGAAGAGTTCTTCGACCGGGCCCGACAGCAGAGCAATCCGTCGACGTTCCTGACCCGGTTGAAGGTCGGGGAGAAGCTCGTCGACGCCAAGGCCGTAGCGACGCTGTACCGCAGCCGGGTGTCGGGCGGCGCGATCGCGATGTTGGTGCTCGCCATGCTGATCGCAGTGATCGTCGCCCTGTGGGTGGCGCGCGCCGACGCGGCGTTGCTGGACTGGGTCGCCGATTACTGGAACCGCTTCTCGCTGTGGGTCCAGGGCTGGGTGACCTAGATGATCTCTCTACGCGCACACGCGATTTCGCTCGCAGCGGTGTTTCTCGCCTTGGCCATCGGCGTCGCGCTCGGGTCGGGACTTCTGTCGAACACCGTGCTTTCGGGTATGCGCGCCGACAAGCAGCAACTGCAGGATCAAATCAACACGCTCACCGACGAGAAGAACGGGCTCAACGAAAAGCTCAATGCCGCAGGGGAGTTCGACGCGCAGATGTCGCCTCGTATCCTGCGTGACACGCTCCTCGACAAGTCCGTGGTGCTGTTCCGAACCCCGGATGCCGCCGACGATGACGTCGATGCAGTGGCGCGGCTCGTCGGTCAGGCCGGCGGAACGGTGAGCGGCACGGTAGCGCTGACGCAGCAGTTCGTTCAGGCCAACGCCGCCGAGAAACTGCTCTCGGTGGTCAACTCGCCGATCGTCCCGGCGGGCAAGCAGCTGAACACCGCGTCCGTGGACCAGGGCTCGCAAGCCGGTGACCTGCTCGGCATCGCCCTGCTGATCAACCGCGATCCGAAGGTCCAAACCGTCGATGACGGCCAACGCGACACGGTGCTCGCGACGCTGCGCGACACCGGCTTCATCACCTACGGCGACCGGGTGGGCGCGGCGAATACCGCGTTGATCGTGACTGGTGGACCGTTGGGCGACGACGCCGGTAATCGGGGCGCCACCGTCGCGCGATTCGCCGGCGGGCTGGCTCCGCACGGATCGGGCACTGTGCTGGTGGGTCGCGACGGCTGCGCCTCGGGCACCGCAGCGGTCGCCGTGACCCGGTCGGACAACGGCCTGACCTCCGCGGTGAGCACCGTCGACGACGTCGACAGCGAATCGGGCCGCATCACGACGGTACTGGCGCTCGCGGACCTGGCCGACGGGGGACAACCGGGCCAGTACGGCATCGGCCCGGGATCGGCATCGGTCACTGTTCCGCAGTGACGCCCGGCGTCGCGCCGCTCACCCCACCGGCGCGTCACCGACGCGGTGCCGCCCTCAGTGTTAGGGTGGGGTTCCGTGGGTCGGCAGGCCCCAAACTAGGAATCAGCCTAGAGACGTAAGCCCTGCCCGTCGTCACGGAGGTCGCACTTGCCAGCATTACGCAAGCACCCGCAAACGGCCACCAAGCACCTCTTCGTCACCGGCGGCGTCGTCTCCTCGCTCGGCAAGGGACTCACCGCGTCGAGTCTCGGACAATTGCTGACCGCACGCGGTCTGCAAGTGACGATGCAGAAGCTGGACCCCTACCTCAACGTCGATCCCGGCACCATGAACCCGTTCCAGCACGGCGAGGTGTTCGTCACCGAGGACGGCGCCGAGACCGACCTGGACGTCGGACATTACGAGCGATTCCTCGACCGGAACCTGTCCGGGTCGGCGAACGTCACGACGGGGCAGGTGTATTCGACGGTCATCGCCAAGGAACGCCGTGGCGAGTACCTCGGTGACACCGTCCAGGTGATCCCGCACATCACCGACGAGATCAAGGCCCGCATCCTCGAGATGGCCGAGCCGGATACCGACGGCCGTCGCCCCGACGTGGTGATCACCGAGATCGGCGGCACGGTCGGCGACATCGAATCGCTGCCGTTCCTGGAAGCCGCGCGGCAGGTGCGCCACGAGGTCGGTCGGGAGAACTGCTTCTTCCTGCACTGCTCGCTGGTCCCCTACATGGCACCGTCGGGTGAACTGAAGACCAAGCCGACGCAGCATTCGGTGGCCGCCCTGCGCAGCATCGGTATCACCCCGGACGCGTTGATTCTGCGCTGCGACCGCGATGTGCCCGAACCTCTGAAGAACAAGATCGCACTGATGTGCGACGTCGACGTCGACGGTGTCATCTCCACCCCGGACGCCCCGTCGATCTACGACATCCCCAAGGTGCTGCATCGCGAAGAACTCGACGCCTACGTGGTGCGCCGGTTGAACATGCCGTTCCGCGACGTCGACTGGACGCAGTGGAACGACCTGCTCCAGCGGGTCCACGAACCACACGAGACCGTGCGAATCGCGCTGGTAGGCAAATACATCGACTTGTCCGATGCCTACCTCTCGGTGGCCGAGGCGCTGCGGGCCGGTGGGTTCAAGCACCGGGCGAAGGTCGAAATGCGCTGGGTGGCATCTGACGACTGTGAGATCGACGGGGATGCGGCCGCCGCGCTCGCCGATGTGCACGGTGTGCTGATCCCCGGCGGTTTCGGCATTCGCGGTATCGAAGGCAAGATCGGCGCCATTCACTACGCCCGCAAGCGGGGTCTGCCGGTGCTCGGGCTGTGTCTGGGCCTGCAGTGCATCGTGATCGAAGCGGCCCGCTCGGTCGGCATCACCGAGGCCAACTCCGCGGAGTTCGACCCGACCACGCCCGATCCGGTGATCTCCACGATGGCCGACCAGCGCGACGCCGTCGCCGGTGCGGCCGATCTCGGCGGCACCATGCGACTGGGTGCCTATCCCGCTGTGCTACAAACTGATTCGATCGTTGCACAAGCATACGATGCGACGGAGGTGTCCGAGCGGCACCGCCACCGCTACGAGGTGAACAATCAATACCGAGAGCGCATCGCCGAGAGCGGCCTGCGGTTCTGCGGCACGTCGCCCGACGGTCACCTCGTCGAGTTCGTCGAGTACGCACCAGAGGTGCACCCGTTCCTGGTCGGCACCCAGGCCCACCCCGAACTCAAGAGCAGGCCGACCCGGCCCCACCCACTGTTCGTCGCATTCGTGGGGGCGGCGCTCGGCTACAAGGCCGAGGAGCGGCTTCCCGGTATGGACATCCACGAACAGCGGTCCAACGGCGCCGAGCATGCCGACGAGGTCGGCTCACTGCTGCAAGAGCCCGCCACCCGTGGCTGACCACGACTTCGAGACGGTCTCCTCTGAAACCCTCTATGTCGGCAAGATTTTCGCACTGCGCGCCGACGATGTGCGCATGCCGGGCGGCCACACCGCGCGGCGCGAGGTGGTCGAACACTACGGCGCCGTCGCGGTGGTGGCGGTCGACGGCGAGCGCAACGTCGCGTTGATCCACCAGTACCGGCACGCGCTGGGGCGGCGACTGTGGGAGCTACCGGCTGGCCTGCTCGACCTCGGCGGTGAGCCGCCGCACCTCACCGCCGCCCGTGAACTCGAGGAGGAGGCCGGGCTTTCGGCCGACAAGTGGCGCGTGCTCGTCGACCTGGACTCGTCGCCGGGCTTCAGCGACGAGAGCGTGCGGGTGTATCTGGCCACCGGGTTGACCGACGTCGGACGCCCGGAGGGCCAGGACGAAGAAGCAGACCTGACGCTGCGTTGGTTCCCGCTCGCCGAGGCGGTGCGTATGGTGTTGGCGGGTGAGATCGTGAATTCGCTTGCGGTGGGCGGTATTCTGGCCGCCAGCGTGGTGGATGACCCGGATGCCATGAGGGCCGTCGACGCGCCGTGGCCCGACCGGCCGACCGCCTTCGGCCGCCGTGAGGGGCACCCGTGACGACCGTCATCTCCGCGCTCGAAGGCCAGATTCAAAGCTACCTGGACCACCTGACGATCGAACGCGGCGTGGCCGCCAACACGCTCAGTTCCTACCGTCGCGACCTGCGCCGCTACACCGCGTACCTGACCGCGCGCGGCATCGACGACCTGACCAAGGCGACCGAAGCCGATGTCAGCGAGTTCCTGGTCGCGCTGCGCCGTGGTGAGGCTGAAGCCGGCGCCGCTGCACTTTCGGCCGTCTCGGCGGCGCGTGCGCTGGTCGCCGTGCGGGGTCTGCATCGATTCGCAGCCGCCGAAGGGCTCACCGAGGCGAACGTGGCGTCGGCGGTCAAACCGCCGACCCCGGGCAGGCGGCTGCCCAAGAGCCTCACGATCGACGAGGTGCTGGCCCTGCTCGAGGGCGCGGGCGGCGACAGCGACGCCGACAGCCCACTGACGCTGCGCAATCGGGCGCTACTGGAACTGCTGTACTCGACCGGGGCGCGGATCTCGGAGGCGGTCGGACTCGACATCGACGACGTCGACACCCACGCACGGTCGGTGCTGTTGCGCGGCAAGGGCGGCAAACATCGACTGGTGCCGGTCGGCAGGCCCGCCGTCACCGCGCTGGACGCCTACTTCGTGCGCGGGCGTCCCGATCTGGCCCGCCGCGGCCGGGGCACCCCCGCGATCTTCCTCAACGCCCGCGGCGGGCGGCTGTCGCGGCAGAGCGCCTGGCAGGTGCTACAGGATGCCGCCGAACGGGCAGGCATCACCGCGGCGGTGTCCCCGCACGTGCTGCGCCACTCGTTCGCCACGCACCTGCTCGACGGCGGCGCCGACGTACGCGTCGTGCAGGAGTTGCTCGGGCACGCGTCGGTGACGACCACGCAGATCTACACCATGGTCACCGTCAACGCGCTTCGCGAGGTCTGGGCGGGCGCCCATCCTCGGGCGCGCTAAATCCACGACACGGTCACTGGCCGCCCAGGTACTTCGACTCGAGGACCAGATCCGCGAGCAGGCTCTGGTACTCGCCGTGGGTCTTGTGCTCGACGGTGTCGAACAGGTTGCCCTGCTGGGTGCGCATATAGTCCCGGTATTTCGGCGCTCCCGGAATCTTCACGTTGTCGGCGACGACGATCGAACCCCGATGCAGCCAGCCACGCTCGAGCATGCTCTGCAGGTCGGCGAGGTAAGCGTTCTTGTCGTGGTCGAGAAACAGCACGTCGAGCAGGCCGGGGCCGAAACCGTGTTCGGTGCCCAGCGCATCGAGGGTGGCACCGCCGTCGCCGATGGTGCCGACGACACAGGTGACCCGGTCGGCGACGCCGGCGTGCGCCCAGATACGACGGGCGATCTCGGCGTTGGCCTCGGCGAGTTCCACCGAGAACACCCGCGCCGACGGTGCGGCCCTGGCCAGAACCAGTGCGCCGTAACCGCAGTAGGTGCCGAGTTCGAGCACCAGGCGTGGGTTTGCGCGCCGCACCGCGGCGTCGAGGATGGCGCCTTTCTCGTCGCCGACGTTGATTAGGTACGACCGCTGGTAGGCGAACCGGTCGATGGTGGCGATGACATCGTCGAGGTCGCCCTGCCGTGCGTTGGCCAAGACGTAGTCGAGCGCCGCCGCTTCGCGGCCGTCGCCGATCTGGCCCGTCGTGAGGATGTTGCGTGCGCCGACCGCCATCCGCAGAAACGACCAGCGAAGCAGCGGGATGCGTTGCCCCAAACCCATGGCGTCACTCTAGGCCCGAAGCGTCGCCTGATCCGGGTCGAAGTTGCCAGCGGGTCTGGCTGACCTGGCACGTTCCTGCCGTTAAACTTGCCCGGATGTCCGCCATGTCTGTGAGTCGCCCGACCAGTGTCGGTCAGGCATGAGCGACGACGGAGGCGGCGACGGCACGCCCGAGACCCTGGGCCTGACCGGCCGCCCACCGCGAAACATTCCCGAACCGCAGCCCAGGACCAGCCACGGGCCGGCCAAGGTCATCGCGATGTGCAACCAGAAGGGCGGCGTCGGCAAGACCACCTCGACGATCAATCTGGGCGCCAGCCTCGCCGAGTACGGACGCCGGGTCCTGTTGGTTGATCTGGACCCGCAGGGCGCGCTCTCGGCGGGTCTGGGGGTGCCGCACTACGAACTCGAGCACACGGTGCACAACCTGTTGGTCGAACCGCGGGTGTCGATCGACGACGTGCTGATCAGCACGCGGGTCAAGAACCTGGACTTGGTGCCGAGCAACATCGACCTGTCGGCCGCCGAGATCCAGCTCGTCAACGAGGTCGGCCGCGAGCAGTCGCTGGCCCGCGCGCTTTACCCGGTGCTGGACCGCTACGACTATGTGCTGATCGACTGCCAGCCGTCGCTCGGCCTGCTCACCGTGAACGGCCTGGCCTGCAGCGACGGTGTGATCATCCCGACCGAGTGCGAGTTCTTCTCGCTGCGCGGGCTGGCGCTGCTGACCGACACCGTCGACAAGGTGCACGACCGGCTGAACCCGAAACTGTCGATCAGCGGCATCCTGATCACGCGCTACGACCCGCGCACCGTGAACTCCCGCGAGGTGATGGCCCGGGTGGTGGAGCGTTTCGGCGACCTCGTGTTCGACACCGTCATCACCCGCACGGTGCGCTTCCCCGAGACCAGCGTCGCCGGCGAACCGATCACCACGTGGGCGCCGAAATCCGCTGGGGCGCAATCGTATCGATCGCTGGCCCGCGAGGTCATCGACCGGTTCGGCGCGTGAATGACCCAGTGACGGAGACCGGAGCCGCAGCACCGCCGGATTCCGACGAAGCTTCGCCATCCGGGTTCCAGGTCCGGCTCAGCAATTTCGAGGGCCCCTTCGACCTGCTGTTGCAGTTGATCTTCGCGCACCGCCTCGATGTCACCGAGGTGGCGTTGCATCAGGTGACCGACGACTTCATCGCCTACACCAAGGCGATCGGCCCCCAGCTCGAGCTCGACGAGACCACCGCGTTCTTGGTGATCGCGGCGACGCTCTTGGACCTGAAGGCGGCCCGGCTGCTACCTGCCGGTGCGGTGCACGACGAGGAGGACCTCGCCCTGCTCGAGGTGCGCGACCTGCTGTTCGCCCGGCTGCTGCAGTACCGCGCGTTCAAGCACGTCGCCGAGATGTTCGCCGAGTTGGAGGCCGCGGCACTGCGCAGCTACCCGCGGGCTGTCGCATTGGAGGACCGTTACTCCGAGTTGTTGCCGGAGGTGATGATCGGTGTCGACGCCCATGCCTTTGCGCAGATCGCCGCCGCCGCGTTCACGCCGCGGCCGGTGCCGACGGTCAGCACTGACCATCTGCACCATGCGGCGGTGTCGGTACCCGAGCAGATCGGTAATCTGATGACGCTGTTGGAGGGCCGAGGGATCGGTCAGTGGGCGTCGTTCAGGGACCTGGTCGCCGACTGCGGTGCGCCGATCGAGATCGTCGGGCGGTTCCTGGCGCTGCTCGAGCTCTACCGGGCTCGCGCGGTAGCATTCGAACAACCTGAACCGCTTGGTGTGCTGCAGATTTCGTGGACCGGTGAGCGGCCGACACACCAACATCTTGCGGTGGAAGAAGAGCAATATGGATGACGACGACAACCTCGACGAGGTCGCGACGGACCTCAGTCACGAGGGCGGCGTCGCGGGCGACGATACCGGCCTCGGTATCGACGTCGCCGAACCGCCCGAGATGGAGGACGGGGAACTGGTAGCGGTGCTCGAGGCGCTGCTGCTGGTGGTCGACACCCCGGCGACCGTCGAGCAACTCGCGCTGGCGATCGAGCAGCCGCCCTACCGGGTCGCGGCCAAGCTGCAGTCGATGGCGCAGGACTACACCGATCGCAACAGCGGCATCGACCTGCGTGAGGCGGGCGGCGGCTGGCGAATGTACACGCGGTCGCGGTACGCGCCGTATGTGGAGCGGTTGTTGCTCGACGGGGCACGCTCCAAGCTGACCCGCGCGGCGCTGGAGACACTGGCCGTGGTCGCCTACCGGCAGCCCGTCACCCGTGCCCGGGTGAGCGCGGTGCGCGGCGTCAATGTCGACGCGGTGATCCGCACACTGGTCGCGCGCGGTCTCATCACCGAGGCGGGCGCCGACCCCGACTCGGGCGCAGTGACGTTCGCCACCACGGAGCTCTTCCTGGAGCGCTTGGGTCTGACGTCGCTGGCCGATCTGCCCGACATCGCACCACTGCTTCCCGACGTCGACGTGATCGACGACCTCAGCGAAACCCTGGACGAGGAACCGCGTTTCATCAAACTCAGCGGTGCCCCGGCTCCCGAGCAACCGCTGTCTTTCGACGTGGACACCGATGCGCATGGCTGATCCCGAAGGCGTGCGACTGCAGAAAGTGCTGTCGCAGGCCGGAATAGCGTCGCGCCGGGTGGCCGAAAAGATGATCAGGGACGGCCGCGTCGAAGTCGACGATCGTGTGGTGACGGAGTTGGGCACCCGCGTGGACCCTGATGTCTCGGTGATTCGGGTCGACGGGGCGCGGGTGACGGTCGACGACACCTTGGTGCACCTGGCGATCAACAAGCCCAGAGGCATGCACTCGACGATGTCCGACGACCGGGGCAGGCCGTGCATCGGAGATCTGGTCGAGCACCGGGTTCGGGGAAACAAGAAGCTCTTTCACGTCGGCCGGCTCGACGCCGACACCGAGGGGCTGATGTTGCTGACCAACGACGGTGAGCTCGCGCACCGGCTGATGCATCCGTCGTTCGAGGTGCCCAAGACATACCTGGCCACCGTGTTGGGCACCGTACCGCGCGGGTTGGGCCGCGAACTGCGCAACGGAGTCGAACTCGACGACGGACCGGCGCGCGTCGACGATTTCGCGGTGGTCGACAAGGTGCCCGGTAAGACGCTGCTGCGGGTCACGCTGCACGAGGGCCGCAAGCGGATCGTGCGACGCATGCTCGCGGCGGTCGGCTATCCGGTGCAGGAGCTGGTACGCACCGACATCGGCACGGTGTCGCTGGGCGAACAGCGGCCGGGCAGCATCCGGGTGCTGACGCAAAAGGAGCTGGGCGAGCTGTACAAGGCGGTCGGTTTGTGACGTCGCTGGTCGTTACCGTGGACGGTCCTGCGGGGACCGGAAAGTCGACGGTGTCACGGGGATTGGCGCGTGAGCTGCGCGCCCGTTACTTGGACACCGGCGCGATGTACCGGATCGTCACGCTGGCGGTGCTGCGCGCCGGCGTAGACGTTTCCGACGCCGAAGCCGTCGCTGCGGTGGCCGCGGCTGCCCGGTTGGCGGTCGGCTACGACCCCGATGAGGACCGCTCTCACCTTGGCGGAGAAGACGTTTCAACCGAGATTCGCGGTGACGCGGTGACCAAGGCCGTTTCGGCGGTGTCTGCGGTGCCCGCGGTGCGCACGCGGTTGGTCGACATTCAGCGTGAGTTGGTCGCAGGACAGGGCAGCGTCGTCGTGGAGGGACGCGATATCGGCACGGTGGTGCTGCCCGATGCCGATGTCAAGATCTTCTTGACCGCCTCCGCTGAAGAGCGCGCGCGGCGGCGCAACCAGCAGAACGTGGCAGCAGGGCTGGCCGACGACTACGAGGCGGTGCTGGCCGATGTCAAACGGCGCGACCATCTCGACTCCACTCGAGTGGTGTCACCGCTTCGGCCCGCCGACGATGCGGTGATGGTCGACACCAGCGCGATGACACAGCCTGAGGTGATCGAGCATTTGACGCGGCTCGTGCGGGAACGGGCGGGAGCGCAGCGATGAGCGACGACGGTACGTGGGTCGACGAAAGCGACTGGGAGATCGGCGCTGAAGATCTGGCTGAAGCCATCGAAGAGGCGGCCACTGTGCCGCCCGTGGTCGCGGTCGTCGGACGGCCGAACGTCGGGAAGTCGACGTTGGTGAACCGCATTCTGGGCCGCCGCGAGGCCGTCGTGCAGGACGTGCCGGGTGTGACGCGGGACCGGGTGTCCTACGACGCGCTGTGGTTGGGTCGTCGGTTCGTGCTGCAGGACACCGGGGGCTGGGAGCCCGACGCGAAAGGCCTGCAGCAGCTGGTGGCCGAGCAGGCGTCGGTCGCGATGCGCACGGCGGACGCGATCATCTTCGTCGTCGACGCGGTCGTCGGCGCCACCACCGCCGACGAGGCGGCCGCCAAGCTGCTGCAGCGCTCGGGTAAGCCGGTGTTCCTGGCGGCCAACAAGGTTGACAGCGAACGCGGCGAGGCCGATGCCGCCGCGCTGTGGTCGTTGGGGCTGGGGGAGCCGCACCCGATCAGCGCGATACACGGGCGCGGCGTGGCCGATCTGCTCGACACCGTGGTCGATGCGCTGCCCGCGGTCTCGGAGATGGCCACCGGCGGCGGCGGGCCGCGCCGAGTTGCGTTGGTGGGCAAGCCGAATGTGGGCAAGAGCTCGCTGCTGAACCGCCTCTCCGGTGATCAGCGGTCGGTCGTGCACGACGTCGCGGGTACCACCGTCGACCCGGTGGACTCGCTGATCGAGATGGAAGGCAAGCTCTGGCGGTTCATCGACACCGCGGGGTTACGCCGAAAGGTCGGACAGGCCAGCGGACACGAGTTCTACGCGTCGGTGCGCACGCACGGCGCCATCGACGCCGCCGAGGTGGCGATCGTGCTGATCGACGCGTCGCAGCCGCTGACCGAGCAGGACCAGCGGGTGCTGTCGATGGTGGTCGAGGCGGGCCGGGCGCTGGTGCTGGCGTTCAACAAATGGGATCTCGTCGATGAGGACCGGCGGTATCTCCTGGACCGTGAGATCGAGCGCGAACTCGTGCAATTGCAGTGGGCGCCGCGGGTCAACATTTCGGCGAAGACCGGGCGGGCGGTGCAGAAGCTGGTGCCCGCGCTGGAGAAGTCGCTGGAGTCATGGGACACCAGGGTGTCGACCGGGCGGCTGAACACGTTCCTCAAGGAGGTCGTCGCGGCGCACCCGCCACCGGTTCGCGGCGGCAAGCAGCCCCGAATCCTGTTCGCCACCCAGGCGACTGCCCGACCGCCGACGTTCGTGCTGTTCACCACGGGGTTCCTCGAGGCGGGCTACCGGCGGTTCCTGGAGCGCCGCCTGCGCGAGGTATTCGGATTCGAGGGCAGCCCGATCCGGATCAACGTGCGGGTGCGCGAGAAGCGCGGGTCCCGCTCTCGGTGATTTGTGGAGTCTTACCCCCGGCGGTAG
>NZ_QMEW01000053.1 GCF_003284965.1 Mycolicibacterium sp. GF69
GAAAGCCTCCGCGGTGGCCGAGCCTCCGATGGCGCCGACCAAGCCGGGCAGCACGGCGGCCGCCAGGGCGGCACCCGCAAACCGGCGGACCCAGGCACCCCGGATCTTGCCAACGAACTTCATGCGTCATCTATCCCATCTGTTATGTATGCCGCACGCGGAACCGCCCCCGGCGGGCCGCGTAACCCGTGCAGTCAACCACAGGTCGGCGTGAACTTCCCATTCCGAGTGTGTCGTTCCTGGTCACGCCCTTCGTCATTGAGTGTTGTGATCAGGTCTGTTTGACGAGTTTGCTGGTGCGAACCCCTCTACCGCACTTCGCGACCGATCTATCGGTCCGAAGGGGTCGTCGCGTTACGGTCCGGTCGCGGGCATACCCGTGTACGGCTCGGCGGCGGGTTCGGGTACGGGCAAGCCGCAGCGCGCCAATTCGTACAGCGGCACACGGTCGATCCGGTACTGCGTGAACTGGTAGGCGTGCAGCAGGTTCGACAGGAACCGCCGCGGGCCCATCGGGCCGCGAACCGATGTCAGCATCGCTTCGGTTTCGGGGCACTCCAGTGCGGCCTCGGCTTGTCTGACCCACTCCTCGTCGATGTAGCCGGGGATGAACGGCGCCTCTTTGAGGAATGGCCCCTCGGCGATCGCCCAGTCGGCGAACAGGTTCTTGTCGTGGCCGATGCGGCCGTCCTCGAGTCGCGCGGTATGTGCGGCCAACGGGTTGGCCAGCCCGATCTGGTCGATGACCCGTACGTCCAACCCGACGTTCATCCCCAACATGCCGAGATTGGTGAAAAAGACCGTGTGCGGGCCTTTGTAGTCCTCCGGGGCGTCGGGCGGCGGCGGCTTCGCGGGCACCACATCCCACTGGTCGTAATTGCCCGACGGCAACAGCAACGCGCCGTCGGGCGTGTTGTCGAGCGCCTCGAGAACCGCTCGCATGCGCGGATAATCGAGATAGTCCGCTGCGGTCAACGGGTGTGCGTGGCCGGTGGCCTGAGAGTAGAAGCGCCGCTCGTCGACGATGCCCGAGTAGGTGACGCGGGTGGCGTCACTGCCCATCCCGCTCGAGTTGGCCGCCCACAGTGCCCATGCGGCGACCGCCGACCACAGCACACCGGTCGCCGCGACGAACAGATAGCCTGCGCCACGGGCCATTCGGGTGCCGTCGGGTAGTACGACGGGAATCACCGCGATCGGTGTCAGCAGGCAGAACAGCGGGGTGAGCAGCACCCTGCCGTGCATGAAGTCCCCGCCCTGGCGGATCCAGTAGATCCCCTGCAGCAGACCGCTGAGGAGGAAGAAGATCACCACCGCGGCCGGACTCTGCACCATCCGCGCCCACCGCCCGTAGCCGGGTGCCGGCGGGGCGGGACGCGGCCGGGGACGCCCACGGGTGACCCACACCACCACCGCCAGCCCGGCCAGCAGGATCGCGGGTGCCCACAGCAGGTAGGGCTGATTGAAGTTCGCGAGGTAGACGAAACCGTGCGACCACTTCGATCCGGACGCATCCTTGGCCAGGGCGGTACCGGGAAACAGCAAGCCGTAGTAGCCCATTCGGAAGATCTGGTAAGCCACCGGAACCAGGCCGCCCGCGACGACGATCACCGCTCGGCGCCGCCAGTCTGGCGTCGCCACCAGGATCATCACGAGGGCCAGCCCGCCGATCAATGCCAACTCCGGTCGCACCAGCACACTCATGCCGGCGACGAAAGCCAGTGCGAGGTCGAATGTTCCGCTCATCGATCGCGGTGCGCGCGGTCGCTGTGACCAGCACACCATCATCCACCACAGCAGGCCGAGATAGGCCAACACCAAACCGTTCTCGAGACCGGAGGTGGCGAAGTCGCGGGCGGGCGGCACGGCGATGTAGACCAGTATCCCGGCCGGCAGCATCAGCGCGCGCCGGCGCTGCAGGCTCGGTGCATACAGGCGGCCGGTGCCCAGCATCGCGAACGCCACCCCCGAAAGACTCAGCAGCAGCGCCAGGACTAACACCACGTACTCCAGCCGCACCGAACCGCCCACCAGTGCGCCGAGATAGACCAGGTAGGTCCAGACCGTCGAGGTGTTGGCCTCCACCCGCTCGCCGGCGTTGAACACCGGCCCGTTGCCGGCCAACAGGTTTCGGACCGTTCGCAGCACGATCAGTCCGTCGTCGGCGATCCAGCGTCGCTGCCACGCACCCCACCCGAACAGCAACACCACGACGAGCACGCTGAGCCACAGGCTGAGCCTGACGGTGTTGTCGTATCGAAACGCGGACCAGCGGGCCAGGGTTCGCCCGAGTTCATCGACCCATCGGCCCGCGGCGGACGGGTGCACCTTCTCAGCTGAGGAAGACGGCGGCACCGATGGTCCCGATCCACACCAGCAGCAGAAGCTGCAGTACCCGGTCTTTCAACGCGATCTCCTCGGGCTCCCCGGCCATCCCGCCGTCGACGTCGACCGCATAGCGCAGGATCGCGATGGTGATCGGGATGATCGTGACGGCATACCAGGATGCGGTGGCACCGTCACGTTCGAAGGCCCACAGGCCGTAACAGAGCACCATCGCGGTCGCCGACAACGTCCACACGAAGCGCAGGTACGACGCCGTGTAGCTCTCCAGCGACTTGCGAATCTTGGCCCCGGTGCGCTCGGCGAGTTGCAGTTCTGCGTAGCGCTTTCCGGCCACCATGAACAGTGAGCCGAAGGTCATCACCAACAGGAACCACTGCGACAGCGGGATGGCCGCCGCCGCGCCGCCGGCGATGGCGCGGATGAGGTAAGCCGACGAGACGATGCAGATGTCCAGCACGGCTTGATGTTTGAGCCCGAAGCAATATGCCAGCTGCATCGCGATGTAGACCGCGATCACCACGGTCAGGTTCGTCGACGCCAGCAGTGAGACGCCGAGCGCCACAGCCGCCAACACCACAGCCGTTGTGTAGGCGAGCCATTCGGGAACCACACCGGCCGCGATCGGCCGGAACCGCTTCGTGGGATGCTGGCGATCGGCCTCGACGTCGCGCGCGTCGTTGACCAGGTAGATCGATGACGCGGCCAGCGAGAACGCCACGAACGCGATGACGATCTTGACCGCGACCGCGCGGTAGTCATAGTCGACGTCGCCGCCCAGCGCGGCGATCGGTGCGGCCAGAACCAGCAGGTTCTTCACCCATTGCCGCGGGCGGATCGCTTTGATCAAGCCTGTCGCGACATTGCGCGGTGGTCCGTTGACCGGTGCCGGTTGTTGTTCGTTCATTGGCCGTACGCTCTCTGCGCTGCTGTCACTGGAGATGGTCATGCGTCACCTTCGGCGCGCTCGGCAACCGTGCCGACGACCTTCGCGACCACTGCGCCGACCGCGACACCGGTGACCACGTCGCTGGGATAGTGCACGCCAAGCACCAACCGCGACAACGCCATCGGCGGCACCAGCAGCGCCGGCAGCGGTAACCCGGTGGCCCTGGCCATCAGTAGTGACGCGGCGGTGGTGGACGTGGCGTGCGCGGACGGGAAGCTCAGCCGGCTCGGCGTTCCGACGTTGACCGAGATCGCCGGATGGTGCGGGCGCTCGCGGCGCACCACCCTCTTGATCACCACGGCCGCCGCGTGCGCGATGAGGGCGCCGGCCCCCGCGGCCAGCCAGGCGCGCCGCCGGTGGGGCGCAAAGACCGCCCCCGCCAACGCGATTACCAGCCAGCCGAGGCTGTGCTCGCCGAAATGCGACAACGCGCGCGCACCCGAAAGAACCCCCGGCCGGCCGGCCAGCGCGGATTGCACGGCGACCAGCGCGGCCTCTTCGCCGCGCGGAGTCTCAGCCATGGGCCGACGATCTCAATATGCCCCCCGGGTCATCCCCTGCGCTTCGCGCGTGAGCCCGTCGTTTTTGCCCCCCGGGTCCAACACCGTCTCCCACTTCTGCGTGCTCGACAGCGTCGGCAGTGCCTCGCGGTAGACCTTGCGCATGCGGTTGAACCGGCGGGCCAGGTTCGCCTGCCGCTTCAGCGATTCACGTAGCAGGCCGAACATCTGCTGGCGGTCACGTTGGCGGTACACCACACCGCGGCCGTCGGCCGTCGTCACCGTGACACCGTCGACCCGGCACAGCGAGAACCACCGGGCATCCTGGGTGGCGACGTTGATCTGCGGGCGCCGATGGTGTTCGGGATCGTGCGCCCGCATTTGGTGCACCACCCCGCGCGACAGCCGCCACGAGATCGTCAGCGGATTGGTCGGGATGTTCACCTTCTTGCGCCACCGCTTGTCCGACGGCGTCGGCAACTCGGCTGCGCTGGGCAGCACCACCGCGTCGGGGAACTGCTGGCGCATCTTTCGCACGGTGGGCAGCGCCGACTCCAGGATCGAGAAGATGTGCTCGGGGCCGGCCAGGAAATCGTCCATCGCCTTGTTCTGAATGGCCACGGTTGAATACTCAAGGCAGAGAAGGTGTTTGAGCGTCGCCTTGAAGTGACTGGCGATCAGGCCGCTGACGTTGCCGTCCCAGTGCAGGGCCGCTACGACCAACCGGTTGCGCAGGTGGAAATACGCCTGCCAGTCGATCGCGTCATCCTTGTCGCTCCACGCCATGTGCCAGATCGCGGCACCGGGAAGTGTGACGGTCGGGTAGCCGTGTTCGCCGGCACGCAGGCCGTAGTCGGCGTCGTCCCACTTGATGAACAGCGGCAGTGGCTGGCCGAGTTCCTCGGCGACCTGGCGCGGGATCATGCACATCCACCAGCCGTTGTAGTCCACGTCGATGCGGCGGTGCAGCAGCCTGCTGCGCGGCGACTCCTCGTCGCTGAGGCTGTGCCTGGCGAAGTTGTGGTCGTACTCGGTGTTGACCGCGTTGGTCCACATGAAATTCTCGGAATCGACCATCTCACCCATGACATGCAGGTGCGAGGGCTCCTGCAGGTTGAGCATCTGCCCCCCGACCAGGGTCGGCGACTTCGCGAACCGGTTCAACGCCAGTGCCCGCAGGATCGAGTCCGGCTCGATGCGGATGTCGTCGTCCATGAACAGGATCTGTTCGCAGTCGGTGTTTTTCAGCGCCTCGTACATCACGCGGCTGTAGCCGCCCGAACCGCCGAGGTTGGGCTGGTTGTGGATGGACAGCCGGTTGCCGAGTGCGGCCGCCGCCTCGTCGAAGCCGGGATGGTCCTTGGCTTTGTCGGTACCCTGATCCGAGACGATGACAGCGCCGATCACCTCGTCCACCAACGGATCCGAGGTCAGCGCCGCCAGCGCGTTGACGCAGTCCGCCGGGCGGTTGAACGTCGGGATGCCGACCGCGATGTTGGCCCGTCCCGGAGCGGGCACGGGGGCGTACCAACCGGCGTGGTGCAGCGTCGACGGCGCGTCGGTGGCGATGTCGAACCAGATCCAGCCGCCGTCCTCGAAGGGACTCAGGTCGACCTCGAACTCGACGAAGGCCGGCTCGCCGTCGCGCTCGCTTGCGACAGGGGCGCCCCCGACAGTGATCCGAGCCCCGGTGGCCTTGGAGCGGTAGACGTCGACGCGCGCGCTGCCGGTCAACTCGACCCGCAGGACCACCGACTTCAACGTCGACCAGCGCCGCCAGTAACTGGCGGGGAAGGCGTTGAAGTAGGTCGCGAACGACACCTCGGATTCGGTGCCGATCTCGAGTTGGGTGCGCGTCGGTGCGTGCGCACGCCTGGCGTTCGTGTCCGCCTCTTCGATGTAGAGCTTGCGGACGTCATGGGGTTCGCCGGGACGCGGCAGGATCACACGCGTCAACAGGCTGACAGCTTTGGATTCCGCGGCGTCGAGCGCGCCGGAGGGGATGTCGCTCATGCGCTACTGCTTTCTGGGCCCGGTTCGGTCAGTGGCGCGCCGTCGCGCAGGTGCGGGGCGAGCGTGTTGTCATACATACTCAGCGCGCTGGCGATGGCCATGTGCATGTCCAAGTACTGGTAGGTGCCCAGCCGGCCCCCGAACAACACCTTGGCAGAAGCGGTTTCGGCCTTCGCCCGGGCCCGGTATGCGGCCAACAACGCGCGGTCGGCTTCGGTGTTGATCGGATAGTAGGGCTCGTCGTCCTCGGCGGCGAACCTGGAGAACTCGCGCATGATGACCGTCTTGTCGGTCGGGTACGCGCGTTCGGGATGGAAATGCCGGAACTCGTGGATCCGGGTGTAGGGCACATCGGCGTCGTTGTAGTTCATGACGGGTGTGCCTTGGAAATCCCCGGTGTCGAGCACCTCCATCTCGAAATCCAGGGTGCGCCAGCCCAGGCGTCCTTCGACATAGTCGAAGTACCGGTCGAGCGGGCCGGTGTAAACGACCGGCGCCTCGGGGTTCTCGGCACGAAGTTCGGCACGGACGTCGAACCAGTCGGTGTCCAGCCGCACCTCGATGCGCTCGTCGGCCGCCATGTTCTCCAGCCACTTCGTGTAGCCGTCGACCGGCAGACCCTCGTAGGTGTCGTTGAAGTAGCGGTTGTCGAACGTGTACCGCACCGGCAACCGGGCGATGTTCGCCGCCGGCAGATCCTTGGGATCGGTCTGCCACTGCTTGGCCGTGTAACCCTTGACGAACGCCTCGTAGAGGGGACGGCCGATCAACGAGATCGCCTTCTCCTCCAGGTTCTGCGCGTCCTCGGTCTTGATCTCTGCGGCCTGCTCGGAGATCAGTTGCCGCGCCTCGTCGGGCGTGAAGTACTTGCCGAAGAACTGCGACACCAGGCCCAGCCCCATCGGGAACTGATAGGCCTGCCCGCCGTGCATGGCGAACACCCGATGCTGATAGCCGGTGAACTCGGTGAACTGGCGCACGTAATCCCAGACCCGGCGATTGGAGGTGTGGAACAGGTGCGCGCCGTACTTGTGCACCTCGATACCGGTCTGGGGCTCGGACTCGGAGTAGGCGTTGCCACCTATATGTGGTCGCCGGTCGACGACGAGCACACGTTTGTCCAGTTGGGTTGCCACGCGCTCGGCAATCGTCAGGCCGAAGAAACCGGAGCCGACGACAATAAGGTCAAAACGGGCTCCGGATTGGCTGAGCGCTGGGCCCCCGCGCGTAGCGCCGGGGACGACCGGAGGAACAGGCGTGGTCATCGGCAGCAAGGGTATCCGACCGCGAGCACACCACCCGAATCCGACAGGGCCCGAAGGTTTCGATCGGCTCACGATTCCATATCGTCACTTTTGTCCCACTAGTCACAGAAGTACCGTCGATCACGTCGGCTCTGACTGCCGGCAGCGCAGAACCTGGGTTGTTCACCCGAATCGCCTAGCAGACGTAGCCCATGTATTGAGGAGACTTCCGTGCCGAACCGACGTCGACGCAGGCTGTCGACAGCCACGAGCGCAGTCCTGGCCCTGGCAGTCGCGAGTCCCGCCGCAGTAGTCGCCGTAACCGAATTGACGGAAAGCGCCACGCCGGCGACCCAGCACCGCGAATTCGTCCAAGCAGCGATGATCACGGATCTGCCCAACGAGCTGATGTCCGCCCTGTCCCAGGGCCTTTCGCAGTTCGGGATCAACCTGCCGCCGATGCCGACCGGGATTTTGACGGGCACGGGGTCGAGTACGCCGACCACGCTCACGTCCCCGGGGCTGACCGCGCCCGGCCTCACCTCGCCGGGCCTGACAACGCCGGGTCTGACCACGCCGGGCCTCACCACACCGGAGCTCACGTCCCCGAGCTTGACGGCGCCCGGGCTCAGCACGCCCGGCCTGACCGCTCCGAGCGTCACCGTTCCGCCGGCCAGCGTCACCGCGCCGTCCCTCACCGACCCCGCACTGTCCAACCCCGCGTTGACCAGCCCGGCCCTGTCCAACCCGGCGCTGACCAGCCCGACCGGAGATGCCGGCGCATTGACCACCCCGGGCCTGTCGACGCCGCCCGCGCTGACGGATCCGGCGCTGGGCACCACGCCGATTTCGTCGACCACGGGCCTGCCCGCGCCCAGTGAGGTGCCGATCGCGGCGCCGATCGGGCTGGACCCGGCCGTCGGCACGTATCCGATCCTCGGCGATCCGTCGCTGGCGACGATGCCCGCCGCCACCAGCACCGGCAGCGGCGGCATCGTCGGCGAGCTGTCCAGCATGGCCGACCAACTCGGTGCGGGACAGGCGATCGACCTGCTCAAGGGCATGGTGATGCCTGCGATCATGTCGGCGGTCAAACCGCCGGGTGCGCCCGCCGCGGTGCCCCCGGTCCCCGCGCCTGTGCCGGCTCCCGGCGCCTGAGACCTGTCACCAGACGGCACCGCAGATGCCACAGGAGGCTCTGCGGTGCCGGTGCATGTCGTGATCGATTAGTCCGGCTCCGGACCGTGTCGCACCATGAGTAACACCTGACACATACGTAACATCAGGCCGTGCCGACTCCCCGTCCCACGCCGTCGCTGCTGTTCACCGCGCTCGCGGCGACAGTCGTGATGCTGCCGATGGCGATCTTCGGTGTTCCCGGGGATCAGGCCGTCGAGAGTTCTTCCGAGGCACCCCAACTGGCCCAGCGTCCGCTGACCGGCCTTGGGGGCGGTGAGACGATCCGCGAGATTCACCAGGACACACCGTTCTCGTTGGTGGCGCTGACCGCCCAGGATTTCACCGGCACGACGGCCCGGGTGCGGGCCAAGAAGGACGACGGCACCTGGGGGCCCTGGTACGAGGCCGAACCCCTCGAGGGTGTCGGCCCCCAGACTCCCACCGCAGGCCCGCTCGGTACCGAGCCGGTGTTCGTCGGACGCACCACCACCGTGCAGATCGCGGTGACCCGCCCGACCGACGCGGCCACGACCCCCGACGCCGAGGTCGAGCAGAGGCCCGCGCAGGGCCCCGGCCTGGGCTACGTGCCGGCCAACACCGAGCACCCCTTCGGGCAGAACGTCAACGCGGTGCTCATCAGCCCGCCGCAGGCGCCGCCGGTCGACACGTTGCCACCGCCCTCGGCGGTGAACGCCCCGGGCGTGCCGCCCAACATCATCAACCGGTCGCAATGGGGCGCAGATGAATCGATGCGGTGCGGAAACCCGCGGTACGACTTGGGAATTCGAGCCGGAGTCGTGCACCACACCGCCGGCAGCAACGAATACGCGCCGGAGGACTCGGCGGGCATCGTCCGGTCGGTCTACGAGTACCACACCCGCACGTTGGGCTGGTGCGACATCGCGTACAACGCGCTGGTCGACAAGTACGGACAAGTTTTCGAGGGCCGCGCCGGCGGTATGACAAGACCCGTCGAGGGCGCGCACACGGGCGGCTTCAATCACGACACCTGGGGTGTGGCGATGATGGGCAACTTCGAAATGGTGCCGCCGACGCCGATCCAGTTGCGCACCACGGCCCGACTGCTGGGGTGGCGGCTCGGGCTGGATCACGTCGACCCGCGCGGCACCGTGGTGCTGGCGTCCGCGGGCGGGTCGTTCGCGAAGTTCCCGACCGGCGCGACGCCGAGGTTGCCCGCGATCTTCACCCACCGCGATGTCGGCGCCACGGAGTGCCCCGGTAACGCGGCCTACGCGCTGATGGACCACATCCGCGACATCGCCGCACGGTTCAACCATCCGCCGGGCCCCGACGATCTCGCCGAATCACTCCGCGGGGGCGCCATTTTCGCGCGCTGGGAGGCCATGGGTGCGATGAACAGCCCGCTGGGCAGGCCGACGTCGCTGGAAGCATCGGGCGAGGGCGGCGCGCGTTACGTGACGTTCGAACGTGGCGCAATCTACTGGTCACCGGTGAGTGGCGCCGAACCCGTCACCGGAGAGATCTACAAAGCATGGGGCGCGCTGGGCTTCGAGCGCGGCGCACTCGGGTTGCCGACCAGCGCCGAGATCCAAGAGCCGCTGTGGATCGTGCAGAACTTCCAACACGGCACGCTGAACTTCGATCGCGAAAAAGGCACTGTGACAAGGGTTTTTGACGGCATACCCGTCGAACTACCCAAGCCGTCGGCCGATACCGCGCCCGTGCAACTCGAGCGATTCAGCCCGCCGATCAGCACCTGAGTCGGCAGCTACGTCCACCACCGCTCGAGCACCCGCGCGACACCGTCGTCGTTGTTGGTGGAGGTGACCTCGTCGGCCGCGGCCAACGCGTCCGGGTGGGCATGTCCCATCGCGACACCCAACCCGGCCCAAGCGAGCATCGGCACGTCGTTGGGCATGTCGCCGAACGTGACGATCTGTTCGGCGGCGATGCCGAGCGGACTGGCCACCTCGGCTACGCCGGTCGCCTTGCTGATCCCCACCGGCATGATCTCCACCAGACCGTTGTTTGTCGAGTAGGTGATATCCCCGTGGTGCTCAACGTGTTCGGCGAGTACTGCTGCCATGTCAGCGCTGCGGGCACCGGCTTTGCGGACGAGCAGCTTGACCGCGGGCGCACTGAGCAGATCCTCGAAGGACACCTCGGTGTTGTCCGGGTTGAGCCAGGCGTGTTCGTAACCGGGCGAGCTGACGAACTGCGGAGTCGCAGCATCATGGGCACGTTCGCCCACCCGCTCGACGGCCAGACCCGAACCCGGGATCACCCGTGTCGCGATCTCGGCGAGCTCACCCAGCACGTCGGTGCTCAGTGTGCGCGCCGAGACGATGCGGTCGGTTGACGGGTCGTAGAGCACCGCACCGTTGGCGCACACCGCCATCGGGGCGAAGCCCAGTTCGTCGACGACCGGTTGCACCCATCGAGGCGGCCGTCCGGTGGCCAGGATGAACTTCGCCCCCGCCGCCGCTGCGGCGGCGAGCACGGCCCTGGTGCGCGGGGAGACCTTCTCGTCATCGTCGAGCAGTGTGCCGTCGACGTCGGAGGCGATCAGCAGGGGCCCTCGCTGCTGCGATGTCATCGCGCCGAACGGCCTTCCCGCAAGGCACGTCGCCGGGCACGCTCGGCCAGCTCCGCCTCGTCGAGCGCCTTCGCCTGCTCGGGGGTCGGCGCGCCGCCACCGAGGCGGCGCGGTACCCAATACGCTCCCCGTGGGCGCGGATAGTCGCGCTGCGCCTCGTACAGCAGCTCGGTCATCGCCGAACGCAGGTTCTGCAACGTCTGCTCCATCGTGTCGTCGGCTTGCAGGGGGCGGCCGACCGCAACGGTGATCGGAACCTTGCTGCGGCCCAGGTTGCGGGGATGGTCTTTGGTCCAGAGCCGCTGCGCACCCCACACGATGAGCGGAACGATCGGTACGTCGGCGTCACGGGCCATGCGAGCCGCCCCGGTCTTGAAGTCCTTGAGCTCGAAACTGCGGCTGATCGTGGCCTCCGGATAGACGCCGACCAGTTCCCCAGCACGCAGCCGTTCCACCGCGGCCGCGTAAGCACCGGCTCCGGCGCTGCGGTCCACCGGGATGGTGCCCGTCCGGCTGATGAGGTAGCTGATCACCTTCACTTGCTGCATCTCTTCTTTGATCATGAAACGCAGCCGCCGCTTGCGATAGTGCGCCGCCAGGGCGGCCGGCAACCAGTCGACGTAGCTGGTGTGGTTGATGGCGATCACCGCTCCGCCGCTTGCGGGAATGTTCTCCAGATCCCGGTAGGTGATCTGAATTCCGTCGAACCTGACCGCCGCCTTGACGAGGACCTCGAGCGTGAAGAAGACGGGCTCCATGCCGGTTATCCCGATGCCCCGCTGGGGTCGGGACGCTGGGCGCGTCTGGCCGCCTTCTCGGCCGCCTCCTCGGCATCCATCCGGTTGGCCTCGGCCAGCGTCGGTGCTCCCCCGCCCAGCCGGTGCGGCACCCAGAACTCGCCTGCCGGATGTGGGCCGTAGGCGTCCTGCACTCGCTCGAGCAGGTGCTGCATCCGCGAATGCAGCAGCGCGGTCAACTCCACCGGGGGCAGGGTCGGCTCGATCGGTTCGCCCACCGCCACGGAGATCGGCACCTTGGGCCGCCACAACTTCTTGGGCTGGCCCTTGGTCCAGATCCGCTGCGCGCCCCACACGATGTGGGGAACGATCGGCACGTCTGCGGCGATCGCCATCCGAGCGGCCCCGGACTTGAATTCCTTGATCTCGAAACTGCGACTGATCGTGGCCTCCGGGTAGACGCCGACGAACTCGCCCGCCCGCAGGTTCCGGCACGCCTCGTCGAAGGACCCCGCGCCGCTGTCACGGTCCACCTCGATGTGGCGCAGGCTGCGCATCAGCGGCCCCGTGATCTTGTGGTCGAACACCTCTTTCTTCGCCATGAAGCGGACCTTGCGGCCACGCTTCTGGCGGTAGGCGGGAAGCCCGGCGAAGGTGAAGTCGAAGTAGCTGGTGTGGTTGATCGCGATCACCGCACCGCCGCTGGTGGGCAGGTTCTCCACGCCGGTGACGGTGAACTTCAACCCCTGCACGCGCCACACCAACCGCGCCAGTTGAATGACGGTGCCGTATGCGGGTTCCACATCAGGCAGCCTAGTCGCGCGCCCGTGCCCGTCGAACCCGTGCCGACACCGTCGACCGTCACGCCGATCGCCCACCACCGACGTGCGTGGGACGAGGACGGGCCGTCGGCGGGCTAGACTCGCGACGAGCAGCCAGATTCGCAGGAAGGGCATTTGTGCAGGTCACGAGCATCGGCCACGCGGGATTCCGCATCGACACCGCGGCCGGGAGCATCCTGTGTGATCCCTGGGTGAACCCGGCGTACTTCGCGTCGTGGTTCCCTTTCCCCGACAACAGCACGCTGGACTGGGACGCGCTCGGCGACTGCGACTACCTCTACGTCTCGCACCTGCACCGCGACCACTTCGATCCCACGCTGCTGCGCCGCCACGTCAACAAGGATGCGGTCGTGCTGCTGCCGGACTACCCGGTGCCGGATCTGCGTCGCGAACTCGAGAAGCTGGGTTTCCAGCGATTTTTCGAGACGACGGACTCGGTCACCCACACCGTGCGCGGCCCCGAGGGCGAGCTGCGGGTGATGATCATCGCGCTGCGCGCACCCGCCGACGGTCCGATCGGTGACTCGGGACTGGTGGTCGACGACGGCGAGACGGTCGCCTTCAACATGAACGACGCGCGCCCGGTCGATCTCGACGTGGTGCACGCCGATTTCGGCCACGTCGACGTGCACATGCTCCAGTACTCGGGCGCCATCTGGTATCCGATGGTCTACGACATGCCCGCACGCGCCAAGGCGGCGTTCGGCATCCAGAAACGGCAGCGCCAGATGGATCGCTGCCGGCAGTACATCGCACAGGTCGGCGCGACCTGGGTCGTTCCCTCCGCGGGGCCGCCGTGCTTCCTCGATCCGGAATTGCGTGACCTCAACGACGACCACGGCGACCCGGCCAACATCTTTCCCGACCAGGCGGTGTTCCTGGACCAGCTGCGCACGCACGGCCATGACGGCGGCCTGCTGATGATCCCGGGGTCGACGGCGAGTTTCACCGGCTCACAACTGGATTCGCTGACTCACCCGCTGCCCGACGATCAGGCACGGGCGATCTTCACCACCGGCAAAGCGGACTACATCGCCGACTACGCAGAGCGGATGGCGCCCGTTCTCGCCGCGGAGAAGGCGAGCTGGGCGGACGCGGCCGGCGAGCCGCTGCTGGAACCCCTACGCGCCGTGTTCGAACCGATCATGATCCAGAGCGATCAGATCTGTGACGGTATCGGTTACCCGGTCGAGCTACGTCTCGGCTCCGAGACAGTCGTCCTGGACTTCCCGAAGCGGGTTGTGCGAGAACCCATTCCCGACGAGAAATTTCGTTACGGCTTCGCGATCGCCCCGGAACTGGTGCGTACAGTGCTGCGCGACAACGAACCCGACTGGGTCAACACCATCTTCTTGTCCACCCGGTTCCGGGCCTGGCGCGTCGGTGGCTACAACGAGTACCTCTACACATTCTTCAAATGCCTGACCGACGAACGGATCGCGTACGCCGACGGCTGGTTCGCCGAGGCACATGACGACTCGTCGTCGATCATCCTGGACGGCTGGGAGATTCAACGCCGGTGCCCGCACCTCAAGGCCGACCTGTCGAAGTTCGGCGTGGTGGAGGGTTCGACGTTGACCTGCAACCTGCACGGCTGGCAGTGGAACCTCGAGAACGGCCGCTGCCTGACCAGCAAGGGCCACGAGTTGCGGAGCTCCCGCAAGTGACTGCTCCCCAACAGCTTTACGACGACGGGATGATCCAGGTCGATCGCGAGGCGGTCACCCTGCGCCGCTATCACTTCCCGTCGGGCACGTCGAAGATCATCCCGTTGCGGTCGATCCGTGGGTACAGCGCGACGCCGCTGGACTGGATGCACCGCTTCCGGCTCTGGGGCAGTTCGGACCTGCGGCGCTGGCTGCCGTTGGACGTACGCCGTCCGCTGAAGGGCACCATCGTGACCCTCGACGTCGCGGGTCACCGGTGGCAACCGGCGTGCACACCTGAGCACCCCGATCAGCTCATCGAGGTGCTCGACGAACTGCTGGAGGGCTAGTCAGCCGCGCTCACTTGGCCGGGGTCAGCACATCCGTTCCGACGAACGGCGTCAACGCTTCCGGCACCCGCACACTGCCGTCCGGTTGCTGGTGGTTCTCCAGGATCGCCACCAGCCACCGCGTCGTGGCGAAGGTGCCGTTGAGCGTGGCCGCGGTCTGCGGGCGTCCGTTCTCGTCGCGGTAACGCACTGCCAACCGGCGGGCCTGAAACGTCGTGCAATTCGATGTCGAGGTCAGCTCACGGTAGGTCTGCTGAGTGGGAACCCAAGCCTCGCAATCGAATTTGCGCGCCGCAGACGACCCCAGGTCGCCCGCGGCGATATCGATGACGCGGTAGGGCACCTCGATCTTCGCCAACATCTGGCGCTGCCAGCCCAGCAGCCGGTCGTGCTCGGCCTCGGCGTCCTCGGGCTTGCAGTAGACGAAGCCCTCGACCTTGTCGAACTGGTGCACGCGGATGATGCCGCGGGTGTCTTTGCCGTGGCTGCCCGCTTCGCGGCGGAAGCACGACGACCAGCCCGCGTAGCGCAACGGCCCGCCGGACAGGTCGAGGATCTCGTCGGCGTGGTATCCGGCCAGCGGCACTTCGGAGGTGCCGACGAGATACAGATCGTCGGCCTCGATGCGGTACACCTCTTCACTGTGTGCGCCGAGGAAACCGGTGCCCGCCATGATCTCGGGGCGCACCAGTACCGGCGGGATCAGCAGCCGGAAGCCGTTGTCGGTGGCCAGCCTGGCAGCCAACTGGAGCAGCCCCAGTTGCAGTAGGGCGCCGGCGCCGGTGAGGAAGTAGAACCGCGACCCGGAGACCTTGGCGCCGCGTTCGAGATCCATCAGCCCCAGCGACTCGCCGAGTTCGACGTGGTCCTTGGGATCGTCCAGCCGGGGTGGTTCGCCGACGGTGTCGAGCACCACGAAGTCGTCCTCGCCACCGGCCGGCACCCCGTCGATGATCACGTTCGAAAGCGCCATGTGCGCCGCGGTGAACGCGCGGCCGGCGTCGGCTTGCTCGGCCTCGGCGGCCTTGACCTTCTCGGCGAGTTGCCTGGCCTGCTCGAGTAGCGCCGGCCGCTCATCCGGCGCGGCCTTGCCCACCCTCTTGCTCGCAGCCTTCTGTTCGGCACGCAGATTGTCGGCAGCCGATACTGCGGCGCGACGGGCGGCATCGGAGGCGAGGAGCGCGTCGACGAGGCTCGGGTCTTCGCCGCGGGCGCGTTGCGAGGCACGGACCGCATCCGGATTTTCGCGCAGCGACTTGAGGTCGATCACGGGCGCAACCCTACTGGTCGATACGCCGGGCCAGCACAACCGCGTAACTTTACAACTGCATCAGTTGTCACAGCACCTGACACGCCTGTCACAATGGAGCAGATGTTGGAGGCACCCGGTCGCTCGAACGCCGCGGAAGAGCGCGACGATCAGCAAGGCGACGCACAAGCATCGGCGCGGGTGGCGTGGTGGACGAGTCTGCATGCCGCGTCGACGCGCCGCGCGCTTGCGCTGACGGCGCTGGGCGGGCTGCTGATCGCCGGTCTGATCACCGCGCTGCCGCAGACCGAGGGCGCCAGCGGTCTGACCGCCAGCACGATCTCCCTGGGCCCGCGCGGGAATGCGACGTTCGGACACGCCAAGGCGGGCGACTGCCTCAACTGGCCCGACCGCACGCCGGACGCCGCCGAGATCGTCGACTGCAAAGAGGAGCACCGGTTCGAGGTCGCCGAGTCGGTGGATATGCGTACCTTCCCCGGCAGCGAGTACGGGCCGGAGGCGGCGCCGCCGTCGAGTTCGCGCATCCAACAGATCAGTCAGGAGCAGTGCTCCACGGCGGTCCAGCGTTATCTGGGTCCGCGTTTCGACCCGAACAGCCGTTTCACCGTGAGCATGCTGTGGTCGGGCGACAAGGCCTGGCGCCAATCCGGTGAGCGCCGCATGCTCTGCGGTCTGCAGTTGCCCGGTCCCAACAATCAGCAGATGCCGTTCGCGGGCAAGGTCGCAGAGATCGACCAGTCGAAGGTGTGGCCCGCGGGTACGTGCTTGGGCATCGACCCGACCACCAACCAGCCCACCGACATCCCGGTCGATTGCGCGGCGCCGCACGCGATGGAGGTCACCGGCGCGGTGAACGTCGGCGAGAAGTTCCCCGGGGAGCTGCCGCCGGAGCCTGAACAGGACAGCTTCATCAAGGATGCGTGCACCCGGATGACGGACGCTTATCTGGCGCCGATCGAGCTGCGCAGCACCACTTTGACGCTGATCTACAGCACCATCTCACTGCCGAGCTGGTCGGCGGGCAGCCGCCAGGTCTCGTGCAGCATCGGCGCGACCCTGGGCAACGGCGGCTGGTCGACGTTGCTCAACAGCGCCAAGGGTCCGTTGCTGATCAACGGTCAGCCGCCGGTGCCGCCGCCGGACATTCCCGAAGAGCGGCTGAACTTCCCGCCGATTCCGATCACCGACGACTCGCCGAGCAGCGGATCGTCGCAGGTGACCAGCGACCAATCGTCCTCCAGCAGCAGTAGCGGTAGCAGCTCCGGCAGTTCCAGCGACGAGCCGTCGTCGCATGGGCCGCAGCAGTCGGCGAACGGCAACGAAGGCGAGGCGCCGGCCAACCCCG
>NZ_QMEW01000054.1 GCF_003284965.1 Mycolicibacterium sp. GF69
CTGTACCGCGACACTCCGCGCAACTTCCGGCAAATGCGGCCGCTCGCAGGTCTATTCGGGCCGATAGATCCACGGCTCGCGCGGCAGTCGCCCCGGGTCGAACTCGGCCAGCATGCCCTCGACATCGCGGGCCTGCCAGCCCAATGACTCACCGATCTGTGCCAGCGCCCGCGGCACGCCTATCTCGGCGAGCGTCACGGCGCCGTCGCGCTTGGCCAATCGGGCTCCGTCTTCGTTGAGGACCAGCGCGACATGTGCGTACACCGGCTCGGGGTAGCCCAACATCCGGGCGAGGTAGGCCTGTCTCGGCGATGACGGCAGCAGGTCGTCACCCCGCACCACTTGGTCGACGCCCCGGGCCGCGTCGTCGACGACGACCGCGAGGTTGTAGGCCGGCACGCCGTCGCCGCGGCGCACCACGAAATCGTCGACGATGCCGGTGTAGTCGCCGTGCAAAAGGTCGTGGACGGTGTGCACGGTCGCATCCGTGCGCAGCCGCAACGCCGGCGGCCGTCCGGTCTCGGCGCGCCGTGCCGCGCGCTCGGCGTCGGTGAGGTCACGGCACGTGCCCGGGTATGCGCCCTGCGGCGCATGCGGAGCCCGTGGGGCCTGCGCGATATCTTTTCTGCTGCAATAACATTCGTAAAGCAGGCCGCGGCCGGCGAGCTCGGCGGTCGCCGCGTCGTAGCGGTCGGGCCGTTGGGACTGCCACTCGACGAGGTCCCACGTCAACCCGATCGCGGCAAGATCGGCGAGCTGTCGATTGCCGATCTCGGTGAATGTGCGGTCGTCGAGGTCGTCGACGCGGATCAGGAACCGCCGATCCGTCGAACGGGCGAACAGCCAGGAGAGAACTGCGGTGCGCAGGTTGCCGATGTGCAGGTCGGCCGACGGACTCGGGGCGAACCGGCCGGCGCTCATCACCGCAATGTAGCCACTCGCGAGTGGCGGCCGACGCACCGGCTGCTGGTAGTTTGCCCTTGCACCGAGAAACACGGCCCCATGCCGGCGCTCGCCGTGCCCGGCTGTCCGGGGGTCCGTGCCCGACGGACGCGAGGAGGCACGTACGTGGACCCCGAAGGCTCTGCGAGTCCACCGGACGAATCCGAGCAGGGGCCGTCGCCCGGCGACGTGAAGAAGGCCATCGCGGCTTCAGCGGTCGGAAACTTCACCGAATGGTTCGACTACGGCCTCTACGCGTACGGCGTTTCGTACATCGCGAGGGCCATTTTCCCAGGTGACGGTGCTACGGCGACGTTGTTGGCGCTGATGACGTTCGCCGTGTCGTTCCTCGTCCGGCCGCTCGGTGGATTCGTCTGGGGCCCACTCGGGGACCGCCTCGGGCGGCGACGGATCCTTGCCATCACGATCCTGCTGATGGCCGCCGCCACCCTGTGCGTCGGGCTGGTTCCCAGCTACGCCGCCATCGGGCTTTGGGCTCCCGCGCTGATGGTGGTGCTGCGTATGGTCCAGGGGTTCTCCACCGGCGGGGAGTACGGCGGGGCTGCCACGTTCATGGCGGAGTACGCGCCGACGCGCCGCCGCGGAATGCTGGGCAGCTTCCTCGAGTTCGGCACGCTGGCCGGCTTCTCGGCGGGTGCGCTGATGATGCTGGGATTCTCGCTGGTCTTGTCCGACGACCAGATGGACGTGTGGGGTTGGCGGCTACCGTTCCTGGTCGCGGCTCCCCTCGGCCTGATCGGGCTGTACTTGCGTACCCGGCTGGACGAGACGCCGGTGTTCAAGGAACTCGAGGAGTCCGGCGAGCGGGAGGACGCTGTCGGTAGCGAATTCAAGGATCTGATCGCCCAGTACTGGCAACCGATTCTGCGGCTCGGTGGGCTGGTCGTCGCGCTCAACGTCGTCAACTACACGTTGCTGACCTACATGCCGACCTACCTGGAGCAGTCGATCGGGCTGTCCACGGACATGTCGCTGGTCGTACCCATCATCGGCATGCTGTCGATGATGGTGTTCCTGCCGTTCGCGGGGCTCGCGTCGGACCGGGTGGGGCGGAAGCCGATCTGGTGGGTGTCGTTGGTCGGGCTGTTCCTCGCCGGTGTGCCGATGTTCATGCTGATGTCGACCGGCGTCGTCGGCGCGATCATCGGCTTCGCCGTGCTGGGATTGCTCTATGTCCCGCAGCTGGCGACGATCTCCGCCACGTTCCCGGCGATGTTCCCGACGCAAGTGCGCTACGCCGGTTTCGCGATCGCCTACAACGTGTCGACGGCGATCTTCGGCGGCACCGCGCCCGCGGTCAACGACTGGCTGGTCACCTCGACGGGTAACAACCTGGTCCCGGCGTTCTACATGATGGCCGCCTGCGTGGTCGGTGCGATCGCACTGTTCGGGCTGCCGGAGACCGCGCGTTGCCCGATCAACGGCACGGAGATTCCCGGCACGCCCGAGGCACCGGCGCAATTGGAGTACGCGCTGGAGGGAAGCCGCGGCTGACTAGACCGGCTGCAGGCTTATCGGCTGTTCGCTCTGGCCGGGGTTGGGGTCGTTGCACGACCCTGGCTTCCACGTGTAGCGAAGGGTGCCCACCAGGCTCGTGGCATCAAACGAGTACGTCAGGTCGGCCGGGCCGGTACTGCCGTCCGCGCACGCCCGCCCGTTGAAGACGTCGTGTCGTTCGACGGTCCAGGGGCCGTCCGCCTGCTTGCTGAGGCGCGCGATCATTCCGGTGGAACTGGAAACCGTTCCCCCGCAACGTCCTTCGGTCGTGCACTGGCTGGTGATGACCCAGGTGTTGGTCGTCGCGCCGTTGATGAGCCGGTAGTCGCCCTCAAGTCGTCCGTCCGCCCAAGCGGGGCTCGCCAATCCGATGGCGACGCCGGTGATCGCGGCCGCCACCGCCGTCGCACGTGTGATCACCATCCAGCGAGCATCACAGGTTCGCCGCGGAAAAGTCGCAGCTTGCCGAAACTTGTTCGCCCTCAGCCCAGACCGGGGATGACGTCGGTGAGCCTGAAGGCGACGGGTTGCTCGAGTTGGTCGTAGGTGCACGAACGGGCGTCGCGGTCGGGCCGCCAACGGTTGAACTGTGCGGTGTGGCGAAACCGTTGCCCCTCCATGTGGTCATAGCGGACTTCGACCACCCGCTCGGGGCGCAGCGGCACGAAGGATAGATCCTTACCGGCGCTCCACCGGGATCCCTCGTTGCGGCGCGCGGCCCGCTCGCCGGCCCCGGCCTGACTGCCGGCGGTGTGCGCGCCCCAGTTCCACGGATGTTCCTCGAATGTCGTTACCAGCGGTTGCAACTCGGTGAACAGTTCGCGGCGACGGGGCATCGGAAAGGCGCCGATCACCCCGACGGACGCCAGGGTGCCGTCGGCGTTGTACAACCCCAGCAGCAGCGACCCGATCGCGTCGGCGGCGGACTTGTGCACGCGGTAACCGGCGACGACGCAGTCCGCGGTGCGCTCGTGCTTGATCTTGAACATCACGCGTTTGTCCGGTTGGTAGGTGATGTTCAACGGTTTGGCGATGATGCCGTCCAGCCCGGCGCCCTCGAACTCGTCGAACCAGCGTTGCGCTGTGGCCGGATCCGTCGTGGCCGGGGTGATGTGCATCTTGGGGCCGCTACCGGCGAGCGCTTCGACGAGTGCGGAGCGGCGCTCGTGAAAAGTCCGTGCCGTGTAGTCGATGTCGCCCAACGCGAGCAGGTCGAACGCGATGAACGACGCAGGCGTCTTCTCGGCAAGCATCCGCACCCGTGACTCGGCCGGATGGATGCGCTGCTGTAGGGCCTCGAAGTCCAGACCTAGATCGGTCGCGATGATGATTTCGCCGTCGATGACGCACCGATCGGGCAGTTCGCTTCTGGCGGCCTCGACAAGTTCGGGAAAGTACCGCGTCATCGGCCGTTCGTTACGGCTGCCGAACTCCACCTCCGCACCGTCGCGAAAGCAGATCGACCGGAAGCCGTCCCACTTCGGTTCGTAGGAAGCGCCGGCAGGAATGGACCGCACCGACTTGGCCAGCATCGGCGACACCGGCGGCAGCACGGGCAGGTCCACCCGGCGATGCTAATACGCCGCGGCGATACCCCTGCCGATGAAGTTGCCCGTCGCGGCAAGTCTGAAGTGGCATGAACGCAATAATGGGCGGGATGGACCTTGCTGTGCTGCCGCCGCTCGAACCGATGCTGGCCAAAGCCCAGGCCAAGGTTCCCCCCGAAGCGGGGGTGTGGTCGTACGAGCCGAAATGGGACGGGTTCCGCGCACTGGTGTTCCGCGACGGCGCCGACGTGGTCCTGCTTTCCCGCAGCGGTAAAGACCTGGGCCGCTATTTTCCCGAGGTCATCGAGTCGGCGCGCGACGAGCTGGCGGCGCGGTGTGTGCTCGACGGTGAGGTCGTCGTTCCCCGCGAGATCGGCGGGCGCATCCGGCTGGACTGGGAGTCGCTGAGCCAACGCATCCACCCGGCCGCCAGCCGGATCAAGCTGCTGTCCGAGCAGACACCGGCCCACTTCATCGGTTTCGACGCGCTCGCCGCCGGTGACGTCGCACTCCTCAAGGAACCGTTCCGGGTGCGCCGGGCGGCGCTGCTCGACGCGGTGACCGATCGGCTTGCTGTTCGGGAAGCACAGTGTCATGTCACCCGCACCACCGAGGATCCCGAACTCGGCGCGCAATGGCTCGAGGAGTTCGAGGGCGCCGGGCTCGACGGGGTGATCGCCAAGCGGCTGGCGGGTCCTTATCTGCCGGGTAAGCGCGAGATGGTGAAGGTAAAGCATGCGCGCGACGCTGACTGTGTGGCCATGGGCTACCGCATCCACAAGAGCGGTGAGGGTATCGGCTCGATCCTGTTGGGCCTCTACCGCGATGACGGCGAGCTGCAGATGGTCGGTGGCGCAGCGTCTTTCACCGCAAAGGACAGGGTCAAGTTGTTGGCCGAGCTGGAACCGCTGCGCGAAGGCGACAAGATGCGCGAAGGTGACCCGAGCCGGTGGAACTCTGCTGCCGACAAGCGGTGGATCCCGATCCGCCCCGAGAAGGTGTGCGAGGTCGCCTACGACCAGATGGAAGGCAACGGCGAAGCCGGCCGACGATTCCGGCACGCGGTGAAATTCCGGCGCTGGCGTCCCGACCGCGACCCCCGCAGCTGCACATTCGACCAGCTCGAGGTGCCCCTGAACTACGACCTCTACGACGTCCTGGAGTCCTGAGATGGCCGGAAAGAGCAGCGCCGCAGAGGAAATCGACGTCGACGGCGTCAAGGTCCGGCTGACCAACCGCGACAAGGTCTACTTCCCGAAACTGGGCAAGGGCGGGACCAAGGGCACGCTCTTCGACTACTACCTGTCGGTCGCCGAACCGATGGTGGCGCTGTTGCGTGACCGGCCGGTGCACCTGCAGCGGTTCCCCGAGGGCATCGACGGGGAGGAGATCTACCAGAAGCGGGTGCCGCAGAAGCATCCCGACTATCTGCACACCTGTACGGTGACGTTCCCCTCGGGGCGAACGGCCGACGCGCTCAAGGTGACCCATCCATCGGCGATCGCCTGGGCGGCCCAGATGGGCGCGATCACGTTGCATCCGTGGCAGGTGCGCTGCCCGGACACCGAGCACCCCGACGAGTTGCGCATCGACCTCGACCCCCAGCCGGGCACCGGTTTCGCCGATGCCAGTTCGGTTGCGGTCGACGTGCTCAAACCGCTGCTCGACGAACTCGGCCTGGTCGGCTATCCGAAAACGTCGGGCGGCCGTGGCGTGCACGTCTTTCTACGGATCAAGACCGAATGGGATTTCATCGCGGTGCGCCGGGCAGGTATCGCGTTGGCCCGCGAAGTGGAGCGTCGCGCGCCCGACGCGGTGACCACCTCGTGGTGGAAGGAAGAAAGGGGCGCGCGCATCTTCATCGACTACAACCAGAACGCCAGAGACCGCACGTTCGCCTCGGCGTACTCGGCCCGCAAAACCCCGATCGCGACGGTGTCGACGCCGTTGACATGGGACGAACTGCGCGGCGCCGAACCCGATGACTACACGATTTCCACGGTGCCCGACTTCATTACCGCACGGCCGGATCCGTGGGCCGGCATTGACTCCGAGCCGCAGTCGCTCGAGAAGCTACTGGACATGGTCGAGGCCGACGACGAGCGCGGGCTCGGTGATCTGCCGTACCCGCCGAACTATCCCAAGATGCCCGGCGAACCGCCGCGTGTGCAGCCGAGCAAGAAGGTCGCCGCCAACTGGGACGACGAAGGCAATCCGATCGACGGCTGACCAAAAGCCCGCCAACGGTCGCAACCTGCTCCTAACATCGACCAATGGCCACCCGACGGTCACTCGGTGTCCGAGTTTGTGCCACGGCCGCGACGGCGGGCGCCCTGTTGAGCGCGCCGATCGACATACCGGCTGCGGCCGCCCAGCAATGCCCGGACATCGAGGTGGTCTTCGCCAGGGGCACCGGTGACGCGCCGGGAGTGGGCCCGGTGGGGCAGGCGTTCATCGACTCGTTGCGGTCACGAGTGGGCGGCAGGTCGGTCGGTGTCTACGCCGTCAACTACGCCGCCACGATGAACTTCCTGCGGGCGGCCGAAGGCGCCGCCGATGCCAACGGCCACGTCGGCTACATGGCGGCGAACTGCCCGGCCACCCGACTGGTCCTCGGTGGCTTCTCGCAGGGCGCAGCCGTCGTCGACTTGATGCTGGGCGTGACGCCCGGCCTCGGCGCGATACCGGGCGTGGGTGCGATACCCGGCTTGGATGCTGTGCCCGGCCTCGACCTCGGGGCCGTCGCCGCGCCGATGCCTCCGCAAGCCGCCGATCACGTCGCCGCGGTCGCGGTGTTCGGCAACCCCCTGGCCAAGGTTCTCGGTCCGCTGAACACGCTCAGCCCGGTCTATGGCGCCCGGACCATCGACTTGTGCAACGCGACCGACCCGATATGCGGCGAAGGCGATCTCGACAACCGGGCCGCGCACCATCAATACGTGCCCGGGATGACCGATCAGGCCGCGTCTTTCGTTGCCGGCCTGCTCTAGTCTCCGGTGCGCTGAACGCGCGAGTCGAAGTCGCTGTCGAACGGGCACCCGCCGGTGACGGTGTAGTGGCCGTGCCCGGTCAGCACAGTGATCGGATCCTGCGGCGGCTTCGGCAGCGGGTAGGTCAGGCTGATCTCACGATGCGCGGGTTCGCCGCCTTTGCAACTGGAGTCGGTGGAGGTGTTGGTCAGGACCCACTGATCCTGTTGGAAGGTCAGGACTTTGACGTCGTTGGGGTTCAGCCAGTAGCTCAGACAACGGTCACCGGTGCGTAGGCAGTAGGTCTGGATGTCGAAACTCACTTCGGCGCTGCGGTTTCCGTTGGCATAGGTGTCGACCTCCTGGTAGCGGCCGCGAAGGGCCTGTGCGTGTGAGTCCGCTCTGGGCGGCTGGCGGGCCGGGTCGGTGACAGACGCGCCGGCATCGCGGTCGCCGGTGCGGGTGAACGTGACCGGCCGGTCGCTCGCGCACTGGCCGTTCGCCGACCGAACGATGAACTCTCCGGTCAGCGTTCCGTCGGGCTGCGGCCGCAGGGTGAATGCCTCCCACAGTTCGACCTGCTCATCACCCTGGCAGGTACCTTGTGTCGCGCCGACCGCCTCCCACTGTTTGTCGATCTCGTCGAACACCAGAGTCGACGCCGTCGTACCGGAGCCGTTGAGCTTGGACGCCGACGCGACGCAGCGACGGTCACCGCATGCCGACTCGACCGCCCAGGTTTCGTTCCCGCCCGTGGCGTTTTGATACGGCTCGCCGTTGGGCTTCGTCGGCGGCCCGAAGTCGACGGCGAACGTACCGTCGAACGCCGTCGTCGCCGGGCGGGGCGCGGGTGCGTCGTCACCGCCGCTCACCACGACGAGAATGGTCGCTGCGGCCGCGAAGATCAGCACCACCGCGGCCGGAACGACGATCGCCGGTCGCCGCCACCACGGCCACGAAGCCCCGGACTCGGGCGCTCGATCAGAAGAATCCTCTTGGGGCGGCGGTGTTTCGGGATGCTCTTCGCCTACGGCCGGTCGCGCCTGCGTCAGCGCCGAGGCCTCCTCGTTCGGGGCCGGCGCGGCCCCTTGCGTCGGAGCCCATGCCTTCTTCACATGTTCGGGCGGCCCGGTTTGGGTGGGCACGGCAGCGGAGTCCGCCTGCTCGGCCGGCCGGGCCTGCGTCGGTGCCCAGGCATGCCCGACCTGGTCCGTGTTGGCCACCGTCGTCGGAACCGACGGGGCCGCACCCGCGACCGTATGCGTGGAATCCGGTTGTGCGCGTTGTGTTGGCGCGGTGGCGGCCGCGATGGCCTTGCTTGCGGCGCGGGCCAGTTCGACGGTCGTGCTGTAGCGCTCCTCGGGATCTTTGGCCATGCCTGCTGCGATCACCGCGTCCAATTCCGGAGTCACTCCCGGTCGGGAGATCGACGGCCGCGGTGGCGGTGTCGTGAGATGGCTCGCGATCTGCTGCTCGACGCTGTCACCGGGGAAGGGTCGGCTGGATGTGAGGCATTCGTACAGCACACAAGTCAGCGCGTAAATGTCGGCGCGACTGTCGGTTTGGCCGGTGGTGAAGCGCTCTGGAGCCATGTACGGCCAGGTACCGACGACGTTGCCGGTGGCGGTCAGTTTGGTCTCACCGGCTGCGCGGGCGATTCCGAAATCGATGAGATAGGAGAAGTCATCCTCGGCGACCAGGATGTTGGAAGGCTTGACATCGCGATGTACGAGCCCGATGCGATGGGCGGCATGCAGTGCCGAGGCGATCTGCTCGATGATCTTCACCGCCCGTTCGGGTTCCAACGGGCCGCGACTCAGATGGTGCTCGAGGTCTTGACCTTCGATCAGCCGCATGTCCACATACAGCCGGCCCTCGATCTCGCCGAAGTTGTGGATCGGCACGACGTGGGGATTGGTCAATCCCGCCGCGGCAAAGGCTTCGTGGCGGAAGCGTTGTTCGAACACCGGATCCGAAGCCAGATGCGCCGGCAGCACCTTCACTGCGACCACACGCTGGGTGCCCGTGTCGAACGCCTTCCAGACCTCGCCCATACCGCCGCGGCCCAACAACTCGACCAATCGGTAACGGCCGAACGGCGCTCCGTCCACTACGCCTCCCGTGGACTGCGGCCGGGCGGATTCACAGTCCTCACCATAAGCCGGTTCGCGGCCGGTCGTTCGCTCTTGGCTTGGCTGCTCGACTCGAGCGCCCCACACCGTGGCGCCGCGAGAAGCGCCGCCGGAGTAGTTCCGCCAAGTATTAGCGACCCGCGCGTCAAAATTTCCCCCTTTTTGCAGATTCCGGAATGTAGCCAACCTCGGACTGCGAGAATTCGACGTCTGGGGCAACCGGGGACAACCAGGTCAAAGGGGATAGTCGATGAAACCGTCTCGTCAGATCAAGCCGTACCTTTCAGTCGCCGCCGCGGCATTCGCCACCGTTGCCGTCGCCGGCATGTGGGGAGCCGCTCCGTCGCAGGCGTTTCAGGTGCAGAACCATGACCGCATCACCCGCGATGCGTTGATGCCGTTGGGTGTCAACGAGCCCACCATGGGCCAGATTCTCGTCGGGCCACCGCCTGGTGCGGGCGTGGTCGGCAGCGACGCGTTCTTCAACGACGAGTTCCGTCACATCGACAACGCGAACGACCCCGCCGCGATCTGTACCGCCACCCAGGAGGCGTGGAACTTCTTCACCCCGATCATCCTTCGCGGTGCGCAGCCGACCGGCCCCGCCGGTGCCGACCTCGTCGACGGTCCCGCGGCCCGGGCCGCGTTCGGCGGCCTGGCCCACGTCGTGCAGGACTTCTTCTCTCACTCGAATTGGGTGGAGGACAACATCGCGGTCGGCCAACTGGATCGGATGCCGCCGCCGCTGATGCCCACGTGCGATCCGGCCACCCTCCCTGCGGATCTGCACACCGGATTCTTTGCCGTGGACAGCAATCACAGCGATCCACTGGGCGGCTGCCCGCCCGAAGGTCCTCCGCCCGGCTTCGCCGAGTGCCACTCGAACTTGAACAAGGACGCGTGGAACACTCCGCGGGGCATCATCCAGGTCCCCGGCAGCAATCCGCCGATCAACAACTTCGACCTGGCATCTCAGCTGGCCACCAAGGCGACGGCCGCGTTGTATTGGCAAGTTCGCGACCTCGTCGCCAGCGATGCGGGAGACTGCGCCGCGGCCAACCTGTTCGACGTCGACCGCCGTCAACCCTGCTGGTGAGAAGAAACGGTAATGGCTGTCGCAGTCGGCACTCGGGCAATGCGCCACTTGACGGTGGCGCTGGCCTCGGTGGCGGCGGTGTCGTTGACCGTGATGAGCGCTGGGGGACAACCGGCTTCGGCTCAACCCACTGACACCACGTACCCGACCGAAACCGCCTACGCCCCGACCGAAGAGGCGCCTGTCGAGGCTCCGCCGGCCTATGAAGCCCCGACGTACCAGGCTCCGACGTACGAGGCCCCGCCAGAGGTCCCGACGCCCGCGGCGCCTGAGGTACCGACGCAAGCTCCGGTCGTCACCCCGCAGACCCAGGAGCCGGTGGTGACCGAGGCGCCGGCCGAGGCCCCGGAGACGCAGGCGCCCGCGGTCGTGACCACGACGGCCGCGCCGCAGGTCACCCCGGAGCCCGATCCGCAGACGACGGCCGAAGCCACGCCACAGCCGACCCCGACGACACCGATGCCCACTCCGACGACGCGGACGAGCGCCCCCGCGGAGGCGACGACCGGGGTGACGACGACCGGGGTCACGACGACCGTGACCACCCCATCGGGTTCGCCCGCTGACACCACGTCTGTATCGCCGGCTTCGGGACCGACCACGGCCACCACACCATCGAGTGGTGCGTCGACTCCCGCGGAGGAGTCGGTGGAGACGACTTCGGAAGTTGTGCCCGCCGGCGGCGGTGGTTCGAGCGACTCGTCGGAGCTGACGCGCAGCGCTGAGCTGGCCGCGGGTGTGACGCAAACCCCCGAGCCGCAGCGGGCCGAAGCCTCCCCGCAGGACATCAAGACGGCGCAGCAGGCAACCCCGGTGAAAGAGGACCCGCCGCCAGCCCCGCCCGCCGAAATCGACCGGCTTCGGGATCTGGTCCTTCCCTTGGTGGATCCGGATGCCAGTGGCCCGGCAAGCGTCGCGGCCGAGGGCGCCGCTGCGCCCGCTGAACCCAAGGTGCTGCAGTGGCAGCCGGACTGGGTGCAATACGACCAGTACTTCAGACCGCTGATCTTCAACCCGTATCCCGAGCCGCTACGGGTGGTCTATGACGTTGGCGGGGTGCCTCGGATACTGATCATCCCGCCGTTGGGGCGCATAGTCACCGAAGTGCGCGACCTGGGCTCGTACAACTTCACGGCGCTGCGGCTCAACCCGCTCGGGCTGCCCATCGACGTCGCGGTCGGCAACTTCTTCGGCGGTGGCTACTTCCCGGGTCCTGGCCTGCCTCCTCCGCCGCCACCTCCACCGGTGCGTACGCTCACCGACGTCCCGGTGCAAGTGAAGTACACGAACGCCACCTACCGGCCGATCGTGGTCCGCAAGCTCGTCGATGTGGGCCCGGACCCCGCTGTCGGCGGCGCACACAAGGTCCTGCTCGACGGTGCGACCCCGGCCTGGGGCGAATGGAAGCAGAACGACAGCGGGGTACCGCAATTCGAGGTGCACCAGACGCAGAGCTTCCCGGGGATGGAGGCGCCCGCCGAGGGGCCGCTGCCCGGCAACTACGACTTGCAACTGGTAAGTGACTCGGTGCCCACCGGTTTCAGCGGTAAGGACATCACGCTCATCATCGTGGCCGCGATCGTGGCGGCGGTAGGCGTCGGGGCGATCTTCATGACCGTCTTCCGGGGCAGGCGACGGCGCATCCGCCATTGAGAGCCGATCGCCGTTCGCGGCGCCGTCCGTTCCGCGACGAAATTCACCGCAGACGGCGGCCCACGGGGTTTCCTTGACGCATGCGCATTTCGTCGGTCGTCCGTAAGTGGTCCGCGGGCGTCGCGCTGCTCGCCCTGCTGGCCAGTGGCGTCGGGATCGCGGCCGTGATGATCTTCGGCAGCGGCGGCGCGTCCAACCAGGCTTCGCGGGCGACCACGCCGCGCACCACGCTCGCGCCCCGGCTGCCCGCGTCCAACCAGGCTTCGCGGGCGACCACGCCGCGCACCACGCTCGCGCCCCGGCTGCCGAAGGTACCCACCCCGTTCGAGTTCACGGTGAACGTCGTCGTCACCGACCGGCAGTGCGCACCGGAATCACCCACGTGCACCTACAAGTACACGATCGAGCCAAAATACATTGGCCTGCATCCGCTGCCCCAGACGCCCGTCACGGTGTTCTACGAAGTCATCGGCGGCAACACGCCGCAGAAGGGTGAATTCACCGTGCACAACGACCAGGCCAGAATCCTCAAAGACGTCGTGCTGGAAGGGTCGCCCGCGTCTCAACTGAAAGCCAACGTGTTACAAGTGGCCGGCTGAATTCGGCCATTCGACACCCAGAAAGCCTCCGCCGCAGCATTGTTGACATATGACAAAGGCGTCGCTCCTACGTGCCGGGGAAGGGCTGCCCCGCGGCGTACAAGGTGCCTCGGACCCCCGCTTCGGCACCGTCATCCGCCTGTTCGACGGGTTGTTCCCCGGTCGTCGGTTCGGCGGCGGCGCGCTGTCGGTCTTCATCGACGGCAGACCGGTCGTCGATGTCTGGACAGGGTTTTCGGACCGCGCCGGGGAACGGTTCTGGACTGCCGACACGGGCGCGATGGTGTTCTCCGCGACCAAGGGTGTCGCCGCGATGGTGATCCACCGGCTGGTCGATCGGGGTCTGCTGTCCTACGACGAGCCCGTGGCCGCCTACTGGCCGGCGTTCGCAGCGCACGACAAGGACCGGATCACCGTCCGCGATGTACTTCGCCATCGCGCGGGCCTGTCACGCCTTCAAGGCATGTCCAAAGACGAACTCCTCGACCACGAGGCGATGGAGGCCAAGCTGGCCGACGCCCGTGTCGATCATCTGCACGGTCTGCCCGCGTACCACGCGCTCACCTTCGGCTGGCTGCTGTCGGGTCTAGCGCGGTCGGTGACCGGCAAGGGGATGCGCGAGCTGATCCGCGAGGAAGTGGCGCGACCGCTGAACACCGACGGCATCCACCTGGGTCGCCCGCCGGCGGATTCACCGACCAAGGTCGCGCAGATCCTCGCCCCGCAGAGCATGCGAGCGAACCCGGTCTTCAACCTCGTGGCCCCGAAGGTCGCCGGGCTGCCGGTGTCCGCCGGCTTCGGAGCGATGTTCTTTCCCGGCATCAAATCGTTTGTCCAGGGCGACATCCCGTTTCTGGACGGGGAGGTCCCGGCGGCGAACGGCGTCGTCACCGCGCGTGCGCTGGCCAAAATGTACGCCGCGGTCGCCAACGGCGGACGCATCGACGGAACGGAGTTTCTCTCCGAGGACCTGGCGCGCGGGCTGGCCGGCAAGCCGCGGCCGTGGCCCGACCTCAACGTGGGCGTGCCGATGCCCTTCCATCTCGGATATCACGAATCGCCGATTCCCGGGCTGTTGAAGGGATTCGGGCACATCGGCCTGGGCGGCACGCTCGGGTGGGCCGATCCGCAGAGCGGCAGTGCGTTCGCGTTCGTGCACAACCGACTGCTGACCCGCATGGTGTTCGACATGGGGTCGTTCGCCGCGTTGGCCCGTCCGCTGCACACGGCGATCGGCGCGGCACGGCGCGCCGGCCCCGTGCTCGTCCCCAAATACGGTGCGCGATACCGAGAACCGGCGTCGCAGAAGCGCACCGCGGGCCGGCGTTGACTGTGCTGGCCGGCTAGCTTGTCGGCCCGACGCCGCGCGCCTGCGGCAGCGGCAGGTCGTTGTAGGTGGCGATTCCGGGCGCCGCGGCCACGACCGCCGGTATCGCATGGATCGGCGGCATCGCGGTCATGATGTGGCCGAGCACGAAGAAGTCCTCGATCGATTTGGCGTTCTCGATCATGTCCGCCGGCGGCAGGAAACCGACCTGCATGTTGACCGTCGGCCGGCCGTCGATTGTGATCTTCCATCCGTCGCCGTCGAGTTGCCAGTCCGGGTCGAGGGTCTGGCCCTTCTTCCACCGGACATTGATGTCGACGACGGTCTTGCCGCCCGCGATACCCTGCCAGCTCGCGTACACGCCCGCCACGTGTCCGGCCGGGATCGTCCAGGATGCCATCACGAGATCCTCTGTCGTCTCGGCATATTCGGGCACGCACTTGATCTCGTCGAGCTCGATACCGATCGAGTCGGCCACCAGCCGGACGGCTTCGGCGAAGACAGCGGTGCCCTTGGCCGCCATCGGCGCCAGGTTCGGATCGTCGATCGCGGTACCGAAGCCGACCGGCCGCTCGGTGTCGGGGGAGTCGTACAGCGTGGTGTCGGCGGACTCGGAGATGGTCACCTTGTCGACCCGGTCGCAGGCCGTCGAGGCCACGATGGCGAGCAGTTCGGCGAACCCCGGACTCACCCCGGACCCGAACAGCGTCGAACCGCCCCGCTTGCACGCCTGGTCCAGCTTGTCCCGGCCGGCGCCGAGGTTGTGCCCGGTGATGAAGGAGGCCGACGCCACCACGTTGACGCCGGCTTCGAGGATGCGCACCAGCTCGTCGACGTCGATCCACATCGGGTTGTAGACGACGACATCGGGCTTCAACGCGAGTAGCTCGTCGACGTCGTTGGTGGCCTTCACGCCCAGAGGGGCGATGCCGGCGAGTTCACCGGCATCCTGGCCCACCTTGTCCTTCGACCACGCGTAGAGGCCGACGAGTTCATAGTTGGGGTTCTTGGCGATCGCCTCGACCGAGCTCTTGCCGACATTGCCGGTGGTCCACTGGACGACGCGATAGGAAGTGTTTGGCACCCGCACAGCATAGGAAAGCGCGACGCATCGCGCGGGTGTTTTTACCGAGTGGCGAAAAATTGGCCGCCCAAGCCCTACGCTGGCCGTGATGAGCGGCCGCACACGGGGTCGCCCGCCCCGGATCAGCCGAGACCAGATCGTCGCGGCGGCCCGCGACGTGGCGAGCGCAAACCTGACGATGCAGGCGGTCGCCGACGCGCTCGGGGTCAGTCGCAAGGCCCTGCACTACTACGTGGGAGACCGGGAGGGTCTGCTGACGCTGGTGATCTTCGACCTGTTCGAACGCGAACTCACCAGCGTCGAACTGCCGGTGGACGAGGATTGGCGGGTGGTGCTGCGCGCCTACGCCGTCGCATTTCGGGACGGGTTGATCCAGGTGGGCGCCGCCACCGACTTCACCCGCCTGCGCGGAATCGGCGAAGCGGCCGCGTTGGCGCTCGCCGACCGGGTGCTCGACGCGTTGCTCACCGCCGGGTTCTCACCCGATATCGCTCGGCACGGGCTGACCGCGGCGTCCAACATCGCACAGTCGGCGGCGCACAGCAGCATCGCGCAGACCGCATCCGGGGTGCACCGGCACCGCGCGCAGACGTCGGCGGCGTTGGAGCGTGAACCGGAGCAGACCTATCCGGCGCTGCGCGCGGTGCTGGCGTCGGCCGAATCCCAGCGGCACGACGCCGAGCACCAGTTCGACTTCGAACTCGACGTGCTGATCGCGGGACTGGACCGCCTGCTCGCCC
>NZ_QMEW01000055.1 GCF_003284965.1 Mycolicibacterium sp. GF69
CGATCAAACGCTGTACCGATCAAACGCTGTAAGCCTATCACAGTTGAAGACTGAAACGATAGTACGTTGGAAGCGTTAAATAATTAACGAATGTATCGTACAACCGTTCTAGCGTTCTAATGTAGAATGGCTGTACGGCACGGTGAACAGCGACTACCAGGAGATATGCCGCTGGCAACAGTTAGCTAGCGCGGCTTACGTCACAGTGACGTTAGTAACGAGTATGGAGCGATGCGAGCCTAGTGCAAAGCGATGACGTGGCCCTATAGCGCCTAACCCGTTGCCTACCGGTGTGCGACGGAGGATTTTGATAGCGAAGCTGTTTAGGTACCAACCGAGAGCGAAATCGGGGGGGAACCTTCTGCTGGGGTGGGGGGTCAACGTGGCCAGAGATGGGGACGCACGACTTGCTGGTTGAGCGACCGATGGTCAAGCGCCTCCAGCGCCCCATGCGGCGAGGTTGGCGGCCCGGAGGCGTCCACACCGGCGGTGTCCAGCCCCAAGGTCGCCCCGATCATAGTTCGGCCGATCCGGGGGGGCTCCGGGCGAGACCTGGGGCCCCGTGCGCGACATGATCGAAGGTTGCTGATCCTCGATGCCCCGGCGCCCGCACGGGGGGGAGGGCCGGACAAGCTCTTCGGTCGCTTCCCCTCGGTTCCCGTCCGCCCGGGACGCCCGAAGAGCAATTCGACCGCCATCGACGGCTTATGTCAGCCTGCCGTCGGTGGGTGGCCAGGTCCGCACGCAACGAGTCGACCTGCAAGCGGAGGGGCCAGGCCTTGGCTGAGCTGGAGGTGAACCACCCACCTCAGCGTGGCGCTTGGTTCGCGTGGCTACAGCCGGCCGAAGTCCCATCTGCACAAAACTAGGCCGGTCGACCCGTCTGCGGCGACTTCTGGTCTCGCCGCAAATCCGTTCATCTGGAGCGTCCAATAGTGGGAATTCTGCGGTGCGTAGTCAGCAGCGCCAGGGAGCGCTATCAGGGATGGCAGCGACCAGAGCATCCGGTCCGCAAAGAGTCGACCGGCTGGCTCGTTCGCGATGAACTCCGCGACACCCAGAACGGCGGGCCGTAGTCGTATGACGGCATCGCGGGTCGGGTCTTCGTGGCGCGCGCGAACAAGTTCGCCTGACTCGACCCACGACTCCCAGAGGGTCACGACTTCATCGATGGGCTGGTCCAAGAATGCGAGACAAAACGGCATCCCGACGGCGATCACGATGGTGTCCACTGTGAGACCCCCTTTCCCCATTTAGCATTTAGCTTCTGGCGCTCATGCTCGCACAGGCGTCCGACAAGCCCATTGCGCAGTCGCATGCCCTCGCCTCGTGATGGTTTGGGCACGTCTATCTCCAAGGGCCGCGTATCGTCACTGTGACGGTTTCGGCGGGGCTGCTGCGCGTCGAGTGAGCAGTGTTGCCCCCATGATGGTTTCGATCAGGCCGATCGCGTGATCTTCTAAACGTTCGATGTCCTCTGGAGGTCCGGTGCGCAGAACTGACTCCAGGTAGTCCTTAGTGTCAGCGAATGCGTTGTACGGCGGAGATGATTGGTCTGCGTCGCCTCCCGGTGCGCTCGCAGCGGCGAAAGAGACGTCCGCGTTTTTCAGGCGTTCCCGGATATCGAGCCATTGTTGCCATTGCGCGCGTTGTTCACGGTAGGTCTGTTGGCGTTGTTCTCGTAGGTGGGGGAGTTGATGTGCTTCGGCCAGGGTGTGGGGGGTGATTGGCCCTGGCCCAAGCATTTTGGGCGCTGTGGCTGCGATGAGTCCGTGGATTTGTAGTTGGCGCACCGCGTCGTCTCCGGTGCTTCGGGATACCGCAGCGGCGGCGTAGATGTCTTCGCGATGGGTCAGGCCGTGGTGGGCGATGAGTTCGTAGATTCGGCGTAAGTGGTGTCCCAGGATGTGCCATATGTCGTGGACTGCTTCGATTCGTACACGCTCGCAGTGGTGGTTGAGGCCTCTGATTACGTTGTTCTGGCTGGTCAGAGCGTAGTAGTCGGCCTCTAGACCCATGTGGCTGCGCACGAGGACGATCGGTGATCCTTGACGGTCCCTGAGATCTCGCAGGACTCGCCACACAGCGTCGGGGCTGAGTAGCCCAGCGCCGAGGGAAAGACTTCGTCCTCCGACCCCTACCACCCAGGTTCCCGTGCTTTTGTCGCCGGCTTTGAGGGCGTGCACGGCGAGAGTTTGCAACACAGCGTGCACGGTCCAGCGGTAACGCTGCCCAGCATATTCAAGGTCGGCCCATCTGAACGCGTTGGCCAGCCAGTGGCGTAGCTCGGGGGGGCCTGTGAACCCGCTCTTGTGAGTAGCTGTTGTTAAAGAACCCCCCTGTGTGTACTTCTGCTTGTGCTGCGGGCGTCGGTATAGAAGGGGGTTTGCGATGAGCCAGTCGAAGGCGCGGTCGATGTCGCGGAGTAGGGCTCGGTCGGCGCCGTGGCCGTAGCGTTTGTAGGCGTGTCCGAGGCCGTCGTGCCATGGGCCGTCGGGGGCGATGAGGTCGCGCAGCGTTGCCGCGGTGTGGCCGCGGTCGAGTGCGGCCACGACGGTGGCGAAGCGGGCTTCGCTTGGACTTTTCCAGTGGGGGCGATCGGTGGGGGCGGTGTCGCCGCGGGTGGCGAAGGCGGCGATGCTGTCGGGTAGGGGGTCGGTGCGGGTGTAGGCGGGGGTGAGGCGGCGGTCTTCACCTTCCCCGGTGGTGTAGCCGGCCGCGCTGGCGTCGTGTGGCTCCTCGGGAGGTGACGGGTCTGGGGTGGCGGGTTTGAGCATGCCGAGGAGCTGGTAGAGCCGGGGGAGCATGCCGGGTTCTGAACGCTCGATGAAGGCTGCTCGGGCGGCGGTGAGGGTGCCATCGAGATGGCGGTAGCCGCCGCGTTTGGTGAGGGTGCCGGGCAGGCTGATGCAGCCTTGGGCGGGGTTGAGGGCAGGAGCGATGTCCAGGGTGGGGAGGTGGCCGGCGAGCACGCGCATGAGGGCGGTGACTTCGGGCAGTGAGGCGGTGGTGCCGATGGCGAGGGGGCACAGCAGGTGGCGGCCGCCGTCGTCGGTGTAGTCGGTGACGACGCGGGCACCGCAGCGGATGAGCCAGTTTTCGGCGGTGCGCAGGTCGCGTTCGACGGCGGCGGCGTCGCCTCGGCTTGTGTCGAAATCTAGCGCTAGAAGGACGGTTGTTGCGTTTGCTGAGTAGAGGTACACGGCCGCTGGCTGAGTGGGCCATTTGGCGGTGAGTTTGGCGGTCTGGGAGAACTTGCCGGTATCGGGGGTCCACAGGCGCATTTGGTGGCGGCCTGGAGCCGCAGCTAAAGGTGCCAGACCAGCCCATACCTCGGCGGGGTGCACCTCTGCGGGAGTGGTGTGTAGCGCAGCGCTCATAGTGGCCGCGCATCACCGGCCGCGGGGCGGGTGGGTAGCTGGCCAGTGGGGCTGATTTTACGAAGATCACGATTTGCCAACGCAGCCTGTGCCGGGTCTGGCACAAGGTCTGGATATGCGCTATCGTGAGACGAGTCCATCAAGACTAGTCCCTTCCAGAGGGGATGTGGATATCGGTAATCCGAACCGAAGCTGCACACTTCGGTTGAAACCGGGACAGAGCCCCTTCGGGGGCTTTTGTCATTTCCGGGGGTTTACCGCGATCCGGTATTCAGATGTTCGGGTGTAGCCCCTGTTAGCCGGCCACGAGGTTTCTTTAGTCAGGGGCTGGGTGTGTTACATCGCCAGCGGCAGGCCCTCCTCGCGTCGGCGGCCGTGGGTGCGCCGCAGCTCTGGGTTGTCCAGGGCGCGGGCCAGGATCTGGGCGACGTCTTCGCCGTCGAGTTCGCGCATGAGTTCGGGGTGGCCAACGATGGCTGCTAGGAGGTCGGCAACCCACTGGGACATGGGTATGCCGTCGGCTCCGTACTGACCGCTGTTGGCGGCCACTGCGTCGTAGACAACCCGATCGACGCGGGGTCCGAGTTGCGCTCGGTCGCCCTTGTGTGTGCTGCGAATCGCCATAAACTCAGACTCTTTCAGACCGGAGCGGTGCTAACTGTTAGCGACACGCGGAAAGGGTTGCACTTACTCAGACGTACCGTACACAATGAGTCAGTACGTGAACAGTTCTATACATTCATGTGTGACAGGAAGGTGCTCAGATGGCCAACAGCGGCGGCGAAGCAATCGCCCTCGACACCGACGCGCAAGCACAACTGGCGGCGCAGTGGGAGGAGTACGCAGACGCGGTGGAGGCCAGCGGCCAGCCACCTGTGCAGCCCGAGGCGCTGCGCGAACAACTCGGGGCGATCTACGAGCCGTTCGTGCAGTCCAAAGCTGGAGAGAACCTGGCCCGCCAGCAGGCGTATCAGCGGGTGGCCGCCGAAGCGCGTGCACACGCGGCCAAACTGCGCAACCATAAGATCGGCTTTGAGCAGCACGACGACGATGTGGCTCGGCAGATCTCGGCGATCACCGGCAACGGCTAGGGCCCGCGCGGATAGGGGTGGTGGCGGTGCGATCCGATAGCGGAGCGGGGGACTGGTAGTGGCGAAGGTGGCTGTTGATCCGGGGGCGCTGGCATCGCATGGCCGCGCGCTTGCCGGTCACGCGCCGGGTGCGCAGTGCTCCCAGTGTCAGCCGGCCGCCTCCGATACCGTGTCCACTGCGGTGGCCGCGTCCTTCACGGCGTGGGCGAGCGGGCTGGACATGCTGATCACCCATGCAGCCTTGCAGCGTGCCGCTGGCGGTCTCGCAGTCGATCTCACCGGGGCAGCGTTGCAACAGGGCGACCAGGAGGCCGCAGCGCACATTGCCAGCGGTGGGACAGCCCCCACGGCCAGCGCAGCGCCGAACCTACCCCGCGAAAGTGGCGGGGCGCCGTCGTTACCTGTGGCGCCGCCGGTGCCGGCGGTGCCTGATCCGAGCACCGGGGAAGTGTGGTCCCGCACGATTCACGGCGGGGCTGGTGCTGAGCCGCTCAGGACGCTGGCAGGGCAGCTACGCACAACGGCCCAGAACCTCGCTACCGTCGCAGGAGACATCGAGCGGACCGGCGCGGGTGTCGATTCCGCGTGGGATGAGGGTGATCAGCCCGCCGGGGAGAAGATCCGGCGTCACGCACAGTGGTTGAACAGCGCCGCTGACTATGCCCGACAGCTCGCAGCATCGGCTGAGACCGCCAGCGCAACCGTGGAGACGGCGCGGAACGAGACGCCCACACCGGAAACGTTCACAGCGCTCAACGCGCAGTATCGCAAGGCGCAGCAGACGTACGCCTCCAGCGGTGGGACTGTGACCGAACCCTTGATGACCGCGACGACAAAACTTCAAGAGGCGAAAGCCGAAGCGCTGGCGGCACAGACACGTTATGCGGCCGCGGCCAACGTCGACAGCACGACAGCACCTGACCCACCGCCGGCCCCGCCGCCCATCGTCGGTGGCGGGCCGTCGAGCGCTGACCAGGACAACAACAACCCGGCCGAGACCAGTGCTGACAAGAAGCGAGAGGGCGCTGACAAGGACGGCAAAGGCGAGGGGTCCGACAGCGAGGAGGATGCAAAGCTCGCCGCCGATTCCACCGAGCAGCAGCCCCTGGACTCCAGCAGCGGCACTGACGAGCCGGGTCCACCCCCTGCCGAGGCGAAGCCCCCGGTCGAGCCGCTGGCGTCGGCTGTCGATCCGGCTGCGAACACTGCCGGTGAAGTGATGGGCACGATTCTGGGCACAGTCGGTCAATCCGCTGGAGCGGCATCGGGATTGATGCCCGGCAGTGGTGGCGGTGGACTTCCCATGTCGGCACTGTCAGGGCTGCCGTCGATCCCAGGCCTAGGTGGAGCTCCCTCGATGAGTCCGCCCGAACTGGGCTCTGAGGAAGACGATTTCGATTTCGAGGACACGTTCGGCACGACCCCAGCAAGTTCTGGCGGCAGTGGCGGTGGCGGTGGCGGTGGTCTTCCTGCGGCTCCGTCGGTGTCGTCGCCTGCTGCTGCGGCTCCTGGTATTGCGGCGATGCCACCAGCTCCACCCACGGCTGCCGGATCAGGTGCTGCTGGCGGCGCGGGGGCACGTATGCCGATGGGCGGCATGATGCCGCCGATGATGGGCGGCTTGGGTGGCGGCCAGACCGGCGAACGAGATAGAGATCTCCATCCAGATCGACGGGTGGTACACCGGCACCCTGCCAATACCGAGGCAGTGTTCGGTGAGTTGGAGCAGTTGAGGAAGCGTCCAGGCCGCCGCAGGGCGGCCGCGACTCAGGAGGAAACAACCGGTGACAACGCCCACGACGACCGCTAACCCAGCGGCAGCGGCGGCTCTCAAGGCCAACGACGCGATGCTGGGACTGATCTATGACTGGATCGAGGAAGCCGAAGAGTTCTTGTCCAGCGGCGACGATGACGACGACGTGATCGTGGTCCACGATTCCCGCGGCAGGTTGATCGACCTCGATGTGCGTGAAGGCCTTCAACGTGAACTCACCGTGGATGAACTCAACGATCAGATCAACGCGGCCCTGGGCGACAACGCTGAACGTGCCCGCAAGGGAATCGATGCCATCTCCGAGCGCCTATTTCAGCGCTGCGCTGAGCTGATCCCCGAGGAACTTCGCAAACATCCTGTTGCTGACCAGCTTTCAGCAGCCATGAAGGGGCAGAGGGGATAACGATATGCCAGCAGTAACACCGTCGGGTGGCTCGGGAGATCTCATCAAGGTCGACCCGATTGCTCTGCCTGCATCTGGCGCGACGACCGGCGCGGAGGCCGCAACAGTCGCTGCTCGCGGCGCCACCGGAGCTGCGCAGGGTGTCGGGAGCTTGGCCAGCGGGGCGGCACAGCCCGATGGGGTTTCACTGGCAATCAATGCCATCACCAGCACATGGCCCGCCCAACGTACGACGTTCTTGGCGGACATGAGCCGGGCGGCAAGCACCGTTGCCACCGGGGACGTCGGCAGCGCGACACAGTTGGAAACGCAGGACGCTGAGAACGCAGCAGACATAACGGCCGTCGCGCCGGCAACGATCAGCGTGTAGACCAAAGTGGGTGGGCGTTGGTAGGCTGTAGACAACCGTTATCGGGATCGCCGCAGGGAGGCGCGACAACATGAACCACCCAGTGATGCACGACATGCGCACCAATCAGCAGTACAGCGCTGCCCCTCTGCCTCCTGCTCCGGGCCAGTATGGCGCGCTACCGCCGACACCACGGCCTGGAGAGGCTCTGCCGTCCGCATCATCGCGACGTCGACCTTGGCTGATCCCAGCTGGCGTTGCTGGCACCGCAGTAGTCGCACTAATCGCTGGCGTGACACTGGGAGCTGTCTTCGCGAGCAGCGGAAGTGACTCCGGGGCCAGCGACGCTGCGCCGACCGCAGGCCTACCAACCAATGCGCCGGGTGGTGTCACCCCGTCAGCGGCGGAAGTACACGCCCAAGACGTGTCCCTGTGCACCAGCTACGCCATCATCAATAGCGCCATTCCCAGGCCTGATCGAGTTGGCTCTGACCTTCTTCCCGCGGTGACCGCTCTGAAGGTTGCACTGGCCGAGAATCCTGACGCCAGCGCACCTGTGAGGGTTGCTGTCACTGACATCGCCTCGGTGTACCAAGCCCGTGTTGCGGAACATGGGAAGGTCCGTACCCGTGGGCTGGCTGAGCCCCCGCCGTACAGCTTGGATGCAGAAAAGAACGCCGTGGACCAGGTGTGGACGGCCTGCGGTTTGGATGAAGAGTAGGCCGGAGAGGTTTCAATGGCGGCGGTAGTCGGAAACGCAGGGGACATACAGCGGCCGTCAGGGCGAGCATCGTCACTGACTGTCCTACCTTATTGGCCGTCCATCAGCGAAACTGATTTGCAGGCACTGGCCGACGACGAAAGAGCCATGGCCACATCGGTATCCGGATACGCCGACACCGTGCAAAATGAGATGACCAAAGGCGCGAGCCTACTGGTAGGTCAGGGCGGCGAAGCCCGCATCGCGCTGATGCGCAAAATGGTCAACCACGCCGATGGCGGCGCCAACCACTTCAAATCCACTGCAACGGCAGCAGATTCATTCCGCGCAATCGTCTCCGGATTGAAGACCGACCTCAGCCGCGTCGCCGACGCCGCAGCCGAAGCATGGGACACCGCCCAATCCAGCGGCGGCACCTCGGCCGCAGTGTCAGCCATGGCCCCGTTCAAAGCCGAAGCTGCCAGCCTCTACAGCACCGCACTCGAAGACATCGCCGCCACACCCGCCGTCCTACCCATCCCCGAAGCACCAGTCGGCGAAACACCCGACGCACCAAGGGATAACGTCGCAGAGCCAGCCAGCAACACTGAGCAAAAAGAAGCTGACGAGAAGCCGGTGCCAGATTCACCCGGAGAGGAGGCCCCCGCAGACGGTGATTCTGCGGGGAAGGATGGTGGCGACGTAAAGCAGCTCGGTACCGAACCGGACGGCACCGCAACCGACGTCCGAGAGACGACGGACGGATCCCCCGTCGCACCAGGAACCGCGACCGGGCTTCCGTCTACTACGACAGGGCTGCCAGCGGCAGGATTGCCGATGGGCGGTGCAAGTGGCGGCTCTGCGGGTGGGGGCATGCCATCGGCGGGTTCGGCGATGGGTGGTTTGCGGCCGCCGCAGATGCCCTCCGGGCTCAGCAATCCTTTGGGCAGTGGGGGCAAGTCACTGTCGGATGCGTTCACTTCGCCTGCGTCGGCAGCAGACTCGCTGGGTAGTGGCGGGTCATTGACGAGTGCGGCGTCGAGCTTCAATTCGGGGTTGGCGTCGGGTATTGGTTCTTCGGGTGCGGTGTCGCCGCCTCCGTTGGAGAAGTTCGTAGCCCAGCATCCGGGTGCGGCGCCTGCGGTGGCAGCTCCTTTGCAGGGTCCGGTGCAGCCGTCGGTGGCGGCTGCTGGTGGCGGTTCTGCGGGCCCTGCTGCGGGACCGATGGTTGGTGGTGGCGGTGGTATGCCGATGATGGCGCATCCGCCCGCGGCTGGAGGTTCCGGTGGTGGCCCGCTGGCCCCGTTTGTTCCGCCTGGGGGTGGGTCGGCGGCGAGCCCGACGGCTGCGGGACCGACGGCTCCTGCGTCGGCGGCGGCCGCGCCGGCTTCGGCGGCACCGTCGGGTCAGCAGGGCGGTGCCGCTCCGGTGATGGCGGGCACGTCGGGTGCGGCAACAGCAGCGAGCATGCCTGAGCCCGAGGTGAGCGCGGACATGATGTTGGCTCGGCAAGTGATCGACGGGTTGGTTCGCGGTACCGATGCCGCGTGGAACACGATCGATGCCGGGTTTGTGAATTGGGCTGTGGCCGTTGTGCGTACGCATCTGGGTCCGCAGCTTGTCATTGGTTCTAGTGCTGGTGGTGGGGTGTATGTGCCTGCTTCGGTGTTCGTTCCGACGACGGCGCGGTTGGCCCCCATTGATCCTGCTTTGCCGTGGAGTTGGGCGTCGGGGTTTTTGGGTTGGCGGCGACCGGCGGATCTGTTGACTGCGCATGCGGATGTGTTGTCCGACAGAGTATCTGGGGTTGTGCGCAGTGCTTTGGTGACCACTGCGGAGGGTCCGCGTCCGGCGGGGTGGTCGGATTTCGAGACGGTGACGCTGCGGTCGATTTTGCACTCGCCGGGGTCTGTGCCTGTGCTTGATGGTGCTCATCAGCATCGGTTGGCGACGATTGATCCGGCGCTGGCTCAGCAGATTGCGTCGGTGGGCTCGGGTCCGGCGTCGATATCGGTGGCTGCGGTGATCACTCGGAGTGTGGTGGAGTCGGCGGTGGCCACGGCGGGTGCGGTGGGCCCGGATGGTCCGGTGCGTGGCGCGGATGGACCGATTCACGTTGCCGAGGCGGCGGACCTGACGTTCTTGAATCAGCTGAGCCAGGGCGCCGTGGACTGGGATTCGTACGATGCCGAGGTCGCTCAGCGTCACGACGGCAATGCGACCAGTCCGCATATGAACGGTCCGCTGGATCTGGATGATTCGGCGGACTCGCTGCGTCAGCGTCTGCTGTACATGGCGTTCTATCGGACGGCGTTGATTGCGGAGCTCATTCGTTTCTGGCGGCAACCGGCCTCGCCGGCGTTGGCCGATATCGTGTACTGCGCGGTAGCGGCGGGCTTCAAGCCTGTCGTTACCTCAACGTTGAACTCGATCTGACGATCTGCCCGCCATGAAATGGCGGGGAGCGGTGTGCAACTGTTGGGCGCTGTCTTCCGTAAACCTGGAAATTAGTGGTTCGGCACGAGTGGCGATCCCGGCGAACCTGCTCCTTGGACCGATACCGTCACCGCCCATGAGTCCGTTCGATGCCTGGATTGATGAATCGGGGTCTAATCAACGTGTTGATCCCGGTACGTACATCCTCAGCGCGGTCATCAGCGAAGCAGGCCGTGCTGAGCATGCGCGGGAGGCGATGCGGGCGCTGCTCGTAGGGAGTCGACATCGCAAGCTGCATTGGCGCGATGAGGACCGCGGCCGGCAGCGCACGATTGCCAAGACCGTCGCAGGGCTCGACGTTGAGCACCTCGTGGTCGTCCGATCCCGGCCTGGCATCACCGAGCACCCGGAACGTCGGCGCCGGATCTGCATGGAACTGCTACTGCCCGAGCTGGTGGCCTTGGGTGTCGCGCAGGCGATCGTGGAATCCCGCGGCCCCAAGGACGACCGGGAGGACCAGCGCACCTTGGACTACCTGCGGCGAAAGCGCGCTCTAGGGGGTCGGCTGCATCTCGATCACGTTGGCGGCCCCACTGAGGCGATGCTGTGGATACCCGATGCTTGCTGTGGCGCGGTGACCCAACTCCGCAGCGGCGACCCCGAGCACTTCGGGATCATTGAGTCGAAGGTAACCATGCTGGAAGTGCCCCAGAAATGACGCGGCCCCAGGCCCTGTCTTCCGGCAGGAACTCCTGGGGTCCACTTCCGATGACACCACGATGCATCGGCTCACCAGTAAGTCTAGGTAAACCGCACCAGCCGTGCAAGGCTGCTGTACTACACGCGTACGGCTGGTGCCAGCTCTGGTGTGGTGTTATAACTGGCGGTCAGCGACCCGATATCTCGGGATATCATCAGTGTATGAGTGATGTCTTGATTCGGGACTTGCCAGATGACGTGTTGGCTGGCATTGATGCGCGGGCGGCCGAGGTGGGCCTATCGCGCGTTGAGTACATTCGTCGGCGCCTTGCCCAGGATGCGCGGGTCACCCGCAGTGCGGTCACGCGCGATGATCTCCAGCGCCTCGAACAAGCCGTTTCCGGCCTCGCCGACGCAGAGTTGATGCGTGGGGCGTGGGGGTGAGCGAATGGTTGATCGACAAATCGGCCTTGGTGCGACTTTCGTACAGCGACGATGTGGACCAATGGGTCACCCGCATCGAGCGGGGGATGGTTCGGATCAGCAACATGACGCGACTCGAAATCGGGTACTCGGCTCACTCGGGCGAGGTCGGACGCCGCGAATTCCGGGAGTCACCGCTGGCTGCGATGCCAGTCGAGTATTTGACACCGAGAATCGAGGACCGCGCGCTAGAAGTCCAGTTGCTGCTTGCCGATCGGGGGCAGCACCGTGGGCCGTCAATTCCGGACCTCATCATCGCCGCCACCGCGGAGCTCTGCGGGCTGGCGGTCCTGCACGTCGACAAGGATTTCGAGACGATCAGTGCGATCACCGGGCAATCTACGGTCCGGCTGGCACTGCCTGGTGGAGCGGCGCCCGCTTAGCTCATTGGAGGACGCCGCCTGCCGGTGTTGAAGTTGGAGATGGGCATGCACGCTGTCACACAAAGTTGATCACTGATTGTTCACGTGATTAGTCAGTATGTGTAATATGTCTATCAGTGCGTAGAGCGGCGCAGCGGCGTTGGCCGGAAGGGGACCGATGACCAAGCATCTGAGTTCGCAGACTGATGAGCTGATGTCGCAGGTGGCGGCGACCGCTATGTCGTCTCGGCGGTCTGTGGTCGTGCGTGTCAATGCGATGGGGTTTGTGCGCTATGTGGCGTTGAGCAATGAAGCTCGCCAGTGGGATTCGGTGACGCTGAACAAGCGGTGTCGGGCGGTGGCTGCGGTGGCTCATGATCGATGGTTGGCCAACCATGGGGTTTCTGATGGGACGTTACCGACGCTGGAAGCGGTTGCCGCTGCCGAGCGTGCATTGAACTTCTAGTCGCGTAAGGAGCGATGCATTATGTCGTGGGACGTGTTCGGTTTGGCGATTAACCAGGTCGTGGGGAACGCGTTGAAGGCGTTCGCGGGTCCGGGTGCTGTTCCGTTAAGTACCGGAACGGGGGCCGCTCCATTTCCGCTGGATTATCCTCAGCAGCCGCCTGTGCCGGCTCCTCCTGGTCCGGTTCCGAGCCCTCCGCCTGCACCTCCCGGTCCGGAAGGTCCACCTACGACGACCACAACCACACAGGGTCCGCCCGGTGCGCCGACCCCTCCTGTGGGGCCGCCACCGCCTCCTCCGGCTACTCCTGAGGTGGGTGACGGCGGGCCGGCTGCTGAGGCGGCGAAGGAGAATGCCCGCAAGATTGGCATGATGCTGGAGACCCTTCATGATCTGGATTCCGCCGGTATCAGCGCCGATGAGATCGCCGCGGCCGGGGAGGCCGGTCGTGCGGAGCTGGAGAAGATCAACGCTGATGTGCAGGCCAAGATTGCCGAGCTGAAAGCCAGTGGTGCGCTGTACACCCCGGAGGGGCAGCAGGCCCTGATGGACTACAGCAAGACGCGGCTGGAAGAAGCGCGTGGGGTTATCGAGAAGGCCGCGGCCGAGGCTGAGGACAAAGCCAAAGACACCGACAAGAACACCGAGGCCTATGAGGGTGTCGGTGGCCAGGGTAGCGGCAGCGCTGACGGCGGTGCCGGTGGTGGAGAGGCTGGCGGCAGTGGCGGCGAGGCTAAGCCTGCTGAGGAGCCGGTGGCGGCGGCTGGGCAGCCGGGTCTGGGTATGGGTGGCATTCCTGGTATGGGTATGGGCGGCGGCATTCCTGGGCTAGGTGGTGGCATTCCGGGGTTCGGCGGCGGGGGTTCTCCGTTTGGTGGTGGGGGCGGCGGGCTGCCGGGTGCGGGGTTCGTTGATCCGTTGGCGTCGTCGTTGGCGGGGCTGGCTGATCCTGAGCGAACAGGTCTGGGGTTCACCGATGAGCCTGACGATAAGGCTGACGACAAGGATTCCGAGGCTCCTGAGTTCGAGGAAGCCGGGCTCAAGGACGAAGGCGGCGACGGCGAGAGCGGTGACGGCGAGCAGGACGCAGGTACTGCGCCAGCTGGCGCTAATGGTGCGCCTGGTGGTGAGCCTGGCGTTGTTCCGCCGGTCGTGGAGCCGCCGAAGTCCACCGAGATCACGTTGCCTAGTGGTGAGGTGACCGAGGCGCGGTCGCCTGTGGGGGCCGAGGCGGTGCGGGCGGCGTTGGCGGGTTCGTCGGTGTCTGAGTCGTATCAGAAGGCTGGGGTTACGTTGCCTCCTGCGGGGACTCCGGTGACGGAGCCGATCCCGCCGACGAAGTTGCAGGCCGGTGATGTCGGTATGTGGAAGGACCACCAGGTGATGGCCTTGGGCAACGGCAAGGTGCTGGTCTCAGGTCAGGAACAGCCGTTGGAGAGCGTCAGCTCAGGGCCTGACTTCCTGGGCTGGTTCGACCCCACCGCGACAGGTAAGACCCCGGCAGCGGTGTAGAGC
>NZ_QMEW01000056.1 GCF_003284965.1 Mycolicibacterium sp. GF69
GTACAGCGTTTGATCGGTATCTCAATGCTTCGATAGAAAGACACAAACCAATGGCGAAGATTCTCGTCACCCACTCACGAAAGGGTGGCGTCGGAAAAAGCACCAGCGCGTACGAAGTCGCATATTCGCTCGATGCCGTCCTGGTGGACCTCGAGCACGACATCGCCGGCGTCACGTCGATATGGGGGGACCGGCCACTCGACCGAGCCAGGGTTCCAATCCTGGACGCACTTGCGACCGGCCGGACCCCGAAACCCCTCAAGGGGTACCGCAAGCCTCGGCTTGTGCCAGGGCACCCGCACCTTGACAAGGAAGCGCCCAGCCGCGAGCAGATGTCAGAGGCCCTGCTGAAATGGGCGGCGGAGTGGGACACCGATTGGGTCGTTGTCGACACGCATCCGGGGGCCGGTGAGCACACGCATGGTGCCCTTGCTGTGGCAGATGTCGTCCTGGCGCCTACAACCCTAGATCTCCTGGATCTTCGAGGGTTGGAGCAGCTGGTGGACGAGATGGTCGACTACCCGATTGTGGTGCTGCCGACCAAGGTCCGCGCAGTCCCGGCCGCAGTCGGGCTGAAGAAGCTTGAGCAGATCACCGCTGGAACTCCCGTTCAGATCGCACCGCCGATCCCGTTGGTCGCCGACCTGCCCAAACGAACCAAGCGGATTGCTATCACGTCTGAAGAGCCGCCCGCTAAGCCGTTCCGGCTCCTGGCTGAGCGCTACAAACTGGTGTGCGAATTCGTGAAGGAGTACGTGAATGAGTAACGGGATGGACATCCTCAAGGCGCAGCGGGACAAACGCAAGTCGGTGGGCAACGAGATGCCCAAGCCGATGCACGGCCCCCGGGCTACGCCGGTGAGCATCCCTGTCACGAGTGAAGGGGCGGGGGAGCCCACGTCGCCGTCTGTGCCGGCGGCGACGGAAACGCCCGCTTCGTCAGTGGCACTGTCGGCCCCGTCGACTGAGCCTGCCGTGACGCCGAGCGCCAAGGCGAAACGTCCAGCAGCACGGGACAAGTCGGACAAAGCTGCGCCGAGCCAGCCAGCTAGCAACAGCTCCGAGCTTTACCCGACAACGGCGTACCTGGAACTGGAAGAGGACAAGTACATACGTCGTGCGCTTGAAGCCGGGCGATACGGCAAGCCCAAGGTCACCTCGGCAAGCGCGGTCATCCGCTATGCGGTGCGTCACTTGGCCGAACACATGACTCCCGAACAGGTTGTCGCCGCGATCCGCGAAGCTGCGCCCGAAACGTCCAACCAGGGGAGAATCCGCCTTTAATCGCTCTACCGTTCTATCGATAGAACTCGCCGACGCGCCACGATCATCCATTGTGCACTGTTGCGCTATATGTATGCCAACAGTGCATGTAAACTCTGCGGCAACGTGGCGGCGCGGGCACTCACCACCACGTCCACTAAGTGACCACTGCGCAAGGGGACTGGGAGGCGATCATTACGGCCGTCGTGGACCAGGACCACCCCGGCGACCCCGATGTCGCCCTACTCGCACGCCACGTCAAAGCACGCCTACGTCGGCAGGGAATGTCGGTGCTCGCCGCATCGGAGTATGGAATCCTGTCGCGCTCGACGCTGACGGCCATCACTCAGGGTGCCGACCGGGTGCCGAGCTACCGGACGCTATCCAAGCTCGATGACCTGCTGAGCTGGGAGCCTGGATCAGCAGAGCGGGCTCTGCATGGCGGAGAACCGGTACCGCGCGAGGACGGCGTCTACGGCAAACTGCCGGCCCCACCTACCGACGCACCGGAAGAGGACGTCGCCGCGGCGACGGCAGCGCTCAACGATGTCTTCGACACGAGTTTCGAGGACCCGGCCGGCTGGGACTATAACCACCTGCTCCGGTGGATTGATCAGCGCCTACGCGAACTCAACATGACGAAATCCAAGTTCGCCGCCATTGGGGGACCGGCCCGCGCGACGCTGGCGACTCTAGGTAAGCGGGGCTTTGGCCCGAGCGCAGAAACCCTTGATCGGATCGACACATTCTTGCTGTGGGAGCGTGGATCTGCACTCACAGCTCTTCGCGGCGGCACGCCGGTGCGCAAAGGCCCCAAGGTGGCGCCGAACCCGGCACTGGTCCCGCTCAACGGTGCCCTGGACACACTCAATGCTGTGAAGGTGCGTCTGACCCGCCAGAGTCAGAGCCTTTCTCAGCTACATTCGGATGTAGACGAGGCGCTGGAGCGTGTCAGCGTCGCGATCAGTGAACTTGGTGACAGAGAACGCCTTGATGCGTTGCTGTTGTCGGAGATGGGCGACCCCGAACAGGGTGATGCCGCAGGAACGGGAGAAATCCATGACTAGCGGTATTGCAGTAGGGGAGCGCCGACTATGGCCGACACCGAGGACCAGGGTCTGTTCAGCGTCGAGGAATCGGAGCACAGTCACAGTGACCGAGTGGATGCGCCAAGCCGTCGAACAGGTGTACCGCCAACAGATCGGGACACCTCCGGGGTGGTCCCCGGAGCAGACAGAGCTGTTTCTGAGCCTGGTGACCCAGCGGCTGGACGATCAGGCCGCGGCCCTGGCACTGGAGCTGGGGGAGCAGGCGGTGCAGAGCTGGACCCAGCAGCACAACGGCCAGCCGGACCACGAGACGACAGTCGGCCTGCACGAGACGGCTCTACAGAACGCACGCGAAGCGATCGTGCGCCAGAGCCTGTACGACCTCATTCCGCAGCCACCGGAGGGACGCGACAGCCCGCCGCCAACACCGGCCGATATTCCCTGGACTCAACGGTGGCGGCATCTGATCTATCGGGCCGAGCCGAGCGAGCAGATCGAGGAACTCGCAGACCATCTGTGGCCGGACCGCAGCGCGATGTTCCGGGTCAAGGCGGCATTTCTGCTAGCAACCCGGCTGGAAGAAAACCGGGCGATTCCCACCGCCCCGGGCCAGCGCCTGACCCACGACCTGGGAGTCGAGGTCGCCGAAGCGATGACAGCCGAGGGGTATCCGGGCGAGTAGCCCGCAGGCGTAAAGCTCAACCTCTGGCCGAGGACGATCCGCAACTTGCGCTGTTCGCCGAGGACTCCTTCGACCTGCCGACCGATCCGCGCATCATCGACCCCGGTGGCGCTCCACTGCCGCCGCTCATACCGGCAGCACCCGACCAGGACAGCGCCCAACCCGACCACGGGCACTCAGCCGCTATCGATGCCCTGACCCTCAAGCGGCCCGCACGCACCGTACCGATCGGCGACGACACCACCGCCACTACGCTCACCGCTGCCTCACTGGCCACCGCCCCGGCCGCGACGGCGCAGCCTCCCGCAACCCCTACCGTCGCCGCCAGCGACGCGACCGTCAGTGACCCCGAGACGGGCGCATTGCCATTGCCGCCGGCCATCGACTACCGGCCCGGCACCACCATCGCGGTCCCGTCAGGCGCCAAGGCCCGGCTCACCGCCAACCTTGCCGCCATCGACACGCTTATCGCGCTCCAAGGCCAACAGCGCCACGCCACCGCCGCCGAACAAGACACCTTGGCCCGCTGGTCGGGGTGGGGCGCGATCCCCGAGGTCTTCGACACCCGCACCGACACCTACGCGGCCCAGCGCGACTACCTCAAAGAGGCACTGGGCACCGACCAATATCAGGCTGCCTCTAGAAGTACGCTCAATGCCCACTACACCGACCCCGCCATCGCTGAGCAGATGTGGAAAGCGTTGCAGCACGCCGGATTTACCGGCGGCCGGGTCCTGGAGCCCGGGTGTGGCGCGGGAACGTTCATCGGCCTGGCGCCCGAGGCGGCGCAGATGGTCGGCGTAGAGAAAGACCCCATCAGCGCCGCCATCGCCGCCCACCTCTACCCCTCAGCTCAAGTCCGAGCCGAAGGCTACGAAACAACCAACGTCCCCAACGGCTCCTTTGCCGCGGTAATCGGCAACGTCCCGTTCGGAAACTTCGCCCTACGCGACCCCGCCTACAACCCTCGCCGACTGTCCATCCACAACCACTTCATCGTCAAGTCCCTGGACCTCACGGCCCCCGGCGGCTACCAGATCGTTCTCACCAGCCGCTTCACCATGGACAACGCCGATCCCAAAGCGCGCCGCGAAATCCTGTCCCGCGCCGATCTCCTCGGAGCAATACGTTTGCCGTCCAACGCCTTCCGGCGTGTGGCGGGCACCGAAGTAGTCACCGACATCCTCGTGCTGCGCCGCCGCGAAGCCGACCGAGTTATCGAAGACGGCGCTGACGACTGGCTACACACTGCACCGCTGACCGTGGCCGCCGATGACGGCCCCGACACCGAAATCGACATCAACGCCTACTTTCACCGCCACCCCGACAACATCCTCGGCCAGCCCAGCCTCGGCCACGGAATCCACGGCCATCAGACCCTTAACGTGGCTGCCGACGAATCCAGTCCATTGGCCCTGCAAGTCGGGCACCGCCTGCGCGCCATCATCGACGGTGCACTGGATCGCGGCCAAGGGCTCACCGCCACCGCCGCCACGTTGACCGAGGTCAACGACGTCAGTTTCGATCCCGGCCTCATCACCGCCGCTACCACAAGGCTCCCGGCGCGCGACACCCTGCGATTCGATGAAGCATCCGATGAGTTCCAGACCTGGACAGAGGACACCTGGAAGACCGCGAAGGTCTTCAACACCCGCAAGCAGGAGACCATCCACCTGCTCAAGCTGCGTGACGTCGCCAACGCGGTCGTCTCATCGCAACGCGCGGGCCAGCCCAGCGATGTCCGTGAACAACTGCGCGGTGAACTCAACCGGCTCTATGACACCTACGTCGCCAAACACGGACCTATCCAACGCTTCAAGTGGAGCAAGCCGTCAGTCATCACCCAGGACCGCCACGACAAGACGCTAGCGAAATCCATCGAACGGTGGCGGCAGAAAAACCCCGAGCAGCACACTGTGCCCGCCGAGCTCCTCGAAACGTGGGACGAGCAGGCATGGGAAACACCCAGCCAGTACAAGATGCGCCCGCACATCGTCACCGCGCTGCGCAACGACCCCGGTTGGACCACAGTTCTGGCGTTAGAGGGCTACGACGAACTCACCGGACAGACACGCAAGGCACCGATCTTCTCGGTAGACCTGCTGAGCCCACCGCAGGTCCGAGACCGCGCTGAGACCGCCGAAGAGGCCCTCGCTATCAGCCTGGATCAAAACGGTGGCGTGGACATCCTGCACATCGCCGCCCTGCTGAACATCGACCCTGCTGCCGCGCGAGAAAAGATGCGTGGTCTGGTCTTTCCCTCCCTGCGCGACCCCGACATTCTCATCCCCGCAACGCAGGCACTATCCGGCAACGTCCGCCAGCAGCTACGACAAGCACAGGCAGCCGCCGAACACGACCCGCGCTTCCACGAGTACGTCGCTGCGCTGCGCGAAGTCCAGCCAGTCGACCGCGAAGCCAGCCAAATCAGCGCTCGCCCCGGATCACCCTGGATCGACGCCAAGTACATCGCCCAGTTCGCCAGCGAGACCTTCAAAGCCGCTGACGCGACACCAGTGGACGTCAAGGCCGACCACGTACAGGGAGTCTGGTCGATCGAATGCCAAAGCCGAAACACTGCCGCCATGACCGAGACCTGGGGTACCCGGTTCCCTAAACGCGATGCCATCTCCTTGCTCGAAATGGTCTGCAATAACCAAGAAATCGCCATCCGATACACAAAAGAGGAGACCGAAACCACCGGCCGGACCGGTGTCAACCGCAACGCCACCGTCGCCGCGCAAGCCAAAGCCACCAAGATCAGCGATGCGTTCCAGAACTGGGTATTCGCCGATGACACCCGCCGCACCGAACTAGTTGCCACCTACAACGAGCGCTTCAACAGCCTGCGCGCACCCAAGTACAGCGGAGCAGCATTAACGCTGCCCGGTCTGTCACACCGGTTCACCCCACACACCCATCAACGCGACGCGGTAGCCCGCATCATCGCAGAGCCCAACGTTCTTCTCGATCACGTTGTGGGAGCAGGGAAATCGGGAACCATGTTCATGGCAGCCATGGAACTGCGCCGCCTCGGACTGGCCCGCCAACCCTGGATCGTGGTCCCCAACCACATCATCGAACAAGTTGGTAAGGAAGCCAAGTGGTGGTACCCCGGCGCGGAAATCCTGCTCGGCACACCCGGAACCGATGCAGTAGGCCGGCGCCGATTCGTGGCCCAATCAGCCACCTCGGACTGGGATATGGTGATCGCCCCCGAGTCGTTGTTCATGGGTATCCCCGTCGGCCACGACGCCCAGCGCGACTACATCGCCCGAGAATCCAAGATGCTGCGCGAATCACTGGAGAACATCACCGGAGATAACGCCACCGCCGCCACCGTCAAACGGCTCGAGGCGGCACTGCAACGCTACGAATCCAAGCTCGAGAAACTCACCGACCAAGAAGGCAAAGACACCGGACTTCTGTTCGAACACACCGGGTGTGACTACCTGATGATTGACGAAGCCCACATGTACAAAAACCGGACCCGCCTGAGCCCCGTCAAGGAACTCGCCTGCCCGGACGGCTCCGACCGCGCCGACGACCTGGCCATGAAAATGGAACTCCTACGCAACCGCCGACGCGAGGACGCCATCGCCGCCGGCCGCACACCCACCCCCGCCGACGAGCGAGTCGCCACCTTCGCTACCGGAACCCCGATCGCAAACTCCCTCGGCGAGCTATACGTCATGCAACGCTACCTACGCCCCGACCTGCTCGAAGACGCCGGAGTGCTGCACATCAACGACTGGGCAACGACGTTCACCGCCACCGTCAACACCGTCGAAGTCAACGCGACCGGCACACAGCTCAAGCCAGTCACCCGAGTCGGAAAATTCTGCAACCTCCAAGAGCTGCTGCGTATCTCGTCGGTCTTCACCGATGTCATCACCCGCGACCAAATCGGCTTGAAACTGCCCGAACTCAGCAACGACGGCAAGCGCACCATCGTCAGCATCCCCGCCGACCAAACCCTTCGGGACTTCATCACCGACCTCGGCTACCGAGCCGGCACTCTCGATCCGAAAAACCTTGCCCGCGACAACATCCTGAAAATCTCCAACGATGGCCGCGAAGCCAGTCTCGACCCGCGCATGGTCCACCTGCCCGAACCAACCCACTCTCGGACCGCCGCAGTCGCTGAGAACATCATGGCCGTGCACCAGCAGTACGCCGACACGATCTACAAAGACCCCCAATACGGTCACGACATGCCCACACCCGGCGGGCTGCAAATCGTCTTCTGCGACCGCGGCACCCCCAGCAAAGGCAGCAAGAAAAAGAACGACTTCAACATGTACGGCGCTATCCGCGACGACCTGATCGCCCGGGGGATGCCCGCCGAGAAGATCCGCTTCATCCACGACGCCGAAAAAGCCGAAGACAAGCTGCGCTTGTTCGATGACTGCAACCGCGGCCAGGTCTCGGTGCTCATCGGCTCCACCGAGAAAATGGGCACCGGAACCAACGTCCAAACCCGCGCTGTCGCACTGCATCACGTCGATGTTCCATGGCGGCCGGCCGATCTCGAACAGCGCGAAGGCCGCATCATCCGGCAAGGAAACCAAAACGAGACCGTCAGCATCTTCAACTACGTCGTAGAAGGCTCCTATGACGTGGTGATGTGGCAGAAAATTGAAGCCAAATCACTGTTCATCGCGCAGGTCAAACGTGCCGACATCAGCGTCGATGAAGTCGATGACATCGGTGGCAACGAAATGACTGTCGCGGCCGCCGAAACCAAGGCGCTGGCCACCGGAGACCCCCGCTACGTCCGCCAGGTCCAGCTCCAAGACGACATCGAACACCTCGCCGCTCTCGAACGGGCCTACCACGACGGCATGGCGGCCCGCGACCGCGATATCCGACAGCGCCAGCGCCAACTGGACATCACCACCTCCCAACTTGACGCCCTCACACCCACCGTGGACGCCATGGCGTCCCGGCCCGCCGACGCCCCCGTCGACATCGTGGTCGAAGGACGTCGCTACCCAGAACGCAAAGACTGCGCCGCCCCCTTCGCCGAAGTCTGCCGCCGCGTGTACGGCTCGTTGAACAACTCGGCATCCTGGGATAGCCAGCCCCTGAACACCGCGATCAACGGCATGGCTCTACACGCCCGCCGCGACCACGTGGGCGATCGGCTCTGGATCACCCTCGAAGGCCCCTCGGCAGAAATCGCGTTCACCATCCAAGACCTGCACGACAGCGCACCCAAGGTAGGGGAGACCAACGGGGCCAGCAGCGCCAAAGCGCGCGGCCTGCTGACCCGAGTGGAAAACCTTTACAAAGACCTTCCCGCCCATCGCGATCGACTCCAGCTCCAGCACGACCACCTCACCCACGCACTCACCGATCTCACCAACACCGAGGTCGAACCATTCGACCGCGGCGACGAGCTGGCCGCCAAACGCGAAGAACACACCACCCTGACCACACTGCTGCAACTGGAGGCCCAGTCCGAAGCAGCCAAGGCAAAGGCCGCCGAAGCACAGCAGCGATTGTTGGCCGCCGGCCGCCAACCAGGCTGGTCACTGCACCTGAACCCCACCCCATTCCTGATCGGAGAATCCGGGCTCGCCACCGCCGACCAATACCGGTTCGCGCAAGGGCTCGCTGAACAGGCCCGCGCCAGCGAGTACCGAGACGCCCAGCGTGAGGACCACCAAGAGCGCAGTGACGATGGGAGGACATTGTGAGCGCCCCAACGCCGCCCTCAGCAGATCCATGGTGGAGCTACGCGGTCGGAACCGCCGCCGCCCTACGGTCAGGCAAGGAACCGCCGACCGTGGCTGTACACGGCCCATTCCTGAACTCCAACGAGGTCGCCCGACTGAGCAGCCCCGCCACCTACAGCCGTCTCGCCGCCGGCGACGGCAACTATGAACGCGCCCAAGCACCGTTCATGGTCAACCCGGTCCTGATGGCCGCCGCCATGGCCGGCCAAGGTGTCGTCAACAGCCGACGACGACGTGACGCGGACCGCAGCAGTCAACCCCAATGGACCAACTACCGCGACGCCGCTGTCTTGACCACCAACCAGCGGCTGATGTGCAGCCGCCCCCAAGGCGGGTGGACATCGTTCTGGTACAGCGAAATGGCTGAGTTCTACCCCGATCCCCACCGCCGGGCAGTCACCATGTCCTTCGCCGACGACCACACACCGCCACTGCAACTAGCCGGGCCCGCGGTCCCTGCTATCGCGCTCTGGGTCGGACACTCCGTCTACGGGGACCGATGGCACGAAGACCCCCGCTTGGCCGCCCTGCTGCCCAGCCAGGCATCCCAGGAGACCACCACACCCCAGCAGGCCGCCGAGCGCCCCGCTGCTGCAAGCGAGGACGGTCTCACCGCCGAGCAGCAGGCCTGGTGGGAGCGTCACCGCCCCCGCCACAGCCGCCACCACAGCTCCCAGGGCGGGCTGGAGCTATGAGCACCCGCACCCTGCCGCCGCTGGTCATCGCCGCCGAGCTAGGTCGCTACGCCAGCTCCCGATTCGACCACCTCACCGACGGGCGTCCGCTCTACATTCCCGGCTTTCGCGCCGAAGCTGACCCTGTGGTGGCCGCCGCGCAGGCCTCGCTCTACCACCACCCATACAGCGTCAGCCAACTACCGCTGCTTACAGTCCACTTCGACACTATGCTCGACCCCGAACCCGCCACCGCGTGGTTGGTCAGCCTGGCCCACCTTGCCCACCACGACTGCCCCGCATGCGTGAGCACCTGGACAGAAGCCGAGCGCTGCGCCCAGGAACTACCAACCGCCAGCCCTCAGTTTCACGTCGTGGAAACCCCGACCGCTGTCGTGCTGCTGCACTACGAAGACCACCCCTAGTTAGCGGTTCCCACCTTCGGGAAGATACACCGGATGCGACTCCAGCCCACGCGATGTGACAGCACAGCTGCATACTGCGCACCGACCTGCTGGGAGGCATCCGACATTCCCGGAGACGGCATGGACATCACGACCCCTTTCCGCTGGCCACCTTCGCCGGCAACACCACATCGACAGGAGAGCCATCGTGCGTTCGCCAGGTCGCAGTCATGCTGTCAGCGTTCACTTCCAAGATGCTGGAGATCTGCCCTGACAAGGCCGAAAGCCACGGTCCCTCCATTTGTCGCACGTTGAGGACAGCGTGCAGATCCAAGCTCCGCCCTTGCCGCAGCAAACGATTCAACATGGAGACCGTCTCCTCGGACTCCGCTCGTGCCACATAGCCTTCGCGCGTTAGAACTGGCGGGAAGCCGTCAATCAGGTGATCGTCAATGTCGACAACCACCACTACCGCAGGGACGTTCTCGCCCAGGTCGCGCTGCTCACCGGCGCGCGGTCTGTGCAATTCAGCGAAATCCCTTGCCCCAGCCTGCAATAACGTACGCGCTCGCTCTTCGATCAGGTGGTTGACCTGTCCAACTTCCCCCTGTGTGGTCAGCACCTCAACCCCACGCCGAGGAGGCCGTGCGGCCAGCGACTCGACCATCAGCTCGACTGCCCTGCAACGACCGAACCGCGACGCACCGATCACCGCCACGTGCGGACCGTCCCCCCCGGCAGCCATCTCCTCGATACCAACCCAGCAAGGACGACCAGCGGCCTTGCCGATCACGACCTGGAGGGCGCTGTCAGCGTGAGTGACGGCACGCAGAGCCACCGGATACGGCGTACCCGGGAACCGTCGTTGATGGTCGCGCGCTGCGCGTTTGCGTGCATTCGATGACGCCATGAAATCACGAATCCCTTCAAAGACACGTGTGCGTAGCTGCCCACATCAACCGACGCACGATCTTTGTCGGGAGCGCGTGACCCGGTGAGTCTGGTCCCCGGAAAGTAGTTCGGTTCGGTGGCAATTCCGATGTGGGCGGAACTGCGACGCGACCGGGGGAGTCCGCCTTCGCGCAATGGCGTTGCCTGCCAAGATACCTCATCGACTGCCTAATCTGGCGCTATGCGGTGGAGCCGTCGAGGGCCTGCTCCAGTTCGTCGGCGTAGTCGGTGATTTTGTCGCGCTCCGCGCCCAGCGCCCGCATCACGGCGCGGGCTTCCGCGCTCTTGAGGACTTCGGGCATCCGTGTCACCACGGCTCCCAACTGCTCGGCAGCGTTGCGCAGCCGGTATGAGCGCATCCGCGGGTCGGTCTCTAGCGGGAATACGAGGCTGTGGACCGGGTCCACCTCGAACTCGACGGGCGTCTCTTCGTTATGCCGAGGGTCATCACTACCGGCGATGATGCGTGCATAGGTGTGATCTAGGACAATCAGCCGCCGCATCTCGGACTCCATCCGCGCGACGAGGATCAGCAAGGTTCTCGGAATCTGCACATAGACGTCACTGACGGCATTTTCAGGTGAAAAGCCATACGCCCGAACCGTTTCGGCCGCCTCTCGCACCTCAGCGATCAGGTATCGCACACCAGCGACGTCACACCGAATGACATTCCCACCCTCGCGATCTCGGCGGATCTGCTCCACTGTCTCGCGACTCCATCCCTGAAAGCGTCCACCGACGACAGCATCCGGGGCAACAAAACGGCCCGCCCTGATCTCCGAGTTGAGTGCATCCCTGCTAATCCCCAGCTCATCAGCTACTTGCGTGCTGCTCAAATAATTCTTCATGGGCCAAGTATAGAGCTAAACACATTTGTGCGCCACAATTGTGCGACTACGTTGTAGTGTGTCCTCCACTCGGAGTGGTCGTTGCCGACAACCGAGCCCGAGACCTCGGTAAACGACAAATCTGCATCAGATCAAATGAGAAAGCCATGCTGTCCCCAGGCGTAGCGAGAAGGCCCCCGGGCAGATGGGCGACCGGGCATGCATGTCCGCCATGCCGACAGCTCGCGCCGCCCCCGCGGACGTTGCGTCACTGTGACGTTTTGGCCCAGTTTCAGTGCGTGCGGTAGGCGTGTGCGCGATGCTCGATCCGGCCGACGTAAAGCGTGTGGTCGTCGGGGAGTAGACGAAACGTCACCCGGTAGCTTCCTCGCCGCGCTACACGCCAGCCTTCCAGTTCGAACCGCAAGGGCTTGGACATGAGGTACGGATCTGTGGGCAACGTGGCGGTGATGAACTCGGCCATCGCTGCGGACACCTTGTGTGGCAGGCGGTCTAACGCGCGCATCGCGCCCGGCGACAGCTGAACCAACCATGGCTGTGGTTCGCTCACCGCAACCCGTACCGTTGCCGCAGGTCCGCACCTGACACGGCGTTGCCGGCCGCATAGTCGGCATCGGCTTGTCGAAGTTCCTCGACCAGTCCAGGTGTGCGCAGCGCGTGCAAGGTTTCATTCAGTGACTCCAGGTCGTCGGCAGACATGATCACGGCCGCGACCCGTCCGTGACGCGTGATCTGGATGATCTCGTGCGTCGTGTCGGCTTCCTCTACGAGCGCCGACAGCTTGTCTTTGGCTTCACTCAGCGGTACATTCCTCATGCGTCGAGTATAGCCAGGTTTCTGGCCTGTGACTAGCCTGATATTTGGCCGATAACTTAGATTATGTCAACCTGGCCAGATAGCCGCATGTCCGACAACCGAATTCGCGCGGCAACAACTGTCCGTTCTCGTTGAACTTGGCGGTTATCGCAATCGAGTTGGCGGTTGACGAATTGCGGCCGGCGTCCCGATTAAGCTCTGCGGCGCTGCCTACTTATTGCGGGTCAGCCCATCACGCTCATGCGAGCAGAACACACACGGCTGGCCGTCTTCACTGCCGTACTCGACGAACCTGGCCACCTCACCGACGAGCGCACGCGCCGTCTCCGTGTCCAATTCCGCTCCCTGCGAGCTCACCGGACTCAACGACCCGATACTCGCAATAAGCGGCACAACAGATTTCGGATCACCGGTCACATCAGCTGCGGCCCGATTGCCGACGAACACCGTGAACAGATCGTGCTCCGGGAAGCCGACGTTGAACCTCAACACCCACCACACATCACCGACCTCGGCGGCGAACGGAAAGAAGCGATACCCCGTTCGCACCCACAGTGGGGCCATAGTCCAATCAATACCGACACCGCCACCTCTCATACCGTGAACCCTAGAACAGCACCTCTTCCTGCGACGCGGCGTGCTGGGCATCTGACTACGCTTTCCACCGCAGTCGAGTGAAGCCGCCCTCGTCACCGAACCGCCAGATCTACTGAACGGCGGTATAGGCGAAACGTCTCCGTCGAACTGGCGAACGCCAGGTATTCGCCGTCAGTTCCACTGAGACCGCGGCCTTCGGCATGGGCAGCAGCCGTCTCGGTTGCGCTGTCGGTGGGTAGTGTCATGATCGCGTACGTGGTGACCCTGTCTTCGTCAGTGCTACGACCCTCCTTCTGGCTGGTCGCAGGCTTAGCCTGGTCGGGCGATGCACTGAGCGGAGCTCCATCGGCTATCGCCATCGCCCCAGACGCTTTGCAAGTCCAACTGCTCAGGACGCCGAGGATGTCCCA
>NZ_QMEW01000057.1 GCF_003284965.1 Mycolicibacterium sp. GF69
TGTCCGTTCTCATTGAATCTGGGGCACATTTACTAGTCTGACCTGCATTGCCCCAGATTGGATGAGAATTTCGATCGCGACGTTTCTCATTGAATCTGGGGCTACCCTGCTTCCGCGCCCGGCTGCGAGCGCAGCAGGGTAGCCGGAATGGTCTCCTGTCGATTCCGTTGGCTCGGGTACGTCTTCGGTATAACTACTGTGATCGTGTCTCTCGTGACACACGATCATGATTCTGTGGTGCGCTCGCTCGTGTTGGTAGTTCGGGTGCCGGCTGCGGCCTTTGAGCACCTTGGCCACCGCCCGTTTTAGATTGTCATAGCGGATACGGGCCGGGACATCACCAAAGTGGTTGAACGCCAACACATGCCGATGCAGGAGCGCCTCCTGGCCCTGAGTGGTGAAGTTGCTCCGAGCTAGAGGGCGAACGCTCCGCCTTTGATGAGGATGAGGGCCCCGATTGTGATCAGTGCAACGGGCAGAACGATGTGGCCCCAGCGTGAGAGTGCTTTGGCGATGATCGGGTGGGAGGCGAAATATCGGCCGGCCGCGCACCAGATGGCCACACCGATGAGGAACACGATGATGTAAACACCGATGGTGGCGATCGTTGAGACGGCGAAGATCGGAACGTACACGCCGATGTTGTCGCCGCCGTTGGCGAAGGTGATGACTGCGACCTGCCAGGTGCCAGGCGTCAACAGTGTTGCGGGATCATCGGTCGGCGCCGGTTGGGTGCGGCGATCCCGCCAGGCCAGCCATGCCGCCCGCAGCCCCAACACGATGGGCAGCAGCCCGAAGTACGGCAGTGCGGCTGGAGGAAGCAGCGTGGCACCCAGGAGTGCGCCGCCGACCGAAACTGCCAAGATGGCGGTGAAGCCGAGGTACTGACCGGCGGTCACTCGGATGGCTGCGCCACGATGACCGGGCGCCTGGCCGAACATCACCGCGAGGACCACGATGTCGTCGATATTGGTGATGGCGAAGGTGGCGATCGCCTGAACGAGTGTGGCTGGGCTCAGCACGGCCAATGCGACCAGCTTCGAGTGAAATCCCACCGCATCGGGTGAGCCTACTGCTCAGCAGGCCCCGCGCTCCCGCGCACCAACGACCTCCAGTGGGGCGGAAATTCATGACGACTGCCGGGGTCAACGGACTTGACGAAATACATGCCTCCGGTGCCACGGAGGTGGCTCCTAGAGGTATCGACATACGTCATCGGCGCTGCATGATTCCGGGTCGACGCTTTCGGCGCCCTGCCGCAGCCGGGCGATGGTCTCGCGCAGTGCCACCAGTGCGCTGATCTGCTCGTCGAGGTCGGTCAGTCGGATGTCGAGCAGGTCGCGCACGTGCGTGCACGGCGCGTGGCCGCTGTCACGGATGTCGAGGATCTGCCGAATCTGGGCGAGGCTGAACCCGGCGGCCTGTCCCCGTCGGATGAAGCCGACCCGGGCGATCGTGTCGGCGGCATAGTCGCGATACCCCGCCGGGGAACGTTCGGCGGGCGGGAGCAGGCCTTCGTCTTCGTAGTAGCGCAGCGTCGCGGTGGTGGCCCCGGTCGCCTCGGCGAGCTTCCCGATTCTCACGATGTCTCCTCAGAACACTTGACCTTCAAGCCTACTTGAAGGTCAAGGATGGGTGCATGAGTCAGGGATTGGACCTCGCGGTCATCGGTTCCGGCGGCGCGGCGATGGCCGCGGCGATCCGCGCTACCGCGCTCGGCAAGTCCGTCGTCATGATCGAGCGCGGCATCTTCGGTGGCACGTGTGTCAACACCGGCTGCGTGCCGTCAAAGGCCCTGATCGCAGCGGCCGAGGCCCGGCATACCGCAGCCGACACTGCCCGGTTCCCGGGGATCGCCACCACGGCCGGCCCGGTGGACATGGCGGCCCTGATCGCCGGCACGCACGATCTGGTGGAGTCGCTGCGCTCAGAGAAGTACCTCAACGTGGCCGAATCGTATGGCTGGCAGCGCATTCAGGGCCAAGCGCGGTTCGCCGGAACCCCGGACGCGCCCGTCATCGAGGTCGGCGATGCCACCATCGAGGCCGAGCACTACCTGATCGCCACCGGCGCGAACCCAGTCATCCCGCCCGCATTCGAGGGCGTCGCCTACCTGACCTCGACCACCGCGATGGAAGTCACCGAGGTCCCGGAGTCGCTGCTGGTGATCGGCGGCGGCTACGTCGCGTTGGAGCAGGCGCAACTGTTCGCCCGGCTCGGGTCAACGGTGACGGTGCTGGTCCGCTCCACGCTGGCATCGAAGGAAGAGCCGGAAGTCGGCATGGCGCTGCTGGAGGTGTTCGCCGACGACGGCATCCGGGTGGTGCGCCGCGCCACGGTGAGCGAGGTCGAGCAGGCCGACGATCAGGTCACGGTCACCGCGACCATCACCGGCGGAACGCAGCAGTTCCGTGCCGCGAAAGTCCTCGTCGCCACCGGCCGCCGTCCGAACACCGACGGCCTGAATCTCGAAGCGGTGCAGGTCAAAACCGGCGAGAACAACGAGGTCGTGGTGAGCGACGGGCTGCAGTCGTCGAACCCACGGATCTGGGCGGCCGGCGACGTGACCGGGCACCGCGAGTTCGTCTACGTCGCCGCCCATCACGGCGCGATGGTCGCCGACAACATCTTCACCGACGCCGGCCGCAGGGTCGACTACCGCCATCTGCCCCGCGTGACGTTCACCAGCCCCGCGGTCGGTGCGGCCGGGACGACCGAGGCCGAGCTCCTCGCCGCCGGGACACGGTGCGACTGCCGGGTGCTGCCGCTAAAACATGTGCCGCGTGCGGTGGTCAACCGAGACACCCGCGGTTTCATCAAACTCGTCGCCGACGCCGGCACCGGCCGCATCCACGGCATCACCGCCGTCGCCAAGGATGCTGGCGAGATCGCCGCCGCCGCGGTCTACATCCTCGACGCCGCGATGACCGTCGACCAGGTCGCCGGGTCCTGGGCCCCGTATCTGACCATGGCCGAAGGCATCAAAATCGCCGCCCAGTCCTTCAGCGCCGATATGTCCCGACTGTCCTGCTGCGCATCCTGACGCATGGCTCACTCGAAAGGTTCCTGATGCCCAATTTCCTTGACCGCCTGACCATTCCGGAAGAGTCCGGGCTCGACCCGACGATGCTGGTGCCGTTGCTGCGGCTGCTCGCCGCCGGCGAGCCGGTCACCGTGGAGGCGCTCGCCGCGGCCGTCGGCCTCCCGGTTGACGAGGTGACCCGGCGTCTGGCCGCGGTACCCGACACCGAATACGACGAGCAGGGCCGCATCGTCGGCCAGGGCCTGACCCTGCGCCCGACCCGCCACCGATTCACCGTGGCCGGCCAAGAGCTCTACACCTGGTGCGCCCTGGACACCCTCATCTTTCCCACCATCCTGGACCGGCCCGCCAGCATCGAATCCGAATCACCCGTCAGCGGGCACCCGATCAGGGTCTCGGTCGGCGAAAACGGTGTCACCAGCGTGCAGCCCGAGACCGCGGTGGTCTCGCTGGTCAACCCCGACGACCTCACCTCGATCCGGTCCTCATTCTGCAACCAGGTGCACTACTTCACCTGCGCGCAGGACGCCGCGCCGTGGCTCGCCGAGCACCCCGAAGGTCAGATCGTCAGCGTCGCTGAGGCCCACCAACTCGGCGCAGCCCTGACCACACAAATCCTTACCCAGCTCCATACCCCGCCAACTGCCCACCCCGGCTGCTGCAGCTGACCAGCCGCACCCAACCTGATGAGGAGAAATCAATGAATCAACGTCCACGAAGAAATCCCGTGCTGCTGGGTGCGGCAGCGGTGCTGGTGACGGCCCTGTGTTGCGCCGCGCCAGTCCTGATCGCCGGCGGCGCGCTCGCCGCCGTGTGTGGACTGCTCGAGAATCCATGGGTCATCGGGGCAGCCGTCGCGCTGCTGCTGGCGGCTGTGGTCGCCTTCGCCCGCCGCGGTCAACGCGGCGATCACTGCTGTCCCGCCGACAGCCATTCACCCGCGACGCACACGCTCGACGACCTGACGAAAGGAAGCATCGACAATGTCTGAAACGCGTTCGTTTACACCCCACAGGTGGGCGGGCGTTACGGCTGTGATGCTGGCAGCGGGCGCGCTGACCGCGTGCGGCCAATCGGCCACAACCAGCAATCCGACCTCACCGCCACACGCCAACGCCACAACCCAGGCGACGGCGGCGACACTGACCACGGTGGACGGCAAAACCGTCGAACTGCCCGCTGCCGCCCCGACCGCGATCCTGTTCTTCTCCTACGGGTGCGGCGAATGCGTCGGCGGCGGTAAATCCCTGGCCGCTGCTCGGGCGGCCGTGGAGAAAGCCGGAGGCAGCGCCAAGTTCCTAGCCGTCGACATCGTCCCCACCGAGAAACCCGCCGATGTTCGCCACTTCCTGGACCAGATCGGCGGCACCAGCCTGCCCGCGGTCGTCGATACTAACGGGGCCCTGACCAGCCGCTACCAGGTGACCGCGCCGACCACCGCCCTCGTCATCGACCCGTCCGGGCAGATCAGCTACCGCGGCCACGCCCCGTCCCAGGATCAGATCCTGGCCGCCCTCGGCAGCAGCGCCGCACGGTGAACCTGCTCGCGCTCGCGTTTACCGCTGGCATGCTCGCCCCGGTCAACCCCTGCGGGTTCGCGCTGCTACCGGCGTGGATCACCGGCACCATCGCCACCGGCGGCACCGATGCGGTGCTCGTGCGGCTGGCCCGGGCACTGCGCACCGGGGCCGTCCTGACCATCGGGTTCACCGGCACCCTCACCCTCGCCGGTATCGCGATCAGTGCCGGTGCCCGGACCCTGGTGACGGCTGCTCCCTGGCTCGGGATCACGATCGGGCTCACCCTGGCCATCTTGGGCGGCTTCATGCTCACCGGCCGCACCATCGGTCTGCGTATGCCTGCCCGGACGCGTCATCGGCCGGACTCCCCAACAGCCGGTGGTGTGCTCGCGGCCGGAATCGGCTACGCCCTGGCGTCACTGTCCTGCACCTTCGGGGTACTGCTCGCGGTGATCGCCCAGGCCCAGGCCACCAGCGGATGGGGCGGTCTGCTGGCAGTGTTCACCGCATACACAGCCGGTGCCGCCACCATCTTGATGCTGGTCAGCGTCGGCACCGCCATCGCCGGCACGGCCCTGACCCGGCATCTGGGTATCCTCGCCCGCCACGGGACCCGCGTCACCGCCGTTGTCCTCATCGCCACCGGCGCCTACCTCGCGTGGTACTGGCTGCCCGCGGCCACCGGGCACACCGCCAGCGGCGGCAACCTGCTCACCGGCTGGTCGGCCACCGCGACCGGATGGCTGCAGGACCACGCCCTCCCGGCCAGCGTCATTGCCGCCTTCGCTGTGGTGGTCAGCGCGGTGGCCGCGTGCTGGACCACCCACCGCCGGCCAATCACCGGCAAGCAGCGCCGCCGGTGATGATTCACCGGCCGATACACCCAGCCAGATACCACTGTCCCTAACGATTAGAAAGCCGATAGATACAACCGTCGGACACAGTCAGATGCACACCACAAGTGCCTTACTGATAAGGCACATTCAAGACTGCCGACCCCTAAGCGCGACACGCCAGTTCTGCGCCGTCTGAGCGTGTCGTCAATACGGCAGTGGCGAATAGGCGTCGGTACTGCGCCCATTGCTCGACGGGGGTGGCGTCGGCATGGTGGGCGCCGGTGCGTTCGTTGATGCGGTCGAGCAGTAGCGTCGGCCAGGCGGGTTCCGTTGGCGTCCTGGGCTGTTCAACCCGAGGGCGAGCTGTGAGCAATGTTGCGGCTACGGCGATCACATCGGGGTAGGCCACCACGTGCGCTTCTAGGCCATTCTGCAGAATCCCCGCCGCCACGTGACGCTCTGCGTGAGCCCAGAAGACCAGGATGTGGCGGGCGTCGCCCAAGGCGTCATGAAGGTCGACCTCTGAATACTGACGGGCCAAGCGCCGATGCGTGCGCCCGGCACTGAGCACCGTGGGCCGGTCACGAAGATCCACCTGGTCGTCAAGAACGCGCGTTGGTGAACCGATCCAGCGTCGGTGACGGTGGCATACGGAGACATGTGCAGGCAGGTAGCAGTAGACGGGTTCGTGTATTCCCTTGCGTGCCATACATCTTTGACACAAAGGGCGGCGGAGATATTGCTTGAGCGCGGTGGGGTCGCCAGCAAGCCCGCAGAGACGGGACCGGATTACCTGCTCAGGTTGGCCGCTGACGACGGCCAACCAGTCCGGTCGCGGCCGGGCTGCGCATGATTCGGCGACATGGCCGCGCAGTGTGGAGACGCCGATATGGTTGGCGCGGGCCAGCCTGTCGATGTAGGACGATACGGCTTCCCAACGGAACGGTGCGATCGTTCGCGGGAGCCGCTGGCGTGGTCCGCGCGGCCACGGCCTGACAGTTGCCACGTCAGCTGGCCGTGCGGGCCGCGGCCGTGTGGGCGGCGTAGTCGATCAAAATATCGTCCATGGCCTCGCGGGTGATGTGCTCGGTGCCGTCGAGCATCGCTTGGATTGCTGAAGCCCGGATCAAGTGGGCCAGGCTGCCGATCATCCCGCCGGTGCGGCGGTGCAGGTAACGGGCCTGGGCGACAAGGCTTCCCGGTTCGTGTCGATGCAGACGCAAGGTACCTTCCATGGCGGCGACGAGTTGTCGCCACTCCTTGGCGTCGGGGAATGCGCTGGTGTGGATCACCCCGCAACGGCCGGCCAACTGCCGTCCCCGCGTGCCGGTGAACAGCCCCGAGCGTTCCACTTCGATCCCGGCGTAAACGAATGTCGCAGGCAGATGCTCGGTGAAGTATTTGAGGTGGTCGGACAGTTCTTCGCCGGCGCGGGTGTCGAGGTTGAGGTTGTGGATTTCATCGACCACCACGATGTCGGTACGGGCATCGATGAGCACCTGGCACACGGCATCGGAAATATCGGTCACGTTCATCCGCTGATTGAGCGTGGGAAGCCCCAGAAACCGTGCGAACTCCATCGCCAACTTGCGGGGCGACCCTTTCGGCGGGGCCGTCACATACACCACCGGAATCCGGCTCTCATCGCCGGGAAACCGTGCACGGGTGCGCAATTCGTGAAACCGACCCAGTTGCTTGATCGCCGTAGTTTTCCCCGTCGCTGCCCCGCCGGAGATGATCAGCCCGCGCCGGGCCCCGATCTCGCGCTGGTTGAGCAATGTCAACAGCCGGCCCTGATGGGTGATCGCTTCGATCGCCGACGTGGTGACCACCACCAGCTCCGAATGATGCGCAACCCGGGCCTCGTTGTAGGCCGTCCGCTCGTCCTCACCGAGGCTGGCCCACTCGTCGTCGGCGAGCAACGTGAACTCCGGCGGATCGGCATCAACAAAACGCCGCCAGCCCTCCAGCGTCGTGGTCGGCTGGCGGCGATCCTCTAACTGACCCACCGCCGCAATCTCGGTCACAGTCGCCACGTTTGGGCCTCCTTGCGTGCATCAAACACCGGCAGGGGTATGACCTCCGCCATCTCGCCGTCATCGTCGAAAGTCTCGTTGTCGGCGGCCCGTTCCGACGGTGACGGGCCATGATGTTCGGATGATTCCGTCGGGTCCGGCCAGTCCCGGCCGGCGCTCGCGGCGCTGGTCCGTCCAGTCACTCGGCGCTCGGCTTTCGTCTGCTGCTGCGGCCCAGCGGCGGCGCGGTCCAGCAAGTCCTCCGCGATGGCCGCAATCTCCGCTTCCTGGGTCTTCTGGGCCCCTCTGCGGTCGGCTACGGAGCGGGCGTGGCGCCACAGTGTCTCGCCGAACGGCACCGGCGAGGACCGAAGGTGCGTCCACGTCGCGGCCAGCCATCCGTCTTCGTGGTGATTGCGCACCCAAATCCTCGACACGTCATACGGGTCGTAGTGCACTTCCCACTGTCCGTTACGGGCATCGACCCCGGAATGCTGGCGCCGGTATGGGTTGAGCGCCTTGGCGTCATAGGTGCGATGGTTGATCCGGACCCCGTAACTGTTGATTGTGCGCCACTGCACGGGAAGCAATTCGATATAGTCGTCGGCGTCCAGTGGGACCGGTACATAGCCAGCCACCTCAACGAGGGCAGTGTATTTCTCGTTGGGAGACAACGCTTTCCCCGGCGTCACCGGATCCCGCAGGCCATCGTGGGGGCGGTTCTGCCACACCGCGATGATCCACTCGTCCAGCAGCGCCTGCAGCTCAATCATCGACCACACCGCGTCGTCCTCGGCGTTTTTCCCACGCCGCTCCACCGATGAACCGACGTAACCGGCCACGTACTGTGCGAACAGGGTGCCCACCGACTGCAATGTCCGCTCGATCTTCGGCTTATCGGTCGGGCAGTCGGGATGAGCCGGCTGCAGATTGATCCCCAATGTGCAGCACGCTTGCCGAAATGTTTGGGACAGATACGCTTTCCCGTGATCGCAGACGATCGTCTCGGGAGCGATCACCGGCCTGGCCGCAGCATCGGCCAGGCGCTGATCGACACTGGTCAGGCTGTGGTGCGGAAGTACCGACCGGGACATCCGCAGCGCATCGGCCCATCCCGGGCGCATCGGTTCGGGCGTCAATGCCCGCGCCAAGAGCAGTGACGCGTCCACTGCTTTGGTCGTCGGTCGCAGCACCGCGGCCGGGATGGACCGCGTAGCGTTGTCGACCATCGCAGTCAGCTCGACTCGGTCTACCATGCCGTCATCGAGCACTACCCGTACATCCAGAAGGGTTGAATCGATTTCCACCATCTCGCCGGGGCGCACCACGGTGATCGACCCGAATGGGCCATCGGGCTGCTTGGACAGCGATCGCCGCGTCCGTGCTGACCCGAACGTGTGCCGTCCTTCCGCGAGGCGCTTGACCAGCCGGTAGAAGGTGGGCTGCGACGGCATCGCGGGCGCGTCGTCGGCACCATAGGTGGCCACCAGCGTCTTGGCGACCCGCCGTTGCAGACGCTGCACCGTTCCCGTTGACAGGTCGGTCTCGCCCTCGATCGCATCCCGCACCGCGGCGACGACACGGTCGTCCACACGGCCGAATACCGCGCGCCGCCGATTATGGCGCCCGTCAACCACTCCCAGGAGCCCGTCCCGTTCGTAGGCAAATCGGCGACGCTGCAACGCATTCCGACTCACGTCGTGGCCGGCGGCACGCAGCTCGTCCAACTTGGCCAGCTCACGCTGCCGCAGAGATCGTTTCGCCGTGTCGAACTCTGGGCGGGGACGAATGCCCGCGGCCGTCCCAGGCGGGCGGCCGCTGAGGATCTCCACGATGTGGCGCTCCCACCACCGTGCTTGCTCGACGGCTGCCTCGGGAATGCCAGCCAGCATTTCCTCAGAACACAGTGGCGGTCGCGACCCCGACACCAATTCCAATGCCGGATCAACCATCAGCTGCGAGAGCGGCACCACAATCTGCTCGCCGACAGCGTCAACCAGTCGAGCTGATCCGCCCGACAGGGTTACGACGGTGAAAACACCTGCTGATAAACGGATTTCGTCTCCCTCTCGGACGACACCCGTTCGCACGTCAGGTCACCACCCGGTCCCGAGGCCAATCGCCGTGTCGTCGCCAAGTGCCGCTCCTTGCAGATCGGCAACTAAACGGCCGTGCCAGAGCAGATGAAACAGTACGGGCAGCACCACCAAAGGAGTCCCGACCGCGTGCACACCAGCCATCAACGGACGGACCCGAGCGAAGACCTCCGCCAGTTGATCAGCCAAACCGATCTTCAATACTCGCGGATGCCGATAACCCGACAACCAACGTAGATTCGCCCGCAGCACTGGATCGAGGGAACCGACACGCAGGTAATCCCAACCGACCATCGCGCACGTGGCGGCAGACCGATCGAACACGTCCCGATCAGCGTCAGAGATCCGGTCGTCCTCACGAACGTCGACTACGACGACAGATCCATCGCGGCGCCGCACGAAGTAGTCAGGAGCATGCCGCGTGCCGTCACGCCAATGAATCCAAAATGGTTGCGACAGAACACCAACAACATCCGGATCGGCATCCAACGCCATCAACTGGTCACGTTCTACCCAGGACTCGTGACCTACATGTGCGCCGGTTGTGGCGAACCACCACAGCCCGGGAAAGTTACGCTGACCTCGAAACGAGGGGAAATTCCGCACTGGTGAACAGTCCAACTCAAACCGGGTTGCAGCACATCGGTCCAGCGATTGCCGCGTGCATCCCTCGCGGGTGTTGAACTCCAAGTCCACTGCACTCGCTACACCTGGCCCAGCCGAAACAGCCGACGTCAGCACACATAAACGCTAAGCCTCGTGCCCCAGATTCAATGAGAAAGACACGCACTTACCCCAGATTCAATGAGAATGCCCCAGAATCAATGAGAACGGACAA
>NZ_QMEW01000058.1 GCF_003284965.1 Mycolicibacterium sp. GF69
GGACCGCCGGTGCGGCTCCACAAATCGCCCAGGGATCGCGCGCCGATTTCGACAAGGATGCGCGCGGTTAGTTGTATGCGCCGGTAACCAAGGTCGCGACGAACCGGTGTATGTCGTCGACGGTGAGTTCGACACCGCCGACCTCGAGATCGATCAGTTGCGACAGCAGGTCGTCGGTCGGCTTCCAGCAGCGCTCGGCGATCATGACATCGACGTACTGGTACAGCGTTTCCTCGTCCCGCGGCGTCATCGGCTCAGTGGCCCACCGGGCGAACAGAGGCCAGTCCTCTTCGGGAAAGCCCAACGCCTGGCACACCGCGGCGGCTGAATTCTGGCGCGCAAGAACGGAATCGCTGAGGCGCGGCTTGTCGGACATTTGGTCTCCCTAGAAAATTCGGTATATATCGACTATCGAGTGCCACCAACGTGCGAATCATGCGCACGGCGGCGTACCAACGAACGATTAGATAGTCAGGCTATCTTCTGAGGAGTTCGCTTTCAGTCACGCAGCTCACAGTGGGGCGGTGAAACTCGTCGCGTGAGCTGGCCATAGAGACCCACGTCACCAGCGCCGGTCGGTCAGCGCTCCGAGACTGATTCGCGGTGGCCGGTCCTACAAGGACATCGGCTCGCGCATGTTCGTCTCGCCACCAATCGTGGTCACATCTGCACCACGCCTACGACAAGCTGCATATCCGGTCGCGGGCTCAACTGGCCCAAGGGGCTGCCCGTCTCGAGCGCGGACGCAAGGTGCCCACGAAGGCTAGTGGAGCACCTTGCGTCCCTGCTCCCCGCAGGAATCAGCGGTGTGCGAGACGCCCACCGCGGTGGCCGCGGGAGCGGAATCTGTCGAGCAGGCTGCGGCGATGCGGCTGCGCGGTATCGTCTGCCGGCGCGGTGACCTCCGTGCGTTGGTCGGCCATCGCGGGCTGCCCGGCCTCCTTGGGCTCGTCGACGACGGGAGCGGGTTCGGCGACGGCAGGAGCGGGCTCGGCGACGGCAGCGGGAGCCGGACGCTCGTCCACCGCTTCGGCGGCCACCGGCCGATCCGCCCACTCGACGTCACGCACGCTGCGCACCGAGATGCGACCCAGCGCCGCGGCGCCGAGGAACACGATCAACGCGCCGAGGCCATAGAAGAAGGCCAACTCCAAGGCCACGCGCTTTGCCTCGGTGGCGGCTACGGGCACACCGGCATCACCCATACCCAAGGGCCCGGCTAGCGCGCGGCCGATGATGAACCACGCGCCACCGGCGACCGCGAGCCACCCACCGAACATCGCCGTCGCCCGGTTGCGCGACATCAGCAAAAGCAGCCCGCCCAGCACTGTCACCACGCCGGGCAGCACTTGCAGCCAGCCCCGGCCGGTCGTCCACATCCACGCCTGGTTGGGGCTGTAGGCGAAGTCGAACAGCGGTCCGATGAACGGGGCCAGCGCGCCCCACGCGCCCAGCAAGATCAATAGGAATCCACTCGCAGCACCGCGGCTGCGCGGCATCCGCATCCGCCCACCTCGGGGCGGTACACGCGTTTCGGTCATCATGCCTCCTTGGTCGTGTGGCGTGATTACCCGCGTTGACGCATCCGTAACCGGTGGTTCGGCGCTGTCCCCGGTCTGCATTCACAGCAGATTGCCAGCCAAGACCGGATTAATTTTAGGTTCACTAACGATGTTTTTGGCGGAACGGCTTCGACAAGGACATTCCGGACGCGACGCGGGAAGTCGTCGTCAAATACGCCACCTAGCTCGAGCTGCTGGAACTGTTGTGGCCAGTTGGCGCCGACCGCGCTACAACGTGACGGCGAACGCCAGCAGCACAAGCGCGATCAGCGGGAAGATCCCTTGTGTGACCGCCGCGCGCGCCTTGTCCGGAGAGGACAGCAGCAGCACGATCGCTGCGGCCAACATCGACCCGATACCGGCGAAGACGAGTGCGATTCCGACCCAGTTGTAGCCGATGGCGCCGATCGCGAGCCCCGCGAACGTGATGATGGCGAGAAAGAGGTTGTAGAAGCCCTGGTTGAAGGCCAACTCTTTGGTGGCCGACGCCTCTTCTTCGGTGAGACCGAATGTCGCCCTGGTACGCGGCGATGTCCACGTCAGTGACTCCATCACCCAGATGTAGACGTGCAGTAGCGCGGCGAGAGCCGCGAAGAACAAACCGGCGAAACCCATCACACACCTACGCTTTCCACTTGTACGACCGGCGGTATCGCCAACATGAGCAGCCCGATCAACGCCATCCACACCGTCACGCAGTACGCGCCGGGGAGCCCGATCCAGGTGTGCAGCAACGCCGGCACACCGAGCACCGCCAGGGCCGCGGACCACTTCGGCAGCACACCGGTGCGCCGGACGATGTAGGCGGTGGCGAATATCAAAGTCGCCGAGCCGATGTGGCTGTAGTGGTACAGCCAGGCCGAAAGGCCTAGGAACGGGTGGGAGTATTCCGTCACGGTCAGATCGTCGAAGCGCACGATGGCGGCCGGGACGGCGACCTCGGCTGCGAGTCCGGCGGCGAGCAGGGCGATGAACACCGCCGCGCCGAGAGTCGCCGCGTACACCGCACCGGTGGGCCCGGCAGCTGACCGCAACATCGAAACCAGCACCCCCAGGAATAGCAGGCCGAACAGCAGGTGCAGTAGCGGTAGCGTGCCGTTGAAGGTGAGAAACGTTGCCGCGCTGTCGAAGTAGCGCTTCACATCGCCGGTGTCATTGGGTGCCTCCGGTGATCCCACCACGTACGCCGGCACGATGACACCCGCGGAGGCCACCCCGAGCAACCCGCCCAGTCGGATCGTCCCGCTTCCCATAGGTGTCCTCCTCAGTCGAACAAGCCCGCTTGCCCCAAACCGCTGACCCCGTTCGGCGGGTTCAGGCCCAGGTGTGTCCACGCCTGTGCGGTGGCGACGCGCCCACGGGGGGTGCGGGCGATCATCCCGGCGCGTACGAGGAACGGCTCGCACACCTCCTCGACGGTCGTCGCCTCCTCCCCGACCGCGACCGCCAGTGTCGAGACGCCGACCGGTCCCCCACCGAAACTGCGTATCAGCGCGGACAATACGGCCCGGTCCAGACGGTCCAGTCCGAGTTCATCGACGTCGTAGACCTCCAACGCCGCCTTGGCGATATCGCGGGTGATCACGCCGTCGGCGCGCACTTCCGCGTAGTCGCGGACCCGGCGCAGCAGTCGGTTCGCGATGCGTGGCGTGCCGCGCGATCGGCGAGCGATCTCCGCTCCCGCATCGGCACCCAACTCGATGCCCAGAATTCCCGCCGAACGCGAAAGCACCCGCTCGAGTTCGGCGGGTTCGTAGAAGTCCATGTGCGCGGTGAAGCCGAAGCGGTCGCGCAGCGGACCGGTCAGCGCACCCGATCGGGTGGTTGCACCCACGAGGGTGAACGGTGCGACGTCCAGCGGAATCGACGTGGCCCCAGGGCCTTTCCCGACCACGACGTCGACGCGGAAGTCTTCCATCGCCAGATAGAGCATCTCCTCGGCCGGCCGGGCGATGCGGTGGATCTCGTCGATGAACAACACGTCGTGCTCGACGAGGTTGGACAGCATCGCCGCGAGGTCGCCGGCACGCTCCAACGCCGGCCCCGAGGTGACCCGCAGCGAGGATCCGAGTTCGGCGGCGATGATCATCGCCAGCGACGTCTTACCCAGACCCGGCGGACCCGACAGCAGGATGTGATCCGGTGTGCCGCCGCGATTCTTGGCGCCCTCGATGACCAACTGCAGTTGTTCGCGCACCCGCGGTTGGCCGATGAACTCCCCCAGCGAGCGCGGCCGCAGACTGGCGTCGATGTCGCCCTCGCCGACCGTCAGCGCCGGAGATACCTCACGGTCTTCGGGCTCGCTGTCGTCGTCGGTGAACCGGCTCATTTGTTACCCAACATCGACAATGCCGCCCGCAGCGCGGTCGACTGGGTGGCGTCAGGATCGTTGGCCAGTACCTTGTCCGTGGCCTCCTCGGCCTGTTTGGCGGCGAATCCGAGCCCGACGAGCGCTTCCACCACCGGCCCCCGCACCGAATGCCCGGTCGCTGTCACCCCGCCGGACGGTGAGCTGATGCCCACCTTGTCGCGCAGGCTCAACGCCATCAACTCGGCGGTCTTCTTGCCCACCTTGGGAATCCGGGTCAGCGCGGTGATGTCGGCGTCGCCGATGGCCTGTCGCAACGTCGCACCGTCGTACATCGCCAACGCCCCCAGAGCGATGCTCGGCCCGATGCCCGACACCCCGAGCAGCGTGAGGAACAGGTCGCGGGCGTCGGCGTCAGCGAACCCGTACAGCGTCTGGGAGTCTTCGCGCACGATCATCGCGGTGATCAGCCGGGCCTCGCTACCGCGCCGCAGTGTGGCCAGTGTCGACGGCGTCGCCATCACCTTGTAGCCGACCCCGGCCGCTTCGATTACGACGTGGTCGAGTGCGATGTCGAGAACCTCACCGCGAATGGATGCGATCATCGTGCCGCCTTCGCTTTCGCCTTGAGCGTCGCCTTGTACTTGCGCTGTTGTTCGGCCGCCAGCGCCTCGGCCGCCGCCATCCGGGCGATCATCGGAGCCCGCCAGCAATGACAGATCGCCAGTGCCAGTGCATCGGCGGCGTCGGCCGGTGTCGGCTTGGTCTGCAGCGCAAGAATTCTGGTCACCATCGCGGTGACCTGAGCCTTATCGGCGTTGCCGTTGCCGGTGACGGCCGCCTTGACCTCGCTCGGTGTATGGAAATGCACGTCGATGTCCCGTCGTGCGGCGGCGAGCGCGATGACGCCCCCGGCCTGCGCGGTGCCCATCACGGTCGAGACGTTCTGTTGCGAGAACACCCGCTCGATCGCGATCACGTCGGGTTTGTGGGTGTCCATCCAATATTCGACCGCATCGCTGATCATCAGGAGTCGCTGGTGCAGTGGGTCGCCGGACGGGGTGCGGACGACGTCGACGTCGAGCGCGATCACCTGCCGGCCCGTACCGCCCTCGATGACGGACAGACCGCAACGCGTCAACCCGGGGTCGACTCCCATCACCCGCACGTCAGGCCCTTCTGTGAACACTTGTTCGAGAGCTTAGCCGCCCGAGGGGACAGCAACGGGCAGGGACACGCCCTCGCGCGCAGATGACCGTTTCGACCGCGCCGCCTGTGTCAGACGCCACTGCGACGCGCCAATTGTGCTTGTGAGAAGGACGAATCCACGTCGAAGACCCTCGAGGGATGTTTCCCTGCGCGGCGTCGTGGCTACCGTCGGATAGAGGACCTGACCCCAACCTGGAGTGAACTCATCCCCATGCCGGACCAGAACGAACTGGAGACCGCAACCAACATCGCCGTCACGCTGGCCTGGGCCGCGGGCGCGGTGGCCGCCGTATACGTGATCGGGGTGGTGCTGACCTGGCTACTGGCCCGGGTCAGCCGCCGCAGCGCCCTGATCAGAGACATCGAAGTGCTCACGCGAAAACCGGTGCGCCTGTTCTTCATGGTGCTCGCGGCGTCCATCGCGCTGCGACGGACCTCGGACACCGCCGACTCGTGGCGCGGCTGGGTGGATCACTTGTTGTTGATGCTGATGATCGCCTCGATCACCTGGCTGATGACCGGTTTGGTTCGCGTCGCCGAACGCCGCATGATCGCCCGCTACGGCGGTGGTGGTGAGGAGATCTCTGACGCTGACCGGCTGTGGCGGCGGGTGCGAACCCAGGTCACGGTGCTGCGCAGGCTCGCCATCGCGATCGTCGTCATTCTCGGCGGCGCGGCGATCCTGATGACCTTCCCGAGGTTCTCCGACATCGGCACCACGGTGTTCGCCTCCGCCGGTGTGTTGTCGGTGGTCGCCGGCCTTGCCGCGCAGACGTCGCTGGGCGCGGTCTTCGCGGGGATGCAGATCGCCTTCTCCGGCGCCATCCGCGTCGGCGACATCGTCCAGCTGGAGAACGGCCAATGGTGGGGCCGCATCGAGGAGATCACGCTGACCTACGTCGTCGTGCGGCTTTGGGACGAGCGACGGTTGGTTCTGCCGTCGACCTACTTCACCACCGAGCCGTTCGAGAACTGGACGCGCAGCGCCACCGAGATCATGGGCAGTGTCGAATTCGACGTCGACTTCAACGTCCCGTTCAACGACATGCGGGCCGAATTGGACCGGCTGTTGGCCGAATCCGAACTCTGGGATGGTCGGCGTGGTGTCCTGCAGGTGACCGACTCCGTCGGCGGCGTGGTGCGGATCCGGGTGGTGGTCAGTGCCCGTAACGCCGGCGCGCTGTTCGACCTCCAGTGTGCGGTGCGCGAGGGTCTGGTCGACTGGGTGCAGCGCACCGGCGGAGTGGCGCCGATTCGTCGCATCGAACCCGCAGCGCCCGCTCCCGAACCGCAAACGGATCGCGAGGTCGCCGCCGAGACGAAGCGCGTCGCGGCCGGCATGTTCTCCGGCAGCCCGGAAGCCGAGGAACGGGCCAAGGCGTTCGACCACACCACCGACGTCGACGACAACGAGTTGGCACGCGCCAACGGCAGACGCTGAACGCCCTCAGGATGCGGCCGGCTCCGCTACCGCGAACGTCCCGGCCTGTACGGAGGCCGCGATCGCGGTGATGCGCTCCTCGGAGCGCTGCCACCCGCGCACCCGCTCGCGCGCGATGCGTGTGCCGTCGCGTTCGACGACGATCGACCACGGCACGCCGAGCCACTACAACAGCAGCCAGATGGGCCACATCAGCATCAACGGGAGTACGACCAGGCGGATCAGCGAGTCCACGGTGTCGAGGGCCCGGTGCGGCTGTTCTCGCATCGCCACTACCGGGTGGCTTGACGATCTAGCCTGACGATCTAATCCTCGTTGTCGAGTTCGGCCGCGACGTCGTCGGGGATGTCGATGTTGGTGTAGACGTCCTGAACGTCGTCGAGGTCTTCCAGCGCGTCGACCAGTTTCATGATCTTGCGTGCGGCGTCGGCGTCCAGGGGTACGGTCACCGACGGCTCGAACCCCGCCTCAGCCGACTCGTAGTCGATACCCGCGTCCTGCAGCGCAGTACGCACGGTCACGAGATCGGTTGGCTCACAGATGATTTCAAAGCTCTCGCCGAGGTCGTTGACGTCCTCGGCGCCGGCTTCGAGCACCGCCATCAGCACGTCGTCCTCGGAGAGGCCGTTCTTCTCCAGCGTGATCACGCCCTTGCGGGAGAACAGATAGGCCACCGAACCCGGGTCGGCCATGTTGCCGCCGTTGCGGGTCATCGCGACGCGAACCTCGCCGGCCGCGCGGTTGCGGTTGTCGGTCAGGCATTCGATCAGCACCGCGACGCCGTTGGGGCCGTAACCCTCATAGGTGATGTTCTGGTATTCCGCACCGCCGGCTTCCTCACCGCTGCCGCGCTTGCGGGCCCGTTCGATGTTGTCGTTGGGGACTGAGGACTTCTTGGCCTTCTGGATCGCGTCGTACAGCGTGGGGTTGCCCGCCGGGTCGCCGCCGCCCACACGCGCCGCGACCTCGACGTTTTTGATCAATTTGGCGAACATCTTGCCGCGGCGGGCGTCGATGACGGCTTTCTTGTGCTTGGTGGTGGCCCACTTGGAATGGCCGCTCATGCAGGTAATACCTCTTCCGTGCGCTATCAGGCGCCAAGTTCATGCGTGGAGTTCGCCCGACGAGTCTACGTGGACGTTTGCGCCCTACCGAACGGCGTCGGGCGACGTCAACGCGATGACGCGATAGCCGATAGCAGCAGGCCAGCCCAGGTGACCGTGAAGCTGGACCTGGATCCACGTCGGCGCACCCGAAGGATCATCGGTGAACGTTGCCGCGGCGCCCACGATCGCCCCGGTCTCTCCGCAGGCCTGCAGGACGACCGAGACCGACAACGTCGGGCTGCCCAGCGCGGCCCGGTGGTAGGCAAGGCTGTCGGGGATGAAGAACGACGTTGAGAAATTCGGCGTTCGAATGCCTTTCGGCGCATTCGGCGCTCTGCGCAGCATGAGGCCGGAGACGATCGGCTTGCCGTCGAACCAGGCGGTACCGGTGTACTCGGTGCGCCGCGCCTCCTCGCCGCCCGGAAGCTTCACCAGCGTGTCGATGCGCGGCTGTGGCTCCACCTCGACCAGCGTCATGTGGGTCCCCCTCGACTAGCGCTTTCGGTGCGCGGCGTGGACAAGTCATCTTCGCTCATCGGGGCGCGCCATGCACTGACGTGTTTGTTACCTCTGCCACAGCCCTGGAAGACACAACTTACTCTGAAGTAAGATAGGCAGCCATGTCGTCCTTCTCGCTTGAATTGCCGCCCGACCTCGTTCACATCCGGGACTGGGTGCACGAGTTCGCAACCGACGTGATCCGGCCCGCCGCAGCCGAGTGGGACGAGCGCGAAGAGACGCCATGGCCGATCATCCAGGAAGCCGCGAAAGTCGGTCTGTACTCGATGGAAATGATGGCCGAGCAAACCGCGGAACCGACCGGCCTCGGCATGCTCACGGTCTTCGAGGAGATGTTCTGGGGCGACGCTGGCATCGCGCTGTCCATCCTGGGCACCGGCCTGGCAGCGGCTTCACTGGCCGCCAATGGCACCCCCGAGCAGATGGGCGAATGGCTGCCGCAGATGTTCGGCACCGTCAACGAGCCCAACGTCGCGTCGTTCTGCTCATCGGAGCCGGGGGCTGGTTCCGACGTCGGCGCCATCCTGACCCGCGCCCGCTACGACGAGGCCAAGGACGAATGGGTCCTCAACGGCGTCAAGACGTGGGCGACCAACGGCGGTATCGCCGAGGTGCACATCGTCGTCGCGTCGGTGTACCCGGAACTCGGCACCCGCGGGCAGGCCACGTTTATCATCCCGCCGAACACACCCGGTTTCCGGCAGGGGCAAAAGTTCCTCAAGCACGGCATCCGCGCCTCGCACACCGCCGAGGTGATCCTCGAGGACGTGCGCCTGCCCGGCGGGCTGATCGTCGGCGGCCGGGAGAAGTTCGAGGAACGCATCGCGCGGGTGCGCGAAGGCAAGAGCTCCAAGGGTCAGGCGGCGATGGCGACGTTCGAACGGACGCGACCCACCGTCGGCGCGATGGCCGTCGGCGTGGCGCGCGCGGCATACGAGTACGCACTCGACTACGCCCGCCAGCGTGAGCAGTTCGGCAAGAAGATCGGCGAATTCCAGGCGATCGCGTTCAAGTTGGCCGATATGAAGGCCCGCATCGATGCCGCGCGGATGCTGGTGTGGCGCGCCGGCTGGATGGCCCGCAACGGTAAGCCCTTCGAGAACGCCGAGGGTTCGATGGCCAAGCTGGTTGCCAGCGAGACCGCGGTGTACGTCACCGATGAGGCGATCCAGATCCTGGGCGGCAACGGCTACACCCGCGAGTACCCGGTCGAGCGGATGCACCGCGACGCCAAGATCTTCACGATCTTCGAGGGCACCAGCGAGATCCAGCGCCTGGTGATCGGCCGAGCGGTCACCGGCCTCGAGATCCGCTGAGGTAGCGATTTGTGGAGCGGCACCGGCGTTCA
>NZ_QMEW01000059.1 GCF_003284965.1 Mycolicibacterium sp. GF69
TAAATTCCGCAACGGCGGCAGACCCGCAGACCACCGCTCCGGCCCACTAGCTTGCGCCATTGCCGTCTCCTTCCAGGATGGTCACCGCCGCCACCGCAGTTGGCCCGCCAATGTTATGGGCAAGCCCGATCCGAGCACCGTCCACCTGGTTCACGGCTTCGCCGCGAAGCTGCGCGAACAGCTCAACGCACTGCGCGACGCCTGTCGCGCCGGGCGGATGCCCTTTGGCCTTCAGCCCTCCGCTCGGGTTCACGGGCAACCCTCCGCCGATAGTCGTCACTTCCGCTTCGACGAGTTTGTGGCCCCCGAACCTCTCGGCGAATCCGAGATCTTCATAGCTGATTAGCTCGATGCCCGTGAAGAAATCGTGAACTTCAGCAACATGAACATCGCCAGGAACAAGACTGGCCATCTCAAAAGCCTGCTTGGCGGCCCGGACCGTCGCGGGCATCGTAGTCATGTCCGCTTTGTGTTGGTGCATCACGGAGTCCAATCCCAGGCCGACACCGCGAATCCACACCGGCCGGTTTGTGAATCGGTCCACCACGTCTTCCCCCGCGAGCACGAGCGCAGCGGCGCCGTCGCTCTGCGGGGCGCAGTCGTAGAGCCGGAACGGGGTGACGACGACCGGCGCGTCCATCGCCTGTTCCATCGTGATCTCGAATCGCAGGCGCGCCTTGGGATTGTTCGCTCCGTGCCGGTGGTTCTTCACGGCGACCATGGCGAGGTGCTCGGCGGTCGCCGGCGACTCGTGCAGGTACCGACGGACGTGCAACGCGAAGCCCGCGGGTGAGACCACGCCGAGCGGGTAGTCCCAGGCCATGTCGCGGGCCATTGCCTCCCACTCCCACAACATGTCTCGCGATGTGGTGTCGCGCAGTTTGTCGGCACCCACGACCAGTGCGACGTCGATCGCTCCGGAGGCGACACCGAACAAGGCGTTGCGGACCGCGTCATTTCCTGTGGCGCAGGAGTTTTCGACGCGTGTCACCGGCAAGTCGGGCAGCCCGAGTACATCGGCCAGGATCCCCGCGGGGAAGCCGTCGGCGGTACCCATTGCGCCGAACCAGGCGGCTTGGAGGTCCGAGCGCTTCAGCCCCTTGTCGACGCTGGCGGCGCAGTCGGCGAAAGCCATCGGCAGGAGATCCTTGAGCCCGAGTGCGAAATGCTCACCGAACGCAGTCATTCCGGCGCCGACGATCGCCACCCGCCTCACGCGAACGCCCTCATGCCGCCACCGGATCCGGCTCGAACATGTAGCCGTAGTCGGGGACTCCGGACCGCACGGCGACGCGACGCAGCGCCAGCCTGCCGCGAGTGCCGATGTCAACGGTGCCCGGCTCGGCGCCCGTCACCTTCACCAGCGCCCGCACCGCGACTCCGTCGAGCTCGACGATCACCAGCGAGTAGGGCGAACGCAGTCCCGGCACCGGGATGTGCACCGTCGTCTCCGTGTACACCGTTCCGGTGCGCGGCAACGGAATCAGTTCGTAGCCCGTCGACAGGGCGCCGTCATCGGCCAACCGGTAGCGAGGCGGGAAATCCAGCTCCGCCGAAGCGGAGTGGCGGCCCGCCTCCCAGCGCACCTTGGCTTCGAAGGCCCGCTCGTAGGCGGCTAGCGAGATCGGGATCTCGGCCTCGGCGACGATCGTGCCCTCGGGTTGGGGGCGGGCCGCCGGCTCGCGCCGGTGCAACTCGGCGACGCCGCCGATGACCGTGATACCCGACAGGCTTGCCTGCTCGACGGCGACCAGCGGGCCCGTCGAGTTCCGTTCGGACATACCGGCCAACGCGAACAGGCCGGCGCTCGCCCCGGTGGTGGGCAGCGCAGGCGGGTCACCGATCGTCAGCTCGGCCGCCCACGCGTCGTCGACGCCCGCCACGGCGGCCGGGGTGTCGAGCCAAGCCGCCTCCAGCGACGCGATGAGCCCGCGCTCGTGTAAGAGCCGGGGATCTCCGTAGTCGTGCACGTCGCCGGTCGCCTTGCGAGTGCGCACGGGCAGGCTGCGCGCCACCCGGGCCGCAGTGCGCACCTGCAGTCCGCGTTCGGCGGTCAGGATCGCAGCTGCCCCAGCCGGATCGAGATCGGTGCCGATGATCAGCGTCCGCGGTCGCGCCGAACTGATCGCGTCCAACGTTGCGGGCGCCCCACCGAGGCGCTCGTCGACCTCGAGTTCGGGATCCAGCCCCAGCCCGGCCAGCAACACCGCTGCGTTGCTGCTGTCGAGCAACGGCAGATCGCGGCTGACCAGCACCACGCGTTCCACGGCGCCGCTGGCGATCAGCGCCGCACGGCCCGCCTCGACGGCGAGGGTGATGGCGTCCTCGTCGTCGCCGGGCACGCGGTGTCGCGGCGTACCCCAACACGGCAGGTACGTACCGATCGACGCGACGTAAGGCATGGGCTGTCTTCCGAAACTAGGTGACGGCGCCTGCCGTCTTGAGCTCGATGATGCGGTCCCAATCCAAGCCGAGTTCCAGCAATATTTCGTCAGTTTGCTCGGCGAATCCGGGCGCCGGACCGGTTTGGGGTGCGCTGACATCGAACTGGACCGGGTTCGCGACCAGTTCGAGCTCTCCGGCCTGGACCAGGTACTCGTTGGCGCGGATCTGGGCGTCCTCGGCGGCCTGCAGCGTGTCCTGCACCGGCGCCCACGGCCCGAGCAGCGTCGCGAATCGCTCACTCCACTCCGCGAGCGGCCGCTTGGCCATCGTCTCCTTCAGGATCTCGGCCGCCGCCTCGGTGTTTTCGGCGATGGACTCGACGGTGGCAAAGCGCGGGTCGTCGGCGAGTTCGTCGAGGCCCATGTGCTTGCAGACGTCGGCCCAGAATTTGGTGGGCTGCATCATCACGAACGAGATGTACCGGTCGTCGGCGGTGGGGTACAGCCCGACGAGCGGGTTGATCGGCGACCCGTGCACGCCCGGCGGAAAAGCTTCCATCCGCTGGCCGAGGTGCTTGGTCAGCGCGACCGTGTGCCCCAGTGACCACAGGCCGCTACCGAGCAGGGAGACGTCGACGACCGACGCTTCACCAGTGCGTTCGCGCTTCAGCAGTGCCGCGGCGATTCCGCCAGCCAGGTTGGTGCCCGAGATCGTGTCGCCGTAGGCCGGCCCCGGCGGGCCGACCATGCCCGGCGTACCGGGCGGTGTGATCGTGGCCGCTGTGCCCGCGCGGCACCAGAACGCGGTCATGTCGTAACCGCCCTTGACCGATTCCTCACCCCGCGGACCCAGCGCGCTGCCCCTGGCGTAGATGATGTTCGGGTTCACCGCGCGGATGTCGTCGACGTCGATGCCGAAGCGCTGCCGGTGCCCGGGCAGGAAGCTGGTGAGGAAGACGTCTGCAGTTTTCGCCAACTCCAGCAGCACCTCTTTACCCTCGGGCACCGACATGTCGAGCCCGATGCTCCGTTTGCCCCGGTTGGCATGCTCGATGTTGGGGTTGGGATCGCCCTCGACACGCAGCAGGCCGGTCTGGCGCAGCCCGCGCTGCGGGTCGCCCGTGACGGCGTGCTCGACCTTGACCACGTCGGCGCCCCATTCCCGCAGCACCGCGCCGGCCGACGGGACGAACCCGTACATCGCGACTTCCAGGACCCGAATGCCGTCCAGCGGCCTACTCATCTCAACTCACCACCGTTGCGTACGTCTTCGACTCCATGAATTCCTCGAGACCGGCGGTACCCATCTCACGACCGATGCCGGACTGCTTGTATCCACCGAACGGACTGTCGGGGCTGAAGTAGTTGCCGCCGTTGATGGAGAACGTGCCGGTGCGGATTCGGCGAGCGACCGCCAGTGCGCGGTCCTGGCTGCCGAACACGGCGCCGGACAGTCCGTAGATGGAGTTGTTGGCGATGCGGACCGCGTCGTCATCGTCGTCGTAGGCGATCACGACGAGCACCGGACCGAACACCTCCTCCTGGGCGATCTCGCTGTCCGGGCCGACATCGGTCAGCAGCGTCGGCGTATAGAAGAAGCCCGGGTCGACCTTCTCGCCACCGGTCACCAGCGTCGCGCCGGCCGCCACCGCGCGCCTGACCATCCCGTCGACCTTGTCGCGCTGCTTGTCGCTGATCAGCGGTCCCATATAGGTGCCTTCGGCGACCGGGTCGCCGTAGCGCACCAGCCCGAAGTTGTTCTTGACCAGCTCGACGATCTCGTCGTGGTGTTCGCGGGGCACCAGCAGCCGCGACGTCAGTGCGCAGCCCTGACCGGCGTGGGTGACCATGCTGAACGCGCTGAACAGCGCGGCGGTGTTGAAGTCGGCGTCGTCGAGCACGATCGCGGCGGACTTTCCACCCAGTTCCAGGAACACCTTCTTCAAAGTCTCGCTGGCCGCCGCCATGATCCGGCGTCCGGTCGGCGTGGAACCGGTGAACGTCACCATGTCCACGTCCGGGCTGGTGGTCAGCGCGGCCCCCACCTCGGGGTCGGCCCCGCTGAGTACGTTGACCACACCCGCGGGGATGTCGGTGTGGTTGGCGATCAGCTCACCCAGCGCGAGCGTGATCAGCGGGGTGTCCGGTGCGGACTTCAGGATCACCGTGCAGCCGGCGGCCAGCGCCGGAGCAAGCTTGGCCAGCGCGAGCTGGTTGGGGTAGTTGTAGGCGATGATCGCGGCGACGACGCCCGCGGCTTCCTTCTCCACCCAGCGGTGGTGCTGCATCCCGCGGCTTTCGATGTTGCCGAGATCCTCGGTCATCGGGTAGCTCTTCAGCAGTTCGGCGTAGTACCGCACGATCGCGATGGGTTGGTCCAGCTGCGCACCCTGGCAGAGCGCTTCGGTGGCACCGACCTCGGCGATGGTCAACGCGGCGAGCTCGTCGCGGTGCTCGATCAGCGCCCGGTGGAACTGCTCGAGGCACCGGATACGCAATTCGGTGTTGGTCGACCAGTCGGTCTCGTCGAACGCGCGGCGCGCCGCGGCCACCGCGGCTTGGGCGTCCTCGACCGTGGCGTCCGGCGCGTGGCCGAGCACATCGCCGGTGGCGGGGTTGATGGAAGGAAACGTCCGCGAGGTCTCGAGCAGCTGTCCGTCGATCAGCAACCGGCGATCGACGCCGACGGTTTCTCCTGCTGGTTCTTCGCTCGAGATGGTGGTCGCTTCCAGCATCGTCCTCCTCGGTAGGTGTGGGATTTTGTGATGCCCCAACGGGTATGTGATGGAAACTTCATTCTCATCCCCGGCGAATCATACATTCGCCTCGAGAGAACTCAAGGAAATGATCGGAATCCCCGCTGCCTGCGAAGAACGGTGCGACAATCGGCGTTCGAACGTCTCACCGCTGCGAACCACCAGCCCCTCCTGTCTTGCGGAGTTGCAAGTGGCGAGAGTACGGTTCTCATAATCGAAAGGATGATTCTTGATGGCGGCGCGCACGCACGGCGGTACCCCCCGCCCGAAGGGCAGAGGAACACCACGATGACCGTGGCTCAGGCGGAGGCATGAAGAACGCCGTCGTAACCGGAGGTGGTTCGGGCATCGGACAGGCCGTCGCGCACCGTTTGCGCGCCGACGGTATGCACGTCGCCACCGTCGACATCAACCCATCGGACGCCGACTTCGCCTACACCGCCGACGTCACCGACCGTGCGCAGGTCGATGAGGCGCTCAATGCCATTCGCGCGCAACTGGGGCCGGTCACCGTTCTCGTGAACGCAGCCGGACTCGAGAAGTTCAAGCGGTTCACGGATCTGAATTTCGATGACTGGCAGCGGGTCATCGACGTCAACCTCAACGGTGTCTTCCACTGCATCCAGGCCGCGCTGCCCGACATGATCGAGGCCGGCTGGGGTCGCATCGTCAACATCTCGTCGTCGAGCACCCATTCCGGGCAGCCCTACATGTCGCCCTACGTGGCCGCCAAGTCCGGGGTCAACGGGCTCACCAAGTCGCTGGCGTTGGAGTACGGGCCCAGCGGCATCACCGTCAACGCGGTACCGCCGGGCTTCATCGACACTCCGATGCTTCGCAAGTCCGAGGAACGCGGCTATCTGAAGGTGCAGCAGAGCATCGACGCAACACCGGTACGCCGCATCGGCAGGCCCGAGGACATCGCGGCCGCCTGCGCGTTCCTCGTCTCAGACGAGGCCGGCTACATCACCGGACAGATCTTGGGCGTCAACGGCGGCCGAAACACGTAATGGCGCGACACCAATCGCGATGACAGGGAAAGGATCTTCAGTGGGACGCGTACAGGGAAAGGTCGCATTCGTCACCGGGGCGGCACGTGGCCAGGGACGCAGCCATGCGGTACGCCTGGCTGAAGAGGGCGCCGACATCATCGCCGTCGACCTCTGCGAGAACATCGACACCATCGGGTATCCGATGGCCACGCCGGAGGATCTCGAGGAGACCGCGGCGTTCATCGAGAAGACCGGTCAGCGCGTGGTCACCGCCAAAGCGGACGTGCGCGAGGCCTCCCAGTTGAAAGCCGCGCTCGAGGACGGCATCACCCAGCTCGGCGGACTCGACATCGTCGTCGCCCAGGCCGGCGTCGCGGGGATGAAAGGTCAACCGCCCCTGCAGGCTTGGATCGACGTCATCAACACCAACCTGATCGGGACGATCAACGCGATCCAGGTGTCGCTGCTGCACCTCAAGGAGGGCGCCTCGATCATCGCCACCGGGTCCACCGCGGCGCTGATGGACACCCATCAGAAGAACGACCCGGGCAACGATCCCGGCGGCATGGCTTATGTGCACTCCAAGCGGGCGCTGTCGGCCTATGTGCACGACCTCGCCACCGAACTCTCACCGCGCGGTATCCGGGCCAACGTCGTACATCCCACCAACTGCAACACCAACATGCTGCAGAGCGAGCCGATGTACCGCTCGTTCCGGCCCGACCTCGAGAAGCCGGAACTCAAGGACGCCGAACCGGTCTTCTACGTCCAGCAGGCGATGAAGGTGCCGTGGGTGGAGCCCGAAGACATCAGCAACGCGGTGCTGTGGCTGGCCTCCGACGAAGCGCGCTTCGTCACGGGTGCGCAGCTACGCATCGATGCCGGTGGCTACCTGAAGTGGTACGACTACCACAACTGAGTGCAAAGGAGTTGTGACAGTGAAGGTTTCGGTTGACGGAACACGCTGCCAGGGTCACACGCTGTGCGCGATGATCGCTCCGGACTCGTTCGAGCTCAGCGATATTGACGGCACCTCCTCCCCGGTCAACGAAGTCGTTCCACCGGATCAGGAGGAGGTCGTGCGCGAAGCCGCCCACTCCTGCCCGGAGCAAGCCATCACGATCGAAGAGTGACTGACAGAACACAGGAGACCAGACGTGAGCGTCGACGACTTGAGCGCCGCCGACAGCGTTCGGAAGAAGAATCGGTATCACTTCGATCGCCACACGCCCGAGTACCGGTTGCAGTTCGAGAAGATCACCGAGGAAATGCACTCCCGGTGCCCGATAGCGTGGACCGACACCTATAACGGGCACTGGGTCGCCGCGGACAGCAGACACGTCTTCGAGCTGGCCCGTTGCCCTGCGGTGTCCAATCATCACGACATCACCGGTGAAACACCCTTCCAGGGCATCACGATCCCGAAGGCCAGCCGTGCCACGGTGGTTCGCGGCGGCATTCTCGAAATGGACGAGCCCGAGCACAGCGCCTACCGCGGTGCGCTCAACCCGTACCTTTCCCCCGCGGCGATCAAACGCTGGGAGCCCTTCGTCGACGAGATCACCCGCGCCGCACTCGACGAGCACATCGAGTCCGGCCGCATCGACTTCGTCGAGCACCTGGCCAACGTGGTGCCCGCAGTTTTCACGCTGGCGATGATGGGCATCGAGCTCAAGAAGTGGAACGTCTACAGCGAGCCGACCCACGCGTCGGTGTACACCCCCGAGCACTCCCCGGAGCGGGAGAAGATCAACGAGCAGCACCGCGAGATGGGCATCGACCTCATCAACAACATGATGGAGATCCGGGAGAATCCGCGGCCCGGACTGGTGAACGCGTTGCTGCAGTTGCGGATCGACGGCGAGCCCGCGCCCGACATGGAGATCCTCGGCAACCTGGGGTTGATCATCGGCGGCGGTTTCGACACCACCACCGCGCTGACAGCGCACGCACTGGAATGGCTCGGCGAGCACCCCGACGAGCGGGAGCGGCTGAGCAGCCAGCGCGACAAACTGCTACACCCCGCCACCGAGGAGTTCCTGCGGTTCTTCACCCCGGCGCCCGGTGACGGCCGGACCTTCTCCGAGGATGTGGAGGTCGAGGGCCAGCAGTTCAAGCAGTTCGAGCGGCTGTGGCTGTCGTGGGCCATGGCCAACCGCGACCCCGCGGTGTTCGAGAAGCCGAACGAGGTCGTCCTCGACCGGAAGGGCAACCGGCACTTCAGCTTCGGCATCGGCGTGCACCGCTGCGTGGGCTCCAACGTGGCGCGCACGGTGTTCAAGTCGATGCTGACGGCAGTGCTGGACCGGATGCCCGACTACGTATGCGACCCCGAGGGCACCGTCCACTACGACACGATCGGCGTGATCCAGGGGATGCGCAACCTGCCCGCCACATTCACCCCGGGCAAGCCGTTGGGTCCCGGCCTCGACGAGACCTTGGAGAAGCTGCAGCGCATCTGCAGCGAACAGGAACTGGCCCGGCCGATCACCGAACGCAAGCAGGCCGCGGTCATCGACTGATCGGCGACGATGCGCCGAGGTACGA
>NZ_QMEW01000005.1 GCF_003284965.1 Mycolicibacterium sp. GF69
GCTCCACAAATCGCTAGCGAGCGCGGCGGGCCAGTCGCTCCGAGTCGGAAATCAGAACGCTCTTGCCTTCCAGGCGAATCCAGCCGCGGTGGGCGAAGTCGGCGAGCGCCTTGTTGACGGTTTCGCGCGATGCGCCGACGAGCTGGGCGATCTCCTCCTGGGTGAGATCGTGTGTCACCCGCAGCGCACCACCCTCCTGCGTGCCGAACCGCTGCGCCAGCTGGAGCAGCTGCTTGGCCACCCGGCCGGGGACGTCGGTGAAGATCAGGTCGGCGAGGTTGTTGTTGGTGCGGCGCAGCCGGCGGGCCAGCACGCGCAACAGCTGCTCGGCGATCTCCGGCCGGTCGGCGATCCACGCCCGCAACGCATCGCGGTCCATCGACACCGCGCGCACCTCGGTGATCGTGGTCGCGCTCGACGTCCGGGGGCCGGGGTCGAAGATGGAAAGCTCGCCGAACATGTCCGACGGACCCATGATGGTGAGCAGGTTCTCGCGGCCGTCCGGCGACCGGCGGCCGATCTTGACCTTGCCCGAAATGATGATGTACAGCCGGTCGCCGGGCTCACCCTCGGCGAACACGGTGTGTCCACGGGGGAAGTCGACTGGCTGCAGTTGCTTGGTCAGCGCGGTAACGGCGCTGGGTTCGACCCCCTGGAAGATTCCGGCCCTGGCCAGGATCTCGTCCACGTTGCCCCTCTTAAGCTGTTAGGTGAAGCCGACCTCTATCGGATAGCGAGATAAGTCTAGAGGTACCCGGTTTCGTGACCAGCCCACGCTACACACGATCGGCATGTCGGGACGGCTGAAACTCAGGATTCACCGCGTGCTGTGGATATCGCCGTACAGGCAGGCTTGTTGTGCGGTGGGCCGTCGGTGATCCGTTGGTGATCGGGTGCTCGACGTGCTGGCGTTGCCGCAGTTCGTTTAGCGCGCGGCTCATCCCATCGCGCGCCAGCGTGCCGACGTCCGACGGCTCGGCCTGTTCGAGAAACTTCGCGACATCGGTGGCTGAGACGGTGTCTGGATGCAGGCCCGCCTCGAGTCGCTGCAGTCCGAGGGTGGCAGCCATCAGTAACCCGGGAATCAGGCCAACCAGCAACCACGACACAAGGCTGAAGTAAACACGCCGAAGGTCTCAGCGGGATCACGAATTGTCACCGGTCCGCGGTAGCTCGGCAGAGCGTTGTCCGAGTGTCTCAGTACGCTGGCAGTCGTGACCGCCAGCGGGACGTCGGCAAAAAAGACGGGCGCAGGAAAACGCGCCCGAAATCGGGACGGTGAAACGCGCATTGGTCTGGTCCGGCGCGCGCGACGGATGAATCGCACGCTGGCGCAGGCTTTTCCGCACGTGTACTGCGAGCTTGACTTCACCAACCCGCTCGAGCTGACCGTCGCGACGATCTTGTCGGCGCAGAGCACCGACAAACGGGTCAACCTCACCACCCCGGCGCTGTTCAAGAAGTACCGCACCGCGGTGGACTATGCGCAGGCCGACCGCACCGAACTGGAGGAGATGATCCGGCCCACCGGGTTCTTCCGCAACAAGGCGAACTCCCTGATGCGGCTGGGCCAGGAACTCGTCGAACGGTTCGACGGCGAGGTGCCCGCGACCATGGCCGAACTCGTCACGCTGCCCGGCGTCGGGCGCAAGACGGCCAACGTCATCCTCGGCAATGCGTTCGGCGTGCCCGGCATCACCGTCGACACCCACTTCGGCCGGCTCGTCCGCCGATGGCAGTGGACCACCGAGGAAGATCCCGTCAAGGTCGAGTACGCGGTCGGCGAGCTCATCGAGCGCAAGGAGTGGACCGACCTCAGCCACCGGGTGATCTTCCACGGCCGCCGCGTCTGCCACGCGCGCAAGCCGGCGTGCGGCGTGTGCGTGCTGGCCGAAGACTGCCCGTCCTTCGGCATCGGCCCGACCGACCCGCTGATCGCCGCGCCGTTGGTCAAGGGTCCCGAAACCGAACATCTGCTGGCCTTGGCCGGGTTGTAGCCCACCGACCGGACTGACCGTGCGTACCTCGACCCGCTGGACCGTTGTGGTGCTCGTCGTCATGGTGGCGCTCGGGTGGGCCTTATGGGCACAGCTCGACGACGAGAGCCCGTCCACCGGGTCGTCGTCGCAGAACAGTCCCAGAGACCGCCGCGACGCCGACACCGCCGAGTCGCTCGCCGGGCCGCGGGCCCAGGCGGACCTGGCGCCCTGTCCGGCGCCCGGGGCGGGGCCCGACCCCCAAGCTCTACGGGGGATCACCCTGGAATGTGCGGGGGACGGGGCGAGCGTCGATGTGGCCAAGGCGCTCGCCGGCCGCGTCGTCGTACTCAATCTCTGGGCGTACTGGTGCGCGCCCTGCACCGCCGAACTTCCTGCGATGGCCGAATATCAGCGGCGCATGGGCTCTGCGGTGACGGTGCTGACCGTGCACCAGGACGAGAACGAGACCGCGGCGCTGCTGCGGCTGGCCGAACTCGGCGTACACCTGCCCACTCTGCAGGACGGCAGGCGGCTGATCGCCGCCGCGCTGAAGGTACCCAACGTCATGCCTGCAACCGTCGTGCTGCGCGCGGACGGTAGCGTTGCCGACGTTCTGCCGCGCTCGTTCACCAGTGCCGACGAGATCGCCGCAGCAGTAGGACCAATGGTCGGCCCGAGGACGGGAGAACCGGGGTGAGCTGGGTCAGCGAGGGCAGCGGGTTCACCCCCGATGCCGCCCCGGCCTGGCTCAAACCGCTGCTCGACAACACCCCCGATATCAAACAGGCCTATCGCAGGAGAGTGCCCCCCGAACTGCTCGCGATGGTCACCAGCGAAGGCAAACCGGCGCAGGCCGACGCGCGCGAGGCGGCGGTGCTGGTGCTGTTCTCCGGGCCCGCCGACTCTCCCACCGGCGGCGTGCCCGACGACGCTGACCTGCTGGTCACCGTGCGTGCGGGCACTCTGCGGCACCACGCGGGGCAGGCCGCGTTCCCCGGTGGCGCATTCGAACCCGGCGACCACAGCCCGGTGCAGACGGCGCTGCGCGAGGCCAACGAGGAAACCGGTATCGACAGCGCACGGCTGCACCCGCTGACCAAGATGGAGCGGCTGTTCATTCCCCCGTCGGGGTTTCACGTCGTACCCGTCCTGGCCTACTCGCAGGACCCGGGTCCGGTGGGGGTCGTGGACGAGGCCGAGACCGCGCACGTCGCCCGGGTACCGGTGCGCGCGTTCATCAACCCCGAGAACCGAATCATGGTGTACCGCAGTGCCAATACCCGCCGATACGCCGGTCCGGCGTTCCTGCTCAACGAAATGCTGGTCTGGGGATTCACCGGCCAGGTGATCTCGGCGATGCTCGACGTCGCGGGGTGGGCGCGACCGTGGAACTCCGACGACGTGCGCGAACTCGAGGACGCAATGGCGCTCGTCGGCCGCGGCGCCGGTTACGGTGATGCACAACCATGACTTCGTCACAATGGGTGGACCTCGCCGTCCTCGCTATCGCCTTCGTCGCCGGCATCTCCGGTTGGCGTTCTGGTGCGCTGGGCTCGATGCTGTCGTTTCTCGGGGTGGTACTGGGCGCGGTCGCCGGCGTTCTGTTGGCCCCGCACCTGGTCGCGAGCATCGAGGGTCCGCGCACCAAGCTGTTCGTGACGCTGTTCTTGATCCTGGCGTTGGTGGTCGTCGGTGAGATCGCGGGCGTCGTGTTGGGCCGCGCAGTGCGCAGCGCCATCCGCAACCGCTCGCTGCGAGCAGTCGACTCGCTGATCGGCGTGGGCATACAGATCGTCGCGGTCCTGGTGGCCGCCTGGATGCTGACCTATCCGCTGCAGTCGTCGGATCAGCCCAACCTTGCCGCCGCGGTGCGTGGCTCCAAGGTGCTCAAAGAAGTCAACGACGTCGCGCCGGACTGGCTGCGGTCGGTGCCCAAGCGCCTGTCGGCACTGCTGGACACCTCGGGGCTGCCGGACGTGTTGCAACCGTTCGGCCGCACCCCGATCGTCGCCGTCGACGCGCCCGATGCCGCGCTCGCCGCGGACCCGGTGGTAGCGGCGGCGCGGCCCAGCGTGGTCAAGATCCGCGGGGTGGCGCCGGGCTGTCAGAAGGTGCTCGAGGGCACCGGCTTCGTCGCCGCGACCGATCGCGTGATCTCCAACGCACACGTGGTCGCCGGTTCGGAGAGCGTCACCGTCGAGGCCGACGGGCAGACCTATGACGCGTTCGTCGTGTCGTACGACCCGCAGGCCGACATCTCGATACTCGACGTGCCCGACTTACCCTCCGCCGCGTTGCCGTTCGCCCAAGCGCCGGCCACCACCGGCACCGACGCGGTGGTGATGGGGTACCCCGGCGGGGGCGACTTCGTGGCCACTCCGGCGCGGGTCCGCGAGATCATCGAGCTCAGCGGTCCGGACATCTACCGCACCACCACCGTCGAACGCGAGGTGTACACGATCAGAGGCAGTGTGCGCCAAGGTAATTCAGGCGGTCCGATGATCGACCGGGAGGGCCGCGTGCTGGGCGTGGTGTTCGGCGCCGCGGTCGACGACGCCGACACCGGCTTCGTTCTCACCGCCGACGAGGTGTCACATCACCTCGCCCAGCTGGACAGCACCGCGCGCGTAGCCACCGGCAACTGCGTCACCTAGCGGTAGACCTGCCCGAGGAAGCGCGACAGCTGCCCGGTGACGGCCTCGGGAGCCTCCTCATGACCGAAATGCCCTGCGCCGTCTATGGACACGTACCGGCCGTGCGGTGCATAACGCTGCGTGCGGTACACCGGGTCGGCCAGTACGTACGGGTCGGCGTCGCCACGCATATGCAGCACGGGCACGCTGATAGGACGTCTCATCGAGCCCATGAAGCGACGGCCTTCGCCGCGTAGCTGGCTGCGCACCGCCCAACGCTGATACTCGAGGGCCGAGTGCGCGGCACCCGGAATCTGGATGGCGCGGCGCATGTGGTCGATGGTCTCGGAGAAATCTTGGGAGGCAAGCCATTTGCGGCTGGCCCGGCTGCGGACGAGGCGTTCCAGTTCTTCGGCGTTGTCCCGGGTCAGCGCCCGCTCGGGCCACATCGGCACCTGGTAACGCAGCATCCACGGCAGCAGAGCGCGTCCCTGGTCGCGGCGGCGCAGCGCGGAGGCGCGCAACGCCACCGGATGCGGAGAGCTGACCACCGCGATGGCCCGCACCGCGCGGGGATGCAGCACGGCGGTCGCCCAGCACACCAGCCCGCCGTCGGCGTGCCCGACCAGCGTCGCGGACCTATGGCCCAGCGCGCGCACCAGGCCGGCGGTGTCACCGGCAAGCGTCCAGCCGTCGTAGCCCCGCGGAGGTTTGTCGCTGGCACCGTAACCGCGCAGGTCGACGGCGACCACGCGAGCACCGGTCAGGTCGCGAAGTTGATGACGCCAGGACCACCAGAACGAGCCGAATCCGTGCAGCAGGATCACCAGCGGCCGCTCGGTGGCCGAAGCCGCGGCGACGACATCGGACCCCGCAACCGGCCGCGACGCGGAGTCCGCTTCGACCACGTGGAAGCGAATTCCGTTGGCGTGCACCTCGAGGTGGCGCCACGGTCCGTCGATACGGACGACCGACGGAGCGGGTGGGGGCACTTACCAGCCCGACGGATCGGCCGCCGACGCCGGTTTACCGTCGCCCGACGCCAGCTCCTTGGCCTTGTCATGGCCCGGCGTCAGCGCCTCGGGGATCTCCTTGACCGATTCGATCGTCTGCTGCGGACCACGGATCCGCCGCACCTTGAGGTAGCCCAGCAAGGCGAACACGGCCGTCACCACCACCATCAGGCCGAACACGATGAGGTAGGCGGCCCATTTCACCAGCCACAGGTCGAGCAGCTCGCCGAGGAAGAAGAAGAAAAAGAACGTCGAGTAGAACAGCACGACCAGCGCGAGCACGAAGAAGACGCTGCCGGTGAGGCCCTTCTTGACGTCGCGGGTGATCTCGGCCTTGGCCAACTCGACCTCGGCACGCACCAGCGTGGACACCTGCGCAGTGGCGTCCTTGACGAGGTCGCCGATGGACGGGTCGGCCTTCGGGGCGTGCGGATCGACCAGCGGTATCGACGTGACAGTGGTCGGCGCGCCATTCCTGCGATCGCTCACGACTGTTCCTCCCGCATCGCCCGGATTGCCGGCAGCGCCGGCCCTGGTGTCGTCGCGACTCATGTTGCCATGCGGCGTGAGCTCAAACGATCCCGGCCGACGATAGACTGGCTTGATCGATGGCAGGGCAGGTCGGGGTTGGCGTTAGGGGAAATGTTCACGTGAAGACCAGCGGCCTCCGCCTGCGCCGTCTCGCCGCGACCATCGCCGTCGCCGCAGCAGCCCTACTCGCGGTACCCGGCGTCGTGCAGGCCCAGGAGCCGATCCCGCTGGGTGGTGGTTCGGGCCTGGTCGTCGACGGCGAGACGCTGTGCACGCTGACCACGATCGGCAACGACAACCGCGGCAAGCTCGTGGGCTTCACCTCGGCGCACTGCGGTGGCCCCGGCGCGAAAGTCGCCGCCGAGGGCGTGGACGCCGCCGGGGTGGTCGGCACGATGGTGGCGGGCAACGACGCGCTCGACTACGCGGTGATCGAGTTCGATCCCCAGAAGGTGCGCCCGGTCAACAATGTCGACGGCTTCCAGATCGACGGGCTGGGACCCGACCCGGTCGCCGGCGACATCGCGTGCAAACTGGGTCGCACGACCGGTTACTCGTGCGGCGTGACGTGGGGGCCGGGCCAGGAACCGGGAACCATCGTCAACCAGGTGTGCGGTCAGCCCGGTGACTCGGGCGCGCCGGTGACCGTCAACAACCGTCTGGTCGGCATGATCCACGGGGCGTTCTCCGAGGCGCTGCCGACGTGCGTCATCAAGTACATCCCGCTGCACACACCCGCGGTGACGATGTCGTTCAACACACAGCTGGCCGACATCACCGCCAAGAACCGCGCCGGGACCGGTTTCGTCCCCGTCGGCGCGGTTCCCTGATTTCTCCGCGTGCCGGCTAGCGAGCGACGCCCTACTTACTGGCCCGGATCGCCTCGAACACGCTGGGGTCCACCAGCGTTGACGTGTCCCCGAGCTCGCGCCCCTCGGCGACATCACGCAGCAACCGCCGCATGATCTTGCCGCTGCGGGTCTTCGGCAGTTCGGGGACGACGTGAATCTCCCTGGGGCGTGCGATCTTTCCGATCTCCTTGGCGACCTGTGCGCGAAGTTGGTCGATCATCTCGTCGCCGCTGTCCTTGGCGTGCGCCTCGAGGATGACGAACGCGCAGATACCCTGGCCGGTGGTCTCGTCGCTGGCGCCGACGACCGCGGCCTCGGCGACGTGGGAGTGACCGACCAACGCCGACTCGACCTCCGCGGTCGAGATGCGATGTCCGGACACGTTCATCACGTCATCGATGCGGCCGAGCACCCAGATGTCGCCGTCGGCGTCGATCCTGGCTCCGTCACCGGCGAAATACCAACCCTGCTTCTCGAACCGCTTCCAATACGTTTCCTGGTACCGCTCCGGGTCCTTCCAGATACCGCGCAACATCGCCGGCCACGGCTGGTCCAGCACCAGGTAGCCGGTGACTGGCTCGTCGCCCTCGGCGGCGGGCGCCAGTTCCTTGCCCTCGTCGTCGACGATCTTGGCTGTGATGCCCGGTAGTGGCGCCATCGCCGCGCCCGGCTTGGCCGCCGTTGCGCCGGGCAGCGGGGAGATCATGATCGCTCCGGTCTCGGTCTGCCACCAGGTGTCGACCACCGGCGTCCGGTCGCCGCCGATCACCTTGCGGTACCACCGCCAAGCCTCCGGGTTGATCGGTTCGCCGACCGACCCCAACAGGCGCAAGCTGGACAGATCGTGGGCATCGGGGATCTCGCGGCCCCATTTCATGAAGGTCCGGATCAGCGTCGGAGCCGTGTAATAGATTGTCACACCGTACTTTTCGATGATCTCGAAGTGGCGATGCTCACTCGGGCAGTTCGGGGTGCCCTCGTACACCACTTGGGTGCACCCGTTCGACAGCGGGCCGAACACGATGTAGCTGTGTCCGGTGACCCAGCCGATGTCGGCGGTGCACCAGTACACGTCGGTTTCCGGCTTCGCGTCGAACACGTAGTAGTGGGTGTAGGACGACTGGGTGAGGAAGCCGCCGGAGGTGTGCACGATGCCCTTGGGCTTGCCGGTGGTGCCCGAGGTGTACAGCAGGAACAGCGGATGCTCGGAATCGAACGCCTCGGGCGTGTGTTCGGTGGAGGCGTCGTCGACGACCTCGTGCCACCACACGTCACGGCCCTCGGTCCACGGCACGTCGATGCCGGTGCGTGCCACCACCAGCACGTGCTCGACGGATGCTTGGCCCTTCACCGCTTCGTCGGCGGCCTCTTTCAACGGCACCGCTTCACCGCGGCGGTACTGCCCGTCGGTGGTGATGACCAACTTGGCCTCGGCGTCCTCGATGCGCGCCGCCAGCGCCGACGAGGAGAATCCGGCGAAGACCACGCTGTGCAACACGCCGAGGCGCGCGCACGCCAGCATCGCGATGATCGCCTCGGGGATCATCGGCATGTAGATGGCGGCCCGGTCACCTGTGCGCAGTCCGAGTTCGGTCAGCGCGTTGGCGGCCTTGCAGACCTCGTCTTTGAGCTGGGCATAGGTCAGCGCGTGTGAGTCGCCGACCGGTTCGCCCTCCCAGTACAGGGCTACCCGGTCCCCGTTGCCCGCCTCGACATGCCGGTCCACGCAGTTGTAGGCGACGTTGAGCTTGCCACCGACAAACCACTTGGCGACCGGAGCCTCCGACCAGTCGAGCACCTCGGTGAAAGGCGTCTCCCACGACAGCCGGTTGCCCTGTTCCGCCCAGAACGCCAACCGGTCCTTCTCGGCCTGGCGGTACAGATCCTCGGTCGCGTTGGCGCGCTCGGCGAACTCGGGGGACGGGGGATAAACGGACGGTCCGTGAGCGTGCTGCGCCGATGTCTCTGTCATATCTGTGAGGGTAGTCACCTTGTCGGCGGCGCACATTGGCATGTCACAGACCGATCCCCGCGGCCGGAACGCGATGGTTGACGGTTCGACGGTGGGCTAGCGTGTGCTGCCGTGACCGGTGGCTTCGCGAAGGACCCGTTGGCGCCGCTGGCGGAACTGCCCGGCGTCGCCGAGGCGGCGCAGGAGGCGCGCGAGGCGCTGGGCCGCGCGCACCGCCATCGCAGCAATCTCCGTGGCTGGCCGCAGAACGCCGCCGAAGCGGCGCTGCGGGCCGCGCGCGCATCGTCGGTACTGGACGGGGGCGCCCTACAGCTGTCCGGCGACGGCGCCCCGGACCCGGTACTGGCCGGCGCGCTGCGGGTGGCCGAAGCGGTGGAAGGCGGGGCGACGGCGTTGGTCGGCGTGTGGCAACGCGCCCCGCTGCAGGCGCTGGCGCGGTTGCACGCCTTGGCGGCGGCGGACCTCGCCGATGACGAGCGGCTGGGCCGGCCGCGTACGGATCCCGAGGTGGGCGCGCGGCTGGCCCTGTTGGCCGACATCCTCACCGGAGGCACCCGGGTGCCGGCACCCGTCCTCGCCGCCGTGGTGCACGGTGAACTTCTCACGCTCGCGCCGTTCGGCACCGCCGACGGTGTGGTGGCACGTGCGGCGTCGCGGTTGGTGACGATCACCACTGGGCTCGATCCGCATGGGCTCGGTGTGCCGGAGGTCTACTGGATGCGGCAGTCAGGCGATTACGCCGCTGCGGCACGGGGCTTTTCGTCGGGAACTGCCGACGGCCTCACCGCGTGGATTCTGCTCACGTGCCGGGCGTTGCACGCCGGCGCGCGTGAGGCGTTGTCGATCGCGCAGGCCGGTCTGTCCTCCTGAGTGGCCACGCACGACCGTCGGCAACGCGAAGCGGGCGACGTTCCGAACGTTGTTCGGCTCGTCGCCCGCTAGCACGGACACCGGTTACCAAGCGTGCTCTCATGGGTTGCGTGGGTGGCCTCGGCGTCTTGTCGATGCGCTGCGACTGCAACCCCACCCAAAGGGCCGCTGTAGCCGTCCGCTCTTCGCAAATACGCAGGCCCGCAACACTTTTGCCTATTCCGCGGCATGTGCTCCGCGTGGGTGCCGGGATCCGTGCTGGGGAGCCTGAAGCGGGAGATCCGAGTCTTCTCTTCCGGCTCGGTCTTGGCCTCTCCAAGCTTCCGTGGTTCCTTTGTACCCCGTGACCGCGGTCACAGCAAGGGCCAAATTCGGCACTAGTCCGGATTGTTACGCGCACCCCGGCGCACGGACGAAGCGCAGGCTAAAAAGCGAAGCGCCGCAGCAGCGAATAGGTCAGCGCGCCGGCCGCCAGCGCGCTCACCCCGACCGCTGCGGTTGTCGCCATCGCAGCGCCCGACGGCGCCGGAATCCGGTCCCGAAGAGATACCGGATTGGAGAAATTGAGCACAGGCCAACCGCGGGCGGCGGCCTCTTTGCGCAACGCGCGGTCGGGGTTCACCACGCTCGGATGCCCGACGGTTTGAAGCATCGGCACGTCGGTGATGGAGTCCGAGTAGGCATAGCAGTGCTCCAGCGCGTACCCCTCGCGTGCCGCCAGTTCCCGGATCGCGGCCACCTTGCCCTCGCCGTAGCAGTAGAAGGCGATCTCCCCGGTGTATTTGCCGTCCTCGACCACCATCCGGGTCGCCATCGCGTGGGTGGCGCCCAACGCACGGGCGATCGGCGCAACGATCTCCTCGCCGGAGGCCGACACCATGACCACGTCGCGACCGCACAGCTTGTGGTCGGCGATCAACTCGGCTGCTTCGGCGAACACCAATGGGTTGACGATGTCATGGAGGGTTTCGCCGACGATCGACTTCACCTGCTCGACGTCCCACCCCGCGCACATGTTGGTGACGTACGCGCGCATGCGGTCCATCTGGTCGTGGTCGGCGCCGGACATGAGAAACAAAAATTGGGCGTAGGTCGACGTGAGGACCGCCCGCCGATTCATCAGACCCTGCTCGAAAAAAGGTTTGCTGAAGGCCAGGGTGCTGGATTTCGCGATGACCGTTTTATCGAGATCGAAGAAGGCGGCGGTGCGAATCGGACTGTCCGCCGGGAGACCGGTTTCGGGAGCGTTCGACGCGCCGGGGGCCGGACCAGATGCGCTCACAGCGCCAGCATAGGGGCCGCCGCGTGACAATCAGCGGGTGAGTGTACAAAGTGGCAGGTTATGACACGTTTCGGCATCCGGGCTTTTCTCGAAATCGGGGTGCTTTCGTAAGCAAGTTGAACTTGCGCCCAGGCCGACTGGCGTGTGTATAGTGAGCGTTACCCGGCTTATGTCGGGTGTGCATCAGCCCGACCCCCCGGGGCTGATACACGACGACCTCCGCCTCCTCCCCCCCCTGGCGGGGGTCGTCCCTTTTTTGCCCTCCTTCGCATTCCGGATATTCATCGCCCTTTGCATTGGTTGCGGAACGCTGTTTTCGCCCCGCGATATGTCTCGCGTTATCCCCATAACCGGGTTCATTCACAGATCGCGCGCCATCGGTGGTGCTGACGCAGGTCGGGCCACCAGCCTGGAACCGTGGCTTCGTCAGGTGGATATCTCGCGCTGATCGCCGACCCTGCGCTGCGCGATGACGTGGACCGAGTATGCGCGGCAGCAGGCGTTCGGTTGGTTCATGCCTCCGAACCGTCCAGCCGCAAGGTCTGGACCGATGCCTGCGCCGTCATGCTCGACACGTCGGCCGCTGCGCGGTGCGCGGAACGCGCGCTGCCGCGGCGGGTCCGGGTCGTGCTGGTGGGACGCGCCGAGCCCGGTGCCGCCGATTGGCAGGCGGCGATCGCCGTGGGTGCTCAGCGCGTCATCACGCTGCCGGCACAAGACGGTGAGCTGATGGCCGAACTCGCCGAGGCGGCCGAGGGTCAGAGCGAAGAACGTCGTGGAGCGGTCGCGGCCGTCATCGCCGGCCGCGGCGGTGCCGGCGCGTCGGTGTTCGCAACAGCGTTGGCGCGCGTCGCATCCGATGCCCTCCTGGTCGACGCCGATCCGTGGAGCGGCGGGATCGATCTGGTGGTTGGCGGTGAACACGAATCCGGCCTGCGCTGGTCCGATTTGGAGCTGCGCGGCGGCCGGCTGAGTTACCCAGCGCTGCGCGAGGCGCTGCCACGTGTGCACGGCGTCAGCGTGTTGTCGGGCAGCCGCGGTGGCGGTGATGTGGAGGCCGCACCGCTGGGAGCGGTGATCGACGCGGGCAGCCGCGGCGGTGCGACTGTGGTCTGCGACGTGCCGCGGCGCTCGACTGGTGCGGCCGAAACTGCGTTGGGGTCGGCGGATCTCGTCGTCCTGGTGACTTCGGCGGACGTGCGGTCATGCGCCGCGACGAGTGTGGTCGCGCGGTGGGTGTCGACGGTCAACCCGAACGCCGGTGTGGTGGTGCGTGGCCCGGCACCGGGGGGTCTGCGGTCGGCGGAGGTCGCCGATATTGTCGGGCTGCCACTACTGGCGGCGATGCGTCCTCAACCCGGCATCGCAGCCGTCCTCGAGCGAGGCGGACTGCGGATGTCGCGCCGGTCACCGCTCGCGCGCGCCGCCGGCCAGGTATTGGCAGTGCTGAGACAGCATCCAGCGGTCGGCGCCGCATGAGCGACTCGTTGATCGACCGGGTCCGCGAGCGGCTCGCCACGGAGTCCGCGCCGCTGCGGCCGACGGTGGTGGCCGCGGCGATTCGAGCGGAGTCGGGCGGCTTACTCGGTGACAGCGAGGTACTCAGCGAGCTGCGCCTGCTCGAGACGGAGTTGACCGGGGCCGGCGTGCTCGACCCGTTGCTATCCGCTGACGGCACCACGGATGTGCTGGTGACAGCGCCGGATGCGGTGTGGGTCGATGACGGTAACGGATTGCGCCGCAGTGGGATCCGATTCCCCGACGAGGAATCCGTGCGCAGGCTGGCGCAGCGGTTGGCGCTGACGGCCGGACGCCGCCTCGATGAGGCGCAGCCGTGGGTGGACGGCCAGCTGAGCGGCTTGGGCCCCGGTCCGATCACGGTCCGCCTGCACGCCGTGCTGCCACCGATCGCTGCCACCGGAACGTACTTGTCGCTGCGGGTGTTGCGCCCCGCCACCCAGGATCTGGCGTCGCTGGCCGCCGCGGGCGCGATCGAACCGGCCGCCGCTGCCCTGCTCGACGGCATCGTGCGCGCGCGGCTCGCGTTCCTGATCTGTGGTGGTACCGGGGCGGGTAAGACCACGTTGTTGTCGGCTGTGCTCGGCGCCGTCCCTCCGGCCGAACGCATCGTCTGCGTCGAGGACGCTCCCGAACTCGCTCCGTCGCATCCGCATCTGGTGAAGCTCGTGGCGCGTTGCGCCAACGTCGAGGGGGCGGGCGAGGTCACCGTGCGCGACCTGGTCAGACAGGCGCTGCGGATGAGGCCCGACCGCATCGTCGTGGGCGAGGTTCGCGGAGCCGAAGTGGTCGACCTTCTCGGGGCACTCAACACCGGTCACGATGGCGGTGCGGGCACCGTGCATGCCAACAGTCCGGGTGAGGTGCCCGCCCGCCTCGAGGCGCTCGCCGCGCTGGGCGGCTTGGACCGAGTCGCATTGCACAGCCAGCTTGCGGCCGCCGTGCAGGTGGTCATCCACGTCGCCCGAGATCGCGCGGGCACGCGCCGGCTCACCGAGATCGCGGTCGTCACGACCGATGACGACGGGCGAGTCAGTGTCGCGACGGCTTGGCGCGCCGGGACCGGTTTTGGTTGCGGCGCTGAGCGGCTGCATGACCTGATCCGGCAGCGAGGCGGGCTGTGAGCGTCGCGGCGGTGGCCCTGGCATTGGCACTCCTCGTCGCCTCGGGGCCACGCCGGCCCTTCCAACTGGGTGGCGGTCGGACGCGCCGGCCGGTTCGCATGCCGGCCGCAGCATGGCTGGTGACCGGTCTGGCGGTGCTGATGCTCGTCGCTCCGTTCGGGGTCGTGGTGGCGGGTGCGATCGTCTCGCTCACCGTGGAAGTGCGTCGACGGCGCCGGCACCGGCAGCGACGCCGGGCCGCAGAAGCCGCCGCACTGGAGGGCGCACTCGACGTCCTGGTTGCAGAACTGCGGATCGGCGCTCATCCGGTGGCCGCGTTCGACACGGCGGCAACGGAGGTCGACGGCGCAGTCGCGGCCGCGCTGCGCACGGTCGCGGCCAGAGCGCGGATGGGTGCCGACGTCGCCGCGGGGCTGAGAAGCGTGGGGGAACGAGCAGCGCTGCCCGCACATTGGCATCGGCTGGCGGTCTGTTGGCAACTGGCGCAGTCGCACGGCCTCGCCATCGCGACGTTGATGCACACCGCCCAACGTGACATCGTTGCGCGCGAGCGGTTCTCGGCTCAGGTGGCAGCCGGGATGGCCGGTGCGCGTACGACGGCCACCGTGCTCGCCGCGCTGCCGCTGCTCGGGGTGGCACTGGGTGAGCTCATCGGTGCACAACCGCTGCGTTTTCTGGTTTCGGGCGGACAGTGGCTGCTTGTCGCCGGCGTGACGCTGACGTGTCTCGGTCTGGCGTGGTCCGACCGGATCACCGGCGCCGTGGTCGAATGACGTTGGCGGCAATGCTCCTGGCGCTGGCCGTTCTTGTCGACGGCATCGATTCCCGTGCGCGCGTTCGAGTCGCTTCCCGCCCGGTGCCGCCGAGCTCCGTGAAAAGCCGGGCCCAAGACCCTTTGGCGTTCGCCTCGACGCTCGACATCCTGGCCGCCTGCATGCATTCCGGGATGGCGGTGTCCACCGCCGCGGCTGCCGCGGCGCCGTCTGCACCGCCACCGCTGGCTCGGTCATTGCACCGCGCCTCCGATCTCCTGGCGCTGGGCGCGGACCCGTCGACGGCGTGGGCGAAGCCGTCCGACGGGGACCGCAACGCGGAGGCACTACTGCGGCTGGCGCGACGCTCGGCGTCCTCGGGGACGGCGCTCGCCGAGGGCGTCGCCGAGCTGGCGGCCCGGTCGCGTGACGACGCCGCGGCAACGGCTCGTGCCTCGGCCGAGCGGGCTTCGGTGTTGATCGCCGGGCCGTTGGGGGTGTGCTACCTGCCGGCGTTCCTGTGTCTGGGCATCGTCCCTGTGGTGGCCGGGCTGGCCGGTGACGTGCTGCGGTCCGGAATTCTGTGAAGGTATCCAGTGGGAGGGAAATATGAAGGTGCACAACATGCTTCGATCGTTTCGGGCACGGTTGACGCTGTTGATCGTGACGGACGACGGAATGTCGACTGTCGAGTACGCGATCGGCACGATCGCTGCCGCGGCGTTCGGCGCGATCCTGTACACGGTCGTCACCGGCGACTCGATCGTCAGCGCCCTGACCAACATCATCAGCCGCGCGCTCAACACCAACGTCTAGCCGGTGAGCGTGGCGGGGCCACGGTCGAGGCGGCGATCGCGGTGGCGACGCTGGTCGCGGTGCTGGTTCTCTGTATGGCCGGGCTCACCGCGGTGTCGATGCACATCCGGTGCGTCGATGCCGCACGCGAGGCCGCGCGCTTGGCAGCACGAGGCGACGACGGTGGCCGCGTGGCACGCGATCTCGCCCCCGATGGGGCCGCGGTGGTGCTGCACCGTGACGGTCGGTTCATCGTCGCCACGGTCACCGCGCGGTCGGCGATGTTGCCGGGACTCACTGTCGGGGCGCGGGCAGTGGCGGTGCCGGAACCGGGTTCTGGCTGACCACGGTTCGGCGACTCCACTCGCCGCTGCGATGGTCGCCGTGTTGGTGATGATCACCGCCGGTGCGACATATCTCGGCGTGGCGGTGGCGGCACGGCACCGCGCCCAGGCGGCTGCGGACCTCGGGGCGTTGGCGGCAGCCCACGGGCTTGCCTCGGGCGCCGATGCCGCGTGCACGTGGGCACGCGCGGTGCTCGCCGCGATGAGTGCGGAGATGGTCAGCTGCGAAACGGCCGACCTCGATACCGTTGTGGTGGCCGATATTCCGGTACACCTTGGTCGGTTCGGCATGGGGACGGCACGCGCGATGGCGCGCGCGGGACCGGGGGATCCCGCGGTCTAGGGGTCCGATTCGCTGGCACTGCGCAGCGTCGCGAGCGCCGCATACACATCGTCGTCGAGTTCGACACGGTTCACCGTGACGTGCACCGGCGCCCACTCGCTGTCGCCGACCCCGGTCATCCGCAGCACGCCGGTGGCCACCCCCGTAGTGAATTCCGTTGCCATCCGCTCCATTTGATCGCGATCCGCGGGATGCACCGCATGCTCGCCCGAAAGGCTGACCCGCCAGTCGAAGAATGGCGCAGGCTCGTCGAGCCACTTCAACAGAGTCCAGTTCGTCGGGTCCACCAGCGCGCGGTGTACGCCAGGCTGGGCCAGGCCGTTGAGGATTCGCTGCGCCAGGTGGTCTTGGGGCGCCGCGTTGAGATCCTGCTCGCTGCGCCAGTTCATCGCCCGGCACAGCAACCGATCCGAGCCGTCATCGCCAGATTCCAGCACCGCGCGCGCGACGAATCCGACCGTGATCGGTTCACCGCGGTAATCGGTGACATCCCAGGTGCTGCAGAAGGTGGTGCCCGGCTCGCGGTTGATCGCCATGGTCAACACCTTGGCTTCCCGAGGGTTGAGCTCGCGCATCGGTAGATCGTCTGCGAAAGTCCGGTTCTGCGTCGGATCCCGGCTCGGATCCCAGCCGCTGTTGAGCAACGACTCCTCGGTGGCGGTCGCTGTTCCGGTGTCGAGATCCCACATCAGCGGTCCGGGCACAGGTCGCTGCGGGGGTTCCATATCGGGCGGCCCGATCCAGACATGTACGCCGTGAATCCGGCCGTCGCTCATCTGCACGACCTCAGTGCGAATGACGCGATCGTTCTTCGGTGTGATGCTGCTCAGGCCCTGCCCCGCGCGCACGGTTTCGCCGATCGCGGTCTGGACCGCCATCAGGTGAGGATTGCGTCTCAGAAACGCGCTGATCGGAATCAAATTCTTGGTTCGGCGACCCTGGGCCACCACGGCAGGCTCGCTGCCCAGCGTCTCCACGAGCAACCAGTCGTGGGTCATAGGCGATATTTTAGCGGCGGCCACGGTCAACCTCGGCCGGTCGGTACGAAATCCGTTTCGCTCCCAACACGCTGAATTTTCGGCGTTGACGTTGTGGTTGCACGCGGTTCATCGAAGCGGTAGTTTTCCTCTGCACCGGAATTTCCGGAATTGAGAACGGATCGCGTCGTCCGACTGTTCCCCGGCAAGCTTCGGACCCGGCGTTCGGCACCGGGCCCGAGTCGCAGATACTGTGGCGGCGATCGTCGAGGGGTCGATCGCCATCGGCATGCTCCCTCATAGCTCATGTCCAGAAATCTCGCGTAGGACGAGACGCAGCACCCGGATCGCACCATCCTTGTCCAGCGGATCGTTTCCGTTGCCGCACTTGGGCGACTGCACACACGACGGGCAGCCCGCGGGACACTCACATGCTTCGATCGCGTCGGCCGTCGCCGCCCACCAGGTAGCAAGGCGGTGAAACCCGCGGTCGGCGAATCCCGCCCCGCCGGGGTATCCGTCGTAGACGAAGATCGTCGGCAACCCTGCTACGGGGCCGACCGCCGTCGACACACCGCCGATGTCGCCACGATCGCAGCTGGCGACCAGCGGCAGCAGACCAATGGCTGCGTGTTCTGCGGCATGAAGGGCGCCGGGTACTCGCAACAAGTCGAGACCATTGTGCTGCAACGCTTCTGGATCGATCGTGCACATCACCGCCATGGTGTCCAGCGTGCGCGTGGGCATCTCGAGTTCGACGAAGTCGATCACCTCACCCGTCATGTGCCGACGTAGGTAACCGATCACCGTATTGGTCACCGAGACCGGAACCAGCCCAACGGTCACCGGGCCGAAGGCTTTTCGTTCTCCCTGTCCAGTGACCGATATGTCCGTCACCTCTCGCGCGGACGTGGTGTAACCCGGGTCGTCGGCGTGCACGAACGCCACCCCGGCCTCGAAGTCGAGCGAGTCGACGACATATGTCTCACCCTGGTGCAGGTAAACGGCGCCGGGATGCACCGATGCGGGTGCCTGGCCGACGCCGGTACTGCCCAGCATGCGCCCGGTGCCGGCTTCCAGGATCGCGATTTGACCGCCTGAGGATCCGCGGATGTCGACGGCCGGATGGGGGTCGATGCCGGGAGTGGGAAAGTAGCCGTTGCCGCGCCGACGCAGCAGTCCGTCATCGACAAGCGCGCCGGCGACCGCCTCGGCGTTCCACATCCGCACCTCCGCGTCGGTCAGCGGAAGCTCGGCGGCCGCGCAGAGCATCTGCGGCCCAAGCACATACGGATTTATCGGATCGATGACCACACGTTCGATCGGCTTGTCCAGCAGCGCGGCCGGATGGTGCACCAGGTAGGTGTCGAGCGGATCGTCGCGAGCGATCAACACGATCAGCGCTCCCTGCCCGCGGCGGCCGGACCGGCCGGCCTGCTGCCAGAACGATGTCACGGTACCCGGAAAGCCGGCGAGGACAACGGCGTCCAGGCCCGCGATATCGACGCCCAACTCCAACGCGTTCGTCGTCGCCAGACCCCGCAGATCACCGTCGGCCAATGCGCGTTCGAGGGCTCGGCGGTCTTCGGACAGGTAACCGGCCCGGTAGGAAGCCACCCGATCAGCGAGATCGGGCGCCCGGTCGGCCAATCGGGCTCGCGCACCCAGCGCCGTCAACTCCGCGCCGCGGCGGGACCGCACGAAGGTCAGCATCCGGGCGCCCTCGGCGACCAGGTCGGCCATCACGCTCGCTGCCTCCGCCCCCGCCGAACGTCTTACCGGTGCCCCGTTTTCACCGACGAGATCCTCGAGCAGCGGAGGCTCCCACAGCGCCACGGTGCGGGCGCCCTGCGGCGACCCGTCCTCAGTCACCTCGGTGACCGCTTGGCCGATCAGTTCCGAAGCGGTCTGCGCCGGCGCGGCCGTCGTTGCACTGGCGAAGATCACGGTCGGCACGCTCCCGGTCGCCGAGTACCTCGCGCACAGCCGCAGCAGCCGCCGCAGCACCATCGCCACGTTGGAGCCAAATATGCCGCGGTAGTAGTGGCATTCGTCGATGACGAGGTAGCGCAGATTACGTAGGAACACTGCCCAACGGGCGTGGTTGCGCAGCAGCGACAGATGAATCATGTCGGGGTTGGAGAAGATCCACCGCGACCGCTCGCGCGCGAAGCGCCGCACCTCGCTGGGGCTGTCACCGTCGTAGGCACACGGTGCGACGTCGGGTAGTCCGACAGCCTCGGTGAGCGCCACCGCGGTTCGGAGTTGGTCGTGGCCGAGGGCTTTGGTGGGCGACAGGTAGAGCACTCGGGTCCGCGAATTTGCCTTCAGGTCCGTCAGTATCGGGAGCTGGTAGGCAAGCGACTTACCCGATGCCGTACCCGTAGACAGCACCACGTGACGGCCGGTGTGGGCGACTTCGGCCGCGGCGAGCTGATGCGACCAGGGCGCGGTGATGCCCCGATCAACAAACGCCCGCACCACATCTGGGTCGGCCCAGCACGGCCAGCCCTGCGGGCGGCCGCGGCGCGGCGGAATTTCCGCGACGTGACGCAGCGGATTCTGCCCGCCGCTCGCCGTGCCTTCGACCGCGCAAGCGAGCAGCTCGCGGCCGAAATCAGCCATCTATCGTCCTCTCTGAGACTGTTCCTTGCATGAATTGTTCCCCACTTGCGACGCCGAGACTGTCGCCACAGCGAGGAACGTGATTGACTTAGCGCGGTCGCAGCTTCTGTGTTCGTGTGTCAGCACTCGCAGGATCGACGTTGCGATCGCGGTTCCTGCGAGGGTTGTAGGTCGGGTCGAGTTCCGAGCTTCCACGAAGGAGAGCGGTCGGAACGGGCCCGGTGTACCGAAACACGGTGGACCGCACCCGGTGAATAAGAGAAGGAAACAACAGGAAATGCCACAGGGAACTGTGAAGTGGTTCAACGCGGAGAAGGGCTTCGGCTTCATCGCCCCGGAGGACGGCTCCGCCGACGTTTTTGTCCACTACACGGAAATTCAGGGTAGCGGCTTCCGCACCCTGGAGGAGAACCAGAAGGTCGAGTTCGAGGTTGGCCAGAGCCCCAAGGGGCCGCAGGCCACGGGTGTTCGGGCCGTCTAGCGCGACCAACACAGACCGAGGCAACGCCCCGCGCGCATCCGAAACCGGCTGCCGCGGGGTGTTCGCTATTCCGGCGCTCTACGGCACGGCCGACGCGGTAGAAGCCGGTATCTGGCTTACTGTCGATCCGTGAGCCAGCTGTCGTTCTTCTCGGCAGAGTCGGTGCCCCCCGCGGTCGCCGACCTCACCGGCCTGCTCGCAGCACCGGGCCAGGTGGTTCTGGTGGGCTCAGGTTCGCAACAGGGTGCACGGCTGTCGGTCGTCGTCGACGAGCTGTGGCGGGCCGAGGGTCTTGCCGAAATGATCGTGGAGGCCGGTCTGCAGCCGGAGATTGCACGTACGGACGAAAACACCCCGCTGGTGCGTACCGCGGTCGATCCCCGGTTGGTCGGTATCGCGACCGATTGGACCCGCGGTGCGGTCAAGACGGTCCCACCGCAGTGGCTGCCGGGGCCGCGGGAGCTTCGGGCCTGGACGTTGGCGTCAGGCACCCCGGAGGCGGACCGCTATCTGCTCGGGTTGGACCCGCACGCGCCGGACACGCATTCGCCGCTCGCGTCGGCGATGATGCGGGTGGGAATCGCACCGACGTTGATCGGTACCCGCGGCTCGCGGCCGGCCCTGCGAATCAGCGGTCGTCGACGGCTATCGCGCCTGGTAGAGAACGTGGGGGAACCTCCGGCGAACATGGAGGCGTTCCAGCAGTGGCCGCGGATCTGACGGCCGGGCAAAGGGGGGCCAGTTTGCGTCGGGTCGCGCGGGGTGCGAAATTGTCAGTTGCCGACAGGGCCGACGCGCCGCCGAGCGCGGTATCCGCTGTGGGCGATTGAGGAAGTGGAGCGTAAGTAAGGGTGGCAGACAACGGTAACGTCCGGCGGCTCGTGATCGTGGAGTCGCCTACCAAGGCGCGCAAAATTGCCGGCTACCTGGGCTCCAACTACATCGTCGAGTCCTCCCGGGGGCACATCCGCGATCTGCCGCGCAACGCCGCCGACGTGCCCGCGAAGTACAAGTCGGAACCGTGGGCGCGGCTCGGGGTGGACGTCGATCACAACTTCGAGCCGCTCTACATCATCAGCCCCGAGAAGAAAAGCACCGTCGCCGAGCTCAAAGACCTGCTCAAGGGCGTCGACGAGCTGTATCTGGCCACGGACGGCGACCGTGAGGGCGAGGCCATCGCCTGGCACCTGCTCGAGACGCTCAAACCGCGGATCCCGGTCAAGCGGATGGTGTTCCACGAAATCACCGAACCGGCCATCCGGGCCGCCGCCCAAGACCCCCGCGACCTGGACAACGACCTGGTCGACGCGCAGGAGACCCGCCGCATCCTGGACCGGCTCTACGGCTATGAGGTCAGCCCGGTGCTGTGGAAGAAGGTCGCGCCGAAGTTGTCGGCCGGCCGGGTGCAGTCGGTCGCGACTCGCATCATCGTTCAGCGCGAACGCGAGCGGATGGCGTTCCGCAGCGCGGGCTACTGGGACGTCACCGCCGAACTCGACGCCGGCGTCTCCGACCCGCAGGCATCACCGCCCACCTTCACCGCGAAGCTGAACATCGTCGACGGGCGGCGGGTGGCCACCGGCCGCGACTTCGACTCACTGGGCCAGGTTCGCAAGCCCGACGAGGTGCGGGTGCTCGATGAGGCGGCCGCGAACGCACTGGCAGTCGGCCTGCGTGGCGCGCAGCTGGCGGTCAGCTCCGTCGAGCAGAAGCCCTACACCCGCAGGCCGTACGCGCCGTTCATGACCTCGACGCTGCAGCAGGAGGCGGGGCGCAAGCTGCGGTTCTCCTCGGAGCGCACGATGAGCATCGCGCAGCGGCTCTACGAGAACGGCTACATCACCTATATGCGCACCGACTCGACCACGCTGTCGCAGTCGGCGATCGAGGCCGCGCGCAATCAGGCTCGTCAGCTCTACGGCGAGGAGTACCTGCACCCATCGCCGCGGCAGTACACCCGCAAGGTGAAGAACGCCCAGGAGGCGCACGAGGCGATCCGGCCCGCCGGCGATGTGTTCTCCACGCCGGGGCAGCTGCACGGCCAGCTCGACACCGACGAGTTCCGGCTCTACGAGCTGATCTGGCAGCGCACGGTGGCCTCACAGATGGCCGACGCCCGCGGCACCACGCTGTCGCTGCGGATCTCTGGAACAGCGACTTCGGGTGAGCAGGTCGTGTTCAACGCCAGCGGCCGCACGATCACGTTCGCCGGCTTCCTGAAGGCCTACGTCGAGAGCATCGACGATCAGGCCGGCGGCGAGGCCGACGACGCCGAGAGTCGCCTGCCGAATCTGCAGCAGGGTCAGCGCGTCGACGCCAGGGAGCTCACCGCCGACGGACACAACACCTCGCCGCCCGCCCGCTATACCGAGGCCTCGCTGATCAAGGCGCTCGAAGATCTCGGCATCGGCCGGCCGTCGACGTACTCGTCGATCATCAAAACCATCCAGGACCGCGGTTACGTGGTGAAGCGCGGCAGCGCGCTGGTGCCGTCATGGGTGGCGTTCGCGGTCATCGGATTGCTCGAGCAGCATTTCAGCCGGCTCGTCGACTACGGATTCACTGCCGCGATGGAAGACGAGCTCGACGAGATCGCCGCCGGCAACGAGCGACGGACCAACTGGCTCAACAACTTCTACTTCGGCGGTGATCACGGGGTCGGTGACTCGATCGCGCGGTCGGGCGGACTCAAGAAGCTCGTCGGGGTGAACCTCGAGGAGATCGACGCTCGACAGATCAACTCCATCAAGCTTTTTGACGACGAGCAGGGCCGTCCGATCTACGTGCGGGTGGGCAAGAACGGCGCTTACCTGGAGCGGATGGTTGCCGGCGACTCCGGTGATCCAGATGAGCTCAAACCGCAGCGGGCCAACCTCAAAGACGAGCTCACCCCCGACGAGCTGACACTCGAGCTCGCCGAAAAGCTCTTCGCCACACCGCAAGAGGGGCGATCGCTGGGTGTCGATCCAGCGACCGGCCACGAGATCGTCGCCAAGGACGGCCGTTACGGCCCGTATGTCACCGAGGTCCTACCTCAGCCCCCGGATGACGGTGAGGCCGGCACGCCGGCGAAGAAGGGCAAGAAGCCGACGGGTCCCAAGCCGCGGACCGGTTCGCTGCTGCGGTCCATGGACCTGGAGACGGTGACGCTCGACGACGCCTTGCGGCTGCTGTCGCTGCCCCGGGTGGTCGGCGCCGACCCGAATACCGGTGAGGAGATCACCGCGCAGAACGGCCGTTACGGCCCGTATCTGAAGCGGGGCACGGACTCTCGGTCGCTGGCCACCGAAGAGCAGATGTTCGACATCACGCTCGATGAGGCCCTGAAGATCTATTCGGAGCCCAAACGCCGCGGCGGCCAACGGGCGGCGGCCCCGCCGCTGCGCGAGCTGGGTGAGGATCCGGCGACCGGTAAGCCGATGGTGATCAAGGACGGCCGGTTCGGTCCCTATGTGACCGACGGGGAGACCAACGCCAGCCTGCGCAAGGGTGATGACGTGTTGTCGATCACCGATGAGCGCGCCGCCGAACTGCTCGCCGACCGACGGGCGCGCGGCCCGGTGAAGCGCAAGAAGGCGACCAAGAAGAAGGCGCCCGCGAAGAAGGCGGCCAAGAAGACTTAACGCGCGAAGACTTAGCGTGAATGTGAGCTTGTGCTCGAAATCAGCGCGATTCCTCGGTCACAACCTCACGTTCGGCGTCGGCCGCCCGGTCCGGTGAGGCCAGGTTCAGCGGCCTCGCCAACTGGGTGGGGGCGACCCGGCCGCGGAGTTCGACGATCTCGCCGACATCCCAGCAGAGCGCTTCGGCGTCCAGGGCGCCGCTGACGGCGATCGCGGAGGCCAGCACGTGGCCATCTTCCAGCTTGGCCAGTTCGGTGAGCCGGGCCGCCTCGTTGACCGGGTCGCCGATCACCGTGTACTCGAAGCGGGCCTGGGCGCCGATGTGCCCGGCGATCGCCCGGCCGGCCGAGACCCCGATGCCGAACTCCGATTGGCCCAGCACCTCGATCAGCTCGTCGTGCAGTTCTCGGGAGGCGGCGAGCGCCCCTCCGCAGGCGTCTGGATGCTCGATCGGCGCGCCGAAGATGGCCAGCGCCGCGTCGCCCTGGAATTTGTTGACGAAGCCTCCGTGCCGGTTGACGGTGTCGACCACGACGCGGAAGAAGTCGTTGAGCAGGCTGACGACGTCGGCGGCGGGGATGGTCGCCGCGAGCTGCGTCGAACCGACCAGATCGACGAACAGCACCGCGACGTCGCGCTCCTGACCGCCTAGTTCGGTGCCGCGCTCCAGCGCGCGGCGGGCCACGTCCTCGCCGACGTAACGGCCGAACAGGTCGCGCAGCCTCTGCCGTTCGGCCAGGTCGCGCACCATGTCGTTGAATCCGGCCTGCAGCAGGCCCAGCTCGCTGGCGTCGTAGATCTGCATGTGCGCGTTGTAGTTGCCCCGCTGCACCTCCCCGAGCGCCCAGCGCAACTGGCGCAGCGGGTCGGCGATCGACATCGCCACCAGCACGGTGCCGGCCAGCCCGACCACGAGCGCGGAGATCGCCAGGATCAGGATCGGCGTCGTGAGGCGGTCGGCGGGCGCGGTCAGGACCTCGAACTTGCTGGCCACCAGCGCCAGGACGATGGCGATGATGGGGACCGCGGTGGAAAGCACCCAGGTCATCACCTGGCGCGCGATCACGCCGGGGGCGTGGAAGTTCTCCGGCACACCCCCGCGCAGCGCCGCCACGGCGACGGGCCGCAGTACCCGCTCGGACTGCAGATATCCGATGATTGCCGTCGCAGTGGCGCCCAACCCGGTGGCGACCGCGACGACCGGCGCCGATTTACTGGCCACCGGCCAACTCGCCACGATGAACACCACCGAACCGAGGATCCAGTTCACGACATTGATCACCGAACGGTAGAACGGCATCTTCAACGCGCGGGTGCGCGCGACCTCGGTGTCCGCCGGATTGCGATCGCCGAGCAGCATGTCGCGGCGCTGCCAGCGCATGACCGGGATCAGCAGGCGCAGGCTCCAGTACGCCGCAACCGTGAAGGACACGAACAGGAAGCCGAGGAAGATCGCCAGGTTGAAAGCGGGTAGATCCTGCAGCTGGATGCGGTCCTCGGGGGGTAGCCCGAACCGCAGGAAGCTCAGGACGAGCAGGGCGCCGATGATGTCGGCCTGCACCATGCCCAGCGTGAACACCGGCCAAGGGGTACGCGCGGCCCACCGGACGAATGCGCTGATTCGCCCGATCGGTCGTTCTGCCATGGCCACGCGTCAACCGTATCGGGCATCGGGGACGTGGACGGGTGCTGTGAGACGGACGTGTCGGTTCGCAGCACTACTGTTATCTGCGATGGGCGGTGTTTTCTCGCGTCTGGTGGGCCAGCACGCTGTTGAGGCCGAGTTGGTGGCTGCGGCGCGCGCTGCGCGCGGTGAGGCGGCTCACACCGGCGAGCTGACCGGAACCATGACACATGCGTGGCTCATCACCGGTCCGCCGGGATCGGGACGATCAGTTGCGGCGCTGTGCTTCGCGGCCGCCCTGCAGTGCACCTCCGACGGCGTGCCTGGCTGTGGCGAGTGCCGGGCCTGCACGACGACGATGGCCGGCACTCACGCCGACGTGCGACGGATCATCCCGGAGGGGCTCTCGATCGGCGTCGACGAGATGCGCGCCATCGTGCAGATCGCGTCGCGGCGGCCGGGTACCGGGCGGTGGCAGATCGTGCTGATCGAGGATGCCGACCGATTGACCGAGGGCGCGGCGAACGCCCTGCTCAAGGTGGTCGAGGAGCCGCCGCCGTCGACGGTGTTCCTGCTGTGCGCGCCGTCGGTGGACCCCGAGGACATCGCGATCACGCTGAGGTCGCGTTGCCGGCATGTGGCGCTGGTGACGCCGACCGTGGACGCGATCGCAGGCGTGCTGATCGACAGCGACGGGTTGCCGGAGGGCGATGCGCGCTGGGCGGCGTCGGTCAGCGGCGGCCACGTCGGCAGGGCCCGGCGGCTGGCCACCGACGAGGCGGCCCGGCAACGCCGCAAGCGCGCGTTGGGCCTGGCGCGGGACGCGGCGACGCCGTCGCGCGCCTACGCCGCCGCCGAGGAGTTGGTGAAGACGGCCGAGGACGAGGCCGTGGCGCTGACGCTGGACCGCAACGAGGCCGAGACGGAGGAGCTACGCACGGCGCTGGGCGCGGGCGGGACCGGAAAGGGTACGGCCGGTTCGCTGCGCGGGGCCGCGGGTGCGCTGAATGCCCTTGAGCGACGGCAGAAGTCGCGAAAGACACGCGCGTCGCGCGACTCCCTGGACCGGGCCCTGATCGATCTGGCGACGTACTTCCGCGACGCCCTGCTGGTGTCCTCGGGTGCGGGCGACGTCCAGCACAACCACCCCGACATGGGGGAGGAGGTGGCCAAGTTGGCCGCCCACGCGTCGCCGGAAAAATTGCTGCGCTGTATCGAAGCGGTGTTGGAATGCCGCGAGGCGCTGGCGGTCAATGTCAAGCCCAAATTTGCGGTCGACGCGATGGTGGCGACCGTCGGTCGAGCATTGCGCGACTGAGTTGGGTCCGCGGCGGGCCCTGCCGTAGACTCGTCCCGCCCGTGGTCGATGCTCCTCACGCGAGCGCTCGTCGGCCGGCACGCCACCTTAGCTCAGTCGGTAGAGCGGCTCACTCGTAATGAGCAGGTCAGGAGTTCGATTCTCCTAGGTGGCTCCAGGTTCCTGTGCGCTCAGCCGTCGTGCAGCGCCGCATGGACTCGGTGAAACTCATTGGTCGGCGATGACGGCGTATCTGAAGCCGAACTGGCGGATCGCATTACTGATGTGTTGAAACGGCGCCAGGTACACGGTGAGCTGGCTGTCGTAGATGCTCCAGTCGTTCTCAGGGATCTCGGCCGGAGAGAGAAGTCGCCCGTCGCGAAAGAACTCGGGATCGATATGCGAGTCGTCGGGGCGGGCCGAAAGCGCCGCCACCTGATACATCACTTCGGTCTGCGCGGGTGCCGGCGTCGGCCTCGGTGACTCCGGATCTGCCAGGTGTGCACCGGCGGCGACGAGGCCGCGCAGCCGGGCAGCAGACCGATGGGCGCACTCGTGATCACTATGGCCTTCCGATCGCCGAAGATATCTCTTCGAACTCCCAGACGGCATCGCTCAGTTGTGGATAGTTCTCGAGGTAGCCGGCGAGTTGGCCGTTGTAGCGCGACCAACTGCCTCCCTCTAGTTCTTGACTGGACTTCAGCGATCCGTCGGGTCTGAAGAACTCAGGACTGATCTGCGGATCGCTGCCATGGACCATGCGGGAAACGAGCATGTACTGCAAATGGTATGGGGTCAGCACGGAAGTCGAATCCTCTTGTACGCCTGCAGCGCGTGCTCCTGCGGAGACTAAACCGCGCAGTCGAGCGGCCTGAAAAAGCTCTTCCTGAATATCGTTCGGTTCACCGAGGTTTCGGTGCGCAGCAGCAAAATCTGCGAACTTCTCCTCGTATGTGGCGGCGCGCTCGGTGGCGGCAGCGGTGAATTCATCGCCGGCATCACATGCCATAGAGGCGAACAACTTCGTTGTGGTCGGCATCGAACCGCCAAGCGGATCGAGAGGGTCGAATCCTGCTGTGCTCGACTGATTGCCAACCATCGCACCGAGATAAGGAATCAGCGCCTTGACGTAAGTGCCGAAGAGCGCGGGATTTCGCGACGACGTCTCCGTGCACTTGTCTTGGTTGGATGACAGAAACACCGCGATGGCGTGTGCCGCCGCTCCGGCTCGCTGCGCGGCGTCCGGGTCCGGTGAATCCGCTTGTGCCGGAATCCAAATGAGTGTCTGCGACACATGCTGACCGCCGTCCGACCACTCGTAGGATGTGATGTCCCGCAAGAAGGTCTGCCCACTCGGCCCTGTCACCTTCTCCGCCACCCCTGCCGCGTCGCTCGGCACTTCAGGTTCGGGCGTGGAAGAGCACCCACCGGTGATGAGAATCGCGCCTGTGATGAGCAAGGTGAGTATGCGTCGTCGCGTCATCGCGGTTGCTCCGGCTGGTCGGTCTGCGGGTCGAGCACCTCGGACACTTGGTTGTATCGGTACTTGAGGGCGTCGTTGACATCGTCGGCAAAGCCTTGGCCCAGGGTCGCTTCCGTAGCTTCTGCTAGCTTCTGGTTGTAGTCCCCGTAGGTGGGTGCTGGCTGAGAAGCCGCCTCCGCCGCCGCCTGGACCTCCGCAAAAGACATCACACGCGCCTCACCGTTGGCACCCTGCACGATCCATTCCGAGGGGACTTCAGCTACCGGAACCCCCTCATTGATCAGCGCTCCGATCAACTGCGCGTTGGCTGCAGAGGTGGCGAGGTCCGGCGCAATGTAATTCCCATTGACGTCGGTGGCCGCAGCGGACGGCGGCGCTCCGATAATCGCATCTTTCGCTGCCTGTCCGAACACATCGACGCCTGGGCCTACAACGCTACCGACCACAGGAAGATTGCCACCGAGCCCTTCGAGGATGCTCTTGTCCATATCGAAAGCACGTGACTTCGCCTCGTATACAGTCTTTTCCAGTTCGATGCCGTTGAGCTTCTCATGTGACAACGCGTTGTGTAAGCCAGCGTCGACCAGACCCTGAAGTGTGGCCGAGTCGGTAAGATACCCGGACTGCGGCGATAGGCCTGGCGCTCGGTTCTTGAAGTCTTCCGCGAACTGTTCCTGAGCCAAGATTGCGTGATGTTGTGCCGCACCATTGAAAAGCACGCTTGCCTTGTCGTCACTGCTGATTACCGAGAAAACCCCCTTGGCAGTCGGCATCAGGCCATTCTCCGTATTGGCTCCGGAATCCGGAGTGTCGAATCCAGCCAACTGCCCTTCCGACATGCCCGCAATGTTCGGAATGTAAGGCGTCAGTCCCTCCGCCATGCCTTGCACGAGATTTGGATTGATATCGCCAATCGTGTGATTGTTTAGGGCGAGCAACTCGCTGTCGTGGGCTCCGATGTAGTTGGCGTACGCCTCCGCCGTCTCGGCAGCGATACCAGAATTCGGTCCGACAGCCTCCTGTCCTGTCCAACTGAGCAAAGACCCGGCTGCAGCCCCATTGTCAGCCCAATAGTGGTGGGTGATGTCGTGCAGGAAATCCTCACCCAGGTCGCCGGTGATGTGCGTGGCGACAACCTGATGGTCTCGACCAGCAGAGGCGAAGATCTCAGAGACGACGGGGTCCAAGTACGGGTCGCGACCCACATCCTGCCCGCTGCTGGCAGGATCCTTATCCCAGATGGGAGCGTCCATCATCCTGTCGGCTTTGTTCAACATTTCCCGGTCGAGTTCTGTACCAGTCTGGAGAGCAGAATTCCCGTCGCGGACGATCGACGAAATGTCGCGCATTTGTTCGGCATGGAGCACACCAGATGACTTGACCGCCTCCTGAACGCTCTGTGGCAGTTGATCGAAGCCGCCTTGGACCGGCTGGCTAGGGTCGTCAATCGAGCCAACCTTCGTTTCGGTCCTGGGGAAGTTAACGTTTGGGTTGCTCATCAGCTGCCACGAATCGCCGACGATGTTCTTGTGTTCGCCGAGCCGCTGTTCAGCTGTCTTCAGTTCGTTGACGGTCATCCCGTTCTGCTGGGCTTGCATCTGGCTTAGGTATGACCCTTGTTCGGGTGTCAATGGCTGGCCAGGTTTGATCTCGCTCAGCACTTGCTCGACGCGTGCGGCGGCCTCGTGATCGCCTGCGAGTGCATCCTGAACATCCTGTTCGGCCTTCGTTTTGACGTCTTCGTCGTCCTTTTTCTCATCGCCCTTGACGCCGAACGGTCCCTCCTTCGCCCCGCCGAACCTCTGGTTGCCCAGCGCGCGGAACTCCTCTTCCAGAGCCCTGATCCGGCCCCCGATCGCATTGGCCTCGGCATTGTTCTGCCGCACGATCCCCTGCAGTTGGGTGAGACCCTTCTGCGCGATGACCATGCGCATGTTGTCGCCGGCCTTGCCGGGCGGGACACTGTTCGCGGCGTCGACGACCCACATGCGCAAGTTCTCGAGGTTGCGTCGGCCGGAGTCAACCGATTGCGCCGAGTTGTCGACCTCGGCGGCCAGCCGACGGTCGAGGTCGGCGAGCGCTCCGATCACCCGCCGGTGCTCGGTGTTGGCTTCGTCGTACTTGGTGGCCGCGCTGCCGGTCCACCTCGACCCCGGCGCGGCATCCTCCAGATCGGCTGCGAGGGTACGCAACGTGCTGCTGTTGTCGTACTGCGCGCCGGTCTGCGGAATGCCTTCGCCGTAGGTCTGGCGCGCCTTCGACCACGTCGTCAGGAACGCATCGATCGAACTCACCGCTCGATTATCCCCGCCCCTGAGCTACCTCGGTGCCACGAATCCGACCGGCCCCGACGCGACGCACACCGACAATGCCGCGGTGTTCGCCCGCACGTCGATCGCATCCCCGGCGCCCGGTAGCCGGACGAAAACCCTGTTCAACCCCGGCCGCACCGGCACCTTGACCTCTCGGCCCTCCGAGAGCGACATCGTCAGCGAGCCGTCGCTGTTGGCCAGGTAGTTGATCTCCGCTGTCCAGTCCGCAGGCAGCAGTGGGCCGTCCAACGGCATCCGGACCCCGACATCCGGCTGCACCAGGTATCCGCAGTCGGGCTCCGGGCCGGGCGCGATGCTGCGTACCCAGGTGACCTTGGCGTCGACCACTCGCCCGACACCGTCGAGCATGCGTAAATCGGTTGTGGCCGCGGCGAAGTCCGGGCGCTCCCGCACCAGTGCGAACATGTGACTGGCCCGGTTCTCGGGCCCCACCACCCGTTGCAACACCATCGGGTCGACCTCCTGGTCGAGCATCGGCGCATCGGATGCCCGCGCAGCTTCGGCCAGCCCCGCCACCGCATTTTGCAGATAGCCGTGCGCCGGGTTGTCGCGCCAACTGGCCAGGAACGTCGCCGTCGAGTACAGGCTGCTCGCCACGAACGCCACGACCAGCGCACAGACCACGGCCGTGCGCCCCCGCGATGCGTCCAGCCACCGCGTGCCCTCGCGGTTCGGCGCGCACAGCCCGACGGCCGCCAGCAGCGCCAGCACGACGACGAGATCCGGCAGGTAACGCAGCGTCTGCGCCAATTCCAAAGCGGTGAACTGCGACGAGCGCATCAGGTAAATCGGGATCTGACACGCCACCGCGTAGCCCACCGCCACCAGCCACACCGCGCCGATGCGCCGTTTGCGCAGCACCGTCACCGCCACCACGGCGGCCAACGCCGCCCAACCGAGAACCATCACGATCAGCGGCGGCGTAGCCCACGGTGAGGCCGGCGCCCAGCGCTGCCAATCCCACGGACCGCCGACCAGGCCCGGCACGATCCCGTGCGTCACCGACCGCGTGAGTAGATCCCACGTCATCGCAAGGTCGAAACTCCAACGCTTCTGGTCGACCACGACCAGATACACGGCAACCCAGCCGACGGTCGCCGCCAACGCCGGTATCCACAGGCGGATACCCTTGCGCCACACCGCGATCACCGACCCGGTATCGGTGACATACGCCAGCAGCGCGGTCACGGCGAACGCGACGAACGGAATCACCGCCGCCTTCTCGAAGAACAGCAGACCGCCGACGTACACCGCCAGACCCGTCACCGCGTAGCGGCGATTACCGGTGCGCACCAACAGGATCGCGTCGCCGCACACCCACGCCATCGCCGCCAGCATCGGCAGCGAGTTCAACGCCGCAGCCCACCACGCGAATCCGGGGACCGCCAGGGGTGTGAACAACGCGAACGTCAACGGCGCCAACAGCACCGGCCGCCAACCGAGGATGACATGTAGCGTCCGCAGGAGCGCCAACGAGACCAGTGACTGCAGAACCAGCAGGCTGAGCGCCGGGCCGACCCAGTTCAGCGGCGCCAACCGGGTGATGCCGCCGGCGACGAGGAACGCCCCCGGCATGACATGACCGTCGTGGTCGTCGAACAGGTACCCCGGCGACAGCAACGCCTGGGTGCCCGCGCGGCCGATCAGGATCAGGTCGTCCCAGTAGAAGTAGCCGCCGAACGCCAATACCGCCCGGACCGCCAGCTGCACGACGATCAGGATGACCGCGGCGCGGGCGACCCAGTTGCCCAGCGCGAGGTTACCGCGGATAGGCGTCCCCTGCTTTTCGGCGAGCGGTCCACGCGGACCGCACCATCTCCTCCAACGAGTGGCGCATCCGCCAGTCGAGATCGCGCGCGGCCAAGTCACCGGATGCGACGATACGGGCGGGATCGCCCTCTCGGCGTGCCCCGATGATCGGATCGAAGTCGAAGCCCGTGACATCGCGGATGGTCGTCATGATCTCCCGCACGGATGTGCCGCTACCGCTGCCGAGGTTGTAGACGGGTTCGATCGGTTCACCGCCCGCAAGCCGCTCGGCCGCAGCGACGTGCGCCAGCGCCAGGTCCGACACGTGGATGTAGTCGCGCACACAGGTGCCGTCGGCGGTCGGGTAGTCCGCACCGTTGATCCGCGGTGCCTCGCCGCGGCAGAGCATGTCGAAAACCAGCGGGAACAGGTTGTGCGGGCTGACGTCGAACAGGTCATCCGATCCCGAGCCGACCACGTTGAAGTAACGCAGGCTCGTGTGCCGCAATCCGCTCGCCCGGGCGGCGTCGCGAATCATCCACTCGCCCACCAGCTTGCTGACTCCGTACGGCGATTCGGGCGCTGTGGGCGTGTGTTCGGTGACGATGTCGACATCCGGGGTGCCGTAGGTGGCGGCGCTCGACGAGAACACCACCTTGTCGACACCGACGGTGTCCATCGCCTGCAGCAGCGTGACCATCGCCGAGATGTTCTGCTCGTAGGTGTGCAGCGGGCGTTGCACCGAGACACCCGCGTACTTGAATCCCGCGATGTGGATGACGCCGGATACGCGATGCTCGTCGAGCGTTCGCAGGACGAGTGGACCGTCGAGCAGGGTGCCGCGCACCAGGGGGACCGTCGGCGGCACGAACCGCTCGAGGCCGGTCGAGAGATCGTCGATCACCACCACCGGCAGGTCAGCCGCCGACAGAGCGCGGACCACATGCGAACCGATGTATCCGGCGCCGCCGGTCACCAGCCAAGTCATTCGTTCTTCCTCACCTCGGAACGGGGCCAGCATACGGAGGACAGCGCGCTCAGGTGCACCGCGATGCCGACCAGCGGGCCGCACAGCAGCGCGATCACCGTGCGGGTCTGCAGGTCGAGCGGTAGCAGCAGCAACAGCGTGGCGGCGACCGTCGCCGAAACCCAGCCCAGCGAATACGCGCGATGCAGCGCCGCCGCCACCGCCGCCGCCCCGGTGAGGGTGAGCAGACCGATCGCGATCGCCCCGCCTGTCAACCAGGCCAGCAGCGCGCCGTCGGCCAGGTATTCGGAGCCGAAGCCGTTGCGTAGCAACCATGGTCCGACCGCCCAGGCGGCGAGCACACCGAGCAGACCCGCGCCGGCCACCACGAGGGCGGGAACGGTGAGAGCGCGCAACCGGTGCGCGCGTTGGTCGACGAAGTGTGCGATCAGGTTGCCCTGCATCGCGGTGAGCGGAACGAGCAGCGGAGCCCGCGTCAGCGTGACGGCCAGAATCACGACGCCACCGGCCGCGCCGAGGTCGCCGGAGGTTGCCTGCAGCAGCACCGGAAACCCCATGACCAGGATCGCGCTTGCGCCCGCCGCGGTGATCGAATGCGAAGCGCCCCGCAGAAACGTACGGGTGCCGACCGGTGTCAGCAGGGCGGCGGCCCGACGGCTGGTGGGGGAGACGATCAGCATGATCAACCACGCCACCGCACCCGCTACGGTGGCCCACAGATAGCCGGCCAGGCCCCAGCCGACCAGGAAGGTTGCGACGGCCACCAGCACCCGCAGGCCCGCGTCGCCCACCATCAGCGATCCGTAAGCCGTCCACCGGTCGAGTCCGGCGAGCATGCCGAGCAGCGTTGCGTGCAAACAGATCCCGGCCAGACCTACGGCCAGCAGCGTGACCGAAAGCCACCTCGACTCGACGAAGACGTGCCCAGACCACAGTGGTGAACTGATCGCGATGGCAGCGGCCGACACCGTACCGACAACTGCGGCCACCCACATCGGACGGCTGCGCGGTCCTTCCGCCACGTCGAGGTGTGCCGCGGACCGCACCTCCCTGGTGGCCTCCTGCAGCAGGCCGAACGCTGCGCCAGAGACCAGGCCGAACGCACCCCAGAAGACCGCGAACACCGAGAATCCCGCGGGCTCGAGGTCGCGGGCGGCCAGGTAGAGCACCGCGTATCCGCACAGCGCCGTCACGGCCGTCGCCGCTCCGACCCTGGCGACGCTGCTGCGCGCCGCCGGACCCGCCGGCGATGCGCCGCCCGCGCTCAGCGCATCGAACGGCGCACCCGCATCGGTCACTGTGCGTCCAGTTCGGGCAGTTCGGTCGAATACAGCCAGGCATCCCACAGCGGTCGCAGCGACTTCTTTGCATAATGCGATGCCAGCCCCGTGAAATCATCGGTCACCGCCGTGCTGTGGCGGTAGCGCGTTGTCCAATCCCGAAGCAATGCAAAGAAATCGGCGTCACCGAGTTGCAGCCGCAACACATGCAACGTCAGCGCGCCGCGCTTGTACACCCGGTCGTCGAACATGTCCCGGGGCCCGGGGTCGGCGAGCACGAGGTCCCGCGGTGAATTCGCCAGCCGCTGGTGATAGTGCCGCGCCCAGTCGCCGGCGCTGCGCCCGCCGGAGTTCTCCGACCACAACCATTCGGCGTAGCAGGCGAAGCCCTCGTGCAACCAGATGTGCCGCCACCGCTGCGCGGTCACCGAGTTGCCGAACCACTGGTGGGCGAGTTCGTGCGCGATGAGACGCTCGGCACCGCCCTTACCGTCGCAGTGGTTGGCACCGAAGATCGAGATACCCTGTGCCTCCAAAGGGATTTCGAGATCGTCGTCGGTCACCACGACGGTGTAACCCGTGGCGAGCGGATAAGCGCCGAACAATTTCACGAACAACTTCATCATCTGTGGCTGCTGGGCGAAGTCGTGCTCGAAGTTCGCACGTAACCGGTCCGGAATCACCGCGTGGATCGGGTTGCCGTTGTCGGCCACGCGATGCCGCTCATACATTCCGATCTGCAAGGTGACCAGATATGTCGACGTCGGCTCGGGCAGCTCGTAGGTCCATGTCGTCATCCCGGCCCGGGCACGCCGAGACACCAACCCGCCGTTGGCGATCACGCGATAGGGGCTCTCGGTGGCGACCCGGATACGGAAGCTGGCTTTCGCGCTCGGGTGGTCGTCGCAAGGAAACCACGATGGGGCCCCGTTCGGCTGACCGGCCACCAGTGCGCCGTCGGTCAGCTCTTCGAAACCCACATCACCCCACAGCGATCGGATAGGCCGCGGGGAGCCGCCGTAGCGCACCACTATCGTCATCGCCGCACCGGCGGGCAGTGCGTCGCGCAACGCGATGTGCAACTTGCCCGACGCCGTCCGGAACTGTTGCGGGCGGGCGCCGTTCACGGTCACCTTCGTCACCGAAAGCGCATCGGCGAGATCGAGGGTGAAGGTCCGTAACGCCGCGAGCGTCGACGCGGTGACCGTCGCCGTGCCCGCGAGCCGGTTGATTGCCACCTTGTACTCGAGGTCGAGTTCGTAACGCGAAACCCGGTAACCGAAGTTGCCGCTGGCAGGCAGGTACGGGTCGATGGCCGGTGCTCCTGCGCCTCCGCTTCTCGCGTCCGCGGCCTTCTTCTTACTTGCGGTCACGCGGCCGTTTCTCTGGTCGAAGGCGCCGACGTGCGGCCGCGCTTCTTGCGCAGCGCGTGCCACGGCGCGATGGGATTGCCCTGCCAACGGGTCGACGGCGGCACCTCGTCACCACGCATGACCAGCGAGGCGGGACCAACCGTCGCCGCCGCGCCGATGCGTGCGGCGGGCAGTGCGACACAGTGTGCGCCGAGCGTCGAACCCTGCTCCAGCACAACGGTGTCCATTCGCATGATCCTGTCGTGGAACAGGTGCGTCTGCACCACGCAGCCGCGGTTGACGGTCGCGCCCGTCGCCAGGGTGACCAGATCGGCCTCCGGCAGCCAGTACGTCTCGCACCAGACACCGCGGCCGATCCTGGCGCCCAGTGCCCGCAGCCACAGGTTCATCACCGGCGTACCGCTGGCGGCGCGGGCGAACCACGGGGCGGCGACGGTCTCTACGAACGTGTCGGAGACCTCGTTGCGCCAGACGAACGGCGACCACAACGGATGTTCGTCGGCCGCGATGCGCCCGACCACAGCCCATTTCGCCACCACCGCGACGATTCCGGCCACCGCACCCGCAACCAGCAGCACGGCGCCGCCGCCCAGCGCAGCCCATTCCCAACCAGCCTGCACAGCCAGCCACTGCAGGACGAGCAGCACCGCGACGCCGATTCCGAACGTCACGATCAACGGCACGATCCGGCACGTCTCGACCAGTGCGCGCAATAGTTTGAGCCGCGGCGAAGGATGGAAGGTGCGCAGCGCGTTGGCAGCGGTCGGCCTGCGGCGCAACCGAACCGGTGGGCTGCCCAACCACGACGATCCGGCCTTGGCCTTGCGTGGCGCCGCCGACAACACGGCCACCAGCCCGTCGTCGGGCACCCGGCGGCCGGGCTGGGTGATGCCCGAGTTGCCGAGGAAAGCCCGCTTGCCGATCGTCGCCTTCGCGACGTGGATCCAGCCGCCGCCCAACTCGTAGGACGCCACCATGGTGTCGTCGGCCAGGAACGCGCCGTCTTGGACGACCGTGAACTTCGGCGTGAGCAGAACCGTCGAAATCTCGGTACCGCGGCCCACTTTGGCGCCCAGCACGCGCAGCCACCACGGTGTGAGCAGGCTCGCGTAGATCGGGAACAGATAGGTGCGGGCGGCGTCCATCAGTCGTTCGGTGGCCCAGATCTGCCATCCGATGCGGCTGCGAACCGGGTGGTACCCCTCGTACAGCCGCAGCGAGAGCAGCCGGACGCCGACCACCGTCAGCACCGCGTAGGTCACCGCGGCGGCCAGGGTGGCCGCCGGTGTCCACAGCGCGGCGGGCGCGATCGCGTCTCGCACCGATCCGGCGCCGCGGATGCCGTAGCCGATCACGGACAAGCCGACGGTGATGGCGAGCAGCGGTAGCCCGCTGAGAACGATCGACGCGACGCCGTAAACCGCGACCCACAGCGGAGCGCGGGGCGGCCGGTGCTCCGGCCAGGGGTGGCGTGCCTTGCCCGATTTGACCGCCGGTGAACCCTTCCAGTACTGCCCGTTTTTCACCTTCCCGACGACCGCGGAGCCGGGGGCTACGTCGGCGTTCTTACCGACGACGGCGCCGGGCAGCAGCGTGGTGCGTGCGCCGATCGTCGCATCGTTTCCGATCGTGATCGGTCCGACGTGGAAGTGGTCACCGTCGACCCAGTGTCCGGACAGGTCGACCTCGGGTTCGACCGAGCTGCGGTGGCCGAGTTTGAGCAGGCCGGTCACCGGCGGGGTCGAGTGCAGGTCCACGCCTTTTCCGACCTTGTTGCCCAGCGCACGCGCGTAATACACCAACCACGTTGCGCCGGAGAGGTTTTCGGCCCCGCTGGCTTGGGCGAGTCGCTCAGCGAGCCACACGCGCAGGTGTACGGGGCCGCCGCGGCGATAGGTGCCGGGTTCGAGCCCGGCGAGAAGTAGCCGTGCGCACAGCGCCGCGATGCCCATCCGGCCCAGCGGCGTGACGAACAGAAGGAAGCCCACGCCGACCCACCACCAGCTCACCGGCGCGGTCCACGGCGCGAAGTCGGAAAGGACGTTGTTGGCCGCCGCCAGCCACACCACCCACTGCAGTGCGGTCAGCGTGGCCAGCGGCAGTGACAGGGCGACCTGAACGGCTTGGGTGAGTCGCGGCGTCGGCTTGACCGTGCGCGCCACCACCTGCGGCGAGGGATCGAGTTCGTCGAGGAAGCCGGCGAGCGATCCCAGCCGAGGATGGTCGTAGAGGTCGGCCACGGTCACCTGCGGATGGCGCCGACGCAGGGCGGCGACCAATTGCGCGGCCGACAGTGAGCCGCCGCCGAGCGCGAAGAAGTCGGCCTCGGGACCGTCCACGACAGTGGCGAGGACATCACGCCACAACTCGGCGAGCCAACCCATCGTGCCGGGCAGGTCGCCGCCTTCTCCGTTGGCGAGTTCGACGGGCCACGGCAGCGCGTCGCGATCGACCTTGCCCGACGTGCGAGTCGGCAACTCCTCGACGAGCACAAGCCGCGGTACTAGCGCCGAGGGCAAAGTCTCGGCCAGCGTGGCGCGCGCTTTGGCGAGGTCGAACGACGGCTGGGCGCTCGCGACATAGCCGACCAGTAACGGCGTTCCGGCGTGGCTGCGCCGCACCGCGGCCGCACCTCCGCTCACCCCGGGCAGGTTGACCAGGGCAGTGTCCACCTCGCCGAGTTCGATGCGGCGGCCGCCGACTTTGACTTGGTCGTCGGCACGACCGACGAAGTAGAGGCCATCGGATTCCAGCCGCACCAGGTCTCCGCTGCGGTAGGCGCGCTTCCAGCCGAGCGCGGGCATCGGCCCGTACTTCTCCGCATCCCTGCCTGGATCGAGGTAGCGAGCCAGGCCCACGCCGCCGATGACCAGTTCACCGACCTCGCCGTACGGCACGGGCTCACCCATCGGATCGACCACCGCCAGGTCCCACCCGGCTAGCGGCAGCCCGATGCTCACCGGGCCGGAACCCGCAAGGCGGGCAGCGCACGCCACGACGGTCGCCTCGGTCGGACCGTAGGTGTTCCATACCTCGCGGCCTTCGACCGCGAGCCGTTCGGCCAGTTCCGGTGGGCAGGCTTCGCCGCCGAAGATCAGCAGCCGCACCGCCTCGAGGGCTTCGGCCGGCCACAGCGCGGCCAGGGTCGGCACTGTGGACACGACGGTGATGTCGCGCGCGACCAGCCACGGTCCCAGATCCATGCCGCTGCGCACGAGCGAACGGGGCGCGGGCACGAGGCAGGCGCCGTGGCGCCAGGCCAGCCACATCTCCTCACAGGAGGCGTCGAACGCCACCGACAACCCCGCCAGCACACGGTCGCCGGGCCCGATCGGGTTGTCCGGCAGAAACATTCCGGCCTCGGCGTCGACGAACGCGGCCGCGTTGCGGTGAGTCACTGCGACACCCTTCGGGGTGCCAGTGGAACCGGACGTGAAGATGATCCACGCATCGTCGCGGCCGAGTGGTGCCGTGGCACGCCAGCCACGGGAGGAACCGGGTCCGCGGGACAGCCCCGATTCGGTGATGATCGCCACCACGTTGGCCTCGGTGAACACCAACTCGGCCCGGTCCTGCGGATCGTCGGCGTCGACGGGCACGTAGGCGGCGCCGGTAGCCAAGATCGCCAGGATCGCGACGTAGAGCGCATAACTGCCCGACGGCATCCGGATCCCGATCCGGTCACCGCGGCCGATGCCCCGCGCGGCCAGCCAAGCCACGCTGTCGGTGATGTCGGTGATCAGTTCGCCGTAGGTGAGCTGGATCTCGCCGTCGTCGATGGCGGGCGCCTCGGGGTGGCGGTTCGCGGTGTCGTAGAGGATGTCGATGAGCGTCCGCGGCTCGGGTGCGAACGCGGACAACAGGTATTGCGGCGGTATCTCCGGCGGCGACTCCTGCGTCACGGCTACAAAGCTACTCAGGCCCGCCAACGCGGTGCCCGCGCCGCACGCGGGGCGAGATCACGATTGGGCAAAGCGCCAGATGGCAACCTTCCAGGTTTCGTTCTCCCGATTTCGGTCATCCGTAGTCACCTGGCAGAATCGCCTGCGGAGGGGAGTATTCCTTCGCCGCGGTGTCGTCATCACGTCGGCCGTTATCGGACGACCGGTGCTGCGGGCCGGCACGATCTCGGTGGCGGTGGAAGAGACCTCCGGCGCTTTGACGACCGGAGGATGAGTGAACGTTTCCCAGCTCGAATGGATCATCACGCTGAGCGTGACGATCGCGATACTGCTGTTCGACGTCATCGTGATCGGCCGTCGGCCGCACGAACCGTCGAAGCGGGAAACGGGCACGGCACTAACGATCTACGTAAGTCTGGCGATCGCGTTCGGCGTGTGGACGTGGTTCTTCCACGGCAGCCAGTACGGGGTCGAGTTCTTCGCCGGCTGGCTCACCGAATACAGCCTGTCGGTGGACAACCTGTTCGTCTTCCTGATCATCATGGCGAGCTTCAACGTGCCGCGGAAGTATCAGCAGCAGGCGCTGCTGGTGGGCATCATTCTCGCGCTGATCTTCCGCGGCATCTTCATCGCACTCGGCGCGGTGGCGATCAACCAGTTCTCGTGGGTCTTCTACATCTTCGGCGCGTTCCTGCTCTACACCGCGATCAACCTGGCCCGTGACACCGACCACGAGGACGACCGCGACAACGTCGTCGTGCGGTTCGCGCGCAACCACCTGAGCATGACCGACAAGTGGGACGGACTTCGGCTGTGGGTGAAGGAAAACGGAAAGCGGCTGATGACGCCGATGTTCCTCGTCATCGTCGCGCTGGGCACCACCGACCTGATCTTCGCGCTGGACTCGATCCCGGCGATCTACGGCCTGACCCAGGAACCGTATCTGGTGTTCACAGCCAACGTGTTCGCGCTCATGGGGCTGCGTCAGCTCTACTTCCTGCTCGGCGACCTGCTCAAACGGCTGGTGTACCTGTCGCAGGGGCTGGCGTTCATCCTGGCCTTCATCGGCGTGAAGTTGGTGCTGCACGCACTGCACGAGAACGAGGTGCCGTTCATCAACGGCGGCGAGCATGTTCCCGTGCCCGAGATCCCGACCCTGCTGTCGCTGGGCGTGATCATCGTGACCCTGATCATCACGACGGTCGCCAGCCTGTACAAGACGCGGGTGCAGGACTTGCGCAACGGCGCGAACTCGTTGGATTCACGCTGAGCGCAACGCTCGAACCGACCGGCCGGCCTTCCTAGTTTTGTCCGGTGCGCCTTTTCGTGACCGACGCCCCCGACGGCGGCTGGGCTGAATTGACCGAGGGTGACCGACCGCCGGTGCGCATCGCCGCCGCCGACCTGCAGCAGGCGCGGCGGCTCCGCGCGCGGGTACGGGCCGATGCGGAGGTCGCCGTCACTCACGACGTCATCCTCGACGTCACGGTTGCCGTTGCGATCGACTTCCGTTCTGCGCGTGACATTCTCGAGGTTGCCGATGGCGTGCGCTATGCGGGCACCGTCGACGGCCTCGCGGGTCTGATCGCCGACATCGAGTCAGCCGGGGTGGCCGACGGCGTCACGCTGGTGCCGGTGTCGGCGGGTGAGGATGTGCGCGCACTCGGCCGAGATGTGCTGCGCCGCTTGGAGTTGCGCGGTCAGCCGAGAGCTTCGTAGGACACGCGCGTCACCAGTTGTCGTAACCGCCTTCGGGGCCGAGCATGCGTTCGAGCCTGGTGCGGTTGATGCGGGCCAACTCATTGCGGACGACCTTGCGCTCGGTCTCGACGTCGTTGAGCATCCGGTCAGCCACCGTCGCGAGAACCTGATCGGCGCCGTAGCCGTTGATCAACATCACGAACCCGAAACCGAACTGCTCGAGGTAGCGCTTCGAGTCGTGCGCCAGGCGCGCCATCACCTCGGGTCTGTCACACCAGATCGCGCACTGCTCGGCGGCGGACTTCTCGCTGCCCGGTCGCCGACCGATGTCCGGGTAGGCCTGCAGGATCGTGCCGATCGAGTCCTCGGCGAGGGTGAACAGCAGCGCGTCGGCCGCCCGGAACAACGAGTCATGATCGGCGTAGGGCCGATCGCGGGCGAGATCTGCGGCCAACGGCACACTCGAGCAGCATTCGTACAGCGCGTGCACCGCTCTGCGCATCGGCAATGCGTTGAACGCTTCGAGGCCGATCCCCTGATGCATCAACACGAAGCCATGATCAGACGCGGGGACGACGGGCGGGTTACGCCGTGTTACGGCGGAGAAAATTTGCCCCGGTCTGTTGGCCGGTCAGTGGCCGGACTTCTTGAACCGCTCCACCGACGCCTGAACCTCTGCCTCGGCCTTCTCGCGGCCCACCCAGTCGGCGGCCTTCACGTACTTGCCCGGCTCGAGATCCTTGTAGTGCACGAAGAAGTGCTTGATCGCCTCGAGCTCGTAGGAGGGCACGTCGGCCAGATCTTTGATGTGCTCCCAGCGCGGATCGTCGGCGGGCACGCACAGCACCTTGTCGTCGCCGCCGGCCTCGTCGGTCATCTGGAACATGGCGACCGGACGCACATCGACGACGCAGCCGGGGAACACCGACTCGGGCAGCAGCACCAGCGCGTCGAGCGGATCGCCGTCCTCGCCGAGGGTGTCCTCGAAGAACCCGTAATCGGTCGGATACGCCATCGATGTGTACAGGTAGCGGTCCAGCTTCACCCGGCCGGTGTCGTGGTCCACCTCGTACTTGTTGCGCGAACCCTTGGGAATCTCGATCACTACTTCATATTGGCTGTCGATCTGCACGTTGCCGTGGCTCCTTGCCCTGTGCTCTGGTGGGGGTCGTCCGGTGATAACGCGGGTCAACCTTAATGGAGCGATACGCTGCCTGTACGGGGGCGGTCTAGTTGAGCAGGAGAGTCATGCGGCCCACTCAGTGGCGGCGATCCACGCATGTGGCGCTCGGTGCGGCGGTTTTGCTGCTGGTCGTCGTCGTCGTGGTGGCCGCCGCCCTGCTCACCGCGGGTCCGTCCACCGACGCCGCGGCCAGCAAGCCGACACCTGCGGCAGCGACCGCGAACCCTGGCGTCGTGCCGGTTGCCGAATCGGCGCCCAAACCGGTGCCGGACCGGCTGGCCGCCGCGCTGGCGCCCGCGCTGGCCGACCCGAACCTCGGCGACCTCACCGGGCGCGTCACCGATGCGATCACCGCCACCGCGCTGTGGGAGCGCGGCGCCGAGGTACCGATGCAACCGGCGTCGACGAACAAGACGCTGACCACCGCGGCGGCGTTGCTGGTACTGGACCGCGACGCCCGGCTGACCACCCGTGTGTTCAGCGGCAGCAGGCCCGGGGTGGTGGTGCTCAAGGGTGGCGGCGACCCGACGCTGTCGGCGGCCCCGGCCGGCGAGGACACCTGGTACCGCGATGCGGCCAGGATCAGCGACTTGGCCGAACAGGTGCGCGGCAGCGGTATCGAGGTGACGGCCGTACAGGTCGACACCAGCACCTACAGCGGCCCGACCATGGCGCCCGGCTGGGACCCTCTCGACATCGACTACGGCGACATCGCGCCGATGGAGTCGGTGATGCTCGACGGCGGCCGCACCCAGCCGGTGAGCGTGGACTCGGTGCGGTCGCACACGCCGGCGTTGGACGCGGGCCGGGCGCTGGCGGCGGCACTGAAGATCGACCCGGCGAAGGTCACCGTGGCGCCGGGCAGCGCGGACGCGGGCACCGAGATCGCCGCGGTCCAGTCGCCACCCCTGATCTCGCGGCTGCGCGACATGATGAACGCCTCCGACAACGTCATGGCCGAGGCGATCGGCCGCGAGGTCGCCGCCGGAGTCAACCGTCCGCAAAGCTTCGACGGCGCGGTGCGCGCGACACTCGGCGCCCTCGAAGACGCCGGGATCGACACCACGGGCGCGCGGCTCTTCGACTCCAGCGGACTGTCCGTCGACGACCGCCTCACCGCCGAGACACTGGACGAGGTGGTTCAGGCGGCGGCCGGAAACGACCATCCCAAGCTGCGACCGCTGGTCGACCTGTTGCCGATCGCCGGCGGCAGCGGAACGCTGTCGAACCGCTATCTGGACACCCAACTCGTCAAGCCTGCCGCGGGTTTCCTGCGCGCCAAGACCGGATCGTTGACCGGTACCAATTCACTGGCGGGCATCGTCACCGACGAGAGCGGTCGGGTGCTGACCTTCGCGCTGATCTCCAACAACGCCGGCCCCACCGGGCGTATCGCGCTCGACAACCTGGCCGCTGCGCTGCGGGCCTGCGGATGCAGCGCATGACCCCGGACACCTCCACCTCGAAGTCCTCGCTGTCCGTCGGCCGCGCGGTCGACTGGAAGTTCGCGGCCACCGTCGGGGAGAAACTGGTGCGCCCCGGGCCGCCATCGACCGACTACACGCGCCGGCAGGTGATCGAGCAGTTGACCGAGGCATCCCGCTCGGCCGAAGTGCCGGTGCGCGAAGTCACCGGGATGACCGAGGGCGGCGAGATTCCCGAGGCGAGAATCGTGGACCGGCCGCAGTGGATCCGGGCAGCCACCCAGTCGATGCGGGTGATGACGGGCGGATCCGAGAATCCGCGAGGCTTCATCAGCGGACGCATCACCGGCGCGCAGACCGGTGCGGTGCTCGCGTTCATCTCCTCGGGCATCCTCGGCCAGTACGACCCGTTCGGCCCCGGCGGCGGCGAATTGCTGCTGGTGTACCCCAACGTGATCGCCGTCGAACGGCAACTGCGGGTGCAGCCCTACGACTTCCGGCTGTGGGTGTGTCTGCACGAGGTCACGCACCGGGTGCAGTTCCGGGCCAACCCGTGGTTGGCCGATCACATGTCCGGGGCGCTCGCCGTGCTCACCGAGGAGAGCAGCGATGACGTCGCCGAGATGGTGTCGCGCCTCGCCGATTTCATCCGCAGCCGACGTGGCGACTGCAACGGCGCCGCGACGGACGCCAATTCGAACGGCATGATCGGGTTGTTGCGTGCGGTGCAGTCCGAACCGCAACGGGCGGCGCTCGACCAACTGCTGGTGCTGGGCACTCTGCTGGAAGGTCACGCCGACCACGTGATGGACGCCGTCGGTCCCGCGGTGGTGCCCTCGGTGGCCACCATCCGCAAGCGGTTCGACGAGCGGCGCCAGCGCAAACAGTCGCCACTGCAGCGGGTCCTGCGCGCGCTGCTCGGAATCGACGCCAAGCTCAGCCAGTACACCCGCGGTAAGGCGTTCGTCGACCACGTGGTCTCGACCGTTGGAATGGACCGGTTCAACGCCGTGTGGTCAGGTCCCGAAACATTGCCGCTGCCAACCGAAATCGACGAGCCGCAACGATGGATCGACAGGGTGCTGTAGCCGCGCTGCGGGCGGCGGTCACGGCGTTCGACCGTGAATTGGGTGCCGTCGACGACCGTTGGTGCGTCGCACTCTCCGGAGGTGCGGACTCGCTCGCGTTGACCGCGGTCGCGGCGGACACCAAGCCCACTGTCGCGTTGATCGTCGATCATCAACTACAGGCGAACTCGGCGACCGTCGCCCGAACAGCACAGCAACAGGCGCTTTCGGTGGGATGCGTTACAGCGCAAGTGGTCCGCGCGGACGTCGGAACGGAGGGCGGCCCCGAGGCGGCGGCGCGTACCGCCCGTTACCGCGCGCTGGAGCTGGCGCGGAACGGACTGCCGGTGCTGCTCGGGCACACGCTCGACGATCAGGCCGAGACCGTGCTCCTCGGGCTGGGCCGCGGCTCGGGTCCGCGGTCGATCGCCGGGATGCGGGTGTGCGACCCGCCGTGGTACCGCCCCCTGCTCGGTATGCGGCGGACGACGACGCGGGCCGCGTGCGCCGAACTCGGCCTGACGCCGTGGCAGGACCCGCACAACACCGACCGGCGGTTCACCCGGGTCCGACTGCGCCAAGAGGTGCTGCCCCTGCTCGAAGACGTCCTCGGCGGCGGGGTCGCCGAGGCGCTCGCACGCACCGCGGGCGCCCTGCGCGCCGACACCGACACCCTCGACGAACTGGCCGAGCACGCCCTCGCGGGACTGTGCCGAGAGGACGGCCTCGACACTGCGGAGCTGGCCCTATTGCCGGAAGCGCTGCGACGCAGGGTGATTCGCCGCTGGCTACTCGACGGTGGCGCCAGCGGACTGACGGACAAGCAGATCCGCGGGGTGGACACGCTGATCACGGCGTGGCGAGGCCAGGGTGGTGTCGCGGTCGGGTCCCCCCTGCGCGGTCGGCGGTTGATCGCAGGCCGCCGTGGCGGCATGTTGACCCTGCACACGGAGGCGGTACGAAACATGAAAAACTGTGCCGGTGCCTGAGCAACCCGTCGAGCTGTATTCCGGCGACATCAAGTCGGTACTGCTGTCGTCCGACGAGATCCAGGCCAAGATCGCCGAACTCGGCGCGCGTATCGGCGAGGAGTACCGCGAGGCCGTCGACGCAGGACAGGATCTGCTGCTGGTCACCGTGCTCAAGGGTGCGGTGTTCTTCGTCACCGACCTCGCGCGCGCGATCCCGCTGCCCACGCAATTGGAGTTCATGGCGGTCAGCTCGTACGGTTCCTCGACGTCGTCGTCCGGCGTGGTCCGCATCCTCAAGGATCTCGACCGCGACATCAACGGCCGGGACGTCCTGATCGTCGAGGACATCGTCGACTCCGGCCTCACCCTGTCGTGGTTGCTGCGCAACCTCGCGACCCGCCATCCCCGTTCGCTGCGGGTGTGCGCGCTGCTCCGCAAACCCGACGCGGTGCGCGCTGATGTCGACATCGCGCACGTCGGGTTCGACATCCCCAACGAGTTCGTCGTCGGCTACGGCCTCGACTACGCCGAACGCTACCGGGACCTCAACTACATCGGCACGCTGGACCCCAAGGTGTACGAGCAGCACTGAGCCCATCCGCCGTTAGTCACACCGCGCAACGTTTTGCAGAGAACGTGCGAGGAGACGGCTGCAAAACGTTGATCGCTGTGACCGATGTTGCACCTATGCGGCGGGTAATGGCGCTCCGAGCAGATGTGGGCGCAGAATGCCGTGTATGACCCGGACAGCCCTTCGCATCTGCCCGTTGTGTGAAGCCACCTGCGGCCTGGTCCTGACCATCGACGACGGTCGGGTCATCGGCGCCCGCGGCGACCGGGACGACGTGTTCAGCCGCGGCTTCATCTGCCCGAAAGGCGCCAGCTTCGCCGAACTCGACAACGACCCCGATCGGCTGACCAAGCCGCTGGTCCGGCGGGACGGTGTCTTGAGCGAGGCGACGTGGGAGGAAGCGTTCGAAGCGGTCGCGAAGGGCCTCGGCGGCGTCATCGCGGAGCACGGCGGGACGGCGGTCGGCGTGTACCTCGGTAACCCGAACGCCCACACGATCGCCGGCGGGCTGTACACCCCGGTGGTCGTGAAGGCGTTGGGCACCCGCCAGGTGTACTCGGCCAGCACGCTCGACCAGATGCCCAAGCACGTCGCGCTGGGCTTGATGTTCGGCAGCCCGGTCGCGTTCACCGTGCCCGACCTCGACCGCACCGATCATCTCGTCGTCATCGGCGCGAATCCCCTTGTGTCCAACGGCAGCCTGGCGACCGCCGCGGATTTTCCGGGCAAACTGCGCGCGCTACGCAAGCGCTGCGGCCGCCTCGTCGTCATCGACCCCGCCCGGACCCGCACCGCCGAACTCGCCGACCGCCATCTCGCCCCTCGACCGGGCACCGACGCGGCGCTGCTGATGGCCGTCGTGCATGTGCTGTTCGACGAAGATCTCGTCGACCTCAAGGATCTGGCCGGACACGTCAACGGCGTCGACGAGGTACGCGCGCTCGCCGCCGATTTCGCGCCGGAGACGGTCGCGGCCTTTTGCGACGTGCCGGCCGACGACATCCGTATGCTCACCCGTGAACTCGCGGCCGCGCCGTCGGCCGCCGTCTACGGCCGGATCGGCACGTCCACAGTGGAATTCGGCACATTGGGCAGTTGGCTCGTCGATGTGGTCAACATCCTGACCGGCAACCTGGACCGGCCGGGTGGGGCGATGTTCCCGCTCTCGCCGATTGCACCCGCGGCGCGTCCGCCCAAGCCCGGCCGCGGCTTCCGCACGGGTCGCTGGCACAGCCGTGTGTCCGGTTATCCCGAAGCGCTCTCGGAGTTTCCGGCCGCGGCGTTCGCCGAGGAGATCGACACCCCCGGCGACGGGCAGATCAAGGCCGTGGTGACGATCGCGGGCAATCCGGTGCTGTCCGCGCCCGACGGCGACCGCCTCGACAAGGCGCTCGGCGGCGTCGAGTTCATGGTCAGCGTCGACCCCTATCTCAACGAGACCACCCGGCACGCCGACGTCATCCTGCCGCCGCCCCCGCCGTCGCGCAGCGCACACTTCGACCTTGCGCTCAACGCCCTGGCCCTGCGGAACAACGCACGCTATTCGCCGCCCGCGCTGCCGCTGGCCGACCGACCCGACGAAGCCGAGTTGTTGTCGCGCATCGCGCTGATCCTGTACGGCCTCGGGACCGACGGCGATCCGAACCTGGTGGACGACCAGGTGATCGCCACGACGCTGGCCAAGGAGACCGCCGACCCCGATTCGCCGGTCGTCGGGCGCTCCGTCGAGGAACTGACCGCGATGCTGCCGCCGGGGCCGGGTTACGAACGCCGGCTGGACATGATGCTGCGTCTGGGCGCATACGGGGATGCTTTCGGCGCCGACCCCGACGGACTCACGCTGGCCAAGCTCAAAACGGCACCGCACGGCATCGACCTGGGTCCGCTGCGCCCGCGTCTGGCAGAAGTGCTCCGGACGCCAACGGGCCGAATCGAATTGGCGCCCGATCAGCTCACCGGCGACGTCTCCCGGTTGCGCGATGCGCTGCGGGTGCGTCCCCACGGGTTCGTGCTCATCGGGCGACGACACCTGCGATCCAACAACAGCTGGATGCACAACCTGCCCGCGTTGTCGGGCGGGTCCAACCGGTGCACGCTGCGGATCCATCCCGACGACGCGGCGGACCTGGGGTTGACCGACACCGCGGTCGTCAAGGGGCCGGGCGGCGAGCTACTGGCCCCGATCGAGGTGACACCGGAGATGCGCCGCGGTGTGGTGTCGCTGCCGCACGGGTGGGGTCATGACCGGGGCGGCACCGGACAGCGGGTGGCGGCCGGCGCGCCGGGTGTGAACGTCAACCAGCTCAACGCCGGTAACAACCTCGACCCGCTGTCGGGCACCGCGGTGCTCAACGGCATACCTGTCGACATCGCGCCCGCCGGATGACAACTACGTCAGTTCGTAGACCACCGTCACGGTGAAGCCGACGGCCTGTTGGCCCGGTTCGATCGGCACCGCCGCCATCTCCGCGGCCGGACCGCGCGGGCTCTGGTACGGCGTCGGCGGCGTCGAGGTCGGCACCTCCGATATCGAGAGCACCTTGCCGAGATCCAGCTCGGCCAGCAGCGCGTACTGTTCGGCCCGCATCTTGGCGTCGTTGAACGCCCGTGCGCGGGCCTCTCGCACCAGCTGCGAATCGTCCTCGATGCCGAGGGTGACGTTGTTGATCCTCGTCGCGTTGCCGCCGCGGCCGGCGATGATCCCGAACACCTGTGGGGCCGTGTTCAACTGACGCACCTTGATGTCGATCGTGTTGGTGGCCCGGTACCCGTTGATGGTCGAGCTGTCGCCGCCCGCATACTGCGGCTGCACACTCACCTGAGAGGTGTTGATGTCCTTGCGGTCGATGCCGGAGTCGGCCAGGGCGTCGATGACGGCGCGCTGCAGCTGGCTGCTCTGGTTCAAGGCGCCGGCGGCGTCGGGGGCGACGACCTCCACACCCGCGTCGATCGTCAGCGTGTCCGGTGTGCCGAGCACCTCGCCGGTGCCGGCCACCGTCACCTGACGCGGTGTGCTGTCGTCGTTGGTGAACGCGGGGGCGGCCTTCGCGTCACAGCCCGAGAGGACGGCGATCAATCCCACCGCCGCCGCGGCGAGGACTCGGATGGGCGTCTTCGCCCGCGCAGCGCTTCGCATGGCTGGCACCCTACCGTCAGGGCGTCACCATGATCTTGCAGTGCGTGTCGGGGTCGGCGAGATCATCGAACGCGGCGGCGACTCCGTCGAGGCCGACCTCCCCGGTGATCAGCGGCGAGACGTCGATCAAGCCGTCGGCGATGGCGCGCAACGATTCCGCGAACTCGTTGTGGTCATAGGAGTTGACGAACTGCACGTTGATCTCCTTGGCGATACCGAACAGCGGTATCACGGTGTCGGACTGCATGCACACCCCCGCCACCACCAGGCGGCTGCCCAGCGGTGCGCGTCGCATCACGTCGTTGATGATGCCGGGCACGCCGACGGCCTCGAAGATCACCGCCGGTTTCACGGTGTCGAAGGGCGAACCCTGCGCCGGGTCCAGCGTCATGTCGGCGCCCATCGTCGTGGCGAGGCCGCGGCGGGTGGCTGAAAAGTCAGCCGCGGCAATGCTTTCGACGCCTTTGGAGCGCAGTGCGGCGATGATCGCGATGCCGATGGGGCCGCATCCGATCACCAGGGCTGCCTCGTCGGGCGCGATGGCGGACTTGTTGACGGCGTGCAGGCCGACCGCCATCGGCTCGGTGAGCGCGGCGTGCCGGGGGTCGAGACCATTCGGCACTCGCAGCAGCAACGGGGCCGACAACAGCATCCGTTCGGCGTACCCGCCGAGCACCGTGTTGCTGGACAGGATCGGCTCGAAACCCTTCGGCGACAGCAACACCGGCAACGACGTGACGATCGTGCCCGCCGGTGGCGCGTCGGTGTCCGGCCCGGCCTCGAGAACCTCGGCGCTGAACTCGTGGCCCATGTACACGTCGTCAGCCAGGTCGACGGGCAGGCCGCCTTCGACCGGCAAGCCGGTGACCTCGCGGGTGAGCCGGACCATCTCAGCGCCGTGTTTGGCGAAATGCAGGTCCGAGCCGCAGATCCCACAGGCGTTGACCGCGACCAGCACCTGCCCTTGGAGCGGCACCGGTTCTACGACGTCGTCGGGGACCACCATCCGGCCGTCCCGCAGTACGGCAGCGCGCATTCACCACTCCAGTCGGTTCAAGAATTCGAGCAGCGCCGCGTTGACCGCGGCGGGGCGCTCCTGTGGCAGCCAGTGTCCGGCGCCTTCGACCATCACCTCGCGGTAGTCGCCGGACACCACTTCGTGCGCTCGGTGCCGCGGCGTGTAGGCCATGGTCGGGTCCTCGGTGCCGCCGATGAACAGGGCCGGGACCGCGATCGTCGCGGCCGGTGTGCTCTCGGTCAGTTCCCAGTTGCGGTCGAAGCAGCGATACCAGTTCAACGGTGCGCTGAACCCGGTGCGGGTGAACTCGTCGACGTAATGGTCGAATTCGTCCTGGCTGATCCAGTCGGGTAGATCGCCGGGTTCCGGTATGCGCGCCAGAAGCCCCCGCGGGCCGGGTTCGGTCATCCGCTCGTCGACCAGTCCGCCGCTGGACGAGGCGGTCGAGGCGAACAGCTTGCGCATGGTGGTGGCGGGGTCGCGATTCAACTCCGCATCGGCAGGGCCGGGTTCCTGGTAGTAGAGGATGTAGAAGAACTTGTCGCCGAAGATGCGGCGAAACGCCTGCGTGGTGGGCACCCGGGAACGCGGGACCGGCGGCGCGCAAATCCCGACCACCCCGGCGAACCGGTCCGGATGCAGCAACGGGGCGGCCCACGCCACCACGCCGCCGAAGTCGTGCCCGACGATGACCGCCCGTTCAGCTGCGGCGTCGTCGAGCAGGCCGACGACGTCTGCGCTCAACTCGACGACGTTGTAGGCGTCGACCGCGTCTGGCTTGGACGACCCGCCGTAACCGCGCTGGTCCGGTGCCAGCACATGGAAGCCGGCGGCCGCGAGCGCGGGGATCTGATGCCGCCAGGAGAACGCCAGTTCGGGAAAGCCGTGCGCCAGCACCACCAGCGGCGCGCCCCGTTCGCCGGCTTCCAAAACCCGCAGCCGCACGCCGTTGGTGTCGATGAACCGTTCAGCGGGGGTGGACACGCCCTCATCTTCGCCGCCGAAAGTACGGTTGTGAACACAAAACGCTTGAACTCGCGAACAAGTGTGCGCTCGGGCGGAGAACCGTCGGGAACCTCGGTTCGTTGGTCTAGCGGTAGCCTGAACTATTCGAGCTGCGCACTTTTGACCCGGATAGGCCCGAGAAGGCTTTGACACAACAAGGGCCCGCCACGCGGGCGAACGACGACGGATAGTTGATGAATCGGAAAAATGTCATCCGCACGCTGACCGTGATCGCGGTCGTGCTGTTGCTGGGTTGGTCGTTCTACTACTTCAGCGATGACACGCGTGGATTCAAACCTGTCGATACTTCGGTCGCGATAGCGCAGGTCGACGGGGACAACGTCAAGAACGCGCAGATCGACGACCGCGAACAGCAGATCCGGCTGGAGCTGAAGGACAAGGTCGAAGACAGCGACAAGATCATCTCCAAGTACCCCACCGGGTACGGCGTGACGCTGTTCGAGGCGCTGCAGGACAAGAACGTCAAGACCAACACGGTGGTCAACCAGGGCAGCATGCTCGGCTCGCTGCTGATCTACCTGCTGCCGCTACTGCTGCTGGTCGCCTTGTTCGTGATGTTCTCCCGCATGCAGTCCGGGGGCCGGATGGGGTTCGGGTTTGGCAAGTCCAAAGCCAAGATGCTCAACAAGGACATGCCGAAGACCACCTTCGCCGACGTCGCCGGCGTCGACGAGGCCGTCGAAGAGCTGTACGAAATCAAGGACTTCCTGCAGAACCCGTCGCGGTACCAGGCGCTGGGCGCCAAGATCCCCAAGGGTGTCCTGCTGTTCGGCCCGCCGGGAACCGGTAAGACGCTGCTGGCGCGTGCCGTCGCGGGCGAGGCGGGCGTACCGTTTTTCACGATCTCGGGCTCGGACTTCGTCGAGATGTTCGTCGGCGTCGGCGCTTCCCGCGTTCGGGATCTGTTCGAGCAGGCCAAGCAGAACAGCCCCTGCATCATCTTCGTCGACGAGATCGACGCCGTCGGGCGTCAGCGTGGCGCTGGTCTCGGCGGCGGTCACGACGAACGCGAGCAGACGCTCAACCAGTTGCTGGTCGAGATGGACGGTTTCGGTGACCGGCAGGGCGTCATCCTGATCGCGGCCACCAACCGGCCCGACATCCTCGACCCGGCGCTGCTGCGGCCCGGCCGCTTCGACCGCCAGATCCCGGTGTCCAACCCCGATCTGGCCGGCCGTCGCGCCGTGCTCAAGGTGCACTCCGCTGGTAAGCCGATCGCACCCGACGCCGACCTCGACGGGCTGGCCAAGCGCACCGTCGGCATGTCCGGCGCCGACCTGGCCAACGTCATCAACGAGGCCGCGCTGCTCACGGCCCGCGAGAACGGCACCGTGATCACCGGTCCCGCACTTGAAGAGGCCGTCGACCGCGTCGTGGGCGGGCCGCGCCGCAAGAGCCGCATCATCAGCGAACACGAGAAGAAGATCACCGCCTACCACGAGGGCGGCCACACGCTGGCGGCCTGGGCGATGCCGGACATCGACCCGATCTACAAGGTGACGATCCTGGCCCGCGGCCGCACCGGCGGGCACGCCATGGCGGTGCCCGAGGACGACAAGGGCCTGATGACCCGCTCGGAGATGATCGCCCGGCTGGTGTTCGCCATGGGCGGACGGGCCGCCGAGGAACTGGTGTTCCGCGAGCCGACCACCGGCGCCGTCTCCGACATCGAGCAGGCCACCAAGATCGCCCGCGCGATGGTCACCGAGTACGGCATGAGCTCCAAGCTGGGCGCGGTGCGCTACGGCACCGAGCACGGCGATCCGTTCCTGGGCCGCACCATGGGCACCCAACCCGACTACAGCCACGAGGTTGCGCAGATCATCGACGACGAGATCCGCAAGCTCATCGAGGCCGCCCACACCGAGGCGTGGGAAATCCTCACCGAATACCGCGACGTGCTCGACACTCTGGCGGGCGAGCTGCTGGAGAAGGAGACGCTGCATCGGCGCGAGCTCGAAGAGATCTTCGGCGACGTGAAGAAGCGCCCCCGGCTGACCATGTTCGACGACTTCGGTGGCCGTGTGCCGTCCGACAAGCCACCGATCAAGACCCCCGGCGAGCTCGCCATCGAGCGCGGCGAGGAATGGCCGAAACCGGTGCCCGAGCCGGCGTTCAAGGCCGCGATCGCCGCGGCCACCCAGGCCGCTGAAGCCACCAAGGTCGCCGATGGCGGAACCAACGGCAACGGCAATGGCAACGGTTCTTCCGGCAGTTCGACCGGCGCCGCGCCGACGCAGCCGGACTACGGCGCCCCAGCGGGCTGGCACGCCCCGGGCTGGCCGCCGCCGCCCCAGCAGCAGCAACAGCAGCCGCCGGTGCAGCAGCCGCAGGGCTACTGGTATCCACCGCCGCACCAGGGTTGGCACAACCCCAACGTCGCGGGCGCTCCGCCGCCGTACCCGCCGTATCAGCCTTATCCGCAGCCCGGCCCGCCCGGTGCGCAAGGAAAACCGTCCCAACCAAACGAGGACCAGGGGCAGGACAACAGCCGGCGCAGCGGCTGAGCGGTCGGCAGGTTCACAGGAGGCTCCATTGGCGCAGTCGCAGCACAACTCTGTCACCTTCAGCCCCGCGAAGTTCGACCAGCCGCGCGCGGAGGCCGCGGTCCGCGAACTTCTGCTCGCGGTCGGCGAGGACCCCGACCGGCATGGGCTGGAGTCGACCCCTGCTCGGGTGGCCCGCGCATACAAGGAACTGTTCGCGGGCCTCTACATCGACCCGGATTCGGTGCTGGACACCACATTTGACGAGCAGCACGACGAGTTGGTGCTCGTCAAGCAGATCCCGATGTACTCGACCTGTGAGCATCACCTGGTGTCGTTCCACGGCGTCGCGCACGTGGGCTACATCCCCGGTCAGGACGGCCGCGTCACCGGACTGTCCAAGATCGCCCGGCTGGTCGACCTCTACGCCAAACGTCCGCAGGTGCAGGAACGACTCACCGGGCAGATCGCGGACGCCATGATGCGCAAACTCGATCCGCGGGGGGTGATCGTCGTGGTCGAAGCCGAGCATCTGTGTATGGCGATGCGTGGCGTGCGAAAGCCGGGCGCGGTGACGACCACATCGGCGGTGCGTGGGCAGTTCAAAGTCGACGCGGCATCGAGGGCCGAGGCGCTGGACCTGATCCTGCGCAAGTGAGTCCACGCAGCCCAATGGTCCCGTCGGGAACGCAGATGCGAGTCATGGGCGTCGTGAACGTCACCGACGACTCCTTCTCCGACGGAGGGTTGTTCCTTGACCGCGACCGCGCCGTCGAGCATGGGCTGCAACTGGTCGCCCAGGGGGCGGCGATCGTCGACGTGGGCGGCGAGTCCACCCGCCCCGGCGCCACCCGCATCGACCCGGAGGTCGAGAAGGCGCGGGTGACCCCGGTCATCAGCGAACTCGTCGCGGAGGGCGTCACCGTCAGCATCGACACGATGCACGCCGAAGTCGCGCGCGCGGCGCTGGAGAACGGCGCCCGGATCGTGAACGACGTCTCCGGCGGGCGCGCCGACCCCGGAATGGCTCCGTTGCTCGCCGACGCGAAAGTGCCGTGGGTGCTGATGCACTGGCGGTCCGTCGGTGCGGACCGACCACACGCGGTGCCCGCCTACCGGAACGTCGTCGACGAGGTACGCACCGAACTGCTCACCGGCGTGGACGCCGCGGTGGCCGCCGGTGTCGATGCGGCCAACCTCGTCATCGACCCGGGGCTCGGCTTCGCCAAGACCGGCGAGCACAACTGGACGCTGCTGCGGGCGCTGCCCGAGTTCGTCGCCACCGGCATCCCGGTGCTGGTCGGCGCATCCCGAAAACGCTTCCTGGGCACCTTGCTGGCCGACGCCGAGGGGCAACCGCGACCGCCGGACGGACGGGAGACAGCGACGGCGGTGATCTCGGCACTGGCCGGTCTGCACGGGGCGTGGGGCGTACGGGTGCATGACGTGCGCGCATCGGTCGACGCGATCAAGGTGCTGGAGGCCTGGGCAGGTTCCGATGGCTGATCGAATCGAGTTGCGCGGGTTGCAGGTTCGCGGCCACCACGGCGTCTTCGAGCATGAGCGTCGGGACGGTCAGGATTTTCTCGTCGACATCACGGTGTGGATCGACCTGGCGGCCGCGGCGGCGAGCGACGACCTTGCCGACACCTTGGACTACGGCGCGTTGGCGCAACGGGCAGCCGACATCGTGGCGGGCCCGCCGCGGGACCTCATCGAGACAGTGGCAGGCGAGATCGCCGACGGCGTCATGACCGACGAGCGCGTACACGCCGTCGAGGTCGTCGTGCACAAACCGGCGGCGCCGATCCCGCTGACATTCGCCGATGTCGCGGTGGTGGCCCGGCGCTCGCGTCGCGGCCGGGGCGCTGAGCGTTGAGTACCGCGGTGCTCTCGATCGGGTCGAACCTCGGCGACCGGCTGGCCACGCTGCGTTCGGTGGTCGACGGGCTCGGCGCGACGCTGCGCGCGGCCTCACCGGTCTACGAGACCGCGCCGTGGGGCGGTGTCGAACAGGAACCGTTCCTCAACGCCGTGGTCATCGCCGACGACCCCGGACTCGATTGCCGCGGGTGGCTGCGGCGCGCCCGCCAGTTCGAGCGTTCCGCCGAGCGGGTGCGTGCGCAGCGTTGGGGGCCGCGCACGCTCGACGTGGACATCGTCACCTGCCACGCCGACGGGCACGAGTTGATCTCCCACGACCCGGAGCTCACGCTGCCGCACCCACGGGCCCATCAGCGCGCGTTCGTGCTGGTGCCGTGGCTCGCGGTCGAACCGGACGCCGTGTTGAGTGTGGCCGGCCGGCCGCGTCGGGTCGATGAGTTGCTCGCCTCACTCGATTCGACCGAACGCGACAGTGTTCGCCACACCGAGGCGGTGCTGCGCTGATGGGACCGACGCGCAGACGCGACCTCGCCGGGGCGGCCGTGCTCACCGCCGTCGCCGGCTATTTGCTCGTGCTGATGCTGTACCGATGGTTTCCGCCGATCACGCTCTGGACGGGCATCTCGCTGCTGGCCGTCGCGATCGCCGAAGCGGCTTGGGGGTTCCATGTCCGCGCCAAGATCAACGACGGCGAGATCGGCGTCGGATCCGGCCGGCTGAACCCGCTCGCGGTGGCGCGGTCGGTGGTGATCGCCAAGGCCTCGGCGTGGGTGGGTGCGCTGGTGTTCGGATGGTGGTCCGGCGTCCTGGGGTACCTCCTGTCACGCCGCTCGACTTTGCGTGTCGCCGCCGAGGACACCGCGGGTGCCGTGGTGGCGGCGGCGTGCGCACTCGCGCTCGTCGTCGCCGCGCTGTGGCTGCAGCATTGCTGCAAGTCTCCGGGGGAGCCACCGGAGAACCCCGATGGGGCAACGGAATAACGGGCTTCTGACAACGCGCGGCCGAATCGCCGACGAGGCGACACGCGTAGTGACCAGTGACGGGTACAGTCGCCCCCATGACCGATCCGACCCGCAGCGCCCGGTATCGGCGCGGTGGGCGCAGGCCGGGTTGGATGCTGTTGACCGCGTTGCTGGTGTTGGCGATCGCGGCAAGTTCGGCCCTGGTGTTCACCAATCGGGTGGAGCTACTCAAGCTGGCGGTCATCCTCGCGCTGTGGGCTGCGGTAGTCGCGGCATTCGTCTCCGTCATCTACCGACGGCAGAGCGATGTCGACCAGGCCAAGGTGCGCGACCTCAAGCTCGTCTACGACCTGCAGCTGGACCGGGAGATCTCGGCGCGGCGGGAATACGAGCTGTCGTTGGAGACGCAACTGCGCCGTGAGCTCGAGGCCGAGGTGCGGGCCCAGGCCGCCGACGAGGTGGCGGGATTGCGGGCGGAGCTGGCCGCGTTGCGGACCAACCTGGAGATTCTCTTCGATGCGGACCTGTCGCACCGGCCCGCGATCGAGACCGAGCGCACGACGGTGCGCGCCTACAGCGATTGGGCGCGAGACGCGGAGACGACGGGTCGCGTCAGCAGCAGCCACATCGACGACTACCGCCCCGACATCGATGAGCGGACCGAGGAGAGTCCGATCATCGACGTGCCGGCCGAACCACAGCCAGCCGAGTTCGATTGGGAGACAACGCAGTACCAGAGCGGGGCGCACCACAGAGTCGCCGACGGCGACTGGGGACGGCAGGCGGTGGACGAACCCGCAGAGTGGACCCCTCCGCCGCCTCCCCCACCGCCACCGCCCCCGCCGCCTCCGCCGCCGCCACCGCCGCCACCGCCACCCATCCCCGAACCGACGCCGGTAAGCGAGTGGCGGCCCGCTCCCGCGGACGGGCAGTGGCTTCCGCCCGGGGCCCCGGGGAGCAACTGGGTGTCGGGCGCCACCGAAGCGCCGACCGAATACGTCGGCAGACGCCGTGCCCCCGAGCCCGCCGAGGATGTAGCGCAACCGCCTGCGGCTTACCCGGGCACCGCGCCCACGTCACCGGAACCGCGACGTGGCCGGCATTCGGCCTCGCCCGCCGACGGTGAACCCGGCCGCCCCGCCCCGCCGACCCCGGCCGCCGAACCGGCACCGCCGCCGAGCCCACCGTCGGCTCCGGGGCGGTCTCGACGCCGCGGCGCCGACGACACGGACACCGCAGGTCAGTCCGTCGCCGAACTGCTGGCGCGGTTGCAGGCGAGCCCTACACCGGGCGGGCGTCGGCGCCGCCGCGAGGAGTGAGTTAATCTTTTAAGGCCCGTCCGGTACCCGCATCGCAGGACCGGAACGAACACAGATAACTCTCAGCGAGGTCGACTTCATGGTCGCCATGGGGACCCCACCTGACGGATTCCGTCCGGCGCGGCTCACTGTGGGCATCGTTTCCGCAGGTCGAGTCGGGTCCGCGCTGGGCGTCGCCCTCGAGCGTGCCGAGCATGTCGTGGTGGCGTGCAGTGCGGTCTCGCGCGCATCACTCGACCGCGCGCGGCGCCGGCTGCCCGACACCGCGGTGCTCCCGGTCGACGAGGTCGCCGGCCGCGCCGAACTGCTGGTGCTCGCGGTGCCGGACGCGGTGCTGGCGGACCTGGTGTCAGGTCTCGCGGCGACGGGATCGGTGCGGCCGGGCACGATCGTCGCGCACACCTCCGGCGCGAACGGCGTCGGCGTGCTTGCGCCGCTGGCACAACAGGGCTGCATCCCGTTGGCGATCCATCCGGCGATGACGTTCACCGGAACCGACGAGGACATCGAGCGGCTGCCCGACACCTGCTTCGGCGTCACCGCTGACGACGAAGTCGGATACGCGATCGCTCAGTCGCTCGTGCTGGAAATCGGTGGGGAACCGTTCCGGGTCCGCGAGGATGCGCGCACGCTCTACCACGCCGCGCTCGCCCACGGCAGCAACCACGTGGTGACCGTGCTTCTCGACGCGGTCGAGGCACTGCGATCCGCGCTGTGGGGTCAGGAACTGCTCGGCCAGGAACTGGTGGGCGACGCGCCGGGCGGCATCGCCGAGCGGGTGATCGGCCCGCTGGCGCGCGCGTCCCTGGAGAACGCGCTCCAGCGGGGACAAGCTGCGCTCACCGGCCCGGTGGCGCGTGGCGACGCCGACGCGGTAGCGGTCCACCTGGCTGCGTTGGCGGAGGTGAATCCCGAACTGGCACAGGCATACCGGGCGGATTCGCTACGCACCGCCCAGCGTGCGCACGCCCCCGGGGAGGTGTTCGCCGCGCTCGCGCCGGACCCACACGCCGATCGGGGGACGGGCCGATGACCGGAGGCAAACCGAAGTTCACCGCGGGCGACTTGAACGCCTACGCCCGCCCGGCGGACGTCTCGGCGGTCACCCAGGCGCTGCGTGCCACCGGCCGCCGCGTGATGCTGGTGCCGACGATGGGCGCTCTGCACGAGGGGCATCTCACGCTGATCCGCGCCGCCAGACGCGTCCAGGGCGCCGTCGTCGTGGTGTCGATCTTCGTCAACCCACTGCAGTTCGGCGTCGGCGAGGACCTCGATGCGTATCCGCGCACGCTCGACGACGATCTTGCCGCGCTGCGCGCCGAGGGCGTCGAGATCGCGTTCACGCCGACCGTCGCCGACATGTATCCGAACGGCACCCGCACCTACGTCCACCCCGGGCCGCTGGGCTCGGATCTCGAAGGGTCCTCTCGGCCAACGCATTTCGAGGGCGTGTTGACGGTGGTGCTCAAACTGCTCAACATCGTCCGTCCCGACAGCGCGTTCTTCGGAGAAAAGGACTACCAGCAGTTGGCGCTGATCCGTCAGATGGTCGCCGACCTCGACGTCGATGTCAGGATCGTCGGCGTGCCCATCGTGCGGGAAGCCGACGGCCTGGCGCTGTCGTCGCGAAATCGCTATCTCGGCGTCGAGGAGCGCGAGCACGCCGGCGCGTTGTCCGCGGCGCTGCTGGCGGGAATGTACGCAGCGGGCGAAGGTACCGCGGCTGCCCTGGACGCGGCGCGCGCCGTGCTCGACTCGGTGCCGGCGATCGAGGTCGACTATCTCGACGTACGTGATCCGATGCTCGGCCCGGCACCCCAACTCGGGGCCGCCCGCATGCTGGTGGCCGCCCGGTTGGGGCGCACCAGATTGCTGGACAACATCGCCATCGACATCGGGGTGCCGTCCGGACCCGGTCCGGACGTCCCCTTCGACAAACACGAACTGCCCTGGAGGAACTGATGTTACGAACGATGCTGAAGTCGAAGATCCACCGTGCGACGGTCACCCAGGCCGACTTGCACTACGTCGGCTCGGTGACCATCGACGCCGACCTGATGGACGCCGCCGATCTGCTCGAAGGTGAACAGGTCACGATCGTCGACATCGACAACGGCGCCCGGCTGGTGACCTATGCGATCACCGGTGAACGCGGCAGCGGTGTGATCGGAATCAACGGTGCGGCAGCGCATCTGATTCACCCGGGGGATCTGGTGATCCTGATCGCCTACGGCACCATGGAGGATGCCGAGGCCAGGTCGTACCAACCGCGGATCGTGTTCGTCGATGCCGACAACAAGCAGATCGACCTCGGACACGATCCTGCCTTCGTACCGGCCGATGCGGCCGAGTTGATGTCGCCACGGTGAGCTTGTGCTACTAGCGATCGACGTCCGCAACACCCACACCGTCGTAGGGCTGGTGTCGGGCTCGGGCGATCATGCCAAGGTCGTGCAGCAGTGGCGGATTCGCACCGAATCCGAAGTCACCGGCGACGAACTCGCGCTCACCATCGACGGTCTGATCGGCGACGACTCCGAACGGCTGACCGGAGCCGCCGGCCTGTCGACCGTGCCGTCGGTGATGCATGAGCTTCGCGAGATGCTCGGGCAGTACTGGCCGTCGGTGCCGCACGTGCTGATCGAACCGGGCGTGCGTACCGGCATTCCGCTGTTGGTGGACAACCCGAAAGAAGTCGGCGCCGACCGCATCGTCAACTGCCTCGCCGCCTACCACAAGTTCGGCAGCGCGGCGATCGTCGTCGACTTCGGCTCGTCGATTTGCGTGGACGTGGTTTCGGCGAAGGGGGAGTTCCTCGGCGGCGCGATCGCGCCAGGCGTCGAGGTGTCTTCAGACGCCGCCGCGGCGAGGTCGGCGGCGCTGCGGCGCGTCGAACTGACGCGGCCGCGGTCGGTCATCGGTAAGAACACTGTCGAGTGCATGCAGGCCGGCGCCGTATTCGGTTTCGCCGGGCTGGTCGACGGGCTGGTGCAGCGGATCCGCGACGACGTCGACGGTTTCGGCGGCACCGACATCGCCGTGGTCGCCACCGGACACACCGCGCCACTGTTGCTGCCGGATATGCGCACCGTCGAGCATTACGACGAGCACCTCACCCTCGACGGGTTGCGACTGGTGTTCGAACGCAACCGCGACAGCCAGCGCGGCCGCCTCAAGAAGGGGGTTTCGGTGTAGTTGGTTGCGTTCGGCGCCACCAACGACACCGAAATCGCGTCATTTATGCTGGCACGACGTGACCGAATCTGATCCGCCCCGCACCGCGCTGGAAGCGGCCGCCACGCCCGAGTCCGACATTCCGGAGCAGTACCGGATCCGTCAGGCCAAGCGTGAGCGTCTGCTCGCCGCGGGACGCGAACCGTACCCGGTCGAGGTCGCCCGCACTCACACGCTCGCCGAGATCCGCCAGGCATATCCCGACCTGGCCGCCGACACCGAGACCGGTCAGACGGTCGGCGTCGCCGGCCGCGTGATGTTCGCCCGTAACTCCGGCAAGCTCTGCTTTGCCACGCTGCAGGAGGGTGACGGCACCCAACTGCAGGTCATGATCAGCCTGAACAAGGTCGGACAGGACTCGCTGGACGCGTGGAAGGCGGATGTCGATCTCGGCGACCTGGTTTTCGCGCAGGGTGAAGTGATCAGCTCGCGGCGAGGCGAACTTTCCGTGTTGGCGGAGTCCTGGCAGATCATCTCTAAAGCCCTGCGGCCGCTGCCGGTGACGCACAAGGAGATGAGCGAGGAGTCGCGGGTGCGGCAGCGCTACGTCGACCTCATCGTTCGCCCAGAGGCCCGAACAGTTGCCCGTCAGCGGGTCGCGGTGGTGCGCGCGGTGCGATCGGCACTGGAACGGCGCGGATTCCTCGAAATCGAAACACCGATGTTGCAGACCCTCGCCGGCGGCGCGGCGGCGCGACCGTTCGTGACGCACTCGAATGCGCTCGATACAGACCTGTATCTGCGTATCGCGCCCGAACTGTTCCTCAAGCGGTCACTCGTAGGTGGATTCGAGCGTGTCTTCGAGTTGAATCGGGTGTTCCGAAACGAGGGTGCGGATTCCACACATTCACCTGAATTCGCGATGCTCGAGACATATCAGGCTTACGGTACGTACGACGATTCCGCCGTCGTGACCAGAGAGCTTATTCAAGAGGTTGCCGACGAGGCCATCGGAACGCGTAGTGTGCCATTGCCCGATGGCACAATCTATGATCTCGATGGCGAATGGCAATCCATCGAAATGTATCCATCACTGTCCGAAGCGCTGGGCGAAGAGATCACTCCGGAAACGACCGCCGAGAAGTTGTGGGCGATCGCGGATCGCCTCGATGTCGAGGTTCCGCGCGACCGGGGCTACGGTCACGGAAAATTGGTCGAGGAACTCTGGGAACACACCGTTGGAAACACGCTGTGGGCGCCCACGTTCGTTCGTGACTTTCCCGTCGAGACGACGCCGCTCACCCGCCCGCACCGCAGCATTGCGGGCGTAACCGAGAAATGGGATCTCTACATCCGGCGCTTCGAACTGGCCACTGGCTATTCCGAACTGATCGACCCGGTTATCCAACGCGAAAGATTCGAAGCCCAGGCCCGGGCGGCGGCCGCCGGAGACGACGAGGCGATGGCACTCGACGAGGATTTTCTGGCAGCCCTGGAGTATGCCATGCCGCCGTCGACGGGCACCGGAATGGGCATCGACAGATTGTTGATGGCATTGACGGGACTGTCGATTAGGGAGACAGTTTTGTTCCCGATTGTTCGGCGGCACGGCAACTGAACGCAGCGACTATCCGATCTTGTTGAATAGCGCACACATATATGGCACATTGGTGCCGGGTTCGAGACTTAACTGCGATCCTTGATATCGCGAAGAAGGGCGTGTGCTAATGGCGAAGAAAGTCACTGTCACCTTGGTCGATGATTTCGACGGCGAAGGTGCAGCCGACGAGACTGTTGAATTCGGTCTCGACGGCGTGAGCTATGAGATCGACCTTTCTTCCAAAAATGCCGCGAAGCTGAGGAATGACCTGAAGCAATGGGTCGAGGCGGGTCGCCGGGTCGGCGGCCGTCGACGCGGACGCTCTGCGGGATCGGGACGCGGTCGGGCCGCCATCGATCGTGAGCAGAGCGCCGCGATCCGGGAGTGGGCGCGTCGTAACGGACACAATGTGTCCACGCGCGGGCGCATTCCCGCCGACGTGATCGACGCCTTCCACGCGGCCACCTGAGCCGCGACGGGGCCGGCGGCCGTCCGGCACCTGTTCGCTAGCCGCGAACCTGCCGCACCAGCGAAACGAATCATCCGGTCGGCGCGTTGCTGTTCGGTAGCGCCGGGAATCGGACCGGCGCGCGTACTACGCAAGTTGTCCGCTCAGAGCGGACCGGCGGGCGGCACGCGCCGCCCTGCTGCCCATTACAGTGGACATAGGTGCGGCGCGTTACTCGAGACCGTTGGGCACGCGCGGCGCCGACCTATTGATGGAGAGCAGGTAACCACCGATGTTTGAGAGATTCACCGACCGTGCCCGCAGGGTCGTCGTCCTGGCTCAAGAAGAGGCCCGGATGCTCAACCACAACTACATCGGCACCGAGCACATCCTGTTGGGACTTATTCACGAGGGTGAGGGCGTAGCGGCCAAGTCGCTGGAGTCGCTGGGCATCTCGCTCGAGGGCGTGCGCAGCCAGGTCGAGGAGATCATCGGCCAGGGCCAGCAGGCGCCGTCGGGCCACATCCCGTTCACCCCGCGCGCCAAGAAGGTGCTGGAACTGAGTCTGCGCGAGGCGCTGCAACTCGGCCACAACTACATCGGCACCGAGCACATCCTGCTCGGCCTCATCCGTGAGGGCGAAGGTGTGGCCGCTCAGGTTCTCGTGAAGCTGGGTGCCGAGCTCACTCGGGTGCGCCAGCAGGTCATCCAGCTGCTGAGCGGCTACCAGGGTAAGGAGACCGCGGAAGCCGGCACAGGCGGTCGCGGTGGCGAGGCGGGCAACCCGTCGACCTCGCTGGTGCTCGATCAGTTCGGCCGCAACCTGACCGCGGCCGCGATGGAGGGCAAGCTGGACCCCGTCATCGGCCGTGAGAAGGAAATCGAGCGGGTGATGCAGGTGCTGAGCCGGCGCACCAAGAACAACCCGGTGCTGATCGGCGAGCCCGGTGTCGGCAAGACCGCCGTCGTGGAGGGCCTCGCGCAGGCGATCGTGCACGGTGACGTGCCCGAGACCCTGAAGGACAAGCAGCTCTACACGCTCGACCTCGGGTCGCTGGTCGCAGGCAGCCGCTACCGCGGTGACTTCGAGGAGCGCCTGAAGAAGGTGCTCAAGGAGATCAACACCCGCGGCGACATCATCCTGTTCATCGACGAGCTGCACACGCTCGTGGGTGCGGGTGCAGCCGAGGGGGCGATCGACGCCGCCAGCATCCTCAAGCCCAAGCTGGCCCGCGGTGAGCTGCAGACCATCGGCGCCACCACACTGGACGAGTACCGCAAGTACATCGAGAAGGACGCCGCGCTGGAGCGCCGGTTCCAGCCGGTGCAGGTCGGCGAGCCGACGGTCGCGCACACCATCGAGATCCTCAAGGGGCTGCGCGACCGCTACGAGGCACACCATCGCGTGTCGATCACCGACGGCGCGATCGCCACGGCCGCCACCCTGGCCGACCGCTACATCAACGATCGGTTCCTGCCGGACAAGGCGATCGACCTGATCGACGAGGCCGGCGCCCGCATGCGGATCCGCCGGATGACCGCGCCGCCGGATTTGCGCGAGTTCGACGAGAAGATCGCCGACGCGCGCCGCGAGAAGGAATCTGCGATCGACGCGCAGGACTTCGAGAAGGCGGCCAGCCTGCGCGACAAGGAGAAGCAACTGGTCGCGCAGCGCGCTGAGCGCGAAAAGCAATGGCGCTCAGGCGATCTCGACGTCGTCGCCGAGGTCGATGACGAGCAGATCGCCGAGGTGCTGGGCAACTGGACCGGCATCCCGGTGTTCAAGCTGACCGAGGAGGAGACCACCCGGCTGCTCCGCATGGAAGAAGAGCTGCACAAGCGGATCATCGGCCAGGAGGACGCCGTCAAGGCGGTCTCCAAGGCCATCCGCCGTACCCGTGCCGGCCTGAAGGACCCCAAGCGCCCGTCGGGCTCGTTCATCTTCGCCGGCCCGTCCGGGGTCGGTAAAACCGAGCTGTCCAAGGCGCTGGCCAACTTCCTGTTCGGCGACGACGACGCGCTCATCCAGATCGACATGGGTGAGTTCCACGACCGGTTCACCGCCTCGCGGCTGTTCGGCGCCCCTCCGGGCTACGTCGGCTACGAAGAGGGCGGCCAGCTCACCGAGAAGGTGCGGCGCAAGCCGTTCAGCGTCGTGCTCTTCGACGAGATCGAGAAGGCGCACCAGGAGATCTACAACAGCCTGTTGCAGGTTCTCGAGGACGGCCGCCTGACCGACGGTCAGGGCCGCACGGTCGACTTCAAGAACACGGTGTTGATCTTCACCTCGAACCTCGGTACCTCCGACATCAGCAAGGCCGTCGGTCTGGGCTTCACCCAAGGTGGTGGCGAGAACAACTACGAGCGGATGAAGCAGAAGGTCAACGACGAGCTCAAGAAGCACTTCCGCCCGGAGTTCCTCAACCGCATCGACGACATCATCGTGTTCCACCAGCTGACTCGCGACGAGATCATCAAGATGGTCGACCTGATGATCGGTCGGGTGTCCACCCAGCTGAAGGCCAAGGACATGACGATGGAGCTGACGGACAAGGCCAGGGCATTGCTGGCCAAGCGCGGGTTCGACCCGGTGCTGGGTGCGCGGCCGCTGCGGCGCACGATCCAGCGTGAGATCGAGGACCAGCTGTCGGAGAAGATCCTGTTCGACGAGATCGGCCCCGGTCAGCTCGTCACCGTCGACGTCGACAACTGGGACGGCGAAGGCGCCGGCGAGGACGCGGTGTTCACCTTCACCGGCACCAAGAAGCCGGCTCCGGTGGAAGAGCCCGACCTGGCCCAGGCCGGCGCGGCCGGTCCCGCCGGTTCGGCCGAATAGCCGTAGCACTCACGAAAACCCCCGACATTCGTCGGGGGTTTTTCGTTGCTCGGGGTTCCGGTTGCGCGAGCGTGCCGTTTCATCCGCGACTCGCCGGGGAGGGCGTACCGATCCGCACACTCGCGAGTGGGGCCTTCGCCGGCATACCGCTGGACCCAGTGGATAGGATGTGCGATGTTATCGGCGGGCGAAGGAATCTGGTGAGAATCCAGAACGGTCGCGCCACTGTGTCAAGTCAGACCCGACGCTCGCCGTGCTGAATCCGATGCACGGGACGCGAACTCCCGGAAAGGACACCGACATGACCTCTCCCGAGGCCCGTAAGAGCGTCGCGCCTGCGCTGGACTTCTCTGCCACGAAGGCCGTGATGTGGCTGACGCTTACCGCCTTCCTCGCGCTCCTGGTGATCTACTTCGTCGGCATGGATCAGGGTGCGACGTCGGTGTTCGGCAACAACACCGTCATCCACGAGTTCGTGCACGACGCCCGCCATCTGCTCGGCTTCCCCTGCCACTGATCGCACTGGAGACCGCCGACACAATGGAAAAGCAGATCATCGGGCGCGGCCTGCTGGCCGGCGCCCTGGCCGGCGTCCTCGCGTTCCTGTTCGCGCGAATCTTCGTCGAACCCGTCATCGAGCGAGCGATCGCCTACGAAGAGGGCGTCGGCACCGCGCACGAGGCGCTGGAGGGCCACAGTCACGGCGGCCATCACCACGGCGGGGGCTTCGAGGGCTTCACCCGCGGTGTGCAGGCCAACATCGGAATGGGGCTGGGGGTGCTGGCCTTCAGCGTCGCGATCGCCGCGTTGTTCAGCGTCGTGTTCGCGGTGGCCTACGGGCGCGTCGGCAACATCTCGGCACGCCTGCTGTCGGTGTACGTGGCCGGCGGAATGCTGTTGAGCCTCTACCTCGTTCCCGCGCTGAAGTATCCGCCGAGCCCGCCCGCGGTGAGCCTCGACGAGACGCTGCGCCAGCGCACGCTGCTGTATCTGCTGATGGTGGTGCTGTCCGCGGCGCTTCTGGTCGGGGCCGTGTATCTGGGCCGACGACTGGTCGACCGGCTGGGAGCGTGGAACGCGACGTTGGCCGCCGCGGGGTCCTACATCGTCGCGATCGCCGTGGTGATGCTGGTACTACCGACCATCGACGAGACGCCCGGCCCGCTGACCGATGCGGCAGGCAACATCGTCTACGAGGGCTTCCCGGCCGACGATCTCTACGAGTTCCGGTTGTTCTCGTTGGGCACCCAGATCGTCATGTACGCGACGATCGCGCTGGTCTTCGGTGCGCTGGCCGCGCGGTTGCTGGGTGAGAAGAGGCGGGAGAGCATCTCCACGTGAGTGAGGTCGTTCGGCTGACGCTCGTGTCCCATGCCTTGACCGATGCGATGTCGGCCGGACGGTTTCCCACCGACGAACCGTTGAACCCGGTCGGCCACCGGCAGGCCGACGCGTCCATCGACCTCGGCGTCGCCGATGCGGCGTTCTGCGGTCCAGAAAAGCGCACCCGGCAGACCGCCGAACTGCTCGGCCTGCAAGCCGAGGTCGACGTCAGGCTGGCCGATCTGGACTGCGGTCGGTGGCGCGGCGATGTGCTGAGCGGAGTCCTGCCGGCGGATCTGGCGATCTGGCTCACAGACCCCACGCGAGCGCCACACGGCGGCGAATCGGTGGTCGAACTCGTCGACCGGGTGCGCGACTGGATGGAGTCGCTGACGGCCCGGCGCAGCAGGCTCGTCGCGGTGACCCACCCGGCGGTGATCCGGGCGGCGATCCTCGTTGCGCTCGATGCGCCACCGAAGTCGTTCTGGCGCATCGACATAGCTCCGGTCAGCCGGACGGTGATGCACTTCCGCGGTCACGCGTGGACGTTGCGGTCCAATCGCTGATGGTCAGCCGATCGGCACCATGTCGAAGGCCTGCCGCACGATCGACAACAACCAGCCCGCGGCCGTGGGGCTGCGGTAACGGGGCCAGTTCAACTGGAAGCTGACCACCCACGGTTGTCCGGTGTGGTCGACGGCGTACCAGCTGAACGTCAGGTCGCCCGGCAGGTTTCCGCCCTTGGCGCCGATGTAGTCCCACTTCGAACCGTCCAGGTCGATGCCCGGAATCGCGGAGAGGATGTCTTTGACCGGCTCGGCCTCGCCGACGGCCGCCGCCTGCAGCGCGATATGCACCCGGCAGATGTCGGTGGCGCTGCCGTACCACTCCGCGCCGAAGTTCGACGCCGGGCTGTGCGTGCGTTGCGGATCCGGTTCGTAGGGCCGCGAATTCGTCTGCTTCAGCAGTTGCGCGCGGACCTGCGGACCGCCTTTCTCGACGGCCTGCCGCCACTGCTCGCGGAGATCGGGCTCACCCCAGCCGACCGAGAACATCTCGTGCATGGTGGGAAACGGCGTCATGCTGGCCGGGTCGTGATGGCCCGCGGCCACCAGCGCCCGCTCCACGGCGCCGGGTCCCAGCCTTTCGATCAGCAGGTCGGTGGCCATGTTATCGCTGGCCGAGATCATCTGCTGCGCAGCGGTTCTCACCGAAACACGCGCTCCCGGCGGGAGTTCCTCCAGGCCGGCGGATCCGACCGCCTTGGCCCGCTTCGTGATCGTCAGCGGGTCGGTCCATTTCAGGGTGCCGGCCTTGACCGCGTCGGCCACCGCAAGCAGCACATAGAGCTTGAAGATCGACGCCAACGGCAACGACAGTTCGGTGTTGGTTCCGGCCACCACATCGCATTTCGACTGCCCCGGAATGACTTTCGACACCTGATACGAATAGCGCGCGCCGGACTTCGTCAACTCGGCATCGATGTCCGACCACTCGTCTATGACTGGCGGACGTAACGTCACGTCGAGCCGGTCGACCATGCCCGCCTCGTCGGTCCGCAGGTCGATCTCTTGGGCGACGTTGTAGGACGTCAACACCCCGACCTTGGCCTGTCCGGCACCGATCTCGACGTCGGTCACGGTGAACGGCCGATCCCACCAGATCCTGTCGAGCTTGAACGCGATGTCGTCGACCTTCTCGGGTACGGCCATCGTGCGCACCCCGACCTGTCCGATCGGCCAGTCGGAGTTGAGCATGTCCAGCGTCTGCTTGGCCCGCAGACCCTGGGGGGTGTTGATCTCGATCGGCGTGCCGTACGCGGCGTCGGCCGGTGGCGGGTCGACCTTCGTGCAACCGGCGAGCGAAATCACCAGCGCGGCCGCGACGGTCAGCCCGAGGGCGCGGCGCGCGTTACGCCTACGCCTGTCGGCCAGCACCCGCAACGTCGAGGACGACCTCGAACTCGAGCAGTGAGGCCCCGGTGGCCACCGGATTGGCCTGCTGACCCTTGTGCGCCTCGATGGCCGGGCCCGTTGCCCAGGCCTGGAACGCCTCCTCGGACTCCCACTGCGTCACCACGAAGTAGCGGTTCTCACCTTTGATGGGCCGCAACAGCTGGAAGCCGAGGAAGCCGGGCTGGTTGTCGACGGCGTGCGCGCGGTTGGCGAATCGCTTCTCCAGTTCGGGACCGGCGTCGGACGGCACCTCGATTGCGTTGATCTTCACCACAGGATTTTGGCTGGGCATGCGAATCAGGCTACCGAATGCGGCTCGGCCGCCCCGAGGCACGATGATGTCGGCATGCAGTCCTCAGCAGGCGCGCGGCCTCACCTCACCCACCGCGGCGGACGGGGCCGACCGCTGGTGCTGGTGCACGGGCTGATGGGGCGGGGGAGCACCTGGTCGCGGCAGCTGCCGTGGTTGACCCGGCTGGGCGATGTCTACACCTACGACGCGCCGTGGCACCGCGGCCGCGACGCCGACGATGTCCGCCCGATCAGCACCGAGCGGTTCGTCGCCGACCTCGGTGATGCGGTCGCCTCGATCGGCAAGCCGGTCGTGCTGATCGGCCATTCGATGGGTGGGCTGCATTCGTGGTGTCTGGCCGCGACGCGACCAGACCTGGTGGCGGCGCTGGTCGTCGAGGACATGGCACCGGACTTCCGCGGCCGTACCACCGGTCCATGGGAGCCGTGGCTGCACGCGCTGCCGGTCGAATTCGGTTCAGCGCAACGGATTTACGACGAGTTCGGTCCGGTGGCGGGTCAGTACTTCCTCGAGGCGTTCGACCGCACCGCGGCCGGCGGCTGGCGGCTGCACGGACGAACCAATGTCTGGATCGAGATCGCAGCCGAGTGGGGCACCCGCGACTACTGGCGCGAGTGGGAGGCCGTGCGCGTGCCTGCGCTGCTGATCGAGGCGGGTGACTCCGTCACGCCCAAGGGCCAGATGGCCCGGATGGCGGAGACGGGTCACCGGACCACGTACCTGCATGTGCCGGGGGCCGGTCACCTGGTCCACGACGATGCGCCCGACGCCTACCAGCGGGCGGTCGAAACGTTCCTAGCGGCGCTCGCCGACGGCACCTGAGGACGGCCACACCGGGTGGTGTTCGAACCGGCTGCGGATCGCGTCCAGGTCATGCTCGACGCGCCGCAGATCGCGGTCGTCCTCGAACAGCCTGCCGGCCATCGGTGCCGCCGCGTGGAACTGATCGCGGTGCAGTCGTAGGTGCCCGTCGCGGCCGGCGGCCAGCGTGATCACGCCGGCCACCGCCAACGGCGACGCCAGAATCAGCAATGTGAGTACCGTGCTCATGGCAGTAACTCTGCGCTGGTTAAAATCGTGCCAACAGTGGCAGTAATGACACCTTCGGATAAAATGCTGCCATGGCGATCAAGAGCGTATCGACGCTCGTACTGGACGGTCTGGCGGTATTCGAGTTCGGGGTGATCTGCGAGGTCTTCGGTATCGACCGCTCCGCCGACGGCGTTCCCAACTTCGACTTCAAGGTCTGCGGCCCGGCCGCGGGTAGACCACTTCGTACCTCCATCGGCGCGACGCTGACTCCCGACCATGGCCTGGATGACCTGATCGGCGCCGACCTCGTCGCCATTCCGGCGATCGGAGGATCGGAGTATCTGCCGGAGGCGCTGGCGGCCGTACGTAGCGCCGCCGACGCCGGATCGATCATCCTCACCGTGTGCTCGGGTGCGTTCGTCGCCGGCGCCGCCGGCCTGCTCGACGGAAGGCCGTGCACGACGCACTGGATGCACGCCGACGAACTGGCGCGCAGGTATCCGACCGCCAAGGTCGACCGCAACGTGCTGTTCGTCGACGACGGCAACCTTGTCACCAGCGCGGGCACCGCGGCGGGGATCGACGCCTGCTTGCACCTGGTCCGTCGCGAACTCGGTAGCGAGGTGACCAACAAGATCGCGCGTCGCATGGTGGTGCCGCCGCAACGCGACGGTGGTCAGCGCCAGTACATCGACCAGCCGATTCCCGTGCGGTGTTCGGAAGGCTTTGCGCCGCACCTGGATTGGATACTGGCCAACCTCGACAAACCACACACCGTCGCCACGCTGGCGGGCCGCGCGCACATGTCGGCGCGCACCTTTGCGCGGCGGTTCGTGGAGGAGACCGGCCGCACCCCGATCCAGTGGGTGACCGATCAACGCGTGCTCTACGCGCGGACCTTGCTGGAGGAGACCGATCTCGACGTCGACCGGATCGCCGGGCGCAGCGGCTTCGGGACCGCGACGCTGCTGCGCCACCACTTTCGCCGCATCATCGGGGTGACGCCGTCGGACTACAGGCGCCGGTTCGCCTGTGACGCAGGGCGGCCCGACGACCAGGAAGAAGGGGTCAGCGCCTAGCCGCCTTCGCCGGCGAGCGCGAACCGGCCGTCGGCGGTCTGCTCGACGAGGCCGTCGACCAGAAGCGAATCCAGCGCTCGGTCGCGCTGCGCGGTGTCGGACAGCCAGGCGACGTCGAGTTGTCCACGTGTGACGGGAGAGTCGTTGCCGCGCAACACATCCAACAGCCGGCCTCTGACCTGTCGGTCCGTGCCGGCGTAGCGCTGCACGCGCCGCGCCGGCGCGGTCGAGGCGGGAAAGCCCCGGGAGCGCCATGCGCACGCACTCAGCGGACACAGACCGCACCGCGGCGCCCGCGCCGTGCACACCGTCGCGCCGAACTCCATCAGCGCAATCGAAAACTTCGGTGCGGCAGCACCATCGGGCAGCAGCGCTTCGACATCGGCCAGGTCGCGCGGCGATGACGACGCGGCGGCGTCGGCGCGGCCGTGCACGGCCCGGGCGACCACCCGCCGCACGTTCGTGTCGACCACCGGCACCCGCTGGCGATAGGCGAAGCACGCGATCGCACGTGCGGTGTAGGCGCCGACACCTGGCAGCGTCAACAGCGTTTCGACATCGGACGGAACGACATCGCCGTATTCGGTGGCGATCACCGTCGCGCACTCGTGCAGCCACTTGGCGCGACGCGGATAGCCCAGTTTGCCCCAGGCCCGCAGCACGTCGGCGGCACTGGCCGCCGCGGTCGACGACGGCGTGGGCCACCGCTGTACCCAGGCCGACCAGACCGGTTCGACGCGCCCCACCGGCGTCTGTTGCAGCATGAACTCGCTGACGAGGATCTGCCACGGGGTGACTCCGGGCCTGCGCCAGGGCAGATCGCGCTGCTCGCTGTCAAACCAATCGACCACCTGGTGCACAATGTCTGTCATGCCCAACACCAGCCCAGTGACCGCATGGAAAGCACTCAAAGAGGGTAACGACCGCTTCGTCGCGGGTAAGCCCTTGCACCCGAGCCAGGGCATCGAGCACCGAGCCAGCCTGGCGACGTCGCAGAAGCCTACCGCGGTGGTGTTCGGTTGCGGGGACAGCCGCGTGGCGGCCGAACTGATCTTCGATCAGGGGCTGGGCGACATGTTCGTCGTCCGCACCGCGGGGCATGTCATCGATTCCGCGGTGCTCGGCTCGATCGAATATGCGGTCGCGGTGCTCGACGTGCCACTGATCGTCGTGCTCGGCCACGATAGCTGCGGCGCGGTGAAGGCGAGCTTGAGCGCACTCGACGACGGCGTGGTGCCCGGCGGCTACGTGCGTGACATCGTCGAGCGGGTCATGCCGTCGATCCTGCTGGGTCGGCGCGACGGCCTGAGCAGGGTCGACGAGTTCGAGGCCCGCCATGTCACCGAGACCGGCGCGCAGCTGCTGGCCCGCTCGACGACCGTGGCCGAGCGCGTGGCGTCGGGCGACCTGGCGATCGTCGGCGTCACCTACCACCTCGCCGACGGGCGGGCCGCGTTGCGGGACCATATCGGCGACATCGGCGAGGTCTGAGGGCCCGTTGCGCGCCTCGCGCAAGCTCTGTTCGCCGACACGCCGGGCGGCCTGGCCCAATAAGGTGTGACCTGCGCTTACCTTGGACTTGTGCTGGATCTGGAACCGCATGGCCCGCTACCGACGCAGATTTACTGGCGTCGCAGGGCACTAGCGCTGGGCATAGCGGTCCTCGTGATCGGCGTGATCGCGGCCATCGTGGTCGTGGTTGTGAAGACCACCGGGGGCGCCGACACCGAGGGCGCCCAGGCGCCCGCCCCCACCGAGGCGGCCGCACCGACGCCGCTGCCGGGGGAGAACCCCGAGGTCAAGACACCGGTGATGCCGCCGGCGCAGGACGCGCCCGCGCCGACCCCGACACCCACCGCGGCGGTCGTGCCGCCCCCGGTGCTGAACGAGGGAGAGGACTGCCCCGACTCGACGCTCGCGGTCAAGGGCATCACCAACCAACCGCAGTACGTCGTCGGTGAGCAACCGAAGTTCACGATGGTCGTCACCAACATCGGGCTCGTCGGCTGTAAGCGGGATGTCGGTGCCGCCGTACTGGCCGCCTATGTCTACTCGCTGGACAACAACCGGCTCTGGTCCAACCTCGACTGCGCACCGTCGAACGAAACGCTGGTCAAGGCGTTCCAGCCGGGCGAGCAGGTGACCACGGAGGTCACCTGGACTGGCATGGGGTCGGCGCCCGGCTGCCCACTGCCGCGCCAGCCCATCGGGCCCGGCACCTACAACCTGGTCGTGCAGTTGGGCAATCTGCGGTCCGCGACAGTGCCGTTCATCCTGGCCGCCCCCCAGGCGACCCACGGCGGCGGCGCGGCCCCGCCACCGGGCCCCGTACCGAACTGACCTCGGTAGCGACTCAGGCCAGCCGGTCGGCGATCGTCGACTCGGCCAGCGCGGACAAACCCTCCCGGATGTGGCGCGCCCACATCGAGCCGATCCCGTCGACGGACTGAAGATCGCCCGCGCTGGCCGCGAGCAAGCCCTGCAGTGAGCCGAACGAGCGAACCAGCAGGTCGACGTGCGCGAACTGGAGGCGCGGGATCCCGGCCATCGCGCGGTAGCCACGTGAGCTCATCGCCGAATCCTGCGCCTCGATCGTCGACGGGTAGCCGAAAACCCGTGCCAGCGTTGTGAAGTCGAGCAACTCGTTGTCGGAAAGCCCGTCGAGTTCCTCGAGTGTGGCGCTCACCTGCGCCGCCGTCGGCGGGTCCGGGTTGGCGTGGTAGTCGCGCACGATCAGCTCGCGGGCGGTGTCGTTGTCGCCCACCAGCTCTTCGAGTTGAAGTTTGAGCTGACGGCCGTCGGTGCCGAGCTCGACCACGTCCGAATCGATTTCGAGGCTGATGCGGCGCACCATCTCGAGTCGCTGAGCGACGGTCATCACGTCACGCAGCGTGACGAAGTCTTCGATCTCCGCCGTCGACAGTTGCCTGCTCACCTCGTCGAGGCGAGTCTTGTAGCGCTCGAGGGTGTCGATGGTCTGGTTGGCCCGCGACAGGATCGTCGCCGAGTCCGGGATGACGTGGCGCCCACCCGCGACATAGACGGTGACGATGCTCATCGAGTGGCTCACCGAGATCACCGGATAACCGGTCTGGATCGCCGCGCGCTCGGCTGACCGGTGCCGAGTTCCGGATTCCTCGGTCGGGATCGACGGATCGGGCACCAGTTGCACGTTGGCCCTCAGGATGTGGCCACCGTCGCTGGACAGCACGACAGCGCCGTCCATCTTGGACAGCTCGCGCAGTCGCGTCGGCGCGTAACGGACGTCCAGCGAGAAGCCACCGTCGCAGATGGCCTCGACGCTCTCGTCGTAGCCGATGACGATCAGCGCGCCGGTGCGCCCGCGCAGGATGCGCTCGAGACCGTCGCGCAGCGCCGTACCAGGCGCCAACCGGGCGATGGTCTCGCGCATGGTCGGCCGCGGCGCCAGCGGCACCACGGTGCGGCTTGATCTACCACCCTTTACGGCCATCGCCCCCTCCCTAGGATCGGCCGTCACTGCACTATCTTCGCTGATCTTTGCTGATATTTCGCAAAACCTGCAACGCCGAGCCGATGTCGGTGGCCGTGATCGCCCGTAGGCCCGCGGGCACCGAAGTCACGCCCGGCGGCACCACCGCCGAGGTGAAGCCGAGCCGCGCCGCTTCGGCAAGGCGTCTGTCCATGCCCGCGACCCGTCGCAGGTCTCCGGCCAGGCCCACCTCCCCGATCGCGACCGCCGCGGCGGGCATCGGCACGTCCATCGACGACGACGCGATGGCCACCGCCACCGCCAGATCCGCCGACGGATCGGTCAGCCGCATCCCGCCCACCGTGGACAGGTAGATGTCGCGGGCGCCGACGGCCAGGCCGGCGTGCTTGTCCAACACCGCGGTGATCATCGCGGCGCGCGCCGAGTCGATACCACTGACGGCCCGTCGCGGGGTTCCGTTCGCGGGTGCTCCGATCAGGGCCTGCACTTCGCCGATCAGCGGGCGCTTGCCGTCGAGGGTGACGGTGATCGCGGTACCGGCGACGGGTTTTGGCCGCTGATCGCGGAACAACCCGGACGGGTCGGCCACCCCCTCGATCCCGTTTTCGTGCAACAGGAAACAGCCCACCTCATCGGCGGCTCCGAACCGGTTCTTGACGCCGCGGACCATGCGCAGCGACGAGGTGCGATCGCCCTCGAAGTGCAGGACGACATCGACCAGGTGCTCGAGCGAACGGGGGCCGGCGATCGCCCCGTCTTTGGTCACGTGCCCGACGAGGATCATCGCGACACCCGCGGAGGACCCGCCCTTCGCGTAGGACGTCAGGGCGGTTGTCACCGCGCGCACCTGGGTGACGCCGCCGGTCACACCGTCGACCTCGGTGCTGGACATCGTCTGAACAGAGTCGACCACCACGAGGCTGGGCCGGACCTCGTCGATGTGTCCAAGCGCGGTCGAAAGATCTGATTCAGCCGCGAGGTAGACCTCGTCGTGCGTGCATCCCGTGCGTCCGGCCCGCAGCCGGATCTGTCCGGCGGATTCCTCGCCGGACAGGTAGAGCGCGCGTCTACCGCCCTGCGCCCATCGGTGGGCGACCTCCAGCAACAACGTCGACTTGCCGACCCCGGGGTCGCCGGCCAACAGCGTCACCGATCCCGGGACCACGCCGCCGCCGAGCACCCGGTCCAACTCCGGGATACCGGTGTGGAAGTGGCGGGTGCGCCCGGGATCGATGGAACTTATCGGCACGGCCGGCGATGACGGGGCCACCGAACGTCGCGCCGACCCGCCGGCCACGGCGGAGAGCACGGCTACCTCGTCGACCGTGCCCCAGGTGCCGCATTCCGGGCAGCGGCCAACCCATTTGAGCGTGATGTGGTGGCACTCCGAGCAGCGGTACTGCGAACGCGCATTGGCGACACCTTTGGCCACGCTGTGACGGTAGCCGTCGCCCCCGACAGAAACTCAGCTCAGAGCTGCCGTGTCGCCGACTTTGCTCAGTGCCCGCCGCCGTGTCCGCCGGCTTCGACCGCCCCACCGCGGCGCGGAGTCTCACCGGCCGAGATGGGCACGCGCACCTTGGCCTCGCCGGCCTTCTCGAACTTGAACGTGAAGTCGTACGTCAGCCCGTTGGTGATCGGTTTGGACAACTCCACAGCCGCTTCGGCCGCTTCGGCGGCTTCGATGCTCTCCAGCGGGGTGATCTGCCCGTCCGGTGCGCCGACGGTGAGGACGCCGCCCGCCGGCAGCGTGGTGTCACCGGTCAGCGTCACGGTGCCGACGTCGGAGGTGATCGACTCCAGCTTGTCGGCTTCGTCGGGGGAGGAGTTGGACGCCTGGAAGATCAGCTCCACCTCGGTGCCCGGCCGCACGAAGTCGGTCACCTGTTCGGCCCGCAGATGCACGTTGCGCAACGCGATCGCGCCGAGGTTGGCGCTGGTGCCGTTGACGGCCGGTTCCTGGGTGGCCATCTGGGAGACCTGCCCGGAACTGCAGCCGACGAGCGCCCCGCCGACCACAAAGGCGGTTGCCAGCCCGCAGGCGGCCAGTTTGAAGCGGTCCACTCTTGCCTCCTGCTCGACCTCGAAGCGACCGATGCACCAGTCGCGCGATTCGACTATGCACAGTAGTAGGTGCGGGCGGGAGGCGGTAGCCGAGGGCCGCAACGTCGGCCCGAATCCTTCGACAGCTACCCCGGAAGTACCGCCACCCCATCGTGATCGCGCTGTGACAGCTACCTTTCAGACATCGCCGAGACCTCACGGTCACCTACTCCGGATGCATGGATTCGCTGGCGTGTCAACCCCTACTGTTCACCTGAGGTGCCCCTGACCTGCACCGTTGGTCCACCCCTGTCTGGGCACCGTGCTAGCATTGAAGTGTGAAAGGGGCTCGAAACTGATGATTTTCAAGGTCGGAGACACCGTTGTTTATCCCCACCACGGTGCTGCGTTGATCGAGGCGATCGAAACCCGGACCATCAAAGGCGAGCAGAAGGAATATCTCGTCTTGAAGGTCGCCCAGGGGGACCTCACGGTTCGAGTGCCCGCGGAGAACGCAGAGTATGTCGGGGTGCGCGATGTGGTCGGACAGGAGGGTCTGGACAAGGTTTTCCAGGTGCTCCGCGCCCCCCATACCGAGGAACCGACCAACTGGTCGCGGCGGTACAAGGCCAATCTCGAGAAGTTGGCTTCGGGCGACGTGAACAAGGTTGCCGAGGTCGTCCGCGACCTGTGGCGGCGTGATCAGGAGCGTGGCCTGTCCGCGGGTGAGAAGCGGATGCTGGCCAAGGCGCGGCAGATTCTGGTGGGCGAGCTCGCGCTTGCCGAGAACACCGATGACGAGAAGGCCGCGACCATCCTCGACGAGGCACTCGCCGCCGCTTCCTGACCCCGATGACGAGCCTGCCAAGGGTCGGGCTCGGCACCGACGTACATCCCGTTCAGGCAGGGCGGCCGTGCTGGTTGCTGTGCCTGTTGTTTGACGACGCCGACGGCTGCGCAGGCCACTCCGATGGTGACGTGGCCGCGCACGCCCTCTGCGATGCGTTGCTCTCCGCGGCCGGTCTCGGCGACCTCGGCGAGGTCTTCGGCACCGGCCGGCCGGAGTGGCGTGACGCCGGCGGCGCCGACATGCTCCGCCACGTCCGTCAGCTGCTTTCCGCACACGGCTTCCGGATCGTCAACGCGGCTGTTCAGGTCATCGGCAATGAACCCAAGATCGGCCCGCGCCGCGGCGAGGCGCAGAAACTCCTGTCCGGATTACTCGACGCTCCGGTGTCGGTGAGCGCGACGACCACCGATGGTCTCGGGTTGACCGGGCGGGGTGAGGGCCTGGCCGCGATCGCGACTGCCCTTGTCCTCTCCGATGGGGATTCGGCCCAGATAGGCCGGTAAGCTGGCCCGTCGTGAGCGGAGCGAACAATTGGCCGTCGTGAGCGGAGCGAACAATTGGCGGTCGTGAGCGGAGCGAACGGTCGGCCGACGTGACCGACCTGCGGCTGTACGACACCATGACCGGTGCGGTACGCGACTTTGTCCCGGTGCGGCCCGGTCATGCCTCCATCTACCTCTGCGGTGCCACGGTGCAAGGGCTGCCCCACATCGGGCATGTGCGCAGCGGAGTCGCATTCGACGTGCTTCGGCGCTGGCTGCTGGCCAAGGGTTACGACGTCGCGTTCATCCGCAACGTGACCGACATCGACGACAAGATCCTCACCAAGGCCGCCGACGCGGGCAGGCCATGGTGGGAATGGGCGGCGACCTATGAGCGCGCGTTCTCGGCCGCCTACGACGCGCTCGGTGTGCTACCGCCGTCGGCCGAGCCACGAGCCACGGGTCACATCACGCAGATGGTCGAGCTGATCGACCGGCTGATCGAGCGCGGCCATGCCTATGTCGGCTCCGGTGCCGGCGCCGGCGACGTGTATTTCGACGTGCTCAGCCTGCCGGGCTACGGGAAGCTGTCCGGGCACAAGATCGACGATGTGCACCAGGGGGAGGGCGTCGCGACCGGCAAGCGCGACGAGCGCGACTTCACGTTGTGGAAGGGCGCCAAACCCGGTGAGCCGTCTTGGCCGACGCCGTGGGGACGCGGTAGGCCGGGCTGGCACACCGAGTGCGTCGCGATGTGCGAGGCATATCTGGGCGCCGAGTTCGACATCCACGCCGGCGGCATGGATCTGGTGTTCCCGCACCATGAGAACGAGATCGCCCAGGCCGAGGCGGCCGGTGACGCGTTCGCCCGATACTGGTTGCACAACGGCTGGGTGACCATGGGCGGCGAGAAGATGAGCAAGTCGCTGGGCAATGTGCTCGCGATTCCCGCTGTGCTGCAACGAGTCCGGGCCTCGGAGTTGCGCTACTACCTGGGCAGTGCGCACTACCGGTCGATGCTCGAATTCTCCGAGACCGCGCTGCAGGACGCGGCGAAGGCCTACAGCGGGATCGAAGACTTTCTGCATCGCGTGCGCAACCGCGTGGGTGCGGTCGTGCCCGGTGAATGGACAGCGAAGTTCGCCGCGGCGCTCGATGACGATCTGTCGGTGCCGATCGCGCTGGCGGAGGTGCACGCGGCCCGCGCCGAGGGCAACCGTGCGCTCGACGCCGGTGACCACGACGCGGCGTTGAACCAGGCGATGTCGATCCGCGCGATGATGGGCATCCTCGGTGCCGATCCGCTCGACGAGCGCTGGGAGTCCAAGGACGAGACGTCGGCCGCGCTGGCAGCGGTCGACGTGCTGGTGCGAGCGGAGGTGGAGCGCCGCGAGGACGCCCGGGCGCGGCGGGACTGGGCCGAGGCCGACGCGATCCGCGATCGTCTCAAGGAGGCGGGTATCGAGGTCACCGACACCGCCGACGGTCCGCAGTGGACACTGCTCGACGGGCACACGAAGTAGATGGCCGGAAATTCGAAGCGCCGGGGTGCGGTACGCAAACCGGGCACGAAGAAGGGCCCGACGGTCGGTTCGGGCGGTGTGCGGCGTCGGGGGCTGGAAGGCCGCGGCGCCACGCCGGCCGCCAAGGACAGGCCGAACCATCCTGCGGCCAAACGCGCCGCGAAGGCGGCCAGGAAGCAGCAGGGCAGACAGCGCAAGACCGAGGACACCGAGGTTGTGCTGGGCCGTAATCCGGTGTTGGAGTGCCTGCGTGCCGGGGTGCCCGCCACCGCGCTCTACGTCGCTCTGGGCGCCGAGGCCGATGAGCGGCTGACCGAGTCCGTGCAAATCGCCGCGGATGCGGGAATCTCGATCCTCGAAGTGCCGCGCCACGATCTCGACCGCATCGCCACCAACGGTCTGCATCAGGGTCTGGCGCTTCAGGTCCCGCCGTACGCGTATGCCCATCCGGACGATCTGCTGGCGGCCGCGACCGCGGACGGCGCTCCCGCGCTGCTGGTCGCCCTGGACAACATCTCCGATCCGCGCAACCTCGGCGCGATCGTGCGCTCGGTGGCCGCGTTCGGTGGCCACGGCGTCCTCATCCCGCAGCGCCGCTCGGCCTCGGTGACCGCGGTTGCGTGGCGTACCAGTGCGGGTGCCGCCGCGCGGTTGCCGGTCGCCCGGGCCACCAACCTCACCCGCGCGCTGAAGTCGTGGGCGGATGTGGGTTTGCAGATCGTCGGACTGGACGCCGACGGCGACACGACCGTCGACGAAGTGGACGGCTCTGGGCCGATCGTCGTGGTGGTCGGATCCGAGGGCAAGGGGCTCTCGCGGCTGGTCCGGGAAACCTGCGACGCGGTGGTGTCCATCCCGATGGCAGGGCCCACCGAGTCGCTCAACGCGTCGGTGGCGGCCGGGGTGGTGCTCGCCGAGATCGCCCGCCAGCGCCGCGGTTGAGCGACACTAGACGCCGAACAGCGCGATCCCCAACCACAGCCCGACGACCGAGGCCACCAAGGTCGCCGGTACCGTGCACAGCCCGACGCGGCTGAATTCGATTGGTCCGGCGGCGATCTCGCGGCGCACCACACCGCGCCACAGCAGGTTGGCCAGCGAACCGACATAGGTCAGGTTGGGGCCGATGTTCACCCCGATCAGCACGGCCAACACCGCGGCCGGCCCCGAGGCCGACACCAACGGCAGCAGCACCAGCACCGCAGGCAGGTTGTTGACCACATTCGACAGCGCCGCTGCGACGGCCGCGATACCGAGCAGCGCCGCCAGATCCTGACCGGCCGGAAGCACGCCCCGCATCGCGGTGTCGAGGCCGTTGTTCATCACGGCGTCGACCACGACGCCGAGGCACAGAACGAACACCAGGAACGGCACATCGGCGGCGGCGACGAGGCGGGTCACGGTGCTGTGGCGTCGCATCAGGCTTCGTGCACCGAGTACGACGACGCCGCCGAGCGCCGCCCACGCCGGTGACACGCCCAGCATCGAGGCGACGACGAAGCCGGCCAGCGTCAGGCCCAGCACGACAAGAGCGAACACCGGCACCTGCACTGCCGGTTGTTCGAGTGGGCGAGGCGACGCTGCCAGGTCGCGTCTGAAAACCCAACGCAGAATCAGGAATTCGACAACGATCGCCGCCAGCCATGGCGCCGCCATGAGGGCGGCGAAGTGTAGGAAGGAGACGCCGGCGGCGGCGAAGGCCAGCAGGTTGGTCAGGTTCGAAACGGGCAGCAGCAGCGAGGCACTGTTGGCCAGGTGCACCGTCGCGTAGGCATGCGGGCGCGCGGGCACAGACAGGACGCGCGCGGTCGCCAGCACCACGGGAGTGAGCAGTAGCACGGTGGCATCCAGGCTCAGGATCGCCGTTGTAGCCGCTGCTATCGCGAAACCCGTTGCCATCAGCCGATTCTGGCTGCCCGCGGCCGCACGTGCCAGCACCGCACCCGCGGCGCGGAACACCCCCTCGTCGGCGCACAACCGCGCCAGCACCAGCACCGCCGCGAGAAAGGCAACCACCGGCAGCAGCCGGCCGGCCTCGGCGGCCGCCTCGGACGGAGCGATGACCCCGGCCCCGATCAGCAGCGCGGCCGCCGGGACCGCGACGACGGCTTCGGGCCATCGGTGGGGGCGGGCGACCGCGAACACCAGCACGACCGCCAGCGCGGTCAGCGCCAGGATCAGGTCCACGGATCGGCGGGCTGCCAGAGCGTGGGCAGGTGCAACGCGATTCCGTCTTCTTCGGCCAGCCGTGACAGCACCCGCATCGAGACGTCGAGGTCGTCGGCGGCGTAGGGAAGCGCGCGCAGCGGCTCGTGCAGCGGACGGAAGAAGTCGTCCCAGTGGATGAGCACAACGCGGCGCGCGTGCACCGTCCGCACGGTTTCGCGCCAGTAGTCGACGAGGTACCGCTCGGGTTGCAACCCGAGTTGGCCCACGCCGAGGTAGACCACATCGGCCCGCTGCCCGGCCAGTGCGCCGGCAACGAATCCCGCGCTGCCGACCACCAGCAGCCGTCGGTCCGACGGCCGGTGGTGAACCAGCGTGGACCACGCCTCGCCGCACCGGTACGCCGACGCCTTGACCGGCGGGACCACCGGCCCGGTGATGGAACCGGGGAACCGGTCGGGCGGACAGTGGTCACCCTCGATGAGCGTGACGTCGTACGCGCCGAGCCGGACCACTTGCCCGGGGATGGCCACGACGAGGCGGTCCTCCGGAAGCCCGTGGCCACGGCCCACCTGGGCCGCCGATCGGCCGCCGACGATGTGCGCACCGGTCCGCTCGGCGACCACCGCGCTGTCCATCGCGTGGTCATAGTGGGTGTGCACAGGAAGGACGGCCGCCAACCGGTCGATGCGCAGCCGGGTCAGGCAGCCGTCGATGCGGGGTTGCGACGGCGTAAGCCGCCGCAGCGCGACCTCGAGAAGGCTGGGCCTGGAAAAGAAGCCGTCGGTCAGCACCGCCGATTCACCGTCGTCGATCAGCAGCGTGGTGACGCCCGCCCAGGTGACCGCCAGAGGAGCGCCCTCGATGGCAGGCGGGACATCGAAGAAGCCGTGATAGTCCGCCAGATCGGGCCTGCCGAGCTTGGGGCGCATAGCGCCAACCTTAAGCGCGGCCCTCGGTCATAGTCGGGGTGAATGCCCGGTTTCATCGGTCCTCTCCTTCGTGGCTCGTGCTGATGTCGCCCACATGCTCTGCCATGTCGTCGCACGGATCCTCGTGCCAATCGCCGAACGGATCTGGGTAACTGGACCATTGGGTCGGGCGATCCCATTCCTCGTCGGTGAGCAGCGCTGCGCGTAATGCGTCGACGATGTCCTCCGGTTGCGCCCCGCACACCAACACGGCGATCGACACGTGACGGTCGCCGAGCTGGTCGTGCCAGTCGGCGGCGGCCAGCGCCGCACGCTGCGGGTCGGCATAGGCCCGCTCCTGAGCAGACATCGCTGCGAGCCAGCGTCCGGCGTACTCGAAACGCATTCCACCGCCGGCTGATTCCATCCACATGACGTCATCGAACCGGCTGGCCAACCAGAGCCTTGCGCGGGTGCGCACCACACCGTCGAGCAGCACGTCGAGCGCATCGTGCAGTCGCCGGGGGTGGAATGGCCGACGGGCGCAGAACAGCAACAACCCGACATCGCCGTCCGCATCAAGGGACGGCTGGCCCGCGAGCAGCGGATCGTGGGGGTTGCCGCTGCGTCCGCGCCTGCTGTCGGGCTCGAGGTTGGCCAGAGCGACCTCGACGCGTTCGGCTCCGACCGTCAAGCGCGCACGAGGTGCCAACCGCCGCAAGACTTTCAGAGTTTGTGCATGGGGTCTGTCGAGTATCAACGCGTCGGCGAATTCGGCCTGCCCGACCACCACCTGCGCCACGGTGCGACCATCTTCGAGGCCGTCGTCGCCGGTCGCCTGATCCAGCCAGGTGTCCGAGTCGACGCACGTCACCACCGCCTCGACGCGGACGTCGCGTGCCGCCGGGCCGTCGATGTACCCGGGGCCGACGTGGACGACGACATTGCCGATGGCCCAGCACACCGGCTCCGGTTCAAGCCACGGCATCAGTTGCACCACAATGCGATCGATATCGCTACGGCGGTGCAGCCGGCGCAGCAGAACCAACAGATCCTGGCGGACGGTGCAGGTCACGCATCCTCGGACCAACTCAATCGGCCATTCGGAGGTTCCCGACGACGTCGTGACGCTGCGCACGACGACCTGTCCGTCGTACTTGTGCCGGACGACCGCCGTGCCGGTCGCGCGGGCCAGCACTTCGGCGGTGCTGTCGGTGTCGCCTTGCCCGCAGATCAGCACCACCGGAGTGCGCACTGAAACCTCCTCAAGTTGAAAATGGTTTTCATTAACGTTAGCGTACCGGGCGAGGAGGAACATGTCCGCGCACTGTCAGGTCACCGGCCGAACCCCCAGCTTCGGCAACTCCATATCGCATTCGCACCGGCGCACTCGTCGTCGCTGGAAGCCCAATATCCAGACCAAGACGTACTACCTGCCGTCCGAGGACCGCCGAATCAAACTGCGGGTGAGCGCCAAAGGAATCAAGGTCATCGACCGCGACGGCATCGAAGCGGTGGTGGCGCGGCTTCGCAGCAAGGGGCAGCAGATCTGATGGCGCGCACCGACATCAGGCCCGTCGTCAAACTGCGCTCGACCGCCGGCACGGGCTACACGTACGTCACGCGTAAGAACCGGCGCAACGACCCCGACCGGCTTGTGCTGCGCAAGTACGACCCGGTCGTGCGTCGCCACGTCGACTTCCGGGAGGAACGCTGATGGCCGGGCTGACGCCTCAGCAGCAGCGTCAGGTTGCCATCGCGATCAAGAATGCGCGCGAGATCGCGCTTCTGCCCTTCGGCTCGTCGCGCTGATTCCATGGACACCCGAGAGGCCGGTCGCGCTCGACCGGCACGGCGCCCTTGCGCAGAAGAGCTGGAGTGGCAGCTGCATGCCAAGTGTCGTGGGCTGCCGACCGAGATGTTCTTCGCATCCGATGGTGAGCGCGGCGAACGCAGGGCAGCTCGTGAGGAGCGGGCGAAGAAGGTCTGCCGGTCATGTCCGGTGCAACGTGAATGTCTGCGATATGCCCTGACCTCCGTGGAGGCGTGGGGCGTGTGGGGCGCGATGACGCCGCGAGAACGAGAGCGGGTTGGCGGTCCATGCCCACCGGGTCTACGGCCCATCCCCGCAAGTCGCCAGGCGAGACGTCAATAGGTGTCGGCCTATGGCAGGTTCACCTGTCATAGGCGACGGTGACCCGAGGAAGCCGGTGTGAATCCGGCGCGGTCCCGCCACTGTGATCGGACCGTATCCCGATGCGGTCCGAAAGCCAGATACTCGTCGCAGTCGCCTCCTCACGAGGACTGGGGCGGATCTCCCCGGCGAGGATGGCCTCGGCGTACCGAGCGCACTTCCCGCGGCATCCGCACATGACGGAAGGCACGCAGAACCCATGGCGTCGCGTCGACACCTTGCCACGGCGGCGGTGCTGGATCGATGAGGATCGATGCCGAGCTCGCCGAGATCGCCGGCCTCGGTGGTTTCTTCGCGATCGCCCATGGTGTTGGCGAGCAGGGCTGGCGACCGATCGAGCGGTGCTATGCGGAGGGCTACGCGGACCTGATCGAGGCGACGGCGGCCCGGTACCGCACGAGAGATCTGCGCGTCAGCGCGTCGACGGTGCAGTTGAGCCACGCGTCGAGGCTGTGGTCGCCCGTCCTCGCATGCGCCGTGATGAACGCAATGGTGCCGAATCTCGACCGATTACAGCGGGCCGACGACAGCCCGGCGCTGAGACTGCCGACGCCCGAGGGTGTTCGGCTGCGCGGTGACCCGGCCGAGACGTTGTATCGCGTCGTCGTCGAAGAGCATCTGGAACCGTTCGCCGACGGGCTGCGCGTCAAGGTCGCGCCCGGACTGCTCTACGGCAACATCGCGTCGGCGCTGGTGGCCGCGGCCCGTGCGTTGTATTCGGTCAAGCCGCAACTGCGCGATGATGCCACCCGGTTGGCGCGGTCACTGTTGCAGACCGGGAAGCTGGCGGGAACCGGAACGGTCAAGCACAATCTGGCCTTCCGTCGCCGCAGCTGCTGTCTGTACTACCGCGTCGCGGACGGCGCAAAGTGTTTCGATTGCGGATTGGTGAAGAGGTGAGCGCTCAGGTGAACGGGACCAGTTCGACTCCGTCGGCCAGCAGGCGCTCGCGCACCGCAGTGGCCATCTGCACGGCACCGGGTGAATCCCCGTGTACACAAATGGATTCAGCGCTCACCGTGATGGTGGATCCGTCGACCGCGTCGACCCGCCCGGCCGTCACCATCGACGCCACCCGTTCGGCGATGGTGCCCGGATCCTGCAGTACGGCGTTGCGTTCCCGGCGCGACACGAGTCGGCCGTCTGGACGGTAGGCTCGGTCGGCGAAGGCCTCGGCCACGGTGCGCAAGCCGAATTCTCGAGCCTCGGCGAAGAACGCGGATTCGGCAAGCCCGAGCACGGGTAGGCCGGGATCTACGGCGTGCACCGCCGCCGCGACGGCACGCGCCTGATCGCGGTGGTCGACAATCGAGTTGTACAGTGCGCCATGTGGTTTGACGTAGCTGACCCGTGAGCCGGCAACGTCGGCGAGTGCTTGCAGCGCACCGATCTGATAGATGACGTCGGCGGTCAGTTCCTCGGGCTCGACGTCGATGAACCTGCGGCCGAACCCAGCGAGGTCGCGGTAGCCGACCTGGGCGCCGATGCGTACTTGCCGTTCGGCTGCGGCTCGACAGGTCCTCGAAAGCGTTGCGGCATCGCCGGCATGGAAGCCACACGCCACGTTGGCGCTCGTGACGAGATCCAGCATGGCCTCGTCATCGCCGAGGCGCCACACTCCGAAGCTCTCGCCGATGTCGGCGTTGAGGTCGATCCTCATTCTCATGAGCATAGGCGCGCCGACGCCGACTCAGCTGTGCTCGCGAGGCATCAGGCGAGTTCTGTGCGGCGCGGAGGCGTACCCTGCCAGCTGTTCTCCGAGACGAATTCGGTGAGCGGCCCTCCGAACGCCCACTGCTCGAGTTCGAGGACAGGTCGCTCGGGAAACGCCGGGACCGGTCCAAGGCAGATGATCGCGACAGGTTCGGCGTCGTCGGGCATGTTCAACAGCAGGCGGAGATCGCGCGGTTCGAAAATCGAGACCCAGCCCATACCAAGGCCTTCCGCCCGGGCGGCAAGCCACAGGTTCTGCAAAGCACACGAGACCGACGCGAGATCCATCTGCGGAAGTGTGCGACGGCCGAAGACATGCGCGGCCCTGCCGTCGGCGAGCGCCACCACGAACAGCTCGGCGCAGTCGAGAATCCCCTCCACCTTGAGCGCGAGGAACTCTTCGCCGCGGTTGCCGAGTGCTTCCGCCGTGCGCAACCGCTCCTGATCGACCAGCCGGTGAATCTCGTGGCGGATGTCGAGATCGGTGATCCGGATGAACCGCCACGGCTGCATCAGCCCGACGCTCGGCGCGGTATGTGCCGCCTGTAGCAGCCGGGCCAGCACGTCGTCGGGCACCGTTGCGTTCGGGACGAATTGGCGCATATCGCGTCGTTCGATGATCGCCCGGTAGACGGCCCGCTGCTCGGCTGGGCTGAAGGCGTGCTGGGTCACGCGGTCAGCCTAAGCGGGGCGTCATCGCCGGCCGATAAGGGCCGCAGCGGCTTTGGCCGTCGCGGATTAGAAACCCAAAAGTAACGAATTATTGAAAATGATGTTCATTATCGTTAAGGTGAGCGCCTACCGATTGAGAAGCGATGAGAGTCGAGGTCGAAGTGCGGGGAGATATGCGTTAGGTGTGGGTAGTTCCTTCGGCGGCGGTGTTGATCGCCGCCTACACAGACGCCATCCCCCGCGCGCGTACCGCTGACCGGCCGATCGCGGCGTACCTGGTCAGCCAAGAGCATCCGCTGCGACCGCAAGATGCTGATTCCGGCGTCCCGCGTGCGGATTCCGATGGCTCGGGCTCCAGTCGGACCGGATCAGCAACCGGTGAAAGCGATAAGCCGAGGGTGACGGTCGGGTCCGGGCGAGATGATTCGCCGCTCGGTCGCCCGGCCCGTGGCGAAGACAAGAAGCCCGGCGTAGACGACAAAACAAGGGTGGTCGTCGGCTCCGGTCGCGCGGAGGTCCGGTTTTCGGACGACGCTGGGCGCGGCGAAGACAAGAAGCCCAGAGCGACTGTCGGTTCCGGTCGCAACGGTGAGGCGACAGACGAACCCGTCGAACGAAGCGCGGCACTTCACCGAACCCAAACCGGTGGCGCTCGTACCGATGGGAACGAACACGAGCACGACCACGATCACGGCGGCGACGAAGACGACCACGACCATGACCACGACGGTGGGGAAGACGACCACGACCATGATCACGGTGGCGAGGACCCCCACGACCACGATCACGGTGGCGAGGACCCCCACGACCACGATCACGACGGCGGCGGGGGCGGCCACACCCACAGCCACGGTAGCGGCGACGAATGCCACGACCACAGCCACGGCGGCGGCGACTGCGGAGAGCACAGCCACAGTGGCGGCGAACACGCGCACAGCCACAGCGTCGCGGGTCATGAGCACCCCCACGGCGGGGAAGGTCGAACCTCCGAAGATCACCAACACGCATCCGGCTCAGATGACCACGGCCACAGCCACTCCCACGATGACGACACCTTCGGGTTGACCCACGACGACCATGACCACGGCGACCACGACCACGACGCCCACGACCACGACCACGACGACCACGACCATGGCGCCCACGGCGACTCTGGGGACGCCGACGCAGTCGCTCAGCCCTCGATCGAACTCACTGCAGGGACAGCATCGAATGCGTCGACATCGCCCGCCGTAGGGACGGGGTCGGCGGCCTTTCTCGCCGCGCTCGTCCTGATCAGCCGCTGGCTGTTGGGTGGTGTGTCCGGCGCGGCTTCGGGTGGCCGGGCTCTCCTGTACCGTCGGCGACGGTGATCATATGGCCGAAAACCCAGCGATATCAACGCTTTTCCGCTATATCGAAGACCTGCACGGCGATCGGTCGTGGGGTAGCCTGCTCGACGCCGGAACTGGAGTGAAGTCACTCGAGTGGATCCTGACGCTGCCCACCGAGCGATGGACGGCGGTCACTGCGGCGCGCAGCATGGCCGAGAAGTCCCGGGACGCACTGGGATCTTCGGTACGCCCACAGGATCGGTTGCTCGTCGGCAATTGGGTCGATGACAGCCTTCTCACCGGAGAAACCTTCGACACCGTGCTGATCGACTACCTCGTCGGCGCAATCGAGGGGTTCGCCCCCTACTGGCAGGATCGAGTGTTCGAACGGCTTCGGCCGTTGGTGGCAGACGATGGCCGCGTGTACATCATCGGTCTGGAGCCCTACGTCCAATTCGAACCCGCCACCGAGAGCGGCAGGGTCATCTGGGAAATCGGTCGGGTGCGCGACGCCTGCCTGTTGCTTGCCGGCGAGCGGCCATACCGGGAGTTTCCCCTCGAGTGGATGCAGCGCCAGCTCGGTACGGCCGGCTTTCGCATGCTCGAAGCACGACGGTTCCCCATTCGCTACCGCGCCCGCTACATCGACGCCCAACTCGATATGTGTCTGGCTCGGATCGCGCGTTTTCCGTCGGCGGAGCTCGGTTCGAGCATGCGCGATCATGTCGAAGAGCTCCGCGCTCGGGCGCTGGAACTCGCGGAACGCCAGGACGGTTTGAGTCACGGCAACGATTACGTGATCGCTGCGGAGCCGATGTAATCCATGGCCACTTCGTCCTCGCGTCAGGCGACGGGGCTGAAAATGGTTATCATTGTCGTCGTGTTCGCCACCAAGGCCGCGGTCCGCGCGCTTCTTGCCAGCCTCGTGTTGACCGCTCCGTTCGCGTTGGCGGCGTGTGGACAGGCTGGTGACTCGGGTTCGAGTGGGGCGGACGCCGGTGGTGGCGCCCCGTGCCCCACCACGCCGGTCGATGTCGTCGTCAGTGTCGACCAGTGGGGCGACATCGTCTCCGAGCTCGGCGGCGCGTGCGCGAAGGTGACGACGGTGCTGGCGGGCTCGGCGGCCGATCCCCACGACTTCGAGCCCACGCCCTCGGACGCGGCGAACTTCGAGGGTGCGCAACTCGTGGTCATCAACGGCGGTCACTACGACGAGTGGGCGGCCAAGCTCGCCGCCAGCACGGCGCCCGATGCGCCGGTCGTCGATGCGGTGGCCCTGCGCGGCAGCGACGAGGAGGCGCACGCGCACGACGGTGAAGCCAACTCCCACGTGTGGTACGACCCTGCGGCGGTGACCGCGCTCGCCGACGCGGTGACGGCCCGGCTGCGCCAACTGGCGCCCGACGCTGCGGACTACTTCGACGAGCGTCGCATAGCGTTCACCGAGAACCTCAAGCCGTACGATCGGCTCATCGACTCCATCAGGGCCGGCGCGGCCGGCAAGACCTATGCCGCAACCGAGACCATGTTCGACGACATGGGCGCCACACTCGGCCTGGTCAACCGCACCCCGGGCGGCTATCAGGTCGCGTCGTCCAACCACTCCGAGCCCTCGCCTGCTGATCTCGACGCGTTCCTGCAACTGCTGAGCGATCGCGGCGTCGACGTCCTGGTCTACAACGTGCAAACCGAAGGTGCTGTCCCACAACAACTTCGAGCAGTCGCCGAACAGGCCGGCGTTCCGGTGGTCGAGATCACCGAGACCGTGCCGCAGGACGCCGATTCGTTCGAGAGCTGGCAGGTGGATCAGTTGACCGCCCTCGGTGAGGCGCTCGGTGTCCGAACCTGACCCGCAACCCGTCACCGAACCTGTGGCGCTGACCTTCGACGACGTCAGTGCCGCGCGGGGCGGTCGGCTGATCTGGTCGGAGGCCACGTTCGACGTGCCGGCGGGCGGAATCGTCGCCGTCATCGGATCCAACGGTGCGGGCAAGACCACGCTGCTGCAGATCGTGCTCGGTTTGGTCCCCCCGGCCTCCGGCCACGTCCGCGTCTTCGGACAGCCCGCCGGCGTGCTCAACAAGGCGATCGGGTACGTCCCGCAGAACTACGCGTCGGCCTCCGGTGAGGCGATCCGCGCGCGCGACGCGGTGATGCTCGGGCTGATCGGGCACCGGTGGGGCTTCGGTCGGCCCAGTCGCGGGGACAACCGCCGCGTGGACGAGGTGCTGGCCGCCGTCGACGCGACGGCGGTGGGAAACAAGCGGCTCTCCCAGCTCTCGGGCGGCCAACGTCAGCGGGTCGCGCTGGCCGAAGCGCTCGTCTCCAAACCCCGGATGCTGATCCTCGACGAGCCGTTGGCCGCGCTGGACCTGCGCAGCCAACGCGAGATCGTCGCGGTGCTCGAACGAATCAACACCGAGTTCGGCGTGACGATTCTCGTCGTCGCGCACGATCTCAACCCCCTGCTCGGCGTGCTGACCAGTGCCATCTACATGCTCGACGGGCACGCCCACTTCGACACCCTCGACGGGGTGGTCGACGAGACGCTGCTGAGCCACCTCTACGGCGCCCGGGTGGAAGTCGTGCACACACCGCAGGGCGAGCTGTACATGCGGAGGACGTGATGACCACGACCATCGTCGCGCTTGGCTACCAAGATAATTGGTGGCACATCCTTTCGTCTTCGTTCATGCGCAACGCGTTGATCGGCGGCACGATCGTCGCGCTCGCCGCCGGGCTGATCGGTTACTTCGTCGTGGTGCGCAACACCGCTTTCGCCGCGCATGCGCTCGCCCACATCGGGCTTCCCGGTGCGACGGGCGCGGTTTTGGTGGGCGTCCCGGTCGGGGTGGGGCTCGGCGTGTTCTGCATCGGCGGCGCGCTGGTGATCGGTGCGCTGGGTCGTCGCGCGGCCGACCGCGAAGTGGCCACCGGCACCGTGCTGGCCTTCGCGACCGGGCTCGGATTGTTCTTCAACTCGCTGGCGACCAAGAGTTCGAGCACGATGACCAACGTCTTGTTCGGAAACCTGCTGGCGATCTCGCGGCAGCAGATCGCGACGTTCTCGGTGCTGCTGGTGGTGCTGGCCCTGTGCATCGCGATGATCTACCGGCCGCTGCTGTTCACGTCCGTCAATGCCCAGGTGGCCGACGCGCGAGGGGTGCCGGTGCGCGCGTTGTCGGTGGCGTTCATGGCGCTTCTCGGCCTTGCGGTGACGATGGCCGTGCAGGCGGTCGGCACCCTGCTGTTGTTCGCGCTGGTCGTCACGCCCGCCGCCGCGGCGATCATGCTGACGCCGCGACCGGGCACGGCGATTGCGCTGTCCACGGGGTTCAGCCTGGCGTCGGTGTGGGCCGGGCTGGGGCTGTCGGCGATGTTCAACGCGCCGCCCAGTTTCGTGATCGTCTCGATCGCGTGTGGCCTCTGGGCGGTGGTATGGGCCGCTCAACGGGGGCTTTCGCAAACCGCCGATCGGGTGCTGATCGCCTAACTACGGCCCGAGTTCGGCTACTGTCGGGGAGCATGCCGAGGAGTCCCACGCCCAGACGGCATGCCACCCTGGCTTCTCTGGCGGCGGAGCTGAAGGTTTCGCGCACCACGATCTCCAACGCCTACAACCGGCCCGACCAGTTGTCGGCCGAACTTCGCGAGCGAGTGCTGGCCACTGCGAAGCGCCTCGGATACCCGGGCCCAGACCCGGTGGCGCGGTCGCTGCGTACACGCAAGGCCGGCGCTGTCGGCCTGATGATCACCGAACCGCTCAACTACTCGTTCAGCGATCCGGCCGCGCTGGATTTCGTTGCCGGGCTGGCCGAGTCGTGCGAAGAGGCGGGGCAGGGACTGCTGTTGGTGGCGATCGGCCCCAATCGCAGCGTCAGCGACGGCACCGCGGCGATCCTGGCAGCCGGGGTCGACGGTTTCGCGGTGTACTCCGCATCCGACGACGATCCGTATCTTGCGGTCGTCCAGCAGCGCCACCTTCCGATGGTGGTGGTCGACCAGCCCAAGGATGTGCCGGGGGCATCGCGGATCTGCATCGACGACCGTGGCGCGATGCGCAGTTTGGCCGAACATGTTGTGCAGCTTGGCCACCGGGAGATCGGCGTGCTGACCATGCGGCTCGGCCGCGACAATCCCGACGGCGGAGCGGGGCCGGCCGTGGCCGACCCCGAGCGGTTGCAGACACCGCACTTTCACGTGCAGCGGGAGCGCATCGCGGGTGTGCGCGACGCGATGAGCGCCGCCGGTCTCGACCCGGAATCGTTGACCGTGGTGGAAAGCCGCGACCATTCGCCGACTTCGGGCGGGGCCGCGGCCGAGGTCGCGCTCAACGCGAACCCGCGGTTGACCGCGCTGATGTGCACCGCCGACGTCCTGGCTCTTTCGGCGATGGACTATCTGCGGGCACGCGGGATATACGTGCCCGGGCAGATGACGGTCACCGGTTTCGACGGGGTGCCCGAGGCGCTGCGGCGTGGGCTGGCCACCGTCATCCAGCCCAGTGTCGAAAAGGGCCGTCGCGCAGGGTATCTGCTACACCACCCGCCGCGGTCGGGGTTGCCCGTGGTCGAGGTGCTCGACACCGAGGTGGTCCGTGGCCGCACCGCGGGCCCGCCAGCCTAGAGACCGGTCACCGCGGGGCCGGCACGCCACTGCTCGATCATCGGCGCGATGCTGTCGACGAGCATAGGCAGCGCGGGCGCCATCGCCAGCGCTGCGATCATCGCCAGCCGCGCCGCCGCCTCGGTGACCCGCAGCACGCGTTCGTCTGTGGGCCGCAACCCCAGCGAGGCGGCTGCCGCATCGTAGGCGGCGACCGCGGCGGGGCCGACCATCGCCAGATCGGACTCGATCGCGCCCAACGTCACGAGTTCGAAGTCCGACCACAGTTCCCCGTCGGGGGTGGCGATCATGTTGTGGTACGGCGCGTCACCGTGAATCGGCTGCAGGTCGACGCCGGGAAACGCGGATTCGAACGCTGTCCGTGACGTCATCACAGGTGCGATGACCGCCCATTCGCGCTGTGCCCGTTGCAGATCGGCCGCGCAGATCAGGTCGGGCAGGCGCTCCAACTCCGCCAGGCCCTCGGGAATGTAGGTGCCGAACGGTGCCCAGAAGTCGAGTTCCCCGTCGTAGTCGCGCAGCGCGGCATGCAGCTGCGCGGTTCTTGCCATCCGCCGCTCCATGTCCGGCTCGGCGCCCGGAACCTGCTCGACGAACTGCCAGAACGTCATCGAGAAGCCGTCGCGCCGAACGGGTTCACGCGGCACCAGGGGACTCGGTGGCACCACCGGGTGGCCGCGGTCCGCCAGCCACCCCGCCACGGCGAGCTCGCACCGCTGCTGTGCTGTCTGGGTTTCCGGATCGGTCGAATACGACGGCGGCAGCACGGTGGGAACCCGTGCGACGACCGGTTCGGGGTACAGGTGGACGATCACCGAGAACACGTCGTAGAGCACGCGGGGCTCGGCTACCCGAAGGCCGAGCTCGGTGCCGGCGGTCGCGGCCGCCGCGACGGCCCGAGTGGTCCTGGCGGCGATCTCGGCGTCGGTGAGCATCGTCAAGCCGAGTTCGAGCGACGCGCGTCGAGCAGGTACTTCAGCGCTGCCGCAACGTCTTCGGGTGACTGCACCCGGTAACGCGCCAGCGTTTCGCCCGGCCCGACCTTCACGCCCACATCGTCTCCGCTGAGGCGACGGAATGCCTTCTCGTCGGTGACGTCATCACCGAAAAATACGACCGTGGCGGTGTGCTGGTGCGATCGCAGGATGTCGATCGCTTCGCCCTTGTCGGTCTGGATCACCGCGAACTCGAGCACGGCCTTGCCCTCGGTCAGCTGCGCGGCCCAGTCCGCGGATGCCTCACGGGCGGCCATCAGCGCGGCCTCGCCGTCACGAGCCGAGGCGTTGCGCACGTGCAGTGCGACGCTGGCCGGCTTCGTCTCGACCGTGACGCCCGGCTTGTCAGCGGCGATCGACTCGAGCTCAGCCGTGATCCGTTGCAGCGCAACGCTGTCGATCTCATGGGTGAAGCCCGCGTCGAACTCGGCGCCGTGGCTGCCGACGAGATGCACCGTCGACGGCATCGACGACAGGTCCCGCAGCACCTCGAGCGCGCGTCCGGAGATCAGCGCCGACGCCGTCTGCGGTAGATCGGCCAGCTCGACAAGTGCATCGGCGGCATCGGCGAGCGGCCGGGCATCCGGCGGATTGCTCACGATCGGCGCGAGGGTGCCGTCGAAATCGGAGGTGACCAGCAGCCACGGGGCGGCGGCGGCCGAGGAGAGCGCGCGCTGCAGATCCGCTGGGAGCACGCCTAGATCTTAGGGTGCTCTCCGTCGCCGATCAGCAGCCGTACCGCGAGGTCGAGCCGCTTGCTGACATCGGTCGCAGAGGCGCGCCGCGTCAACCAGGCAAGCAGGTTCGACAGCCAGACATCGGAGATGACCCGGGCGATGTGGTACTGGTCTTCGGTCGGCTCACCGTCGCTCATCGCGCGGGCGAACATCGAGTCCATCAGCTTGCCGACGTGGTCGACCTCACCGGCCGCGGACGCGTCGGCGAAGACGAACGCACGCGTCATCGCCTCGGTCAGCAGCGGATTGCGCTGCATCGCCCGGTTGAGCTTGCCGACCATGATGTTCAGCCGTTGATACGGCGTGCCGCCGGTCAGCGACGCGCGGTCGGTCTTGGCGTCGATGCGCTCGAATTCCCGGCCCAGCGCAGAGACCAGCAGATGCACTTTCGACGGGAAGTACCGGTACAGGGTGCCGACCGCGACGTCGGCCCGTTCGGCTACGGCGCGCATCTGGACGGCTTCGTAACCGCCCTTGGAGGCGATCGCCAGGGTGGCGTCCAGGATGCGCTTGCGACGCTCGCGTTGAGCTTCGGAGCCGAGTTCGGACTCGGACAGGACCGCCACGTTCATCACCTGGCGCGGTCGCGAATCCGACCCCGGACTGGCGGAGGCTGGCTGAGATGGGCCAGACATGCGGCGGGCAACTCCTTCACGATGCGTGCTCGCTCGAAACGATACGCATGCCGATCCTCTATTTCTCACCTCGACACCCGCGCTGGCACCGACGTGTCCTGCTGTAATGGCGTTCGACTTGACGGTCGATCGCTGGCACTATTAGAACACGTTCTAGTGAGGAGCGCCGCCTTCTCACCCAATCGCTAGGAGTGGACGGTGTCGCTCGCATCCCCGGGGACCATTGCCGACGAGCAGTCAGCCGTACGGGAGTTGGTCCGTGACTGGGCAGCAGCTTCCGGCGCCATCTCGGCGGCGCGCGAAGTCGAGCAAGGCCGGCCGGAGGCCTGGCGGCAACCCTATGCCGGGGTGGCCGAACTGGGGATTTTCGGCGTGGCGTTGCCAGAGGAGCACGGCGGTGCGGACGGCACGGTCGACGATCTGTGCGCGATGGTCGACGAGGCCTGCGCTGCGTTGATCCCCGGCCCGATCGCCACGACCGCGTTGGCCACATTGGTGCTCGAGCAGCCTGACGTGCTGCAGGCGCTGGCGTCCGGGGAGCGGGTCGCCGGAGTGGCCTTGACGGCGGATGTGCAATTCGCCGACGGCCGCGTCTCGGGCACCGCGGCCTACGTGCTCGGTGCCGATCCGGCGGGGGTGCTCCTGTTGCCGGCCGGCGACGTCTTCGTCATGGTCGACGCCGGTGCCGACGGCGTCTCCGTCGAGCCGCTGAAGGCCACCGACTTCTCCCGACCGCTCGCGCGCGTCGTGCTCGAATCGGTGCCCGCCGAGGCGGTCGACGCGCCTGCGCAACGAGTGATCGACATCGCCGCGACGGTCATGGCGGCGGAGGCCGCCGGCCTGGCGCGCTGGGCGCTGCAGACAGCGACCGAATACGCCAAGGTGCGCGAGCAGTTCGGCAAGCCGATCGGCAGCTTCCAGGCGATCAAGCACATGTGTGCGGAGATGCTGCTGCGTTCGGAGCAGGCGTCGGTGGCTGCCGCCGATGCCGCGAAAGCCGTCTCGGAGGGCGACGAGAAGCAGTTGTCGATCGCGGCTGCGGTGGCCGCGGCGGTGGGGATCGACGCCGCGACGGCCAACGCCAAGGACTGCATCCAGGTGCTGGGCGGCATCGGGATCACCTGGGAGCACGACGCACATCTGTATCTGCGCCGCGCGTACGGCATCGCGCACTTCCTCGGCGGAGCGCAGCGCTGGCTGCGCCGGGTGGCCGCGTTGACGCAGCACGGCGTGCGCCGCGAACTGCGCATCGACCTCGAGTCCGTCGCCGACTTGCGACCCGAAATTGCTTCGGCCGTCACCGAAATCGCCGCGCTGCCCGCCGAAAGGCAGCAGGCCGCGCTCGCCGACGCCGGCCTGCAGGCACCGCACTGGCCCAAGCCGTACGGGCGTGGCGCCGGGCCCGCCGAGCAGTTGCTGATCGACCAGGAGTTGGCAGCCGCCGGGGTGACGCGTCCCGATCTGGTCATCGGATGGTGGGCCGCGCCAACGATTCTCGAGCACGGCACCCCGGAGCAGATCGAAAAGTTCTTGCCTGCGACGCTGCGCGGTGAGCTGCTCTGGTGCCAGCTGTTCTCCGAACCGGGCGCCGGGTCGGACCTGGCGGCGTTGCGCACCAAAGCCGTTCGAACCGACGGCGGTTGGAAGCTGACCGGCCAGAAGGTGTGGACATCGGCGGCACACAAGGCGGCCTGGGGAGTGTGCCTGGCCCGCACCGATCCGGATGCGCCGAAACACAAGGGCATCACGTACTTCCTCGTCGACATGTCCGCGCCGGGCATCGACATCCGGCCGCTGCGCGAGATCACCGGAGACAACCTGTTCAACGAGGTGTTCTTCGACGAGGTCTTCGTGCCCGACGAGATGGTCGTCGGCCAGGTCAACGACGGATGGCGGCTGGCGCGCACCACGCTCGCGAACGAGCGGGTGGCGATGGCCGCGGGCACCGCGCTCGGCAACCCGATGGAGGAGTTGCTCAAGCAGGTCGCCACGCTCGACTTCGATGTGGCCGGCCAGGATCAGCTGGGCGCGTTGATCGTGGCGGCGCAGGTGGGCTCGCTGCTGGATCAGAAGATCGCCGAACTGGCTCTGGGAGGCCAGGATCCGGGCCCGCAGGCCAGCGTGCGCAAGCTGATCGGCGTGCGCTACCGCCAGGCGCTCGCCGAACTCCGGATGGAGTTGTCCGAAGGCGGCGGTGTGGTCGAGAACTCGACGGTGTTCGACTTCCTCAACACCCGCTGTCTGACGATCGCGGGCGGCACCGAGCAGATTCTGCTCACGCTCGCCGGCGAGCGGCTGCTGGGGCTGCCGCGCTAGCTGAACGCGGCTTGCGCGCAGGCGTCGGGCGAGGTGATGTTCACGCCGGCGTACACCACCTGGATGTGTGAACACACGATCAACGGGACGTCGGTGCGCGGGGCGCCGGTGCGCTGATCGACCGGCCAGGCGATCCCGCGCAACTGGAATTTCTCGGGCGGTCCGCCGCCGAAGTAGATGGTCGCGAACTCCACGTCGGTCAGCGATTTGAACGACCGGGTGTTGGGCGCGTCGAAGTTGAAGTTGATGTACACGCCGCGGTCCATCGTCCGCAATGTCGTGGTCTGGCGCGCCCACAGGTCGCCCGGGAAGCCGAGAACATCCGGCCCCCGACGCAGATTCGCGTCGGCGTTGAACAAGCATTTGGCCTCGGCCGCGATGCAATTGGCCGTCACGTGCATCTCGAGATTGGTGGCGGGGTCGACGGGAATCGACGAGTCCGCGGTGTCGACCGCCGCTCCCGCCGATGCGGGGACGACGAAGGCCAGCGTCACCAACGCCGCCGCAACCGTCGCAGCGAGGTTGGCCAACCGTTTCGTCACGTTGCTCCCTCCCACGTGCGGCGAATGCTAGCTTGCGCGCTATTCGTCATAGGTGACTTCGACCGAATCCGACCGCGGCAAGGCCTGGCAACCGAGGATCAGGCCCTCGTCGAGATCGGACTGTTCGAGCACGTCGTTGATGTCCATCTCGACCTCGCCGCTCTTCTTGAGCACCGCGCAGGCCCCGCAATGACCTTCACGGCAGGAGAACGGCGCGTCGAGGCCCTTGTCCAGCAGCACGTCGAGCAGCTTGGCGTTGCGCGGCCACCGAACCTCGTGGGTCTCGCCGTCGAGCGTGACGATCGCCGTGGCCGGACCCTCGTCGCTGTCGTCCTCCTCGATGACGACCGCCGCGAACGGGTCGGAGTCCAGTGACTTGAACACCTCGATGTGCACGCGCTCGGCCGGCATCCCGGCGCCCTTGACCGCCTCCTCCGCCGCGGCCATGAACGGGCCGGGCCCGCAGATGTACGCGTCGTGGCCGGTGTACGGCGCGATCAGGGCGGCCAGCGCTGTGGCGCTCGGCAGCCCCTGCACCGTCTCCAGCCAGTGCACGACGACGAGCCGTTCGGGGTACTTCTCGCTCAGCTCTCGCAGTGCGGGGCCGAAGATCACCGAGTTCTCGTCGCGGTTGGCATAGATCAGCACCACCTTGCCGCTGCCCTCGGCCAGCGCCGACTTGCAGATCGACATCATCGGGGTGATCCCGGAACCGGCGGCCAACAACAAGAAGTCGGTGTCCAGGGTTTTGGGTACGAAGGTGCCCGACGGCGCGAGCACGTGGACCTTCATGCCGGCGTGCGCGTGATCGCACAGCCAGTTCGACGCGTATCCGTCCGCGGTGCGCTTGACGGTGACGGTCAACCGGTCGTCGGTGAACGGCGAACTGCACAACGAGTAGCACCGCGCCACCGAACCCGTCCGGTCACTGGGCACCCTCAGGGTCAGGAACTGCCCCGGCGCGTACCGCAGCCGTTCGGCCGGGACATCGCCCCCGGCGGGCACGGTGAACACCAGCGACCGCGCGTCGTCGGTCTCGGTGACGACGTCGGCAAGTTCCAGCTCGAGCACATGGCTGCCGAGCGGCTCGTCGGTCACGTTCGTGTCCGCCTCTCAGTTCCGGCATCCCTGCCGATGGGTCAATAACTAGAACAGGTTACAGAAATGCATGTGTGCAGGTCCAGCCGTCACAGGTGTGCCCTACTCGACACGAATCGTAACGTGTTCTAATCTGACGGCTAAGCGGTTCGCGCTTCGCGTGAGTGCTCATCGCAGTCCGTCCTATCCGGGAGGCACATCAGTGACGTCCATTGAACAGCGTGACGTGCAGTCGGTCCTAGCCGGGATCGACGATCTACTGCCGCTGATCGCCAAGCGCGCGCAGGCCACCGAAGACCTGCGCCGGCTGCCCGACGAGACGGTCAACGAGCTCAACGAGGTCGGCTTCTTCAAGCTGTTGCAACCCGAGCAGTGGGGCGGGCTGCAGTGCGATCCGACCCTGTTCTACGAAGCGGTGCGCCGGCTCGCCAGCGCCTGCGGTTCGACCGGTTGGGTCAGTTCGATCATCGGGGTGCACAACTGGCACCTCGCGCTCTTCGACCAGCAGGCCCAGGAAGAGGTCTGGGGCGAGGACCCCGCCGTGCGCATCTCCTCGTCGTATGCGCCGATGGGCGCGGGCACCGTCGTCGACGACGGCTACATCGTCAACGGGTCGTGGAACTGGTCGTCTGGATGTGACCACGCGACGTGGACCTTCGTCGGTGGCCCGGTCATCAAGGACGGCAAGCCGGTCGACTTCGGCAGCTTCCTGATCCCGCGCACCGAGTACGAGATCGACGACGTGTGGCATGTGGTCGGGCTCAAGGGCACCGGCAGCAACACGCTCAAGGTCAAGGACGTGTTCGTGCCGCGGCATCGCTTCCTGTCGTACAAGGCGATGAACGACCGCACCGCGGGCGGGCTGCAGAACAACACCGCGCCGGTCTACAAGATGCCTTGGGGCACAGTTCATCCCACGACAATCTCGGCGCCCATCGTCGGTATGGCATACGGCGCCTACGCCGCGCACGTCGAGCACCAGGGCAAGCGCGTGCGTGCGGCGTTCGCCGGCGAGAAGGCCAAGGACGATCCGTTCGCCAAGATCCGGATCGCCGAGGCCGCCAGCGACATCGACGCGGCCTGGCGCCAGCTGATGGGCAACGTCGGCGACGAATACGCGCTGCTGTCCGCGGGCCAGGACATCCCGTTCGAGTTGCGCGCCCGCGCCCGCCGCGATCAGGTCCGTGCCACCGGCCGCGCCATCGCCTCGATCGACCGGCTCTTCGAGGCGTCCGGCGCCACCGCGCTCAGCAATGACGCACCCGTGCAACGGTTCTGGCGCGATGCGCACGCCGGGCGGGTGCACGCGGCCAACGACCCCGAACGCGCCTACCTGATCTTCGGCAACAACGAGTTCGGGCTGCCACCTCAGGACACAATGGTTTAACGGGAAGGCCTGATGACGTCCTACATCCAGGAGACCGAGCAACAGGTCGAGGTCACCTTCGAATCCACGTCGCGCTACGCCCAGGTTCGCTCGGGCGATCGGGACATGCGGCTGCACTATCACGAAGCCGGTGTCGGGCACTCGGAAACGGTGGTGCTGCTGCACGGCGGCGGTCCCGGCGCGTCGAGTTGGTCGAACTTCTCGAAGAACATCGCGGTGCTCGCCCGGCACTTCCATGTCATCGCGGTCGACCAGCCCGGCTACGGACATTCCGACAAGCACACCGAACACGAGCAGTACAACCGTTACAGCGCGACAGCGCTTCTCGGACTGTTCGACCACCTCGGCATCGAACGCGCTGCGCTGGTGGGTAACTCGCTGGGCGGCGGGACGGCGGTGCGGTTCGCGCTCGACAACCCCAAGCGGGCCGGCCGGCTGGTGCTGATGGGTCCGGGCGGACTGTCGGTGAACCTGTTCGCCCCGGACCCCACCGAGGGCGTCAAGCTGCTGGGCAAGTTCACGGTCGAGCCGACGCGCGAGAACTTGGAGAAGTTCCTGCGCATCATGGTTCACGACCAGAACCTGATCACTCCCGAACTGATCGATGAGCGCTTCGCGATCGCCAGCCAGCCGGAGTCGTTGGCCGCGGCGAAGGCGATGGGAAAGTCGTTCGCGGGTGCGGATTTCGAGCTCGGCATGATGTGGCGTGAGGTGTACAAGCTGCGCCAGCCGGTACTGCTGATCTGGGGTCGCGAGGATCGTGTCAACCCGCTCGACGGGGCGCTGGTCGCACTCAAGCAGATCCCCAGGGTGCAGCTGCACGTGTTCGGCCAGTGCGGGCACTGGGCGCAGCTGGAGAAGTTCGACGAGTTCAACAAGCTGACTGTTGATTTCCTCGGGGGTGGCTCACGATGACCATCAAATCGCTTGGCTACCTACGGATCGAAGCCACCGACGTCGCGGCGTGGCGCGAGTACGGCCTCAAGGTGCTCGGCATGGTCGAGGGCTCGGGCCAGACCGAAGGCGCCCTCTATCTGCGGATGGACGAGTTCCCGGCCCGGCTGGTGATCGTGCCGGGCCAACACGACCGGCTGCTGGTCTCCGGCTGGGAGAGCGCCAACGCCGCAGAGCTGCAGGACATTCGCAAGCGGCTCGAGGTCAACGGCACTCCTTACAAGGAGGCCACCGCGGCCGAGTTGGCCGAGCGCCGCGTCGACGAGATGATCGTCTTCGACGACCCGTCGGGGAACACGCTGGAGGTGTTCCACGGTGTCGCGCTAGAGCACCGCCGCGTGGTCAGCCCCTACGGCCACAAGTTCGTCACCGAAGACCAGGGCCTCGGCCACGTCGTCCTGACCACCCGCGACGACGCCGAGACGTTGCACTTCTACCGCGACGTGTTGGGCTTCTACCTGCGTGACTCGATGCGGTTGCCTCCGCAGTTGGTCGGTAGGCCCGCCGACGGCGCGCCGGCGTGGCTGCGCTTCCTCGGGGTGAACCCCCGCCATCACAGCCTCGCGTTCATGCCCGGCGAAACGCCCAGCGGCATCGTGCATCTGATGGTCGAGGTCGGTGAGGCAGATGACGTCGGGCTCTGCCTGGACCGGGCGCTGCGCCGCAAGGTGCCGATGTCGGCGACGCTGGGCCGCCACGTCAACGACAAGATGCTGTCGTTCTACATGAAGACACCCGGCGGCTTCGACGTCGAATTCGGTTGCGAGGGACTGCAGGTCGAGGACGACGACTGGGTGGCGCGGGAGAGCACCGCCGTCAGCCTGTGGGGTCACGACTTCAGCGTCGGTTTCAAGTAGACGGTGATGAGCGCTCCCATCGACCCGCGCAGCTTCCGCTCGGTCCTTGGTCAGTTCTGCACAGGTATCACGGTGATCACCACGGTGCACGACGGCGAGCCGGTCGGGTTCGCATGCCAGTCGTTCGCCGCGCTGTCCCTGGATCCGCCGCTGGTGCTGTTCTGCCCGACCAAGGTGTCGAGATCGTGGCAGGCGATCGAGGCCAGTGGCCACTTCTGCGTGAATGTGCTGCACGAGAACCAGCAACACGTGTCGGCGCGCTTCGGCTCCAAGGAACCCGACAAGTTCGCCGAAATCGAGTGGTACCCGTCGAAACTCGGCTCGCCGGTCATCGAGGGCACACTCGCGCACATCGACTGCTCGGTACATTCGGTGCACGACGGGGGCGACCACTACGTGGTGTTCGGCGCGGTGGACTCGCTGTCGGACGTGCCGCACCGCAAGCCGCGTCCGCTGCTGTTCTATCGCGGGCAGTACACCGGTATCGAGCCGGAGAAGAACACGCCCGCGCAGTGGCGCGACGACCTCGAGGCCTTCCTGACCGCCACCACCGACGACACCTGGCTCTAGTTTCTGCGCACGCGTGGGCCGCTCACAACCGCTCGTCGATGAACTCCACGATCGCCGCGGCGACGTCTCGGTGCACCGTCTCGTTGAGGATGTCGTGGCGCGCGCCCGCGAACTCGGCCAGCCGCAGTGCGTCGATCTGCTCGGCATACGCGCGAACGGCGCCGATCTGGGCGATCGGGTCGTTCGAGCCGTGCACGGCCAGCGTGGGGACCGTCAGCTTCGGCAGCATGGCGCCGAATCGGTCCCAGGCCCTGTCGAGTTCCCTCGTCAGTGCGGCACCGTCGGCGTCGACGAACGCCAGCGGATCGTTCTCCAACTGGTCGAGGTAGAACGGGTCCTCCGACAGCTGACCCGGGGCGAGGTCCAGGGAGGTGTCGCTGTCCAGCATTGCCGGGATCGGCACCAACGGAGCACCGGAGACGATGCCGGCCGTATAGCGGTCCGGCGCGTCCAGCAGCCGGAACAGCGTGACGATCGAGCCGAACGAATGCCCCTGTGCGATCAGCGGCAGCCCCGGTGTCGCGGTCTCGGCCAGCGCGGTGAGGGTATCGGCGAGATCGGAGCTGTCCTCGATCGACCCGAAGTCTCCGCGGGTGCCCGGGCTCAGGCCGTGGCCGAACTGGTCGACCGCCCACACGTCGATGCCCGCGGCGTTGAGCGCGAACCCGTAGCGGTGATAGACACCGGTGTGCTCGCCGAAGCCGTGCAGGAAGATCACCGCTGCACGAGGTTTGGCCGACGCCCAGTGACGGTAGTAGGCCCGGCCCTTCGGATGCTCGATGAACGGCATGCTTTCGACGTTATCGCTTGCCCAGCAGCACGTCGCGCTGGTCGCGCACCTGATCGCGGATCGCTTCGACGACGGCGGCCACTTCGGGCCGGCGCATCGTCTCGGCGCGGGTGACGAGCCAGTACGTCAGCCGAACCGCCACCTCGGCGGGAAGCACCCGAACGAGATCGTCGTGGCGGTCGGCCATGAAACAGGGCAGCAGCCCGATACCCGCGGCCGCGCGCGTCGCCTCGACATGTACGAAAACGTTTGTGGAGGTGACGGATTCGCGCATGGCGGGTGCGAAGTTCGTCGCCACGTCGAGGTCGTCGACCTGCAGCATCGAGTCGATGAAGTAGACCAGTGGAAAACGTCCGAGGTCGGCGATGCTGGTCGGCGTCGCGTGTTGCGCCAGATAGTCCCGGGCACCGTAGAGGCCCAGGCAGTAGTCGCCGAGCTCGATCGCGGTGGCCCTATGCACCTTGGGTTCGCCGACGACCACCTCCACGTCCAGGCCGGAGCGCTGCTGGGTGGCGGGTCGCGTCGTGGCGACGATCTCGACCGCGATCCTCGGATGCCGACGTTGGACCTGCGCGGCGGCGGGCGCGGCGATGTAGGCGGAGAAGCCGTCGGTCGCCGAGATCCGGACGACGCCCTCCAGCGCGCGGTCACCCGCGGTGTCGACCGCCAGCGACCGCACGGCCGACTCGATCGTCTCCGCGGCAGCCAGCGCGTCGCGTCCCAGGTCGGTGAGTTCCCAGCCGCCCGCGCCGCGCGCCAGCACCCGTCCGCCGACCGACTCCTCGAGCGCGGCGATGCGTCGCGAGATCGTGGTGTGGTTGAGTCCCAGCTCCTCGGCGGCCGTCTTGTACCGGCCGGATCGACCGACCGCCAACAGCACGAGCAGGTCGTCGGCGCTCGGCCGCCGGCCGGACGGCTGGCTCATTGGCGGCGGCACATCTGCATTTTCGCAGATGCCTCCTGCAGTTTTGACCATTGCTGGTCGTCGCATCTGCGTGAATACTCACAAGGCGTCTGTGCCCGCCGTCACGGCCCGAAGGAGTGCGCGATGAGTGTCACCAACGATGCGGACGGCGGCGGGCCCGTCGCCACCGGCCTCAAACGCGTCGTCGTCGCCTCGATGGCCGGCACGGTCGTCGAGTGGTACGAGTTCTTCCTCTACGCCACCGCCGCCACCCTGGTCTTCAACAAGGTGTTCTTCGCGGAGGGCACCAGCGAAGCCAGCGGACTCATTGCCGCGCTGCTCACCTACGCGGTCGGCTTCGTCGCACGCCCGCTGGGCGGGATCGTTTTCGGACATTTCGGTGACAAGTACGGACGCAAGAAGCTGCTCCAGTTCGCGATCCTGCTCGTCGGTGCCGTCACGTTCCTGATGGGCTGCCTGCCGACGTACGCGCAGATCGGGGTCTGGGCGCCGATACTGCTTGTGGTCCTGCGGTTCCTCCAGGGCTTCGCAGTCGGCGGTGAATGGGGCGGGGCGGTTCTGCTGGTGGCCGAACACAGCCCCGACGACAAGCGTGGGTTCTGGGCCAGCTGGCCGCAAGCCGCGGTGCCGGTCGGCAACATGCTCGCGACGGTCGTTCTGCTGGTGCTGACCTTTCTGCTTCCCGAGGCGGCGTTCTTGTCCTGGGGCTGGCGGGTGGCGTTCTGGCTGTCCGCGGTGGTGGTGCTGATCGGCTACTACATCCGCACCAAGGTCACCGACGCACCGATCTTCGTGGCCGCCCAGGAGGAAGTGGAGCGCGTCAAGGCCGTCTCCTACGGCGTGGTCGAGGTGCTGAAGCGTTACCCCCGTGGGGTTTTCACCGCGATGGGCCTGCGGTTCGCGGAGAACATCATGTACTACCTGGTGGTCACCTTCTCGATCGTCTACCTCAAGACGCACGTCGGCGCCGACACCGGCGACATCCTGTGGTGGCTGCTGGTCGCGCACGCCGTGCATTTCGTGGTCATCCCGCAAGTGGGCCGGCTGTCCGATCGGTTCGGCAGGCGACCGGTGTACATCGTCGGCGCCGTCGCCGCGGGAACCTGGGGCTTCTTCGCCTTCCCGATGATGAACAGCGGGTCCTATCTGCTGATCATGGCCGCCGTCATCCTCGGCCTCGTCATCCACGCGTTGATGTATTCACCGCAGCCGGCGATCATGGCCGAGATGTTTCCGACCCGGATGCGGTATTCCGGTGTCTCGCTTGGCTATCAGGTGACGTCGATCGTCGCCGGATCGCTGGCACCGGCCATCGCCACCTGGCTGCTCGACAGGTTCGGTTCGGCAGTGCCGATCGCCCTGTATCTCGCCGGCGCCTCGTTGATCACGCTGGTTGCCGCGCTGTTCAGCAGGGAGACCAAGGGCCTGGACCTCGCGACGCTCGACGAGGCCGACCGGGAGCAACTGGCCAAGGCGGGGGTCGTATGAGCGATCTCGACGGTCGCACCGCGCTGGTCACCGGCGGTGCGAGCGGGATCGGTGCGGCCTGTGCTCGTGCCCTGGCGGCGGCCGGCGCTTCGGTCACCGTCGCCGATATCGACGAGGCCGGTGCGAAGGCGGTCGCGGCCCAGATCGATGGAAAGTCATGGGCGGTAGACCTTTCCGATGTCTCGGCCCTCGAAGAGCTGCGGTTGACGACCGATATCCTGGTCAACAACGCGGGGGTGCAACATGTCAGCCCGATCGCCGAGTTCCCGCCCGAGCGCTTTCGTTTCATCCTCAAGCTGATGCTCGAAGCGCCCTTCCTCCTGATCCGCGCCGCATTGCCGCACATGTACGAGCAGGGGTTCGGCCGCGTCATCAACATCTCGTCGGTGCACGGGCTGCGCGCTTCGGAGTACAAGAGCGGCTACGTCACGGCCAAGCATGGGCTGGAGGGGCTCTCGAAGGTGACGGCTCTGGAGGGTGGACCGCACGGCGTCACCAGCAACTGCGTCGACCCCGGCTATGTGCGAACTCCGCTGGTGACCAAGCAGATCGCCGATCAGGCCCACACCCACGGGATCGACGAGGATAAGGTGATCGCGGACATTCTGTTGAAGGAGAGCGCGATCAAGCGACTTGTCGAACCCGAAGAAGTTGCCTCACTGGTCACCTGGCTCGCCTCGCCGGCTGCGACGATGGTGACCGGGGCGTCGTACACGATGGACGGCGGCTGGAGCGCCCGATGACCGCCACCCCCCAATGGACTCCCTCCGAGGCCGACGTCGCCAAAGCTCGGGTCACCGATTTCGCCCGCTTCGTCCGGGGGCGCACCGGTCTCGACGTTTCCGGATACCGGTCGCTGTGGCAGTGGTCGACAGACGACGTCGACGGCTTCTGGGCGGCGCTGTGGGACTACTTCGATCTGGGTGACCGCTCGGACACCGTGCTCACCTCCACCGAAATGCCCGGCGCGCAGTGGTTTCCGGGTGTTCAGCTCAACTACGTCGACCAGGTGGTGCGCAACGCCGTGCCCGACCGGCCCGCGATCCTCTACCTCGCTGAGGGGAGCGATATCACCGAGGTTTCGTGGGCCGAGTTGCTCGGTCGCACGGCGGCTTTCGCGGACAAGCTGCGCTCCCTCGGCGTGACGGCGGGGGACCGGGTGATCGGCTACCTGCCGAACATCCCCGAAGCCGTGATCGCGTTTCTGGCCACCGCCAGTATCGGCGCCGTGTGGAGCGCCTGCGGTCAGGACTATTCGGCCAAGGCCGCCCTCGACCGGCTCGGCCAACTCGAACCGAGCGTGCTGGTCACCACCGACGGCTACACCTACGGCGGGAAGTTCCACGACAAGGCGCGCGATATCGCCGCACTGCAGGATGGCCTGCCGACGCTGCGCGCCACCGTGATGGCGGCCGAAATGACCGGCGGGACCGACAGTGCGGGGCTGACGACGACGCCGGTCGACTTCGCCCACCCGTTGTGGATCCTGTTCTCCTCCGGCACCACGGGGCTTCCGAAGGGCATCATGCACGGGCACGGCGGTGTACTGCTCGAGCACCTCAAAGCCGTCGCCCTGCAATCGGATATCGGGCCCGGCGACGTCTTCTTCTGGTACACCAGCCCGAGCTGGATGATGTGGAACTTTCAGGTTGCGGGGCTGCTCGTCGGGGCGACGATCGTCTGCTACGACGGCAGTCCGGGTGCTCCCCGAGCAGATGCGTTGTGGGACATCGCTGCTCGTGTCAAGGCGACGGTGCTGGGCACGAGCCCCGGCTATGTGCTGGGCTGCGCGAAGGCCGGAGCCGTACCGCGCAAAGAGCATGACCTCTCGGCGCTGCGCACGGTCGGCATCACCGGATCGTCGCTGCCGCCGTCGTCGTCATTGTGGTTGCGCGACAACGTCGGTGAGCACGTCCAGGTGTCGTCGATCAGTGGTGGCACCGACGTGGTGTCGGCGTTCATCGGCGGAGTCCGCACTGTCCCGGTGTGGCCGGGCGAGTTGTCGGCGCCGTATCTCGGATGCGCGCTGGACTCGTGGGACGAATCGGGCGAACCGGTGCGCAACGAGGTCGGTGAGCTGGTGGTGACCAAACCGCTGCCGTCGATGCCGGTCGGTTTCTGGAATGACACCGATGGGTCACGTTACCGCTCAGCGTATTTCGAGATGTTCGCCGGTGTGTGGCGGCACGGCGACTGGATCACGATCACCGACCACGGCAGCGTCATCGTGCACGGCCGGTCGGATTCGACTTTGAATCGCCACGGTATCCGGATGGGCAGCGCCGACATCTATCAGGCCGTCGAGCGATTGCCCGAGGTCGCCGAAGCGCTGATCATCGGCGTCGACCAGCCCGACGGCGGGTACTGGATGCCGTTGTTCGTGGTCCTCGCCGAGGGCGCCGAACTGAGCGACGACCTACGCGATCGCATCAAGAACACCATCCGCGAAGAAGTGTCGCCGCGGCACGTGCCCGACGAAATCGTCGCGGCGCCGGGGGTTCCGCACACCCGGACGGGCAAGAAGCTCGAGGTGCCGATCAAGAAGCTGTTCCAGGGTGCCGATGCGACGAAGGTGGTCGAGCGCAGCGCCGTCGACGATCCCGACCTGCTCGACTGGTACGTCACGCAGAAGCGATAGCAGACCTGCAGGTCAGCGACTTGTCGTAGGGCCGTGGCATAGTCGAACATGTGTTCGAGACCGTGGATGAAGCGGGGCTGGTCGCCACCATCGAGGAGGCCACCCGCGCCGAAGCGTGCGCGGGCGCACTGCGCATGGCGGCCGTCGGGGAGTTGATGTCGCGCCGCGGCGTCGGCGACGACGATCATCCGCGCGCGTTGTGGGCCTGTGATCCGTGGGCCTCGGCGGCCGCCGAGGTCGCTGCGGCGATGAACATCACCCATGGCAGGGCCTGTGGCCAGCTGCGTATCGCCGAAACCCTACGCGATCACCTGCCCAAGGTCGGTGCGCTGTTCGCCGCGGGCCGGCTCTCGGCGCGGGTGATCGGGGTCCTCACTTGGCGCACCCGGTTGATCGCCGACGAGGCGGTTTGGACGCTGGTGGACGCGGCGCTCGCCGAACGGGCGGACGAGTGGGGGCCGCTGTCGGAAGACGACCTGCGCACCGGCGTGGATGCGCTGGTGCTGCAGTACGACCCCGACGCGGTGCTCGCCAGCCAGACCCGCGCCCGTGGCCGCGATTTCAAGGTCGGGTCCTACGAAGACGAACACGGCGCCACCTCGGTGTGGGGCAAGTTGCTGCCCGCCGATGCCGCGGTGCTCGACCGTAAGGTCGCCGCGATGGTGGCCACCGTGTGCCCCGACGATCCGCGTTCGGCCGGCGAGCGTCGCTCCGACGCGGTCGGGGCGCTTGCGAACGGCAACGACCACCTGGCATGCGAATGCGGTTCGCCGACCTGCCCGGCGCGCGCGGCCCAGCCCGACTCATCATCGTCGGTCGTGGTGAATGTTTACGCCGACCAGACCGCCGTCGATGCCGCCCAAGCGACACCGGAGCCCGCCCGCCGCACCGCGGCCTGCCGGCGCGACCCGGGCACCGCAGTGATATCCGGAGTCGGGGGTTCTGAGGTGCTGACCACCCCGATGCTGGCCGCGCTGCTGCGCAACGGCGCCACCCTACGGCCGCTGACCGCACCGGACGAACAGCCCGAGCACGGGTATCGGCCGTCGGCCAAGCTGGCCCGCCGTATCCGCGCCCGCGATCTGCGCTGCCGCTTCCCGGGTTGCGATCGGCGCGCGGAGTTCTGCGATATCGACCATGTCGCGGCACACCCGAATGGGGCGACGCATCAGTCGAACCTGGCCTGTCTGTGCCGTCTTCACCACCTGCTGAAAACCTTCTGGACCGATGACTGGTCCTATCTGCTGCGAAGTGATGGCGCCGCGGTCTGGACTGCGCCGACAGGCCACACCTACACGACTCATCCTGGGTCTCGAAGCCTGTTCCCGGAGTGGGACACCAATGCGGCCGACCTGCCACCGCCGACTGGTGGCCCACCGCGGCCTACCGGTCCGCCGCCCGACAACCGCGGTCTGAAGATGCCGATGCGCAAGAGACCTCGATCAGTCGAACGCGCCCAACGCATCAAAGCCGAACGGGCGCAAAACGCTTCGGATCTCCCGCCATTTTGACGCAACGTATTGGCGTCCGTACTGCTACTGGTGCCGAGGTTGATCCAGCCAGCTGCCGATGCGCCGCAGCGCCTCTGTGATGTCGCCCGTCGGTCCCGCGAACGACAGCCGGACAAACGTAGCGCCGCGGGTCGGGTCGAAGTCGATGCCGGGAGCGATCGCAACACCGGTGTCGGCGAGCAACTTCGAACAGAACGACAGTGAATCCGAGGTCAGATGCGAGACATCGGCATATACGTAGAACGCCCCGTCCGTCGGGGCCAACCGGTCGATGCCGAGCCCGCGCAGCCCGTCGAGCAGCAGACGCCGGTTGGCGGCGTAGTGGTGCAGCAGGGCATCGGACTCGGCGACTGCCTCCGGGGTGAACGCCGCGACCGCCGCGTACTGGGGCAACGTCGGCGGGCAGATGGTGAAGTTTCCGGTCAGCCGGTCGACCGCGCGCTGCAGTTCCTTCGGCACCAGCAGCCAGCCGAGGCGCCAACCCGTCATCGCGAAGTATTTCGAAAAGCTGTTCACCACAATCGAATCACGCGACGTCGCCCAGGCGCAGCTGGTGGCGGGCGCACCCTCGTAGACCAGGCCGTGATACACCTCATCGCTGATCAACCGCACACCGCGCGACGCGCACCACAAAGCGATCGCGGCCAGCTCGTCCGGCGGGATCACCGTTCCCGTCGGGTTGGCGGGGCTCGCCACAATGACACCCTGCACGGGCGGGTCGAGGTTCTCGAGCATCTCCACGGTCGGCTGGAAGCGGGTCTCGGGACCGCAGGCGATCTCGACGACCTCACAGCCCAACGCCGACAGGATGTTGCGGTAACAGGGGTAGCCCGGGCTGGCGATCGCGACCCGGTCACCGACGTCGAAGCACGCGAGAAATGCCAACAGGAAGCCGCCCGACGAACCCGTAGTGATCACGACGTCGTCCGGATCCACGTGCAGCCCATGCCGATCCAGGTACGAATCCGCGATGGCCGCGCGCAGTTCCGGTATCCCGAGCGCGACCGTGTATCCGAGCACCGTGGTGTCCAGCGCCTCCTTGGCCGCGGCGCGCACAGCGGCGGGCGCGCCTGCGCTGGGTTGGCCCGCTGACAGGTTGACCAGATCGCCGTGGCTACGCTGGCGCTCGGCCGCGGCCAGCCACACGTCCATGACGTAGAACGGCGGAATCCCGGCGCGCTGAGCAATATTCATCGCCGACACTCCGCTAGCTGATCGAGATCGTGGAAGAACCCGTGTACGTCGGCGTAGTAGAACGGTTTGAAGGCGCCGTACACGCCATTCCAGTCGGGCACCCAGGAGATCAACGCGTCGAGAAGCGTTGTGCGGACGCCCTTTTCGAGGCTCTCACGCGCGATCACAACCGGTGGTCTGCAGTTGTCGTATCGAGCTACGATCCGGGTCGTGGACGCATTCTCCGGTGTTGTCTTCCATACGTCTTCGAGGACCATCGTGGCCCGGACCCGCCCCGAGACAACCGCATCGATTTGTCCCTGCCACGCGGGGACCGGTACGAACTGCAAAAATTCACTCCACGACTTGCCCTGCGCCGTCAACAGGATGGCGGGAGCGAAATAGCTCGACGTGCACGAGCTGTTGATGTAGCCGCATTGCGCGCCGGCCAGATCGGCCACACTCGACGCCGGATCGTCGCTTCTGACAACGAGCACGCTGGTTTGGCGAGGGTCACCGGTGAATTTCGACGTCGCGATCGCCAGGCCTCGGTAGTGTTGCGCTCCGCACCGGAGCAATCGGTACAAGCTGGCTGCCGGCACGTAAGCGAGGTCCGGCTGATGTTCGGCCAGAGCCCGGTCGATGCCGGCAAGGTCGGTGCTCTCGCGAGCAGCGATGCCCGCCTGCGTGAGGGTCGTCGTCCACGGCTCGATGCAGGTGGGTAAGCCGAGGTTCTGATCGACGACGAAGCTCAACATTGCCGCGAGCCTACGTCGCAAGCGCATCGGCGGGCGCTAGAACACTTCGGATTCCAGCCGGCGCAGGTACTCGCGCGGGGGCCCAAGCAGCTGCGCGCTGCCGTGCGCGCGCTTGAAGTACAGCTGGATGTCGTGTTCCCAGGTGATGGCGATGCCGCCGTGCATCTGCACGGCCTCGCCCGCGACCTTCGTGAACGCCTCGCTGGCCGAGAGCCGCGCCAGGGCGGCCGACGTCGGTGACGGCGCGGCGATCGCCTCGTCGACGACCGCGCGCGCGGACTGCACCGCGACGTACAGATCGGCCATCCGGTGCTTGAGCGCCTGGAAACTGCCGATGGGCCTGCCGAACTGCACCCGGTCCTTGGTGTACTGCACCGTGAGGTCGAGGCAGCGCGATGCTGCGCCGATCTGCTCGGCGGCGAGCAGCAGCGCCGCGGTGTCGGCGAGGCCCGGGTCGGCGCCGATGTCGGCCGTCTCCTGGGCTTCGACACGCGCCAGTCGGCGCGTCAGATCCATCGCGTCGAGGCGGGTGGCGGTGAAGCGCGTCCAGCGGGTCAGCCGCTCGCCGTCGGCGGCGATCACGACGTCGGCGACGTCACCGTTGACCACATGGTCGGGGTCGAACACGACGGTGCCCAATCGGGTGCCCTCGGCCAGCCCCTCGAGCGTTTCGGCGTCCGGGTCGTCCGGCGCCAACAGCGCCAACTCGGCGAGCGTCGTGCCGAGCAGCGGCGTGGGCACCAGTGCCTTGCCGAGCTCCTCGAGTACGACGGCCGCGTCGGCGAGTTCACCGCCAGCGCCCCCGAGTTCCTCGGGCACCACCAGGGCTGCGGCGCCGACCTGCTCGCACAGCAGCATCCACAGGGACTCGTCGTATCCGCGTTCGGATTCCATCGCTGCGCGCACCGCCGCGGGTGACGCGTGCTTCTCGACCAGCGCGGCGACCGTCTCGCGCAGCAGTTGCCGTTCTTCACTCACGAGAGGGCCTCCAATACCCGTCGACGGTGCACACCCGGATCACCCCACGCCGAGCGCAGCGCCTGCACGCGCAGCAGCCACAACGACAGGTCGTGCTCCTGGGTGAACCCGATCGCACCGTGGGTCTGCAGGGCGCAACGTGCCGACAGCAGGGCAGCATCGGCCGCGGCGGCCTTGGCGGCGCTGACGTCACGCGCGGTGTCGGGCGACGCGTCGGCGAGCGAAAGCGCCGCGCCGTACACCAGCGGGCGGGCCAACTCCACCGCGATGTGCACATCGGCCAGCTTGTGCTTGATCGCCTGATAGGTGCCGATCGCCTTGCCGAATTGGCTACGCTGCTTGGCGTATTCGACCGACATGTCCAACATCGCCTGTCCGGCGCCGACCAGCTGGGCGGCTGTCGCGAGCGCGCCGAACTCGAACGCCCGTGCCACGTCGGCGGGCCGGCCGTCGCCAGAGGCGCTGACATCGAACAGCTTTCGACTCGGGTCGACGGATTCATGCTGGGTGCCTGCGGTGCCGTCACGTACCTCACCGGCACCGTCCGATTGGCTGGCCAGCAGGACCAGTCCCGCGGTGTCGGCGTCGACGGCGCGCGGCGCATGCGGCGGCAGGGCGACGGTTGCGATCAGTTCACCGGAGGCGAGGGCAGTGGCTCGCTCGTCGTCGGCCAGCAGAACCGGCGCCACCGCAATGGATTCGGCGACGGGGCCGGGCACGCACCAGCGGCCGAGCCGTTCGGCGGCGACCACCAAGTCGACCGGATGCGCCTCGATACCGTCGTACTTCTCGGGCACGACGAGCGCGGTGACACCGAGTTCGGCCAACTGCGACCACACCTTGCGACCGGGCGCGGTATCGCCTGCGGCCCATGCGCGGATCGCACCGGGCAGGTCGGCGGCGCCGAGCGCAGCGTCGATGCTGGCCGCGAAGTCGCGCTGCTGTTCGTCCAATTCGAAGTTCATATGACTACTTTCGGGGAAGTCCCAGCAGGCGCTCGGCGATGATGTTGCGCTGGATCTCGTTGGTGCCGGCGTAGATCGGGCCGCCGAGAGCGAACAGCAGGCCGTCGGTCCAGTGGTCGGCCAGCTCAGCGTCGGCACCACGCATGTCGAGCGCGGTCTGATGGATGGCGACGTCGAGGTCGGACCAGAACACCTTGGTCACGCTCGACTCGGCACCCAGTTCACCGCCCGCGGCCACCCGGGTGACGGTGCCGAACGTGTGCAGGCGATAAGCCTGTGCCTTGATCCATGCGTCGGCGACCCGGTCGGCGACCGCAGGATCCGGATTCTGTTTCCATTGCGCCACCAGCCGTTCGGCGGGGGCGAGGAAGCGGGCCGGGCTGCGCAGTGACATGCCGCGCTCGTTGCTCGACGTGCTCATCGCCGCACGCCACCCGTCGTGCACCTCGCCGATGACATCGGTGTCGGGGACGAACACGTCGTCGAGGAAGATCTCGCCGAAGCCGGTGTCACCGCCGAGTTGTGCGATGGGCCGGACCGTCACGCCGTCGGCCTCGAGGTCGAACATGAAGTACGTCAGACCGCGGTGGCGTTCGGCTTCGGGGTCCGAGCGGAACAGGCCGAACGCGCGTTCCCCGAACGGCGCGCGTGAGCTCCAGATCTTCTGCCCGTTGAGCAGCCAGCCACCCTCGGTCTTGCTGGCGGTGGACCGCAGCGAGGCCAGGTCGCTGCCCGACTCCGGTTCCGACCACGCCTGCGCCCAGATCTCCTCGCCGCTGGCCATTTTCGGCAGCACGCGGTCGAGCTGCTCTTCGGTACCGTGCGCGAACAGCGTCGGCGCCAGCATGGAAGTGCCGTTGGCGCTGGCGCGGCCCGGCGCCCCGGCGCGGAAGTACTCCTCCTCGTACACGACCCATTGCAACAGGGAGGCGTCGCGGCCGCCGTACTTCTCAGGCCAGGTGATCACCGACAGTCCGGCGTCGAAAAGCACCTTGTCCCAGCGCCGGTGCTGTTCGAAACCTTCGGCGGTGTCATAGGACTTGGTCGGGAAGTTGTCCGTGTTGGCGGCCAGGAACTCGCGTACCTCGGCCTGGAACTCGCGGGTCGCGTCGTCGAAACTCAGGTCCATCAGGAAGATCCAGCCCTCTCACTGTGTTGGCGCAAAAGGGGCTTGACCACCTTGCCCCCCGGGTTACGCGGCAGCGCATCGAGGAACTCCACCGACCGGGGTGCCTTGAAGTTCGCCAGATGTTGGCGCGTGTAGGCGATTACGGTCTGCTCGTCGAGTTCGACGCCCGGTTTGACCACGATGTAGGCCTTGCCGACCTCACCGAGCCGTTCGTCGGCCACGCCGATCACCGCGGACTCCGCAACACCGTCCAGCCGGGCCAGCACCTGCTCGATCTCGGCCGGGTAGACGTTGAACCCGCCGCAGATGTACATGTCCTTGAGCCGGTCGGTGATGCGCAGGTTTTTGTTCTCGTCGACGGTGCCGACGTCGCCGGTGTGCAGCCAGCCCTCGGAATCGATCGCCGCCGCGGTGGCCTCCGGGTCGTCGAGGTAGCCCAGCATCACGTTCGGGCCGCGCAGCAGCACCTCACCCGTTTCGCCGGGAGCGGCGGCCCCGTCGATGCGCAGTTCGAAGTCGGCGATCGGGCGTCCGGATGTGGTGGCGACGGTGACGGCGTCGTCGTCGGGCCGGCACATCGTCCCGAAGCCGCTCGCCTCCGTCAGCCCGTACGCGGTCAGCACGATGTCGATGTCGAGTTCGGTCTGCATCCGCTCGATCAGCACGACCGGGATCGTCGCCGCGCCGGTGACCGCGAACCGCAGCGAGGACAGGTCGTAGTCGGCGCGCCCGGGATGGTCGAGCAACGTCTGGTAGATCGTCGGCGGGCCGGGCAGCACGGTGATGCGGTGCTCCTGCACGGCCGCCATCGTCTTCTCGGGATCGAACGTCAACTGCGGGATCAGCGTGGCGCCGGTCTGCAGGCAAGCGAGGATGCCGGCCTTGTAGCCGAAGTTGTGGAAGAACGGGTTGATGCACAGGTAGCGGTCGTCACTGGTGAGCCGGCCGCATTCGGCCCAGGCCGCGGGAGCGTCGAGCGACTGCCGGTGTGCGCACAGCGCACCCTTGCTGCGGCCGGTGGTGCCGGAGGTGAACAGGATGTCGGAGACGTCGTCGGGTTGTACCGCGGCGGCGCGGGCGTCGACGGCCTCGAGGTCGGTGCCCTGGGCGATGAATTCGTCCCAGGTGCCGTCTTCCGTCTCGACCGGAACGCGGACCACGTGGCGTAGGTCGGGCAGAGCGGAGCGGTCGATCGAGGCGGCCTTGTCGGCGCCGAGGAACTCGCCCGAGGCGAACAGCATCGGCGCCCCGGTGCGGGTCAGGATGTCGGTGGCCTCGCTCGCGGTGTAGCGGGTGTTCAGCGGTACGACGACGCCGCCCGCATAGTGGGTGCCCAGACAGGCGACGACCCAGTGCCAGGTGTTCGGCGACCAGATCGCGACGCGGTCGCCCGCGCTGATGCCGAGGCCGATCATCGCGGCGGCGGCGCGCCGCACCTCGTCGCGCAACTGGCCGAAGGTGAACCGGCGGTAGTCGGTGATCAGCGCATCGTGGTCGGCGAACCGGTCAGCGATCCGATCCAAGACCTGGGGAATCGTCCGCGGATCGTCCCCTGGCGTTCGGCCGTGGCCCGACGTCATCGATGCTCCTCTAACAAAGCAAGTGCTTGGTAGGTTAGCCTACAAGTGTGATGGAGGTCGAGGAGTTCCGGGCCGAGGTCCGTGACTGGCTTGCCGACAACCTCGTCGGCGAGTACGCCGCGCTGAAAGGCCTCGGCGGGCCGGGCCGGGAGCATGAGGCTTTCGAGGAACGCCGGGCGTGGAACCAGCATCTGGCGGCCGCCGGGTTGACGTGCCTGGGCTGGCCGGAGGAGCACGGCGGGCGGGGACTGTCCGTCGCGCACCGGGTGGCGTTCTACGAGGAGTACGCGATCGCGAACGCTCCGGCCAAGGTGAACCACTTCGGTGAGGAGCTTTTGGGCCCGACGCTGATCGCCTACGGCACCCCCGAACAGCAGAAGCGGTTCCTGCCGAAGATCCTCGACGTCACCGAGTTGTGGTGTCAGGGCTACTCCGAACCGGGCGCGGGTAGCGATCTCGCGAACGTGTCGACCACCGGGGAGCTCGACGGTGACCAGTGGGTGGTCAACGGACAGAAGGTGTGGACATCGCTGGCGCACTGGGCGCAGTGGTGTTTCGTCGTCGCGCGCACCGAGAAGGGATCCAAGCGCCACGCCGGCCTGTCGTATCTGCTTGTGCCGCTGGATCAGCCCGGTGTGGAGGTCCGGCCGATCGTGCAGCTGACGGGCGACTCGGAGTTCAACGAGGTCTTCTTCGACGACGCCCGCACCGACGCCTCTCTGGTGGTGGGTGAGCCCGGCGACGGCTGGCGGGTCGCGATGGGCACGCTGACGTTCGAGCGCGGGGTGTCGACGCTGGGTCAGCAGATCGAGTATGCCCGCGAACTGTCCGGTGTCGCGGAGTTGGCGAAACGCACTGGCGCAGCAGACGACCCGCTGATCCGCGAGCAGCTGACCTGCTCCTGGGCGGGGCTGCGGACGATGCGGTCGTATGCGTTGGCGACGATGGACGTGGAACAGCCCGGCCAAGATAACGTCTCGAAGCTGTTGTGGGCCAACTGGCATCGCGAACTCGGTGAGATCGCGATGGACGTACTCGGCCGCGAAGGTTTGACGTTGACCGACGGCGACTTCGACGAGTGGCAGCGGCTGTACCTGTTCTCGCGGGCGGACACCATCTACGGCGGGTCGAACGAGGTGCAGCGCAACATCATCGCCGAGCGGGTGCTCGGCCTACCGAGGGAGGTCAAGGGCGCGTGAACCTGGCTGAAGCCCCGAAAGAGATTGCCGGACACGGTCTTCTGACCGGCAAGGTGGTCGTCGTAACCGCGGCTGCCGGGACCGGGATCGGTTCGGCGGTGGCGCGGCGAGCGCTGGCCGAAGGTGCCGACGTCGTCGTGTCGGACCACCATGAGCGCCGGTTGGGCGAGACCCGCGACCAGTTGGCCGAACTCGGCCTGGGCCGCGTCGAGTCCGTGGTGTGCGACGTGACGTCCACCGCCCAGGTCGATGCGTTGATCGCGTCGACCACGGCGCGGATGGGCCGATTGGACGTACTGGTCAACAACGCCGGTCTCGGTGGGCAGACGCCCGTCGTCGACATGACCGACGAGGAGTGGGACCGCGTCCTGAATGTGACGCTGACCTCGGTGATGCGCGCGACGCGGGCGGCGCTGCGGTACTTCCGGGAGGCCGACCACGGCGGTGTGATCGTCAACAACGCCAGTGTCTTGGGTTGGCGCGCACAGCATTCGCAGTCGCATTACGCCGCCGCCAAGGCCGGCGTGATGGCGTTGACGCGGTGCAGCGCGGTCGAGGCGGTCGAGTACGGGGTGCGGATCAACGCGGTCTCACCGAGCATCGCCCGGCACAAGTTCCTCGAGAAGACCAGTTCCTCGGACCTCCTGGACCGGTTGTCCGAGGGTGAGGCGTTCGGCCGCGCCGCCGAACCGTGGGAGGTCGCGGCCACCATCGCGTTCCTGGCCAGCGAGTACTCCAGTTACCTGACTGGAGAAGTGATCTCGGTGTCGAGCCAGCGGGCTTAGCGGTCGACAGCGCATCGCTTACCTGCTTCATACGACCCGCGGTACACAACCAGAAACACCCCGAGAGTCAGCACCGTCAGGAGCCCGAGTTGCAGCTTCTGTCCGGCTGCAATGGGGCGACCGGCGAGCGCGTCGCGATACCCGAGAGACACGGCGGCGAACAGGCCGATGGCGCCCAGGCCAGTTGGGACCCAGGCCTGCGCGCCGTCGGCGACATAGACCGCGCCGATCGCGATCAGCATCGCGACCGCGAACACCGCCAACCACCACGTCTTCGTGGGAGTCAAGCCGACGCCGTAGTCGTCGATGGTGTCCGGATCGGTGAACAACGAGTACGTCCTACCGCCGATCGAAATGAACTCGGTGTGGACGTAGGCCACGCCGGTCATCGCGCACGCCGCGAACACCGACATCAGTAGCCCCGACTTCCAATCCGGCGGGTAGGCCATGAGAAACACGGACACCGTCGTGACGACGGCGCCTGACCAGTACACGATGCGCCCGATGCGCAGCGGCAGCCATCCCGCGATGATCGCGGCGCCGAGACCGGCGAACGCGGTCGCCATGAAGAAGTCGTTCATCAACTCCCCGCCACCCTCTGGTAGATGTTCTGACCGAGCTGCTCGCCGCCGAGCGAACCGATGGAGCCGAGAATCAAAGCGCCCGCGAAGATTCCGACCGGGCCGGCCGGGGCGCCGAGCCACGCGCCGAAGGCGGCCATTCCCGAGGCGCCGAGCATGCCGCCACCCGTCTTGGCGGCAACCTCGCCGAGCGGTGTTCCAGTTCGCCACTCGTACATTCCGACGCCAAAATCGACGAGGTTCCCCGCCACCCCCAGGTTTCCCCCGATCTTCTTGAGCACATCGACATCGCTTGGAGAGAATCCCGGCATGCCCGGCACTGGATTATCCGCTATGGGCAGGGAATTGGCGAAATGCTCGAATGCCTTCTCCCCACCGGCGATCGGCTTTCCTGCAGCAGAGGCCGCCTCGACAAGCTCCTTCGGGACGATGCCCTGGGCCATGCTGTCGGTAGCCGCGGCCGCGCCCTGCGGCGACATCCCGGCCTGCATCAGCTGCTCCTGCACGCGGGCTGTCACCAGCGCTCTGGCTTGTGCCTCACTGTGATTGATCATCGCGGTGGCCTGTTCCGGAGCCATCGGCGCTTCCCCGAGCAACCCCTGCTCGAGCTTCGCCTGCATCTCCAGCCGAGTGCGGGCTTGCGAACGGGCGTCGCCGCCGAGGATCGGGTCGGTCGGCAGGGGGCCGGTCGTGATGGAGGTGTGGTAGTCGTCCAGTCGCTGTCCGGCGTAGCGCACCTGATCGAGACTGGAGGTGGGGTCGTTGATGATGTCGTAGTCCCGCAACCGTGCCGCCGCGGCCTGCTTCTCGGGTGTCCACTCGCCGGGGGAGTCCACCAGCGCCTGATCGGCAGCGCGCTGCTGGCTGCCGTACTGATCTGCCTCGGCTTTGGCGTCAGGTGTCGTCGGCGACTCCTGCTGTCCGTCACTGCCTTTCATGGCATCGGGCGAGTAGCCTTCAGCCGCCATCTCCAGGCGAGACTTGTCGAGCTGCTCGGAATAGCTGTCGCGTACGGCTCGCACCGCGTCGAGCGCTTCGCGCGTTCTGTCGACGGCCGCCTGCTTGAGTTCGGAGACGTCGGCCTGTTCACCGTTCGCTGCGGCGAGGGCGAGCTCGTAGGCGATCTGGTTGTCGATCCACTTCAGTGACGCGTCGAGGTTCGAGATGACGACGTCACCGCTGCGCTGCGCTTCGGCCAGCGAAGCCGAGACGTTCTGCAGATCGACGGCGATGCGGCGGATCTGCTCGTCGTTGAGCTTCAGCGACTCGGTGGCGCGCTGCACCTCCGCCGAGTCGTTGATCGGATGGCCGCCACCGTCCTGACGATCCCATGCCGCGGCGAAACGATGCTGGGCGACGGCGAATTCGTTGCTTGTTTCGGTTGTGCACGCGGCAGCGTTGTAGAACGCCGTCGCGAGTTCACTGATCTCACCCGGTGATCCGCTCTGCACTGTCCGGTTCACCTGCCACGGATCTCCGCCGGCAGATCCGGTGAGCACCTCGACATCGAGGTGTTTGAGGGCGACCGTCATCTCGGGTCAGGCGATGGCGTCGCCTGCCGATCGCACCATCGCTTCGCCGGCCTCGTCCTGTCTGTCGAACGTCGCGGCGCCGATGTTGGCCTTCGCAGCCAGACCGTCGAAGTTGGCGTGGTGTGCACGCATGGTCGCGGCCTGTGCTTCGTGCGCGTGGCCGAGGGCGCTGTGGAAGCCATGCGCGGCGTCAAAGTCGCCAAAGATTCCGGCCGGTAGCGATGCCGAAGCGAATTGTTCCGCTCCTCGCATGACGATCTGGCCGGCGCTCTTCGAGAAGTCGGCTCCCATCCGCAGCAGGTCGGTGTCGACATACATGCTCCAACCCTAAGTGAAGGCGACCGCTGCTTCGTGCACCTATTTCGGTCCTATCGAACGCGGAAGTCGTAGCGCTGCAGAGGTTGCAGAGGTGCGGCGCTGTCCCCCTCGACCAATACGAGCCAATGCTTGTTCGCGTCGTCGACCCGCGTGGCATAGCGATGCGGAATGCGCATGTCCTCGACATCGGCTTCGAGTGCTGCGCTGTCGTCGTACACCCCGATCGCCATCGAGGCACCGCTGCCGGGAGCAAGGCACACCGCGTAGTCCTGTGCCCGCGGCAACGGCGACTCGGGCAGGTCCTGCAACGTCATCGCGCCGCCGCACGCAGCCACGATCCACGCGAGTCCATAAGACGTCTGCATTGATGACACAGGTGCCGATGTCGTGGTGCTGGTCGACGCGGCCGTTTCCGACGATGAGTCGGACCACTGATCACCGAGATACATCGCGGTCGCCGCAAGGACGATCACCAGCACGAACAGGTCGACGACGATGATGAGCTTCGTTCGACGCGAGAGTCGGCGCCAGAACCCCGATGACTGTTGCGGCTCGTCGGTCACCGCCTATGTGTACCGAAAACCCGGCCCACCATGCCAACGACTTCGCCGAGCAAGCGCTTGGTTGATAGGATGGGGCAGTGAGCGAGGTGCCCCGGTCCCAGCCGGCGAGCAGACGCGACGAGCTTCTCGAGCTCGCCGCGACGATGTTCGCCGAACGCGGCCTGCGGGCGACCACGGTGCGCGACATCGCCGACTCCGCGGGCATCCTGTCCGGCAGCCTCTATCACCACTTTGCCTCCAAAGAGGAGATGGTCGACGAGGTGCTGCGCGGCTTCCTCAACTGGCTGTTCACCCGATACCAGGAAATCGTCGACACCGAACCCAACCCCTTGGAGCGGCTCAAGGGCCTGTTCATGACCTCGTTCGAGGCGATCGAACACCGGCACGCCCAGGTCGTCATCTACCAGGACGAGGCCAAGCGGCTGTCGGGCCAGGACCGGTTCTCCTACGTCGAGCAACGCAACAAAGAGCAACGCAAGATGTGGCTGGATCTGCTCAACCAGGGCGTCGAAGAGGGCTACTTCCGGCCTGACATCGACGTCGATCTGGTTTATCGGTTCATCCGCGACACCACCTGGGTTTCGGTTCGCTGGTATCAGCCGGGCGGGCCGCTGACGGCTGAAGAGGTCGGTCGTCAATACCTCGCTATCGTTCTTGGCGGCATCACCAAAAAATGAGGAAACCATGACTGCAATATCACAGGCATACGTCATCGACGCCGTACGCACCGCCGTCGGCAAGCGCGGCGGCTCGCTGTCCGGCGTCCACCCCGTCGACCTCGGCGCCGCCGGCTGGCGAGGACTTTTCGACCGCGTCGACGTCGATCCCGGCGCCGTCGACGACGTCATCGCGGGATGCGTCGACGCGATCGGGCCGCAGGCCGGCAACATCGCCCGGCTCTCGTGGCTGGCCGCCGGCTACCCGGAGGAAGTTCCCGGTGTCACCGTCGATCGCCAGTGCGGATCCAGCCAGCAAGCAATTTCCTTTGGCGCCCAAGCGATCATGTCCGGCACCGCGGACCTCATCGTCGCCGGTGGCATGCAGAACATGAGCCAGATCCCGATCTCGTCGGCGATGACGGTGGCCGAGCAGTTCGGCTTCACCTCGCCCACCAACGAATCCAAGAGTTGGCTGCACCGCTACGGCGACCAGGAGATCTCCCAGTTCCGCGGCGCCGAACTGATAGCCGAGAAGTGGAACATCTCGCGCGAGGAGATGGAGCAGTACTCGCTGACGAGCCACCAGCGCGCGCAGGAGGCCATCCGCTCCGGCCACTTCGAGAACGAGATCATCCCGGTGGACGGGTTCGTCACCGACGAGGGGCCGCGCGACACCTCACTGGAGAAGATGGCCGGCCTCAAGACGCTGGTCGATGGGGGCCGGCTGACCGCCGCGATGGCCGGCCAGATCTCGGACGGCGCCAGCGCGGTGCTGTTGGCCTCGGAACAGGCCGTCAAGGACCACGGGCTCAAGCCCCGCGCGCGCATCCACCACATCAGCGCCCGCGGCGCCGATCCCGTCTTCATGCTCACCGGCCCCATCCCGGCCACCGAGTACGCGCTGAAGAAGACCGGCCTTTCGATCGATGACATCGACACCGTCGAGATCAACGAGGCCTTCGCGCCGGTGGTGATGGCGTGGCTCAAGGAGACCGGCGCCGACCACGCCAAGGTCAACCCCAGCGGGGGTGCGATCGCGCTCGGACATCCGTTGGGCGCGACCGGCGCCAAGCTCTTCGCGACCATGCTGAACACGTTGGAGCGCACCGGGGGTCGCTACGGTCTTCAGACGATGTGCGAAGGCGGCGGCACCGCCAACGTCACGATCATCGAGCGACTCTAAGCCTGCTGCGCCGAGCCGCTGTCGTCCGCGAAGAGCTTTCGCATCTCCGCGAACCCGTTGTGCCGGCGCGCCTCGAGGGCCCATACCAAGACGATGACCGGTAGCAGCGCGATGGCCGCCCACCAGTTCGCGGGCAGCAGATCCGCGATCACTTCCGCGCGCGGCATTCCGTTCACGGTGGCCGGCAGCCACTCGTTGAGCAGTATCGCGAGCAGGCGGGAAGTCCGAAACGGGCCTACGCTCGTCGCGACAATCCAACTGACACAAGCGATTCCGAGTGACCAGGGCCAGGCCAGCAGGAGCGACTGGTTGTCGACCACCTCCGCGGCGCACCGCACGGTCTCGGCGAGATAGGCGATGCCGAGGGCGGCCAGCAGGACGCCGAGCTGTGCGGCGAGCAGGTCGTCGATGACCGGATGCGCCAAATCGTCGTCGCTGCGGGTCGGCAGCCCGATCGCCAGTGCGACGAGGCCGGCCACCAGAGCCAGCGTTGCCAGCCGCGCGGCCGTGTCGCTGACGCGGTCGAACGAGTCGACGACGGTGCGGAACACCAGGCGCGACGATGTGGTGGGCGCGGTTCGATACACCACCACCAGCACCAGGCCGGAGACGACCGTGGCGATCAGCCACGTCATCACGGCCGTGCCCACGCCAGTCAAGGCAAGCGACCCCAAGAGGGGTACCAGCACGTCATCGGTGTCCACGCTGCTGCGAATGACCACCATCGGCACGGCACCGAAAGCCAGCACGCCCGCCAGACCCAACAGCAACGGAAACGTGAAGCGGGTGAGATCGGCGGGATTGAGGTCCAGTTTGCGGTTTCGGACGGCGTCGACTTCTGTGCTCAGCACCGACCGCAGATGCCCGAGCCAGCGCCACCTACCCATGGTGTGTCAAGTGTGGTCGTGGATGATCACGCCGCGGATGTTTCGGCCCGCGAGCATGTCGTCGTAACCCTCGTTGATGTCGTTGAGTTTGTATTCGGCAGTGACGGTTTCGTCGAGCAGCAGCTTGCCGTCGCGATAGAGGTTGAGCATCCGCGGAATGTCGGCGCGCGGATTGGCCTCACCGTAGAGGCTGCCCAGCAGGCGCTTCTGGAACAGCGTCATCATCGCCATCGACAGCGTCGGCGTGACGTCGGCCATCGAGGCGATCGCAGTCATCACGACGGCGCCGCCCTTGCGGATGATGTTGAGCGCCTCGTCGATCATCCGGCCCTCGAGCACACCCATCGTCAGCAGCGCGGAATCGGCCATCACGCCGCGGGTGAGTTCGGCGACGAGTTCGGTCGCCTCGGCCATCGAGGTGACGAAATGCGTGGCGCCGAACTCAAAAGCCTTGTCGCGCTTGTCTTCGACGAGGTCGACGACCACGATGTGCTCCGCACCGGCCAGGCGCGCGCCCTGGACGGCCCCGCTGCCGATGCCGCCGCAGCCGATCACCACGACCGTGTCGCCCGGGGCGACGTCGGCGGTGTTGACGGCCGATCCCCAACCTGTCATCACACCGCAGCCCAACAGGCAGGCGCGGGCCAGCGGTAAGTCGTCGTCGATCTTGACCACCGACGCCTCCGAAAGGGTGCCGTACTGCGAGAAGCTGCCGACGCCGGCCATGACCCCGACGTCTTGACCGCGAACCTTGCGCCGGAAGGTGCCGTCGGCCTGCATGCCCGTCAGGATCAGCGCGCCGAGGTCGCACAGGTTCTGGTGTCCGCTCGCACACCAGCGGCACCGGCCGCAGGCCGGCAGAAACGACGACACCACGTGGTCACCCGGCTTGAGGTCACGCACCCCGGGGCCGACCTCCTGCACGACCCCCGCTCCTTCGTGCCCGCCGATCATCGGCAGCGTCACACCGGCGAGGTCCCCGGTGACGACGTGGTGGTCCGAGTGGCACAGGCCGGTGGCCTCGAACGAGACCAGCACCTCGCCTTCCTTCGGACCGTCGAGGTCGATTTCCTCGATGCTCCAAGGCTCGTTGAGTCCCCACAGAACGGCGGCGTTGGTCTTCATGGGCGCGAGTGTAGGAAAACTCCGGCCGGATTACGGGCGAATCGAAAGGCTCACCGTTCAGTGGGCGAGGGCCAGCCCGCCGAGGGCGACGATCCAACTCGCGAAGCTGCCCACCAGGAAGTACTCGGTGACTTCATCGATGCCGATACCCCCGTTCTCCCGTGCCTTTTGGGCATTGATCTCGGGGAACCGGATGATGCTCTTGGCGGCGACGACGGCGGTGGCGGCCGCGAGTTGGCCGGCCAGGCCGAGTCCGAGGATCAGCACCCGCTCCATCGGACCGAGCAGCCGACCACCCTTCAACCTGTCCGAGGGCTGCGGCTCGCCCACCGGTTTGACCGCGCCGACCGAGCCGAGCACCAGGCGCACCAACTGGTTTCCGGTCACCAGTTGCATCAGCATCACACCGACGATCATCAACAGTCGGTCGGGCGGCACCGCGACGCCGACCCACGACGGCCAGCGGCTCACCACGCCGGCCACATCGGAGCCCCAGCCGGACAACAGGATCAGCACCGCCAGTGCGGCGCCGAACACGATCACCGGTGTCACCTGGCGCAGACCGGTGCGCTCGGCCCGCGCACTCAGCAGCACCCAGCCGATGCTCGCGACCGCGGCGAAGCTCAGCAACACGATGTCGCCCAGCCGCCAGAGCCCGGCCAGCGCCGCGCAGGCGACGACGGCGGCGGGTGCCGTGACCGCCGCTGCCCATGTCCGGTCGGTGAGGCGGCGGATCACGTCGGCGATACCCATCGCGATCAACATCACCGCGACCGCGCTCACGGGACACTCCTCAGATGGCGGGAGGCGAGCACGAGCAAGTCCAGCCCGTCACGGCCCGCACGCTGCGAGACCGCCGAGGCGCTGACACCTTCGGAGGCGGCGATGTCCTTTTTCGTCTGATCGGTCAACAAGCCCTTCACAATCCGTAGTGAGCGGTCATCGAGCGATCCAAGCAGATGGTCCCGACACATCAGCGCGGCGTTGACCGCGTCGACGTCCGAACGGGTGCCCGGCTCCGCGCGAAACGACGTCCGTACCAGAGCGAGGCCGGGTTGGCGCTGGGTTGCGGCGGTCCATTCGATCGCCTCGCGCGCCGCCCACCACCCCGGTCCGTCCTGGATGCCCGATTCGAGATCGAGCACCGTCACCGCGCCCCAACCGATCCCGAACCGGACGTCGATGCCGGGAGCGACGGCGAGCCGAATGGCCAACGCAGCGGCGAGTGCTTCGCCGACGGTCGGATAGCTGCCCTGGAACTCGTCGCCGACGGTGAACGTGGGCGGATCGATCGCATTACCGGCCGCGTTGCGCAGCGCTTGGCTGAGCGCCCGGTGCGCGGCAGAGCGGTCGACCGCGAGACGCGAACCGACGATGTCGCCGAGCAACGTGCCGCGCGACCGTGATGAAGCGGATGGCTTCACCTTCGACATATGAAGATTATAGCTTCATTGCAACCGAATTAAGCAATAACCTTCATTCGATGTATGCCGCGGCGCTCTGCAGATGTTCGACCGCGTCCGCGACGATCGCCTCGATCAGCTCTGCGCACGACGGCAGATCGTCCAGGATGCCGGCGACCTGACCCGACGCCAGCACGCCCGCCTCGGTATTGCCTTCGACCAGACCGGCTTTCAACAGCATCGGGGTGTTGGCGGCCATCACGACCTGCGACCACGTCAACTCCTTGCCGTGCCGCATTTCCAGGCCGTCGCGGACCATCGACCGCCACGACATGCCCGACATCTTCTTGAACTTCTGTGCGTTGCGCACGGCCGCGGAGAACCCGCGCAGCCGCGATCCGCTCTCCAGCTTGTCGACCAGCCCGGTCCGCAACACCCGGTGCGGCATTCCGTCGACACGGGTCGAGACGACGGTGCCGTCCAACCCCGACTCGAGGTAGCGCCGCTTGACCGCATCGGGCACGGTCGAGTCCGACGTCAGCAGGAACCGCGTGCCCATCGCGACGCCCGCCGCACCGTAGGACAGTGCCGCCGCGAGCCCCCGGCCGTCGAAGAAACCGCCAGCCGCCACCACCGGTATCTCGACCGCGTCGAGCACCGACGGCAGCAACAGCGTCGTCGCGATCGGGCCGGTGTGGCCGCCACCCTCGCCGCCCTGCACGATCACCGCGTCGGCGCCCCAGCCCGCCACCTTCTTGGCGTGCTTGGCCAGGCCGACCGACGGAATCACCACGACGCCCGCCTCTTTGAGCTTGGCGATCAGATCGGGCTTGGGGGCCAGCGCGAACGAGGCGACTTTGACGCGCTCCCGGATCAACAGGTCGATGCGCTCACCCGCGTCGCCCGCGTCGGCGCGGATGTTGATGCCGAACGGCTTGTCCGTCGCGCTCTTGACCTTGGTGACGGCGGTCTGCAGTTCCTCGAGCGTCATGGTCGCCGACGCCAGGATCCCGAGACCGCCGGCATTGGACGTCGCCGCCACCAGCCGCGCCCCCGCGACCCAGCCCATGCCGGTCTGGATCACCGGATGCTCGATTCCGACGAGCTCGGTCAGCGGTGTGCGCAGCTTGGTCATCCCCGTATCTCGCGATCCCGCAGACCTTTTGGATCGATCACCTCGCGGATGAGCTTCTGCTCGTCGTCGGTGGGCAGCCGGGTCTCCTCGGCAGCTTCCAGGCCGTGCACCTCGAACGAGGTGTTCTCGGCGACCTGTTTGGGCTGGATGCCGGGATGCAGTGACACCGCCCGCATCTGGTGCTCGGGCCCGTTGAAGTCGAAGACACCGAGATTGGTGATCACCCGGTACACGTTGACGAACCGGTAAGCCGGGTTGGCGGGATCGACCTTGTCCCAGCCGATGCCCGAGACGACGTCGACGGCGTCGCCGAACACCCGCTTGGAGTGGTTGCCCACCCAGTAACTCGTCGCATGGTTGATGGTGTTGCCCGGTGCGCCCCGGACGCCGAACATCTGGCGGGTCGGCTGCTGCAGTGGTCCGAACGCCGAGAGGTTCTGGTTGCCATAGCGATCAATCTGGTTGGCGCCCATGACCACGTGACGTCGGCCCCATGCCAGCGTTTCGAAGACCCGGCCGAACGGCATCCACCCCTCGATCGCTCCCGCGGCGCCGAGTGCCGGTGTGTCGGCGAGCAGTCGGGCCTCGCCGTCGGTGAGCAGAATGTCGGGGGAGAAGGTCAAGCGGGCCAACCGGGCGCCGATGGAGACCATGGTCGTCATCGGGCTGACCATGATCTCGCCGGCATCGCGGAAGAGTTCTGCACATGCGACGGCGCACACTTCGGCGCGGGACACCGACATCATTGCTGTTGCTCCTTGAAGTTGCGCACCGCGGCCTGGTAATCGGCCTCGGTACCGGACAGATATGTCTGCACGAACTCCTGCCACGATTCCTCGGAAGCCGCCGCCTCCGCGTAGTGCCGCTGAAACTTCTCGTCGCGGCGGTAATCCGGTTCGGCCGTGGTGAAGTGTGCGCCGTTCGGGGCCTCGACAACCGTGTCGACCATCATCCGGTTGATCAGCAGCGCCTGCGGCGGCACCGCCTTGACCAGTTCCTCGGTCGGCACCACCTGTTCGACCGACAGGAACCGGCGTTCGGCGGCCATCAGGTACAGGTCGTCGAAGTACGGGTCGATACCGGTGTAGGCCGCATTGCCCTGCGCGTCACCGAGATTCAGGTGCACGAATGCGGCGTCCAGATTCAGGGCGGGCATCGCGACGAGTTCCTCGTAGTCGCTGCCGGTCGGGTAGGGAGACCGCACTGTCTTCAACTCGTCGCCCCAGAAGGCGCGCACGTCGCTGCCGAGCCCGGCCCGGATCGGCAAGAACGGCAACCGTTGTGCGGCGGCCTGCAGGCCGCAGCGAAGCATGCCCTCGTCCATCTCGCGGGCCTCGATCGCGCCACTGGTGCGGGCCTTGGCGAACCACGGGTCGTAGAACGGGGGCGAGTCCAGCGACACGAAGCCGTAGTAGACGCGTTTCACCTTGCCCGCCGAGCACAGCAACCCGAGGTCGGGTCCGCCGTAGGTGACGACGGTGAGGTCGGTGACGTCGGTGCGCAGCAGCGCCCGCACGAACGCCATCGGCTTGCGACGAGATCCCCAGCCGCCGAGACCGATCGTCATCCCGCTTTCGATTGAGGCGACCGCATCATCGAGAGTTGTTCTCTTGTCGCTCATTTCGAGCCCTTGTCCGTCCCCGCGAATGCATCGCGATGTTCGTCCGACACGCCCGCGAGGTTCAGTTCGAACGTGAAGCCCTGTTCCATGCGGTAGCTCGAATTGACCCGCTGCACGTCGATGAGGTTCAACGCCTCCTTGGCTGCCCGGATCACGCGGGTGTCCTTGGCGGCGATGTCACGCGCGACACGCAGTGCGGCTTCGTCGAGTTCGTCGCGCGGCACCACCTCGTGCACCGAACCGAAGTGGTGCAGGGTCGCCGCATCGACGGTGGCGGCGGTGAAGAACAGCCGCCGCATCATGTGCTGCGGCACCAGGCGCGACAGGTGCGTTGCGGCGCCGAGCGCGCCCCGTTCGACCTCGGGCAGCCCGAATGTCGCGTCATCGGAGGCGACGATGACGTCGGCGTTGCCGACCAGGCCGATACCGCCGCCGACGCAGAACCCGTTCACCGCGGCGACCACGGGAACCGCGCATTCATAGACCGCCTTGAACGCGGCGAAGCAGCCACGGTTGGCATCGATCAGCGCGGTGAATCCTTCGGTGCGCTGCATCTCCTTGATGTCGACGCCGGCATTGAAACCGCGGCCGGTCGCACGCAGGATCACGACGTGCGTCTCGGGGTCGGCGCCGGCCTTGGTGATCGCGTCGGCGAGTTCGAACCAGCCGCGCGAAGGGATCGCGTTGACCGGTGGGTAGTCGACGGTGACCGAGACGATGCCCGGTTCGGTGAGGGTGTGGGTGATGGTCATCTGAGCTCCCGATAGGAAAGCAAGCACTTGCTTGGTACGCTAGCACAGTGACCGACCGCCAAGACATAAAGCTCGGACTCGAGGACAGGGTCGTGCTGGTGACCGGCGGCGTACGTGGCGTCGGCGCCGGGATCAGCGCCGTTTTCGCCGACCAGGGCGCCACTGTGGTGACGTGCGCGCGGCGACCGGTGGACGGGCTGCCGTACGAGTTTCATCCGTGCGATGTGCGCGACGACGATGCGGTGGCCGCGCTGATCGGGACGATCGGCGAACGGCACGGACGCCTCGACGTCGTGGTGAACAACGCCGGCGGCTCGCCCTACGTCCTGGCCGCGGAGTCGTCGGCCAAGTTCAGCAGAAAGATCGTCGAACTCAACCTGCTCGGCCCGCTGTCGGTCTCGACCCACGCCAACGCGCTGATGCAGACCCAGGAGCGCGGCGGCTCGATCGTCAACATCGCCAGCGTCAGCGGTCGCAGGCCCACACCGGGCACCGCGCCATACGGTGCGGCGAAAGCCGGTATGGAGAGCATCACCGCCACGCTGGCGGTCGAGTGGGCGCCGAAGGTCCGGGTCAACTCGGTCGTCGTCGGAATGGTCGAGACCGAACAGTCCGATCTCTTCTACGGCGACGCGGATTCGATCGCGGCGATCTCGGCCAACGTGCCTCTGGGCAGGCTCGCCACACCGGCCGACGTGGGCTGGGCGGCAGCGTTTTTGGCGTCCGACGCGGCCTGCTACATCAGCGGCGCATCGCTCGAGGTGCATGGCGGCGGGGAACCCCCGCACTACTTGGCGACCACCACCGCCGACATCAAATAGCGCGTTCAATCAAGCGAGGAGACAAGGGATCATGGGATTGCTCGACGGCCGTGTGGTCATCGTGACGGGTTCGGGTGGCGGCATCGGCCGGGCGCACGCGCTGGCGTTCGCCGCCGAGGGCGCCCGGGTGGTCGTCAACGACATCGGCGTCGGTCTGGACGGGTCACCCGCCGGCGGCGGTAGCGCCGCGCAGAACGTCGTCGACGAAATCACCGCCGCCGGAGGCGAAGCGGTGGCCAATGGCGCCAACGTCGCCGACTGGGCCCAGGCCGAGGGCTTGATCCAGGCCGCGGTCGATGCGTTCGGCGGCCTGGACGTCCTGGTCAACAACGCCGGCATCGTGCGCGACCGGATGTTCGCCAACACCAGTGAGGAAGAGTTCGACGCCGTCACCGCGGTACATCTCAAGGGCCACTTCGCGACCATGCGGCACGCTGCGGCGTACTGGCGCGCGCAATCCAAGGCCGGCAATCAGGTGGCCGCCCGGATCATCAACACGAGTTCGGGCGCCGGCTTGCAAGGCAGTGTGGGACAAGCGAACTACAGTGCAGCCAAGGCGGGGATCGCAGCGCTGACCCTGGTGGCCAGCGCCGAGATGGGCCGCTACGGGGTCACGGTCAACGCGATCGCCCCGTCGGCACGGACCCGGATGACCGAGACCGTGTTCGCCGACATGATGGCGACCCAGGGCCAGGATTTCGACGCCATGGCGCCGGAGAACGTCTCACCGCTGGTGGTCTGGCTCGGCAGCGTCGAATCCAAGGACGTGACGGGACGCATGTTCGAGGTCGAAGGCGGCATCGTGCGAGTGGCCGAGGGCTGGGCTCACGGGCCACAGATGGACAAGGGCGCCCGGTGGGACCCCGCCGAGCTCGGCCCGGTGGTCACCGATCTGCTCGCCAAGGCGCGTCCTGCGGTGCCCGTTTACGGCGCCTGACCGTCAGCGCCGGTCATCGCCGAGTGCCCTGCGCGATCGCGGCTGCCCGCTACCATCACTTCTGACGCGTAGCGAGTTTCGGGGGGACTGACGATTGCAATCGCCATCGGAGCACGGTCGGCCTCTGCGCTTCGCCTTTCTGACCGAGCTCTACCATCCGAGCGTTGGTGGACAGGAGATCTTCTTCCAGGAGCTCGCCGAGGCGATGGTCCGTCGCGGGCATCGGGTCGACGTCCACAGCATCGGCCACCAGGGCGGGCTGCCCGACACCGAAGTGATCAACGGGGTCCTCGTCCACCGGAATCCGAACGGCGGCCGCTATCAGGCGCCGCGGTTGGCCGCGATGCGCCGCAACTGGTTTGACATCGTCAAGTACAGCGTTGCGGTGCACCGGCTCGCCTCCAGGGACCCCTACGACTTCTTCCTGCTCAACCAGTGGCCGCTCATGCACGTGGTCGCGCTCCCCGCACGCGTGCGATCGCGTAGCGCCGTGCACTGGTGTGAGATCCGCCAAGACCGGCTGCTGCGCCTGCTGCAGGCACAGTTACCGAAGCGGGTGGGGATGAACTTCGCCGTCAGCGAGTCGGTGGCAGCGGCCATCCGCCAGCAGTCCGGGGCCGATTGCGGTGTCCTGCCCAGCGGTATCGAATCGACGCGGTATCGGTCCGCGCCCCGTGAAGACCGCTCGGGGGCGCTATACGTCGGGCGGTTGGCACCGCACAAGAACCTGCCGCTGCTCGTCGACGCCTTCGCGCTCGCGGCCGGCCGCGGTTTCGCAGGCGACCTCGTGATCGCAGGTGACGGCCCGGCGCGCCGCGACATCGAGAACTATGCCCGCCGGTCGCCGGTGGCGGCGCGGGTGCACGTCCTGGGGCCGGTCGAGGAGGCGAAGAAGATCGAGCTGCTGTGCCGGTCATCGGTCCTCGGGATGCCGAGCCGTCGGGAGGGATTTCCGCGGGTGATCGCGGAGGCGATGGCCAGCGGTCTGCCGGTGGTGACGGCCGATTTCGCCGAGAACGGGGCACGCGATGTCGTCCGGCAGTACGGCGCCGGTGTGGTCTGCGGCACCGATTCGGAGGACTTCGCCGGTGGTTTGCGCGATGCGCAAGCGCACTGGGATGGGTTTTCCCGAGCCGGGCTGGCCGGCGCCCAGATGCTGGACTGGTCCCATATCGCCGAGACGCTCGAAGCACACGCCCGCGCAGTGGTCGGGCGCGGGTGAGAAGAAGTCGGACATACAAGGGGACAGCAGATGCGGATCATGATCACCGGCGGAGCGGGCTTCGTCGGCAAGCAGTTGGTGCAGATCCTGCGGGAACGGTCGGAGTTGCTGGTCGCCGACCTGCTGCGCTACGGCACGCCGGACTGGTTAACCGGTGAGCTCGACGGTTTCGCTTTCCGCCGCATCGATATCCGGGACGCCGCACAGACGCGCGAGCTCATCGAGCAGTTCACTCCCGACGTGATCGTCCACCTGGCGGCGATCCACTACATCCCGGAATGCGACGAGGATCCCGCGAACGCCGTCGCGACCAACGTCGCGGGCACAGTCAACCTGCTGTCGGCGTGCCCGGAGGGCACCCGGTTCGTATTCGCCAGCAGCGGAGCGGTGTATCAACCCGACGAGGCGGCGCATCGCGAACTCGAATCCGTTGTCGCCCCTGCCGACATCTACGGCTTCACCAAACAGCACGGCGAGGACTATCTGCGCAAGCTGGCGGCGACCCGCGGTCTGGCCGGTGTGATCGTGCGACTCTTCAACGTCATCGGGCCCGGGGAGACCAACCCCCATCTGCTGCCGGCGATCGTCGCTCAGCTGCGGGACAACCCGGAGGTCATCTACCTCGGTAACACCTGGCCCAAGCGCGACTACATCGACGTCCTGGACGCCGCCGAGGGGTTTGCGGCCGCCGCGCTCGGCGCGTCACCGGCGCCGGGCAGTTGCGATGTGGTGAATTTGGCCAGCGGACAACAATATTCGGTCAATGAGATCGTCGAGCGGTTGAAAGCGGTTAGCGGACTGGACTTCGAGGTGCGTCAGGACGAGCGGCGGGTACGCGCCGTCGACCGGCCGTTTCTCGGTGCAGACATCGCACGGATCCGCGACCGGTTCGACTGGACGCCGAAGCGCGGACTCGACGAGACTCTGAAACGCATGTGGGACAACCCGGATTTCCTGCCGGAGCTGGAAGGACGCCTGAGGTAACCATGGGTACCGAACGCATCGATCTGCTTTTCGATGCCCGGCATATTCGGCAGAGTGGTATCGGAACCTACATCGCAACCCTGCTCCCGCACCTGGAACAGACCTTCGCGGCCCACGGGTTGTCGTTGGCGGTTCTGGTCGCCGAGCATGCCGCACCGAACCTGCTGGCTTCGACGACGGCCGTCGTCGAACCCGAGATGGCGCCGATGTACTCGGTCGCCGAGCAGCGGGTGTGGCGTCGGGCGATGAATACCGTTGGCCCACGTGGCTTCTGGGTTCCGCACTACCCGTTTCCCTTGGCGGCGCTGACGCTGGGGAACCGAAAGCCCCTGCTGTTCAGCACCGTTCACGACACTTTGCACGCGATGAGCCGCGCCGCAGGCGGCCACAACATCAACCTCGCGCGGCGGATGTACGCGCGCATGATGCTGAACCTCGACGCGCGGATGTGCCGCAGGATCTTCGCGCCCTCCGATGCGACGGCGTCGTCGTTGCGGGCGATCGCGCCCGCGGCAGCGGTGACCGTCACGCCGATCCCGGTCGACGACGAGTGGTTCAAGCCGGCGGATCGGACGCTGTCACCGGTCTCCGGCCGGTACATCCTCTATGTCGGTAACGCGAAGTATCACAAGAACCTGCCGCTGTTACTGGAGGCGTACGCCGAAGTCGCTCATCGTGTTCCGCAGAGACTGGTGATAGCGGGCAGCGGTGAGGCGCTGCGCGACAGCGACGAAAGAGTCGCTGCGATGGCGGCTCGGCACGGCGACCGCGTGGCGGTGCTGGGCCGGCTGGACTTCGATGTCCTGCGTGCGCTCGTGGCATCGGCCGACCTGCTGGTGATGCCTTCCCGGTACGAGGGGGCGGGCCTGCCGCCGATCGAGGCGATGGCCTCACATACGGCAGTCCTGGCCTCCGACATCCCCGCGTTGCGCGAGACGTGCGGAGACGGCGCACAGTACTTCGATCCTCGTGACCACCGCGCGTTGGCCGCGCTGCTGGCCGAGTACTGCCTCGACGACGCCGCCAGAGACCAGTTGGCGACCAGCGGGTGGATACACGTCAACGCTCGCCAGGCGGCCATTTCCTTCGACACCGCACCGCGAGTTGTGGCGGCCGAACTGGCTCGCGGCTGACGCCGGCCGTCCTAATCTGCGGTTCGCGCCCCGGGCGGGCGCCGCCGGCGGGACAACACCACCACCGCCACAGCGAGGACCGCCACGGCGGTGGCCACGCCTGCGCCGACGACGACCCAACGGTTCATGGTGTGCGGGTTCGGCGTCTCGTACACATCGGCCTGCGCGCGGATCGTGACATTGGTCGGGACCCCGGCCGCACCGGCGGCAAGCACATCCCCGGTCAGCGCGGACCAGCCGCCGTCCTGCCCGTCGAGGTAGGCGAACAACGGGTCCACCAGCGACCAAGCATCAGTAGTGGTGACGAGGACGACCGAACGGTTGCGAGGCCGGTCGGCGAACGCCTGGATGGATCCGAGGCCACCGTCGATGTCGGCGCGAAGTTCGGTCTGCAGCCCGACGTCCACGGCTTTACCGTCACCACCGATCGGTGGGTTCAGCGACGTCTCTGCTATCGCCGCGGACCTGGCCACGATCAGCGCTCCGGTTTCGGAATCGGCGGCGACCCCGAGCTCCACGACCTGAGGTGTGAGCGGTTGGCCGGTGAGACGAGCAATGGCGGTGACCACGCGGGTGGCGTAGGACAGCTGGTCCGGGCTGCTGCCGTCCAGCGCCACCATGAACCCCGGGCTGAATTCGGATGGCACGGCGCCGAAGCCCCCGAGCGGAGGGCCGCCTCGGCGCATCGTCAACGTCGAGCGCGGGTCCACCTGGAACGTGATCGGCACGATCAACGGCCCACACATCTCGTGCGGTGTATAGGTGAACGTGAAATCGAGATTGACCCATTGGCTGAATGTCTGGCTCGGCAGGTCGAACGTCGCGTCCAGCACTCCGCTGTTGTCCAGCGCGGTTCGGTAGACCACGGCTCCGTCGGAACGGATGATGACGCTGGCAGCGTCGTCCCTGGGCACCGGCGTGTAGTCGGCGAGCAGGTGCACCTGCACGCTCTCGACGCGGCCCGTCCCGAGTGCGGCGCGATCGACTCCGACGGTCAGGCGGCCAATCCGAAGCACATCTGTCTTGCCGCTCATACCCAACTGGCTGAACGTCAGCACATCACCGTCGGGGGTGGTGTTCGATCCTGCCTGGTTGATTCGGGCGGTGGCCGTCTGCACCAACTTCTGCAGGTCGTCGATGAGCAGCGAAACCTGGGTCGAGAGCTCGTCACCGTCGCCCGCGAACCGCAAGTACACATTCGGACTTCCGGGGTTCTCGATGCGGATACCGGCCGAACCGCCCCGCTCGACGACGACCGCGCGCGTCAGCTGCCCGGCCGGTGCCGGCGCGGCGCCACGGTTCAGGGTCTCGACCGAGACCGACAGCGGCGCAGGGTGATACAGCCGTGTCAGGGCGGACGCCACGGTCAGGACGGACTCTTGTTCGGCCGCGTCGGCGTCGGCGGGCGCGTAGATCACGACTCTCTCCAGCACCGGCGGGAAGAAGTTCGCGACGGTCGTCGCCGGCGACTCCGCCCCGGCGAAAACGGCCGCCAGATCGCTGATGAACAACTGCTGGAGGGGGCCACAGAAGCGGTCGCCGGTCTCGCGGGTCCGCAGCGTGAACGACAGGTCGACCGTTGATCCGCGGGTCCGTGCCGCCGAGATGTCGACATCGAGTGGTGTGACGGCCCGATCGGATGTGGCCGGCGGAAGATCGACCGCCGCGAGCACCCGTCCGCCCCCGTCGTTGATCTCGAGATATCCGCCGTCGATGTTCATCGGCGCGTGCATCACACCCTGCAACCGCACGGCTTTCAGCCCGGCGGGCACCGGCACGGCGAAGCTCGTCGCGCTGTTTGGGCTCAGATAGGTCTGGGATTCCAATCCGAGCGTGGACCAGGTCAGTGTCACGTCCGGCGGGCCGGGGTCATCGGGTTGTGCGAACGCCGGGCCGAGCACCGGCCCCGCCAGCAGTGCCGGCAGAAAGAACAAGATCGTCGATATCGCCGAGATGGATGCACGCGCCACGGTGCGTCGACTCATAACCGGTCCTCGGCACGCGCAGCGGCCGCCTGCCCGGCCCGAACAGTTTGCTGTGCAATCGCTGACGAGAGGGAACTGACCGGGTGCACGCGGTTCTACTTTCGAGTGTTCGAGCATCGTGGTCCAAACAGGGCTTGGACTATACCGGCGGATACCGAGGCGGACGCGTTGTTTGCACCCTGTGCTGTACGGCTCTGCTGAGTGTTGCCGCCAGAGCGGTTCCTTCTGGGATAGCGTTAGCGCGACCGGCGATCACGAGGGAGGGTCTCGGCAATGAAGGGTCGCAGTTGACTGTTCAGGACTTCGCGCAGATGTTGCGCAGCCGCTGGAAGTTCATTTGCGGCGTAATCCTCACCGTAGTTCTGGCTGCTTTCGTCTACGCCTTCATCGCAACCCCGCAATACCAGGCCACCACGCGCCTGTTTGTCGCCACCCCATCCGATGGCACCAACACCCAGACCTACGACGGCGGTCTGTTCGCCGAACGGCGGGTGCTCTCCTACAGCGAACTGCTGACCGGTGACGAAGTGGCGCAACGCACGATCGACAAGCTCGGACTCGATATGAGCCCCGCCGAGCTGGTCGGGAAGGTCGAGGCCGACGTACCTGTCGACACCGTCCTGATCGACGTCACCGTGTCGGACCGGTCGGCCACCCGAGCACGAGACATCGCCAACACGCTGGCCGACGAGTTCGTCGTCATGGCGGCTGGGCTGGAGACCCCTGACTTGGGTACCGAACCGAATGCACGGGTGGTCGTCCAGCAACGGGCCGACCTCCCCGAAAGTCCGGTGGCGACGAAGGGCGTACGTACCCTGGCCATCGCCGCCCTGGTGGGCGCGCTGCTCGGCATCGTCTCAGCCCTCATCCGTGAGCGATTCGACGATTCGGTCAGAAAGCCGGAAGTGCTCGAGGAGATCACGGGCGTCGGCGTTCTCGGCAGTATCCCGTTCGACGCGCAGCGTCGAGACAATCCGGTTGTCTCGTTCAGAACCGATCCGTCAGCGTTCGCAGAGAGTTTCCGGGAACTGCGCGCCAACGTGCGATTCCTCGAAGTCGCCGACGGGCCACGTGTGCTTCTGGTGGCCAGCGCCATGCCCGGCGAGGGGCGGACCGTCACCGCGATCAACCTCTCGCTGGCGCTGACCGAGGCCGGCCACGACGTGGTGGTCGTCGACGGTGATTTGCGACGCCCGATGATCGCGACCCACCTGAGCCTGGCCGGACGGTCGGGTTTGAGCACGGTGCTCACCGGAGCGGCGTCGGTTCAGGAGGCGCTGCAAAAGACACCGTTCTCCCGGTTGACCGCGCTCACTTCCGGCGTCGTTGCGCCCAACCCCGTCGAGTTGCTCGAGTCCCGCGCGACGGGCGAGGTCTTGGCCCAGTTGGGCGCGCAGTTCGACTACGTGATCGTCGACTCTCCCTCGATGCTGGTGACTGATGCTGCGCTCTTGGCCGCGAATTCCCAAGGGGTGCTGTTGATCAGCCGATTCGGCAAGACGAAGCGTGCTCAACTGGCGCATGCGGTCAGTACGCTCGAACGCGCCGGTGCGCCGCTGCTCGGCGGCGTTCTGACGATGACGCCCGCCGAGAAGAGGCCGAAAGAGGCCGGTTACCACCTCAAAGCCAGTGATTCGCAACAGGATTCGCAGGAACGCGACCGGCGTCGGCGCCACCGCTCGCACGAGAAGTGAGTAGGTCGGCAGAGTCGTGGACCGCTACGAACCCAAGCAACCGCGCACGTTCGTAGCCTGCCCTCCTGCGTCTGCAACGCACCGCGCGGCGCGTGCGCGCCTCCTCGACTCGCCGACAACAGATTCCCGCCTGCGGAACCGCGTTTTCGCATTGTTGATCATCGCGGCCATCGGGCTCGTGACGATCCCCGACCTGATCACGTACCTGAAGGTCGAACACTCGCCGATCCTGCCTCCGGGAGAGGCGGCGGCCGCGTCGGATCTTCCGATCGCCCAACTTGCCAGCTTGGCCGGGTCGGCCCTGCTGCTCGCACTGAGCGCGGTCGTCGTACTGATGCGTGGCCATCCCGACCGCGATATCACCGGCGTATCCATTCTGGTCCTCGCCACCAATCTGCCCTATCTGCTCAGCCCGGAATTGCCGCCCCTGGTGGACGTTCCGAAGCTCCTGCTGGCCAATACGTTCGTCCTGGCGATCTGGAATCTCGGGGCGCCGGTCGCCGGGCTGAAATGGTTGCCGGTCACCGTGTCCGTCATCTCGGTCTATGCGCTCATCGGTGGTTTACTCCTTCCCAAATACATGATGTACAACCCGGATTCGGAGAAGGCCCTGATAGCGGGTTGGGAATTGGCGGGCCCTTTCGGCCACGCCAACGTTTTGGGAATGTACTGCGCACTCTCGTTCGCGCTGGTTCCGCTCATCGAGCAGCCGCGATGGCGGCTTCTCATCGGATCGATCCTGTTCGTCACGGTGATCGCGTCGGCGTCGAGGACAGCGCTGATCTCCACGTCGTTGATCGCGCTGTGGTGGCTCATCTGCTGTTTTCGCTCGACCATCTCGGTGCGCCTGGCAGGAACATTTCTCGTCACCCTGGCCGCGACCACGATGTTCGTTCTCCCGTTCGCGGATTGGGATCCTGACAGCTTCACCGGCCGTGCGCACGTCTGGGCGGAAAGCATCCGCGTCTGGGAACAGTCGCCCGTGTTCGGTATGGGTGTCAACTGGTTCCTCGACACCGCGCAGGCATCGGCGAACGTCGCCAAGTGGGCATTCGTAGGCACCGGACACAACATGGTCATCGACACACTCGTCAAGTCCGGTCTCCTCGGATTGGCTGTTCTGGTGCCATTGTTGGTTGCCGCCGTGGCCGCGACACGCGCGTTGCGCATCACCAGCCAACAGATCGCATGCTTCGGGTTCCTCATGGCCTTCTTCGTGGCCGCGACGACCGAGGCGGTGTGGGCGCTGCTGCCCAACCTGCAGCTGTTTCCGATCAGCGGCATGGTCTTCGCGGTGCTGGTCATGAGCAGGCGCGGCGACCGGTCTGCGGGAGAACAGTTGTGACCCAGCGAGAATCGGTGAGCGTCGTCATTCCGACGATCGGACGTCCCAGCTTGCGCGGCGCCGTGGAGTCGGCGTTGCAGCAGACCTCACCCCCGATGGAAGTGATCGTCGTGCTGGACGCCGATTGTGAGCCCTCGCTGCCGGATTCGGCAATCATCCAGGTGTTACCGACACCAGGAGGGGTGGGCCCCAGCCGGGCCAAGCAGCTGGGCGTCGAGGTGGCCCGCGGGAACGTCATCGCGTTGCTCGACGATGACGACGTGTGGCATCCGGACAAACTGGCAACCCAGCTCGCGGCGGTTCCGCAGCGCGACGAATGGATCATCTCGTCCCGGTTCGCCGTGCACATCGCGGGTCAAAAGCCGGTCATCGGGCCGCGTACACCGATCGGTCCGCACGAGCCGATCGCGCCGTACCTGTTCGAACTTCGTGAACGACAGGCATTCAACATGGTTCAGACGTCGACGCTGGTGTTTCCGCGTGCGTTGGCCGAAGCGGTACCGCTCTCGGTGGCAGCCGGGTCGGTGCACGACGATCCGAAGTGGTTGATCGAGGTTCGGCGCCGCTTCCCCGACATCCCGATCATCCAGGTGGGCCGGCCGCTTGTGGACATCGTGTGGACGGCTGCCTCGCTCTCCCGCTCGGGCACCGACCGCAGCGCTGAACTGATCGATTGGGGGATAGCAGAACTCGCGGATGAGTCGAGGCGGGTACGAGGTGATTATCTGCTGACGTCCCCGGTCGGCTCGGCGCTGGGCGCGGGTTCGCTTCGCGGCGTGGCTCGATCGGTCGTCGCGGCGATCCGTCATGGCCGGCCCGGCCCCCTGGCATGGGCGAGTGCGGTCAAGTCGACGTTGCGGCTCGGCTGGGGACGGATGAGTTCCCTCGTAATCCGATCGCGCTGATGCCGTCGTCATTCTTTCGCAACACCGTGCTGGGGTTCTCGTCCGGCGCCGCGGTCGCCCTCGCGGGCTTCATCGGCAACGCGATTGCGGCCAGGCTGCTCGGACCCGACAAGCTGGGCATCCTCGCGTACGTCGTCTTCTGCGTGACGATCGCTTCGATGATCGCCGGCCTGGGAATCGGTGTGGTTCAACAGCGATTCATCCCGAATCTACGCGCCGAAGGCAGAGTCGACGAGGCCGACGGCCTCATCGGGGTGACCACGCGGCTGTCCATGGTGGCTGCGACCGTCGGGGCCGTGCTGCTGTTCGGCTATCTGTACTGGCCGGGCAGGAGCGCGTTGGAGGGACCGTCGAAGGCCGCCGCGCAAGTCATCATCGCGGTCGCGCTGATCTGGTTCGTCTGCTGGCGGATGGCCGAGGTCTACCAGTTCTACCTGCGGGGCGAGCAACGATTCGGCGAGCTGGCGCGCCTGTCCACCGCATCAGCTCTGATCAAGCTTGCGGTGATCGCCCTGGGCGCCTGGCTGTTCGGCATACCCGGCGCGCTGGCCGGTTACCTCGCCGGAAATCTGTTGCCGGCCGCCCGAATCTTCCGGTTGTTTCGATTCAAGCCGCGCATCGATCGACCGCGCAGGCGCGAAGTCACCCGGTTCGCCGCCGCGAGCTGGGTGACAGCGGTCCTCGGGGCGCTGGTGTTCGGCCGGACCGAAATCCTGTTTCTCGAGCACTACAGCGGCCTCGGCGCCGTGGGCTTCTTCGCTGCGGCCGCAACGGTCGCCGAGATGGCAATCCAACTGCCGCCGCTTCTGCTCTCGGCCCTGCTGCCTCGATTCAGCGAGCAGCACGGCCTGGGCGCGCACGACGACATGCGCCGGCTGTACCGCACCATGACGGCGCTGATCGCGATGGTGATCGTGCCGCTCTGTCTGGGCCTCGCGGCGATCGCTCCGGTGTTGGTACCACTGCTGTTCGGAGACGAGTTCGCCGCCGCGGCCCCGGTCGCGTCGGTGTTGCTGATCGCCGCGGCGATCAGCAGCCTCGGTGTCACGACGCTCTACCTGCTGCAGAGTATGGGCAAGGCCGGCTTCCTGTTGATGTCCAACGGTGTAGGTCTGATCGGCACGGTGGCGCTCGGCTTTCTGTTGGTTCCCCAGTTCGGGCTGATGGGGGCCGCCTGGTCGCGGGCGATCGTCCAAGTGACGGTGGTTCTCATCGAGACCTGGTATGTGACAAGGCGCTTGGGTATATCTCCGCCGTACCGGGCGCTGGGGGCGATTACGTTGGCGTCTGCGTTGCAGGGTGCGGTCGCCTATTTCGTATGCGCGGGGCTCAGCGCCGCCTGGTCGTTGGTGGTCGCGGTACCCGCTGCAGTGGCCGTCTACCTCGTTGCCGTCCGGGTGCTCGCGGTGGTGTCGTTGGTGGATCCGCAGCTACCGGACCGGCTCGTGGCACGCGCGCCGCACCGGATGAGACCGCTGATCTCGCATATCTTTCGGTGACGCCGGCTCCGCGCGGCCGGCCGAGCCGATCAGTCCGATGCCGCGTCCATCAGCGCGCCCGCGGCTGGTTTGGGTGCGAGGTCTGCGTCCAAGACGCCGAAGTTCTGTTCGATATCGCTCGGATCGGTTCCGCCGTCGACCAATTCGTAGTAGATCAGCGGCCCGGCCCAGTCCCAGCGCTGAACCTGCTTGCGCGCTTGAAGAAGGATCTGTTTCTGTCTCTCTTCGGTCACCGCGTACTGGCCGGTTCCCGTCGGCGCACCGTATTCGGTGATCCAGATCTTCTTGTGACGGTCTCCGTGTTTGACCATCACTTCGTGCAGGGCCGGTAGATCTCTGAAGACGCCGGTCGATCGCTGGGAGGCGGACATGGGCAGGAACGGGAAGGTGTAGGGATGCACGGCGACACCGTTGGCGAGCCGTACCGCGCCGTTGTCGTATAGCTGTTCGAGGAAGACATCCGGAGCTGTCTGGGGTTCTGGCACATCGAACTTCGGTGCGAGCCCGCCGATGAGGACGGTGGCGGTTGGGTCGACTTCGCGTATTGCTTCGGCGGCGACCCAGAACAGGGTCCCGTACTCGTTGACGTCGGGTGCAGGGGGCCAGAACTTGGCGGTGTTGGGCTCGTTCCAGATCTCCCAGGTGTGCACCCCGCGTGACGAGTAACGCGCGGCAGCGGCCCGCACGAAATCGGCCCAGTCCGACATTTCCTCCGGCCTGGCGTGCCGCGACGTCCACTCCTGACCGGGCGAAGGCGGCCGTGCCCACTCCGGGGTGGCCGCGAGAACGGCCAGCACGTTCATTCCGTGTTTGTCCGCTTCTGCGGCGACGGTGTCGGGATACCACCAATTGAACTGTCCGCGCTCGCTTTCCACCGCGGACCAGTCGACGTCCACCCGAACCCATGTCACGCCCATCGCGGCCATTGAGTCGAACTGCCGTGTGACGGTGTCGGCATCAGCGCCCCGGTAGTGGACGGTCATACCGATGTCGACGGCCGGGGCCGACGCGTGGCAGGAGAGCACGGTGCTCGCGATGAGAACGAACGAGATCAGCTGCAGCAGCCGTCGGGGCACGCCCGTCATCGCAGAATCGCCCGGTGATCGACCCTGCTGAAGAATGTCCGGCCCAACACTCCCTCGGTGCGCCCGATCAGTAGGGCGAACGCCTCGCCCGGACCGAATTTCTCGGGCTTGCGCAGCGGCATCAGGGCTGCGGCGAGCAAGTGAGCCGCCTTGTACCACAGCGGGTACCGCCACGTGCGCAGAACATATCCCGCGCCACGCCCGTAGCTGCGCTGCTTTCGGCGGCGCTCGTGGGGCGGGAGGTGAGCGAACTCGGTTTGCGCTTGAATGACGATGTCGCCCACCCACTCGACCGAGAAGTCGTCGAGCGTGGACATCCGCAGCAGAAGGTCGGTGCCTTCACCGGACTGCCACGGTGAGTCGGCACCAGAGCCGAGCGCAGGATCGAAACCTCCGACCGCTGCGAAGTCCTCGCGCTTGATGAGCGTCGCCGGTTCCATCGCCCCCCACACGTTTCGGCGGGTCAGCTTCGAGCCTCGAGCCGGGAGGGGGTGTCTTGGGCCCTCACGGTCGACCAACTGAACGGCGACCGCGGTGGTCGGCGGCGCACAGTGCCGGGATACGCGTTCGACGAAGTCCCGGTCGACCCGGTTGGTGTCGTTGGGGAACCAGAGCCAGTCCACTTCGTCGCCGAGCGCCGCGGCCGCGGCGTTGCGCCCGTTCGAGATGCCGCGTCGGCTCACGACCGTGCGGATCTTCAGATCAGCGGAGCAGGTTTCGACGAGGGAATCCACCTGCGCGCTGTCGGTTTCGTCGTGGTGGGCGATCGCTACGACGGCCGGTGGTTGCGATTGGGCGGCGAGGTCCCCGAGCAGTTCTCGTAGCGGTCCCCAGCGGCCGACGGTCGTGATCGCGACGCCGATCCGCGGATGAGCCGGGCCCGGCAAGCTGGCGCCCATCTGTCGAAGCGTAGCCGCACCGTCATCAGGCCGGTCCGCGCACCGTGAACTCGGGCCGACTTCGGCGTGAGGGTCATCCTATGCTCGGGTGATGGGCACACTCTCCGACACTGATCGCATCGCCGCGGCGGAATCCTATATCGATGCGCTGGTCAGTCACCGAGCCGACGACGTTCCTTTCGCGCCGGACTGTATCCGGATCGAAAACGGCCTCAAGACCGGGTTTTCCGGGCGGCATCTGCGGCGCAGTTTGAACCGCGGGCCGCAGTTCCGGATCATTTCGGCGATCGTCGACCGCGAGTTCACCGTCGACGGCGACGAGGTGCATGCGACGTTCACCGTCGTCACCAAACCGAGAATCGCCGGACGTCGGGTGGCCGCCCGCACCGAAGAGACTTTTCTGATCCCGGCGCAGGACGGGAGGATCCACCACATCGCCGCGCGGGTACGCCCGGCGCTGCTGCGGGATTAGATCCGCTCGATGATCGTGCCGGTGGACAGCGCACCACCGGCACACATTGTGATCAGCGCGGTGCTCTTGTCGGTGCGCTCCAGCTCGTGCAGGGCGGTGGTGATCAGCCTGCTGCCGGTGCTGCCCACGGGATGCCCGAGTGCGATCGCACCGCCGTTGACGTTGACGCGGTCCATATCGGGTTCGTGCACCCGTGCCCACGACAGTACGACCGATGCGAACGCCTCGTTGATCTCGACGATGTCGATGTCGCCCATCTTCATCCCGGCCTTTTCGAGCACCTTGGCCGTGGACTGGACCGGGCCGTCCAGGTGGTAGTACGGCTCGGCGCCGACCAGTGCCTGGCTGACGATGCGGGCGCGCGGCTTGAGGCCATGAGCCTTGGCCACGTCTTCGTCCATCCACAGCACCGCGGCCGCACCGTCGGAGATCTGCGACGACGTGCCGGCGGTGTGGATGCCGCCGTCGATGACCGGCTTCAGCGAAGCGAGGCCGTCGAGGGTGGTGTCGCGCAGGCCTTGGTCGCGATTCACGACGTGACGTTCACTCGTCGGCTGCTTCTGCTCGTCGAGCACCGGCGCCTCGATGCCGCTGATCTCGCGGTCGAACCGGCCTTCGGCCCATGCCTGGGCGGCCTTGCGCTGCGAGTCGAAACCGAACTGGTCGATCTCCTCGCGGGTGATACCGCGCCGCTTGGCGATTCGCTCTGCGGCGGTGAACTGGTCGGGCAGGTCGATGTCCCAGGAGGCCGGGCGCAGGATGCCGCGGTCGGGACCGGCATTGGCGCCCAGCCCGACGCGGCTCATCGCCTCGATGCCGCAGGCGACGCCGACGTCGATGGCGCCGGCTGCGATGAGGCCCGCGACGAGCCCGTTGGCCTGCTGCCCGCTACCGCACTGACAGTCGACGGTCATCGCGCCGACGTGCTCGGGCAGGCCGGCCACCAACCAGCTCACCCGGGTGATGTTGTTCGACTGTTCGCCGTACTGTGTGACGCAGCCACCGACGACCTGCTCAACATCGGCCGCATCGATTCCGGCTTTGTCGACGAGCGCCTTCTGCGTGGCGCCGAGCAGCTCGGTGGCATGTAGGCCGGACAACCAGCCGTTGCGCTTGCCGATGGGGCTGCGGGTGGCTTCGACGATGACAGGGGTACCCATTCCGTCAGGCTAGAACACGTTTCATTACTCTGACAAGCGGCGTTGATGACCTGCCTTTTATCTGCGCAGAAGGCATGTTTTACTGGCACTAGAACACGTTGCAATTGTCGTTGCAGAGGAGCTTCCCAATGCCGTGCCCGAACATTCCCGACGACTTCGATTTCCTCGACGCGAGCCTGAACCTCGAGAGGTTGCCGGTAGAGGAGTTGGCGGAGCTTCGTCAATCCGAGCCGGTCCACTGGGTCGATGTGCCCGGCGGAACAGGAGGCTTCGGCGACAAGGGCTACTGGGTGGTGACCAAGCATGCCGACGTCAAAGAGGTGTCGAAGCGCAACGACATCTTCGGCAGCTCACCGGACGGCGCCATCCCGGTCTGGCCGCAGGACATGACTCGTGAGGCCATCGACCTACAGCGCAACGTGCTGCTGAACATGGACGCTCCTCAGCACACCCGCCTGCGCAAGATCATCTCGCGGGGGTTCACCCCGCGGGCCGTCGGACGGCTCGAAGAAGAACTCGACCAGCGCGCGCAGAACATCGCCAAGCAGGCGGCCGCCTCGGGTAGTGGTGACTTCGTCGAGCAGGTGTCCTGCGAGTTGCCGCTGCAGGCGATCGCCGGTCTGCTCGGTGTGCCCCAGGAGGACCGCGACAAGCTGTTCCGGTGGTCGAACGAGATGACCGCGGGCGAAGACCCCGAGTACGCCCACATCGACCCCGCGCTCTCGTCCGTCGAGTTGATCCAGTACGCCATGCAGATGGCCGAGGAGCGGGCCAAGAATCCGACCGACGACATCGTGACCACGCTGATCGAGGCCGACATCGAGGGTGAGAAACTCACCGATGACGAGTTCGGCTTCTTCGTCGTGATGCTCGCGGTGGCCGGCAACGAGACCACCCGTAACTCGATCACCCACGGGATGATCGCGTTCTCGCAAAACCCCGACCAGTGGGAGCTCTACAAGCGTGAACGCCCCGAGACGGCCGCCGACGAGATCGTCCGCTGGGCGACCCCGGTTTCGGCGTTCCAGCGCACCGCACTCGAGGACGTCGAGTTGGGCGGTGTGCAGATCAAGAAGGGGCAGCGGGTCGTGATGTCCTACCGCTCAGCCAACTTCGACGAAGAGGTCTTCGAGGACCCGCACAAGTTCGACATCTTGCGCAGCCCCAACCCTCACGTCGGGTTCGGCGGAACGGGCGCGCATTACTGCATCGGCGCGAACCTGGCGAGGATGACGATCAACCTGATCTTCAACGCGGTCGCCGACCACATGCCCGATCTCGAGCCGATCGGCGAACCCGAGCGGCTCAAGTCCGGCTGGCTCAACGGCATCAAGCACTGGCAGGTCGACTACACCGGAAAGTGTCCGGTGGCCAAGAGCTGACGGATCCAGAGCCGTAGTTTGTAGCGACCGCGAAATTTCCCGGTATCAAGGAGGATTCGGGTGGACTTCAGTCCAGACGAAGGGCAGCAGGCTGTCGCCGATGTGGTGACCTCGGTGCTGACCCGCGACAACAGCTGGGACGCACTGGTTTCCGGCGGTGTGACCGCGCTGGCGGTACCCGAGCGTCTCGGCGGCGACGGCGTCGGACTGCCCGAGGTGGCGACCGCACTGACCGAGATCGGCAGGCACGGCACCGTCAGCCCGGCGTTGGCGACCCTCGGCCTGGGGTTGTTGCCGTTGCTCGAACGAGCTTCTGCCGAACAGCAGGATCGCTACCTCGCGGGTGTGCCGAAGGGCGGTGTGCTCTCGGCGGCGCTCAACGAGGCCGGGGCACCGCTGCCGGATCGGCCCACGACGACGTTGAAAAGCAACCGGCTGAACGGCGCCAAGGTGGCCGTACCCTATGCGGGACAGGCGGATTGGCTCGTCGTCACGGCCGACAACGGGGTGGTGGTCATATCGCCGAAGGCCGACGGGGTGACCATGACCCAATCGCCGACATCCAACCACGGTGACGAGTACACGGTGACGTTCGCCGATGCCGAGGTCGACGGTGTTCTCGACGGCGCCGACGCGCACCGGGTGAACCAACTCGCGATCGCGGCGATCGGCGCGTTCGCGTCGGGCCTGGTGGCGGGCGCGCTGCGGCTCACCGCCGACTACGTGGCCAACCGGGAGCAGTTCGGCAAGCCGCTGTCGACTTTCCAGACCGTCGCCGCGCAGCTTGCCGAGGTGTACATCGCCTCCCGCACGCTGACGCTGGCGTCCAACTCGGTGACCTGGCGGCTGTCGGAGGGCCACGACGATGACCCGCAGACTCAGGCCGACATCGACATCCTGGCCTACTGGCTGGCCTCCCAGGCGCCACCGGTGATGCAGCTCTGCCATCATCTGCACGGCGGTATGGGCATGGACATCGCGTACCCGATGGACCGGTACTACTCCTCGATCAAGGACCTCGCGCGCCTGGTGGGCGGGCAAGCGCATCGGCTCGACTTGGTGGGAGCCGAGCTGGGCCAAGGATGGGGCCACGGCCGAAGGCCAGGGGACGACGGGAGATAGCAATGTACATCGAACTGACGCCCGAACAGAAACAGCTGCAAGCGGAACTGCGGGACTACTTCTCGAATCTCATCTCGCCCGAAGAGGCCAAGGAGATGGAGAAGAACCGCCACGGCAAGGCCTACCGTGCGGTCATCAAGCGGATGGGCTCGGACGGCAAGCTCGGCGTCGGCTGGCCGAAGGAGTTCGGCGGGCTCGGATTCGGCCCGATCGAGCAGTCGATCTTCGTCAACGAGGCCCAACGCGCCGACGTACCGCTGCCCGCCGTGACCCTGCAGACCGTCGGACCGACGCTGCAGCAGTACGGCACCGAAGCACAGAAGAAGAAGTTCCTGCCTGCGATCCTCGCCGGCGAGGTGCACTTCGCGATCGGCTACACCGAACCGGAGGCCGGCACCGACCTGGCGTCGCTGCGCACCACCGCCGTGCGCCAGGGCGACGAGTACATCGTCAACGGGCAGAAGGTGTTCACCACCGGCGGGCACGACGCCGACTACATCTGGCTGGCCTGCCGCACCGATCAGGAGGCGGTGAAGCACAAGGGTATTTCGATCCTGATCGCCGACACCAAGGATCCCGGCTACTCCTGGACGCCGATGATCCTGTCCGACGGGGCCCACCACACCAACGCCACCTACTACAACGACGTCCGGGTGCCCGCCGACATGCTCGTCGGCGAGGAGAACGGTGGCTGGAAGCTGATCACCACGCAGCTCAACAACGAGCGTGTGATGCTCGGACCGGCAGGCCGGTTCGCCAGCCTCTATGACCGGGTGCACGCCTGGGCGTCGAAACCCGGTGGCAATGGCGACATTCCGCTCGACCATGACGACGTCAAGCGTTCGCTCGGCGAGCTCAAGGCGATGTGGCGGATCAACGAGTTGCTCAACTGGCAGGTCGCAGCGGCGGGGGAGACCATCGACGTCGCCGACGCGGCCGCCACGAAGGTGTTCGGAACCGAGCGGATCCAGTACGCCGGGCGTCTCGCCGAGGAGATCGTCGGCAAGTACGGCAACCCGGCCGATCCGGGCACGGCAGAACTGCTGGAATGGCTTGACTCGCAGACGAAGCGAAACCTGGTGATCACGTTCGGCGGAGGTGTCAACGAGGTGATGCGGGAGATGATCGCGGCCGCGGGCCTGAAGGTCCCGAGGGTGCCGCGATGAGCGCCGACCTGCGCCCGGACATCGAGAAGATCAAGGCGGACGGCAGAAGCGAGCCGCGCGCCGGCCGAGATCCGGTCAACCAACCCATGATTCATCACTGGGTCGACGCCATCGGGGACCGGAATCCGATCTATACGGATGAGGAAGCGGCCAAGGCCGCCGGCCATCCCGGCATCGTGGCGCCGCCGGCGATGATTCAGGTGTGGACGATGGGCGGGCTCGGTCAGGGCCGCTCGGACGACGACCCCCTGAGCAAGATGATGCAGCTCTTCGACGATTCCGGCTATGTCGGCGTGGTTGCCACCAACTGTGAGCAGACCTACCACCGGTATCTGAGACCGGGCGAGGAGGTCACCATCCGCGCCGAGATCACCGACGTGGTGGGCCCCAAGCAGACGGCGCTGGGTGAGGGGTACTTCATCAACCAGCTCATCACTTGGACGGTGGCCAACGGCGCCGACGGCGATGAGGCTGTCGCCGAGATGAAGTGGCGCATCATGAAGTTCAAGCCGGCCGAGCGGGACTCGGGTGCGGCGGTGCCCGACGACCTGGACGCGGACATGATGATGCGGCCGGCGTCGTCGCGCGACACCAAGTTCTTCTGGGACGGCGTCAACGCCCACGAGTTGCGCATCCAGAAGCGTGGCGACGGCACGCTGGTGCATCCTCCTGTGCCTGCGCTGTGGAAGGACCCGACAGAGGAAGTACAACCGACGGACTACGTCGTCGCCAGCGGCAAGGGCACCGTGTTCAGCTTCGTGGTGCACCACGCGCCGAAGGTGCCGGGGCGGACACTTCCGTTCGTCATCGCGCTCGTCGAACTCGAAGAAGGTGTGCGGATGCTCGGTCAGCTCCGTGACGTCGACCCGGCCGCGGTGGAGATCGGAATGCCGGTTCGCGCAACATATATCGACTTTCCCGAAGGTGACTCCGGTCCAGCCTGGACGCTGTATGCCTGGGAGCCCGATGGAAAGGGCGTGGCGTGAGCACACCGACCGTGGAGGTGGGCACCAAACTGCCCGAGCTGGCGTTGTACGGCGATCCGACGTTCATCGTGTCGACGGCGATCGCCACGCGCGACTATCAGGACGTCCACCACGACCGCGACAAGGCGCAGGCCAAGGGCAGCAAGGACATCTTCGTCAACATCCTCACCGACACCGGGCTGGTGCAGCGCTACATCACCGACTGGGCCGGTCCGACCGCGATCATCAAGTCGATCTCGTTGCGGCTGGGTGTGCCGTGGTATGCCTACGACACGGTGACATTCTCCGGTGAGGTGACCGCCATCGACGACGGGCTGATCACGCTGAAGATCGTCGGCAACAACAGCCTCGGCGATCACGTGGTCGCCACTGCCACACTCGTGATCGGAGGAAACGCCTGATGCCGGGTGCACTGTCGGGCAAGGCGGCGATCGTCGGCATCGGTGCCACCGACTTCTCGAAGAACTCCGGCCGCAGTGAACTCCGGCTGGCGTCCGAAGCGGTGCTGGACGCGCTGGGCGACGCGGGCCTGACGCCCGCCGATGTCGACGGCATGGTCACGTTCACGATGGACTCCAACACCGAGGTGGCGATCGCGCGGGCGACGGGCATCGGCGAGCTGAAGTTCTTCTCGAAGATCCACCACGGCGGGGGCGCGGCCTGCGCAACGATCCAGCAGGCAGCGATCGCCGTGGCCACCGGAGTCGCGGATTGCGTTGTGGCATACCGGGCCTTCAATGAGCGATCCGGTGTGCGGTTCGGTCAGGTGCAGATGCGCCTGGTCGAGAACGCGGACTCGACCGGGGTCGACAACTCGTTCTCCTACCCGCATGGACTGTCGACACCTGCTGCGCAGGTCGCGATGATCGCCAGGCGGTACATGCACGTGTCCGGGGCGAGCAGCAGGGACTTCGGCATGATCTCGGTCGCCGACCGCAAACATGCCGCGAAGAACCCGAAGGCGTACTTCTACGAGAAGCCGATCACCATCGAAGATCATCAGAACTCGCGGTGGATCGCCGAGCCGCTGCGGCTCCTGGACTGCTGCCAGGAGACCGATGGCGGCGTCGCGCTCGTCGTGACATCCGCCGAACGGGCCAAAGACCTCAAACATCGACCGGCGATCATCGAGGCGGCCTCGCAGGGTTCCAGTCCCGACCAGTACTCGATGACCAGCTACTACCGCCCGGAGTTGGGGCTGCCCGAAATGGGCCTGGTCGGCAGGCAGTTGTGGGAGCAGTCAGGTCTGAAACCGGACGACATCCAGACCGCGATTCTCTATGACCACTTCACCCCCTTCACGCTGATTCAGTTGGAGGAGCTCGGGTTCTGTGATCGCGGTGATGCCAAGGACTTCATCGCCGACGGGGCGATCGAGGTCGGTGGGCGGCTACCGATCAACACCCACGGCGGCCAGCTGGGGGAGGCCTACATCCACGGTATGAACGGAATCGCCGAGGGCGTGCGGCAGTTGCGCGGGACGTCGGTCAACCCGGTGCCCGACGTCGAACATGTGCTGGTCACCGCGGGCACCGGTGTTCCCACATCGGGTCTGATCCTGGGCTGACCCCGGGCACGCTGTCCCGGCCGCGCGGCTCGGGCGTGACTGGCGTGGTGGCGCAGCGCAAGCCGGATCCCTACTACTCTTTGTGGGGTGAATTCACCGAAGCCACCGGATCAGCCGGCACCGGACTCGGACAACGCGCCGCTGTACGGGTCCGACGACGAGGACACCGGTCCGCTGCAGGCTCATCGGCCGCCGCCGGCCGTTGAACCGGACTTCGGTGCCACCCAGGACAATTGGGCGCGCAGGTTCGAAACGCCGCTGACGGTCACTCCGCGCCAGGTGCAGCGGCAGCGCAATGTGAAGCCGCTGGCCGTCGGCGCGGCCGCCGTCGTCGGTGCGGTCGCCGTCATCGGTGGGCTGGTCTTCTGGCTGACCCGGCCATCATCCGAGATCGCCGAACAACCGCCCGGCTCCGGGGAACCGACGACGTCCACGCCGCCGGAGCCGGCTACCGTCTCCGAAGACGACGCACGGCTACTCCGCCAGCTACCGAAGGGGTATGCGGCGGGCGCGTGCGAATCGGTTCCCGCACCCGAAAGAGTTCTCTCACAGGTCGATTGCGAGCAGAACGACGACCCGGGTGGCCCGTCGTCGGCGACCTACAGTCTGACCGGTGACAAGGCCTCACTTCAGGCCGTCTTCGATGAGGCGGTTGCCGCCGCGACGCGGGTCAACTGCCCGGGCAACATCCAGTCGCCTGGGCCCTGGCGGCGCAACGCAACTCCGGACCGGGTCAGCGGGCAGCTCTTCTGCGGCCTGCTGGACGGCCAACCGACGGTCGTGTGGACCGACGAAGCCAAAATGACGGTCAGCGCCGTCCGAGCGGGGCCTGCTGGCCCGACCTTCCCACAGCTGTACGCGTGGTGGTCTTCGCACTCGTGACGACGCTGACCGTTGACTTGCTATGCGCTCCCGTCAGGGAGTCGGGGCGTACGTGCTCGGCGTCTGCACCTCGTCACCTGCGGGCGCCGGGGTGCCGTGGCTGCCTGCCGGCTGTGTCGCGCCCTCGGTGCCGGCCGGAGCAGGTGTCCCGTGCGGGGTAGCGCCCTCGGCGGGTGTGCCCTCCGCAGCGGCGGGCGCGCCTTCGGCGGGCTCGACCGGGGTGCCCTGGCTGCCTTCCGGGAGCGGGGTGCCCTGGCTGCCCTCGGGCAACGGGGTGCCCTGGCTACCTTCGGGGGCCTCGGTCCCGGTTGACGCGGGAGCGGCCTCGGTGCCTTCGGGTGCCTCGGTGGCCGGGGCCTCCGCGGGTGCGGCGGTCGCCGGAGAGGTTCCCGTGCCGTAGGAAGTCGACGGGGACGAGCTGGTCGAGCTCGAGGCCGGCGGCTGGGTCCACACCAGCAGATCCTGGCCGCCCGCGTTGTACACAACGCTGTCAGGGGTTGCGCCGGTGACGTCGAAGTAGACCTTGCCGGACGTCTCCTGTCCCTGGGACAGCGTCGACGGGTTCACGCCCTGCGGGGTGGCCACGCCGAACAGCGAGCGGTACGTCTGGCCATCGGCGGCCCGCGCGTTCAGGTTCGACACGATCGGCGTGGCCGAGCCCTGGATCGCCTGGTCGGTAGCGGTGGCTTCCCACAGCGTGCCGGCTACCGAGTAGGGGATGGGGTCGCTGCTCGGCTGGAGATTGGTGAGGGTCCAGCCCTGGATGACCGCCCCGTCGACCAACTTGCCCTGGGTCCCGAGCGTCTGGGTCTGGACCGTTGGGCCGGTCTGGGTGGCCTCCGGTTGGGTGGTCTCGGGTTCGGCTGAGGCGAGAGGCGCCCCGATGAACCCTGCGGTTGCGGTTGCTGCCAACATGCTGCTGATCTTGGTGATCTTCAAGATGTGCTCCTGACTCGTCCGAAAATTGGAATGGTCACCGACGAAAAAACTATCAGGCCGGTGAATATTTGTGGACTCCGGATCGATTGGCGCAGTGCTTTATTAGAGACGCGCCGCAGCTTCGGCAAACTCTGAACGGTGAATTGACCTCACGACCAACGGTTTCCACGATAGACGTTGGTTGTCATCGGCAGTGTGATATGTGTCGCAGCGTTCATCTGCAGTCCGTAAAGGTGCCAGCAGCAGGTATTTCTCTACGTGTCACATACATTGCCGAAGCCCGTACTCATCGGCTGTCTCAGGATCGCTTGCACGGCATTGCATTCGGGGCAGACAAGTGTCGGCTCGATAAGCGGTCGGCGACTGTGCCCGTATGACCGCGGCAGAGCCTTCTTCGAATGCCTGGAGCGCAGATCTGCGCGCGTGTCGGGCCCGCCGCTGCAGCACCGGCAAGGACCGGCGTGGCGGCGGTCGCGGAGGTGGATGATGTCCTTACACCACGACCGGCAACCGTCCTCCGGCGTGTCGACGATCCCGCTCCGAGACGGGGAACTTCCCGCGTCCGTCGGCGGAACGCAAATATTTTTTCGCAAAAAGCACCCAGGTCGAATAGGGGCTTTGTACCCTCGTGGAGCATTTCAGCAAATCTCTAGCGAGCTAGATGCCGGGGAAGCGGTGAGACGCGCCCGTTCGATCCGATTTTCGACCTCTGAGGAGCTCACGGCATGCCCAAACATCGGAAATCGGCTGACCGCGTGCCGCGAATTCGCCAGTATCTCGGCGCTGGAGTCGGAGCGGCAGCGGTGGCTGGGGGCGGTGCTCTGCTGATGCCGCCACCGGCAGCTCCCGTGCCGACGGCCGCCTCGCCGGTGATTCAGCTGATGTCGACCGAATCGGAAATAGCGCCGTCTGCGCCTGTGGCCAGCGGTTTCTGGTGGCTCTACGAGGGCAGCATGATCGGCGCGGTCTCGGAACCAGCTGCGGCGAGCAGCCTCTTCCTGCCGTCCGGACACTTCGCGGGCCGGCCCATGATCGGGCGGGGCGGCTGGTTGATCGGTGACGGCTTGGACGCTGCCGCCGACTGCGTCGGCTCGGCCTGCGATGGCGGCCATGGCGGCTTGTTGTTCGGCAATGGGGGCAACGGCGCCAACGGCGGCAACGGTGGCAACGCCGGATTGTTCGGGGGTAGCGGAGGCAACGGCGCAGACGGCGTTCTCGGTTTCCGCGCCGGCGCCGGGGGCAACGGCGGGAACGCCGGAGCGTTTGCCCTCATCGGTAACGGCGGCCATGGCGGCAACGGCGCGGCCGGCGATGCCACCCGCGATGGAGGCAACGGCGGCAATGGCGGCAGCGTCGGAATATTCACTCTGGTCGGAAATGGCGGTAACGGTGGTGACGGCGGGCAGGGCTGGGACGGCGCAAACGCCGTTAATCCGACCTGGGACGGCACCCGCGCCGCCGCCGGCACAAGTCACACAACCACTTTGACCGGGACGGGAACGGTCACGGGCGCTGACGGCGGACCGGGCGCCGCCGGTCAGGAAGGAGCCACCGGCGGAGGTAACGGCGGTCAGGGGCAGATTGCCAGTTCGAACGGACCGAACAACAACACTTCCATCGCCGTCAGTGGCGATGGAGGTCAGGGTGGCGACACTGACATCGCGGGCGCTCCCGGCGGCAACGGCGGTCGAGGCAGCGGCGGAGACGCACGCTACAACGGCACGGGCGGGGCCGGGGGCAACGGCGGTGACGGCGGTCCCGGCGGCGGCGCGGGCGGCAACGGTGGCAGCGGCGGTAACGAGACGGTGGTGTTGTTCTCGTCCAATCCGGAAACCACGGGCGTTGTTCAGGGTGGTCAGGGCGGGGCCGGCGGCACAGGTGGCGCCGGCACGGCCGGATCGAACGGGACCAGCGGCGGTTCCGGCGGCAAGGGAGGCCGCGGAGGTTTGCTGGTCGGCAACGGAGGCAGCGGCGGCAGCGGTGGCAAAGGCGGGGACGGCGGCGACGGAGCGGTGGGCGGCACCGGCGGCACCGGCGGCACGGGCGGCGCGGGGGCGGTGCAAGATCGCCACTTCAGCCCCACGAGGGTGACTTACCCGGGGAACGGGTCGGGCGGCAGAGGCGGTGACGGCGGCAAGGGCGGCAAGGGCGGTAATGCCGGCACCGGTGGCAGCGGCGCAACGGGCGGCGCAGGCGGCATCTTCGGGAATCGCGGCGGGACCGGCAGCAACGGAGCCAACGGAACTGGTGGCACCGGTGGCGCCGGCGGCAAGGGCGGTAACGGTGGCAGGGCCTACACCTCGGACGGCAATGGGTTCACCTCGGGGAACGCAGGCAACAACGGCAACGCTGGAAATCAGTCGACCGGCACCCAGGGCGGCGCTGGCGGCGAAGGCGGGACCGGCGGAAACGGCGCATCGGGATCCACCCCCTAGCTGCCGGCTGGCCGGAACACCCTCAGGACGGGATCAACTCCACACCGGCGAGCGCCACCGCATCGTCACGCTCGGGTGCGGTCACCGTCGCGATGAAGCCGTCGCCGTCCTTCCAGATGCGGGCCTTGAGCGTCTCGCCGGGAAACACCACTCCGGCGAAGCGGGCGCCGTAGCTGCCGACCCGGGCGGTGTCGCCGTCGAGCAGAGTGTCGACCATCGCCTTGCATGTCATCCCGTAGGTGCACAATCCGTGCAGAATCGGGCGCGGGAATCCGGCCGCCGCCGCGAAGTCGGGATCGGAGTGCAGCGGATTGCGGTCACCGCACATCCGGTAGAGCAGCGCCTGCTGCGTCGACACCGGGATCGACACTTCGTAGTCGGGGGCGCGCTGCGGGGGCTCCGAGGACCCAGACGGCCCGCGTTCGCCACCGAAACCGCCCTCGCCGCGGGCGAAGATCGAGCGCTTCTGGGTCCACAGCGGCGTGCCGTCGGGACCGGTCACCGTGGTCTCCGACCAGATGACCGCGGCCTTGCCCTTGTCCCAGATGTCGGTGAAGCGCGTGACCGCGATCCCGGTGCCCGCAGGCGGGATCGGCCCCGGAGCCGACACCGCCTCGCTGGCGTGCAGCACCTTCGAGAGTTCGATGTCGATGCCGGGGAACTTCACGGTCGGCGGCTCTGTCATGTGGAAGCTCTGCGCGACATTGCCGAACGTCGGTAGCACCTGCGGGGTTTCGTCGGTCAGGTAGCGCAACTCGCGCTTGTCCATCGGGTCGGCGCCGGCGCCGAGGCCCAGGTGGTAGAGCTGGATGTCGCTGCTGGTCCACGAGAACTCGGCGGGCGGAAGCTCGGCGCCGAGCGCCTCGTCGAGATTGATGGGCATCTCAAGCCTTTCCGGCGATGTGGAGGGCGGCAAGGTATCCGAACGTCATCGCCGGGCCGATGGTCCCGCCCGGACCGGGATAGGTGTGACCCATCACCGGCGCGCTGACATTGCCTGCAGCATAGAGTCCTTCGATCACCGAGCCGTCATCGCGCAGCGCACGACCGAACACGTCGGTGACGACGCCGCCCTTGGTGCCCAAATCGCCGGGCACCATCTTGGCCGCGTAGTACGGCGGGTGGCTGATCTCGCCGAGGTTGGGGTTGGGCTTGTTGGTCGGATCGCCGTAATAGCGGTCGTAGGCGCTTTCGCCGCGCTGGAAATCCGCGTCGACGCCGGACCGGGCGAAGCCGTTGAAACGCTCGACGGTCGCCTTGAAGGCCTCGATCGGCAGACCGGTCTTCTCGGCCAGCTCTTCGAGCGTGCCCGCCGTGACGATGACTCCCGACTCCAGCCACTTGCGTGGAATGCGTTGTCCTGGTTGCAGTCCGGCGAATATATAGCGGTCGCGGTACTGCTGGTCGAACACCAGCCAGGCTGGAATGTTCTCGCCGGGTCCCGGCCCCTGCCCGTACTGGCCGCCGTACATGTGATGGCACGCCTCGACATAGGGCATCGACTCGTTCATGAACCGCTTGCCCGACATGTTGACGATGATCGAACCGGGCGAATTGCGTTCCGAGAGCGCGAACCACGGCGCACCGGGCAGCGGCACCGTCGGACCCCACCACGCGTCCTCCATGACATCGAGCGCAGCGTCCAGCTTCTCAGCAGCGATGATGCCGTCGCCGGTGTTGGCCTTTGCGCCGACCGTCCACTCGGTGGTGATCGGGGCGCGCTGGTATTTCACCCGCATCTGCTCGTTGTGCTCGAAGCCGCCCGATCCGAGGATCACACCGCGCCGAGCCCGGATGAGTTCGGGCTCAACGGATTCGGGAGCGCTGGTGTCACGGACGTAGATTCCGCGTACCACACCGTCCTCGACGTAGAGGTCGGTCAGCGCGGTGTTGAGCCGGACCGGCACGCCCGCTTCTTGCAGACCGATCCGCAGCGGGGCGATGAGTGCGCGACCCATGCCGACGAGGTTCTTGCCGGTGACCTTGCCCCACGTCGCGCGCACACCGACTTTCAGGCTGCGCAGCACACCGCGGGGGTGGCGCTTGAGCTGGTTGAGCCGCACGTAGTCCTGCTGCATGACGACCATGTTCATCGGAACCTTGCCGTACGGCGGCTCCAGGCCGGGCAGATCGGGGCCCAGCTTGTTGGCGTTGAACGGCTTGGGTTCGACGGAGCGACCGGTGGGCTTGCCGCCGGGGGTCTCGGGGTAGTAGTCGGAGTAGCCGGGGACCCAGCACAGCTTGAGCGGCGAGTGCTTGAGGACGAACGACAGCATCTCCGGACCGCGGTCGAGATAGGTGTCGATCTTCTCGGCGGGAACGACGTCGCCGATGATGCTGTGCAGGTAGGTGCGGGCGGCCTCGGCGGTGTCCTTGACGCCGTCACGCTGCAGGATCTCGTTGTTCGGGATCCAGACCCCACCACCTGACCGCGCAGTGGAACCGCCGTAGTGCGGAGCCTTCTCAACGACTATCGTCGAGAGTCCCTGGTGAGCTGCGGCAAGGGCGGCGACCATGCCGGCGGCGCCGCTGCCCACCACGACGACGTCGTACTCCTGACCAGTCATGTAGAACACGTTATAGAATTGCCTGGCCGACCCACAACCGCGCCGGTCAACAGAACAAGGGGACTTCATAAGTATGCTCAGTGATCAGGTGCGCGAGCAGCTTGCCGCCGACCTCGCGCAGGCCGAGCGCAGCCGGGTCCCGATCGCACCGCTGACCGACGCCCACCCCGACATCGATGTTGTCGACGCTTACGAGATCCAGTTGATCAACATCCGCCAGCGGGTCGCCGAGGGCGCCCGGGTCATCGGCCACAAGGTGGGGCTGTCGTCGAAGGCCATGCAACAGATGATGAACGTCGACGAACCCGACTACGGGCACCTGCTCGACGAGATGGCCGTCCGCGAAGACAAGGCCGTCAAGTCGGCCGACTACCTCTATCCCCGCGTCGAGGTGGAGGTCGGCTTCATCCTCGCCGACGACCTGCCGGGCGCCGGATGCACCGAGGACGACGTGCTGGCGGCGACGGCGGCGTTCGCACCCGCCATCGAGTTGATCGACACCCGTATCAAGGATTGGAAGATCAAGCTCTGCGACACGATCGCCGACAACGCGTCGTCGGCGGGCTGGGTGCTCGGTGAGAACCGGGTCTCGCCGAAGGACATCGACATCACCGCCATCGACGCCGTGCTGACCCGCAACGGCGAGGTGGTGGCAAAGGGCCGCAGCGATGCGGTGCTGGGCAATCCGGTGACCGCGGTGGCGTGGCTGGCGCGCAAGGTCGACAGTTTCGGCGTCCGCCTCAAGGCCGGTGACATCGTGCTGCCGGGGTCGTGTACGAAAGCGTTCGACGCCACTCCCGGCGCCGAGTACGTAGCAGACTTCGCCGGGCTGGGCTCGGTGCACCTGAGTTTCGAGTAGAGGAGCGATATGCCCAAAGCAAGCGTCGCCGTCGTCGGATCGGGCAACATCAGCACCGATCTGCTGTACAAACTGCTGCGCTCGGAGTGGCTGGAGCCGCGCTGGATGATCGGCATCGACCCGGAGAGCGAGGGGCTCGCCCGCGCCCGCAAGCTCGGGTTGGAGACCTCGCACGAAGGCGTGGACTGGCTGCTGGCGCAAAGCGAGAAGCCCGACCTGGTGTTCGAGGCCACCAGCGCCTACGTGCACCGCGACGCAGCACCGAAATATGCGGAGGCCGGTATCCGCGCGATCGACCTGACGCCGGCGGCCATCGGGCCGGGCGTGATTCCGCCGGCCAATCTGCGTGCGCACCTCGACGCGCCGAACGTCAACATGGTCACCTGCGGCGGCCAGGCCACCATCCCGATGGTGTACGCGGTGAGCCGTGTCGTGGATGTGCCGTATGCCGAGATCGTGGCGTCGGTGTCGTCGGCCTCGGCCGGCCCGGGCACCCGCGCCAACATCGACGAGTTCACCAAGACCACCAGCGCCGGCGTGCAGAACATCGGCGGCGCCCAGCGGGGTAAGGCGATCATCATCCTCAACCCGGCCGAACCGCCGATGATCATGCGCGACACCATCTTCTGCGCGATTCCGGAAGATGCCGATCACGCCGCGATCACGCAGTCGATCAAAGACGTCGTGGCCGAGGTGCAGACCTATGTCCCCGGCTACCGGTTGCTCAACGAACCGCAGTTCGACGAACCGTCGGTGGTCAACGGCGGCAACCATCTCGTCACCACGTTCGTCGAAGTCGAGGGTGCGGGCGACTATCTGCCGCCCTACGCTGGAAACCTGGACATCATGACCGCCGCGGCCACCAAGGTGGGCGAGGAGATCGCGAAGGAAGTACTCGCAGCGACTACTGGAGGTCACGCATGAGTACCGACGACATCTACTTCAACCCGATCTGGGACGTCCGGATGACGGACACCTCGCTGCGCGACGGCTCGCACCACAAACGTCACCAGTTCACCAAGGACGAGGTGCACGCGATCGTCGCGGCGCTCGATGCCGCGGGCGTTCCCGTCATCGAGGTGACCCACGGCGACGGGCTCGGCGGCTCCAGCTTCAACTACGGCTTCTCCAAGACCCCGGAGCAGGAGCTGATCAAGCTGGCCGCCGAGACGGTGACCGAGTCCAAGATCGCCTTCCTGATGCTGCCGGGTGTGGGCACCAAGGAGGACATCAAAGAGGCGCAGAACAACGGCGGTTCGATCTGCCGCATAGCGACTCACTGCACCGAGGCCGACGTGTCGATCCAGCACTTCGGGCTGGCCCGCGAACTGGGGCTCGAGACCGTCGGCTTCCTGATGATGAGCCACACGATCCCGCCGGAGAAGCTGGCCGCACAGGCCCGCATCATGGCCGACGCCGGCTGCCAGTGCGTCTATGTCGTCGACTCGGCGGGGGCGCTGGTGCTCGAGGGCGTGCGCGACCGCGTTGCGGCGTTGGTGGCCGAACTCGGCGACGACGCCCAGGTGGGCTTCCACGGGCACGAGAACCTCGGGCTCGGCGTCGCCAACTCGATCGAGGCGGTGCGCGCGGGCGCCAAGCAGATCGACGGGTCATGCCGCCGGTTCGGCGCCGGCGCGGGCAACGCACCGGTCGAGGCGCTGATCGGGGTGTTCGACAAGATCGGCGTGAAGACCGGTATCGACTTCTTCGACATCGCCGACGCCGCCGAAGAGGTCGTCGCACCGGCGATGCCCGCCGAATGCCTGCTGGACCGCAACGCGCTGATCATGGGCTACTCGGGGGTGTACTCCAGCTTCCTCAAGCACGCGATCCGCCAGTCCGAGCGTTACGGTGTGCCGGCGCATCAGCTGTTGCACCGGGCCGGTCAGCGCAAGCTCATCGGTGGTCAGGAGGACCAGCTGATCGACATCGCGCTGGAGCTCAAACGCGAACTGGGGGCACCCGCGGCGCAGCCAGGCGAAGACGGCGCAAAGACCGGCTAGCGACGGCTTGATCAACGGGCTCGGCTACGCACTTTTCGAGTCAGCCACACCGCGACCAGCACGCCGACGGCGGCCAGGACCCCGTACTGGTAGCGCGACGTCCACATGGACACGGCTTCCCAGTTGTCCCCCAACTTGAAGCCGGCCACCACCAGCAGGCTGTTCCATACCGCGCTGCCCGCGGCCGTCAGTGCGACGAATCGGACGAAGGGCATGCAGTACATTCCGGCGGGAATCGAGACGAGGCTGCGGACGACGGGAATCATCCGGCCGACCAACACCGCCACGGATCCGTAGCGACGAAACCATGCCTCGCTCTTCGCGAGATCGTCGGCGGAGAAGAACGGTAGTCGCGCGACCAACCGGTGCACGCGGTCGCGTCCAAGGCGGGCACCCACCAGATACAGCACGATGGCGCCCACCACGGAACCCACCGTCGTCCCGACGATGGCTTCCCCCAGCGACATTTCACCGCGCGCCGCAGATAGGCCTGCCAGCGGCAGGATGATCTCGCTCGGCAGTGGGGGGAAGATGTTCTCCGCGGCGATGACTGCGCCCGCACCCACGCCGCCGAGCCGGTCCATCAACGACACCGCCCAACCGGCCACTCCCCCGACGCTTGGGGCTGCGTCCGCGACCAGGGTCACGGTCATGGTGCCGTCCCCCGGTTGGCGCGAACGTGGGTTACCCGCACGTCTGATCGGGAATTGGCGTGCGGGTAACCCACGTTCGGCGCGTCCTAGGCCGCGGCACGTGGCACCGGTAGAGCACCATTGATCAGCTCCGTACAGCTTGGGATTGCGGCGACACGTCAGCGGCATACCCCGCCGCTTCCGAGGTAACCCTGCTTGGTCGTCAGACTCGACCGGCACGATGGGGACATGGCGACCCGCGAACAGGCTCAGTCGATTCTCGAGCAGTTGGCAGGCCCGACGGCGAGGTTGCGCGACGATCAGTGGGCGGCGATCGAGGCGCTGGTGGTGCACCGGCGCCGCGCCCTAGTCGTACAGCGCACTGGCTGGGGTAAGTCCGCGGTCTACTTCATCGCGGCCAAACTGCTGCGCGCCGAGGGACACGGTGCCACGGTGATCGTGTCGCCGTTGCTGGCGCTGATGCGCAACCAGGTCGCGGCAGCCGAACGGGCCGGTGTGCGCGCCGCCACCATCAACTCGAGCAACGTCGCCGAATGGGACGACATCCACCGCCGAGTTCAGCGCGGTGAACTCGACGTCCTGCTCGTCAGCCCGGAACGGCTGAACAACCCCGACTTTCGCGATGAGGTGCTGCCCGCGCTGGCGCGCGACGCCGGCTTGGTGGTGGTGGACGAGGCGCACTGTGTCTCGGACTGGGGTCATGACTTCCGGCCCGACTATCGGCGTATCCGCACGCTGATCGCCGAACTCGGCGCCGACATCCCCGTGCTGGCGACGACCGCGACCGCCAACGACCGGGTGGTCGCCGACGTCGCCGCGCAGCTGGGCGTCGGTGGGGGTGACACGCTGGTGCTGCGCGGCGGGCTGGACCGCGAGTCGCTCCGGCTGTCGGTGGTCAAGGCGGGCAACCCTGCGCAACGCGCGGCTTGGCTTGCGGCGCATCTCGATTCGCTGCCGGATTCGGGAATCGTCTACACGCTGACCGTGGCGCAGGCACACGACATCGCTGCACTGCTGCGCGAACAGGGACACCCGGTCGCGGCGTACACGGGTTCGACCGAGGCCGCCGAACGCGCACAACTCGAAGCGGACCTGCTGGCCAACCGGGTCAAGGCGCTGATCGCGACGTCGGCGCTCGGCATGGGCTTCGACAAGCCCGACCTCGGCTTCGTCGTACATCTCGGCGCTCCGTCCTCGCCGATCGCCTATTACCAGCAGGTGGGCCGCGCCGGCCGGTCCACCGCGAGCGCCGAGGTGGTCCTCCTGCCCGGTCGCGAGGACCAGGATGTCTGGCGGTACTTCTCGTCGGTGGCGTTCCCTTCGGAAGCGATGGTGCGCAACGTCATTCGTGCTCTCGATCCCGGACGCCCGCAGTCGACGGCCGCACTCGAACCGCTCGTCGACCTCAACCGCACCCGCTTGGAGATGGTGCTCAAGGTGCTCGATGTCGACGGTGCGGTCCGGCGCGTGAAGGGCGGCTGGGTCGGTACCGGACAGGAGTGGGAGTACGACGAAGCGCGCTACCGAAAGCTCGACGAGGCGCGCAAGCAAGAACAACAGGCGATGCTCGAGTACCAGACCACCGACCGCTGCCGGATGGAGTTTCTGCGGGCCCAACTCGACGATCCCGAACTGTCCGAGGGCCAGCGCTGCGGCCGCTGCGACAACTGCACGGGCGCGCGCTACGACGCCGCGGTCGATGCCGGCGCCGAGGCGGACACCAGGGCGCGGCTCATGCGACCCGGGGTGGAGATCACGCCGCGCAAGCAATGGCCGTCCGGGTTGAGCGTGCTCGGGCTGGAGCTCAAGGGCAGGATCGGTGACGGCCCCGCTGCCGGACGAGCCATCGGCCGCCTGACCGATCTCGGCTGGGGCGCCCGCTTGCGTCGGTTACTCGATGAACCGGATTCCGAAGTTCCGGCAGATGTCGTGCAGGCCGCGGTGCAGGTGTTGGCCGCCTGGGAGTGGGAGATCCGCCCGACCGCGGTGCTGGCGCTCGATTCGGACACGCACCCGATGCTGATCACCTCCCTGGCCGGCGAACTTGCCCGGCTCGGGCGCCTGACAGATCTGGGTGTCCTGAGATACGCGCCCGGGCGCAGGCCAGTGACCGCGGCGAACTCCGCCTATCGCGTGGCGGCGTTGCAGGGTGCCTGGGACGCGCCCGATCCCGCGTTGTTCGCCACAACCGACGGCCCGGTACTGCTCGTCGACGATGTGACCGACACGGGCTGGACGCTGACCATGGCATCGCGCCTGGTCAGAACCGCTGGCGCGACGGCCGTACTGCCGTTTGCGCTGGCCAGCGCCAGTTAAGCGGACTTCCGGCGAAACTGTCACGGCCGGTCGCCGAAAATGCGCTCTGCACTGGCGTTTGTTTAGCTTCCCCCCGGAGCCGGTTACGCCTTCGGGGAGCGGCCACCGGGTCGCAGACCGAAGGGAGGGTTTCATGAACCCCAGGAAGAATTTGTCCGCAACGACCGTGCGACGCGGCCTGTACGGCATGTTCGCCGGCGGCCTGCTTGCGTTCGGTTCCGCCGCGATCGTCATTCCGGTTGCCAACGCGCAACCGGCTCCGAGCCCGGCGCAGGACACCACATGCAGCGTGAGCGCGATCGCCAACACCTCAAGCACGGTGTCGGCCTCCACCAGCACCTACCTCGCCTCGAACCCCGAGGCCAATGAGGCGCTGACGGAGATCGCGGCGCAGCCGCAGGATCAGGCCACGCAGGCGTTCCGCACCTACTTCGCGGAGAACCCGCAGGTCGAGTCCGAGCTGAAGGCGATCAATGAGCCGGCAGCGACGATCTCGAGCCAGTGTGGCATCGAGGTGACGCCGACACCGATCTCGGCCGCCTTGACTGACGTCTGAGCCGCCTGACAACTGCATCATCTGTTTCACAGCTCACCGTGCTGGCCTCGGCCGGCGCGGTGAGTGCTTTGCCGTCCTGGCTACCAGCCCGGCTTTTCGCCGCCCAGCTGGGCGGTCACCGCGTCGGCGGTCGCGACGAGCACGCGGGCCCGTTCAGTTATCTCGTTGTCGGTCAACGCCTTTCCGATGTGCAGCGACGCGACCATGACCTGACGTCGGTAGTGGTCGTAGATCGGCGCCGAGATCACGCTGATGTCATGACGCTTGCGGCCGTCGGCGTTCCCGCCGCGCAAGTAGACCCGCTCACCGATGTCGGACACCAATTCCCCGAGTAGTGCCCGTAATTCGTCCGGCAGACGGGTCGGCATCCCCGCCATCAGCGAATACAGCCGCCGCCCGCCCGGGGTCAGCCGTTCGACCAGGTAACCGTCCGAACGGCATTCGGCGATCACCCGGTTCAGCCGCGCGGTGTCGGTCAGCAGCGGCTTCCGCAACAAGACTGCGGGCTCTTTGGCCAACCAGTCGCGCGCAGCCTCCTCGTCCCACAGCACGAACATCAATCCGACGGGCGGGGCGAACGGATAGCTCTGGCCGACCACGACCCCGGGATCCGCGCCGGGAGGGGAGACCAGATCGAGCAGCGTGATGCGATCGTCGACAACGGCCGACAGCGCGGCGGTGACGCCGAAGCGCGACGACAACCGGCGCAGTTCCTCGCGAGCAGCCGGGCTCACCCGCAGGGCCTCCTGGGCGCGGTGCCCCAACGTGATGAGCGAGGGGCCCAGCCGGTAGGTCTTGTCGGTGGCATCACGCACCAGATAACCCGCGTCCGAGAGGGAGCTCACCACGCCCAGGCACGTCGGCTTGCTCAGACCGGTGCGCCGCGCCAGTTCCGATACACCGAACCGCTGTTCGGGATGGCCGGCGAGGAAGTCGAGGACGCGCACGACGCGCTCGGTCGGCGGAGAGGCGCGGCCGGACGACTCGGCGCTGGACATAACGGCAGGCTACCTGTCGTTCCATATTTGAAACAACCTGGTCGATATATTGACTGCTGCTAGAACGCGTTCTACTTTCAGTGGCGTGTACTCCCAACCGCTGATCGACGCGATCGCCGAAGCCGAGCACCTCGTCGCCACCGCACACTTCATCGAGTCCGAGGCCGACCTCCTCGAGGGTCTGCAGTACCTGGCCGGCTGCGTGGCGGCATGCACGCACCTGGCGTTCGATTACGACCGCGATCATCCGTTCATGCAGTCCGGTACCGGACCCTTCACCAAGATGGGTCTCGACAACCCGGACGCGCTGTACTACGGCACCCGGGTGCAGGCCGGGCACGAGTACGTCGTCAGCGGTAAGCGGGGCACGACGACCGATCTGGCGTTTCAGATGCTCGGTGGCGAGTACACCGACGACAATGTCCCGCCCAGTCAGGCGGCGTTCGACGACCGCGAACTCGACATCGCCTCCGACGGCACGTTCGAATGGCGGGTGACACCGACCAGCCCCTCGCAGTTGGTCATCCGGGAGGTCTACAACGACTGGTCGGCGCAGCGCGGTTACCTCAGCATCGCGCGCACCGACACCGCAGGCACCGCACCGCCGCCGCTCAACGTGCAGACGATCGAGAAGCGGTATGCCGTCGCGGGTAAACAACTCGTGCAGCGGGTCAAGACCTGGCTGCAGTTCCCGCAGTGGTTCTACAACAACCTACCGGTCAACACGATGGTGCCGCCGCGGCTCACACCCGGCGGACTGGCCACCCAGTACTCGTCGGTCGGGCACTTCGACCTGGCGCCCGACCGGGCCATGATCATCACGCTGCCGGTCAGCGATGCACCGTATCTCGGCTTCCAGTTGGGCAGCCTGTGGTACATCTCGCTCGACTACATCAATCACCAGACATCGCTGAACGGCACTCAGGCACAGGCCGATCCCGACGACAAGATCCGCATCGTGGTGTCCGACGCGAATCCCGGGGTGACCAACTGGTGTGAGACGCTCGGACATCGCAAAGGGTATCTACAGTTCCGCTGGCAGCGGTTGTCTCGGGAACTGACCGAGGCCGACGGGCCGTCGGTGGAGGTGCTCGACGTCGACAAGGTCGCCGACGCCCTGCCGTACTACGACAGCAACAAGATCTCTGAGGCGGATTGGCAGGCGCGAATCACGCTGCGGCAAAAGCAGATCCAGAATAGGATGGTTGGCTGAGCATGGCTGGATTACTCAAAGATCGAGTCGTCGTCATCAGCGGCGTCGGACCGGCGCTGGGCACGACGCTCGCCCGGCGGTGCGCACAGGAGGGCGCGGACCTCGTACTCGCGGCCCGCACCGTCGAACGGCTCGAGGACGTCGCCAAGCAGATCACCGACCTGGGGCGGCGCGCGCTGTCGGTCGGTACCGACATCACCGACGAGGCGCAGGTCACCAACCTCGTCGAGCAGTCGCTGGAGGCGTACGGCCGAGTGGACGTCTTGATCAACAACGCATTTCGCGTTCCGTCGATGAAGCCGTTCGCCAACACGACGTTCGAGCACATGCGCGACGCAATCGAGTTGACGGTCTTCGGCGCGCTGCGGATGATCCAGGGATTCACGCCCGCGTTGGCGGAGACCAAGGGATCCGTCGTCAACGTGAACTCCATGGTGGTGCGCCACTCACAGGCCAAGTACGGCGCGTACAAGATGGCCAAATCGGCGTTGTTGGCGATGTCGCAGACGCTCGCGACCGAACTGGGCGAGCAGGGTGTGCGGGTGAATTCGGTGCTGCCGGGCTACATCTGGGGCGGAACCTTGAAGGGTTATTTCGAGCACCAGGCCGGTAAGTACGGGACCAGCGTCGACGACATCTACAACGCCGCCGCCGCGGGTTCCGACCTCAAACGGCTGCCGACCGAGGACGAGGTGGCCTCGGCAATTCTGTTCATGGCAAGCGATCTGTCCAGTGGGATCACCGGCCAGGCGCTGGACGTCAACTGCGGGGAGTACAAGGCGTGAGTCCCCGGACCGACGTCGGCACCGTCGAAGATCTGCACGCCTCGGCCACCAAGGCGTGCGGCCTCGACGACTTCGGCGGCGACGACGACAACTACCGCGAGGCGCTCGGCGTGCTGCTCGAGTCCTACCGCCGCGACGCCGATCTCACCGAGTTCGGCAGCAAGATGCAGCGCTTCTTCGTGCGCAACGCACTGGTGGCCCGGTTGGTCTCCGAGGCGGCGTGGAAGCAGCACCCGCAGCATGCCGACGTCGCGATCTCCAAACCGATCTTCGTGACGGGTCTGCCTCGCACCGGCACCACCGCCATTCACCGACTCCTGGCGGCCGATCCGCGACACCAGGGGCTTGAGCTGTGGCTGGCCGAATACCCGCAGCCCCGCCCGCCTCGCGAAACATGGCCGCAGAACCCGATATTCGCCCAGCTTGACGCCCAGTTCAGCAAGGCTCACGCGGAGAACCCCGACTACACCGGACTGCATTACATGACGGCCGACGAGGTGGAAGAGTGCTGGCAGTTGCTGCGCCAGTCGCTGCACTCGGTGTCCTACGAGACGCTGGCGCACCTACCGACGTATTCGCGGTGGTTGGCCGAGCAGGATTGGACGAGACCGTATCAGCGGCACCGCAAGAACCTTGCGCTGATCGGGCTGAACGAACCCGAGAAGCGCTGGGTGCTCAAGAATCCCAGCCACCTGTTCGCCCTCGACGCGCTGTTCAATACCTATCCCGACGCGCTCATCATCCAATGCCACCGGCCGCCGGAGACGATCATGGCGTCGATGTGCTCGCTGGCCCAGCACACCACCGAGGGGTGGTCGAACACGTTCGTCGGCGAAACGATCGGTCGCGATAACCTCGAGACCTGGTCGCGTGGTTTCAAGCTGTTCAATACCGAACGCGCCAAACATGATCCGGCCCAGTTCTACGATCTGGACTACTTCGATCTGGTCAAGGACCCCGTCGGTGCCGTGGCAGACATCTACCAAGCGTTCGGAATCGAGTTCACCGATCCCGCCCGTGACGCGGTGACGGCCACGCACGAGGAGAGCCAGAAAGGCCCGCGCGCGCCGAAGCACACCTATTCGCTCGCCGACTACGGCCTGACCGACGACGAGGTCAAGGACCGCTTCAAGGGGCTGTGAGGGGTCACGCCGCCGTGTTGGCCAGCGCTTGGACCCGGTCGAGTGCGGCCTCGGCCAGCGACCGCACGTCGTAGCCGTTGGCGGGACCGCACGTCGAGATCTCGATTGCGGCGTTGTGCGCGGCGACGAATGCGCTGTCGCACGCCCAATTGTCGCCGCGGAACGACCAGAGCAAGATTTCGGGATGACCCGACTCGACCGGCGCCAACAGCTGGAAGGCGTACTCCCGACCCGCCATGCTGGTGACCCGGAAGGTCGTCGGGCGGCAGGACTCGATAGTTCGCTTGGCCTGTGCGAGCGCATCTTTGGCGTCGAAGTCGGCGCGAAAGACCCCGACCATCTCCTCGACGTACACCTCACGCCCGTCGTGGCTGGTCGTCCAGTGTCCGCCGTCGTACGCCGCGGGATCGTGATCGGCGATGAACGGCGGGTCGACCTCGCGGGCCACCCCGGCGCAGCGGGCCGGTTCGACCGATACGAACAGGTTGCCGTCGCCCTTGGAGATCTCAGGACTCAGCAGGTCGCCGACCTGGCCGGCGGTGATCGGTGCGACCGGCGGTTCGGCCGTGGGCTGTGGCGTGTCGACCATCCGTTGACAACCCGGCGCAGCGCTCAGCGCGAGCAGAACCAGAGTGACCAAGATACGGCGCATTTCAAGGCACCTTAACGCCTTCTGGCGAGGGAGAGGCTAGCCGTCACCGGGTGAGGGGGCCGACGACATCTCTTCCAGGCATCCCTCGGCGACGGCGTGCTTGATGCTGTCGGCCAGCCGGGGACAGGTCTTCTCGCGGGCGGGGTCGCCGCCGGACTCCCGGATCTCGGTGAAATACGCACAGCGTCGCGATGCCTCGGTGTTCCACTGCACCGACGTGTGCGCCGGCCCCAGCTTCTTGACGTCCACCGCGACGTGGCAGAACCGGCAGTCGATCGACACCAGGCCCGACCTCAAGTACCGCTCGCGGTCCTGCTGGGTGGCCTCCCGCAGCGCGGCCGCACGCTCGGCTCCCAAAGACGGTGCCTTCGACCAGATTCCGGGGCGTCTGCCACCGGGGTCATGGCCGTGGCTGTGGTCGTCGTCGTCGTGCGCACCGTGCAGCAGCAACATCGCCCGGGCCAGCCGGTCGACAATCTGGCCCGGTTCCGCGGGGGCGTCGTCGTGCGGGGTCATGAACCTGGCGTGCTCGATTCCTTCTCTTGCGCTTGACGCTTGAGGTTCTCCTCGACCTCGACGTGCCACTTCTCGTTGGCTGCCGTCGTGTCGACCTCGATCTCGAAGCGGTCGGTCATATCAGATGTCACGTCGGCGACGTCGACATAGAACTGCTGGTACCACCGGCGCATCTGATAGACCGCGCCGTCCTCCTCGACCAACAGCGGATTGTCGATGCGCGTCTTGTGCTTCCAGATCTCGACGTCCTGCAGGAAGCCCTTGCTGACACCCTCGGTGAACGTGTTGGCCAGCTTCTCGGTCATCGCCTCGTCCAGGCCCTTGGGCTTCTCGACGATCACACCCCACTGCAGCATGAACGAGTTCTGCGTGACGGGGTAGTGGCAGTTGATCAGGATCGACTCGGCCTTGTAACCGCCGTAGTTGTTGTGCAGCCAGTTGATCATGAACGACGGGCCGAAGTAGGACGCCTCGGAGTCCAGATGCGCCTCACCGTAGGTGGTGCCCATGTCGCTGATGTCGGGCCGGCCCACGTTGTGCAGGTACTGGCTGGCGATGTGGCCCTCGAAGACGTTCTTGAAGTACGTCGGCAGCCCGTAGTGGATGTAGAAGAAGTGCGCCATGTCGGTGACGTTGTCGATGATCTCGCGGCAGTTGGCGTTCTCGATCAGGATCGAGTTCCACTTCCAGTCGGTCCACTCGTCGCTCTCGACCTCCGGGATCTCGGGGATCCGGACCTCCGGCTGCGGCGGGTTGCCCTCGTGGTCGTGCCAGACGAACAACAGCCCGCCGCGCACATCGGTCTCCCAGGCGCGGGTGCGGGCCAGCCGCGGTGTGCGCTTGGCGTAGGGCACCAGCTTGCACTTGCCGTCGCCGCCCCAGCGCCAGTCGTGGAACGGACAGGCCACCTCGTCGCCCTTGATGGTGCCCTGGGCGAGGTTGCCGCCCATGTGGCGGCAGTAGCCGTCCAGCACCTTCACCTCACCATGCGAGTCGGCGAAGACCACCAGCATGGTGCCGAAGATCTCCACGCCGTGCGGCTTGCCGTCCAGGTAGTCCTTCACGGGTCCGAGGCAGTGCCAGCCCCGGGCGTACCTGTCCGGCAGGGCGCCGGTGTCGATCTCGCGAATGCCTGCGGCTTCGGTAGTCACGGTGGGCCTCCCGTTTCTGTGTCTCTAACTAGAACACGTTACAGTTTTTCCCTTTCGGAGCGCAATCCAAACGGCTCTACCTGCGGCATGACCAGTTGTATAACCGAACGATGCCGTTGTACTCCTTCGAGGGCCGCGCACCGACGGTCGATCCGGACGCGTTCATCGCGCCGACGGCCACGCTGGTGGGCGACGTGCACGTCGAGGCAGGCGCCTCGATCTGGTTCAACGCGGTGCTGCGGGCCGATTTCGCCCCGATCGTGGTCCGCGAGGGCGCCAACGTCCAGGACTGCTGCGTTTTGCATGCCCCGCCCGGCATCCCCGTCGACGTCGGGCCGGGTGCGACGGTGGCGCACGGCTGCGTCGTACACGGGGTGCACATCGGTGCGCGGGCGGTGCTGGCCAACAACTGCACGGTGCTCGACGGCGCGGTCATCGGGGCACGCAGCGTGATCGCGGCGCATTCGCTGGTCGTCGGGGGCACGAGAATTCCCGACGAGGTGGTGGTGATGGGCGCGCCCGCGAAGGTTCGCGGTCCGATCGAGGGGACCGGCGCACAGATGTGGGTGGACACCAATCCCGGCGCCTACCAGGACCTGGCCCGCCGCTACCGGGAGAGCCTGCGGCCGGTCGAGGGTTGACTCACTGCGACTGGTTCAGGCCGGTTCGCAGCGCGATCAGCTGCATCTTGCCCACGTTGATCACGTAATCGTCGGTGGTGGTGTCGCCCGGCGCGCTCTGGAACTCCAGGCGCACCAATGCCGGCCCTTCCGTGAAGAGCAGGAGCGTGGTGGCCTTCTCTCCGTCTGCTGACGTGCCGACGGCCATCGTCCCGCCGGTGCCGACCGGCGCAGGTCGCGTGGTCGCGCCGGTGATCACGGTGTCGATGGTGGGCAGGGCATCACGCAACGTCTTGGCCGCGGTCTCGGCGTCCGGGTAGATCACGATCGTGTCGGCGATGGCGCGGGTGTCGTCCTGGTTGACGAACAGGGCACTGGCGCCGGGCAATCCGTTCGGCCCTGGGTTCGTCGACTGAACGGTGAACGTGTCCTCGGCGTCGCTGATGTCGGACCCCTGGAGCAGCAGGCGCGCGTAGTCGACGTCCTTGGCGTCCTCGGTGGCGGAGGTGGTCGTCGGAGCGGCCTGCGGCCCGGAGGTCGCGGGGGACGTCGTCGCGGAGGTGCTTGCGGTACCCGCGGTCGGATCGGGTGCTGACGAATCACAGGCGACGGCGGCGGCGCAGACGAGCACGGCCAACAGCGCGGCGGATATGCGTTCGCGTGCGCAGAAGCGGCGGAATTGACTCAATTCGATCTGACTTCGTCTCCAGGCTCGGTAAAGGTCAGCTTTCAACCGTACTGATCGCGCGCAGCGTGCCGCCGGACCAGTCATCCGGTCTATCGGTCAGCCGGTAGCGTGTCGGCATGACGATCGGCCAGGTCGCCGAACTTTGGCGCTATCCCGTCAAGTCGCTGGGCGGCGAGCGCGTCGACCACATCGACATCGGCCCGCGCGCGGTCCACGGCGACCGACTCTGGGCGGTTCGCGACGTCGAGCGCGACGTGACCGCGTCGGCGCGCCGCATCCCTGCGCTGCTGACGGCGACCGCGCGCTACGCCGAGACGTTGTCGCCGGATGCCGGACCGGGCAACGCCCCGGAGGTCGTGATCACGTTTCCCGACGGCGCCGAGATGTCCAGCAGCGACGACCGGGTGCACGCGAGGCTCTCGGAGGTGGCTGGTCGCGAGGTGCGGTTGACCGCGCTGCCGCCCGTTCAGGACACCAGCCTGCACCGGTTGAGCAGACACGAGCGCGAGAACACGTCGATCGCCGCGATCCGCAGCGACCTCGGCGTCGGCGACGAGGAGAGGTTCCCGGACCTGTCGATGTACCGGGTGGTCGACCTGGCGACGCTGGCTCGCTACTCGACGCCGCCCGGCACGTTCGTCGACCTGGCACCGGTGCACGTATTGAGCACGACGAGCCTGCGGACGGTCGGCGCGGGAGCCGGCGGTGATCCGTTGGATGTGCGCCGGTTCCGGCCGAACGTGCTCGTCGTACTCGACGACCCGTCCGACGCGCTGCCCGAATCACAGTGGACCGGCGGGCAGCTGAGCGTCGGCGGCGCGGTTCTCGAGGTGACCATGCCGACGATCCGCTGCGTGGTGCCCAGCCGCGCGCAACCGGGTCTGGAAGTCGACCGCCGCATCACCAAAGCCGTCGCCGAGCGGGCACAGCGATGCCTCGGTAGCTACTGCTGGGTGGACACGGCGGGTGCGGTTCGGGTCGGCGACCCGGTGGATCTGCGCACGGCGGCGGCCCCCAAACGCGTGCTCGTCGACGCCGCCCGGCGCACCAAACGGCTCACCTTGAGGCTGGCGACGGCTGCCGCGGAACGATTCGCCCGCTAGATCTTTCGCGCGCTCGCGGTTGCCCGGTCCAGTTCCCAGTAGGCGCGCAGCGCGACGATCTTGCCTTCGTCGTTGACGCGATAGGTGAACACACCCTCGGCCGTCACCTGGTAGCCGGCTGACCTGATCACGATGCTGCCGACGTTGGCTTCCTCGTCACCGCACTGGTAGGTCTTCTCGAAATTGAACCGCAGTTCGCTGGGCGCGATCGCCATGTCGTAGAACTTCGAGATCGCTTCCTTGCCGCGGTGGCCCAGGCCTTCGGGGTCGAAGTGTGACGGACCGATCGGATCCTCGACGATCGCGTCGTCGGCGAAGTTGTCGAGCCAGGCCTGCTTGTCGTGCGCGATGGCGGCCTCCCGGGACCGCTTGCCCGCCAGGTGAACCGGGGCGTCGGGATTGGTGACGCTCACTGCTGCCAGCCCGAGTGGATGTACGTCTCGGCGAACCGCTTCATCGCGTCCTTCTTCGCCTCCAGCGGGGCGTCGAAGCCGAGTCCCTCGAACATCCACGGCATCCCGATGTAGTCGGTGACGCCCGCGGCCAACAGATCGCGGTGGCCGTCGACGCCGAACTTGTCGATGCACACGACCTGGTATTCGAACGGATCGTCGGCTCGGCCGGCATCAGCCAGCAGATTCTTCAACTTGGCGATGGTCTCGGCGATCTGGTCGCAGGTCATCATGGCACTGGTCCAGCCGTCCCCGATGCGGACCGCCCGCTTCAGCGCGACGTCGGTATGACCGCCGACGTAGAACGGCACCGGTTCGGTCGGCGCTGGGCTCATCTGCAGCCGGTCGAAATCGTAGAACTCGCCGTGGAATTCGACCATGCCGCCGGCGAGAATGAGTTTGATGACGTCGATCATCTCGTCGACGCGCTTGCCGCGCTTGGCATACGGTTGGCCGCACCACTCGAATTCCTCGGGTGCCCAGCCGATCCCGACGCCGAAGCCGAAGCGGTTGCTGGTCAGGTTGGCGACCGACCCCACCTGGCGAGCCATCAGCACCGGATTGCGTGAGCCGAGCTTCATCACGTTGGTGTAGAAGCGCACCTTCGACGTCACCGCGCCCATCGCGCCTGCGAGGATCAGCGGATCGACCCACGGGGTGTTCTCGTCCCACATCCGCGAGCCGTCCGGGGTGTACGGGTAGTCCGCCGACTGCTTCTCCATGTAGAAGATGGAGTCGGGCAACGCGACGTTGTCGAAGCCGAGATCCTCTGCGGTCTTCGCGATCTCGATCAGCTGGTCGAGCGGGCTCATCGCCACGCTGACCGTGTACTTCATCCGCGTCACGGCTTGGCGGCCGGTTTGTCGGAGCCCACGACCCACATCGAGTAGTACTGTGCGCCACCACCGTACGCGTGACCGAGGGCTTTGCGTGCCCCCTCGACCTGATGATCACCCGCCTTGCCCATCACCTGGATGGCCGCCTCGGCAAAGCGGATCATTCCGGACGCGCCGATCGGGTTCGACGACAGCACACCACCGGAGGCGTTGAACGGGATCTTGCCGGTCATCGCGGTCTCGCCGGCTTCGGTGAGCTTCCAGCCCTCGCCTTCGGCCGCAAAGCCCAGGCTCTCCAACCACATCGGCTCGTACCAGGAGAACGGCACGTACACCTCGGCGGCGTCGATCTCGTCGATAGGGCTCTTGATGCCGGCGTCGCGCCACAACGCGGCGGCGGCGTCGCGGCTCGCCTGCGGATTGACCTGGTCGCGGCCTGCGTAGGCCAGCGGCTCGGTGCGCAGCGAGGTGGCGTGGATCCACGCGACGGGGTGGCCGTCGGCGACCCGCGCGTCGGCGGCCGCCTCGTCACCGATCACCATCGCCGCCGCACCGTCTGACGACGGGCAGGTTTCGTCGTAGCGGATCGGGTCCCACAGCATCGGGGACTCCATCACCTTCTCGACCGTGATGTCGGGCTGGTGCAGATGCGCCAAGGGGTTCTTCGCCCCGTTGAGCCGGTCCTTGACCGCCACCATGGCGCCGATGTGGGTCGGGGCGCCCGAGCGACGGATGTAGGCGCGCACGTGCGGTGCGAAGTAGCCACCCGCGCCCGCGCCGACCGGCTTGGTGAACGGCACCGGAATGCTCAACGCCCACATGGCATTCGACTCCGACTGCTTCTCCCACGCCATGGTCAGCACGCGCTTGTACTTGCCGGACTGCACCAGGCTGGCCGCCACGATCGCGGTGGAGCCACCCACCGAGCCCGCGGTGTGCACGCGGATCAGCGGCTTGTTCGTCGCACCCGTCGCGTCGGCCATGAACAGCTCGGGCATCATCACGCCCTCGAAGAAGTCGGGCGCTTTGCCGACCACCACTGCGTCGATGTCGTCGAACGTCGAACCCGAATCCGCCAGTGCCCGGTCGATGGCCTCGCGCACGAGCCCGTTCATCGACACGTCGTGGCGCTTGGCGACGTACTTCGTCTGCCCGGTGCCCAGCACCGCTGCGAGCTGCTTGGTCATGAACTTGTCCCTTCGCTCTTCGCGCAAGCGCTCATCGTCCCTCCAGGACGGCCACCAGATTCTGTTGCAGCGCAGGGCCGCTGGTTGCGTGTGCCAGCACCCGCTGGGCGGAGCCGTTGAAGATGTGCTGCGCGGCGAAGCCGATGCGCTCCAGGCCCGCAGAGAACATCGGATTGGCCGAAAGTGCGCCGCCCGAGGGGTTCACCTTGGTCGACGACGGCAGGCCGATCGCCTCGGTGAGGATCAGCTGTTGGTGGGTGAACGGCGCGTAGATCTCGGCCACCTCGATCGAACCGGTGTCCCCGCCGGTCGCCGTGTTCGCCGACGCCGCCGTCGACGGTGAGGTGGTCAGGTCACGCGCGCCGAGGATCGGGGTCTCGATGCGATGTTCGAAACCGGTGATCCAGGCCGGGTTTTCCCGCAGTTCGCGAGCCCTGTCGCCCGCGGCCAGCACGATCGCCGACGCGCCGTCGGTGATCGGTGCGATGTCGTGGCGGCGCAGCGGATCGACGAAGCAGGGACGCTGGAGCAGTTCATCGATGCTCTTGGCCGGCTTCTCGCTGTCTGTGCGCCCCGCAGCTGCCATCGAGTCCAGCGCCACCTGCGCCATCTGCTCGGCGGTCCACTTGCCCGCGTCCAACCCGAACCGGGCCTGCAGGCCCGCCATCGACACCGAGTCCGGCCACAGCGGCGCGACGGTGTACGGGTCCGTCTGCAACGCCAGCACCCGGCGCAATGTGCCGGCCGAGGATTTGCCGAACCCGTAGACCAGCGCGGTCTCGACCTGACCGGTCAGCAGCTTGATGTAGGCCTCGTACAACGCCCACGCCGCGTCCATCTCGACGTGGCTCTCGTTGATGGGCGGCACCGCGCCGATCGAGTCGATCGCCGAAATGAACGAGAACGCCCGGCCGGCAAGGTAATCCGAAGACCCCGAGCACCAGAAGCCGATGTCGGTCTGCTGCAGGCCGAGCTCGTCGTAGAGCTGGCGGAAACACGGCATCAACATCTCGACGCCGTTCGTGGTGCCGTCGGTGCGGCGGACGTGGGGCGCGTGCGCAAAGCCCACCACTGCGATATCAGTCATTGATCGAAGCCTTTACAGGTGGTGCTTGTAGGAGTCGTAGTCCGCGTCGGGCTCACCCGTCGGCCGGAAGTAGTCGATGTTGTCGATACCCAGCCCCCACTGCTCGCGGGGCTTCCACACGGCCTGCACCCGCATACCCATCCGGACATCGGCCGGGTCGATCTCGGTGACCAGATGCAGGAACGGAATGTCGGCCCCGTCGAGCAGCACGTACGCGGCGACATACGGCGGCTTGATCCGCTGGCCGGAAAACGGGATGTTGATGATCGCGAACGTGGTGACCGTGCCCTTGTCGGGCAGCTCGACGAACTGGTCGAGCTCCAGACCCGTAGCGGGATCGGCTTCTTTGGGCGGGAAATAAACCTTGCCGCCATCCCCGGTACGCGCCCCGAGCAGCTTGCCCTCCTCGAGCGCCTTGAGGAACGTAGTCTCGGGCAGCGATGCGGTGTGCTGGATCTCGATCATCGACGGCGTCACCTGGATCTTGACCGGCTCGCGATCGTCGGGTTCGCCCGCCGGCTCCTCTTCGTCACCGAGTGCGAAGTACGCGATGTCGGTGATGGCGCCGACAGGCTCGTCGACCCAGTGCGCGTGCACCCGGGCGCCCGTGCTGATCTCCTCCGACGATGGTGCCGCGACCGCGTGCAGCAGCGTGGTGTCCGCCCCGTCGAGTTTGATCAGCGCCCACGCGAACGGGCGGTCCAACGGCTGGCCCTCCAGCGGCGTCGACTGCCAGGTCCACGACACCACGGTGCCGACGCTGCTGACAGGTACAACCTCGGTCAGCGCCTCGTAGGTCACCGGGTCATACTCAGCGGGCGGCACGTACACCCGCCCGTCGGAACCGCGCACGCCGACGATGCGTCGCTCGCGTAGGGCGGTGAAGAACTGGGACAGGAGTGGTCCGACTGAACGGGTGTAGTCGAATGAGAGTTTCAGCGGGGCTGAAAGCGGGCGCTCATGGCGATCGATCTGCACCGGGCTGCCTTGGCTGGTGGTCACGGCATCGAGTAGAACAGGTTCTAACTATGGTTTCAAGAACGGGTGTGGAGGTAGCGCGGTGAAGCTGGGCCTGCAACTGGGATATTGGGGCGCCCAACCGCCCGAAAACCACGCCGAACTGGTCGCCGCCGCCGAGGAGGCCGGCTTCGACACCGTCTTCACCGCCGAGGCGTGGGGTTCGGACGCTTACACGCCGCTGGCCTGGTGGGGCCGCGAAACCACCCGGATGCGGTTGGGTACGTCGGTGATCCAGCTGTCGGCACGCACCCCCACCGCCTGCGCGATGGCGGCGCTGACGCTCGACCACCTTTCGGGAGGCAGGCACGTGCTCGGCTTGGGCGTGTCCGGGCCGCAGGTGGTCGAGGGCTGGTACGGCGCCAAGTTCCCCAAGCCCCTGGCTCGAACGCGCGAGTACATCGACATCCTGCGCCAGGTGTGGGCGCGCGAGGCGCCGGTGCGCAGCGACGGTCCGCACTATCCGCTGCCGCTGTCCGGCGAGGGCACGACCGGGCTGGGTAAGAACCTCAAGCCGATCACGCATCCGTTGCGCCGCGACATCCCGGTCATGCTGGGGGCGGAGGGTCCCAAGAACGTCGCGCTCGCCGCGGAGATCTGCGACGGCTGGCTGCCGATCTTCTACTCCCCGCGCATCGCCAACATGTACAACGAGTGGCTCGACGAGGGGTTCGCCCGGCCCGGTGCGCGCCGCAGCCGCGAGGACTTCGAGATCTGCGCGACGGCGCAGGTGGTCGTCACCGACGACCGTCCCGCGATCATGGAGCTGATGAAGCCGCATCTGGCGCTGTACATGGGCGGCATGGGCGCCGAGGACACCAACTTCCACGCCGACGTCTACCGCCGGATGGGCTACGCGGAGGTCGTCGACGACGTCACCAAGCTGTTCCGCTCCGGACGAGAGGACGGAAAAGAGCAAGCGGCCAAGATCATCCCCGACGAGTTGGTCGACGACTCTGCGATCGTCGGCGACCTCGCATACGTCCAGGAGCAGATCAAGGCCTGGGAGGCCGCGGGCGTCACGATGATGGTCGTCGGCGCGCGTTCGCCCGAGCAGATCCGGGATCTCGCCGCGCTGGTGTAGAGCGCGGGCTCGCGAGTAGACACTTCCTTGCTAGTTGTCTACTCGGCGTTCTAGATTGACGCGATGACCCAGCACACCATCGCAGGCACGGTCCTGACCATGCCGGTGCAGATCCGCAAGGCGCACCAGCACATGGCGATGTTCTCCGTGGACGCCGACGCCGCGCAGCGCATGATCGACTACAGCGGCCTGAAGGTCTGCCGGTTCCTGCCGGGCCGTGCGGTCGTGGTGCTGATGTTGATGCGTTACGAGGACGGGGACCTGGGCCAGTACTACGAGTACGGCACGAACGTGATGGTGAACCCGCCCGGTTCGACGGCGACCGGCCCGCGGGCCATGCGGGACGCGGGTGCGTTCATCCACCACCTGCCGGTCGACCAGGCGTTCACCCTGGAAGCCGGAACCAAGATCTGGGGTTATCCGAAAGTCATGTCGGAGTTCACCATTCGTGACGGCCACACGTACTCGTTCGACGTCACGATCGACGGCCAGTTCGCGGTCGGCATGGATTTTTCGCCGGGGCTGCGGATTCCGGCGGCGTTCACGTCGAAACCACAGGCCCACCCCACCTACTCGTGTCGCGACGGCGTGCTGCGCCGGACGATGGGGGAGATGAAACTGAGCGACGTGCGCTACCGGCCGGGCGGCGCCCGGGTCCGGCTCGGTGAACATCCTTACGCAAAGGAACTGGCCTCGTTAGGCTTTCCCAAACGCGCGTTGATCTCCAGTTCGGCTGGAAACGTGGAGATGTCGTTCGCGGACGCAGAGGAGCTCCAAGCATGACAACAGCGACCCCGGCGCAGACCAAACCCGATGTGGACCTGACCGACGGCACGTTCTACGCCGGCGATTCGCGGCCGGTCTACAAGTGGATGCGCGAGAACGAGCCGGTCTTCCGCGATCGCAATGGGTTGGCCGCCGCCGCAACCTATGCCGCGGTCATCGAGGCCGAACGCAATCCCGAGTTGTTCTCCAACGCCGGTGGCATCCGCCCCGACCAGCCGGGTGTCGAGATGATGATCGAGATGGACGATCCGCAGCACCTGCTGCGACGCAAACTCGTCAACTCCGGCTTCACCCGCAAGCGGGTCAAGGACCTCGAGGGATCGATCGAATCGTTGTGCGACACGTTGATCGACAACGTGATCGAGCGCGGTGAGTGCGACTTCGTCTGGGACATCGCCGCACCGCTGCCGATGGCCGTCATCGGCGACATGCTCGGCGTCCGGCCCGAGGAACGGGAGATGTTCCTGCGGTGGTCCGACGACCTGGTCGGCGCGCTGAGCAGCACTGCGGACCCCGAGCAGTTCCAGCTGACGATGGACGCGTTCGCCGCCTACACCGAGTACATGATGGGCATGATCGCCGCCCGCAAAGAGGCGCCGACCGATGACCTGGTCAGTGTGCTGGTGTATGCCGAGGTCGAGGGCGCCAAGCTCGAAGACCACCAGATCGTCACCGAGGTGCTGCTGCTGTTGATCGGCGGCGACGAGACCACCCGGCACACGCTCTCCGGTGGCACCCGACAACTGCTGTTGCACCCCGACCAGCATCGGCGGCTGGCCGGCGACCTGTCGTTGCTGCCCAACGCGATCGAGGAGATGCTGCGCTGGACGGCGCCGGTCAAGAACATGGCGCGAACCATCACCGCCGACACCGAGTTTCACGGCACCGCCCTCAAGGAGGGCGAAAAGATGCTGCTGCTGTTCGAGTCGGCCAACTTCGACGATAAGGTGTTCGACGAGCCCGACACCTTCGATATCGAGCGCTATCCCAACAACCACCTGGCATTCGGCTTCGGGACGCACTTCTGCCTGGGTAATCAACTCGCCCGTCTCGAGCTGTCGATCATGCAGACCAAACTGCTGCAGCGGCTGCCCGACCTGCGGTTGGCCTCAGGAGACGAATTGCCGTTGCGGCCCGCGAATTTCGTGTCCGGCTTGGAACGGATGCCGGTGGTGTTCACCCCGTCGGGGAAAGTGCTCGGTTCGTAGAACTCCAGTCCGATTGCAGTCACGCAGGGAAAGTGCGAGAAGCGGCCTGCGTGAGTGCAATCGGAACCGATTGCGGCGAGGCCGTGCCTACTTCATCTGGAAGTTCGGCGCGCGCTTCTCCTTGAACGCACGCGGGCCTTCCTTGGCGTCCTCGCTCAGGAACACCGGGATGCCGTTGGCGGTGTCGGGCTTGAACGCCTCTTCCTCGTGCATGCCCTCGGTCTCGCGGATCGTCTTGAGGATCGCCTGCACGGCCAGCGGCCCGTTGTTGTTGATCACCTCGGCGATCTCCAGCGCCTTGTCCAGCGCGGTACCGTCGGGCACGACGTAGCCGATCAACCCGTACTCCAACGCCTCGGTGGCGGTGATGTGGCGGCCGGTCAGCAGCAGATCGCACGCGATCGTGTACGGGATCTGGCGCACCAGGCGCACCGCGGAGCCACCCATCGGGTACAGGCTCCACTTGGCCTCGGAGATGCCGAACTTGGCGCTCTGGCCGGCGATGCGGATGTCGGTGCCCTGCAGGATCTCGGTGCCGCCGGCGATGGCCGGCCCCTCCACCGCGGCGATCAGCGGCTTCGTGAGCCGGCGGCCCTTCAGCAGCCCGTCGATGCGCGACGGGTCGTAGCTGCCGTCCTTGAACGAGTCGCCCGGCGGCTTGGCCGTCGCGGCCTTGAGGTCCATGCCGGCGCAGAAGTAGCCGCCGGCGCCGGTGAGGATGCAGGTGCGGATCTCGGGATCGTTGTCCACCCGGTCCCAGGCGTCGACCATGATCGAGAGCATCTCGGTAGAAAGCGCGTTGCGGGCCTCGGGCCGGTTCAGCGTCAGGATCAGGGTGTGTCCGCGCTGCTCAATGAGGGCGTCGGGGCCCTTCTGGGGGTCAGTCACTGAGGTCCACCTTCCAGCGTCGATGCCACAGACTTGTCTGGAAATGTAACACGTTCTAGTTTAGGTTCCGTGGCCCTGAACATCGCTGACCTCGCCGAGCACGCCATCGACGCCGTGCCAGACCGTGTCGCCCTCATCTGCGGCGACGACCAGTTGACCTACGCCGAGTTGGAGGACCAGGCCAACCGGTTGGCCCACTACCTCATCGACCACGGGGTCAAGAAGGACGACAAGGTCGGACTGTACTGCCGCAACCGCAACGAGATCGTCGTCGCGATGCTCGGCATCATCAAGGCCGGCGCCATCCTGGTCAACGTCAACTTCCGCTACGTCGAGGGCGAACTGAAGTACCTGTTCGAGAACTCCGACATGGTCGCGGTGGTACACGAACGCCGGTATGCCGACCGGGTCGCCAACGTGCTGCCCGAGACGCCGCTCGTCAAGACCGTCCTGGTGGTCGAGGACGGGTCCGATGACGACTTCGAGCGCTACGGCGGTGTCGAGTTCTACTCCGCTCTGGAACAGAGTTCGCCGGAGCGCGATTTCGGCCCGCGCAGCGAGGACGACATCTACCTGCTCTACACGGGCGGTACCACGGGCTTCCCCAAAGGGGTGATGTGGCGCCACGAGGACATCTACCGGGTCCTGTTCGGCGGCACCGATTTTGCGACGGGCGAGTTCGTCAAGGATGAACACGACTTGGCCAAGGCCGCCGCCGAGAACCCGCCGATGATCCGCTACCCGATCCCGCCGATGATCCACGGCGCGACCCAGTCGGCGACCTGGATGTCGCTGTTCTCGGGCCAGACCACGGTCCTGGCACCGGAATTCGACGCCGACGAGGTCTGGCGGACCGTCGAGCAGCACAAGGTCAACCTGCTGTTCTTCACCGGCGACGCGATGGCGCGCCCGTTGCTCGACGCGCTGACCAAACTGCACGACGCCGGCCGCGCGCCCGACCTGTCGGCGCTGTTCCTGCTCGCGAGCACGGCGGCGCTGTTCTCCACCAGCCTCAAGGAGAAGTTCCTCGAACTGCTGCCCAATCGGGTGATCACCGATTCGATCGGGTCCTCGGAGACCGGCTTCGGCGGAACCAGCATCGTGGCCAAGGGCCAGTCGCACACCGGCGGGCCGCGGGTGACGATCGATCAGCGCACGGTGGTGCTCGACGAGGACGGCAACGAGGTCAAGCCGGGGTCGGGCGTGCGCGGGCTGATCGCGAAGAAAGGCAACATTCCGGTCGGCTACTACAAGGACGAGAAGAAGACGGCCGAGACGTTCAAGACGTTCAACGGAATCCGCTACGCCATTCCCGGTGACTACGCGGAAGTGGAGGCCGACGGCACAGTCACGATGCTCGGCCGTGGTTCGCAGTCGATCAACAGCGGTGGCGAGAAGATCTATCCCGAAGAGGTCGAGGCCGCGCTCAAAGGACACCCGGACGTGTTCGACGCGCTCGTCGTCGGCGTGCCCGACGAACGCTACGGCCAGTGCGTCGCGGCCGTCGTGCACCGTCGTCCCGGCACCGAGCCGACGCTGGCCGACCTGGACTCGTTCGTGCGCCGCGAGATCGCGGGATACAAGGTGCCGCGCAAGATCTGGTGGGTCGACGAGATCCACCGCACACCGGCCGGTAAGCCGGATTACCGGTGGGCGAAGGACACCACCGAGGAGCGGCCGGCAGACGATGCGCACGCCAACCATGTGGGCTCCACGTCGTGACGGGAATGCGCACCGAGCTGTGTGACCGCTTCGGCATCGAGTACCCCATCTTCGTGTTCACGCCGTCGGAGAAGGTCGCCGCCGCGGTGAGCAAGGCGGGTGGGCTCGGCGTGCTGGGCTGTGTGCGGTTCAACGATGCCGACGACCTCGAGAACGTCCTGTGCTGGATGGACGAGAACACCGGCGGCAAGCCGTACGGCGTCGACGTCGTGATGCCTGCCAACGTGCCGCAGGAGGGCTCCGCGGGCGACATCGACAAGCTGATTCCCCAGACTCACCGTGACTTCGTCGCCAAAACGCTTGCCGATCTTGGTGTTCCGCCGTTGCCGGAAGACGGGGACCGCAACGAGGGTGTGCTTGGGTGGTTGCACTCGGTGGCGCGCTCACACGTCGACGTCGCGCTCAGGCACCCGATCAAGCTGATCGCCAACGCACTGGGTTCCCCGCCCAAGGACGTCATCGATCAGGTGCACGCCGCCGGGGTTCCGGTCGCGGCGCTGGCCGGTAGCGCCAAACACGCCCAGCGCCACGTCGACAACGGCGTGGACATCGTGGTGGCGCAGGGCCATGAGGCCGGTGGGCACACCGGTGAGATCGGTTCGATGGTGCTCTGGCCGGAAATCGTCGATGCGCTTGACGGTAAGGCCCCGGTGCTGGCGGCCGGCGGCATCGGAACAGGCCGACAGGTGGCCGCGGCGCTGGCGCTGGGAGCCTCCGGGGTGTGGGTGGGTTCGGCGTTCCTGACGGCGGCCGAATACGACCTCGGCTACCGCAAGCCCAGTGGCATCTCGACGATTCAGGAGGGGCTGCTGCGCGCCACGTCGGCCGACACTGTGCGCCGAAAGATCTACACCGGCAAGCCCGCCCGGCTGTTGAAGACCAAGTGGACCGAAGCCTGGGATGCCCCGGATGCGCCTGAGCCGCTGCCGATGCCGCTGCAGAACATCCTCGTCAGCGAGGCGCATCAGCGGATGAACGAGTCGGACAACCCCGACACCGTCGCGATGCCGGTGGGCCAGATCGTCGGCCGGATGAACGAGATCCGCCCGGTCGCCGACATCATCGCCGAGTTGGTGGACGGCTTCGACGAGGCGACCAAGCGTCTCGACGCGATCCGCGGGGATTGATCAGCCCGACTGCCGGTCACACCGGGCCACCGCGTCAACGCGGGATCGGATACACCGCGTCGGCGCAGTCGGTGCCCTCGGCCGACAACTGGCGCTTGATCACCTTGAACGTCTCGGTTCGCGGCAGTGCCGAGCTGACACGGAGGAACGACGGCCATTGCTTCGGGCCGAGATCGGACTGGGCGGCCAGGAATTCGCGGAATGCCGCTGGATCGACGGTGGCTCCTTCGGCGAGCGTGACCGCTGCCATGACCTGATCGCCGACATCGGACGCCGGTATCCCGTAGACCGCCACCTCGATCACGTCGGGATGGCGCAGCAGTACCCGCTCGATCGGTGCCGCGCCGAGGTTTTCGCCGTCCACCCGCATCCAGTCGCCGAGCCTTCCGGCGAAGTAGACGTAGCCGTCCTCGTCGCGGTACGCCAGGTCGCCGCTGTGGTACACGCCGCCGCGCATCCGCTCGGCGTCGGCGCCCGGATCGTTGTAGTAGCCCTCGAAACGCCCTGCGTTCGAGGTGTTCACGAGCTCACCGGTGACACCGGGCGGACACGGTTCTCCCGTGTCGACGTCGACGATCTCGGTGCCCGCCGGCAACGGCCCCAACGAACCAGGCGGGGTGTCGGGGGTGCGCGCGATCGCGATACCGCCCTCCGTGGACCCGAATCCGTCCATCACCGCCGTGCCGAATCGCTCGGCAAACCGCTCGATATCGGCGGGCGCGCCCTCGTTGCCGTACACCGCGCGCAGCGGATTGTCCGCGTCGTCGGGCCGTTCCGGTGTCGCCAGGACATACGACAGCGGTTTGCCCACATAGTTGGCGTACGTCGCACCGAAGCGCCGGACATCGGGTAGGAACTGCGACGCAGAGAACTTGCGGCGCAACGCCAATGAACTCTGCGACGCCAGCGCCACCGACCATCCGACCAGCACCGCGTTGGAGTGGAACAGCGGCATCGACACGTAGCAGACGTCGCTCGGGCCGAGGTCGAAGCGTTGTGTCATCGTCACACCGGCGACCGCGACCTTGCCGTGACTGCATCTGACGGCCTTGGGATCGCCGCTGGTGCCCGACGTGTAGATCAGCATGAACAGGTCGCCCGGGTCGGCGTCGTGCACGACGACGGGTGCATCCGCGAAGGCCGCCACCTCTGCCGCCCACTGCGCGGAGTCGACGTCGACGTGGTCGATATCACCGACCACGTCGAGCGACGCCGAATCGGCCAGCACCACTTGGCAGTCCGCATGATCGATGTCGCGCTGCAGCGCCGCACCCCGACGCACCGGGTTGAGCCCGACCGGAACGATGCCCGTCAACCCGGCGGCCACCAGCACCGCCGAGAAGAACGGCGTGTTCTGGAGCAACACCCCGACATGCGGCGGGCGGTCGGGATCGAGGCGTGCGCGCAACGCGGCGGCCACGGCGGCGCCGTGCCGTAGATGGTCACGCCAGGTGGTGAACGTGTCCTCGAAGTGCACCCCGCGATCGTCGACGTCGATCAGCGGCGTCAGTAGATCCGAGACCGTAGGCAGCCCGCTCACGGTCAAACGGGCGTGTCGGCCAACTCCCGGCCGATGCGCAACAGTTGGCCTGTCGCGCCGCCGACCGCGAACTCGGTCTGCTTGGCCGCCAGGAAGTAACGGTGCACCGGGTGGTCGGTGTCGATCCCGACACCGCCGTGCACGTGCACCGTGGTGTGCGCGACACGGTGGCCGGCATCGGCGGCCCAGAACGCCGCAGTGCTGACGTCGACCTCGGCGGGCAGATCCTCGGAGAGCCGCCAGGCCGCCTGGGTCAGGGTCAGCCGGAGCGCCTTGACGTCGATGTAGCCGTCGGCCAACCGCGACGACACGGCCTGGAAGCTTCCGATCGGCCGGTCGAACTGCTCGCGTTCGCGAGCGTAGGACGCGGTGAGCTCGAGCGCACGCTCGAGCACTCCGAGCTGAAAGGCGCTGCGGCCCAGTGACCCGCGGATGCCCAGCCATGCCAGGGCAGCGGCGTCACCCACCTCGCGACCGGCATCGACCTGCGTGCCCCGCAGCTCCAGATGTCCGATGCTGCCGTGGCCGGTGGTGCTCAGCGACTCGACCGACACGCCCGGATCGGACGCGGCGACCAGGAAAACCCTCGTGCCCGAATCGGTTTCGGCCGGGATCAGGAACGCATCGGCGATGGGACCGTAGGCGACCTGGGCGCGTGATCCGGTGAGCTGGTAGCCACCGTCACTGGCCTGGGCCTGGACCGGACCCTGACCCATTTCACCGTCGAGCGCGATGGCGAGGATCTTGTCGCCCTTGATCGCCGGCACCGCCCACTCCTGTTGCAGCGCTTCCGAACCGAACTCGGCCAACGCGCCGGCCCCCTGCACGACCGACTCCAGATACGGCACCGCCGACAGTTGTCGACCGAGCGCGACCAGCACGGCCACCTGCTCCAACACGCCGAACCCGCCGCCGCCCAACGCTTCCGGAGAAGCCGCCGACAGGACGTCGGCCTCGATCAGCTTGTCCCACAGCGTGCGATCGAACCTCTGCTCTAGACCGTCGAGTTCGCGCTGGCGCTCGGGCGTCACGACCGAATCCGCGATGGTGCGCACCAATCCGCCGAGGTCTTCGGACGCTTCGGTTGTCTTGAAGTCCATGTCGCGGTGTCCTATCGGTTCACTCGGGGCAGGCCGAGCGCGACCATGCCGATGATGTCGCGCTGAATCTCGTTGGTGCCGCCGCCGAACGTCAGGATCAGGCAGCTGCGATGCATGCGTTCGATCCGCCCACGCAAGAGGGCTCCCGGTGTGCCGGGCCGCAGCGTGGCCGCGGTACCGAGCACCTCCATCAGCAGGCGGTAGGCCTCGGTGGCCAGTTCGGTGCCGTAGACCTTGGCCGCCGAGGCATCGGCGGGCGACGGTGCGGCCTCGTCCGCGGAGGCGAGCTCCCAGTTGATCAGCTTGAGCACCTCGGCCTTGGCGTGCACCCGGGCCAGGTTCAGCTGGACCCACTCGGAGTCGATCAGCCGGTTGCCATGCACGTCCTTGGTGTTCTGCGCCCATTCGCGAACCCCGTTGAGCGCCAGGAAGATCGGTTGCGCCGATACCAGCGCGACGCGCTCGTGGTTGAGCTGGTTGGTGACCAGCTTCCAGCCGGCGTTCTCCTCGCCGACCAGGTTCGTCACCGGCACCCGCACGTCCTGGTAGTACGTGGCGCTGGTGTCGACGCCCGCCATGGTGTGCACCGGAGTCCAAGAGAAGCCCTCGGCGGTGGTGGGCACGATCAGCATCGAGATCCCCCGATGCTTCTTGGCCTCCGGGTTGGTCCGGGCGGCGAGCCAGACGTAGTCGGCGTAGGCGATCAGGCTGGTCCACATCTTCTGGCCGTTGATGACGTAGTCGTCACCGTCGCGGACCGCCGTGGTGCGCAGCGCCGCCAGGTCGGTGCCAGCGCCCGGTTCCGAGTAGCCGATCGAGAAGTGCAGGTCGCCGGCGGCGATCTTGGGCAGGAAGAATTTCTTCTGCTCGTCGGAGCCGAAGTGCATGATCGTGGGCGCGACGCTGTTGATGGTCAGGAACGGCACCGGCACGTTGGCGATCGCGGCCTCGTCGTTGAAGATCAGCCCGTCGATGGGCGGCCGCTCCTGGCCGCCGAACTCCTTGGGCCAGGACAACGTCAGCCAGCCGTCCTTGCCCATCTGCGCGACGGTCTCGCGATAGACGTTGCCGCGTCCCATCTCGCCGTCGTTGGATGCCAGCGCCTCCGCGCGCTCGGGTGTCATCAGCTTGGTGAAGTAGGAGCGCAACTCGCGGCGCAGCTCTTCCTGCTCTGGGGTGTAGCCGATCCGCATCGCCTTGTCCTAACTTCTGTAGAGGCACGAAGTGGCATACCGGGGGCCAGCCCCGATTCACCCCCGGTTGTAACACGTTCTAGTCTTGGGGTCCAGGCCGGTGCCACCCTGGGCTCGGAGCAGCTCTGAGGGCGAGGAGGTTGTGATGAGAGTGGAAGTGGACCGGGATCGGTGCGAGGGCAATGCGGTGTGTGTGGGAATCGCGCCCGACCTGTTCGATCTCGACGACGAGGACTATGCGGTGGTCAAGTCCGATCCCGTGCCCGCCGACCAGGAGGACCTGGCCGAGCAGGCGATCGCGGAATGCCCGCGAGCGGCACTGATCCGGCGAGACTAGAGGTATTCATAAATTGACGACGAACCCGGGCATGCGTGGGTGTATTACCCACCCGGAGGACATGGGGAGAGCGGTATGAGTACAGATCCCAACGACCTGTCGGGCCGCGTTGCGGTGGTAACCGGCGCGGCCGCCGGGTTGGGCCGTGCCGAGGCCATCGGCCTTGCCCGGGCCGGCGCGACCGTCGTCGTGAACGACATCGCCCCCGCGCTCGACAAGTCCGACGTGCTCGACGAGATCTCCGCCGCAGGCGCGAAGGGCGTCGCCGTGGCGGGCGACATCAGCGAGCGCTCGACGGCCGACGAACTCGTCGCGACCGCCGACGGTCTCGGCGGCCTGGGCATAGTCGTCAACAACGCCGGCATCACCCGCGACCGCATGCTGTTCAACATGTCCGACGAGGACTGGGACGCGGTGATCGCCGTGCACCTGCGCGGGCACTTCCTGTTGACCCGCAACGCGGCCACCTACTGGCGCGCGAAAGCAAAAGAAAACAACGGTCAGGTCTACGGCCGGGTCATCAACACCTCGTCGGAAGCCGGGCTGGTGGGGCCGGTCGGGCAGGCCAACTACGGCGCCGCCAAGGCCGGGATCACCGCGTTGACGCTGTCGATGGCCCGGGCGCTGGAACGCTACGGCGTGCGGGCCAACGCGATAGCACCTCGCGCCCGCACCGCGATGACCGCGGACGTGTTCGGCGAAGCGCCGGAGTTGACCGAGGGCCAGATCGATCCGCTGTCGCCCGACCACGTCGTGAACCTGGTGCGCTTCCTGGCCTCCCCGGCGGCCGAAGGGGTCAACGGTCAGCTCTTCATCGTCTACGGTCCTACCGTGACACTGGTGGCAGCGCCGACGGTCGAGGCGCAATTCAGCGCCGAAGCCGATGCCTGGGACCCCTCGAAGCTGTCCGCGACCCTCCAGGAGTACTTTGCTGGACGCGATCCGCAGAAGTGTTTCTCGGCCACCGCGCTGATGAATCAGCAAGACTGACGGTCTCGTTCGTTACGGCCGAGCTCGACTAGAACACGTTCTAGAATGAGCTGCGTCACACTTGCCCTGACCAGCACAAAAATCACATTTGTGACTCCATTTTCGGAGCTTTGACACTCCGAACGTGTTCTAGTTAGTATGATCCGGCTCACTGAGAGCAACGCTGAGCCAAGGGGTGGGAAGTCCGCCGTGACAACGTATTTCACCTCTTCGCCACGAAGACGACGCGCCGAACATCCCTTCCCCCGAGAACGGAGCAAAGGTTGATCAAACAGCTCACGGTCCCGACGCGGGCCGTGGGCGGCTTTTTCGAGATGTCCTTGGAAACGTTCCTCAAGATCTTTCGACGCCCCTTTCAATTCCGTGAGTTCCTCGAGCAAACATGGATGATCGCGAAGGTTTCGCTCGTTCCGACCCTGCTGATTTCGATTCCATTCACGGTGCTGGTCGCGTTCACCCTCAACATCCTGTTGCGAGAGATCGGTGCCGCGGACCTGTCCGGGTCCGGCACCGCGTTCGGCACGGTGACGCAGCTCGGCCCAATCTCGACCGTGCTCGTCATCGCCGGCGCCGGTGCGACGGCAATCTGCGCGGACCTGGGCGCCCGCACCATCCGTGAAGAGATCGACGCGATGCGGGTGCTCGGCATCGATCCCATTCAACGGCTGGTGGTGCCGCGCGTGCTGGCGTCGACCACGGTGGCGCTGCTGCTCAACGGTCTGGTGATCGCGATCGGCCTGGTCGGCGGCTATGTGTTCTCCGTACTACTGCAGGGTGTGAACCCCGGGGCCTTCATCAACGGCCTGACCATCCTCACCGGGCTCGGCGAGTTGGTGATCTCCGAAGTCAAGGCCCTGCTGTTCGGCGTAATGGCGGGACTCGTCGGTTGCTATCGCGGACTCACCGTCAAGGGTGGACCCAAGGGGGTCGGAGAGGCCGTCAACGAGACCGTCATCTATGCCTTCATCTGTCTGTTCGTGATCAACGTACTTATGACCGCAATCGGCGTTCGGGTGCTGGGCTGATGAGCTACGACGTGTCGCTGAGAATGCGGCGGGCGCTCGAACGGGTGCCCAAGGCCGTGGATACCTTTGGCGAGCAGGCGTTGTTCTACGCCGAGTCGGTGCGGTACATGCCGAACGCGGTGCGTCGCTACGGCAAGGAAACGACCCGGTTGATAGCCGAGATGACCCTGGGCACCGGTGCGCTGATCCTGATCGGTGGCACGGTCGGTGTCGCTGCCTTCCTCACGCTGGCGTCCGGCGGCGTCATCGCCGTGCAGGGCTACGAGTCACTGGGCAACATTGGCATCGAGGCGCTCACCGGGTTCCTGTCCGCCTATCTCAACGTGCGCATCGTTGCGCCGATCATCGCCGGTATCGCGCTCGCGGCCACCATAGGCGCAGGTACCACCGCGCAACTGGGCGCAATGCGCATCTCCGAAGAGATCGATGCGGTCGAATCAATGGCCGTGCACTCGGTGTCCTACCTGGTGTCCACCCGCATCGTCGCCGGCCTGATTGCGATCATCCCGCTGTATTCGTTGGCCGTGCTGGCCGCGTTCTTCTCGGCTCGCACCATCACCGTCTACGTCAACGGACAGTCGGGCGGTCTCTACGACCACTACTTCAATACGTTCCTGATACCGAACGATCTGTTGTGGTCTTTCGCTCAGGCGATCGTGATGGCGGTCGCCGTGATGCTCGTCCACACCTACTACGGCTACAACGCTTCGGGCGGACCTGTCGGCGTTGGCGTCGCGGTGGGTAAGGCGGTTCGGACTTCGCTGATCGTCGTCGTCATCATCACCTTGTTCATCTCCTTGGCCGTGTACGGTGCCACCGGCAACTTCAACCTGTCGGGTTAGAGGAGAGAGAAACCATGTCGAGAAAGTCCGCGATCAGGATCGCCGCCGCAGTGCTGGCGGCGATCCTCGTGGCCTTCTCGGTGTTCACCTATCTCTTTTACACCGCGGCGTTCACACCGACCGAGTCTGTGGTGGTCACCTCTCCGCGGGCCGGTTTGGTGATGGATCCCGACGCCAAGGTCAAGTACCGGGGTGTTCAAATCGGCAAGGTCGAAGACATCTCGTACACCGGCGATCAAGCGAAGTTGACGCTCGCGATCAACACGCGCGAGCTGCGCTTTGTCCCCTCGAATGCGCCAGTGCGTATCGCCAGTACCACGGTATTCGGCGCGAAGTCGGTGGAATTCCTTGCCCCCGATCAGCCGTCGGGAACGCCGCTGCGCGCCGGCGCCGTGGTTCAGGCCGAAGCAGTGCAGCTGGAAGCCAACACGCTGTTCCAGACCCTGATAGATGTCCTGAACAAGATCAACCCCATACACCTGAACGCGTCTATGTCGGCGATCGCGGAAGGCCTGCGTGGTCACGGTGACGATTTCGGCTCTACCATAGCGGGTTTGAATCAGTACCTCACCGAACTGAATCCGAAGCTGCCGCAAGTGGAGTCGGTTATCGGGCAGACGGCCACGGTGGCCAACATCTATGGCGATGCCGGCCCCGACCTGGTGACTGTGATCGACAACGTGCCGACCATCAGCGCGACGGTCGTCGATCAGCAGGAGAACCTGAACGCGACGTTGCTTGCGACGATCGGCCTGGCGAACCAGGGCGCCGATACTTTGGAGCCGGGGGCAGACGATTACATCGCTGCGATCCAGCGGCTACGAGCGCCATTGAAGGTGTTGGGAGACTATTCGCCGGAATTCGGCTGCATAATACAAGGAGTTGCGATCGGCAACGAGCGGGGACAGGCCGTCGTCGGTGGCCTCAAACCCGGCGCAATGGTCAGTTCCAGCTTCGTACTGGGCGTGCCGTCGTATACCTATCCAGAGAGCCTGCCAATAGTGAATGCAACGGGTGGTCCGAACTGCCGCGGCCTACCCAACATTCCAAGCCTGCAGTACGGCGGTTCGTACTTCAGGTCACCATTCCTGGTCACCGACAACGCGTACATCCCGTACGAGCCGTTCACCGAGGTGCAGGTCGACGCCCCGTCGACGTTACAGTTCCTCTTCAACGGCGCATTCGCAGAACGGGACGACTTCTGATGGGCACTTGCGCGAAGAAGCGGCGGCACCGATGAACGACCGCGGAGTCCTGGCCAAGGTGAGCATCTTCGTGCTGGCCATGCTGATAGTTGCCGTCGGTTTGGTGGTCATCTTCGGCGAGTTCCGCTTCGCTTCGACAAACCGCTACCACGCCACGTTCAGCGACGCCTCGCGACTCGAGGGCGGCAGCGACGTGCGGATCGCAGGCGTGCCGGTGGGCACGGTCGAAAATGTGAAGCTGAATCCTGACAACACCGTCGATGTCGCATTCACCCTCGACAAGAAGTACCAGATGTATACGTCGACAAGGGCTCTCATCCGCTACGAAAACCTGGTCGGCGACCGCTTCATGGAGATCACCTCGGGCCCGGGCGAGCTTCGAAAGTTACCACCGGGCGGCATGGTCTCCATCAACCAGACCCAGCCGGCGTTGGACCTCGACGCCCTGCTCGGTGGCCTGCGTCCGGTGGTCAAGGGTCTCAATGGCGACCAGGTCAACCAGATCAGTAATGCGATTCTCGAGTTGCTTCAGGGCGAGGGCGGCGCGCTGTCTCAATTACTCTCGGAGACAGGATCGTTCAGCCAGACCTTGGGCGATCGCTACCAAGTGATTTCCGAGGTGATCCGCAATCTCAATGACGTTCTTGGCACCATTGACCAGAAGAGCGTGGAGTTCGATGCCAGCGTGGACGAACTCCAGAAACTCGTCAGCGGCCTTGCGGAGGGCCGAGACCCGATCGCCGGGGCGATTCCGCCGCTGGCATCAGCAGAAGCCGACCTCACCGACATGCTGGTCAATTCGAGGCGGCCGCTACAGGGCGTGCTCGAGAATCTTCGCCCGCTGGCGACCGAGCTCGATGACCGTAAGGCCGAGGTGAATGCGGTCATCGAACCGTTGGCAGAAAACTACTTGCGGCTCAATTCGCTTGGCGCTTACGGCTCGTACTTCAACTATTACATCTGCACGGTGAGGCTGAAATTCAACGGCCCAGCAGGCAGCGACATCATCCTGCCGATCGGCGGCGTGCCGGACCCATCGAAGGGCAGGTGTTCAGACGATGGATAGGACGCTAAGGGCGGGGATCTTCGGGATCGCGATCGTGGTGTGTGTTTTGCTCGTCGCGTTCGGCTACAACACCCTGCCGTTCTATCCGCAGGGCAAGTCCTACGAGGCCTTCTTCGCCGACGCGGGGGGCATCTCGCCGGGCAACGATGTCAACGTTTCCGGCATCGCGGTGGGCAAAGTGACCGGGGTCGGCCTCGCCGGCGACGTGGCGAAGGTGACGTTCACCGTCGACCGCAAGGTCAGGCTGGGCGATCAGACTCTGGTATCGATCCGAACCGACACCGTTCTGGGTGAGAGGTCGCTCGGGGTCGCTCCACAAGGTAGCGGCTCGGTGACATCAATTCCGCTGGCCCGCACCACGGTCCCGTACACGTTGAACATGGCGCTGCAGGATCTCGGTCAGAACTCCGATGCGCTCGACAAGGATCAGTTGACTCGAGCGTTGCAGGTACTGACCGATTCGTTTCGCGACGCGACGCCTGAGCTGCGCCGCACACTCGACGGGGTGGCCACGTTGTCCCGCAGCATCAACGCCAACGATGCAGCGCTGGGCCAGCTGTTGGCCCGCGCGAAGTCGGTGTCGGAAGTGGTCGCCGACCGAGCGGGTCAGGTGAATCAACTCATCACCGACGGCAATCAGCTATTCGCCGCGCTCGATGAGCGCCGAGCCGCACTGGGTAGTTTGATCGCAGGCATCGACGATGTGTCACGAGAGATTTCGGGATTTGTGGCCGACAACCGGCGCGAATTCGGCCCCGCGCTGAAGAAGCTGAATCTCGTGCTGGACAACCTGCTCGAACGCCGTGAGCACATCAGCGAGGCGCTGAAGCGCTTGCCGCCGTACGCCACCGCGCTCGGCGAATCGGTCGGGTCGGCTTCGGGCTTCATGGTCAACCTGCCCAATGCGATACCAAACAACACGCAGGCGGCCCTGCTGCTGGACCTCTACTTCCAGCCGGGCAAGATTCCGGACAGTCTGTCTGACCTCTTGAAGGGCTTCATCAACGAGCGCCTGATCATAAGGCCGAAGTCACCGTGAGCCGCTGGGTGCGTTACGGCGTCATCGCCGCGCTTGTGGTGGCGTTGATCGGTGGTGCGTACGTGATATGGCCCCGCGTCAACACGTACAAGGTCGTCGGATACTTCGCCTCGGCGGCAGGCGTGTATCCGGGCGACGAGGTCCGCATCGTGGGTGTTCCGATTGGCTCGATCGAATCGATCACGCCGCAGGCCGATGCCGTGAAGATCACCATGAGGGTGCGCGACAGCGTCAAGCTTCCCGCCGACGCCCGAGCGGTGATCATGGCACCGAACCTCGTGGCAGCCCGCTTCATTCAACTCACCCCTGTCTATAAGCAGGGCCCGGCACTGGAGGACGGCGGCAGCATCGAGTTGGACCGCACTGCCGTTCCGGTGGAGTGGGATGACGTCAAAACCGAGCTGACCAGGCTCAGCCAGCAGCTCGGACCATCGGCGGACCAAACGCACGGCCCGCTGAGCGAGTTTGTCAATCAGGCCGCCGACACCTTGGATGGCAATGGCGACTCGTTCCGGCAAGCCCTGCGCGAACTGTCGCAGACTGCAGGACGGCTGGGTGACTCGAGCCCCGACCTGTTCGGCACGGTGAAGAATCTGCAGATTCTGGTTGACGCACTTTCGAAGAGCAACGAGCAAATCGTCCAATTCAGTGGCCATTTGGCCTCGGTCTCACAGGTGTTGGCCGACAGCTCAGCGGGGCTGGACGACACGCTGGGTAGTCTCAACCAGGCCCTGTCGGACGTCCGCGGCTTCCTCAATGAGAACAACGAAGTGCTTATTGGCAGCATCAACAGGCTGACCGACTTCACCAGCATCCTCACAAACCAGACCGACGACGTCGAGCAGATCCTGCACGTCCTTCCGAATGCGATGGCGAACTTCTACAACATCTACAACCCGGCGCAGGGCACCGCGAACGGCCTTCTGGGGCTGCCGGAATTCGCCAACCCGGTGCAGTTCATCTGCGGGAACTTCGACGGCGCCGGAACGCCTGACTACGACAAGCGAGCCGAGATCTGTCGCCAGCGGATGGCACCGGTGCTGAAGCGCCTGGCGGTCAACTACCCGCCCTTCATGACGCATGGGATCAATACGATCACGGCGTACAAGGGCCAAGTCATCTACGACACCCCGGCGACCGAGGCCAAGGCAAAGACCTACATCCCCCATCTTGAGTGGATACCGGCCGACGGGCGGTTCCCGCCCCGGGCGGGTGATCCGGGAGATCCCAGCGCCTTGCTGCTGCCCCAGAACCCGGTTCCAGGTCCGCCGCCGCCGGCGCAGCCCCACACACTCGGTCCGGTGATACTCCCACCAGGCCCGGCGCCGGTCGCGCCGCCTCCCGGTCCGATTCCGGGTGCGCCCGCGGCGCACGGTCCGCTTCCGGCCGAGGCCGCTGTCCCCAACACGCAGCCGGTTCTTCCGCAACAACCGGGAGGCGCGGGATGACACGCCAGTCACTGGAGATCATGACGCGCGCAACCCGGCGGATCATGGCCATCAGCTCAGGTGCGGTACTGCTCGCCGGCTGCCAGTTCGGCGGTTTGAACTCGCTGAACATGCCAGGCACCGCGGGTCACGGTAAAGGCGCATTCTCGATCACTGTGGAAGTTCCCGACGTGGCCACGCTGCCGCAGAACTCGCCCGTCATGGTCGACAACGTCACGGTCGGCAGCGTGTCCGGGCTCGAGGCCGTTCAGCGACCGGACGGCACCTTCTATGCGGCGGTGGAGCTCTCCCTGGACCCAGAGGTCAAGTTGCCGGCCAACGCGACTGTGAAGGTCGCGCAGACGTCACTGTTGGGCTCGCAACACATCGAGCTGTCGCCTCCCGTTGGTCAGCCGCCGGTCGGCGAGTTGCGTGACGGGATTGAGATTCCACTGAGCCGGGGCAGCCGTTATCCGACTACAGAGGAAGTGCTGTCGGCGTTGGGTGTGGTGGTCAACAAAGGCAATCTCGGCGCGTTACAGGACATCACACAGGAGGTCTACAACGCGGTCGCCGGCCGTGAAGGCCAGTTCGCCGGTCTGATCCCGCGGCTCGCCGAGCTCGCCGCGTCGTTGAATCGGCAGACCGATGACATCATCGCGGCGGCCGAAGGCCTGAACCGATTCGCCGGAGTCCTCGCGCGTAGCAAAGACAGTCTGGGCCGCGCGCTGGACACCCTCCCAGGAGCGTTGCGGGTGCTCAACGAGAACCGTGCGACCATCGTCGATGCTTTCGCGGCCCTGCAGAGCTTCGGCACCGTCGCGTCGCGCATTCTGGCCGAAACCAAAGAGGATTTCGCCGAGGACATCGTCGATTTGTACGCGGTGATCAAACCGATCAACGACACTCGTGCGGACCTTGTGACCGCTTTGGACAGCTTGGCGACGTTCCCGTTCCCGGGCAAGAACTTGCATCGGGTGGCCAGAGGTGACTACTTCAACATCTACTCAACGTTCGACCTGACAATCCGTCGGCTCGGCGAGACCATGTTCACGACGTCATTTTTCGACCCGAACATGAAGCGCCTCGCGGAAGTCGTCAATCCACCGGAATTCCTTACCGGGGAAATGGCGAACCTGTCAGGCCAGGCCGCAGATCCGTTCAAGATCCCGCCGGGCACCGCGTCGGGTCAGGAGGTGCCGCCGGAGTAATGAGTCGAACTGCGCGAATTCAACTGTGGGTGTTCGCCGTCGTGACCGTGATCTCGGTCGGCGCAATCGCTCTGCTGTATGTACGTATTCCCGCCCGCCTGGGTTTGGGCACATATGACGTCACTGCGAATTTCGTCGCGGGCGGTGGACTGTACGAGAACGCCAACGTCACCTTCCGCGGAGTCCAAGCTGGGCGCGTCGAAGCCGTGCAGCTGACCGACGATGGTGTGTCCGCGCACATGCGGCTCAACAGCGATATCAAGATCCCGGAGAACTCCACGGCCACCGTCAAAAGCGTGTCTGCGGTCGGCGAGCAGTACGTGGATTTCGTTCCGCCCGCAGATCCTTCGACGGAGGTGCTGCGCAATGGTGCGACCATTCCGGAGGAGCGGACGGCGATACCGCAAGATGTGGCCGAGTTGTTGCGTGAGGCCGATCGATTGGTGAGCAGCCTTGACAACACCCGGCTCCAGGACCTCTTGCACGAGACCTTCGAGGCGTTCAACGGCGCCGGGCCCGAACTCGCGCGGTTGATTCAGTCCGCACGGGTGCTGATCGATGACGCCAACGCAGCCTGGCCGCAGACCTCGGCGCTGATCGACCAGGCTGGACCGTTCTTGGAGGCGCAGATACGGAGCGGCGAGGACATCCGGTCCCTGGCCGATGGCCTTGCCCGCCTGACCAACGAAGTCGCCGGAGCCGATACTCAGCTGCGTTCGCTGCTCGCGACTGCGCCCGGAGCGGCCGCAGAAGCCAGCGAAACGTTCTCGGGCATTCGCCCGTCGTTCCCGGTCCTTGCGGCCAACTTGGCCAACTTCGGCCGCGTCGGCGTCATTTACCGCAAGTCGATCGAACAGGCGCTCGTCATTTTTCCCGCGCTGCAGGCGTCCCTGCTGACGATCGGCGGCCAACTTCCCGCTGACGAGGGCGGCAAGCAGGACTTCAAGATCTCGATCAACGATCCGCCGCCTTGCAACACGGGGTTTTTGCCACCGTCGGAGATCCGCACGCCTGGCGACACGACATTGCGCGACCTCCCGACCGACTTGTATTGCAAAGTCGCGCAAAATGATCCGATGGTGGTGCGCGGGGCGCGGAACTACCCGTGCCAGGAGTTCCCCGGCAAGCGCGCGCCGACAATTGAGTTGTGCCGCGATCCGCGCGGCTACGTCCCGATCGGGAACAGCCCATGGCGCGGTCCGCCGGTACCGATCGGCACACCGATGGATGTCATGGAGGACGACACGCCCGAGGACGGACGAAATATCCTGCCGCCCAACAAGTTCCCGTACATACCGCCGGAGAACGATCCGGATCCGGGATATCCCGTCGCGCCGGGTTCGGTGCCGCCCGGGGTACAGACCGGCCCGGGACCGGCGCCGCATCAGCCTTGGCCGTATATCCCCCCACCGAACCAGGGGCCCCCGCCGCCACCGCTTACGGCCTGGATACCGCCGGCGCCCTACCCGAATGCGTGGCCTCCACCAGCCGTCCCGCCGGGGTGGGCGACTAACCCGCCGAACGTGTTTGCGGGGCCCTACGGTACGGTACCGCCGGCCCCCGCACCGCCTCCTGCACCACCGAACCCGCCGCAGGCCAGCGGAGCCGCTTACGGGACCTACGACCAGAACACGGGCGTCTTTGTGGACCCGGCCGGCGGCACCGGGGTCTACGCGCCCGGTGTCGCTGATATGCGGCCACAAGAGAATTGGGTGGATTTGATGCTGTATCCGGAGCACGTGTGATGACGTCCGCACCGACGTCCCCGGGGAAGTCCGTGCGCCGACGCGCTTCTCGACCTGCCGGTCCCGCCAACGGCACGGTGGCTGGGCCCACCGCCGTGCGCGTTCCAACAGCGGATTCCGTCGCTGAGACACATGTTCGCAAGGTCCGTAAAGCTGCGCCCCCGCCACGCCGGCCGCCGCACCGACGCTTGGTCGCAATCGTTGCACTGGTCGGCGCGTTCGTCGCGACCGGTGTACTTGGCGCCGCGGTGGCGGTACTGATCGTCCAGAGACAAGACGCAGAAGAAGCGCAAGCGCGCAACCAGCGGTTCGTCGACACCGCGACGCAGACCGTGGTGAACATGTTCAGCTTCAAGCAGGACACCATCGACGAGAGCGTGGACCGGTTCTACGAGAGCACCAGCGGGCCGTTACGCGACATGTTCAGCCAGAACAACAATGTCGAGAACCTCAAGGCGATTTTCCGGGACACCGGCGGCAGTTCGGAGACTGTGATCAACGGTGCCGCGCTGGAAAGCATTGACGACATCAGCAACACTGCAGCGGTGCTGGTGTCGGCGAGGGTCACTGCCAGTGACATGAACGGGAACAACAGGCCATCGCAACCCTACCGACTTCGCATCATCGTGCAGGAGGCCGATGACGGGCAGATGACAGCCTATGACCTCAACTACCCCAACGGTGGCAACTGATGCGTTTGATTGTGAGCGGCATTGCCGGTCTGGTGGCTGCTGCGTTCGTCAGCCTAGCCGCGCTGGGCGGCGGACTGTACTGGCAGCGGGTGGAGACGCGTGGTGAGCAAGCAGCGCGTAGCGAGCTGGGACCGCTTGCGCAGGAACAAATCCCGACTGTATTCACCTACGACTACAAGACCGTCGAGCGCAACCTCATCGATGCGTACGACCTGCTGACGCCCGGCTACCGCAAGGAGTTCGAAGACAGGGCGAAGTCCGACATAATTCCCCAGGCTCGGGCGCGCGAACTTGTAAGTCAAGCCAACGTGGTCGGCGTCGGGGTGATGGAAGCGCAGCGCGATTCGGCAGCGGTGATGGTTTACATCAACCGGACGGTTTCCGAGAAAACGAACCGTGACCAGCCGATTTATGACGGTGCGCGGCTGCGCGTGGATTATCGCCGCATCGACGGCAAGTGGCTCATCGACTACATCACTCCGATTTAGATCACTCCGATTTAGCCGAATCCGATTCCCCGGCGGCGGATTGCGTCGACGCCAGCGCATCGAGGAACGCCCGCGCCCAGCGGTCGACATCGTGCGCCAGCACCTGCCTGCGCAGGGCCCGCATCCGGCGCCTGCCCTCGCTTGGCGACTGGTTCAGCGCGGCCTCGATGGCATCCTTGACACCCTCGAGGTGGTGTGGATTGGCCAGATATGCCTGACGCAATTCCGCTGCGGCACCGGTGAACTCGCTGAGCACCAGTGCGCCGCCCAGATCGCTGCGGCACGCCACGTACTCCTTGGCGACGAGGTTCATCCCGTCGCGCAGCGGGGTCACCAGCATCACGTCGGCCGCCACGAAGAACGCGATCAACTCCTCGCGCGGCACCGGGCGGTGCAGGTAGTGCACGATGGGATGCCCGACTTCGCCGTACTCGCCGTTGATGTGCCCGACCTGGCGTTCGATGTCCTGTCGCATCTCGATGTAGCTTTCGACCCGCTCGCGACTCGGTGTCGCGAGTTGGACGAACACCGTGTCCTCGCGGTCGGCTCGGCCTTCGGCGAGCAGTTCGGAGAACGCCCGCAGGCGCACGTCGATGCCCTTCGTGTAGTCCAGTCGGTCGACGCCGAGCAGGATTTTGCGGGGGCCGCCCAGTTCGCTGCGAATCTCTTTGGCGCGCTGGCGGATCGACCGGGACCGTGCCTGCTGGTCGAGCGAGGTCGAGTCGATCGAGATGGGGAAGGCGCCGACCTTCACCGTGCGGAAGCCGAAATTCACCTCACCGAACCGTGACCGGACCCCGATCGTCGCCCGAGAAGTGTTGGCGCCGACCAACCTTCGGGCCAAAATGAGGAAGTTCTGCGCACCACCGGGCAGATGGAACCCGACCAGATCCGCACCGAGCAGGCCCTCGATGATCTCGGTGCGCCACGGCATCTGCATGAACAACTCGACCGGCGGGAACGGAATGTGCAGAAAGAACCCGATGGTGAGGTCCGGACGCAGCATCCGCAGCATCTTGGGCACCAACTGCAGTTGGTAGTCCTGGATCCACACGGTGGCGCCCTGCGCGGCGTGTTTTGCGGTGGCTTCCGCGAAGCGCCGGTTCACCACCACGTAGGTGTCCCACCACTCGCGGTGGTAGATCGGCTTGACGATCACGTCGTGGTAGAGCGGCCACAGCGTCGCGTTCGAGAAGCCTTCGTAATACTTCGCGACGTCGTCGGCGGACAGCTTGACCGGGCACAGGGTCATGTCGTCCTGTTGGATCGGCTCGTCGTCGGCGTCGGGTACGCCCGGCCAGCCGATCCAGGCGCCCCGCCGGCGGCGCAGCAGCGGCTCCAGGGCCGTGACCAAACCCCCCGGGCTTCTCTTCCACGTGGTGCTGCCGTCAGGCAGCCGCTCCATGTCGATCGGCAGCCGGTTGGCCACCACCACGAAGTCGGCGCTCCCGGAGCCGGCCCGCGGACCGCCCCCCGAACTCATTTAGGCCTCGTGTTTCGACGGCCCAATGCCGAGCATCGATAGGAACACCCGGCATTCGTCGGCGTCTTTCGCGTACGCGGCGACGACGCGCCGCGCTTGCCGGGCAGTGCTGTCGGCGAGCGGTTCGACGTCGCCGATCTCGGCGGGATTTGATTTCGCAGGCATACGTCAACTCTAGGGGAAAGGATCCCCGCTCCGGCCCGCCAACCCGTTGACTAGGGGCTGTGGCTGAAAACCGGCGCCCGAGGCGGCGTCACCGTCTGGGCCTGGGCCTCCTCGGCCAGCCCGATGCAGCCACCCTGGTTGTGACCGATGCACGGAAGCCCCATCACCTCGGGGACGTCGGGGTTGCCGGGCTGGGTGGTGAAAACCGAGCCGGCGTTCGGCACCGTGTGGGGCACGCAGACACCGGTGAACTGGTCGGGCTCTTCGCCACCGGAACAGCTCTGGGCCACCGGAGCAGCTCCGGTGGTGGGCACTGCGAATACAGCGATTGCCGGCGCCGCGGCGATAGCAACCGCAAAGCCACCGGCGAGGATCAGCCGTTGTGTCGGGAACTTCAAGGTCGCCATCGTCACGCTTTCTGTAGAGATCAACCGTGCCGTCGGCAACGAGTCTATGGAAGCCGGCTGCATTCTGCACAGCTTCGCGAGTCCCGGGCCGCGCGGCTACGGGCTGGCGCTGATGATGGAGCGGGGTTGCACCGGCGGGCCCTGGGCGGCCTCGTCCTCCGCCAACCCGATGCAACCGCCGGCGTTGTGCCCGATGCACGGGATACCTTGGATTTCCGGGACGTCCGGATTGGCCGCAGTGGTCTGAAACAGCGGCGGTGACGTCGGAACCAGGAACGGCACGCACGTCATCGTGAACTGATCCTGCTCCTCGCCCCCCTGACAGCCCTGGGCCAGCGCGACGCCGCGTTCGGGCACCGAGTACAAGCCGATCACGGGGCCGGCGGCGGCTGCGATGAATGCGCCGACAACAACGAGGCGCCGTAGCGGGAACGAGGAATTGGCCATTCCGCGATTCTAGGAGCCAGGGCAGTGCTGCGTGCGCATTGCGGCCCGCAATCTTCAGGCATCCACCGCTGGGTGACGCCTGTGGGCGACACCGTAATGTGCTCAGAAGTCCGACGACGCAAGCGAGGTGGTCCGCGATGGCGAGCCCTGATCTGACGAGCGCCGACGCCGGAGGCGGTGCAGCGCAACAGGTGACATACGAGACCCTGGACGAGGGGCGGATCGCCCGCATCTGGCTGAACCGGCCCGAGGCGCAGAACGCCCAGTCCCGCACGCTGCTGGTGCAGTTGGACGAGGCCTTCGGACGCGCCGAGGCCGATGACGATGTGCGGGTGGTGATCCTTGCCGCGCGCGGTAAGAACTTCTCCGCCGGACACGATCTCGGGTCGGAAGAAGCGATGTTGGAACGCAAGCCGGGCCCCTCGCAACATCCGACGTTTCGATCGCACGGCGCCACCGCGCCGGCGATCGCCGAGCGGACGTATCTACAGGAGTGGCACTTCTTCTTCGAGAACACCCGTCGGTGGCGGGATCTGCGCAAGATCACGATCGCGCAAGTGCAGGGCAACGCGATCTCGGCCGGGCTGATGCTGGTCTGGGCGTGCGATCTGATCGTCGCCGCCGATGATGCGAAGTTCAGCGACGTGGTGGCGGTCAGGATGGGCATGCCGGGTGTGGAGTACTACGCGCACCCATGGGAATTCGGTGCCCGTAAAGCCAAAGAGCTGCTGCTGACCGGTGATTCGATCGACGCCGACGAGGCGTACCGCCTCGGCATGGTGTCGAAGATCTTTGCGCGGGGCGAGCTGGAGGACAAGACCCTCGAGTTCGCCCGCCGGATCGCCGAGCGGCCGACGATGGCGGCGTTGCTCGTCAAGGATTCCGTGAACGCCGCCGCAGACGCGATGGGCTTCACCGAGGCACTGCGCCACGCGTTCCACATCCATGAGCTCGGACATGCGCACTGGGCGGCCCACAACGAGAACCGCTACCCGGTCGGGCTTCCGCCGAACGTGCCGGACTGGCGCACCCTCGGCGCGCCGAAGCTTGCCCGGCGCGACGAGCCGTGACGTATAACTGAAACCTGTTCTAGCCGATGGCGAAGGGGTCTGCGGTGGAGTTGTCCTTGACGGGTCGCACGGTACTGGTCACCGGCGGTGGCAGCGGGATCGGCAAGGGCGTGGCTGCCGCTGTGGTGGCGGCCGGCGGTGACGCCATGCTCGTCGGCCGCAACGCCGACAAGCTCTCCGGTGCCGCCGACGAGATCAAGGCCCAAGGCGGTCCGGGCTCGGTACGCTACGAGCCCGCGGACGTCACGAACGAGGACGAGGTGGCTCGCGTCGTGGAGGCGACGACGGCGTGGAACGGTCGACTGTACGGTGTCGTGCACTGCGCCGGCGGCAGCGAGACGATCGGACCGATCACGCAGATCGATTCCGAACTGTGGCGGCGCACCGTCGATCTCAACATCAACGGCACCATGTACGTACTCAAGCACTCGGCGCGTGAGATGGTGCGCGGGGGCGGCGGATCGTTCATCGGCATCTCGTCGATCGCGGCGAGCAACACCCACCGCTGGTTCGGTGCTTACGGTGTGTCCAAAGCGGGCATCGACCACATGATGCAGCTGGCCGCCGACGAACTTGGAGCGTCCTGGGTGCGGGTGAACTGCATCCGTCCCGGTTTGATCCGCACCGAGCTCGTCGCACCGGTGCTCGAATCCCCTGAACTGAGCGGTGACTACGCGGCTTGCACACCGCTGCCGCGGCCCGGCGAGGTGTCCGACATCGCCAACGCGTCGCTGTTCCTGCTCAGCGATGCAGCGAGTTTCATCACCGGCCAGGTCATCAACGTCGACGGCGGGCAGTTGGTGCGCCGCGGACCGGACTATTCGGCGATGCTCAAACCACTCTTCGGAGCAGACGGGCTTCGGGGCGTCGTAGCCACCTAGACGCCGCGCCGGCGCCGCCAGCCAGCGAGCTCAACGCGGTAACGTCGGGCTCGTGGTCACCTTGGATCGGCTGGTCAACGTGTTGGGGAGCTACGGCGTCCGCCTGCGTTTCTGCCCGATCCCGCGTTCGCGGGCGCTGGGCAGCGTGGTGATGCACGAGATCGCCGGCAGCCGCACGGTGACCGGCGACGTGCTGTTGGCGATCGGCGCGCGAACCGTCAACGAGGCGCTGCGGTGGGCGGTCGCGGCCCGGGCCGTGGTCGTGCTGCTTCGCGATGGCGACGACGACACCACGTTCGCGGGCATGGTCGAGGGCGTCGCGGTGATGGTCGTCGATCAGACGGTCTCGTGGAGCGAACTCGCAGCCATCGTCTACGGGCTGGTTCTCGAAGGGCGAGAGACGGAATCAGGCCGCGGCCCAACGGATTTGTTCGCCCTCGCCGACAGCTTGGCCGAAGCGACGGGTGGCGCGGTGATCATCGAGGATCCGCTGTCGCGAGTACTCGCCTACTCGACGATGCAGGAGAACGAAGACCCGGCGCGCGTCGCGACGATCATGAGCAGACAGGCTCCGGAGTGGTTGCGTGAATTCTTCGATTCACAGGGCGTTTTCACCCATCTTGCGGCGTCTGACGAACCGCTGTTCGTCGCCCCGGATTCGGGGCAGGGCCTGTCGGGTCGCATGGTTGTGGCGGTGCGTTCCGCACGGGAGCTGCTGGGCTCGGTCTGGGTCTCGTGCCCGAAACCGTTGGTGGAACCCGAACGCCGGGCGCTGGCCGACGGTGCCCGGACGGTGGCTCTGCACCTGTTGCGTTCCCGTGCCAGTGCAGACTTGGAGCGCCAGGTCGAATCCGATTTGGTGCTCCGACTGCTCGACGGCAGTGCGGACGCCACGGCGGTGGCCAGCAGGCTCGGCCTCTCGCAGGGACCCGTGCGGGTCATCGCCGTGCAGGCGGCCATCGGTACCGATCGGGACGTGGCGCTGCTACTGGCCTTCGAGCGGGCGACCGCGGGCTTCGGGTGGTCGCGGCCGGGCCGCAGCGCACTGGCGGGCAACACGATCTACACCGTGCTGCCCGGTGAGGAGGCCGGCGCGGCTCGCAAATGGGTCGCTGGGCTGCGGGCGGCCCTGCCCGACAGGGTCACCGTGTTGGCCGGCATCAGCAAGCCGGCCACCGCCGTCGACCTGCCCGCCGCGCGGCTGGAAGCCGACGAGTGCCTGGCGCTGCACGAGATCCGGCCCTCGAACGCCGTGCCGCCCGCCTACGACGAGTCCTGGGACGAGATCCTGCTGCAGCGACTGCGCACCGCCGCGCGGTCGGGCCGTGCCCCGGACCGCGGACCGATCGCCGAACTGCGCCGCCACGACGAAGAGCACGCCACCGAGTACATCACCACGCTGCGAGCCTGGTTGGAGGCGCTCGGGGACCCGGCCCGGGCCGGTCACCGCCTCGGCGTACACGAGAACACCGTGCGCTACCGGCTGCGCAAGATGGCGGAGCTCACCGAACTTCCACTCGACGATGCGCGCAAGCGGGTCGCCATGATGATCGAGCTCGCCGCCATGGATACCGACTGAATCACCGGCCGGCGGCTCATCCCGGCAGGTCAGGTCATTGTCGGATTGCCACAACGGCAGTGCCGCGGATTGTCCCACCGCGGCAGCTCGAAACGCGGGCACCCGCCGCACCATGGATCAAACGAGCGGGTTTCTAGCGATGGGGGTACTGCAATGGTCGGCGGTGAGCGGTTCGACGGCGGACCGCGCTCTGCGATCGTGGTCGGCGCCGGCATCGTCGGCTTGTCCACGGCGTGGTTCCTGCAGGAACGCGGGATCGACGTCACCGTCGTGGACCGCGGCGGGGTGGCCGCCGGGGCGTCCTGGGGCAACGCCGGATGGGTCTCACCCGCCCTCACCGTGCCCCTGAACTCGCCGGCGATCCTGCGCTACGGGCTGCGCTCGCTGCACGACCGCAACGCCCCCTTGCACATCCCGTTGAGCATCGACAGCGCGCTGTGGCGTTTCCTCGTCCAGTTCGCCGCCAACTGCCGGTCCTCGGCCTGGAATCGCGCGGTCGAGGCGAACGTGCCGCTGAACGAAGAATGCATCGAGGCGTTCGACGTCCTCATCGCCAACGGCGTCGACGCGCCGGTCACCGATGCTCCCATCACCGCGATCTTCCGCAGCACCGAGGACGCCGAGAAGATGATGCGTGACCTGCGTGCGCTCGAGCGTGCCGGACAGGACTTGTTCGTCACCGGGTTGTCCGGTGAGGCGCTGGCCGAGCAGGTACCGCTGGCGTCGCCGGCGATCACCGCGGCGATCAACATCAACGGTCAGCGGTTCGTCGACCCCGGTCGGTTCGTGACGGCCCTGGGCCGTGCTGTCGAGGAGCGGGGCGCGAGGATCCTGACCCAAGACGTGCGCGATGTGTTCAGTTCCGGAAACCGCGTGACGGTGCAGCCCCACAGCGGTGACCACCTGACCGCGGACGCCGCGGTGATCGCCACCGGCGCCTGGTTGTCGCGGCTCACCGGCGATCGGCTGCGCGTGCCGGTCGGATCGGGTCGCGGCTACTCGTTCACCGTCCCGGTGGACCGTCCCATTCCCGGCCCGATCTACCTGCCGGACGTCCGCGTCGCGTGCACGCCATACCACGGGGCACTGCGCATCGCAGGCACGATGGAGTTCCGCGGTCCCCACGAACCGGTGATCCCCGAACGGGTGGGCGCGATCGTGGCCTCCGCGAGCCCGCTGCTGGAAGGGGTTCGATGGGCCGAGCGCAGCGACATCTGGGTCGGTCCGCGGCCGATCACCCCGGACGGCCGGCCCCTGGTGGGCGAGATGTCGCGACATGTCTACGTCGCGGGCGGGCACGGCATGTGGGGCCTGGCGCACGGACCGGTGACAGGTCGACTGCTGGCCGAACAGATCACCACCGGCAAGCAACCCGAAGCCCTGCGGCCCCTCGACCCGTTGCGGCGCGCGATCGCATAAGCCGTCGCGTCACAGCGCGGACACCGCCCTCGCGGGCGTCGCGAGTCGTCAGGGGCGGCGCTGTCGCAGCTCAACGGCCCGCCCCTGACGGCAACCCGAACACACTCGGATCGGCGTCCAGCCGGTCCCCAACTTGATCTACAAGGAAGGATCCAAAATGACGAATGCGCAACGCATCTGGCTTTCCCCAGCCGCTCACGAGCGGCTGCAACAGGAGCTCGCCACGTTACGTGAGCTGTGCGCCACCGCCGTCGGCGACGAAGACTCGGACGAGAACGCGACCGCCGTCAAACGCGCCCGCCAAGCGCGCATCCAGCAGATCCACGAGATGCTCACCAACGCCGTGGTCGGCGAGGATCCGCCGGATGACGGCATCGCCGAACCGGGCATGGTCGTCACGGTCCGCTATGACGACACCGGCGAGATCGAGACGTTCCTGCTGGGTGAGCGCAGCGCCGAGCACGGCGATATCGAGGTCTACTCCACCGGGTCGCCGTTGGGCGCCGCGATCCTCGGGGCCCGCCCCGGCGAGCAACGCTCCTTCAAACTGCCCAGCGGCGCCGATCTCTCCGTCACGATGCTGACCGCCGTGCCGTACGGCATGCACAGCGATGACGGCGCGCCCGTGACCGCGGGCAGCTGACGCTGCGGGGCTGCGCCGCGACTGGGCTGATCACCGGTCGATCACCCGGGGCGCGGCGCACCCCGCGGAGCATCCTGGTTCGCGAATAGGCTTTCGGCTTGCCCCCGGGCTACCTAAGATTGAATTCACGACAACCCCTCGTCCCCGTTGAAGGGAGGGTCTTCGTGACTGCCGAAGTGACCTCGGTTCCGAAGCTGGAGGTACGTCGCCCCTTCCCGGCCAGAATGGGCCCCCGGGGGACGATGGTCTACAAGCTCATCACGACCACCGATCACAAGCTGATCGGCATCATGTACGTCGTCACCTGCTTCGTCTTCTTCTTCATCGGCGGGCTGATGGCGCTGTTCATGCGTGGCGAGCTGGCGATGCCGGGGCTGCAGTTCCTGTCGAACGAGCAGTTCAACCAGCTGTTCACCATGCACGGCACGGTGATGCTGCTGTTCTATGCCACCCCGATCGTGTTCGGGTTCGCCAACCTGGTGCTGCCGCTGCAGATCGGTGCGCCCGACGTGGCATTCCCGCGGCTCAACGCGTTCTCGTACTGGCTGTTCCTGTTCGGCGGGCTGATCGCGATCTCCGGCTTCATCACCCCCGGTGGTGCCGCGGACTTCGGCTGGACGGCGTACGCGCCGCTGAGCAACGCCATCCACTCGCCGGGCGCCGGCGGCGACCTGTGGATTCTGGGCCTGGCGGTCGCCGGTCTGGGCACCATTCTCGGCGGGGTGAACATGATCACCACCGTGGTGTGCATGCGCGCACCCGGTATGACGATGTTCCGGATGCCGATCTTCACCTGGAACATCCTCATCACGTCCATCTTGGTGCTGATGGTGTTCCCGCTGCTGACCGCCGCGCTGATGGGTTTGGCCGCCGATCGACACCTGGGCGCCCACATCTACGACCCGGCCAACGGCGGGCCGCTGCTGTACCAACACCTGTTCTGGTTCTTCGGCCACCCCGAGGTCTACGTCGTCGCGCTGCCGTTCTTCGGCATCGTCACCGAGATCCTTCCGGTGTTCTCCCGTAAGCCGATCTTCGGTTACACCACGCTGGTGTACGCCACCATGAGCATCGCTGCGCTGTCGATGGCGGTGTGGGCGCACCACATGTTCGCCACCGGCGCGGTGCTGCTGCCGTTCTTCTCATTCATGTCGTATTTGATCGCCGTCCCGACGGGTATCAAGTTCTTCAACTGGATCGGCACGATGTGGAAGGGCCAGTTGACATTCGAGACACCGATGCTGTTCTCGGTCGGCTTCATGGTGACGTTCCTGCTCGGTGGCCTGTCGGGAGTGATGCTGGCCAGCCCGCCGATCGACTTCCACGTCACCGACACCTACTTCCTTATCGCGCACTTCCACTACGTACTGTTCGGCACCATCGTGTTCGCCACTTTCGCCGGCATCTACTTCTGGTTCCCGAAGATGACCGGCCGACTGCTCGACGAGCGCATGGGCAAGCTGCATTTCTGGTTGACGTTCATCGGTTTCCACACCACGTTCCTGGTGCAGCACTGGCTCGGTAATGAGGGTATGCCGCGGCGCTACGCCGACTACCTGCCCTCCGACGGATTCACCACGCTCAACGTCGTCTCCACCATCGGGTCGTTCATTCTCGGTATCTCGATGCTCGTGTTCACGTGGAACGTATTCAAGAGCTGGCGCTACGGCGAACCCGTCACGGTCGACGATCCGTGGGGTTACGGTAACTCGCTGGAGTGGGCGACTTCCTGCCCTCCGCCGCGGCACAACTTCACCGAGCTACCCCGGATCCGTTCGGAGCGACCGGCTTTCGAGCTGCACTATCCGCACATGGTGGACCGGATGCGCGCCGAGTCCCACATCGGCAGACACGCCACCGCGGGCGAGTCGCCGACCGGCTTCGGCCCGCGCACCGAACCCGACCGCAGCTGAGCCGGTTCGGCTCGCCGTTACGGGAGCGAGTCTTGCGGTCGGAATGACGCGATGATGGCGTCCACCGGTGAACGCCACGTCACGCCGAGGTCCTCGATCGTCGCCGAATCGTCGGTCGGCGTCGCCGCGGTGAGAAGCAGGGCCGCCTCATAGGTCAGGCCGTCGCCCAGGTTCACCACACCCGACAACGCCTCGCCGGCCCAGCTCATACCTCGGAAAACACGCTGGCTCAGCGGGATTCGCCGGAAACGACGGTTCGATCCACGTTCCAGGGCGCTGATCATGTCGTCGAACGCGACCAGCATTCCGCCGCAGACGTAGCGGCGGGATCCGCGGCCCGGCGTCATCAGCGCGGCGTGCACATCGGCGACATCGCGGACGTCGATCATCTGCATCCCGCCGCGCAGCCGGGGGGCGACGCCGGCCCGCACGAGCGGCGCCCATCCCCGCTCGGTCACCCCCGCCGCGGTGTGGAAGGCCGGACCGACCACGCTCGACGGATAGGTGACGACCACCGGTGCGCCCTGCTCCTGTAGCCGCCGCGCGACGAGATCGGCATAGGCCTTGGTGCGCGCATACGGGCTTCGGCCCGCCGCGGTCGGCGAGTTCGGCCCGATGACGCCGTCGGGCGGCGGGAACAACGCGCTGTAGCTGCTGACCGACACGATGGGGTCGAGACCGGCCGCTGCGGCCCGGGTCAGCACCGACTCGGTGGCGTAGGCGTTGACCTCCCACATCAGCGCGCTGCGGCGTTTGTCGGTGCCGACGACGCCGGCGGCGTGCAGCACCGCATCGCACCCGTCGAGAAGCGCGTCGACGGCGCCGGATTTGCGGATGTCGCCGGGCAGGGTCTCGACGTCGCCGATCTCGGCCAGGCGTTGCAGCACCGCAGCACCTTGAGCTTCGGGGGCCACCAGCAGGCGAATCCGGTGGCCGCGTTCGAGCAGGCCACGCACGATATGGGCGCCGACGTAGCCGGTTCCGCCCGTGACGCCGATCAACATGCGGTTAGGTCATCTCGGCCGCACGGTGTACGGCGTTCACGATCCCCTGATATCCAGTGCACCGGCAGAAGTTACCTGACAGCCCTTCGCGGATCTCCTGGTCGGTCGGTTTCGGGTTGTCGCGCAGCATTGCGGTGATCGAGGTGACGAAGCCGGGCGTGCAGAAGCCACACTGCAAACCGTGGCATTCGCGCAACGCGGCCTGCACCGGCGACAGCTCACCGTCCGGGCCCCCGATGCCTTCGACGGTGGTGACCTCCATGCCCTCGGCCTGCACCGCGAAGACCAGACACGCGCGCACCGCGTCCCCGTCGAGCAGCACCGTGCAGGCGCCGCATGCGCCGTGCTCACAGCCGAGGTGCGTTCCGGTCAGCCCGCACTTCTCGCGCAGGAAGTCTGCGAGCGTCAGGCGCGGCTCCACGGTCCCGGCGAACGTGCGCCCGTTGACCATCACTTCGACCGGGATCTCATGCATCTCGTGCCTCCGTAGTGGCTGAAGACCAGGCGCGGGCGACCATCGTCGCGCCGACCTTGGCTCGGTAGGTGGCCGACCCCTGCAGGTCGGACGGGATGTCGTCGAGGCCGTCGAGCGCGATCTTGCCGACCTCCTCGGCGCTGACCTCGTCGACCGGTCGGCCGACGACGGCCCGTTCGGCGGCGCTGCCCCGCAGCGGTGTCGAGCCGAGGCCCAAAAGCCCGATGCCGCACCGGGCTACGCGATCGGCGTCGTCGAGTTCGACCGCCACCGCCGCGCCGGCGATCGCGAAATCACCGTGGCGGCGGGCGAATTCCTCCAGCGCGAAGCCCGACCGCCCGCCCCACACCGGGAAGTGCACGGCCGTGAGCATCTCGCCGGCGCGCAACGACGTCTCCCACAGTCCGGTGAAGAACTCCTGCGCGGCGATGCGCCGGGAGCCGGTCGCCGACACGACGTCCATCTGCGCGTCGAGCGCCAACGCGACGGCCGCATACTCCGCGGCGGGATCCGCGTGCGCGATGGCGCCGCCGAGCGTCCCGCGGTTGCGGATTTGGAAGTGACCGATGTGCGGGGTCGCCAGGGTCAACAGCGGAACCGACTCCGCCACTTCGTCGTCCATGCCGACGAACGAATGCGGGGTGCCGGCGGCGACACGCACCGCACCGTCGACGAGGTCGATGCTGCGAAGCTCGTCGATCCGCGAGATGTCGATGAGATTCTCGAAATACGTCAGCCGCATCGCGAGCATCGGCACCAGACTCTGCCCGCCCGCAAGCAGTTTCGCCTCGTCGCCGAACTCGGCGAGCAGGTTCACCGCTTCGGAGACCGACTCCGGACGGTGGTAGGTGAACGGGGCGGCTTTCATGACAACAGCCGCGCCAACGCGGCCTGCAGGTCCTCGGCCAACACCGCCGCGGGCGCCTTCTTGCGGCGACGGCCGATCAGCAATCCGACCGCCAACCCCGCCGCTAGTCCGCCGGCCACCGGCGCTGCGCGCTTGGCCAGCGGCAGCGCAACGACTTTGAGCATGTCGATCGAGTCGCCGGCGTCAGGTTGTGCGGCGGCCGCGGCCGCTTCGGTCGTCGGCGCCGTCGTCGGTGCCGTCGTCGGTGCCGAGGCCCCGGCGGTCGCGCCGTCACCGAGCACGCTGGCCTCCAGCGACTTGGCGAACTGGCCGATGAGGTTGGCAGCCACGTCGGCGAGTACGCCGCGCCCGAACTGAGCGGCCTTGCCCGAGATCGTCAGATCGGTGGTGATATGGACAGCAGTGGCCCCGGGGCCTTCCTCCTTCAGTTGCGCGGTGACGACGGCCGCCGCGTTGCCGTTACCCCGGGTTTCCTTGCCTTCGGCTTTGAGTACGACGCGCTGCGCGGCGGCGTCCTTCTCCTGAAACGAGGCAATCCCCTTGTAGGACACGGTGATCGGGCCGACCTTGACCTTCACCGCGCCGGTGAAGTCGTCGCCGTCCACCGACAGGAGTGTGGCGCCGGGCAGGCACGGTGCGACCCGCTCGACGTCGGTCAGCACCTCCCATGTCTTGGCGGCAGGTACCGCGACCCGAAACTCGTTGTTCAGCTCCATTTTTGATCCACTGGTCGATTCCTCACTTCTGGGCTTGCTCGATTGCTTCGATGATCGCGGAAGGGCTGGCGGGCAGGCGGGTCAGCGTGACGCCGAGGGGTGCCAGCGCGTCGTTGATCGCGTTGATCACGGCGGGCGTCGAGCCGATCGCGCCGCCCTCGCCGACACCCTTGTACCCGCCGACCCCCGGTCCGGGGATCTCCACGTGCCCGTACTCGATCACGGGCACCTCGGTAGCCGTGGGCAGCAGGTAGTCGACGAACGTGCTCGACAGCGGGTTGCCGTCGGCGTCGTAGACCATGTCCTCGAGCAGCGCGCCGCCGATGCCCTGCACGGTGCCGCCGGCGATCTGACCCTCGACGACATTGGGATTGATCATCGGGCCGACGTCCTCGCTGACGATGTAGCGCGTCAGCGTCACCCGTCCGGTCTCGATGTCGACCTCACACGTGCAGGCGTGCGTGGCGTTCGCCCAGTGGATCGGCGCCTCGGAGGTGAACCGCGCGGTCGCCTCCAACGAGGCCGAGACACCGGGCGGCAACTGCTGCGGCTCGTAGTAGGCGCGGTAGGCCAGATCGGCGAAACTCACGCTCTTGTCCGGGTTTCCGCTCACCACGGCACGCGAGCCCGCCAACTCGACCTCGGCTTCGTCGACCTCGAGGCGCGGTGCCGCCATCGCGATGATCTGCTTGCGCAGCATTGCGCCGGCCTCGGCGACCGCGCCCGCGGTCATCGGGCCGCTGCGGCTACCCTGCGTGCCCGCACCATACGGCGTGACCGCGGTGTCACCCTGGATCGTCGAGACGTCGGCGATGTCGGCGCCCAGCGCATCGGCGGTCAACTGCACGACCGTGGTCTCGAGGCTGTTGCCGGTCGACCCGCCGTTGACGTAGACGTTGATCTTGCCTGTCGGCTCCATCCGGATCGTCGCGCCCTCGGAAGCGAGGTGACCCGTGGCCGCGCCGGTCGGTTCGATGTACGCCGAGAACCCCAGGCCGATATAGCGTCCCTCGCCGAGCGCTTCGGCCTGCTCCTTGCGGAAACCCTCGTGGTCGAGGATCTTGACGGCCTGCTCGAACGTGTCCGCGGGCGCGACATGGTCGTAGGGCATGCCGTTGGGGTTGAAGTACGGCATCTCGTCGCCGCGCAGGATGTTGCGCCTGCGCAGTTCGACGGGATCCATGCCCAGCTTGCGCGCGGCGATGTCGAAAAGCACTTCCCGCATGAGGGTTTCGTACTGCCACGGACCGCGATAGGCGTGCAGGCCCGCGGTGTTGGAGAACACCGTCTTGTAGTTGAAGCTGGCCTTGGGCACCCGGTACGGGCCCGGGAAGAACATGCCGACGGCGGCGGTGGTGAGCACCGGGTACGGGGTGGGATATGCGCCGATGTCGTAGGTGAAGTCGATGTCGACGGCGAGGATGTTGCCGTCTTCGTCGAGAGCCATCCGGGCGGTGCCGTCGACGTGGCGGGCCTGCCCCGCCGACATCAGGTTCTCGCGGCGGTCCTCGATCCACTTCACCGCGGCGCCCGACACTTTGCGCGCGGCCAGCATGATGCACATGTCCTCGCGCATCGGCACGACCTTCTGCCCGAAGCCGCCGCCGGTGTCGCGCATGATGACCCGCACGTTGTGCGCCGGAATCCCCAGCAGACGCGCGCAGAAGGCCCGCAACTCGTGGGGCGTCTGCGTCGACGCCCACATCGTCAGCTCCTCGGTCGCCGGCGTCCACTCGACCACCAGGCCGCGACACTCGATCGGCACCGGCGCGTGGATCTGCTGATAGACGTTCGCCGATGCCACGCATGCGGCGTTGGCGAAGGTCTCCTCGTCCGGCGGGGCGCCGCCCATGCCGCCGGCGACGTTGTCGGGGTAGGCGTCGTGTACGACCACCGCGGACCCGGCCGCTTTCGTGAAGTCGGCGACGGCGGGCAGCGGTTCGTAGTCGACCTCCACCGCGTCGACGGCGTCCTCGGCGAGGTAGCGGCTGTCGGCGACGACCAGTGCGACCGGGTCGCCGACGAACTTCACCTCGCCCTCGGCCAGCGGCGGACGCGGCGTATCGGGAATGTCCTTGCCGGCCACCGCGTGCCAGGACTCTTTGACGTCGGGGTTGAGGTCCTCGGCGGTGAACACCGCGTGCACGCCGGGCATGGCCAGCGCCGCCGACGTGTCGATGCCCTTGATCGTGGCTCTGGCGAACGGGCTTCGTACGAAGCACGCGTGCAGCATCCCCGGCCGCGCGACATCGTCGACGAACGTGCCGCGACCGGTGAGAAGCCGGTTGTCCTCGACGCGCGCGACCCGGGTTCCTGCGTAACGGGTCGCGACTCTCTCCGCAGAAGCAGAAGTCACCGGTTCACCCTTCTCCTCGCCGTGTAAAGAGTGACGTTATCGCATTCGAGAACGACATTTCCATACGTGTTGTCTCATCCCTCGTGATGGATGCGTCCGGTGGTGTCGCTCAGCGGCCTGCCCCCGCCGCCCCACCTGCGGGCGATGATCTCCGCCGCGATCGACACCGCGGTCTCCTCGGGGGTGCGCGCGCCGAGGTCGAGGCCGATCGGGCTGGCGAGCCGGGCGAGTTCGGCATCGGTGAGGCCGGCCTCGCGCAGGCGGCCCATCCGGTCCTCGTGGGTCCGCCGCGACCCCATCACGCCGATGTAGCCGATCTCGGGCAGACGCAGCGCGACCTGCAGCACGGGCACGTCGAATTTCGGATCGTGGGTGAGCACGCAGATCGCGGTGCGGGCGTCGATCGCGCCCTGCTCGGCCTGTTCGGCGAGGTAGCGGTCCGGCCACATCACGACGACGTCCTCCGCGCCGGGGAAGCGTGCGGGTGTGGCGAACACCGGACGCGCGTCACACACGGTGACCCGGTATCCCAGCAGGGCGCCCTGCTGCGCGAGTGCGCCGGCGAAGTCGATCGCCCCGAAGATCAGCATGCGCGGTCGCGGCGCGTGGCCGGCGACGAAGACCTCCATACCGGTCTCCTGACGCTGGCCGTCGGGTCCGTACGACAGCACGCCCGTGCGGCCGGCGGCGAGCAACCCGCGGGCGTCGTCGGTGACCGCGGCGTCCAGGCGCGCCGACCCCAGCGAACCGTCGACCCGTTGCGTCCCGACGACCAGCCGGTGCCCGACTCGTCGCGGGTCCGGATGGGCGATGACGGTGGCCACGGCGATCGGCCGGTGCGCGGCGATGTCGTCGGCGATCTCCTGCAACTGCGGGAAGGTGTCGACCGACATCGGCTCGGCGAAGATGTCGATGATGCCGCCGCAGGTGAGGCCGACGGCGAACGCGTCGTCGTCGCTGATGCCGTAGCGCTGCAGTTCGGGACGTCCCGAAGCGACGACGTCGTTGGCGAGTTCGTATACGGCTGCCTCGACGCAGCCGCCCGACACCGAACCGGCCACCGTGCCGTCGGGGCAGACCACCATCGTTGCGCCGGGCTGGCGGGGTGCCGAGCGGATCGTGCGCACGACGGTGGCCACACCGGCAACGCCGCCGGTCCGCCACACGTTCAGCAACTCGTCGAGCACCTCGCGCACGCTGGCAGTCTAAGCCCGCGGCGCTGTGCGAGTGCTCAGCGTGGGTCGAACTCGATCGGCAGCGCCGCCGGACCCGTGATCCCCACCAGCGGCTTCCACACCGCTGGACCCGATCGCCGCAGGTTGCGCATGCGCCCGGTCATCACGACCAGCGCCTCGGCCAGCTCGCGGCGCGCCAGGTTGGCGCCGAGACAGTAGTGCGCGCCCGCGCCGAACGTCTGCATCGGCGCGGCGCCCTCGCGCGTGATGTCCAACCGGTCCGGGTCGTCGTATGCCGCCGGATCACGATTGGCACTGGCGGTGTTGACCAGCACGAAGGTATCCGCCGGGATGGTGATGCCGCCGTATTCGACGTCTTCGACCGTCATCCGCATCGTGCCGAACACCACCGGGTAGAACCGCATCAACTCCTCGACGGCGTTCATCGCCAGCTCGGGATGTTCGGCCAGCAGCTCCCACTGATCGGGGTGATCGCACAGCGCGTCGACGGCCGCGGCCAACTGGTTGCGGGTGGTGTCGGTGCCCGCCATCAGGATCCCCGCCGCCAGCATCCGCAACTCCTCGATGCTCAGCCGGTCGCCGTCGTCCTCCGCTCGGATCAACTCCGAGATGAGGTCCTCGGTGAGCCTCGTGCGCCGGTCGGCCACCATCTCGTCGACGTAGGCGTCGAGCTCGGCCCAGGCAGCCAGGATGATCGGCTCGTGTTCGGCCGCGTTCCACTGGAACAGTTTGAAGAAGTCATCGGCCCACTCCGAGAACAACTTCCAGTCCTGGCTCGGCGCACCCAGCAGCTCGGCGATCACCGGCACCGGATACGGGCGAGCGATGTCGGCCACGACCTCGCAGCGGCCCGCAGACACCAGCGGGTCGACCAGCTCGGTGATGACGTCGGTGATCGTCGTCTCCAGCCGCCCCACCGAGCGCGGTGTGAACGCCTTGCACACCAGGCGCCGCAGCCGCGAATGGGTTTCACCGTTGACGCTGAGCAGGGTCGTGACGGCGCGGTCCCACAACGGACCCGAGGTGATGCCTTGCGCCTCGAGCCCGAGTCCCTGCGGTACGCACATCCGGTGGTCGCGCAGTGCCGCACGGACCACTTCGTAGCCCAGCAGTTCCGGGCCGTGCGCACCCATCGCCACCGGTCCCGCACTGCGGGCGCGGGCGATCCGTCGGTGCGCCTCGTACGCGTCGGGCGCGTCCTCATACGAAAGGACAGGCACGTCGGCCTCGAACACGGTCGGGCTCAGGACCGGGCTCATGGTCGGGCTCATGGTGACCTCCTCGGCGTGACGACCATTCGATGTTCGGTCCCGCCTCGGGAGCCGGACTAGCGTAGGTGGCTACTCCAGTCGCGAAATGAGGTCCGATGCGCAGAGCCTGGGCGGCAGCGGTGGCGGTGAGCATGGCCGCCGCGACGGTCGCAGTGGCCGCCGCGGCCCCGGCCGCACCGGTGCCCCCGGTGTCCGACGCGGCCCGCGCGGCGGGGCTCGTCGATGTCCGCACCGTGGTCCCCGACGCGGTGATCGATCTTCGCTACGCGACGACGAACAACTTCGTCGGCGAGCAGCTGTACCCCGCCGACGCGCGCTGTCTGGTCGATCGGTCCATGGCGCCGGGCCTGGCGGCGGCGGCCGACGCGTTGCGCCCGCACGGCGAGGCGCTCGTCTTCTGGGACTGCTACCGGCCGCACGATGTGCAGGTGCGGATGTACGAGGTCGTGTCGAACCCCGCCTGGGTGGCCAAGCCCGGACCCTATGCCCGCAGCCACGAGGCCGGCCTGTCGGTCGACGTGACGTTGGCTCGCGACGGCGCGCTCGTCGACATGGGCACCGACTTCGACGAGTTCACCCCGCGCGCCAGGGCGTACGCCACCGAGGGTGTCGAGGCGGACGCGCAGGACGGCCGTGCGCGGCTGCGCGACGCGATGGCGGCCGGTGGGCTCAGCGTCTACGAAGGCGAGTGGTGGCATTTCGACGCGCCCGGCGCCTACGAGCAGCGCCCGATCCTCGAAGTCCCGGTCGCCGCGCTCCGCTGAGTCGCGCGGGCGTCAGGCTGCGGTGGGATCGGCGGTGATGGCTTGGCAGTAGGCGCACAGGCTCGGCCCGAGCGTCGGGTAACCACATCCAGCGCATAGGGCGACGGCGGTGATCTGTTCGGCTTCGGGCATGCCGGTTATTTACCCCCTTGCCAACGAATCAATCCCACTTGTGGGCGCGGTTTTCGGTGCGGTGTTCAGGGCCCCGACCGCGTGCGTGTTGGGTAGGTTCGCCTCGTGGCCGAGCTGATGAACCGCCAGATCGTGTTGCGCCGCAGACCCACGGGGCTGGTTGCGCCCGGCGACACCGAGTTGATCACCGCGCCCGCACCGGAACCCGCCGACGGTGAGGCCTTGGTGCGGACCACCTACATCGGTATCGACGCCGCTGCCCGGACCTGGCTGAACGACCAGCCGGGGTACCTGCCCCCGGTGCAACTCGGCGAAGTCATCCGCGCGGCGGGCATTGGTGAGGTGGTCGCGTCGCGCTGCGATGCGTACGCCGTCGGCGATGTGGTGACGACGCTGACCGGATTCCAGGAGTACGTCATCAGCCGCGACGACATCTTCACCACGCCCGTGCCGGGTCCCGATGTCGACCAACTGGCGGTGATGTCGGTGTACGGGCCCACCGGTGCGACGGCGTACTTCGGAATGGTCGGCATCGGCAAGCCGCAGCCGGGCGAGACCGTGGTGGTCTCTGCTGCGGCGGGCGCCACCGGTTCGGTGGCGGGCCAGATCGCCAAGATCGCCGGCGCCCGGGTGGTGGGCATCGCGGGCGGGCCGCGCAAGTGCCGGGCCGTCGTGGAGGACTTCGGGTTCGACGCGTGCATCGACTATCGCGAGGGCGATCTGCCCGCCGCGCTGAAGCGGCACTGCCCCAAAGGCGTCGACGTGTACTTCGACAACGTCGGCGGGCCCATCCTCGATGCGGTGCTGGGCCGGCTGGCCGCCAAGGCCAGGGTGGTGTTGTGCGGCGTCATCTCGAGCTATCTGACCGGTGAACATCCCGGCCCGGCCAACTACGTCAACCTGTTGTCGAAGACCGCGCTGATGCAGGGGTTCAATGCGCTCGACGAGTGGGGGCGTTTCGATGAGGCCTTCGGGCCGCTACGCCAGTGGGCGCTTGCGGGCCGGCTGGTGCACCGCCAGACGATCTTCGAGGGCATCGAGTCCTGTGTGGACGCGATGAACGGCCTCTTCACCGGGGCCAACATCGGCAAGATGCTGGTCAAGATCAGCGAGCCCGAGCGCGGATGATCTCCGCGCAAAGCTGTGGTTGGGCACGAATCAAAGCGGGTATGACGGACCCCACGGCAACCGTCGCACATGGTTGATTTGCACAATATTCACAGGAGTTCGTCGTATGAGCGCTCGTCGAATCGCTCGGATGCTGGGTCTGGTTGTGCCGTTCGCGGCGCTCCTCGTCGGACCGGTTCCCTTGGCGGCGGCCCAACCGCCGCCCCCGCCCCCGCCGCCGGGATGTCCGGACGTACAGGTGGTGTTCGCCCGCGGGACCGGAGAGCCGCCGGGTGTCGGCGGGGTCGGACAGTCGTTCGTCGACCAGCTGCGCGCGCAGGCGGCTCCGCGCTCGATCGACGTCTACCCGGTGAACTACCTGGCCAGCGGCGACTTCGGCAACCGGATACAGTTCGCGCGGACGGTGGTAGACGGGATCCGCGATGCGGGGCAGAAAGTCGAGTCGACGGCAGCGGCGTGCCCCGACACCGACATCGTGCTCGGCGGCTTCTCACAGGGCGCCGCGGTGGCCGGTTACGTGACGTCTGCGGAGATCCCCGAGGAGGTGCCCGCGGAGTACCGGGAGTTCATCCCCGAACCGATGTCTGAAGAGGTCGGCAATCATGTGGCCGCCGTTGTGCTGTTCGGCCGGCCGTCCGATCAGTTCCTGACCGATGCCGGCGCACCGCCGATCGTCATCGGACCGTCGTACCAGGAAAAGACGCTGAGCCTGTGCGCCGAGGGCGACACGATCTGCAACGGCGCGCCCATCGGTCTTCCGAGCTTCGCGCACAACTCCTATCTCGTGAACGGGATGACGAACCAAGGTGCGGCCTATGCGGTGCAGCGCCTCGAACCGGCTCCGGCGCCCCCGGCTCCTGCGCCGGCTCCGATCCTCGCTCCGGCGCCTGCCCCGGCTCCGGCCCCGTTCGCGGCGCCCGCACCCGCACCCGCACCCGCCGGCTGAGCGGGCGTCGTCGCGGTCTGCCACCCTCGAGGGGTGGACCAAGACGTGTACGACAAGGGCCGCGAGATCCGCACCGCGGTGCTCGGTGAGGCCTATGTGCAGAAGGCGGCCGGCGGCAGCGACGACTTCACCGGGCCGTTCCAGGAGCTGGTGACCGAGTACTGCTGGGGAGCGGTGTGGGGCCGCGACGGCCTGACCCGCAAGACCCGCAGCATGCTCAACCTGGCGATGCTGGCGGTGTTGAACCGTCCCCACGAGCTGCGCACACACGTGCGGGGTGCGCTCACCAACGGCGTGACGCGCGACGAGATCCGCGAGGTCTTCCTGCAGGTGGCCGTCTATGCGGGTGTGCCGGCCGCCGTGGAGGCGTTCCGCGTCGCCGGCGCCGCTTTCGACGAAGCCGAAGGGCAGTAGTCCGCGACATGGACATCGGCTTCATCGGTCTGGGGAACATGGGATTTCCGATGGCGGCCCGGCTTTGTGCGGCCGGCCATCGGATGGTCGTGAGCGACGCCCGCTGCGAAGCCCTCGACCGGGCGGTCGCAGCC
>NZ_QMEW01000060.1 GCF_003284965.1 Mycolicibacterium sp. GF69
TGAGTGTGCTGTGGTCATTGTGTACTAGTTAAGCGAATGTGCTATGCAACAAACATAAGTGCTGCGTTGCACTCATGAATCACACACGTGTTTGCCACATCATGCCTACATCAGCCTCACGTAGTCATTTGATGAATACAACGTGTTCACTACGTAGAGGCAACATTCCGATCATCTGAGGCATACGTGCACTCAACATCATGATCATGCGGTCACAGTATTGTCGTTATATAGCACTCACGCTAGCGCTTTGTGATGACAACATGACGAGGAGATGAGACGAACAAAGTGTCATTAATACGCCAATGACGAAGACACGTGATACATACGTGAACTTCATATTCGCGATTCGTGAGTCTTTCTGCACAGGAGATTCACAATGTTTGTGAATGCGTCGTGAAGTAACGTTCATGCAGCTTGATGGGTCGGCGGAGACCAATCCGTGACCCTTGCAGGGGCAAGATAGGGCTCATGCCCACCACGCTACAGCTCGACATGGCTGCCGTACGCGATGTCGCAAACCGAGTCGTTGACGTCGTTGGCCTCCTGACACTTCAGTCGATTCGCGGGCGACTACCAACGATGCCGCCGGCTACAGACGCTCTGACGATTCATCTGAGCCGCGGCGTCAGCGTGGAATCACGCCGGCTTGCCTACCTGCTGGAGTCGGCGGCCGACGAGCTGGGCCGGGCGCTGGAGGCCATCCTCGCCTATGCCCACGACGCCGCCGCCCTCGCTCGGCGGACTGAGCTGGCCCTGATGGGGCTTGAGATCGGAGAATTCGAACCGTCCAGCGATCCCAGCATCAGGCGAGCGCCGCGCACCGTCGGCACCCCTACCCCGCCCCCGGGTATGGCCGACGGCCTCCATGGCGCACTGAGCCAGGCGTTGCTTCTCGCGCAGGGGGCGGACCTTCGCGCACAGTCACCCGTCGATGCCGCACAGCTGCGCGCCGCAGCCACCGCACTGCACGCCGGCGCGCGCACTCTACGCGCGGCGATGAGCAGCGGGGACCGGCCCGCGGCGATGCTAGATCGATTCGGGGGGTGGCTTGAGACGGACGCCGCCAGCGCAGCCGCACACCTGAACTCCGGCGTCACACGGTGGGCCACTGCATACGAGAGTGTGCGGGAACAGGTCCAAGAGCCTGCCGCCCTCTACCGCGGCTGGCTTGCTGCGGCCGTCACAGGCGCTGACCGGGACGCAGTGGACTTGTCCGAAGCCGCCGCGCACGCGCGCGCGGCACTGCGCGAGTATGCGTCGACGTCGATCTCCGAGATCAGTTGTCTCGGCCATCCGCTCCTCGGGACCAGCGGGTAGGCGCGCGACACCACTCCGGGCTGGTTCTGATGACGGAATCGGCGCCATCGGCAGGTACTTCCTGTTCGCCGCTGCACCGCTTCGGGCCGCCTGTCTCATGGGCTGCCTTGCACATCAGTACTTCCCCTTCCCGCTGCGTCCGCCCCCCAGCAAGGAAGGTGATCAGCGCTGGAGCGCGTGGAAGCCGCTCTGCGCGTAGAAGCCGACGAGTCGCTGTTCGAGCCGATGACATCCGCCGCGGGGCACACCCTGCAGGTCCTGAAGACCAGGTGGTACGGGTTGCGCACGTTCGGCGCGCACTGCGGTGGTTGCGACGGGTTCGTGACACCCGAAGGTGGCTTCACCAGTCCCGCCGATGCTCACCAGTGGGCGCAGGCCTACGCGGCCTCGGATTGCGCGCCAGATCAAACGGCCTTGGCCGGCATCGGCGCCGACGAGCCGTACTCCCCAATGTCGACCGCCGAGGCGGACCAGATGGCGAAGGAATACTCCGCCGGCGTGCACAAGCCTCGCGTCGTGCCCACGCGATACCGCGGGCTGCATACGTGGTCGGTGTTCTGCCCCGGATGCCATGAACAGATCAGCCCACCCGGCGGGTACGGGCAGGCCAGCACCGCGCTTCAGCAAGCCAACAGTGGCTGTCCCAACGCTCGCGAGGAGCAGGGGAGCGGCCCAGCCCCGGCCATCACTCGATGACGCGGTGGGCCCACCGCGTCCCGCCTAGAAACCCGCTGACAGCGGCGAGAACGGCGAAGGGCGGGTTCCCGGTGCCGGCGAACGTAAGACCACCGGCGACCACGGCGAGCAGAAGAGCGGTCAGCAGCACCACGGCGGTCCGCACGGTGAACAACGGTCGAGACTTCGGGGTCTTGGCCACGAGATCCTCCTGGAAGGTCAGTTCGCGCGGAGTCCCGTTGGGGGCTCTGCGGCCACCGTGCGATTCGCAAGGTGGCACGTATTGGAAAAGCTCGTGCCGATTTCAACAGGGTGGGGTGCAGAGCACTCTGCACGCCGGGTGCGTTTTCCCGTGAGAGGGCACCCACGGGCGCGAACTCGCAGGAGGCCGAACCTGCGGGGGAGGCGCGCGATGTTACGGATTGCGGGGCCCGTCTCCGGCGTGTCCGAATCAGATTTGCGATCTTGAGTGAGAGGGTGAACGCCATGGCTGGCCGACGACACAAGGGAGACCGGGCGCTCATCCAGACTCGCCCGTACGACGAGGTGCTTCATCTCGTCATCGGTCGGCAGCACGCTGCCGGCATCAAGGAGCTGAGCCCGTATCTCGCCGACGTGCTGGCGATCCATGTGGGCCGCGAGGATCTGGTGACCGAACTCGGACACACGCAGTCTCTACCGCTCGATCAAGACACCGAGGCCCAGGCGGGCCCGTACCCCGGCCGGCGCACTCTGGTGCAGACGCGTCCGCACCGCGCGGTGTGGACCGCGGTTCACGAACGCCAGAAGCGGGCCGGAGTGTCTTCGGTCAGCCAGTACGTCGCTGATGTGCTGGCGATGCATGTGGGCCGCGAGGATCTCGTAGTCGAACTCGGACGCAAGGAGGGCTTGCCGCTGGCGATGTAAAAGGTGTGGGCCCTTTCTGGCAGAGGGGCCAAACGAACATCTGAATACGCGGCGCAAGACCCCACACGCTCAACGGAGGGTCTGAGAAATATCGAAGCCCTCAGCCTGGCAGGGCTAAGGGCTTCGATCTGAAGTTGTCGAGCCGAGCTACGAACTCGTCTCGTGGGCTTGCGCCCTTCCCCGAAGGGACTTGTCTTGGCGGACAGGTGCCACGGTAGCGCACACCCAAAATCAGGGCTACAGGACGCGCTATTTCGTGAGCTAAATCGTGATATTCCGTTACCGCACACCCCGCGTTCATTGCGCGCGAAGCAGGGTCGTGCCCGGCGCCGCTGGATCGTTGAGATTGGGCAGGCGCCGGCCTCCATGCCGGTATGGATCAGCCGGGCCGGCTGGCTCGACGAACTCGAGCGGTGGCTGGCTACTGATGAGGGCGATGCCGCGCGGGGCCGCGCACATCTGCGGCCGGCGTTGCTGCTGAAAGTTGCCGAGGTCTTGGCCGCCCATGCTGATCACGGCAGCGGCCGGCACTGCGCCGTGACCAACGCTGCTGCGGCCACGGCCGCCGGCTGCTCGGCGCGCACGGTGACGACGGTGCGCCGACTGCTCGCCGAAGCTGGCCTGGCCGTCGAGATCCGCCGCGGCACCGGGTCGGCCCACGCGCCGATCGACCTGCGGCGGCCCTCAGTCTGGCATCTGGTGAGCCGCAAAGAGCCTGTGGATAACTCGGCCGTTTGCGACCTACCGCCATCCCGAAGGGATAGGCGGGTAACTCCCGTTGGTAAGAACTCACCAAGCACGCGCAAGCGCGCGCCGCAGTCACGGAAATCTCCTTCGGAACGACCCGCACAGCGGGCCCGGCGCTTCGCGCCGCGGGCCCTGCATGTGCAGAAGCTCGCCGACGAGCTGGTTGGCAACGAGTACGGCCGGCGAGGGCTCTGCGGAGGTCTCACCCGTGGGCACATCGGGCACATCTGCGATGCGCTGACCCGATCGGGCCTGGACCTCGATGCCTGGACAGCGGCGCAGATCACCGCAGCGCTCAACGCCGATATGCGCCAACGCGGGTGGTCCTGGCCGAACCACATCGACCGTCCAGGTGCTTTCCTGGCATCTCGGCTTCGCCGGTTGCCTCAGCAGCCAATGGTGGTGCGCTCGGTGCAGTCGGCGGCGCCCAAACTCGATGTCGAGGTGGTGGTACCGGCCAGTGCAGCTACCCGGGCCGCAGCTCGTGCGTTCTACCAGAAGAATCGGGGGAGAGGTGCATCAAGCGCTAGCCAAACGGTGGCCGAAAGTGTAAAGTGGTTTACAACAGACAAGCCGGCCGGGCGTGCGCGTCAGGTCACCCAATCCCCCAGGGGGACAGCATGATCGCCATGGAGCTGCAGACCGTCGAGACCCACGAGTGGGAGATCCCGGCCTATAAACTCGACGCCTTCAAAGCCAAGATCGCCCACGCCAATAAGCGGCTGGCGCGAGCGGGCCTCGACGCCCGGTTCGACGTCGCTTACGAAGAGTTCGAGCGCCAGAAGAACGTGACCCAGGCCGATCAGGCGGTGGTGAGCAACCACGCCCCGGTCTACGTCTACGAACCGTGGATCCGCGCCACGCTCACCGGCCCGCTGACCCTGCGCCATGGCCACTTCACGTTCGTTGCCCGCCTGGTCCCCGAGGAAGCCGGCATCACGGTGCACTCGGCACCCGGACAAGAACTCGGCGGCTACAGCCCCCGCGGCGACAACGCCTGCGACCACTGCCAGGTCGAGCGCAGCCGATCTCGGCTCTACCTCGTCCGCGACGATCGCGACGCCACCATAATCCAGCTCGGGCACTCGTGCATCGAGCTCTACACCGGCGTCAGCCCCAAAGGCCTGTGGTCGCTGACCTTCGACGAAGAGCTGGAAGCCTTCACTCGCAACGACGTCGAGGGTGGGTTCGGGCCCCGGCATTACGGTGCATCGGTCGACATCGTGCTGGCCTACGCGTTCGCCCACTCAGACAAGGGCCGCGCCTACGTCCCATCCGGCATGTACTCCGAGACCTCCACCGTCAGCATGGTCCGTACCAGCCTGTTCTTCGACATCAACAAGCTCAAGGATCCCGACCGCAGCTACTACCGCGACAAGGCTGTCGAAGCGGCCGGCCACCTGGCCGACACCGACCTCATCGCCGCCATCAAGGCGTCCGTGGTCGAGACCTCCGAAGACAGCGACTACGGCCGCAACCTGCGCATCCTGCTCGCTGGTGAGAGCGTCACCGGCAAGAACGTCGGCATCCTCGGGTCCCTGGTCAAGGTCTACGCGCGGCAGCAGCAGATCGAGGCCGAACGTAAAGCCCACCCCGTCGTCGCCGGTTACCTCGGAGAGGTCGGTGAACGCATCAAGGACATCGCGGCCACCGCCAAGACGGTGAAGTACGACGAAGGTAACTGGGGCACAACCACCTTCCTGGTGGCGATCGCCGACGACGGCCACATGCTCGTGTGGAAAGCGCACCGCGCGCTGGACATCGAGTCCGGCCAGCGGTTCACCATCGCCGCGGCCACGGTCAAGGCCCACGAGACCTACCGGGACGTCGATCAGACGGTGATCACGCGGGCCAATAAATTCGAGGTCATCGAAGCAGCCAGTGCATCGGAGATGTCATGACACAGAGTTTTCCCGAGACGATGAACGTGTGGTTCTTGGCGTTGCAGGGCACCACGGCCAGGCCGAACGAGTTCCTCTTGTACGCGCTGGCCGACAACACCGAAGACGGCGCGAAGAGCGCGGAAGCTGCTCTGAAGGCGGCGAAGCCGGGGGAGTTCGTCGACGTCGAAGTGCGGTTTCCCAACCTGGTGGACAGCACCACGTTGCACGTACAGCCCCACCTCTGGGGCCTGTGGTGCGTGTCCGAACGCATCGTCTCGACGTTGGAAATGTTCGCCAGCCCAAAACAGCAGTAGGGCTCGACAATCGCCACCGCGCGCTATAACCGCTGGTCAGAGCGTTTCCATCGCAATGTCTGCACGGTCATTTCGTACGGTAGGACCATCCGCGCGATCTCGTCGCCGGACAGATGAAAGGACTACCCCGATGACAACCAGCACCGCGCGCACCACGGCGAAGCTGTTCATCTTCAACCATCCCGCGGCCGAGCTGCTGGAGGAGATGCCCGTCGACTACTACCGCGAGTGCCAGATCACCGGCGCCGGCAGCGTCGAGGTCCAGCTCGACGACTACAGCACCGAGATCATCGCCGGCACTCGCTACCTGCCGGCCGACGTAGCGGTGGTCGCTGTCGTCGACGGCAGCGGTGTACTGCAGGTGCTCTGCACCCAGGCCGGTGGCGAGCCCGTCGTCATGCGCGAATTCGGCGACTGGACCAGCTACACGGTGCGGCGGCGGCCGCGCGGGTGAGGGCCGCCGTGTGAGTGACCTCAGCCCTGAGGACATCGCGCTCCTGGAGGCGCAAGTCCCGGTCGGTCTTCTGATGCCGGTCGACGAAACCATGCGCCTGGTCCACGTCACCCACGGTGTCGTGGAAGAACACGTCGGCGCCTCAGCGGAGTCAGTCACCACCACCGATGGGCTTGTGTTCTGGTTCGACGCGGGAGCAGGCAACCGAGCGGTGAACCGCATGGCCACGCTCAACCTGCTCGCCGCGTCGGACTTCTCTGCGCGCACCGTCCCGCTCCTGCGGGGCGCAGCTCTTGTCACAGGCCAGGAGGCCGGCCACCCGGCCGGGCTGACACACCATCAGATGAAGGTGTTGCGCAGGGAGCCGGGTCCCGCGTGGTGGGTGGGCTGGATGCTCCACGTGCGCGTTGAACGCGATCGCCAGCACCGCCGGACCTGAACGGTCCGGCCGGGTGCTTGGCGTGCTTACCTGTCGCCGCCCCAGGAGAACAGCGCTGCGACGATCTCCGCGGCTCCCCGACCCAGATCGCCAATGCCGGCGGTGGATCCGGTCTTGGCGACGATGAACACCGCGGTGAGGTAGAAGCCGACGATGGCGACAACGCCCACAATGGCGATAGTGGCCCAGATGTTCATGAGGATGCTCCCGTCCGGGGCAGCACTCCGGGAGAGCACTGACCACGCGGCCCCGTTGGACGGAAAGAAATGTGGTCCAACCGTTCTGGGCTGAAGGGCGGCGTTTCACAGGGTCTGCGCGCAGTGAAGGAACCGACTTGCCGTGCAGAGCCCACCTCAAGCTGCACATCAGCGACTTGGGCCCAGACAGGCCACCTACGTCGAAGAGCCCCAGTTGAGCGCAGACAGCGCCGAGCGCCAACCTCCGCCTACAGAGTTGCGCCGTCGCCGCTGCGCATCGCAGGGGCCCTGTGATGCCCATTCGCCATCCCGCCCGTGTGAGGGGGACCGGAGGTCAGTTGTCGACAGGTGGCAGCTTGCTCTCGGAGGCCAGTGCGTCGAGATAGGCATCGTGATACCGGATGATCGCCAGTCGTTCGATGGTGAACTGTTCGAGAACTGCGGTGATGAGGGGTTGGCCGCGTAGCGAG
>NZ_QMEW01000061.1 GCF_003284965.1 Mycolicibacterium sp. GF69
GAACCTTTCTGTAGATAGCTGGCTGCCAGACCGCTCAGGTCAGATTGAGACCACGAGTACCGATTTAGGGCCTCGATACCACTTTTGACCTGCATCGAATGATTGAGCAAGACTGGGATTGAACCATTAGTGCGACGCCGCGAATCATGGATAACCGCTGTTATCGATCGGGTTTGTATACGAGTTCGCCGCCGCAATACGCCATCAGGCAGCGGATTTTCGGGCACGCACGCGAGCCGGGCACGTCCAAATGCACAAGCCGTCCGCCGCCCTGAGCACCACCGTTCGAGCCGCTCAACGCGGTCGCATACGATGAGACCAAACGCAACGCCGACTAGGACCAGCAGTCGATGAACGCGTGGATCGAATCACTACTCGACGTCGAGGATATGCGCCGCGCTGCGCTGCTCATGATCAGTGGACGTCGAAGCACCCAGAGGCGGTGGCGCTCGTCGAAGCATGGGCTGACCAGAACCTCGAGGAACTGACGCGTGCATAACCGCTAAGCGGTGGGGACGAACCGACGCGTCATCTCGCTGGGCGACACCGTCACCTATTGCGTTGCGCTTCGGTCGTCGACGCAAGAGGCACAGGGTCGATGCGCCTCATAGACGTTCGAGCGGCTAGCGTCCCAATCTAGGTGTCCCCCAGCGCATCCTGTGCGCATGGATAGTCTCTATTATCCATGAGTAGGTCGGCTGCCACGGTCACGTTGAAACCTTGACTGCCAAGCCGGTGCCATCGTCTTATCGCGAGGGTAAGCACCCCACGAATATCCGAGGAGATCCGCAATTTGAAACAGTTGCGATGGTGCTGACGTTCAGGCTGCCAGCAGCAATGACCGGCGCGACCAGAGGCCCTCCGTCAACGCGTTCGACATAACGTTTGCGATCCACCAGCACCAGCGGTCTACGGTTGAACCCCGTAGAGTTAAATCGCAGCCCAGATAAGTGGGTTCGGTGGTGGCTGGCCGCGCTGCAGACGACCGGCACCGTGCCGCCGTTAATGCATGTGCCGGTCGGGCACTGCGTGGTCGGCGGCGTAGGCCCCGATGATTTCGTTAGTGTCACCACGGTTGTGCAAGAACTGGTCGTCTAGAACTCTGGCGAATCTGTCGAGGGCCGCAACAAGCATTGCGGCCGCCAGCTGTGTATGCGGTTCCGAGCTTCGGGCCGCCACGTCAGCGAGTTTACAGGCGTACGGAAGTGCCGCCGCTAGCGATGAGTCAGAGTCAGAATCGTGAAAGTAGTACGTGGCGGCGTACTGGTTGAGATCGATGCGTGTCCGGGCGAGCCCTGCAGCAAGAGTGGTGATCAGATCGTGGCTGATGTTTGCTTCGGCTGAGGGGACGAGTGATCGTCGCGCCTGGCGCAGCGTGTTGAGCTGGAGTGCAAGGCTGCGGCGGCGTTCGAGGGCCGGATACACCTGCAGAACCCATGACACGGCTGCGGTCAGAAGAAGGAAACCGACGAGCGCCTCCAACGGTGCAGCCACTTTGAGCCAGGGCGACGTCGGCGCGATGTCACCGTAACCCAGGGTGGTGACTGTGACGAGGGACAGGTATAGCGAGTCGAGAAGGCGACTTCGATCGGTGGGATTAAGACTGCCACTGTATGACACCCCGTCGGGCATCTGCCCGATGTAAACGAGCATCCAGGCAACGACGGCGGCCACCCCCCAAGTGCTGATAACGGCCAGCATGCCGAGCGGACCGGTCAACGATGCGAGGCGAGGGCGGTGAGTCGGACCTGTGAACCGCCAGACGAGCTTCATCACCTGCTGGGAAATCCTGCCCCGACCACTCGGATGAAGCAGGGTGTGGAATATGTCGCGCAGCAAGACGATGATCAGCGCTGCTCCCAGGACCGTCGTCAACCAGTTCAGAGATTCACCAACCGTCATGTTTTCCTCCATCGCTGACTCGCAGCTACACGAGCGCTGGCCACGCACAGCGTGCCGTGCACACAGGGCATAGCCATACCCGCTAGTTCCATCGCTTCACGGCGGCCTCTTAGTTGTTCGGGCTTGCTATTGTGTACGTACATGGTCCGTAGCATCTGTAGTAGTAACTACTGCGTACGCGTGTTGCAGGCGACTGCACAATCTCGACCATCGCTGCCGTGGTTTCCTAGCGGCCTCAATGACTCAGTCGTCCCAATGGAGAAGTGGTGCAAGGCCAAACGACGTGCTCAGTCCTGCCGATCCCCCGACGCGATTACTCACGCTGGAAACCGACGCGCCATGGGCACCGCACTGAGACGATGGTTCCCGTGCCGGGTAAGGGGCTGCCCGGTAAGGGGACTGGCGGGCTCAGTACTTCACTGACCGTGACGCCCACGCCGATGGGGGCCGACTGCGAGGGCTTCGTCGGCTCCGAAAATTCGCAAGATCGGCCCACTCTCGCCCTAGACCGTAGGCGACATTCGGAACGCAGACCCACGCATGCATGCCAACCGCTTGGCCGGACATATGACCTTCGGTAGGCTCGCCGATCTACAGCCGCACCTACCGGCAAGTTCAGATTTGCTGGACGTACACGCCGCAGCGCAATATGTGTCCGACACATGCCTGTCCGATACTCCAGTCGGCCGTGTGGGCTTGGAGGTGGAGGCCCATTGCTACAGCCTCAACGAGCCTACGCGCCGGCCCAGTTGGGAGGAAATCACCGACACGATCGCCACCATCCCGACGCTGTCCGGCGGCAGCACCATCACCGTGGAACCCGGTGGAGCCGTGGAGTTGTCAGGTCTCCCCATGGTGGGCGCAGCGGCGGCCATCGCGTCGATGCGGACAGACCGCGCCCTCGTGCAATCGATGTTCGCGCGGCGCGGGCTGGGACTCGTGCTGCTCGGGGGCGATCCGCTGCGCAGGCCGAAACGGGTCAACCCCGGTTTCCGCTACTCCGCGATGGAGGAGTTCTTTACCAACAGCGGGAGCGGCGTGGCGGGAGAGCTCATGATGACGTCCACCGCATCCATACAGGTCAACCTTGAAGCCGGGCCGCGCGCACGGTGGCCTGAGCGGGTGCGGTTGGCTCACGCCCTGGGGCCGACCATGGTAGCCATCTCAGCCAACTCACCAATGCTGGCGGGAAGGTTTCGCGGATATTGCAGTAGCAGGCAGTGGGTGTGGAGCGAGCTCGACGATGCGCGTTGCGGACCGTTTCCCGAGCTCCTCGGCCAAGATCCAACGTGCGACTGGGCGCGGTATGCGCTTTGGGCACCGGTGATGCTGGTGCAGTGCAACAACAACCAAGGGGCGATGCCGGTCATCGGTCGGGTGCCGTTCGCCGAGTGGGCCGACGGCCGGGTTCTGCTCGGCGGCCGCCCGCCGACAACCGCCGATCTCCGCTATCATCTCACAACGCTGTTTCCGCCGGTGCGTCCACGGAGCTGGCTGGAGATTCGCTACCTAGACAGCATGCCCGACGACATGTGGCCCGCTGTGGTGTTCACCGTGGCCACATTGCTCGATGACCCGCACGCCGCGTCAATTGCGGCCGAAGCTACAGAGCCGGTGGCCACCGCCTGGGATCGCGCCGCACGCGTGGGTCTGGCGGACCGTCGGCTGTACGAGGCGGCGAACACATGCGTGCGGACGGCGGCCTGCCGGGCACCGGCTGAACTGCAGCAGTCAATGCAACGGCTGACCTGGCTGGTCGAGCAAGGTCGCTCCCCCGCCAACGACTTCTCCGACCAGGCCGTCGCTTACGGGATCGCCACGGCAATCACAAAAATGGCGCGAGAGGAAGGGTGACGGTACTCCGAAACTCACGTCGCACCTCTGCCCGCGCCGGAAACGAGCTTCATCCAGGGTGGCCACTGTCCTTTGGTTGTCATCCACCTGGCCACAGCGAGTTGCGGCCACCGAGGCGCGCATCCCCTGCCCGAGTTGATCGCGCAGGTGCACGACAAAGGGAGCGTCCTCGCGGCCGGCAGTCACTACACGATCACGTCCGCGCCGAGACACCCCCAACCACGTGGGTGCTAAAGCGGACGCGATCGCCGAGCACTTCCGCCAGCGGCGTCAGGTAGGCGGCGATGCACTCATCCCGGTTGGATGCCCGTCGAGGGAGCCGCCCAGCCAGTCGGATACAGCAGGCGAGTGGCCGCGGCATCCATCAACTCGAGCCGTGGCGAGAACAACCGCACGTGCGATCACTCGGCCACCGCCGCACAGGGGCCGTCGTCCGGATCGCGCGACTCATCGCATACCCGAAGGCCTAACCGCGTCTGCGGCACTGCACTCTTTTCTCCACGTCCGCGCGTGGACGAAGACTCGGTGGCGCAGATCAGGAAGTTAGACTCCTATGCCGCGAGGCCGAGTTCGACGGCTGTCGTGAAGGCGTCGTCGATGAGCACGACTGTCCGGCTTCGGGAGTCGAGGATCGATGCGGCGATCGACGCTCGGTAGCCGGAGCCACAATGGACCCAGATTTCGCCCGTGGGGACCTCGTCGAAGCGAGCGAGCAGTTCGTGCAGCGGAATGTTCACCGCGCCCGGTACATGGCTGTCGGCGTACTCGTTGGTCTGTCGGACATCCAGGATGGTGGCCTCCGACGGAGCATTCGTCAGCTCGGAGAAGTCGCTGACACGGTAGGACCGTAGCGTACGCCCGGCACTTAGAACGTCGATAGCACCGGTCGCCGCGCCCCGAACCTCGTCGATCCCGATGCGGACGAGTTCCCTTCGCGCGTTGGCGATCTGGTGTTCGTCATCACCGATGAGTGTCAGTGGCGCGCCCCACTGGTAGAGCCATCCGAGGTAGGTGACGAACGAGTTCGATAGCTCGAAGCCGAAGGACCCGGCCAGATGGCCCGCGGCGAAGGCGGTTCGGCTGCGCAGATCCACGACCCACTCCCCCGCGTCAATGCGCCGAGGCAGCTCCTCGGGGTCGACGGCCGCCGGCGTGGACAAGTCAACCGGAGCCGGGCCGGTCGTGTTGATCACGCCCATGTGCGCGTAGTACGCGGGATACGCGGTCAGTCCTGCGAGCAGATTCTCGACGTAGGTTTCCTCGTCGGAGGTCAGCGCGGGGTTGGTGTGCCGCTGCTCGCCGATGGTCGACGAGTCGCCGCTGGCCGGCGATGCCGAGCAGAAGCTACCGAATCCATGTGTGGGATACACCTGGGTGTGGTCGGGCAGTTCGCCGGCGAGTCGGCGCACGGAGTGATACTGCGCATGGGTGAGCGCTTCGGTGTCATCGGGCCCGAGGAGATCGGTGCGTCCCGTCGTTCCGTGCAACATCGACCCGCCGGTGAAGACAGCCGTCCGGTCGGCGGTGCGCAGGATGTAGCTGACGTGGTGGTGTGTGTGGCCGGGGTGTGCATCACCTCAAGTCGCATGGACCCGACGTCGATGACGTCACCGTCGCGGGTAGGGCGCCGTTCGTAGGCGACGTCATCGCCGGCGGGCACCACGTATTCGGCGCCGGCGGCGCGGGACAGTTCCAGCCCGCCGGTGATGTAGTCGTTGTGGATGTGTGTTTCCAAGACGTGGGTGATGGTCGCACCGCGCTCGGCCGCCAACGCGAGGACGCGGTCGATGTCGCGCTGCGGGTCGACGACGACGGCGACGCCATCATGGTCGATGAAATAGCTGCGATCGCCAAGACTTGAAGTGTCGATGATGGATATCTGCATAGCAAGATTGCCTTTCTGAGAGTTTGTTGTTGACGTGTCAGCGCAGGAACACGATGTCGATCAATACGTAGGCAGCGACCGCGAACACCAGGTAGGCGAACCAGTGTTGGATTCGTCGGTTGTCCAGCCGGGTACCGACTTGACCGGCGATCAGCGATCCCGCGACGGCGGTTACGACGAACGCCGCGGTGATGGTCCAGTCGATGCTGCTTTGACTCACGTGCGCGAGCGAACCGGCAATGGAGTTGGCGACGATGATCAGCAGCGATGTGCCGATGGCGATGGGCATCTGCACACCGAGCAGCAGCACCAGCGCCGGAACGATGAGGAAGCCGCCACCCACGCCGAACAAGCCGGTGAGTGCGCCGACTGCCAATCCCACCGGGATTGACCGAGTCGCACAGCGATGCCAGTTGATCCCGGAATCGCCGACTTTGCAGGCGGTTCCGGTATCGGCGTTATCCATCACCATGCGTATGCCGGCAATCACCATCACAGCGGCGAAACCCAGGAGCAGCACCGACTCCGGCAGCTGCCGCCCGATCGCGCTTCCGACAAACGTCGCGGGGATACCTGCGGCGGCGAACACCCCTGCCAGTCGCCACTGCACCTGGCCGGCACGGATCTTAGGAAGCGCTCCGACCGCAGAGGCCACAGCGATCACGACCAGCGACATCGGAATGGCCTGCTCCACCGGGACGGCCAGCACGTAGACCAATGCCGGGACGGCCAGGATGGAGCCACCGCCACCGAGCAAGCCCAAGAAGACACCGATGAGGGCGCCGAGGGCAAGCGTGATGGTCAGCGTCATGGCTATTGCGCCAGTGCCTCAATGGCCGCATGCACCATCGCGGCAGCCTCATCGGCCACCTGCGCCAGTCCCGGCCGGTCCACGACCTGCAGCATGAGCTGCGGATCCATCGCATCAACGATCACCACTCCGTCGGTCGACGGATCCGTACGCACGACCACGTTGCACGGCAGCAGCAACCCGATCTGGCGGTCCACGCCGATGGCGCGGTGGGCCAGCGGCGGGTTGCACGTGCCGAGAATCAGGTAGTCCTCCATATCTTCGCCGAGTTTGGCTTTCAGGGTTGCCTTCACGTCAATCTCGGTCAGTACGCCGAAGCCTTGATCTGACAACGCTTTACGAGACCGTTCGTCTGCTTCGTCAAAGGAGGTGTGGAGGGTGGTAGAGATGGCCAAGGTCCTCTGAGATCCTTTCGTCAGGCCAGCGCGAGGAAGAGCTTCTCCAGCTCCGCCTCGGTCAATGGCTCCTCGTTGTCTGAAGTGTCACCGGAAAGGCATTGCCGCAGACCGGTGGCGACGATCTTGAATCCCGCTCTGTCGAGTGCTTTGGAGACTGCCGCCAGTTGCGTGACGACGTCCTTGCAGTCGCGTCCCTGCTCGATCATCGAAATGACGCCAGCAAGCTGGCCCTGGGCGCGGCGCAACCTGTTCAACACCGGCGCGATGCTGTCCTCATCGCCAATCACAGCGACTCCTTAATACGGGCGGGGGTATTGTCCGGGACGCCGCTACTATACCCTCGGGGGTATTGGCTGTCGAGTGATGCCAAACTCCCCGGGGCCCGCCCAACTCCTGGGACGCGAAGGTGTCGTCATCGAGCATATCGACACGCATCCCAGCGTGTCGGCCGCCGATCAACGTCCACCGCAGCGTGCGGCTCGCATGACCACCCGTGCATCCCCGGATC
>NZ_QMEW01000062.1 GCF_003284965.1 Mycolicibacterium sp. GF69
CAACACCATCCCAGCCGCAGCGGTGACCCCCAGAAACCGCCGTCTGCTCAAACCGCCGCCCGACGCCACGGGCTCGCTCATCACACGCTGGCTTCCCGGCGCCCGGGTTCACACTCATTTGGGCGTCCACCGCCCGCCCACCGATACCACATCATGTCTGATCCGGTCTCCTTCCCGTCTTCACGGTGCGCTCGGGTACCCACCGAATTGATGAAGGGGATATGAAGATTCGTTGAAGACGCCATCGGTTCAAGACACCGCTGAATGATGGAAGTAGAGCGCTGCTGCCACCGATGCCACGATGTCTGGCCTCTTAGCGCCAGCACCCCGGACCTGGCGCCAAGCTGCCAATGCGCTGTTCGATTCGGGCCATGTGGCAGGCGTTTGGCGCCGCAAACCAACGATGGTGTGCTGGCGCACGATCCGGCATCCGTGAGCGTGCAGGCCACTGTGCGCAGCTCACCGGCATCCTGAATGTCGCACACACTCGCTGCAGCGCCGGGAGGCTGCCGGCGACCACCGAGTCGAACGACCCACCCGACCACCCGGCCACCACTTGCCGCACCAGGCTGCTGACACGGCCTACCCAGCCGTTGATGATCGGCTGCGCGCCAAGCACATATCGGGCTGCGGGGTAAAGGCGCTCGACCTCCACTATCTGCTTGAGCCTGCACCGCCGATCAGGTCTTCAACGAATCTTTGCAGGATCTCAATCGATTCGGTGCATATCGCGGCGCACGGTTGAAGTCGGGTAGAGGAAATCGAACCCGACATTGAGCCGGTACTGGAAGGTGCTCGCTTACACCAGTGGCCGAACGCTAGCCAACGATCATCGACAGGATCCGCCATCATGGCCAAGGTCATCGTCACGGCAGGCGTCGTCGCCGCTACCGTTGCGGCAACTGCCCTGTTCTCGTTGCCGGGTTTTGCATCGGCCGCGCCTGACCTGGTGGGCCAAACCTACGCCGAGGCCACGAACGCCATCGCGCAGCAGGGTGGCACCGCCGTCATCGCGTCTCGGGTCGGCGCCAAGCTGCCCCTCAGTAAGTGCATCGTCACTGGCGTTTCTCAATCGACATTCGTGAGACCTCCGTTCGTCCAGGCTGTCCCGGGCCGTGATGGGCGGTACGCGCGTCAAGGAGTCCGCTACCGAGTGGTTACCAACGAATACCGGCTCAGCCTGAACTGCAATGCCGCCGTTGCTACCGCCAACACCCCGGGAAACTCGGCGGCAAGCCCTGAGGGCCGGGAAGCCAAGAGAGAGCAGGAAGTCCAGGAATGGAGACGTACCGCCAAAGGTCAGCAGTGGTGCAAGCAGGTAGAAAAAGAGCACCCTGAATGGTTTCCCCTCGTCGGATGCCAGGCGGACAATTAATTCACGGTCCCGAGGCGCGGCGACATCAGTATCCCGGGTGACCACGTTGGCGCACAGCATCACCAGCCGCGCGCTGACACTTCACCACGAATGAGTCCAACTGCTTCAAAATCCTTGGCACCCAGCCACGCCGGAATGGACGACCCAGACTTGCGGCCGGCCGAAGCGGCAATCCGCGCAGAGGACACAGACGCAAGCTGCGCCCCGCGGACGCACAGGCCGGCGCGGCAATCTCCCTGAGAAAGGCAGGCCGGCCAGCCAATCAACCAGCGCACAGCTCGCTTCCTGATGCCATTGGCACGCCTGACTTCGGCCCATCCATGCGAGGACTACGACCAGCGGCGATTCGGGGGCCGAACCCTCCACTGGCCGATTCAGGGAAGATGTGGTGGCCCGCCCCCAGGACCGGTTTGAACATTAGGTCCGCCTGGCGCAGGAGGGGGAAGGTGAATCCGTGTGCATGGCTAGGCGAAGTGCCCTGGTGCTTGGGAAGCCGGCTTTTGCTGAGAAGCCAAAGCCGGCGGTGCCTGACCGCTGCCCTAAGGACTAGCACTCCGAAAAGCGGACGGAACTCCGAGGCTACCTCGACTCAACTACCTGTTCTTCGTCGCACGCCGGCGGCCAGCGACGAATCATCGCGGCTCCAGCAGAATCGACCGTAGCCCCACTGGCTGACGAATTAGGGCCGAAAGTCCCTACGCGACGCGACGGCTGGTCAATGCTGTCGAGAGGGCTGCTAACCGCCCCAATGCTGCAGGAGGTACCAATATGTCTGAGTTCAACGAGACCATGAAGACCGCGGCTTTCATGCGCTCTCGGGTTGGTGAGCCGGCCGGTCGGTCAGTTCGACTCCGCAATCGGCTCAACGGTGAAACCTCAACCGCTTGGACACTGCCGTAATAGGCCGCCCACTCACTCGCCGCCTCGTCATCACGGCGTTGCCATACCTGACAGCAGCCAAGCCCGGCTGCGGGTCCAGGGATCTCTTCGCAATGCACCGACTCAAGAAGGGAAATGCGCATCAAGCGGAGCAGCGGTTCGCAGAAAGGTGCCGCGTCATCAGCGTCAACGATGCCGCGACACCAGCGCGTCAGAGTCGCGACCAAAACCTCGCGTAATCTCCCACCATGCCGATTAGTCCCGTGTCGGCATCGGATCGATCACCGTGGCGCAGCGGGTCCATGACGTGACGACCTCCTGGGTGGGATCGTCGATCACGTTCGGCTGCTCGGGCGGCTGTGCTAGCAACAAGTCATGGCGACGGCAGTAGTCGTCGTTGTAGACAGTGTCGAAATAGCGTTGTGGCCCATCGGGGAAAACCGCGGCGATCGACGTGTCACTTGAGAAGGTGCGTGCCGCCCAACCCGCAACCAGCGCGACCGCGCCTACACTCCAACCGCCCGTTGCGTAATGGGTGGCCGCCAAGGTACGGCAGGCCCACACCGCCTCCGCCGGCGCCACCCAGTGCACCTCGTCGAATGCGGCGTAGTCCACGTTGCGTGGATAGATACTCGAGCCCAGCCCTCGCATCAGCCGGTTCGCGGCGGGTTGACCGAAGATCGTTGAGCCGATGGTGTCCACGCCGATCAGGTGCAAGTGCGGATTGAACTGGCGCAGTACCCGCGCGATGCCAGCGGAATGGCCGCCGGTTCCGACCGAGCACACCAACACGTCGACCGTCCCCAGCTGAGCTTGGAGCTCCAGGGCCAGCGGCCGGTATGCGTCGACGTTGTCGGGGTTGTTGTACTGGTCGGGACACCAGGCCTCGAGGTCTTCGGCCAGCAGTTCAGCGACGCGGTCTTTGCGCGCCTGCTGCCATCCGCCCGTCGGGTGCGGCTCGGTGACCATGTCGACGTCGGCGCCGTAGGCCCGCAGCATCGACACGATGATGGGCTCCATACCCGGATCGGTCACCACGGTCACCGGATGGTGATACACGATGCCGGCCAACGCCAACCCTAAGCCCAGTGTGCCACTTGTGGATTCGACGATGCGCGCCCCCGGACGCAGGTTCCCGCGTGCTCGGGCGCACTCCACCATGTGCATTGCGGGGCGGTCTTTCAAGCCACCGGGATTGATGCCTTCGAGCTTGGCCCAAAATCCGCGGTCCGCGCTGCTGAAGGGCTCAGAAACCCGCAGCACCGGCGTGCGACCCACTAGGTTCTCGGGTCGTTCGTAGCGGCCTAATCCGCGGTACCGCATCGCGTGCAGTTCGGGCGCATGGATAGACAAGGGATGACTCATGTGATCGTCGCTTCTCCATCGATCGGGGA
>NZ_QMEW01000063.1 GCF_003284965.1 Mycolicibacterium sp. GF69
TAATTTGTGTTCGGCGGTGTCCTACTTTTCCGCCCGGGTTGGGCAGTATCATTGGCGCTGGCAGGCTTAGCTTCCGGGTTCGGGATGGGTCCGGGCGTTTCCCTGCCGCTATTGACCGCCGTAACTTTATTCACTTTTTTGGGTGTCCACTGTGTGTGGGTGGTGTGTTTTGGTGGTGGGGTGTGTTGGTGTGTTTGGTGTTTGTGGATGGGGTGTGGTTGCGAGTGTGTGTAAGTTTTCGGCCGGTTAGTGCCAGTTCCCTGCGCCCATTGCTGGGTGTGTAGGTCTGGTCTATCGATCCCGTGGTCTGCGGGGGGCCTTATCCCACTTGATGGGTGAGAAGCCTGGTCTTGGAGGGGGTTTCCCGCTTAGATGCTTTCAGCGGTTATCCTGTCCGAACGTGGCTATCCAGCGGTGCCCCTGGTGGGACAACTGGTGTACCAGAGGTTCGTCCGTCCCGGTCCTCTCGTACTAGGGACAGGTTTCCTCAAGCTTCTGACGCGCGCGGCGGATAGAGACCGAACTGTCTCACGACGTTCTAAACCCAGCTCGCGTGCCGCTTTAATGGGCGAACAGCCCAACCCTTGGGACCTGCTCCAGCCCCAGGATGCGACGAGCCGACATCGAGGTGCCAAACCATCCCGTCGATATGGACTCTTGGGGAAGATCAGCCTGTTATCCCCGGGGTACCTTTTATCCGTTGAGCGACACCCCTTCCACTCGGGGGTGCCGGATCACTAGTCCCGACTTTCGTCCCTGCTTGACGTGTAGGTCTCGCAGTCAAGCTCCCTTGTGCACTTACACTCAACACCTGATTGCCATCCAGGTTGAGGGAACCTTTGGGCGCCTCCGTTACTTTTTAGGAGGCAACCGCCCCAGTTAAACTACCCGCCAGGCACTGTCCCTGAACCGGATAGACGGTTCGAGGTTAGAGGCCCAATACGATCAGAGTGGTATTTCAACAACGACTCCACACACACTGGCGTGCATGTTTCACAGTCTCCCACCTATCCTACACAAACCGTATCGAGCACCAATACCAAGTTGTAGTGAAGGTCCCGGGGTCTTTTCGTCCTGCCGCGCGTAACGAGCATCTTTACTCGTAATGCAATTTCGCCGAGTCTATGGTTGAGACAGCTGAGAAGTCGTTACGCCATTCGTGCAGGTCGGAACTTACCCGACAAGGAATTTCGCTACCTTAGGATGGTTATAGTTACCACCGCCGTTTACTGGGGCTTAAATTCTCCGCTTCACCCCCGAAAGGGTTAACGGGTCCTCTTAACCTTCCAGCACCGGGCAGGCGTCAGTCCGTATACCTCGTCTTGCGACTTCGCACGGACCTGTGTTTTTAGTAAACAGTCGCTTCTCACTGGTTTGTGCCACCCCCTCCCGCTACCCCGGGCAAGCCGGTTGACGGTGTGGGGGTCCCCCTTCTCCCGAAGTTACGGGGGCATTTTGCCGAGTTCCTTAACCATAGTTCACTCGTACGCCTCGGTATTCTCTACCTGACCACCTGTGTTGGTTTGGGGTACGGGCCGTGTATGCGCTCGCTAGAGGCTTTTCTCGACAGCATAGGATCACCGAATTCGCCTCACTCGGCTATGCATCACCTCTCAGGATCAATGAAACCCGGATTTGCCTAGGTTTCTCCCTACAGGTTTGCCCCAGTATTACCACTGACTGGTACGGCTACCTTCCTGCGTCACCCCATCGCTTGACTACTACCCATCCGGGTCCCACGCAGCAAGCGACCGTCTTTTCCCGAAGGATCAGATCGGCCACCGTTTGGGTGGTTAGCAGAACAGATTCATCAGGGACGCTCATACACGGGTACGGGAATATCAACCCGTTGTCCATCGACTACGCCTGTCGGCCTCGCCTTAGGTCCCGACTCACCCTGGGCGGACTGGCCTGGCCCAGGAACCCTTGGTCTTCCGGCGGGCAAGGTTCTCACTTGCCTTATCGCTACTCATGCCTGCATTCTCACTCCCACACCCTCCACCACTAGATCACTCTGTGGCTTCACCGGATGCAGGACGCTCCCCTACCCAACAACACCTACGTGTTGCTGCCGCGGCTTCGGCGGTGTGCTTGAGCCCCGCTACATTATCGGCGCACAATCACTTGACCAGTGAGCTATTACGCACTCTTTCAAGGGTGGCTGCTTCTAAGCCAACCTCCTGGTTGTCTTCGCGACTGCACATCCTTTTCCACTTAGCACACGCTTAGGGGCCTTAGCCGGCGATCTGGGCTGTTTCCCTCTCGACGCACGGAGCTTATCCCCCGCCGTCTCACTGCCACGCTTTCACTTGTCGGCATTCGGAGTTTGGCTGACGTCAGTAACCTAGTAGGGCCCATCGGCCATCCAGTAGCTCTACCTCCAACAAGAAACACGCAACGCTGCACCTAAATGCATTTCGGGGAGAACCAGCTATCACGGAGTTTGATTGGCCTTTCACCCCTACCCACAGCTCATCCCCTCAGTCTTCAACCTAAGTGGGTTCGGGCCTCCACGCGGTCTTACCCGCGCTTCACCCTGGCCATGGGTAGATCACTCCGCTTCGGGTCCAGAACACACCACTACACCACACACTCTTGTGTGGATACGCCCTATTCAGACTCGCTTTCGCTGCGGCTACCCCTCAACGGGTTAACCTCGCGACATGTCCCTGACTCGCAGGCTCATTCTTCAAAAGGCACGCCATCACACCACTACTCCCGAAGGGAGGGTGCTTTGACGGATTGTAGGCACACGGTTTCAGGTACTCTTTCACTCCCCTCCCGGGGTACTTTTCACCATTCCCTCACGGTACTGATCCGCTATCGGTCACTGAGAAGTATTCAGGCTTACCGGGTGGTCCCGGCAGATTCACAGCAGATTCCACGGGCCCGCTGCTACTCGGGGATCCTGCGACAACAGGCAACAAGTTTTCGGTTACGGGGCTCTCACCCACTACGGCAGGCCATCCCAGACCACTTCACCTAACCCACTGCTTTATCACTGCTGCCACCATCGGCGGATGATGGAACACAGGCCCCACAACACCGCACACACAACCCCCGCCGGGTATCACATGCACACGGTTTAGCCATCCTCCGCTTTCGCTCGCCACTACTCACGGAATCACTACATTGTTTTCTCTTCCTACGGGTACTGAGATGTTTCACTTCCCCGCGTTCCCCCCCAACGCCTATACATTCAGCGCTGGGTGACACGACATCACTCGTGCCGGGTTTCCCCATTCGGACATCCTCGGATCCACGCTCGGTTGACAACTCCCCGAGGCATATCGCAGCCTCCCACGTCCTTCATCGGCTCTCAGTGCCAAGGCATCCACCATGCGCCCTTAAACACTTACACACAAAACAGATCAAAAAATT
>NZ_QMEW01000064.1 GCF_003284965.1 Mycolicibacterium sp. GF69
GATGTCCAACGCCAAACCGCCCGCAGTCGACGGCCCCGCCGACGCGCCAGGACTCACCGAGTGGGTCGACCCACTCGACGAGGGCCGCCCCGTGCGCTACTTCAGAGGGACGGAGCGTCGCGCCGCTGGCATCCGTATTCAGCTCGCGGGACGGCAGCAGTCCGACGGCACCCTTGAGCGACAGGCCGCAATCATCGCCGAAGGTCGGCGCCAGCCGGTGCAGTCGAGCGAGCTGCGGGCGCTCGCATCGGCGGCACTCGCGCCGCCGACGACCTCGACGGCTTGAGCCGCACGGATTGAGCCCCCGCGTAGGCGTTGACCAAAGGCAGGGCGCCCCGGCCATCACCGTGCATGTGGTGACCGGGCGTTTTGTTGTCTATCACGTCTTCGTCCAGCGGCCTTCTACCTCCGCTTCATTGTCCGGTCCCGGCGGTAGAATTTCGAACATGTGTTCCGGTACGGGAAACCGCGCGAAGCACGCCCGCGACGAGTAGCGGACAGACCATGCCTACCGGAACAGACGCCGGGCTGCTCGAAAGCCCTCGGCCACAGTCGGTGTACAAGCATGCGATTCTTGAGCAATACGTCATTAGGTTCGCGACTATGACGGCGAGCAAGCTCGAGCCGAAGCGTGCTGTGCTGTTTGACGGATTCGCTGGCCGCGGGCGCTTCGACACTGGTGAAGCAGGTTCCGCCGAGCACATGATGCTCGCCGCTCAGAAGGTCAAGGGAACCACCCAGATCGATCTTCTCTTGGTCGAGAAGAACCCCAAGGACTTCGCGTCCCTCGACGCAGTGGCCGACGAGTACCGCTCCCGAGATATCCACATCGACAGCTACCAGGGCGACTGCGGGAATCACATCGGAGACGCACTCCAGTTAGCAGATGCTGCAAGTTTTTTCGTCTTCCTTGACCCCTGCGGTGCCGTGCTACCGATGGATTCCATCAAGGACATCCTCCGCACGCGGGGCTCCTGGCCGCGGACCGAGGTTTTGCTGAACTTCAACGCCGATCTGATCCGGCGAGCCGGTGGCCAATTCAAAAAGGGGCTGCTCGACCTCGGCGGAGTCGCGAAGGCTGACGCTGTGTGCGGGGGCGAGTGGTGGCGCGACGTGGCGTTGCAATCCCACCTGGCTTCTGGTGAGCAGGACTGGGAGTCGGCGGCCCACGATGTGGCTGTTGAATACGCCAGGCGCCTCACCAAAGGAACCGCATACGGATTTGTCGTCGCGCCGGTCCGTCGGCAAGTCCACCACCAGCCTGTCTACTTCCTGATATTCCTGACACAGGCGACGTACGGATTTTGGGTCTTCGGCGCTGCCGGCGCTAAGGCCCGCGAGAAGTGGATCGAGTTCCTCGGCCCGGACCCCGACGAGCTAGAAGGCATGTTGTTCGACTCCGTGGCAGACCAACTCCAGCACGAGCACGCCCAAGCAATCGCTCACATCACCGACAACCTGCGTCGGCTGACCGCTGACGGCCAACCGAAAAAGGTGGTCGATCACGTGACGGACGTGTTCGGCGACCTATACGGAGAGGCCAAAGAGACCGCATATACCGCCGCGCTTCGCGCGCTAGTGAAGGCGGGCGAGATCGAACACGTAACCAAGACGGCCAAGCCGCATCAGCACATCCTCCGAAAGGCAGTGACTTAGACCGTTGCGGCTAAGGGCATCTCGTCCCAGAGTTGACCGTCGAGTTCTCGGCCAAGCGCCTTCGGTGTGCGGCCGCCCCACTGCTTGAAGAAGAACGCGACATCTGCCTCCGCACAGGCGTCGCGAATGCCCCGTGCCCAATTGATGTCCATTGGGCGGTAGTTGGGTCCTGATTCACCACCCGCGATCACCCAGTGGATGCCGTCGAGCGTGATGCCGTCGAGCGGGCCGATGAGCGGCTCGCAGGATAGGAACCGCACTGCGGCTGGAACTTCGCGCAGATGGTCTACGCGAGGCAGCGCGGCGGCATTCTCGACGGAGACGCCCATCCAGAGATTGCTTGGCCAGTCGAGCTTTTCGGCCACTCTGCGCAGTCGCAAACTCCGTTTAGTTAAGACTTGATACGTGTGACGCGGGGTGTCGCGGCACACGTCGAAGACATCGCGGATGAAGCTGGTTGGCACGCGGGCGTGAAAGAGGTCCGACATCGAGTTCACGAACACCACGCGGGATTGGCGCCACCGGTAAGGTTCGTTGAGGGCCTGCGGGTGGGTCGTCACACCGAAGCCGGGGCCAGATGTCCGAGGATCACCGTCATTCTGATACTTGGCTGAACCCATGGCTTTTAGCCGTTTGGCGAGCGTCATCGCATAGCAATGGTCGCAGCCCGCGGATACGCGGTCGCAGCCGGTGACCGGATTCCACGTCGCCTCGGTCCATTCGATTGCAGATCGATCAGCCATCGTGCACACCCTAATCTCACAATCTATCGAACACATGTTCGACTATCTTAGTCTGCACACGATAACCGAGCCGAACGACACGCGGAAATTACCTGGTCGCAGATGAAGAACACCAGGTCAGCGGGATCATCCCTCGCCGAGCGGGCGTAGG
>NZ_QMEW01000065.1 GCF_003284965.1 Mycolicibacterium sp. GF69
AGGTGGTTGACCCCGCGGCGGTGGTGCGGTGAGGGCAGCGGCCGCACAGTTCAGGAGTTTCGGCTGGCCGAGCCGGCTGCTGATGATCAACCAGTTCGGCATCAACCTGGGCTTTTACATGCTAATGCCGTACTTGGCGGGATATCTGGCCGGCCCGTTGGGGCTGGCAGCATGGGCGGTCGGTCTCGTGTTGGGCGTGCGTAATTTCTCACAGCAGGGCATGTTCATCGTCGGAGGCACACTTGCTGACCGGTTGGGTTACAAACCGCTCATCGTGGCGGGATGCCTGCTGCGTACCGCCGGGTTCGGGTTGCTGGTCGTCGCCGAGTCACTGCCGATGGTGTTAATTGCGTCGGCGGCGACGGGCTTCGCCGGAGCGTTGTTCAACCCGGCGGTACGCGCTTACCTGGCAGCCGATTCCGGCGATCGGCGCGTCGAGGCGTTCGCCGTGTTCAACATCTTCTACCAGGCGGGCATTCTGGCCGGTCCCTTGGCGGGACTGGCGCTGATGGCGCTCGACTTCCGGGTCACCGCGGCAGCGGCGGCGATAGTGTTCGCGCTACTGACGGTTGCCCAACTGTTCGCCCTTCCTCAGCACAGCGCCACACTCAACGCAGAGAAGGCGTCGGTGCTCGATGACTGGCGCGCCGTGGTGGCCAACCGGTCTTTTCTGCTGTTCGCAGCGGCCATGACCGGCTCCTACGTGTTGTCCTTCCAGGTATATCTCGCGCTGCCGCTGCACGCCGCGATTCTGGCGCCCGACGCCGAAACGCTCTTGGTTGCCGCGGTGTTCGCGATTTCCGGAGTGATCGCCGTGGGCGGACAACTGCGCATCACTCGTGTGTTCGGTGCACGGTGGGGCGCGGGACGCTCACTGGTCATTGGAACACTCATCTTGGCCATCGCGTTCGTGCCGCTGGCCATCGTTCCCGATAGTGCCCGGTTCGGCCTGGCGGCGTCCGCAATCGCCTTGCTGTCTGCCGCTGCGCTGCTCGCAGTCGGATCAGCGGCGGTATTTCCCTTCGAAATGGACACCGTGGTATCACTCGCCCAGAATCGGTTGGTCGCAACGCATTACGGTTTCTACAACACCATCATCGGTGTCGGCATACTCGCCGGCAACTTGGGCACTGGCGCACTGATGCAAGCCGCCCGCGATGCCGGCGCACCAGAGCTGATCTGGGCAGCGCTGAGCCTAATTGGCGGGCTGACGGCATTGGCGCTCTTCTGCCTTCATCGCGGTGGGCGACTGCAGCCGGTGCCGGTCAAAGCAGCCATGAATCCGGGTCGGCTGCCCTAGCTGGACCATCGTCTTGTGCAGTGACTGCCCGGCCGTCGCGGTGCGTGCCCATGCGCGGACTTCCGAATAGCGGCCATCTGATCCTTTCGAAAAGTCGAAAGTAGCTGTCTCAAAAGCGTTCTCATCGTTATCGAACCGTGCCCGCCGGCCCGGTATGGCTGTCAGCAGTTGAGGTACCTTGGACTAGTAGTTACTGAGCTACTACGTACTGAGCCCAGTTCGATGAATGGCTGGTCCAGCGGCGAATGGGAGTGGACATGGCTACACTGGCAAAGACGGTGACGATAGTCACCGGTATCATCACTGCGGCTGTGTTGGTCGCTGCGCCGGCACCTGCTGCCCCATCGGGCCCTGGCTCTGCGCAGGATACGGTGAAAAGCCTTGAGGACAGCGGATATACGGTCATCGTGAGCAAGACCGGATCCGCGCCCCTCACGAAGTGCGCCGTGAGCTCCATTCGGCCGGGACGCGACGTCACCGAGATGCGCAGAAACGTGCGCGACCGCACCGTGCAGCGGATGGTGTACAGGACAATGTACGTCGACGTCACCTGCTAGGAGAGGCCGCGCTGCGGCGACGTGGCTAGCGGCCGATCGACCAATGCACACAAGGGTGTCGTGGCCGGGCTGACCCGTGAGATCAACGCAAGGATGTATGACGTTCGAGCGCGTGGTCCAACCGTGTGGCAGGGGAGGTTCGTCGCGGACCGTTTAGAGCTACTATACGTAGTAAGTACGTAGAGTACCGTTTGTGGCGCACGCCGCGGTTGAACGAAGGTGGTGAAGGTTAGTTGCGATGGCTCCTAACCACGGCAGCCGTGGTGGCTGCTTTCCTGACGCCGTCGGCGGGCACGCCAGCCGCCGAAGCTGCGGCCACCGAGACTTTCGGCGTGATTCGCGTCCTTCCGGGTCCCGGTGAGGTGGTCGGGGTCGCCCACCCAGTGGTGGTGGAGTTCATTGCGCCCGTCGTCAATAGGAAGGCCGCCGAACGCACGGTTGCAATCACCACTTCGCAGTCGACGACCGGTGAATTCACATGGCTCGACGATGCAACGTTGGAGTGGATGCCGACCGGCTATTGGCCGGCCCACGATAGGATCGAAGTGCGAGCTGGCGGGTTGAAGACCGAGTTCAGCACCGGTGCTGCGGTGGTCAGTATCGCTGACATCGATGCGCACACATTCACCGTCGAAGTCGACGGCGAGGTGGTCCGTGAAATGCCGGCGTCACTGGGTAAACCCGGT
>NZ_QMEW01000066.1 GCF_003284965.1 Mycolicibacterium sp. GF69
GGGTGGTTGACCCCGTGGCGGTGGCGCGGTGAGGGCAGTGGCCGCACAGTTCAGGAGTTTTGGTTGGCCGAGCCGGCTGCTGATGATCAACCAGTTCGGCATCAACCTGGGCTTCTACATGCTGATGCCCTACTTGGCGGGATATCTGGCCGGCCCGTTGGGGCTCGCAGCATGGGCGGTCGGTCTGGTGCTGGGCGTGCGTAATTTCTCACAGCAGGGCATGTTCATCATCGGAGGCACACTCGCTGACCGGTTGGGCTACAAACCGCTCATCGTGGCGGGATGCCTACTGCGTACCGCCGGGTTCGGGTTGCTGGTCGTGGCCGAGTCACTGCCGATGGTGTTAATCGCCTCGGCGGCCACGGGCTTCGCCGGGGCATTGTTCAACCCGGCGGTACGTGCTTACCTGGCAGCCGATTCCGGTGATCGGCGGGTCGAAGCGTTCGCAGTGTTCAACATCTTCTACCAGGCGGGCATTCTGGCCGGTCCGCTGGCGGGACTGGCACTGATGGCGCTCGACTTCCGCGTCACCGCGGCAGCGGCGGCGACAGTGTTCGCGCTACTGACCGTTGCCCAGTTGTTCGCCCTTCCCCAGCACAGCGCCACACTCAACGCCGAGAAGGCGTCCGTACTCGATGACTGGCGCGCCGTGGTGGCCAACCGATCCTTTCTGCTGTTCGCGGCGGCCATGATCGGCTCCTACGTGTTGTCCTTCCAGGTATATCTCGCACTGCCGCTGCACGCAGCGATTCTGGCGCCAGACGCCGAAACGCTCTTGGTTGCAGCGGTGTTCGTGGTTTCTGGACTGGTCGCCGTGGGCGGACAACTGCGCATCACTCGCGTGTTCGGTGCACGATGGGGCGCGGGACGTTCACTGATAATCGGAACGCTCATTTTGGCCATCGCGTTCGTCCCGCTAGCCATCGTTCCCGATAGTGGCCGGTTCGGCCTGGTGGCGTCCGCGATCGCCTTGCTGTCTGCCGCTGCGCTGCTGGCAGTCGGATCAGCAGCGGTATTTCCCTTCGAAATGGACACCGTGGTATCACTCGCCCAGAACCGGTTGGTGGCAACGCATTACGGCTTCTATAACACCATCATCGGTGTCGGTATACTCGCCGGCAACTTGGGTACCGGTGCGCTGATGCAAGCCGCGCGCGATGCCGGCGCGCCAGAGTTGATCTGGGTAGCGCTGAGCCTAATTGGCGGGCTGACGGCATTGGCGCTGTTCTGTCTTAATCGCAGTGGGCGACTTCAGTCGGTGCCCGTCAAAGCAGCCCAGGATTTAGGTCGAGTGTCCTGGCCGGACTATCGTCCTGTGCGTGACTGTCCAGACGTCGCGGTGCCAGCCCGTGCGTGAACTTCCGCCGCCATCGCGGATCTTCTCAGAAAAGTTGGAAGTAGCTGTTTCAAAAGCATTCTCATCGTAATCCAACCGTGCCCGCAGGCCCAGTATGGCTGTCAATCTTTGAGGTACGTTGACTAGTAACTACTGATCTACTACGTAGTAGATCATGATGGCTGGTCCAGCGGCGAATTGGGAGTGGGCATGGCTACATTGGCAAAGACGGCAACAATAGTCGCCGGTATCACCACCGCGGCCATTTTGGTCGCCGCGCCGGCACCCGCTGCCCCCGCCGGTCCTGGATCCGCGCAAGATACAGTGAAAAGCCTTGAGGACAGCGGATATAAGGTCATTGTGAGCAAGTCGGGATCCGCGCCCCTCGCCAAGTGCGCCGTGAGCTCCATTCGGCCGGGACGTGACGTCACCGAGCTGCGCAGAAACATGCGCGACCGCACCGTGCAGCGGATGGTGTACAGGACAATCTACGTCGACGTCACCTGCTAGCGGATACCGCGATGGGGCCCGGTGGCTAACGGCCGATCGACCAGTGCCACAAGGGAGTCGCGGCGATGATCCCTGACACCAACGCAAGGAATGATGACGATCGAGCGCGGGGTCCATCCGCGTGGTGGGGGCGTGGACTGTTGGAAGCTAGTATACGTAGTAAGTACGTAGAGAAGCGTTTGTGGCGTACGGCGCGGTTGAAGACGAAGGTGGTGAAGGTTAGTTGCGATGGCTCCTGGCTACGGCAGCCGTGCTGACTGCTCTCGTGGCTCCGTCGGCGGGCACCCCGGTGGCCGCAGCTGCGGCCACCGAGGCTTTCGGCGTGATTCGTGTCCTTCCGGGACCTGGTGAGGTGGTCGGGGTGGCCCATCCTGTGGTGGTGCAGTTCATGGCGCCGGTCGTCAATCGGACGGCCGCCGAAGGTACTGTTGCGATCACCGCCTCGCAGTCGATGACCGGTGAATTCACATGGCTCGACGCCACAACGTTGGAGTGGAAGCCGGCCGGCTATTGGCCGGCCTACGATAGGATCGAAGTGCGGGCTGGCGGGTTGAAGACCGAGTTCAGCACCGGTGCTGCGGTGGTCGGTATCGCGGACATCGACGCGCACACATTCACCGTCGAAGTCGACGGCGAGGTGGTCCGTGAAATGCCGGCATCACTGGGCAAGCCCGG
>NZ_QMEW01000067.1 GCF_003284965.1 Mycolicibacterium sp. GF69
TGATCGCGCTCGCGGAAATTCCCCACTGACGCTCATCGAAATTCCCCACCCGTGTGGCTCCGCCGAGAAGGGCGGGCCTCCCTCGAAGCTGCTGGTGTCTGACGCCAGTTGCTTCATCGAAGGAGGCCCGCTTTCTCATGCTCACATGGGAGGACGATTTGGAAGTACATGCTCTGCGCAAGCGTGGTTGGACGATCTCGGCGATCGCCCGCCACACCGGGTTCGACCGCAAGACGGTCCGTAAGTATCTGGCCGGTGACGGCAAGCCCGGGGTTCGAACCCGCCCCGGCCCGGACCCGTTCGAGCCGTTCGTCGACTATGTCACCGCACGGTTGGTCGAGGACCCGCACCTGTGGGCCCGAACCCTGCTCGACGAGCTCGAGGAGCTGGGGTTCGCCCTGTCATATCAGAGCCTGACCCGCAATATCCGCGCACGGAAGCTGCGCCCGGTTTGCCAGGCGTGCCGGACGGCCACACAGCGCCCGAACGCGGTGATCCCGCACGCCCCGGGCGATGAAACCCAGTGGGATTGGCTGGAATTGCCCGATCCCCCCGCATTCTGGGGGTGGGGCAAGACCGCGTACCTGTTGGTCGGCTCGCTGGCCCATTCGGCCAAATGGCGGGCCGCGTTGTCACCCTCGCAGGACCAGCCGCACCTGGTGGATGGCCTGGACCGCGTGACCCGCGGATTGGGCGGGTGCACGCGGGTGTGGCGGTTCGACCGGATGGCCACGGTCTGCGACCCGGGCTCGGGCCGGGTGACCGCATCGTTTGCCGGGGTGGCCAAACACTACGCGGTGGCGGTGGCGATCTGCCCGCCGCGGCGTGGCAACCGCAAGGGCGTGGTGGAGAAGGTCAACCACACCGCCGCGCAACGCTGGTGGCGCACCCTGGGCGATGAGATGACCGTCGAGGCGGCTCAGGCCAGCCTGGACCGTTTCGCCCGGGTGCGTGGCGATACCCGCATCCGCGCCACCGCCGACGGTCGGTCCTCGGTGGCGATGGTCGCCAAGGCCGAGCCGCTGCAGCCCGTGCCGGCGTCGCCCTATCCGGTGATCGTCTCCGAAACCCGCACGGCGTCACGGCAGGCGTTGGTGTCCTACCGCGGCAATCGCTACTCGGTGCCCCCGGAGCTGGCCGCCGCCCAGGTGGTGGTGTCCCATCCGGTCGGCGGGCAGTTCGTTGACATCGCCACCGCCAGCGGGATCGTGATCGCCCGGCACCGCATGGCCGCCGACGGACTCGGAGTGATGGTGCGTGACAGCGGTCATGTCATCGCTCTCGACACTGCCGCGATGGCTACCGCGGCCACCGGGCGGCCGCATCGCCGCAAGGAACGCATCCCACCGGGTCCCGCGGCTAAAGCCGCTGCCGCCCAACTCCTTCAGATCAAAGAAGCCGACAGTGCCGGATCCGAACACTCACCTGCATCTACCGATTCCACCGTCGTCGACCTGTCCGCCTATGAGCGGGCCGCCCAGAACAGGACCATCCAATGACCCCCACCGCACGCACCCCAAAGACCACCACCACGACCACCGCCGAGGAGTCGCCGACAGCCGCTGCGAGTCGCTACCAACAGCTGCGCTCACATCTGGGCGAACTCAAACTGGCCGCCGCCGCCGAAGCCCTGCCCGCGGTGTTGGATCAGGCCGCCGCTGAGAACCTGTCGCTGACGGTCGCCCTTGAGCGGCTACTGGCCGTCGAAGTTGAGGCCAGCACCGCCCGCCGGCTGGCCGGGCGGCTGCGGTTCGCCTGCTTGCCCACCCCGGCCACCCTGGCCGACTTCGATGTCGATGCCGCCGCCGGCATCGACCGCAAGCTGATCGACGAGCTGGGCACCTGCCGCTACCTCGAATCGGCGACCAACATCTTGTTGATCGGCCCGCCCGGCACCGGCAAGACCCACCTCAGCGTCGGCTTGGCACGAGCCGCCGCACATGCCGGCTACCGGACGTACTTCACCACCGCCGCCGACCTCGCTGCCCGTTGCCACCGTGCCGCGATCGAAAGACGCTGGGCAACCACCATGCGTTTCTACGCCGGGCCGACCCTGCTGGTGATCGATGAACTGGGGTATCTACCGCTACCGGCCGAGGCCGCCTCGGCGCTGTTTCAGGTTGTCTCCCAACGCTATTTAAAGACCAGCATCGTCATCACCACCAACCGCGGCGTGGGCGCCTGGGGCGACATCCTCGGCGACACCACTGTCGCGGCCGCCATGCTCGACCGCCTGCTGCACCGCTCCGTGGTCATCAACCTCGACGGCGAGTCCTACCGCCTACGTGACCACCAGGCCGCCGCCGAAACCCTGCGCCGAACCACTACCGGCACGCGCCAACAACTACACTGACCGCTGCTCACAGGTGAGGAATTTCAAAGAGCACACCTGGGGAACTTCGATGAGCGCGATCA
>NZ_QMEW01000068.1 GCF_003284965.1 Mycolicibacterium sp. GF69
AGTCAGCGGCGGCAGATAGGTGTTGAACGGGACCTTCGTGTTGCGCTTGCGGGCTTGCAGCGTCGTGCCAGTGGGTGGCGGCGTCGCCTCGGCAACGGGTGAAGTCGCCGCCGGCTGTACACGCTCGGCCTCGCGGCGGCGGTCCTCGCGGCTCGGCCGCGTGGGCTCCTGAGATCCCAGTCCTCTAGACACTGGCCGTCATCCTCTCCGAGATCCTCTTCGCCACTCGCTGATAGTCCTCAGCTGCCGTGCAGCTCGGTGCATGGACCGCAATCGGGACACCACGCGCCTTGGCCTCACGCACCCGAACAGTCGAGGAGATCTCTCCGAGGTACTCAGCCGGCCAATCCGTACTCAGGCTGCGCCGCACGTCTCTGGCCAATTGGGATCGTCCATCGAAGTCAGTGGCCAAGACGTGGCGGATCTCCAGACGCGGGTTGAGTCCTTCCTGCACGTCTAGGACCGTGCTCCCGAGCACGCGTAGCGCGCTCAACTCATCGGCACCGGGACTGACCGGGGCCAGAACGTCATCGGCGGCCGCCAGCGCCGCCACCGTCAGATCCCCCAGGGCCGGCGGGCAATCGATGACCACCACGTCGTAGCGCTCTGACACCGACTCCAACCCTTGAGCGAGACGGAGCTGGCCCGCGGTACCGAGTCCTGTGCGCTCCAACGAACGCAGGGCGTACGCCCCTGGGGCGACGTCGACCCCGAACGCCGAATGCTGGATCACCTCACTCAGGGGGACGCGCTCCGGGCGGTCGGGATGGAGGACCTCGAACATCGTCGCGTCGTCTGGCCCCACGGTGACACCGAGACCGGACGTCGCATGCGCCTGTTGGTCGACGTCGATTAACAGCACCGCTAAACCCCGTTGGCCCAGTTCATAGGCGACGTTCATGGCGGTGGTTGTCTTGCCGACCCCACCTTTTTGCATCGCAACTGCAAGCACGTGAGCATGCATGCAAGCGAGCATACAGGCATGCTGGCAGATTCTCAGGCTGCGCGCAGCCGTCCGTGTTCATCCACTAGGACGTCGATCGAGGAGATCCAGAAGTCTCTCGGCAGCGTCGACGTTGAATGGATTGGCGGCTAATGCTCCGCATGCCGCGCGTACCTGGCTGACGAACTCACACACCACACCGGCGTCATAGTTCCGACCATTGCAAGCAAGCATGCATGCAAACTAGCATGCAAATATGGCGCTGCCAAGGCTCGAATCCGATCGTGCGGGCCACTCGCTGTCCGATGCCTCTTCCCCGGGTCGCCCATCGTGGTGAACGGGGTGGTGACCGCCCTCAAGGCCACGCCGCTGCGCGGTCGAGCCCGGTCGAGCCTTGACCGCGGTCACCGCCCCGCACGGGAAGGCCTGTACGGGGGAAAGGGCAGAAGAGGTCCTCCCAGCGCAACCGTGCAGCCGGGCGCCACACCGAGGTCGACCGGGTGAGCCGGTTTCCGGCGCGCACCGCGAGGCCCTGGCGCGTCCACGCGTGCACGTCCGAGGACATGCCACCACCGGTCGATCCGGCAATCCACCGCGCCGTCCAAACGGTCTACACCACAGACCTCGGGCTCCCCGACGAATGGACCGCGACCCAACGAGCGGTATTCATCGACGCCGAGGTCGACAAGATCACCTGGAAGGCCCGCGCCGACGCCGCGACACTGGGGGAGCGCAGCATTCACGACTGGGCCCGCCACCACGGTGGCCAGCTCCCGAACCTGTCGACGCAAACCGCGTTGAGGGCTCAGGCCCGCGCCCAGGCGGTGAGCCAGGTCCTCAGCACCGAGCTGTACGAACTCATCGCCGATCCCGACGCCGACTAACCACCCGGTGGGGTTACGCCCGCAGGAGGAAACCCCACCCGCAACAGAAACCTCACTGGTACCCGGCGTGTCTTGATTCAGAATCACCCCGTCAATGGAAGGGTTCCACCCATGCCAGCACCGCAT
>NZ_QMEW01000069.1 GCF_003284965.1 Mycolicibacterium sp. GF69
GCGGGTGTGTTGTTTGAGAACTCAATAGTGTGTTTGGTGGTTTTTGTTTGTTGTTTTTTTGCCATGCCCTGTTTTCCCGTTTGTGGGTGTGGTTTTTTTGATGCCAGTTTTTGGTGTCTTTGTTTGTGATCGGATTTTTCTGATTCGGATTCTGCCTGTCTGTGGATGGGGAGTTTTTGTTTGGAGAGTTTGATCCTGGCTCAGGACGAACGCTGGCGGCGTGCTTAACACATGCAAGTCGAACGGAAAGGCCCTTTCGGGGGTGCTCGAGTGGCGAACGGGTGAGTAACACGTGGGTGATCTGCCCTGCACTTTGGGATAAGCCTGGGAAACTGGGTCTAATACCGAATAGGACCACGCATTGCATGGTGTGTGGTGGAAAGCTTTTGCGGTGTGGGATGGGCCCGCGGCCTATCAGCTTGTTGGTGGGGTGATGGCCTACCAAGGCGACGACGGGTAGCCGGCCTGAGAGGGTGTCCGGCCACACTGGGACTGAGATACGGCCCAGACTCCTACGGGAGGCAGCAGTGGGGAATATTGCACAATGGGCGCAAGCCTGATGCAGCGACGCCGCGTGGGGGATGACGGCCTTCGGGTTGTAAACCTCTTTCAGCATCGACGAAGCGCAAGTGACGGTAGATGCAGAAGAAGCACCGGCCAACTACGTGCCAGCAGCCGCGGTAATACGTAGGGTGCGAGCGTTGTCCGGAATTACTGGGCGTAAAGAGCTCGTAGGTGGTTTGTCGCGTTGTCCGTGAAAACTCACAGCTTAACTGTGGGCGTGCGGGCGATACGGGCAGACTGGAGTACTGCAGGGGAGACTGGAATTCCTGGTGTAGCGGTGGAATGCGCAGATATCAGGAGGAACACCGGTGGCGAAGGCGGGTCTCTGGGCAGTAACTGACGCTGAGGAGCGAAAGCGTGGGGAGCGAACAGGATTAGATACCCTGGTAGTCCACGCCGTAAACGGTGGGTACTAGGTGTGGGTTTCCTTCCTTGGGATCCGTGCCGTAGCTAACGCATTAAGTACCCCGCCTGGGGAGTACGGCCGCAAGGCTAAAACTCAAAGGAATTGACGGGGGCCCGCACAAGCGGCGGAGCATGTGGATTAATTCGATGCAACGCGAAGAACCTTACCTGGGTTTGACATGCACAGGACGCCGGCAGAGATGTCGGTTCCCTTGTGGCCTGTGTGCAGGTGGTGCATGGCTGTCGTCAGCTCGTGTCGTGAGATGTTGGGTTAAGTCCCGCAACGAGCGCAACCCTTGTCTCATGTTGCCAGCGCGTTATGGCGGGGACTCGTGAGAGACTGCCGGGGTCAACTCGGAGGAAGGTGGGGATGACGTCAAGTCATCATGCCCCTTATGTCCAGGGCTTCACACATGCTACAATGGCCGGTACAAAGGGCTGCGATGCCGTGAGGTGGAGCGAATCCTTTCAAAGCCGGTCTCAGTTCGGATCGGGGTCTGCAACTCGACCCCGTGAAGTCGGAGTCGCTAGTAATCGCAGATCAGCAACGCTGCGGTGAATACGTTCCCGGGCCTTGTACACACCGCCCGTCACGTCATGAAAGTCGGTAACACCCGAAGCCGGTGGCCTAACCCCTTGTGGGAGGGAGCCGTCGAAGGTGGGATCGGCGATTGGGACGAAGTCGTAACAAGGTAGCCGTACCGGAAGGTGCGGCTGGATCACCTCCTTTCTAAGGAGCACCACGAGACTCGGGCCCGCCCACATCGTGTGGGGGTTCGGTGATCCGAGCGATTCGTTGGATGGCCTCACACCTGTAGTGGGTGGGGGTCTGGTGCACAACAAACATTGAGCCGGCGTGGGAAATCGTTGGTGATGGGATTGCCAGACACACTATTGGGCTTTGAGACAACAAGCCCGCTATCTCTTCGTCCCGAGTGTGGGAAACCGGAGATAG
>NZ_QMEW01000006.1 GCF_003284965.1 Mycolicibacterium sp. GF69
CCGCACTGCGACTCGCCGCGCACCAGCGACATTCTGCGGTCGCTCGCGCTAGAAGATGCGGCCGCGCAGGATCACCAGGTCCGGGCGGTTGAGGACGGCCGCCCCCTGCCGCGGATCGTCGGCGTAGCACAGCAGATCGGCGGGGGCGCCGTGTTCGATGCTCGGCCGGCCCAGCCACTCGCGAGCGCTCCAGCACGCCGCGCCCAGGGCCTCCGTCGGCGTCATCCCGATGCCGGTGAGCGCATCGACCTCGTCGGCGATCCGGCCGTGTGCGACCATGCTGCCCGCGTCGGTGCCCGCGTAGATCGGGATGCCCGCTTCCCTGGCTGCGGCGATGCGCGGATAGCTCTTCTCATACAACTCGCGCATGTGTTGGGCGTACTTCGGATACTTGGCCGCCCCCTCGGCGATGCCCGGGAAGTTCGCGATGTTGATCAGTGTCGGAACCAGCGCAGTGCCGTGCTCGACCATCAGGTCGATGGTGTCGTCGGTCAGGCCGGTGCCGTGCTCGATGCAGTCGATACCGGCCTTGATCAGCCCCGGCAGCGCGTCCTCGCTGAACACATGCGCGGTCACACGGGCACCGTTGGCGTGGGCGGCGTCGATCGCGGCCTTGAGCACGTCGTCGGACCACAGGGGCGCCAGGTCACCGACCTCGCGGTCGATCCAGTCGCCGACGAGCTTGACCCAGCCGTCACCGAACCGGGCCTGTTCGGCGACCGCATCGGGCAGCGCGGACTCGTCGTCGAGTTCGATAGCGAATCCGCGCTGGTAGCGCTTCGGCCTGGCCAGGTGACGACCCGCGCGGATGATTTCCGGTAGATCGTCGTGGTCGGCGAGATCGCGAGTGTCGATCGGCGAACCGCAGTCGCGCAGCAGCAGCGCACCCACGTCGCGTTCGACCTCGGCCTGCGCGATGCAGTCGTCGAGGTTGTCGAGCGGGCCGTGGTCGCCGAGACCGACATGGCAGTGCGCGTCGACCAGGCCGGGAAGGATCCAGCCGCCGTCAAACACCGTCTCCGCGCCGCTGACCGGTTCGGCGCTCAGCACGCCGTCGACCACCCACCACTCCACCGGCTGTTCGTCAGGCAGTCCCCGGCCGCGAACGTGCAGCTTCATCGGCTCTTCGCGCAAGCGCTCATCGCCGCACGGTTACTTCTGGCCCGGGAACTTCAGCTTGGACAGGTCGATGTCGGCAAGGCCAGGCGGGAGTTCGTCGAGACCCTTGGGCATATCGGACAGGTCCGGGAAGCCCGCCGGCATTCCCGGCATCCCGGCGCCGAGCGGATTACGCACCTTCGGCGGCGTCGGCCCCCGGCCGCTCTTCTTGCCCTTCTGCCCCTTCTTCCCCTTCTTGGCTTTGCGGTTGGATGGCTTGCGCCCGAACGGCATTCCCATCTGACCGGCCATGCTCGACATCATTTTGCGGGCCTCGAAGAAGCGCTCCACGAGCTGGTTGACCTCGCCGACCGTCACACCGGACCCGTTGGCGATGCGCAGCCGGCGCGAACCGTTGATGATCTTCGGATCGGCGCGCTCATCGGGCGTCATCCCGCGAATGATCGCCTGCAGCCGGTCGAGTTGTTTGTCGTCGACAGCGGCCAGCGCGTCCTTCATCTGACCCGCGCCGGGCAACATTCCCAGCAGGTTGCCGATCGGACCCATCTTGCGGATCGCCAGCATCTGCTCGAGGAAGTCCTCCAGGGTCAGCTCGCCGCTGCCGATCTTGGCGGCCGCCTCCTCGGCCTTCTGGGCGTCGAAGACCTGTTCGGCCTGTTCGATCAGCGACAACACGTCGCCCATCCCGAGGATGCGGCTGGCCATCCGGTCGGGGTGGAAGACGTCGAAGTCCTCGAGCTTTTCTCCGCTGGAGGCGAACAGGATGGGAACACCGGTGATCTCGCGCACCGACAGCGCGGCGCCACCGCGGGCGTCACCGTCGAGCTTGGTCAACACGACACCGGTGAACCCGACACCCTCGCGGAACGCCTCGGCGGTGGTGACGGCGTCCTGGCCGATCATCGCGTCGAGGACGAAAATCACCTCGTCGGGGTCGACGGCGGCCCTGATCGCGGCGGCCTGGCCCATGAGCTCGTCGTCGATACCGAGGCGGCCCGCGGTGTCGACGACGACGACGTCATAGTGCTTGGCCTTGGCCTCGGCGAGACCGGCGGCCGCGACCGCGACGGGGTCACCGGGCCCGGCCTCCGCTGTGATTTGCGAGCCGCCGGCTCCAACGCCCGGATGCGGCGCGAACACCGCCACGTCGGCGCGCTGGCCGACGATCTGCAACTGGTTCACCGCGCCGGGACGCTGCAGGTCGCACGCCACCAGGAGGGGTGTATGTCCTTGTCCACGAAGCCATCTGGCGAGTTTGCCGGCCAGTGTGGTCTTACCGGACCCTTGCAGGCCGGCGAGCATGATGACGGTCGGCGGTGTCTTGGCGAACGTCAGCGGGCGCGTCTCACCGCCGAGGATCGCGATCAGTTCCTCGTTGACGATCTTGACGACCTGCTGGGCCGGGTTCAGCGCGCCGGACACCTCGGCGCCGCGGGCGCGTTCCTTGATGCGGTTGACGAATTCGCGCACGACGGGCAACGACACGTCGGCTTCCAGCAGCGCCAGCCGGATCTCACGCGTGGTCGCGTCGATATCGGCTTCGGTCAGCCGGCCCTTGCCGCGCAGCCCCTGCAGGGCGCCGGTCAACCGGTCGGACAGGGATTCAAACACGACGTCCAGCCTAATGGGAGTCGCGCGACGGCGGCTCGAGCAGGGCGCGTGCGGCGGGTATGGCCGCGCTCAGCTCGCCTCGGGCACCGGGTTGGCGCGCGGTGGTGCGGGCAGCACGGCGTACAGGTCACGCTCGATCTCGTCGCGAACCGCCGGGCCGGCGACGATGCCGAACAAGTCGACCACCGAGGAGCCCAGTGTGGTCACCTTCGCCCAGGCGATGTCGACGCCGTCGCGTTCGAACACCGCGGTGAGCCTGGCCAGCAGGCCGGCGCGGTCGGTGCTGCGGATCTGCACGACCAGTTCGCCCGGCCGGGCCCCGTCCGACCACAGGATGCGCGGTGGGGCGGTGACGTGGTTGATCGGGACCGCGGCCGGCACCTCACCCGCGCGGGTACTGCCGTGTTGCGCGGCGTCGCGTTCGCGCCGATCCAGCGCCTGCTGCACGTCGAGTTCGCCGTTGAGGGCCAAGATGAACTGTTGCCGAAGCAGCTCGGCGGCCGGCGGCGATCCGAAGTGCGGGGAGACGACGAAGGTGTTGATCGCCGCGCCTTCGTGACCGTTGACCGACGCCGAGTGAACACGCAACGAATTCAGTGCGAGTACCCCGGCGGCCTTGGACAACAGTCCGCGTCGGTCCGGCGCGATGATCGTGACGTTGAAGATGTGCGGGCTGTCGCCGGGCGTCAGCTCGACGTGCACACCCACTTCGGCCGCCAGCGAAAGATACCGCGGATCAATGGGATCCGGTTGGGGCAGCGGCTCGCCGGCCATCACCGTCCGGCAGCGGTGAACCAGATCGCCGATGAGCGAAGCCTTCCAGTCCCCCCAGACGCCGGGGCCGGTGGCCAGCGAGTCGGCTTCGGCCAGCACATGTAGCAACTCCAGCAGCACGAGGTCGCCGTCGAGGGCATCGACCACCGATGCGATCGTGTTGGGGTCCTGCAGGTCACGCCGCGTGGCGGTGTGCGGTAGCAGGAGGTGGTGGCGTACGAGTTTGGCCAACACCTCGACGTCCGATGGCCACAGGCCGAGTCGGGTACCGATCTGGGTGGCCAACTCCGCACCGATGACGCTGTGATCGCCGCCGCGTCCCTTGCCGATGTCATGGCACAGCGCTCCCAGCATCAACAGATCGGGCCGGGATACCCGAGTGGTGAAAGCGCTTGCCCGCGATACTGTTTCGACGAGATGCCGATCTACCGTCCAGATGTGGACGACGTCGCGGGGCGGGAGGTCGCGTACCGCGCCCCACTCCGGGAACAACCGGCCCCACAGGCCGGTGCGGTCCAGCGCCTCAATCGTGGCGATCGCGGAGGGCCCCGTACCCAGCAGCACGAGCAGATCCTTGAGTGCCTGACGTGGCCAGGGCGTGCGCAGTTCGGGGGCGGCTTCGGCGAGGCGGGCCAAGGTGGAAGCCGCCATCGGCAGACCCGTCGTCGCCGAGGCGGCGGCGACCCGCAAGATCAGGCCAGGATCGCGCGCGGGCCGGGCGTCGCGCGCGAGGATCACCTCGCCGGCGAACTCGATGACACCCTCGTCGAGCGGTCGGCGGGCCGGACGGCGCAGCGCCGCGAACCCGCGCCGGGGCAGCGCGTTGGCCGCCGTGCGCACACCCGCGTCGACGTAGAAGCTGATGGTGCGCGCGGCGTCGGAGAGTGTGCGCGCCAGGTCGAATCGGTCGCCGATGTGCAGTGCGGCGCCGATCTCGTCGGCGTGCTGGGCCAGCAGCAGGTCGCGCCCGCGCCCGGCGACCCGGTGCAGTTCGGTCCGCACATTGAGCAACGCCAGATGTGCTTCGCCCAACGATCCCAGCGGTGATGCCGACGTCTGGTTGGGGTACACGTCGGCCAGCTGCGCGATCGCCAGCGCGTTGAGCAGCTGCACGTCGCGCAGACCGCCGCGACCGCATTTGAGGTCGGGCTCGGCGCGGTGTGCAATCTCACCGCTGCGCTGCCAGCGCGCGTGCGTGTGCTCGACGAGTTCCTCGAATCGCGAGGCGATTCCGGTTCGCCACTGCCGCCGGGCCCCGCCGATGAGCAGCGTCGACAGATCCGCATCGCCGGCGATGTGCCGAGCCTCCAGCATCGCGAGGCCGGCTGAGATGTCGGCTGCGCCCACCTTCAGTGCCTCAGGCACCGTCCGCACGCTGTGGTCTATGCGAATGTTGGCGTCCCACAGCGGGTACCACAACAGCTCTGCCACCTGCCCGACGACATCGGGCGGCATGTCGTCGTGCAGCAGGGTCAGATCGAGATCGGAATAGGGTACGAACTCGCCGCGACCGAGGCCGCCCGTCGCGACGATGGCGAAGCCGCTCGTCGGCGTGATGCCGATTTCGGCCGCTTTGGTGTTGAGCCAGAACTCGTGCAGATCCTGAAGCGCATGCCGCAGAGCGGGCGAATCCAATTGGCGCACACCACCTGCCAACAACTGCTCACTTGCGGCGACGAGGTCGGTCGCGGGGCGCGACGAGCCTGTCGCCGGCGCCACCCACCGAGGTGCGCCGGCGGCAGCTGCAGGTTCTCGCCCCGACGAGCGCTCGGGATCTGGCTTGTGCTCAGTCATCTCGTCTGCTCCCGGCCTGTCGAGAACTGCTCCGGTGTGATGGTCGGGAGACGAGTTCTCAGTTCTTCAAGCGGCTCAAAGGGCGTCGGCTCCACGCTCGCCGGTGCGTACCCGGACAACGGTGTCGACGGGGCTGACCCACACCTTGCCGTCGCCGATCTTCCCGGTCCGCGCGGCCTGGACGATGACATCGACGACCTTATCGACGGCCGAGTCCTCGACGACGACCTCGACCCGCACCTTCGGCACGAAATCGACGGAGTACTCCGCACCCCGATAGACCTCGGTGTGGCCCTTCTGGCGGCCGTAGCCCTGAACCTCGCTGACGGTCATCCCGAGGATGCCCGTCTGCTCGAGGCCGGTCTTGACATCTTCGAGCGTGAACGGCTTGACGATCGCAGTAATCAGCTTCATGTAGTCGATCCCTTCCGAGGAAATTGTTGCCGATCAGACGAGCTCGTAAGCGGTTTCAGCATGTTCGGTCGCATCGATGCCGGTGTCCTCGTCTTCTGCGGTAACGCGCCAGCCCAACGGCTTGACGATAAAGGCAATGATCACCGTCATGATGCCAGTGAAGATAACCGCCACCGAAGCGATCACCACCTGCACGACGAGCTGCTGGAATCCACCGCCGTAGAACAGCCCGGTGTCCATCGCCAGAAGGCCGATGCCGACCGTGCCCCACAGGCCCGCCACCAGGTGCACACCGACCACGTCGAGTGAATCGTCGTAGCCGAGCTTGTACTTCAGGCCGACCGCCACAGCGGAGAGCCCACCGGCGACGACGCCCAGGATCAGCGACCCGATCGGCGACAGCGCACCGCAGGCCGGGGTTATCGCGACGAGGCCGGCGACGACGCCCGACGCCGCGCCGACGCTGGTCGCATGGCCGTCGCGGAAGCGCTCCACCAACAACCAGCCGAGCATGGCGGCAGCGGTTGCCGACGTGGTGTTGACCCAGACCTGACCGGCGAGCATGTCTGCCGCGCCCTCGGATCCCACGTTGAAGCCGAACCAGCCGAACCACAGGATGGCGGCGCCCAGCATCACGAACGGAATGTTGTGCGGCCGATAGGCGATCTTGCCGAAGCCGGTACGCCTACCCAGCAGCAGCGCGAGCACCAGTGCTGCCATGCCGGCGTTGATGTGCACGACGGTGCCGCCGGCGAAGTCGATTGGCGCGACGTTCGCGGTGCCTTCGTCGTTGAGACCGAACAACTTGGCCGCGATGCCGTCCCCCGATCCCGACAGCAATCCCCCGCCCCAAACCATATGAGCGAGTGGGAAGTACACCACCGTCACCCAGATTCCGCCGAACACCAGCCACGTACCGAACTTCATCCGCTCGGCGACCGCGCCGCTGATCAGTGCGACGGTGATCACCGCGAACGTCAGCTGGAACCCCGCCCAGACGATCGCGGGCACCGTACCGAATCCGCCGAGCACATAGAGGGGGATGCCGTCCACTTCCTTGGTCTCCAGCAGTGGGCTCAACCCGAACAGAGCGAACGGGTTGTCGAAGATTCCGAGAAAGCTGCTCTGACCGGTATGGGCCGATGCGAACGACATCGAGTAACCCCACAGCACGTAGATGACGCTGACGACGCCCAGAGTGCCGAACGACATCATCATCATGTTCAGCACGGACTTCTGGCGCGACAGCCCGCCGTAGAAGAACGCCAGGCCGGGTGTCATGAACAGAACCAACGCCGCTGCGGTGAGCACCCATGCGGTGTCGCCTGAACTCAACCCGCCGGGGCCGAATGGCGCGAACGCATCATCGGGAAGCGCAAGGGGTAAGGCTGAAACCACTGTGTGTGAACCTCCTCGAGAAGTGCGCCGATCGGATCGGCCTCCCGAAGAGACTCTTTTGCTCGCGTTTCACCGGTGATTCTGTTCCGTTTCCGCCAAGTGAACGGACACGTCTGAAGCGTTACGCTCATGTTTCGACACGGCCGGTCGGCAGGCGTGCCGACCATCGAGCTCCGCGGCGACTACCCGAGCAGCGCGTCGACGAACGCGGCAGGTTCGAACGGCGCGAGATCGTCCGCGCCTTCGCCGAGACCGACGAGTTTGACCGGAACCCCCAATTCCTGCTGCACGCGAAAAACGATTCCACCCTTGGCCGTGCCGTCGAGCTTCGTCAGCACCACCCCGGTGATGTCGACGACCTCGGCGAACACCCGGGCCTGCGGCAGACCGTTCTGCCCGATGGTGGCGTCGAGCACCAGCAGCACCTCGTCGACCTCCGCGCGGCGGCTGACGACCCGCTTGACCTTGCCCAGTTCGTCCATCAGCCCGGTCTTGGTGTGCAACCGGCCGGCGGTGTCGATGACGATGACGTCGGCACCGTCCTCGATGCCCTTGTCCACCGCGTCGAACGCCACCGAGGCGGGATCGGCGCCTTCGGGCCCACGCACCACGTGCGCGCCCACCCGCGACGCCCAGGACTGCAACTGATCGGCCGCGGCGGCGCGGAAGGTGTCGGCCGCGCCGAGCACCACACGCCGGCCGTCGGCGACCAGCACGCGGGCCAGCTTGCCGACGGTGGTCGTCTTACCGGTGCCGTTGACTCCGACGACCAACAGCACCGACGGTTTGTCGGCATGCGGTAGCGCGCGGATCGAGCGGTCCAGGTCGGGCCGCAGTTCGTCGATGAGGACATCACGCAGTACGGCCCGGGCGTCGGCCTCGCTGCGCACCCGACTGCTGGCCATTCGGGAACGCAGCGAGGCGACCACCGACTCCGTTGCGACGGGTCCGAGGTCGGCGATCAGCAGCGTGTCCTCGACCTCCTCCCAGGACGACTCGTCGAGGTCTCCGCCGCCGAGCAGGCCCAGCATGCTGCGACCGAGCGTGTTCTGCGATTTGGCCAGCCGGCCCCTTAGCCGCTCCAGCCGTCCTTCCGTCGGCGCGATCTCATCGAGGGCGGGTGCGGGCTTTTCGACGGGCGGGGCGGGCTCCTCGACGGGTGCCGGCGGCTCGACGGGCGGGGCGGACTCCTCGACGGGTGCCGGCGGCTCGACGGGTGCCGGCGGCTCGACGGGCGGGGCAGACTCCTCGACGGGTGCGGGCTTCTCCTCGACCGACGGCTCGGGCAGTTGCACGTCGGCGATCGGGCGCTTCGGCGCATCGCGCGGGATCGTCGCGTCGTCACCAACAGCCGGCAAGCCGGTCGTTTCGATCCGTTCGACGGGCTCAGCCGGCGCGGATTGCGAGAACGTGATTCCTGACGAGGCGGTATAGCCGCCGGAACGGTCGATCGGGGTCGCGGTGTCCGTCGACGACAGCTTGATCTTTCGGCGTCGGTACCGAACCAGGCCCACCACGACGAGCGCGATCACCAGCAGAACGGCGATGACCGCGACTGCGATCCACAAACCTTCTGTCACGGCGCCATTGTGTCAGGGGCGACGGGCGGCACCGCCCGCCCCCGTGGACGCTAAGGGGTTGATCGCATGCATCCCATGCGGACGATCCACCTCTTAGAGCGCCGAACAGCCGATGCGGCCCTCGTTGGTGGCCCTACCCGAATGGGCTCTCAGTTCGTGGCGCCGACCAATTCCTGTCCCCGCATGCGCTGGCTGATCACCGCGGTGATGCCGTCGTCGCGCATGGTCACCCCGTAGAGGGCGTCGGCGACCTCCATCGTCGGCTTCTGGTGCGTGATCACGATCAGCTGGGAGCGCTCACGAAGCTGCTCGAACAGGCTGATCAGCCTGCGCAGGTTGACGTCGTCCAGCGCCGCCTCAACCTCGTCCATCACGTAGAACGGCGACGGCCTGGCGCGGAAGATCGCGACCAGCATCGCGACTGCCGTCAGCGACTTCTCCCCGCCCGACAGCAGCGACAGCCGCTTGATCTTCTTCCCGGGGGGACGCGCCTCGACCTCGATTCCGGTGGTGAGCATGTCGTTGGGATCGGTCAGCAAAAGCCTGCCCTCGCCGCCGGGGAACAGCGCCGAAAACACCTGGGTGAACTCGCGTTCCACATCGGCATACGCCTCGGTGAACACCTGCAGGATCCGGTCGTCGACATCGGAGATCACGTCGAGCAGATCCTTGCGCGCACCCTTGACATCCTCGAGTTGGGTCGACAGGAAGTTGTACCGCTCCTCGAGCGCGGCGAACTCCTCGAGCGCCAACGGATTGACCCGGCCCAGCTCGTTGAGCTCTCGCTCGGCCTTCTTGGCACGCCGTTCCTGCGTCGGCCTGTCGAACGGCATCGGGGCGGGTGCGGTGACCTGCTCGCCGCGCTCGCGCGCCTGCTCGTACTCGGTCATCTCCAATTCCGTTGGCGGCAGCGCCACATCGGGACCGTACTCGGCGATGAGATCGGCGGTCGCCATACCGAACTGCTCGAGAATGTGCTCCTCGAGCTGCTCGATACGCAGTGCGGCCTGCGCCTTGGCGACCTCGTCCTTGTGTAGCGCCTCGGTGAGACCGTTCGCCTTGGCCGTCAGCTCGTTGACCTCGTCACGTGTCTTGGCCAGAGCAGCGGCGCGGTGCTGGCGTTCGGCGGCGACCTCGTCACGGGCGCGTGACGCCACCGCCACAACGGCACTCAACCGTTGTGCGACAAGGCGTCCGGACTCCGCGACGGCCGCGGCCACTGTCGCGGCGTGTTGGCGCGCTTCGCGGGCGCGCAAAGCGCGCAGCCTGGCCTCGCGCTCGACGGCCGCCGCACGCCTCAGCGAATCTGCCTTTCCCCGCACAGCATTCGCACGTTCTTCAGCAGTACGCACGGTCAGCCGGGCCTCTACCTCGGCGGCACGGGCCGCTTCTGCGGCGGCCGTCGTCTCCTGCCGATTGACGGGCTCGGCCTCGAACGTCGGCACCTGCTGAGCATTGTGCAGCCGCTGCTCGAGTCCCGCGAGCTCCTCGACGGTGCGTGTGCGGTTGGCCTCCAACTCGTTTCGCTGCTGGATCAGCCGTTGCCATTCGTCATCGGCGGCACGGGCATCCTGGCCGAGGCGGCCCAACTGCTCGTAGATCGCCGAGATCGCGGCATCGGATTCGTTGAGCGCGGCCAGCGCCTGCTCCGCCGCATCCTGTCGACTCGCCTGTTCGGCCAGCGCGCCGGACAATGCGGCCGACAGATCGCCGACCTGCCGTTCGGCTTCGGTGAGCTCGGCGCGCGCCTTCTCGACTTCCGAGGCGATCTCGAGCGTGCTCGGTTTGCGGTCGGACCCGCCGCTGACCCACCCGGCCCCCACCAGATCGCCGTCGGTCGTGACCGCGCGCAGCTTCGGCCGCGAGCCCACCACATCCAGCGCCGCCGCGAGGTCCGACACCACGACGACGTCCGACAACATCGCCCGGATTGCCCCCTGCAGGCGGTGCGGCGCTTCGACCAGCTCGACCGCCCGCACCGCGCCGTCCGGCAACGATTCCATCTGCGCCGCTGCGTGATCGGGCCAATCGCTGAGCACTATCGCCGCGCGGCCGCCGTCGGACTCCTTGAGCGCCGCGACCGCAGCGTGGGCAGCACCCGGGTTCTCGGCGGCGACCGCGTCGGCCGCCGAACCGAGCACCGCCGCGACGGCCACCTCGTAGCCGTTGCGCACCTTCAACAGGTTGGCGATCGAACCCAAAAGGCCTGCGCCACTGCGGTTCTTCTGCAACCAGGCAGCGCCGTCCTTACGGTCGAGACCGACCGAAAGCGCTTCGATGCGGGCACGTAGCGAAGCAACCTGACGTTCGGCGCCACGTTCAGCGGCCTGCAGTTCGGCGACACGTTCGTCGGCCAACCGCAGCGCGGTGACCGTCCGGTCGTGGTGTTCGTCCAAGCCGACCTCACCGGCGTCGAGTTCGCCGACGCGGCCCTGCACCGTCTCGAATTCGACCTGCGTCTGCTGAGCACGGGCGGCGGCCTCGTCGATCGCGCCGGTGAGGCGGGCAACGGTCTCGTCGATCGACTCCACGCGGGTGCGCATCGTGTCCACCTGGCCCGCCAGCCGGGCCAAACCTTCGCGGCGGTCGGCCTCGGCGCGCGCCGCGGCGAGGTGTGCGCGCTCGGCTTCTGCGGCGACGCGCTCGCGCTCGGAGAGTTCGGCGCGGGCCGCCTGCAACTTGTCGCGGGACTCGGCCAGTTCGGCGAGCAGTTGGCGTTCTTGGGCGGCGACCTCGTCGGCCTGGGCTTCCAGGGCGTCGGGGTCGGGTCCGGTCGACACTTCGGGCTCGGTGTCGAGGTGCTGGGCCCGCTCGCTGGCGATTCGCACCGTCGCGCTGACGCGTTCGGCGAGCGCCGACAGCGCGAACCAGGTCTGCTGCGCGGTGTCGGCGCGCTCACTGAGGCTGCCGACCGCGGATTCGTGGGAGGCCAACTCCGCGGTCTTGGCCTCCAGCCGGGTGGTGATTTCATCGTGCTCTCGGCGCAGCGTGGTCTCGGCCTGGTTGGTGTTCTCGAACTCGGCGCGACGCGTGACGAGGTCGTCGGCGGCCAGCCGGAGCCGGGCGTCGCGCAGGTCGGCCTGGATCGTCTGGGCGCGGCGGGCCATCTCGGCCTGCCTTCCGAGCGGCTTGAGCTGACGACGCAGTTCGGTGGTCAGGTCGGTCAACCGGTTCAGGTTGGCCGACATCGCGTCGAGCTTGCGGACCGCCTTCTCTTTGCGCTTGCGGTGTTTGAGGACGCCGGCGGCCTCCTCGATGAAGGCGCGCCGATCCTCGGGGCGGGACTCCAGGATCTCCGAGAGCTTGCCCTGCCCGACGATGACGTGCATCTCGCGGCCGATGCCGGAGTCGGACAGCAGTTCCTGGACATCCATCAATCGGCAACTGCTGCCGTTGATCTCGTATTCGCTGCCACCGTCGCGGAACATCCGCCGCGTGATCGACACCTCGGAGTACTCGATCGGCAGCGAGTTGTCCGAGTTGTCGATGGTGACCGTCACCTCGGCGCGGCCCAGCGGCGGGCGTGACGACGTGCCGGCGAAGATGACGTCCTCCATCTTGCCGCCGCGCAGTGTCTTGGCGCCCTGCTCGCCCATCACCCAGGTGAGCGCGTCGACCACATTCGACTTGCCCGAACCATTCGGGCCGACCACGCACGTGATGCCTGGCTCGAAGCGCAGAGTCGTCGGCGAAGCAAACGACTTGAAGCCCTTCAGGGTCAGACTCTTGAGGTGCACGACGTGCCACACTACCGCCGCGGCGGCTATCGCTCGGTGAACCCTTGTAGCGAGTCGCGAGGTTCTGCGAAGTCGGCGACGACATTGTCGACTCGCCCTGGTGTGTCACCGCTTTGCAGCAGGTCAAGTAGTCGCTGACAGGCCTCGCGTCGCCCCTGCGCGACCACCTGGACCCGGCCGTCGGGCTTGTTGGCCGCGAAGCCGGTCAAGCCCAGTTCGAGCGCGCGGGCGCGGGTCCACCACCGGAAGCCGACGCCTTGAACGTGGCCGTGCACCCAGGCCGTCAGACGTACCTCAGCTAACTCCTGCATCATGCACCTCAAACGTCACTTTGGTCCCGGATTTCAGGGTGCGGCCGACGGTGCAGACCTGGTCGATCGCCCGCTCGACCACGGTGAGTACCCGCGCGACTTCGGTGTCGGACAAGCCCGACAGGTCAAGTTCCATGTGCTCCTCGAGCAGCGGGTACCGCTCCTGTTCGCGGTCCGCCGCCCCGGAGACCCGGATCGTGGCCGGGTAGTCCTCGCCGAGCCGCCGCTGCAGCGGTAGATCGCTGGCCATCCCGCTGCAGGCCGCCAGCGCGATCTTCATCAGCTCACCCGGTGTGAAGACGCCCTCGACGTCCTCGCTGCCGACGAGCACCTCGGCCCCACGCGAGCTGCGCCCGGTGTAACGGCGCACGCCTGTCCGCTCAACCCACAGTTCGGTCATGAAGTATTTGTACAACGAACGCCTAAAGGTCGTTCCCCGCCACCACAGCCGTCGCAGCGATCGACGTTTTACGACGGAAGTGCGAGAAGCGAGCGCCAAAACGTGCGACAGTGCGACGCCTGTGACTCCGGGGGTCAGGGACGCTACCGCGCCCGTTCCCGCACCTAACCGCGCCCTAGTTGCGCCGCACCCGCGGGCGCGGTTGGCACCGCGGACAGGAGAACGACGACCGGTTCATGAACTTCTCGCGCCGCATCACCGCACCACAGCGCCGGCACGGTTCACCCGCGCGACCGTAGGCGTCCAGCGACCGGTCGAAGAAGCCGGATTCCCCGTTGACGTTGACGTACAGCGAGTCGAACGACGTCCCGCCCTGCGTCAACGCCTCGCGCATCACCTCGGCCGCCGCATCGAGCAGTTCGGCCAGCTTCGGCCGACTCAGCGACGACGCCAGGCGCGCGCCGTGGATCTTCGCACGCCACAGCGCCTCGTCGGCGTAGATGTTGCCGATCCCCGACACCACGGTCTGGTCGAGCAGCTGACGCTTGATCTCGGAATGCTTGCTGCGCAACACCGTAACTACACGGTCGCGATCGAACTGAGGATCCAGCGGATCGCGGGCCAGGTGTGCGACGGGTACGGGCACCTCGGCGCCGTCGACGGTGACCATCTCGGTGAGCATCCAACCGCCGAATGTGCGTTGGTCGACGAAGCTCAGCGCGGTGCCGTCGTCGAGCAGCGCGGCGATACGCAAGTGGTTCTCGTTGGGCACCGCGCCCAGCAGCATCTGCCCGCTCATCCCCAGATGCACCACCAAGGCAGCGCCGTCGTCCAACGTCAGCCACAGGTATTTGCCCCGACGGCCCGTGCCGACGATGCGCGAATCCAGCAGCCGCGCAGTCAGATCGGCCGGCCCCGCCTCGTGACGGCGCACCGCGCGCGGATGGTGCACCCGGACAGCGGTGATGGTCTTGTCGACTACGTGGGCGGCCAATCCGCGCCGGACGACCTCGACCTCGGGAAGTTCAGGCATCTACCTCGGCGGCGGTCAGCGCGTTCCACGCCGCCGCGGCCGCCTTGAGCTCGGCCTCCTTTTTCGTGCGCCCCACGCCCTTACCGTATTCGGTGTCGGTGACGACGACCGTCGCGGTGAACTCCTTGTCGTGGTCGGGTCCGGTCGAGGTGACGACGTACGACGGCGCGCCCAGTCCACGCGAGGCGGTCAACTCCTGCAGACTGCTCTTCCAATCCAGTCCGGCGCCCAGCGTTGGCGCGGTATCCAAGAGCTCTCCGAACAAGCGCAGAATGACCTCTCGGGTGACCGCGATGCCGTGCTCCAAATAGATTGCTCCCAACAGGGATTCGACGCCGTCAGCGAGAATGCTGGCCTTGCCGGCACCACCGGAGTTCTCCTCTCCCTTGCCCAGCAACAGGTAGGCACCCAGCCCGGCGTCGGACAGGTGACGCCCGACGTCGGCGAGCGCCTGGGTGTTGACGATGCTGGCGCGCAGCTTGGCCAGATCCCCCTCGGACCGATCGGGATGGCGGTGATAGAGCTCTTCGGTGATGGTCAGGCCGAGCACCGCATCGCCGAGGAACTCCAACCGCTCATTGGTCGGCAGGCCCCCGTTCTCATAGGAGTAGCTGCGATGCGTGAGCGCGATGGTGAGCAGTTCGTCGGGCAGGCCGACTCCCAATGCCGCAAGCAACGCCGCCCGGTCAGTCACGCGTCTCCTCGTCGAACATGCCGGCCAGTTTGGCCCAGCGGGGATCGATCCGCTCGTGGTGGTGGCCGGGTTCGGCGGTGGCCAGCGCCACGCCGCAGTCCGGGCACAGACCAGCGCAGTCCGGACCGCACAGCGGTGCGAACGGCAGCGCCAATCCGACAGCGTCGATGATCGGTTGTTCCAGGTTGACGGTGTCGTTCAGCACGCGGCCGATCTCGTCGGCCTCGGTCGTCTCGTCGGTGGCGCTGTCGGGATAGGCGAACAACTCGGTGAGGTCGATCTCGACCGCACCGGTGACCGGCGTCAGGCAGCGCGCGCACTCACCGGCCGTCGGCGCCGACACCGTTCCACTGACGAGCACACCCTCCGAAACCGACTCGACCCGCAGGTTGAGAGCCAGCGGGGCACCTTCCTCGATTCCGATCAGGTCGAGCCCTATCCGCGAGGGGCTGGGCACGGTCTCGGAGACGGCCATCATCGACCCGGGTCGCCTACCGAGCCGGGAGATGTTGATCACGAGCGGCGATTGTGACGCGCGATGCGCCGCCGCTTTGGCATTCGTCGCCATGAGGATCGATTTTACGGCGACGGCCTTTGCGTCGGCTTTTTGATGGCTTTTTGATGGCCGCCGGCGCTAGCGCGCCGCGTAGTCGTGGGTCCCGGCGGCAGTGCGGAGTTGATGTCGACCACGCCCGACCGAGCGCAGCGTGCCGTTGAGGAAGTCCTCGAAATCGGCGAGCTTGCTGTCGACGTAGATGTCGCACTCGCCGCGCAGGCGGTCCGCCTCGGCGTGCGCCGAGTCGATCAGCCGGGTCGCCTCGGCCGTCGCGGTCTGCACGATCTCGGTCTGGGACACCAGCCGCTGCTGCTCCTTGATGCCCTCCTGCACGGCCTTCTCGTAAGCGAGGTTGCCGCTCTCGATGAGCCGGTCGGCTTCGGTCTTGGCGCGTCCCGTGCTGGCTTCGTATTCGCGTTTGGCGGTCGCGGCGACGCGGCTGGCCTCGTCCCGGGCCTCGCCGACCATTCGCTCGCTGTGCTGGCGCGCCTCGGCGACCATGCGGTCGGCCTGGGCCTTGGCGTCGGCCAGCAGCCGGTCCGCCTCCGCACGCGCATGGTTGAGCACGGAATCGGCCTCGGCGGTGGCCGTCGACACCATCGCGTCGGAATGATCCTTGGCCTCGCGCAGCATGCCGTCGCGCGCATCGAGGACATCCTGCGCATCGTCGAGCTCACCGGGAATGGCGTCCTTGATGTCGTCGACCAACTCGAGCACATCGCCGCGCGGCACCACGCAGCCCGCCGTCATCGGCACGCCACGGGCTTCTTCCACAATCGCGCTCAGTTCGTCGAGCGCTTCGAAAACTCGGTACACGGCAACACCCTCCAGGCGTAGTTGACAGTTACTAGTGTGCCTGGTGTTACCCCTGTGACTCAGCTTCCCGCCCGGTGTGTCGCCTCGGACCTCGCAAATTCGGGTTGCTGCGCCTCTCCGCTCCCCAGGCCGCAACTCGCGGCTGAATTGCTGCTCGCATTATGTCAACCCGGCGGTCCAGTTCGGTAATGGAGATGTATCGGGCTACTTCAGCGCGGCACCGATCAAGTCACGCGCGCGGTCGAGCATCGACGCGAACGGTCCGACCGCGAAGTTGGCCTTGGCCGATTCCACCCCGGCATGTGGTCGGGTCGGCGCGATCGCCTCGGCCGCCTGCACGGCGCCGGCCATCCGCTTGAGATCATCGCCGTCGAGAGCCTTCTGGAGCTGGCTGAACTCCTCGTGCTCTTCGTGTTCGGCGTGCTCGACGACGTCGTCGCGGAACTTGGTGAGCTCGTCGAGGAACTCCTTGGAGTCCATGTCCATCTTCTCCAGCCGCGACAAAAACTCCTTGGCCTCGTGCTCTTCCTTCAACCGTGCGTCGACGATCGCATCGCCGTCGGCCACCTCGCCGCGGGCTCGCGGATGCACCACCATTTCCTCGGCGGTCTCGTGCACGGCGAGCAGTTGGCGAAGTTCGGTGAACGCCTTCTCGCGCGCCTCATCGTCGGAGGCGCTGAACACCTCGTCGAACAAATCCTTGATCAGGTTGTGCTGATCAGTCAGAAACTTCACGACGTCGTCGGTGTTCTGAACGAACGTTTCAGCCATGGCAGAAACCTCCTGCATTTCGGGAGTGGTGTGTGGGCGCGAGTGGGCTGTGCGCCGCCACCTGACTACCCCTGCCGCAACGGGGCTAACCCTGTCGCAGTTTGGCCTGCAGGCGTGTGTTGACCGGTGCGGGCAGCAGTTCGGAGACATCGCCGCCGAGGGTCGCGACCTCCTTGGCCAACGACGACGACACGAACGAATACCGCGGTGTGGTGGCCACGAAAAAGGTGTCGACACCGGAGACGTGCTTGTTCATCTGCGCCATCTGCAGTTCGTACTCGAAGTCGGTCCCGGTGCGCAGGCCCTTGACGATCGCCGTCAACCCGCGCTGTTTGACGAAGTCGACGACCAACCCCTGACCCGACTCGACGCGCAGATTCGGCAGATGCTCGGTGGACTCCTCGATCATCGCGATGCGCTCCTCGAGGCTGAACATGCCCTTCTTGTTCGGGTTGATGAGAATGGCGACCACCAACTCGTCGAACTGCGCGGCCGCGCGCTCGAAGATGTCGATGTGTCCCAGGGTCACCGGGTCGAAGGAGCCTGGGCATACCGCGCCACTCATGAGCGATGACGCTAGCAGGGCGGCTCGGATGCCTCGGCAAGCTCGAGGCGGGTGTCGCCGTAGGTGCGCGACGGCCACGCGTGCCAGCCCGACGGCCAGTTCAGCTCCGGTCCGCTCGCAGCACGCTCCACCACGACGACGGTCCCCGCTTGGGCCCAGCCGCGTTCGCTCAGCAGGCTCAGCATCGACTCGACCTCGGCGGCCTCGACGTCGTACGGCGGGTCGGCGAAGACCAGGTTCACCGGCCGTGGTGCCCCACCGGCCAGGACCGCGGCGACGGCGCCGCGCCGCACCGAAGCACCCGTCACACCGAGGGCGGCGATGTTGTCGGCGATGACGCCCGCCGCCCGCCGATCGGCCTCGACGAACGTCGCCTCGGCGGCACCGCGCGACAGCGCCTCCAAGCCGAGCGCGCCCGACCCCGCGTACAGGTCGAGCACCGCGGCGCCCGCGAGATCGACCCGAACGGCCAGCACGTTGAACAACGCTTCCCGGACCCGGTCGGTGGTGGGCCGAGTGCCGACCCCGGATCGACTCTGGGGCACGGAGATTCGTCGACCGCCCAGCGCACCGGCGATGATGCGGGTCAGCTGACCACCACCAGCAGGTCGCCACCTTCCACCTGCGCTGTGGCCGAGACCGCGACCCGGTCCACCTTGCCCGCCTTTGGTGCGGTGATCGCGGCCTCCATCTTCATCGCCTCGATGGTGGCGATCGTCTGCCCGGCCGCCACCTCGTCGTCGGCTGCGACGCTGACGGTGACCACACCGGCGAACGGCGCGGCGATGTGGTCGGGGTTGGCCTTGTCCGCCTTCTCCGCGGCGGGGATGTCACTGGCGACGCTGCGATCGCGCACCAGCACCGGTCGCAGTTGCCCGTTGAGGATGCACATCACGGTGCGCATACCCCGCTCGTCGGGGTCGGAGATGGCCTCCAGCCCGATCAGCAGTTCGACACCCCGCTCCAATTGGACCCGGTGCTCCTCGCCGCTGCGCAGCCCGTAGAAGAACTGGTTGGCCGACAGGCTCGAGGTGTCGCCGTACTGTTCGCGGTGCGCCTCGAGTTCCTTTGTCGGACCACCGAACAGCAACCGGTTCAGGGCGGCTTGGCGTTTGGGACCGGCCTGAGCGAGCACCGCTTCGTCTTCTTCGCTGAGTTCTGCCTGCGGCTTGGCCGGCGCACGGCCGGCGAGCGCCTTGGTGCGCAGCGGCTCGGGCCACCCGCCGGGCGGGTCGCCGAGCTCACCACGCAGGAACCCGATCACCGAATCGGGAATGTCGAAACGTGATGGGTCCGAGGCGAACTCGTCGGCGGTGATACCCGCTCCGAGTAGCGCCAGCGCTAGGTCCCCCACCACTTTCGATGACGGCGTCACCTTGACCAACCGCCCCAACACCCGGTCGGCTGCGGCGTAGTTGGCTTCGATCTCCTCGAAGCGATCACCGAAGCCCAGCGCGATCGCCTGCTGGCGCAGGTTCGACAGTTGCCCGCCGGGAATCTCGTGGTTGTACACCCGGCCGGTCGGCGCGGGTAGCCCACTCTCGAACGGAGCGTAGACCTTTCGCAGCGCTTCCCAGTAGGGCTCCAGGTCGCACACCGCTTGCAGCGACAGGCCGGTGTCGTACTCGGTGTGCGCAGTCGCGGCGACGATCGAACTCAACGCGGGCTGGCTGGTGGTGCCGGCCAGCGGCGCCGCCGCCCCGTCGACCGCGCTGGCACCCGCCTGCCAGGCCGCCAGGTACGTCGCGAGTTGCCCGCCGGGGGTGTCGTGGGTGTGCACGTGCACCGGCAGGTCGAACCGGCTGCGCAGCGCGGTGATCAACCGGTGCGCGGCCGGCGGTCGCAGCAACCCGGCCATGTCCTTGATCGCCAGCACGTGCGCGCCCGCGTCGACGATCTGCTCGGCCAGCTTCAGGTAGTAGTCCAGGGTGTAGAGCTTTTCCGACGGATCGGCCAGGTCGCCGGTGTAGCTCATCGCGACTTCGGCGACCGCCGTGCCGGTTTCGCGGACCGCGTCGATGGCAGGACGCATCGACTCGACATTGTTGAGTGCGTCGAAGATTCGGTAGATGTCGATCCCGGTGGCCGTCGCCTCGGCGACGAATGCGTCGGTGACCGTTTCCGGATATGGCGTGTAGCCGACGGTGTTTCGACCCCGCAACAGCATCTGCAGGCAGATGTTGGGAACCGCCTCCCGCAACGAGGCCAGTCGCTCCCACGGGTCTTCCTTCAAGAACCGCAGCGCCACATCGTAAGTCGCCCCGCCCCAACACTCCAGCGAGAGCAGCTGTGGCGTCATCCGCGCGATGTAGGGCGCAATCATCAGCAGCCCGGTGGTTCGCACCCGGGTGGCCAGCAGCGACTGATGGGCGTCGCGGAACGTCGTGTCGGTGACGCCCAGCGGTTTGGCGTCGCGCAGCCAGCGGGCGAACCCCTCGGGCCCCAGTTCGGTCAGCAGTTGCTTGCTGCCGTTCGGCGGCACGGCGTCCAGGTCGATGTCGGGCAGCTTGTCGTGCGGGTAGACCGACGCGGTGCGGGGCCCATGAGGTTGGTTGACGGTGACGTCGGCCAGGTAGTTGAGGATCTTGGTGCCGCGATCGGCCGGAGTCCGCGCGGTCAGCAGATACGGACGCTCGTCGATGAACGACGTGCTGATCCGCCCGGCGCGGAAGTCCGCATCGTTCACCACTGCCTGCAGGAACGGGATGTTCGTCGATACGCCGCGGATGCGAAATTCGGCCAGCGCGCGGCGCGCCCGCGCCACCGCCATCGCGAAGTCGCGCCCCCGGCAGGTCAGCTTGACCAGCATCGAGTCGAAATGTGCGCTGATCTCCGCGCCCAGATGCGTGCCGCCGTCGAGCCGGATGCCGGCACCGCCGGGCGTGCGGTAGCCGGTGATGCGGCCGGTGTCGGGCCGGAAGCCGTTGGCCGGATCCTCGGTGGTGATCCGGCACTGCAGGGCCGCACCATGCAGGACCAGCGTCTCCTGGCTCAACCCCAGGCTTTCGAGCGTCTCGCCATCGGCGATCCGCAACTGGCTCGACACCAGATCGACGTCGGTGATCTCCTCGGTGACGGTGTGCTCGACCTGGATACGCGGATTGCACTCGATGAACACGTAGTGACCGCGCTCGTCGAGCAGGAACTCGACGGTGCCGGCGAATGTGTAGCCGATCTCGCGGGCGAACGCGACGGCGTCGGCGCAAATCCGTTGGCGCAGTTCGTCGGACAGGTTCGGCGCGGGTGCCAGCTCGATGACCTTCTGGTGGCGGCGCTGCACGCTGCAGTCGCGTTCGAAAAGGTGCATCACGTTGCCGTGGGTGTCGGCCAGGATCTGCACCTCGATGTGGCGGGGGTGCAGGACCGCCTGCTCGAGATACAGCGTCGGGTCACCGAACGCCGACTCGGCCTCGCGCGATGCGGCCTCGATGGCGTCGGGCAGCGCATCGATGTCGGTGACGCGCCGCATCCCCCGGCCACCGCCCCCGGAGACGGCCTTGACGAACAGCGGGAACTCCAGGCCGGCCGCGGCGGCCATCAATTCCTCGGCCGAGGCCGACGGCGCCGACGAGTTCAGCACCGGCAGGCCCGCCGAGCGGGCCGCCTCGATCGCGCGGGACTTGTTGCCCGTCAGCTCGAGCACTTCCGTGCTGGGCCCGACGAACGTGATCCCCGCTTCCGTACACGCCGCCGCCAGCGCCGGGTTCTCCGACAGGAAGCCGTATCCGGGATAGACGGCGTCAGCACCCGCATGCTTCGCCACGCGAATGATCTCGTCGACCGACAGGTATGCGCGCACCGGATGGCCGGTGTCGCCGATCTGATAGGACTCGTCGGCTTTCAGGCGGTGTAGAGAATTGCGGTCCTCATGGGCGTAGACCGCAACGGTGTCGATGCCCATTTCGTAGGCGGCGCGAAACGCACGGATCGCGATCTCGCCTCGATTGGCGACCAGAACTTTAGAAATCACGGGCGATCACGCACGTACTGTATCGCCCGGCCAGTGTTCTCAGATCAGCGTCGACCAGTAGCTCCAGAAGCGCACCAGGATCAGCAGGATCAAAGCCGTGAACCACAACGCCACCAGCGACCACCGCCAGGTGTGCAGCACGCGTGCGACTACGTTGCCGCGCTGAGGCTGCAGCGCGATCGCGGCGACGACGACCAGCAGCGGGATCGTCACCGCCCACACCACCATGCAGTACGGGCACAACGCGCCGATGCGGTAGAGGCTCTGGAAGATCAGCCAGTGCACGAACGCGGCGCCCAGCAGCGTGCCGAGGGCCAGGCCCGCCCAGTACCAACGCGGCAGCTCTACCCGCGCAAGCGCCAGCACCCCGGTGACGACGACGACCGTGAACGCGACGACGCCGATCAGCGAGTTCGCGAAGCCGAACACCGAAGCCTGCGGCGTGATCATCACCGAACCGCAGGACAGCACCGGGTTGAAGCTGCACGTGGGGATGTACTCCGGGTCGATCAGCAGCTCGATCTTCTCGACGGTCAGCGCGAGGGCCGCGGCAAGGCCCAGCACGCCTGCGAGCAGGATCCAGACCGCGCTCGGACGCCCCACCGCAAGGCCCGTCGGCTGGTCGGCCGCGGGCTCGGTCGGTTGGACGGCACCGGGCGCGGCGACCGTCACGGCGCTGCCGGCGGGGTCGGTTCCGGGTTGGGCGGCGGGGCACCCGCGTCGAGCGCGGGCACTTCGCCGACGATCTTCTCGATGTCGGCGATCAGCGCGTCAGGTGTCGACGGCGAATAGTCCTCGCCGTTGATGCGGATGGTCGGCGTCGAGTTGACGCCGCTCGCCTTGGCCAGACCCTTGACCATGTCGTTGTAGCGCCCGTTGTTGATGCACGCCGGCACTTCTCCGGTGACCCCCGCCTGGCGCGCGACCTCGATCAGCCGGGCGTTGTCGGGGAACGGGCCCACACCCTCGGGAGGCTGCTGGGCGAAGAGCGCGGAGTGGAAGCGGCGGAAGGCGGCGTTGTCGGCGTCGGCCACGCAGTAGGCCGCGTTGGCCGCGCGGGTCGAATAGCCCTGCCCGGCCCGGTCGAGGATCGAGACCATGTGGTAGTCGACCGCCACCGCACCGCTGTCGATCAGCTTGTTGAGCGTGGGGCCGAACTGCTTCTCGAAGTTGCCGCAGGCCGGACACAGGAAGTCCTCGAACATCGAGATCACCGCTTTGGGCTCCGAAGTGCCCTCCTTGGTGATGACTTCGCTCGATGCCACCCGGACCGCCCGGGTTTCGCCCTCACCGGGTTTGTCCTCTTTGGTCATCACGATGTAGAGCACCAGCGCGACGGCGAAGATCACGACGACGGCGGTCAACCCGATCTGCACGGCCAGGTTGCGCTTGCGGTCGGCCGCCTTCAGGTCGTAACGGGGTGTCTTCTTAGGTTTCGAGGCCACGGGGTAAGAGTACCGGCGGTGTTTTCGCGTCTTGTCATGCGCGGGCGAGATGCGCGCGCAGTGCGGAGATCATCTCCGCGACGGCAACGGCGCTGGCCCCGCCGACCGGGGACATGCTCGCGAAGCCGTGGATGAGAGACCCGAACTGCCGCAGGTCGACGGGCACGCCCGCGGTGCGCAGGGCCTCGGCGTACTGGTTACCGTCGTCGCGCAGCGGGTCGAAACCACCGGTCAGCACGAGTGCGGGCGCCAGCCCGGACAGGTCGTCGGCCAGCGCAGGCGAGACCCGCGGATCGGTCGCCGGGACCGGGGCCGCGGTGAGGTACTGGTCGGTGAACCAGGCGAGGTCGGCCTTGGTGAGGAAGTAGCCGCTGGCGAACAAGGTCTGCGACCGCGCCTGGGCGCTGAGGTTGGTCCACGGATAGATCAGCAACTGCAGCGCGGGCGGCCGCACCTGCTCATCGCGCGCTCGCTGCGCCACGACGGCCGCGATGTTGCCGCCCGCGCTGTCGCCGCCGACCGCCACGCGGTCGGGGTCGGCCCCGAGTTCGGCCGCGTGCTCGAGCGCCCATTGGTAGGCGGCGAAGCCATCGTCGGATGCGGCGGGTGCCTTGTGTTCGGGCGCCAGCCGGTAGTCGACGGACAGCACGTTCACATCGCCGTCACGACAGATGCTGCGGCACCCGCCGTCGTGGGTGTCGAGGTCGCCGAGCACGAAGCCGCCGCCGTGGAAGTACACGAGCAACGGGGCGTGGTCGACCGCGCTGCGGTACAGGCGTGCGCGGATCGGTCCGCCCGGCCCGTCCAGCGAGAGGTTCGTCACGCCCGCGACGGGGATGCTGCGGCCGAAGCCGGACGACAACCCGCGAAGTTGTGCCCGCGCGGCGATCACGTCGCCGGATCCGCTGAGCCCATCGAGGCCGGCCAACTTCTGGCCCGCCAGCATCAGCTGCAGCGTGGTGTCCAGCGTATTGCCGTCGACGGTGACGGTGCGGCCGCCGAGCAGAAGGCGCTTGACGGCGTCCGGGATGCGAGGCAGCGCTCGCAGGGTGACGCCTGCCGCGGCGTTGACGAGGGTCTCCTTGCGGCTCGGACTCCAGGAGTCGTGTGCTGGCAGACTTTGTGTCATGGCATCTCCATCGCTCACGTTGAATGACGGTAATTCGATACCGCAGGTCGGGCTCGGCGTTTGGCAGACCCCGCCCGAAGACACCGAACGTGCGGCCGCGACCGCGCTCGATGCCGGCTATCGACACATCGACACGGCCGCCGCGTACGGCAACGAGCGCGAGGTCGGCCAAGCGCTCGCGAACTCGGGTCTGCCGCGCAGCGACATGTACATCACCACGAAATTGTGGAACGCCGACCAGGGATATGACAGCACGCTGGCCGCGTTCGACAAAAGCATGCAGCGGCTGGGGCTCGACTATCTGGACCTCTACCTCATCCACTGGCCGATGCCGGCCAAGGGCGCTTTCGTCGAGACGTTCAAGGCGTTCGCCTACCTGCGTGAGCAGGGTCGCATCCGCTCGATCGGGGTCAGCAACTTCGAGCCTGAGCATCTGCGCACACTCGTCGACGCCACCGGGATCGTCCCCGCGGTCAACCAGATCGAACTCCATCCGCTGCTTCAACAGGAGGAGCTGCGGGAGCTGCACGCCCAGCTGGGCGTCGCCACCGAGGCGTGGAGTCCGCTCGGCCAGGGGTCGCTGCTGTCGAACGACACCGTCGTCGCCGTCGCCGAGGCGCACGGAAAGACACCGGCCCAGGCATTGATTAGGTGGCATATGCAGCTCGGCAATATAGTCATCCCGAAGTCGGTGACCCCCGAGAGAATCGTGAGCAACTTCGACGTGTTCGATTTCGAGCTGAGTGAGGACGACATGGCGTCCATTTCCGCGCTCGGCGACGGTACTCGGTTGGGCCCCGACCCACGAACATTCGAATTCACAGGATAGGTGCGATGACCTCGATTCCGACCGTCACGCTCAACGACGACCACCCGATGCCCGTACTCGGTCTCGGCGTGGGCGAACTGTCGGACTCCGAGACCGAGCAGTCGGTACTGGCGGCGTTGGCCGCCGGCTACCGGCTGATCGACACCGCGGCCTCCTACGGCAACGAGGAGGCGGTCGGGCGGGCCATCAAGGCGTCGGGCGTGCCCCGAGAGGACATCTTCGTCACCACCAAACTGGCCACCGCGGACCTCGGCTTCCAGTCGTCCCAGGATGCGCTCAGAGCCAGCCTTGGGCGGCTCGGCCTCGACTACGTCGACCTGTACCTGATCCACTGGCCGGCCGGCGAGCAGGGCAAGTACGTCGACAGCTGGGGCGGGCTGATGAAGCGGAAAGAGGTCGGCGAGACCAAGTCGATCGGTGTGTGCAACTTCCATGCCGAGCACCTATCGGACATCATCGACCTGTCGTTCTTCACCCCGGCGATCAACCAGATCGAACTGCACCCGCTGCTGAACCAGGCGGAGCTGCGCGAGATCAACGCCGGCTACGGCATCGTCACCGAGGCCTACGCTCCCCTGGGCGTCGGACGCTTGCTCGACAACGAGACGGTTGTCTCGGTAGCGCAGTCGCACGGTAAGACGCCGGCGCAGGTGTTGATCCGGTGGAGCCTGCAGCTCGGCAACGTGGTCATCCCCCGCTCCTCGTCGCAGGAGCGGATTGCCTCGAACCTCGAGGTGTTCGACTTCGAGCTCACCGACGATCAGATGGCCGCGCTCAACGGCCTCGACGACGGCACGCGCTTCCGCCCGGATCCGGAGACCTACACCGGCGACTGACGCGACCCGCCGTGCCGTTTCATACGCGACCCGCGGTGCCGACCATATGAAAACGCACAATCGCGGCGGGTCCACCCCGTCTCGGGTGCCCTGACCTTGCTCAGCCCGCCGGGCAGCTGGCGGCGGCGTCGCGCAGCACGGTGGCCGACTGCGCGTCCACCGGCAACCGGTAGCCGCGCAGCACCGCGATGAACTGCATCGCGTACTGGCAGTGGAACGCCGTGTTGGGTGGCATCCAGGTTGCGGGTTGCTGGTCGCCCTTGTCCTGGTTGGCCGCACCGGCGACGGCGATGAGGTTGGCCGGATCGTTGGCGAAGCGCACCCGCATCTCTTCGGGCCAGTTGCGCGCGCCAAGGTCCCAGGCCAGCGCGAGTGGAACGATGTGGTCGATCTGCACGGCGGCGCCGGTCTTCTCACCGCGGACCAATGCGACGGTGGCGTTGGTGTACGGATCGATCAGCGTCCCGGTCGCGACGGCATCGGGGCACCGCTTTATCGACACATAAGTCTTGTCGACGAGGTCGCGGTCCAAGATGTCGTTTCGCGTGTCACAGCCGTTGTGCCCGCCCGGGGCCGTGGTGTCGTCCGTCCAGCTGTCGCCGAATGCCGCTCTGCGGTAATCGTGTCCGCGGATACGCAGCGGTATCACGGGCACGCCGGCGAGAACATCGATCCCCGGTGCGACGGTCGGGATGTCGGCACGGGCGATGAAGTCGCTCCGGTCGTGCGAAGACGCGACGGTCTGTACGGCGACCGCCACGGCGAGTACCACGATCGCGGTCAGCCACAGCAGGTATCTGCGCCTCATGCTTTGTCCAGGAACTCGACACGATCGTCGGTGAACGGTGCGGCCAGCACCGCCATCCCCCGATGGACGGGATCCTTCTCGTACAGCGCCGAACAGAAGTCGCGGGCCTCGACGATGATGTCGAGGTGCTGCTGCAGCGACAGGAAGCGCAGCGTGATGGCCCGTCCGGACTGGTTGTGCCCCAACACGTCTCCTTCCCGGCGCTCAGCGAGGTCCAGATCGGCGAGTTTGAAGCCGTCCAGCGTCGACGCCACAGCCTTTAGCCGTGCGCCCGCCTTGGAGCCCTCGGGTAGCCGGGTCACGAGCAGACACAGACTGGGGTGCTGTCCGCGGCCGATCCGTCCGCGCAACTGGTGCAGCTGGCTGATCCCGAACCGGTCGGCGTCCATCACCAGCATCACGGTCGCGTTGGGGACGTCGACACCGACCTCGATCACCGTCGTGCACACCAGCACATCGATCTCACCGGCTCGGAACGCGCCCATCACGGCGTCCTTTTCGTCGGCCGGCAACCTGCCGTGCATCAGCTGCAGCCGCAGATCGGACAACGGCCCGCGGCTCAAGTGGTCGATCAGCTGGATGACGGTGATCGGGGGCGGGCCGCCGTTATCGTTGTCGCCCTTGGGTTTGTCGTTCTCGTCGATCCGCGATGCGACGACGTAGGCCTGTCGGCCGGCGCGCACCTCCTCGATGATGCGTTGCCACGCCCGGTCCAGCCACTTGGGCTTCTCGTTGAGGAAGATGGTGTTGGTGGTGATCGGCTGCCTGCCGCGCGGGAGCTCACGCAGCGTCGAGGTCTCCAGGTCTCCGTAGTGCGTCAGCGCGACGGTGCGCGGTATCGGCGTCGCGGTCATCACCAGCAGATGCGGCGTCATGCCGTCGGGAGCCTTGCCGCGCAGCCTGTCTCGTTGCTCGACGCCGAACCGGTGTTGCTCGTCGACCACCACCATGCCCAGACGCCGGAATTCGACCGCGTCCTGGAGCAGCGCATGCGTACCGACGACGATGCCCGCCTCACCGCCGACGACCTCGTCGCGCACCGCGCGCTTCTGCTGGGCCGACATCGACCCGGTCAACAACGCGACGCGCGTGGCACCGTCGACGCCGCCGAGTTGACCGGCCATCGCCAACGGCCCGAGCACATCGCGGATCGACCGGGCATGTTGTGCGGCAAGAACTTCCGTGGGGGCCAGCAGTGCACACTGATAGCCGGCATCCACCATCTGCAGCATCGCCAACACGGAGACGATCGTCTTACCCGAACCGACCTCTCCCTGCAACATCCGGTTCATCGGCCGGGTGGATTCGAGTTCACTCGACACGACGTCGAGCACTTCCTTCTGTCCGTCGGTCAATTCGAACGGCATCTTTTCGCGCATGGCGCCGACGAGGCCGTCGTCGCGACGCATGGCGACCGGACCGGAGTCGCTGAGCTCACCGTGGCGCCGGTCGACCAGCGCCCATTGCAGGCCGATGGCCTCGTCGTACGTCAGGCGGGCGATCGCCGCATCGCGTTGGGCGGCTTTCTCGGCGGTGTGTATCGCCCGTAACGCCTCGTCTTCGGTGATCAAACCGTGTTGCCGGAGAAAGGATTCCGGCAGTGGTTCGTCAATCGGGTCCAGCACATCGAGCACCTGACGTACGCACGCGTAAATCTCCCAGGTCTGCACCTTGTTGTTGGCCGGGTAGATCGGGAAGAAGTCACGGTCGAAGGCCGCCAGCAAGTCTGCGCCAGCCGCTCCTGAAGTCGATGCGATGGTCTTGAGCGACTTTGTTCCGTAGGTCTTGCCACGGGGTGAGTCCAGTACCAGGAACTCCGGATGCGTCAGTTGAAGCGCGCCTCGGAAGTAACCGACCTCTCCGGACAGCATCAGCCGTGTTCCTTTTACCAGGTCGCCGATCATCCAATCCGCGTTGAAGAAGGTCGCGGTGACCGTTGCCCGCCGCTTACCGAGCGTGACGCGCAGCCACTTTCGGCTCTTCATCTTCTTCGTCTTCTTGTCGAATTGCGGTTTCATATCGCCGGCTTTGGTCTCGGTGATCTCGTCGACGAACGTGACGTGCTCGCCTTCTTCGAGCTCTTCCCCTTCGTCGAGCACCGTTGTGCCGTCGCTGTACTTGCGCGGATAGTGGCGCAACAGATCGTCGACTGTGCGGATACCGAAGTGCTCGGCCAGCGGGTCGGCAGCCTTCTTGCCGATCACGAAGTCGAGCCGGTCCGACAGCGTGGCCACGCCTACTCCACCCCGATCAGCAGCGAGTCGCCGCGGTGCCCGGTGTGATAGGTGACCAGTTCGGCGCCGAGGTGCCGTTCGTGGACGTGATCCCCGAGCGCGGCCGCGACGCCGGCGTCGACACCATCACCGGTGAGCACCGTCACCAGCTCTCCGCCCGCGGCGAGCAGCAGGTCGATCAAGCCTGCGCCCGCTGCGGCCAGGTCATCGCCGACGATCAGCACCTCATCGCCCGAGATCCCGAGGCCATCGCCGGGTTTGCACATCCCGGCCCAGGTCAGCGCCTCCTGCCTGGCGATCCGCACCGAGCCGTGCCGCGCGCCGGCCGCGGCCCTGGCCATCGTGTACCCGTCGTCGACAGCCTGGCGTGAAGCATCGTGAACCGCGAGCGCTGCAAGCCCCTGCACCATCGACGCCGCGGGCACCGGCACCACGTCGATGCCCCAGCCGATCGCGGCCGTACACCCCGCGACGAGCTCCTCGGCTGCGACGAATCCGTTGGGCAAGATCATCGCCTGCCCCGCGTCGGCATTGACCAACGCGTGCAGCAGCTGCTTGGCGCTGACCGGCGTGTCACCTTCGAGCCGCAGAACGTGCGCGCCCTCGGCAGCGAACAACTCGCCGGCACCCTCTCCGTCCACGACCGCGAGCACCACCCGTTCGCGCGACCAACTGTTCACCGCCCGCACACCCGCGGTGCCGGTGAGTGCTGTGACCTGGATGCGGCTCGGCTTGCCCACCGCGAGGCCCGCTTCGACGGCCGCACCGGCGTCGTCGGCGTGCACATGGACCGAGTACTGGCCGCTGCCGTCCGACGCGGCGGCGATCGCCACCGAATCACCCAGCGCGTCGAGATCGGAGCGCAGTTTCTGCACCCCGTCCGGGTCACAACCGCTGAGCAGGTACATCACTTCGAACTGCGGAGCCGCGACGACGCCGGTGGTCCCCGCATCGGTGCGCGGCGGCGCCGGTTCGTACGCGCCCCGGCGCGGCGCCCGGTCGGTGAGCGTCCTCGTCATCGCGTCCAGCAGTACCAGCAGTCCCCGACCGCCCGCGTCCACCACGCCGGCGCTGGCCAGTACGTCGAGTTGGCCGGTGGTCTCGTCCAGCGACCGGGCCGCCGCGTCGGCCGCCGTGCCGACGACATCGGCCAGTTCGGCGCTGCCGGCCGACGCGTGTTCGGCGGCCTCGGCTGCATCCTGCAGCACGGTGACGATGGTCCCCGGTACGACTTCGCCCATCGACCGGACGACGAGAACCACCGCCTGGCGCAGCGCGGCGGCGAAGAGCGCCCCGTCCACGGCGGCGCGTCGGCCGGCCCGGTCTGCCGACGCTGCGGCGCTGACCTCTGCCAACGCGCGCAGAATCTGGGACAGGATCACCCCGGAGTTGCCACGGGCTCCGTGCAGAGCCCCGCGAGCCAGCGCTGCAGCGACCTCGGCGACGTCATCGGCGTTGGTCATCGCGTCGGCCTGAGCCCACGCCGAACGCATGGTGAAGAGCATGTTCGTGCCGGTGTCCGCGTCGGCGACCGGGAACACGTTGAGCCGGTTGATCTCGTCGGTGTGGGTGATGAGCTCACCGACCGCGGTGTGTGCCCATTCCCGCAGCGTGGCGGCGTCGAGCAACCGAGCCGCCATACCTGACCTCCAAGAGAATGTGACGCTCTCCACGCACCCCACCGTGCGAGTCAGCCTATCCATTGGTCCCGACAACGCCGTCAGGGCTTTCCCGCCGGTCGATAGCCTGTTGGGACTTCGTGCGCTGCATGTGGACGGCATTTTGGCGATCGATGCGGCTCCCGGTATCCTGGTCAGGTTGTCGGGTCACGCCGCGCCGGTCGCGGTGCAGCGGCCCGGACCCCCACGTACTGATCTGAGGAGTTCTGCATATGGCTGCCGTGTGCGATATCTGCGGGAAGGGCCCCGGCTTCGGCAAGTCGGTCTCGCACTCCCATCGCCGGACCAGCCGTCGCTGGGATCCCAACATCCAGACTGTGCGCGCCGTGAGCCGTCCCGGTGGCAACAAGCAGCGGATGAACGTGTGCACCTCGTGCATCAAGGCCGGAAAGGTCCTGCGCGGCTGACACGTGCGGTTACCGCGGCCGGTCGTTGGGTAGACGTGGGTGCATGACCCCACGTGCAGCTGTAAGACCCGCTCTGATCGTATTCGCGTCCGGATGTGCGCTGGCCTTTCTGACGGCGTGCGGCGGCGGCGAGTCCACCGACGACGAAACCACCACTTCACCGACGACCACGGTCACCACGTCGGTGGAAGCCCCGGTCCAGACAAGCGCACCCCAGACTCAGACGGAGACCGTCACGCCGTCGCCGGAACTGCCCGCCACCACCGAGGGTGACGGCACCGTGCAGGTACCGGTGCCCGACATCCCGTCGCCGCCGGCCATTCCGTCGCCGCCCGAGATCCCCTCGCCTCCCCCGATTCCGTCCCCGCCGCCGATCCCGGGTGTGGGATAACGCTCAGGGCAAGCGCCAGTCGATCGGCTCGGCGCCCATCTTCTCGAGCAGTTCATTGGCACGGCTGAACGGCCGCGAACCGAAGAACCCCCGCGAGGCCGACAGCGGTGACGGGTGCGGTGATTCGATCGCGACGCAGTCGGCACCGTCGAGCATCGGCTTCAACGTCGAGGCGTCGCGGCCCCACAGCACCGCGACCAGCGGCTGCCTGCGCGCCACCAGTGCGCGAATCGCGCACTCGGTCACGGCTTCCCAGCCCTTACCCCGGTGCGAGGCCGGACTGCCCGGCCGGACGGTGAGCACCCTGTTGAGCAGCATCACGCCGCGCGCGGCCCACGGCGTCAGGTCACCGGTGGCCGGCGCGGGATAGCCCAGGTCGCTGACGTACTCGCGGAAGATGTTGTCCAGGCTGCGCGGTAGTGGCCGCACTTCGGGCGCCACCGAGAAACTGAGGCCGACGGCATGGCCCGGCGTCGGGTACGGGTCCTGGCCGACGATCAGCACCCGCACGTCTTCCAATGGAAAAGTGAACGCGCGCAACACATTCTGCCCGGCCGGCAGATAGCCGTTACCCGCGGCCAGCTCGGCGCGCAGAAACTCACCCATCTGCGTGACCTGGGCGGCGACCGGTTCCAGCGCCGCGGCCCAACCGGGATCGACGAGTTCGTGCAACGGCCGCGCCGTCACGCCAATCCTTCGATCAGCAGCACCAGGGAGTCGGCGCCGGCCCGGCGGTCCTTCGAGATTTCCTGATATTCGGGCGAATCCGCCCAAGCGCGAAACGATGCCTCGTCGGGAAACGACATCAGTACGACCTTTTCGCGATCAGACCGGCCCTCCAGAATCTGCGGGGACTCGTCGGCCGCCAACAATGTGCCCGAATACCGGGCGAAGACATCCAGGAAGCGGGCTTGGTAGCGGTCGTAGGCCGTCCGGTCCGTGAACCTCAGCTGGGCGATGGCGTACACGGTCACGATCCGACACCCTAACTAGTCAAGAGCTAGTCAAACGACTGCCACCCGGGATTGCCCTGCCACACCGCGCCGTCGACCGACACCCGAGCGGCGCCGTCGAGCACCCGACCGATCACCTTCCACCCCGCCGGGGGTACCTCGGGAAAGGTCGCCACCAGCGCGTGATCCTCACCGCCGCCGAAGATCCAGGCCCACGGGTCGGCGCCGACGTATTCCGCGGCACCGGCCAGGTCGTCGCGGTCGTCGGAAAACGCCGCGGCCGAGAGATCCACACCGACACCGGACGCCTCGGCGATGTGGCCGAGATCGGCCACCAACCCGTCCGACACATCGGTCATCGCGGTAGCGCCGCCGTCTGCGGCGACGCGCCCCTGCCCGTACGGCGGCTGCGGCGCCACGTGGCGTCCCCGCAGCTCGTCGAACCGCTCGATACCGTTGCGCCACAACTCATACCCGGCAGCCGACCTGCCCACATCGCCAGCGAGCGCGACGATGTCGCCGGGCCGGGCTCCGCTGCGGCGCACGGGTTCGCGGCCGTCGAGGTCACCGAACGCCGTCACCGAGATCACCCATTGCGGAGCGCTGACCAGGTCGCCGCCGGCGATACCCGCCCCCATCGACTCGGCCTCTTGCCACATTCCATCGGCCAGCGCCAGCGCTTGGGCGGCCGGGGTGTCGGCGGGCGCCCCGAACGCGACGACGAACGCGGTCGCGCGCGCACCCACCGCCTCGATGTCGGCGGCATTCTGCGCGATCGCCTTGCGGCCCACGTCGTGCGGCGTCGACCAGTCCAGCCGAAAATGGCGCCCGGCCACCAGCATGTCGGTGGACACCACCGTCCTGCCGTCACGCGCGTGCAACACCGCCGCGTCATCGCCGGGCCCCAGCGCGACGGCGTCCGGTTGGCGGCGCCCGGCCACCAACCGCTCGATCACCGCGAACTCCCCCACTTGCGCCAAGGTCTCGCCCGCATCGTCGATGGCCATGTCACCTCCTGTCGCGCCCGCACGTGGCCTCGGCGCACGTCGCACCCGCGCCACGTTCGGCGCCTGCGGCGTGGAGTCTATGCAGCGATGTGCGAACAAGCGCGGTATCACCGGCGCCCGGCTGACCCGTCGGTCCGCCGGCGGGGCGCTTCCCTACAGTTGAACCGTGGATTCCGAACTCGCCGACGGGCCACCGCGGGCATTGTTGATCGCGGCTCTCGTGGTCGCGGTCGCAGCGGTCGTGGCGATCCTGGTGATCGCCGTCGTGCGCCAGAATCAGGCGCAGCGGCAACCGGTTCCACTGGGCTCGGTGCCTGCCCCGGCGGCCACCGGTCCCGAATGCGCCAAGCTGATCGCCGACCTGCCGAACAAGCTCGACGAGCTCGTCCGGGCACCGCTGGCCGATCCTGCGCCCGCCGGCGCTGCGGCATGGCGGGCCGACGGCTCGACCGAACCGACCGTCTTGCGCTGCGGGGTGGACCGGCCCGCCGAGTTCGTCGAAGGGGCGCCGCTGCAGGTGGTGGACGACGTGCAATGGTTCCGCGTGGGCGATGCCGGCTCGGCCGCCGGGGCCGATGATGCCGGCGCAGCGCAGCAGCGCAGCACCTGGTACGCCGTCGACCGCGGTGTGTACATCGCGCTCACGCTGCCGCACGGTTCGGGCCCTACGCCGATCCAGACGCTGTCGGCCGTCATCGCGAAGAGCTTGCCTGCCAAGCCCGTCGACCCCGCGCCCGCGCGTTGACAGAAGAGTGCGTCAGCGCAGGCCGGCGCCGCGCTCGAGCGCGGTTTCGACCATCGTCGACAGCAGGCTCGGATAGTCGACGCCGCTGGCCGCCCACATCAGCGGGTACATCGAGATCGTCGTGAATCCCGGCATCGTATTGATCTCGTTGATCACCGGTCCCTGCTCGGTGAGGAAGAAGTCGACACGAGCCAGACCCTGACAGTCGATCGCGTTGAAGGCCTGGATCGACAGTCGGCGCACCGCGTCCGCGATGTCGTCGTCGACCTTGGCGGGGACGTCGAGTTCGGCGCCGTCCTCGAGGTATTTCGTCGCGAAGTCGTAGAACCCGTCCTCGCGGTCGCGCACGCCCGCGACGCGGATCTCGCCGATGGTGCTGGCCTCGACCCTGCCGTCGGGGAACTCGAGCACACCGCATTCCAGTTCGCGACCCGGGATCGCGGCCTCGACGATCACCTTCGGGTCATGGGCGCGTGCCTGTGCGATCGCGGACGGCAGCTGATCCCACGAAGTGACCCTGCTGACACCGATCGACGATCCGCCGCGCGTCGGTTTGACGAAAACCGGAAGGCCGAGACGCTCACGCGCCTCGACACTCAGGGTGTCCTGGCGGGGCCGCAGCACCTCGTAGTCGCCGATCGGCAGCCCCGCGGCGGCCAGCACCTTCTTGGTGAACTCCTTGTCCATGCCGACGGCGCTGGCCAGTACGCCTGCCCCGACGTACGGCACCCCGGCCAACTCGAGCAGCCCCTGGATCGTGCCGTCCTCCCCGTACGGGCCGTGCAGCACGGGGAACACCACGTCGACTGCCGCCAGCAGCTCCCCCGGCCCGTGCTCGAGTGACAAAAGCTGTCCGCGCCGGCCCGGATCGGCGGCCAACACCAGTTCGGTGCCCGCCGCGGCGGTCACCTCGGGCAGCCGCCCGTCGGTGATCGCGAGGGTGTCCGGGTGCGCGTCGGTCAGCATCCAGGCCCCTTCGGGGGTGATGCCGACCGCGACGACCTCGAAGCGCCGCGGATCGAGGTTACGCAGGATGCTGCCGGCGGAGACGCAGGAAATCGCGTGTTCGGAGCTGCGTCCGCCGTAGACGACGGCGACGCGGACGCGTCCGACGCTCCTGTCCGATGTCGCGGGCCGGGCGGCTCCGGAGCCATAGCGGGCAGTCACAACCTAGAGAGGCTACCGCCCGGGCCGACCGTGGGTCGTCTCGCGACGGCAACCTGCGTTTCAACGCAGTGCGTGGTCGATGTCGGCGATCAGGTCGTCGGTGTCCTCGATGCCCAGGGAGATGCGTGCGAAACCGTCGCTGACGTCGTCGCCCCAGCGGGCGCGACGGTCCACCGACGTATGGATGCCGCCGAAGCTCGTCGAAGCGATCAGCAGCTCGCTGCGCTCGACCAACGCGTGCACAACCGAGGCATCGGTGAACTCGACGGCGATCAGGCCGCCGAACCGACGCATCTGTGCACACGCGACGGGATGCGACGGGTCGTCGGGGAGGCCGGGATAGCGCACCGCCCGCACGGCCGGATGGCCCTGTAGCGCCACAGCGAGCGCCGCCGCGTTCTGGCATTGCCGCTCGAACCGAAGGCCCGCGGTGCCGAGGCTGCGCACCAGCAGCCATGCCTCGAACGCGCCGAGAACCGCGCCGGACAGCAACCGTTCGCGCGCCACTGCCGCCATCAGATCGGTGTGCGCACTGACGACGTAACCGGCGAGGAGATCGCTGTGGCCCGACAATGCCTTGGTGGCGCTCGCGACCACCACATCGGCGCCCAGCGCGAGTGGTTGCTGACCGAGCGGGGTTGCGGTGGTGTTGTCGACGACGAGGGTGGCGCCCCGCCCGCGGCACTGCATCGCGAGCCGGTGCAGATCCACAACGTCCAGGCCCGGGTTGGTCGGGCTTTCGGCGAACACCACATCGGCGTCCGCCGATGCGTCCCACATCTGTGCACTGGCCGCAATGACAACTGCGACTCCCTGTGCGGCAAGGTATTCCACGGCATACTGCCGAACCTGGTAATAGCCGTCGGCGGGTACGACGAGCTTGCTGCCCGGCTTGGCCAGCACTCTTAGGACGGATGTGATGGCTGCCATTCCCGAACCGAAGACCAGCGCCATCGGAGCGCCTTCGAACGTAGCGAGCGCCGTCTCCAGGTGGCGCCACGTCGGATTCGAGCTGCGGCCGTAGGTGTCCAGCGGAGCGGCCGAGTCGGAAGACAGGTGGAAGGTGGTCGCCGAAACCGGCGACGGCGCCACCGCGCTACCAGGAACCGCTTCTGAGGCAACGGATTTCACGCTGCGCGTGGAATCGCCGTACTGACCGTCCACCGGCTACTCCGGCTTGGTGCTGCGCCCGAGCAACAACGCGACGGCCTCGTCGACCGACAAGCCCCGGTGACACACCCGGAAAACCGCATCGGTGAGCGGCATCTCGACGTCGTAGCTGTCGGCAAGCGCCAGCACCGACTGACACGATGCAACGCCTTCGGCAACGTGGCCACCGGTCGCGAGCATCGCCGAGTCCATCGTCCCACCCTGACCGAGGCGCACCCCGAACGCGCGGTTGCGCGACCGGGTGGACGTACACGTCGCGACCAGGTCGCCGACTCCGGCCAAGCCCGCCAAGGTGGCGGGTTTGGCGCCCAAAGCGATTCCCAGCCGCATGATCTCGGCCAGTCCACGCGTGATGATTGCGGCCGCGGTGTTCTCTCCCAGCCCGACTCCCGCCGCCATCCCGGATGCCAGTGCGATGACGTTCTTGCAGGCGCCTCCGATTTCGGCGCCGATGACATCCGCGTTGGTGTAAGGCCGCAAGTAGGCCGTCGACAGGGCCCGCTGCAAGGCGACCGCCCGCCCGGAGTCGCTACAGGCGACAACGGTGGCGGCCGGTTGTTCGTCGGCGATTTCGCTGGCGAGGTTCGGGCCGCTGACGACCGCGACGCGCGACGGCTCGGCACCGGTCACCTGAGTGATCACCTGACTCATTCGCATGAGGGTGTCGAGTTCGATGCCCTTGGCGAGGCTCACCAGCGTGACGTCGTCTTCGATCAGCTCGGACCACTCTTCGAGATTGCCCCGCAACGTCTGGGCGGGCACCGCGAGCAGCACCGTGCACGCACCGTCCAGCGCCTCGGCGGCATCGCCGGTGGCCCGGATGGTCTTCGGCAACTCGACCTCACCGAGATACGAAGCGTTGCGGTGGGTGTCGTTGATCTCGTCGGCCAACTCGGGGCGACGGACCCAGAGCCGCACGGCATTGCCCGCATCGGCAAGGACCTTGGCCAGTGCGCTACCCCACGCACCAGCGCCCATCACCGCTGCCTCGACCACGCCTTCAGCCTAACCCGGGGTGCCTGCTGGCAGGATGACGCACATGAGCGGGCGCCGGGAAGCCGACATCGCGTTGGTGATCGCCGTAAAGCGACTGACCGCCGCCAAGACCAGGCTGGCCCCGGTCTTTTCCGGCGCCAGTCGCGAGAAGGTGGTGCTGGCGATGCTGATCGACACGATCACCGTCGCATCGGCGGTCCCGGCAGTCGGGACTGTCACCGTCGTCACGCCCGATGAAACAGCCGCCGATGCCGCCCATCGGCTCGGTGCGCGGGTGCTGACGGACCCGACCCCGGTGGGCCACCACGACCCGCTCAACAACGCGATCGCCAGCGCCGAAGAACAAGTGCGCGGCGAGACCCCCAACGTGGTTGTCCTGCAAGGTGATCTGCCCGCGTTACAGCGTCACGAGCTGGCCGAGGCCATCACCGCGGCGCGCCGTCACCCGCGCAGCTTCGTCGGTGACCGCCACGGGACCGGCACATCGGCTTTGTTCTCGTTCGGCGTCGCGCTGGACCCGCACTTCGGGCCCGACTCCGCGCAGCGCCACCGGCGTTCCGGAGCCCTGGAGTTGACCGGGGCGTGGCCGGGTCTGCGCTGCGACATCGACACCCCCGACGATCTGCTGGTCGCACGCGGCCTCGGCGTGGGCGCCGCGACGGCCGCGGCCATCGGCGCTGGTCGCTGAGCGGTCCTCGCCGGTGGCACAAAGACCCTGGGATAAGGGATCATCTGAGGCATGACGGAAGCCGAGACCCAGGTTCGTGACAGGGACAGCGAGTCGGCGGTTCCAAACATCCGCGTATCGCGGGATTCGGGTGACTCCGCACCGGAGGCGCCGCCCGCGGCCACGGCGCCCGCGGTCGACGACGCGCTACCCGAAGACCGTTACCTCAACCGCGAGCTGAGTTGGCTCGACTTCAACGCCCGGGTACTGGCGCTGGCCGCCGACCCGTCGCTTGCGCTGCTGGAGCGGGCGAAGTTCCTGGCGATATTCGCCTCGAATCTCGACGAGTTCTACATGGTTCGGGTCGCCGGCCTCAAACGGCGCGACGAGATGGGGCTGTCGGTGCGCTCCGCCGACAATCTTTCGCCGCGCGAGCAGTTGCGCCGCATCAACGAGCGCACCCAACACCTTGCGAACCGGCACGCGCACGTCTTTCTCGACGCAGTTCGGCCGGCCCTGGCCGACGAGGGCATCGTGATCGTCACCTGGGCCGAACTCGACGAAGCCGAACGCACACGACTGTCGACCTACTTTCACGAGCAGGTGTTTCCGGTACTGACACCGCTCGCGGTCGACCCGGCCCACCCGTTCCCGTTCGTGAGTGGGTTGAGCCTGAACCTGGCCATCACCGTCAAACATCCCGACGGCGGCCAGCACTTCGCCCGAATCAAGGTGCCCGACAACGTCGACCGGTTTGTCGAGCTGGCCGCCCGCGAAGGCGACGCCCACATCGTGCGGTTCCTTCCGATGGAGGAACTGATCGCGGCGTTCCTGCACGTGTTGTTCCCCGGCCTCGAGATCGTCGAGCATCATGCGTTCCGGATTACGCGCAACGCGGATTTCGAGGTCGAAGAGGACCGCGACGAAGACCTGCTGCAGGCACTCGAGCGCGAACTGGCTCGTCGTCGGTTCGGTTCTCCAGTCCGGTTGGAAGTCTCCGACGACATGACAGATAACATGCTCGAGTTGCTGCTACGCGAACTCGACGTCGCACCCGGCGATGTCATCGAGGTGCCCGGCCTGCTCGACCTCTCGTCGCTATGGCAGATCTACAATCTCGATCGTCCCGGCCTCAAGGACCGGCCGTTCGTCCCCGCCACACCGCCGGCGTTCGGCGAACGGGAGACACCCAAGAGCATCTTCTCGACGCTGCGCGACGGCGACGTGCTCGTCCACCACCCGTACGACTCCTTCTCCACCACGGTGCAGCGGTTCATCGAACAGGCCGCGGCCGACCCGAACGTATTGGCGATCAAGCAGACGCTGTACCGCACATCCGGCGACTCGCCAATCATCAACGCGCTCATCGATGCTGCCGCCGCGGGCAAGCAGGTCGTCGCCCTCGTGGAGATCAAAGCCCGCTTCGACGAGCAGGCCAACATCAAGTGGGCCCGCGAACTGGAACGTGCGGGCGTACATGTCGTGTACGGGCTCATCGGGTTGAAAACCCATTGCAAGACCTGTCTGGTGGTTCGCCGGGAGGGCTCGCTGATTCGCCGCTACTGCCATATCGGGACCGGTAACTACAATCCGAAAACCGCACGGTTGTACGAGGACATCGGCCTGTTGACCGCCGCGCCCGACATCGGCGCCGACCTCACCGACCTGTTCAACTCGCTGACGGGCTACTCCCGCAAGGACTCTTACCGCAACCTGCTGGTGGCGCCACAGGGAGTGCGCAGAGGCATCATCGAACGCATCGAACGCGAGATCGCCGCCACCCGTGACGGCGCGGCGGGACGGATCAGGCTGAAGGCCAACGCGTTGGTGGACGAGCAGGTGATCGACGCGCTGTACCGTGCCTCGCAGGCGGGCGTGCGCGTTGAGGTGGTGGTACGCGGCATCTGCGCGCTACGTCCCCATGCGCAGGGGTATTCGGACAACATCGTCGTCCGCTCGATTCTCGGCCGGTTCCTCGAGCACTCACGAATTATTCACTTCGCCGCCATCGATGAGTTCTGGATCGGGAGCGCCGACATGATGCATCGTAATCTCGACCGCAGGGTTGAGGTGATGGCCGAAGTGAAGGACCCACGACTGAAAGCACAACTGCACGACGTCTTCGAGTCGGCCATGAATCCGGCGACGCGGTGCTGGGAACTCGGTATGGACGGTAAGTGGACGGCCTCACCGCAGGAGGGACAGACGGTTCGCGACCATCAAGTGTCGCTGATGGAACGCCACCGCCAACCATGACAAACGGCACCACGTCTTGGTACATACCCGTGCGGTCGGTCGTGATCTGGTGGTGCGGGCCGCATCGCCCGGAATGATCTGCAGGAGTTGAGGTGCCGAAGCACAAACCGGCCGCAGACGCCGCGGCCAAGACGACGATCCTGGCTGCAGGCGCGGTGTTGTGGCGACCGAACGGCGACCCGGATACGCCGGAGGTCGCGCTCATCCACCGTCCCCGCTATGACGACTGGTCGCTGCCGAAGGGCAAAGTAGATCCCGGCGAGACCGAACCCGTCACCGCTGTCCGCGAGATCCGCGAGGAGACCGGGTACACCGCGCGTCTTGGCCGGCGTCTCACATCGGTGAGTTACCCCGTCGAACAAAGCAAAAAGAAGGTGCGCTACTGGGCGGCGCGCCAGGTTCACGGCGAGTTCCACCCGAACGACGAGGTCGACGAACTCAAGTGGCTGCCCATTTCGGCGGCGATCAAGCAGGTCGATTATCCGCATGACCGAAAGGTTCTGCGCCGCTTCATGAAGAATCCGGTCGACACCAAGACGGTGCTGATCGTGCGTCATGCGACGGCGGGCAGCAAGTCACGCTTCAACGGTGACGACCGCAAACGTCCGTTGGACAAGAACGGCCGCGCGCAGGCCGAGTCACTCGTAGGTGTGTTGCTGGCATTCGGCGCCGACCGTCTCTACGCCGCCGACCGGGTGCGCTGTGTGTCGACGTTGCAGCCCCTGGCAGAAGAACTCGGCACACCGATCGACAGCGATGAACTGCTGACCGAGGAGGCCTACGCCGACAACCGCAAGGCGGCCCGGCAGCGCTTCCTGGAGATCGCGGAAACCGCAGGCACGCCGGTGATCTGCACCCAGGGCAAGGTGATCCCGGACCTGATCGAGTGGTGGTGCGGGCGCGACGGCGTGCGACCCGACAAGTCCCGCAATCGCAAGGGCAGCACGTGGGTGATGTCGCTGCACGACGGGCGGCTGGTCGCGGCCGATCACATCGGAAGCCCGCTCGCGCTGGAATGACACCCCGGATTTGAATACAAATACGGGCCGTCCGTCGGCCCGAAAAGATTGAGCCGTAGATGTTTTAAGGAAAGTACAGAAACGCCGTGGGCCAGAATGGCCCACGGCGTCACCGTTGCGGAACTACACCGCTGTGAAACTACTTGCGGCCGCGCTTGGCCGCCGCCTTGCGGGCCGGTGCCTTCTTCGCGGTCTTCTTGGCTGCCGTCCGCTTGGTCGCCGCCTTCTTGGCCGGAGCCTTCTTGGCGGCGGACTTCTTGGCCGGCGCCTTCTTGGCGGCGGACTTCTTGGCTGCCGTCCGCTTGGTCGCAGCCTTCTTCGCCGGCGCCTTCTTGGCAGCGCTCTTCTTGGCAGCGCCCTTCTTGGCCGGGCTCTTCTTCGCGGCCTTGCGGGCGCTTCCCGCCGTAACGCCTCTCTTCACTGCTGGTCCTTCCGCCGGGAGGCGCTGTGCCCCAGAGACAACGGCTTTGAACTGTGCGCCGGGCCGGAACGCCGGCACGGAGGTGGGCCTCACCTTTACGGTCTCGCCGGTGCGCGGGTTACGCGCGACGCGCGCTGCGCGGCGGCGCTGTTCGAAAACGCCGAAGCCGGTAATGGTGACGCTGTCACCCTTGTGAACCGCGCGCACGATGGTGTCAACGACGTTCTCCACCGCGGCGGTTGCCGACCGACGATCCGAGCCCATTTTCTCCGTGAGTACGTCGATGAGCTCTGCTTTGTTCATGCATAACCTCCGGAAACCAGTGGTCCTCTTTGGACCGACTAGAGGACACGGTAAACCCATTCCCCATTGATTTCCAAGAGCCACGCGCAGTTTCAGGCGAAGCCAGCGAACTTTCTTGCCCCCCTTGACGTCCTGCGGGGGCCGAAAGAACGGGGTTCGACGGCGGTGATTTCAGCTCACCGGCGGACATTTTTCAGGCCTGCAGAGTACGCGGCTTCCACGCCGGCCTAGCCGCTTCATAAGCTTCGATCTCATCGCATTTCCGCAGCGTAAGGCCTATATCGTCGAGTCCCTCGAGCAGTCGCCAGGCCGTGTAGTCGTCAATTCTGAACGGCACCATGACCGTTCCCGCGGTGATGTTCCGATCTTGAAGATTCACAGTGATTTCCAGCCCCGGCTGCTCCTCGATGAGCTTCCATAAAATTTCCACATCGTCTTGCGGAATTTCGGCCGCCAGCAGCCCTGACTTGCCGGCATTGCCCCGAAAGATGTCCGCGAAGCGTGACGAGATAACGACCCGAAACCCGTAATCCATGAGTGCCCACACGGCATGCTCACGCGACGAACCGGTGCCGAAATCGGGACCGGCAACCAACACCGAACCCTTGTCGAACGGGGGCAGATTCAACACGAATGCCGGGTCGTTGCGCCAGGCGGCGAACAAGCCGTCCTCGAAACCCGTTCGGGTGACTCGCTTCAGATAGACGGCAGGGATGATCTGGTCCGTGTCGACGTTCGACCGGCGCAGTGGGACGCCGATGCCGGTATGGGTGTGGAAAGCCTGCATGACTTCTCCTCCTACTGAGTCAGGTCGGCCGGCGAGGACAGCGTGCCGCGGACCGCGGTGGCAGCGGCGACCGCGGGCGACACCAGATGCGTCCGGCCGCCCTTGCCCTGCCTGCCCTCGAAATTTCGGTTCGACGTCGACGCACAGCGTTGACCCGGCGACAGTTGGTCGGGGTTCATCCCGAGGCACATCGAGCAGCCCGCCTGGCGCCACTCCGCTCCTGCCGCGGTGAATACCTCGCCGAGGCCTTCGGATTCGGCCTGTGCGCGCACGCGCATGGACCCGGGCACAACCAGCATGCGCACCCCGTCGGCAACCTTGCGCCCACGCAGCACGTCGGCGACCACCCGCAGGTCCTCGATGCGACCGTTGGTGCACGAGCCCACGAAGACGGTGTCGACCCCGATGTCCCGCATCGCCGCACCGGGTCGAAGGTCCATGTAAGCCAATGCCTTTTCGGCCGCTTGGCGTTCACCGTCATCGAACATCAATTCGGGGTCGGGCACCGAGCCCGACAGCGGCACCCCTTGTCCGGGGTTGGTCCCCCACGTCACGAACGGACTCAGCGTCGAGGCGTCGATGTAGACCTCGGTGTCGAATTCGGCGCCGTCATCGGTGCGCAGCTGTCGCCACGCGGCCACCGCTTCATCCCACTGCGCGCCCTGCGGCGCATGCGGCCGGCCGCGCAGGAATTCGAACGTGGTGTCGTCGGGCGCCACCATTCCGGCTCGCGCCCCCGCCTCGATGCTCATATTGCAGATCGTCATACGGCCTTCCATCGACAGCGATTCGATGACGTTGCCCCGGTATTCGATGACGTGCCCCTGGCCGCCGCCGGTGCCGATCTTTGCGATCACCGCGAGGATGATGTCCTTGGCGCTGACTCCGTCGGGCAGCTCGCCGTCGACATTGACCGCCATGGTCTTGAACGGGCGCAACGGCAGCGTCTGGGTGGCGAGCACGTGCTCGACCTCCGACGTACCGATCCCCATCGCCAGCGCGCCGAACGCACCATGTGTGGAGGTATGGCTGTCGCCGCACACGACCGTCGTACCCGGCTGCGTGAGGCCGAGCTGCGGTCCGATGATGTGCACGATGCCCTGTTCGGCATCGCCCATCGGGTGCAACCGGATACCGAACTCTTCGCAATTGCGCCGAAGGGTCTCGACTTGCGTGCGCGACACGGGATCGGCGATCGGCTTGTCGATGTCGATCGTCGGCACGTTGTGATCCTCGGTGGCGATCGTCAGATCCGGCCTGCGCACCGGACGACCCGCCAGCCGCAGCCCGTCGAACGCCTGTGGACTGGTCACCTCGTGTACCAGGTGCAAGTCGATATAGATCAAATCGGGTTCGCGCGCGGCACCTTCACCGCCGCCTTCGACCACGACATGGTCGGCCCACACCTTCTCGGCCATGGTGCGCGGGCGGCCGGTAGCACTGGAAACGTCGGTCGACATCTTGACTATCTCACAATCTGGGACGTTAGTATCTCCTTGTGAGACAGGATAGCGGCATCGGCGTGTTGGACAAAGCCGTGGGCGTACTGCACGCGGTGGCCGACTCCCCGTGTGGGCTCGCCGAACTGTGCGAGCGCACGGGACTGCCGCGGGCCACGGCGCACCGACTCGCGGCGGGCCTGGAGGTGCACCGGCTGTTGACTCGCAACGGGGACGGCCGCTGGCGACTGGGTCCCGGCTTGACCGAACTGGCTGGACAGGTCAGCGATCCGCTCGTGGCCGCGGGTGCGGTCGTGTTACCCCGGTTGCGCGAGATCACCGGCGAGAGCGTGCAGCTCTACCGTCGGGAAGGCTCCTGGCGAATCTGCGTGGCGGCACTGGAACCGCCTGCCGGGCTGCGCGATACCGTTCCGGTCGGCAGCAGGCTGCCGATGACGGCCGGCTCGGGCGCCAAGGTCCTGCTCGCTTACGCCGACACGGCCACCCAGCAGGCCGTGTTGGCGAACGCGAAGTTCACCGACCGCACCCTCGCGGAGGTGCGCAAGCGCGGCTGGGCGCAGAGCGCCGCCGAGCGCGAACCCGGTGTGGCGAGTGTCTCGGCACCCGTGCGGGACGGTCGGGGCACGGTGATCGCCGCGGTGTCGGTGTCGGGCCCCATCGATCGAATGGGCCGACGGCCCGGTGCGCGGTGGGCCGCCGACCTGTTGGCCGCCGCCGATGCGTTGACCCGTCGCTTGTAGATGAATAAGTGATTTCCGTGCGCTACCAGTCGCTCAGCGATCAGTAGCGCACCGAATTCCACATGATGTACCCCCGATGGGATTCGAACCCACGCTACCGCCGTGAGAGGGCGGCGTCCTAGGCCGCTAGACGACGGGGGCTAGAACTGTTTTCCGGATCGCCAGCATATCTCAGCAAGTTTTGCCGGCCTAATCACGGCCATTGGCTGGGGTACCAGGACTCGAACCTAGAATGGCTGAACCAGAATCAGCTGTGTTGCCAATTACACCATACCCCACTGGCTGCCCGTAACCGCAGGTCACAGGCCTATTTTGGCCCGCTGGCGCGGCGAGTGGATTCCGTCGCGCGTGGTGTCGGACCGACGTGCAGACTACCAAAGATTTTCAGGCGCTTTTCACGCCTGGGTCCTGGCTGCGGCGTGCTCACGGCCGGCGCGCAAACGGGTCAGGGTGCGCTCACGGCCCAGTAGGTCGAGCGACTCGAACAGCGGTGGACTGACCGACGCACCCGTGGCGGCGACACGGACCGGCCCGAACGCCTTGCGCGGCTTGGCGCCCAGGTTCTCGAGCAGAGCCCCTTTGAGCGCCGCCTCGATCGCCGCGGTGGTCCACTCGGTGGATTCCAGCGCACCCAGCGCTGCATCGAGCACCGGAACCGCCTCGGCACGTAACTCTTTGCCCGCCGACTTCTCGTCGAGCGCGAACTCCGCGTCGTTGAGGAACTTCAACAGATCCCATGCATCGCCGAGCACCACGATCCGGGTCTGCACCAGAGCGGCGGCCTCGGCGAATCGCGTGTCGTCGAGGCCCGTGTCGTGACCGTGCTCGGTGAAGTATGCGCGCAGTCGCGCCGCGAAGTCGTCCTCGCTCAACAACCGAATGTGTTCGGCGTTCAGTGCATCGGCCTTCTTCTGGTCGAACCGGGCCGGATTCGAGTTGACGTCGGCGACGTCGAACGCGGTCACCATCTCGTCGAGACTGAACACGTCGCGGTCCTCGGCGATGCCCCACCCGAGAAGCGCCAGATAGTTCAGCAACCCTTCGGGAATGAAGCCGCGCTCGCGATGCAGGAACAGGTTGGACTGCGGGTCACGCTTTGACAGCTTCTTGTTGCCGTCACCCAGAACGCTTGGCAGATGCGCGAACTCGGGGACACGGTTGGCGACGCCGATCCGGGTCAGCGCCCGGTACAGCGCAATCTGACGCGGGGTCGACGACAGCAGGTCTTCACCGCGCAGGACGTGGGTGATGCGCATCAACGCGTCGTCCACCGGATTCACCAAGGTGTACAACGGTTCCCCGTTGCCACGGGTCAGCGCGAAATCAGGGACCGATCCGGCCGGGAACGTGGTCTGTCCGCGCACCAGATCCCGCCAGCCGATGTCCTCGTCCGGCATTTTCAACCGCACCACCGCGCGCCTGCCCTCGGCGCGAAACGCCGACCGCTGCTCTTCGGTCAGGTCCCGATCGAAATTGTCGTAGCCCAGCTTCGGGTTTCGTCCGGCGGCCAGATGCCGCGCCTCGACTTCCTCAGGTGTGGAGTACGACTCGTAGGCGTCACCGACTTCGACGAGCCGGGTGATCACGTCGCGGTAGAGGTCCAGGCGTTCCGACTGCCGGTACGGTGCGTACGGTCCACCGACCTCAGGACCTTCATCCCAGTCGAGACCGAGCCAGCGCAGCGCGTCCAGTAGCGCGCGATAGCTCTCCTCCGAATCGCGCGCCGAGTCGGTGTCTTCGATGCGGAACACGAATGTCCCGCCGGTATGGCGGGCGTACGCCCAGTTGAACAGCGCGGTGCGGATCAGGCCGACGTGCGGCGTGCCTGTCGGCGACGGACAGAACCGCACTCGGACGCCATTCTGGGTTGTCATGACTTTCCTTTGCGCACAACCGGATTGGTCAACGTCCCGATGCCCTCGACGGTGACACTGACGGTGTCGGAGTCCTCGATCGGTCCGACACCCTCTGGCGTGCCGGTCAGAATCAGGTCGCCGGGAAGCAGCGTCATTACGCGTGAGATCCACTCCACGATCGCCCCGACGTCGTGGATCATCATCGACGTCCGGCTGTTCTGTTTGACGACACCGTTGACCTCGGTACGGATTTCGAGGTCCGCGGGATCGACGTCGGTGACGATCCAGGGCCCGACCGGGCAGAACGTGTCATGCCCCTTGGCGCGGGTCCACTGGCCGTCCGTGCGCTGCTGGTCGCGCGCCGAGACGTCGTTGCCGATCGTGTAACCGAGGATGTTCTCCGCGGCGCGCGCGGCCGGTACGTCCTTGCATGGCCGGCCGATCACCACGGCGAGCTCGCCCTCGAAGTGCACGGGATCGGCATCGGCGGGCAGCTGGATCGGCACGTTCGGGCCGACGATCGCGGTGTTGGGCTTCATGAAGATGATCGGATCCTCGAACGTCCCACCGCCCATCTCCTCGACGTGGGCGGCGTAGTTCTTCCCGACGCAGACGACCTTGCTGGCCAGGATGGGGGCAAGCAGCCGGACGTCGGCAAGCGGCCACTGCCTGCCGGTGAACTGCGGGGCGCCGAACGGGTGCTCAGCGATCTCCCTCGCGACCGCCTGCGTGGGATCGTCGGGAGGACCTTCGACGCTGACGAAGGCGACCCCGTCGGGACTGGCGATTCGGCCAAGGCGCATGTGGCCACCCTAATGGCCGGTGTCGGCACGTCTGCCGTCTGCTCCCAGTTCGGACGAATCCCGTATTGTGAGAAGCATATTCAGCATCGTGAGATCGTTATGCCACGATGGACAGATGCCCGTGGAGTCGATCAGCACTGCACGGCGCTGGTCTATGTTGTGCATCGCGCTGGCGGCCACCACGAGTGCCAACGTTTTCATCAACGGCGCGGCGTTCCTCATCCCGACCCTGCAGGACGAACGCGGACTCGACCTGGCCGCGGCGGGCCTGCTGTCGGCGATGCCGGGTTTTGGTCTGGTCATCACGTTGATCGCGTGGGGATATGCGGTCGACCGCCTCGGCGAACGGGTCGTGCTGGCCGTGGGCTCGGCGCTGATATCGGCCGCGGCGTTCGCGGCCGCATCGGTCGAATCGCTGTTCGCCGTCGGGGCGTTCCTGTTGCTCGGCGGCATGGCGGCCGCGAGCAGCAACTCGGCCAGCGGACGACTGGTCGTTGGCTGGTTCCCGCAGGAGCAGCGGGGGCTGGCCATGGGTATCCGCCAGATGGCCACACCCCTGGGAGTGGGGTTGGGCGCGTTGGTGATTCCGCGGCTCGCCGATAGCTACGGCATATCGGTCGCCCTGCTGTTCCCCGCGGTCGTGTGCGCGGTGTCGGCGTTGGTGTGCGCCGTCGCGGTCATCGACCCGCCACGACCACCGCGCTCCGAGGCGCCGGCCGAGCACCTGGCCAATCCCTATCGGGGCTCGTCGGTCCTCTGGCGGATTCATTCGGTCTCGGTGTTGCTCGTGGTGCCGCAGGCCGTCGTGTGGACGTTCACGCTGGTGTGGTTGATGTCCGACCGGGGCTGGTCGGCGTCCTCGGCCGGCGTCCTTGTCATGGCGGCTCAGGTGCTCGGTGCGCTCGGCCGGGTCGCGGCGGGCCATTGGTCGGACCGGGTCGGGCAACGGCTGCGGCCGATCCGGGCTATCGCCGCGGCCGCAGCGGTCGCGATGGGCTTGTTGGCCCTGTCGGATTGGCTGGATTCGCCCGTCAGCGTGGCCCTGATGGTGATCGCCTCGGTGGTCACGGTCTCGGACAACGGGTTGGCGTTCACCGCCATCGCCGAGATCGCCGGACCGTTCTGGAGCGGACGCGCCCTGGGCACTCAGAACACCAGCCAGCACCTGGCTTCGGCGGCCGCCGCCCCGCTGTTCGGCGCGCTGATCGGGGTGGCCGGCTATCCGGCGGCGTTCGCAGTCAGCGCGTTGCTGCCGCTTGTCGCGATACCAGTGGTGCCGACCGACGAACGACTCACCGAAACCCGTGGCCGGGCGGTGAGTTCGGGCGAGCCACTCCCGCGCAGAAACCGCTGAGCGGGTCTCAGAGCTGCGCCGCGATCCGCTCACCGATCTGTGCGGTCGAGAACTTCTGCTCACCGCGAGTGGCCAGGTGTTGTTCGACCGCCTTGTCGACGCGAGCGGCCGCGTCGATCTCACCGACGTGGGCCAGCAGCAGTGCGACCGACATGATCGCGGCGGTCGGGTCGGCGATCCCTTGGCCCGCGATGTCGGGGGCGCTGCCGTGCACCGGTTCGAACATCGACGGATTGGTACGGGTGGCGTCGATGTTGCCGCTGGCCGCCAGGCCGATACCGCCGCACACCGCGGCAGCGAGATCGGTGACGATGTCGCCGAACAGGTTGTCGGTGACGATCACGTCGAACCGGCCCGGGTCGGTCACCAGATGGATGGTCGCGGCGTCGACGTGCTGATAAGCGACCTCGACATCGGGGAAGTCCACGGCGATCTCCTGCACGGTGCGCCACCACAGCGCGCCCGCGAAGGTCAGCACATTGTTCTTGTGCACCAGTGTCAGATGCTTGCGGCGCTGCTGTGCGCGGGCGAATGCGTCCGCCACGACGCGACGCACACCGAAGGCGGTGTTCACGCTGACCTCGGTGGCGATCTCGTGCGGTGTGCCGACGCGGATCGCACCGCCGGTGCCGGTGTAAGGGCCTTCGGTGCCTTCGCGCACCACGACGAAGTCGATGTCGGGATTGCCCGCCAGCGGGCTGCTCACGCCCGGGTAAAGACGTCCGGGACGCAGGTTGATGTGGTGGTCGAGTTCGAACCGGATACGTAGCAGCAGACCGCGTTCGAGCAGACCGCTGGGCACCGACGGATCACCGATCGCGCCGAGCAGGATCGCGTCGTGGGCACGCAGTTCGTCGAGCACGGAGTCGGGTAGCACCTCGCCGGTGGCGTGGTAGCGCCGGGCGCCCAGGTCGTAAGGGGTTTTGTCGACGCCGGGCAGTACGGCGTCGAGCACCTGCACGGCCTCCCCCACGACCTCCGGACCGATACCGTCGCCGGCGATGACCGCCAGCCTCATCGGGGAAGTCACGACAGATCGACCACTTCCAGCATCTTCGCGCCGACCTCGTCGGCAATCGTGGAACGGACATCGGCCGGGACATCGCGGTCGATGCGCAGCAGGATCGTCGCCCCGGGGCCCTCGGCGTCCTCGCTCAACTGGGCGGCGTGGATGTTGATATCCGCCGAGCCCAGGATGGTGCCGATCTTGCCCAGCGTGCCGGGCTGATCGACGTAGTTGACGATCAGGTAGATGCCCTCGGCCCGCAGATCGAAGTTGCGCCCATTGATCTGGACGATCTTCTCGATCAGTTGCGTGCCCGTGAGCGTGCCCGCCACGTTGGCGGTGGACCCGTCGGCGTATACGGCGCGCACGTCGACCACGCTGCGGTAGTTGGGGCTCTCGCTTGCGGTGCTGATGTCGGCCTGCACACCACGTTCGGCGGCCAGCGCGGGCGCGTTGACGAACGTCACCGGATCTTCGATGACGGCGGAGAACAGCCCGCGCAGCGCCGACAGTCGCAGCACCTCAACGTCTTCGGTAGCGAGCTCACCCATGACCTGCACCGACACCGACACCGGCAGCTCGCTGCACAGCACGCCGACCAGAAGCCCGAGCTTGCGGACCAGATCCAACCACGGCGCGACCTCTTCACCGACCACTCCGCCGCCCACGTTGACCGCGTCGGGGACGAACTCCCCGGCCAGCGCGAGCTTCACGCTGGCCGCCACGTCGGTGCCCGCGCGGTCCTGCGCCTCGGCGGTGGATGCGCCGAGATGCGGCGTCACGATGACCTGGGCCAGGTCGAACAGCGGGCTCTCCGTCGTGGGTTCCTTGGCGAACACGTCGAGACCGGCTCCACGCACGTGTCCCGAGCGCACCGCCTCGGCCAGCGCGTCCTCGTCGATCAGGCCGCCACGGGCGGCATTGACGATGATCACGCCGGGCTTGGTCTTCGCCAGCGCCTCCTTGCCGATCAGCCCCGCGGTCTCGGGCGTCTTCGGCAGGTGCACCGAGATGAAGTCCGCGCGACCCAGCAGCTCGTCGAGGCTCAGCAGCTCGATACCGAGTTGAGCCGCACGGGCCGCCGACACGTAGGGGTCATAGGCCACGACATGGGTACCGAAGGCGGCCACCCGTTGGGCCACCAGTTGCCCGATGCGGCCCAGCCCGACCACACCGACGGTCTTGCCGAAGATCTCGGTACCCGAGAACGACGAGCGTTTCCAGGTGTGCGCGCGCAACGACGCGTCGGCAGCCGGAATCTCGCGCGCGGCGGCCAGCAGCAGCGCCAGCGCATGCTCGGCCGCGCTGTGGATGTTCGAGGTCGGTGCGTTCACCACGAGCACACCGCGCGCGGTGGCGGCGTCCACGTCGACGTTGTCGAGGCCGACGCCGGCGCGGGCGACGATCTTGAGCTTGGGTGCCGCGGCGAGCACCTCGGCGTCGACGGTCGTGGCCGAACGGACCAGCAGCGCGTCGGCCTCGGACACCGCGGCCAGCAGTTTGGGCCGGTCCGGGCCGTCGACCCAGCGGACTTCCACCTGGTCGCCGAGCGCGGCGACAGTCGATTCAGCCAATTTGTCGGCGATCAGTACAACGGGCAGACTCACGCGGTCAGACTAATGGGCTTGGATGATCAGGTGGTGAGCGGGAGAAGAGCGCGCGTGGATGTGACCGTCGTCGGTAGCGGGCCCAACGGCTTGGCCGCCGCCGTGGTCTGCGCCCGAGCCGGGCTGTCAGTGCAGGTGTTCGAGGCGCAGCCGACCCTCGGGGGCGGTGCGCGCACGCTGCCCGACCCCGAGTTTCCCGGCGTCTCGCACGACATCTGTTCGGCCGTGCATCCGCTCGCGCTGGCTTCTCCGTTCCTGACCGAGTTCGACCTGCCTGCGCGCGGTGTGACCCTGCAGGTGCCGGAGGTGTCGTACGCCAATCCCCTGCCGGGTGCCCGCTCGGCGGTGGGATATCACGACCTCGAGCGGACGGCCACAGAACTCGAACACGGGGACTCGTGGCGCAAGATGTTCGGCCCGATGGTCGAACGCGACCGCGCCGTGCTCGACCTGTTGCTGGGCGACAAGCGCTCGATCCCGACCGATCCGGTCGCCGCCCTGCAGGTGGCACGCCGGCTGCTCGAACAGGGCACGCCCGCGTGGGGTGCGTTGTCCGGCGCCGATGCCCGCGCCTTGTTCAGTGGTGTGGCCGCGCACGTGATCTCACCCATGCCGTCGCTGGTTTCCGCGGGTGGCGGGCTGATGCTGGCGACGCTGGCGCACACGGTCGGCTGGCCGATCCCGGTGGGCGGAAGTCAAGCCATCGCCGATGCGCTGATCGACGACCTACGCGCGCACGGAGGTGTGATCACCGCCGACCACAAGGTCACCGAACCACCCACCGGTGTAACGCTTTTCGACACCGCACCCACCGCGTTGGCGGGTATCTACCGGGACGAGTTGCCCCGTCGTTACGCAAAAGCGTTGCAACGGTATCGATTCGGACCCGGCGTGGCAAAGGTCGATTTCGTGTTGTCGGAGGACGTGCCCTTCACCGACGAGCGGCTACGGGCCGCACCCACCCTGCACATGGGCGGTACCCGCGAACAGATGGCGCACGCCGAGCGCGAGATCGCCGCCGGACGGCACCCGGAGTGGCCGATGGTGCTCGCCGCCCTGCCGCATCTGGCCGATCCGGGTCGCATCGACGACCGAGGCCGACGTCCGTTGTGGACCTACGCGCACGTGCCGAACGGTTCCACGATCGAACAGACCGAACGAGTCACGAAGATCTTCGAGCGCTTCGCTCCTGGCTTCCGCGACATCGTGGTGGCGGTCCGATCCGTACCCGCCGCGCGACTGGCCCAGCACAACGCCAACCTGGTCGGCGGGGACATCGGCGTCGGCGGCAACACGTTGATGCATGCCCTGGCCGGACCGACACCGCGGCTCAACCCCTGGAGCACGCCCATCCCTGGGGCTTACCTGTGCTCATCGGCCACACCGCCCGGCGGCGGGGTGCACGGCATGGCGGGGTATTTCGCCGCCCGCACCGTGCTGCGGCGCGAGTTCGGCATCAAGACGATGCCCCGACTGTCTCCCTGAGGCCGTAACTCCCCCTCCGGCTCTTCGATCGGCTCTTCGATCGACTCTTCGATGCAGATTCGATGCGTAGGCGCGCGCAGATGGGGTACCCCGGTTGAGTTCCACCAATTCGGGTAACTGTCGTCGCATCGAGTCAGAAGGACGCTGCTTGAGCGGAATCAACGGAAACACGCGTACCCCCTTGCTGGCGATGCCGCACCTGCCCGCACCGGCGAGAGGGCAGCTCGCCACGGCCTTTCCGATGTGGCGCGACGCCGTCCGGCGCGAGGTGGTGCGCTCAGTCGCCGATTTCGTCGGTACCCGATGCGTCGACGACCTGCAGGCAGCCGGGGTCGATATCGCCGCGGACGTACTGCGGGACTTCGTCGACGGCGGCAAGTGTGTCCGCTCGGCCTTCATGTACCTGGGTTGGTTGTGCAACGCCGACGACGAACCCGGCGCCTTGCGCGCGGCCGCGAGTTTCGAGTTGCTTCACGCGTTCGCGCTTCTGCAGGACGACGTGATGGACGGCGCTACGCTGCGGCGCGGCCGGCCCGCGGCGCACCTCAGGTTCACCCAGTGGCATCGCGAACGGGAGATGTCCGGTTCACCCGAACGTTTCGGCGAAGCCGCCGCCGTACTGCTCGGCGACCTGTGCCTGGTGTGGGCGGGGCAGATGATGCGCGAAAGCGGAGTCGGCGGCGCTGCGCTCGCGCGCGCGTGGCCGCGCTACGACGCGATGCGCGCCGAACTCGCCGTCGGCCAGTTCGCCGACCTGGTCAACGACGCCGCCGAATTCCCGTCTTGGGAACGGGTTCTCGACGTGCTGCGGCGCAAATCCGGCAACTACACCGTCCGCAGACCGCTCGAGATCGGCGCCGCGATGGCCGGCTGCTCACCCGGCGTCCTGGTCCTGCTCGGTGGATACGGCGAAGCGGTCGGCGAAGCCTTCCAGCTGCGCGACGACGTCCTGGGCATCTTCGGCTCGCCCGACATCACCGGTAAACCGGCGGGCAGCGATCTCTTCGAGCACAAGGCCACCAGCGTCGTGGTAGCCGCCCACCGGCTCGCAGACCCGAGCCTGCGCCGCGAACTCACGCAGTTGATGCGAACCTCTGATCTGGACGAGGTCGACATCCGGCGGTGGCGCAAGCTGATCGTCGCTTCCGGCGCCGTGGAGTGGATCGAGGAGCTCATCGATTCACGCCTGCGCCGCGCGCTTGAGCTGATCGACTCCGGGGAACTGGACTCCGCGATTCGCACCGCGTTGGCCGAAATGGCCAGCGCCTGCGCCCAAAGGGCCGCGTGATGCGCACCGTCGGGGGGCGCACCGACCACGTCGTGGTGGTGGGCGCCGGGCTGGCCGGGCTGTCGGCGGCACTGCAGCTCGCCGGCCGCGGCCGCACCGTGACGGTCGTCGAACGCGGACGGCATCCCGGTGGCCGCGTCGGGCGCCTCGACATCGCCGGCTATCTGCTCGACACCGGTCCGACCGTGCTGACGATGCCCGATATCGTCGACGACGCCTTCGCCGCCGTCGGGGAGACCGTCTCGGACCGGCTCGAGATGATGAACGTCGATCCCGCATACCGCGCCTCGTTCGCCGACGGCAGCGCGCTGCATGTCCGCAGCGATCCCGATGCGATGGCCGCCGAGGTCGAGGCCTTCGCGGGCCCGGACCAAGCGGCCGGCTATGTGCGGCTGCGCAATTGGCTCACCAAGCTCTACCGGGTCGAGTTCGACGGGTTCATCGCCGCGAATTTCGATTCGCCGTTGTCGCTGCTGACACCGCAACTGGCCCGGCTGGCCGCCATCGGCGGCTTCCGGCGGTGGGACAAGATGGTGCGCCGCTTCTTGCGCGACGAGCGACTGCAGCGGGTATTCACCTTTCAGGCGCTGTACGCGGGCGTGCCGCCGCAGCGGGCGCTGGCCGTGTACGCCGTGATCGCCTACATGGACACCATCGCAGGCGTCTACTTCCCCCGCGGCGGAGTGCGTGCCCTCCCCGACGCGCTGGCCGCCGCCGCGACCGATGCCGGCGTCGAATTTCGTTACGGCTCAGCAGTTTCGGCGTTGGAACGGACAGGCGATCGTGTGACGGCTGTGCACACCGACGGCGGCGACCGAATAGCGGCCGACGCGGTCGTGCTGACCACCGAACTGCCCGACACCTACCGACTGCTTGGCCGCACGCCACGCCGTGCGCTGGCGCTGCGGCCCGCGCCTTCGGCGGTCGTGGCCCACATCGGCTGCCGAAGCGTCGGCCCGGACATCGGACACCACACCATCGTTTTCGGTGACGAGTGGCAACGCACCTTCACCGACATCATCGATGACGGACGCCTGATGTCTGATCCGTCGTTGTTGGTGACCCGGCCCAGCGCCGGCGACCCGTCCCTGGCGCCCGCAGGCCGCGATCTACTCTACGTCCTGGCTCCGGCCCCCAACCTTGCTGTGGGGCAGGTGGATTGGGGATCGACACGGGACAGCTACGTGGCACAAATGATGGACGTGGTGAGTTCTCGGCTGCCCGGGGCGGGGGTGGATGCCGAAGTGTTGCATGTGGTGGATCCGGCGGACTGGGCGCGGCAGGGCATGGCCGCGGGGACTCCGTTCGCGTTGGCGCACACGTTCGGCCAGACCGGGCCGTTCCGCCCCGCCAACACCGTGCGCGGTGTCGCCAACGTGGTGCTCGCGGGATCGTCGACCGTTCCCGGTGTCGGCGTACCGACCGCGCTGCTGTCCGGCCGGCTTGCCGCCGACCGAATCACCGGCCTGCCGACCCGGCGGGCCCATAGCCAGGTGGTGCAAGCATGATCGGTTCCGAACTCGACGCCGCCGGCGTACGCGACCCGGCCCTGCGGGAGGCGTATCGGCGTTGTCGCACGATCAACGCCGAGCACGGTCGCACGTTCTTCCTCGCCACCCGACTGCTTGCACCCGAACAGCGTCCGGCCGTACACGCGCTGTACGGCTTCGCCCGCCGCGCCGACGACATCCTCGACGACTTCGACCCGGTCATCAGTATGAGCGAGCGCGCCGACCAGTTACAGCGGCTCGCCACCCAGCTGTTCAATCGCCTCACCCAGGACGGTTGCGGCGACGGTGACCCTGCGCTCGCCGCCGTCGTGCACTGCGCGCGCCGGTACGACATCCCGTGGGAACTGTTCGACGACTTCCTCAGCTCGATGCGCATGGACCTGAACGTCACCGACTACCCCGACCGGGCCGCGCTCGACCGCTACATGTACGGCTCGGCGGAGGTGATCGGCCTGCAACTGCTGCCGGTGCTCGGCACCGTCGGTCCTCGCGAGGAGGCCGCGCCGTACGCGGCCGCGCTCGGAAAAGCGTTCCAGCTCACCAACTTCCTCCGCGACATCGATGAGGACCTCGAACGCGGCCGCGTTTACCTACCCGCCGACGAGTTGGCTGCACACGGGGTCGACCGGGATTTGTTGACGTGGTGCCACGAGAACAGGCGCACCGACGTCAAGCTTCGGCGCGCACTGGCCGAACAGCATGACCTCAACCGGCGCGTGTACGACTTCGCACGACGCGGTATCGCCCAGCTGCGGCCGCGTTCGCGCCCGTGCGTCGCGGTGGCGCTGACGCTGTACTCCGAGATTCTCGACCGCATCGAGCAGATGGACTTCGCCGTTTTCAGCCAGCGCGCCACCGTCGGCACCGGCCGTCGTCTGCGTGTCGGCGGCGCCGGCTTACTGCGAGCATGGCGGGCACGCGCCCGGGACCGCGGAGTGTGACGATGGACAACTGGCATTACCTCCTGGTGCTGGCGGCCTGCCTCGCGATCACGGCACCGCTGGAGATCTTCGGTGCGGGCGTGTACCGGCAGGCGCGGCGTGCCGCGGCGGCGGTGCTGCCCGTGGCGGCGGTGTTCGTGTTCTGGGATGTGATCGCGATATTCGCCGACGTCTGGACATACAACCCGCAATACGTCACGGGCATCGACGTGCCGGGCGTGATGCCCATCGAGGAACTGCTGTTCTTCCTCGTGATACCGATTTGCGGCCTGCTGACCTACAACGCCGTCAGCACAATCCTGACGTGGTGGCAACGGATCCGTAGCCGAACGGAAACCGCCAAGTGAGCGGACTCGGATACACGGTGCCCGCCGTGCTCGCGGTGATCGCCGTGTGCGCACTGGAACTGGGTATGCTGCGCACCGGTCTGTTCCGCAAAGCCGCATACTGGATCTCGATGGTGATCGTGCTCGCCTTTCAGATTCCGGTCGACGGCTGGCTCACCAAGCTCAGCGCGCCGATCGTCATCTACGACGAACAGCACACCAGCGGAATCCGTTTCCCGTTCGACATCCCGGTCGAAGACTTCCTGTTCGGTTGGGCGATGGTCACCGCGGTGCTGCTGCTGTGGGAGCGTCAGCGTCTGCGCGCCGGCGGAAGGGACGCGACGTGAAGAAGAGCGTGGGCCGCGATTCAGACGACCCCTCGGATGTTCCGGCCGCATTCGACGAGGGCGCACCGGCCTACGACACGCTGGTCGATTCCAACCCCGGATATCATGCGCACCTGCGGATCTCGGCGCAGCGCATGCGGTTACCCGACGACGGTCGCGGCCTGCGCCTGCTCGACGCCGGTTGCGGCACCGGCGCGTCCACCGCCGCGCTGCTGGCGGCGGCGCCGCACGCGGAAATCGTCGGCGTGGACGGCTCGGCGGGCATGCTGGCCGAGGCACGTGCCAAAGAGTGGCCGGCATCGGTGCGGTTCGTCCACAGCCGCATCGAGGACCTCGCCGAGGCCGGTGTCAGTGGCCCCTTTGACGGTGTCTTCGCCGCCTACCTCGTGCGCAACCTGCCCGACCCCGATGCCCAACTGCGGGAGTTCCGCGCACTGCTGCGGCCGGGCGCGAAACTGGCCGTGCACGAGTACTCGGTGCGCGACTCGCGGCTGGCCACGGCCGTGTGGAACGCCGTCTGCGCCGCGATCATCATTCCGAGCGGCCGCCTGCGCAGCGGCGACGCGTCGCTCTATCGCTACCTGCGGCGCAGCGTGAACCGCTTCGACGGCGCGGCTGCGTTCCGTGATCGGCTGCACCGTAACGGGTTCACAGCGGTACGCAGCGAGACGATGCCGGGCTGGCAGCGCAACATCGTGCACACGTTCCTCGCCGAGGCGCCGCAATGACCGACCCACGCCGCGTGACGCACCCCGCCGCACCCGGTTCACCCGACGCGGCAGCGCTGCCGGAGCGGCCGCGGGCCCTTATCGTCGGTGCGGGGATCGCCGGCCTGGCGGCGGCTACCGGTCTGGCCGAACGCGGGGTGAGCGTCGACATCCTCGAACGGGAGGCCTATCTCGGGGGGCGCGTCGGGGGCTGGACCGAGCTGCTCGACGACGGTACCCCGGTGGCCATGAACCGCGGATTTCACGCGTTCTTCCGGCAGTACTACAACCTGCGAAACCTGTTGCGCCGCATCGATCCCGCCCTGGGCATGCTCACCGCGGTTTCGGACTATCCGCTGGTCGATGCGTGCGGCAGGCGCGACACGTTCCGCGGCCTGCCGCAGACCCCGCCGCTCAACGCGCTCGCGTTTGCGCTGCGCAGCCCGACCTTCCGGCTTCGCGACCTGGCACGGCTGAATGCGCGCGCGGCAGCACCGTTGGCGGCGGTCGCGGTGCCCGAGATCTACGACCGACTGGACCACGTCGACGCCGACACGTTCCTGCGCGACATCAACTTCCCCGAAGCCGCGCGCCACCTCGCATTCGAAGTCTTCTCCAGAAGCTTCTTCTCCGAGCCCACCGAACTCTCGGCCGCGGAGTTGGCGACGATGTTCCACATCTACTTTCTGGGCTCCAGTGAAGGTTTGGTGTTCGACGTCGCGAACGCCAACTTCGATGTCGCGCTTTGGAAGCCGCTGCACGGCTATTTGGAGTCACTGGGGGTGCGGGTGCACACCGGCGTGTCGGTGACCGAGGTCCGCAGCGGCGCCGCGTTCGTCGTATGCGCTGACGGCGGTGACCAGTTCGAGGCCGACGCGGTGGTGCTGGCCACCGATGTCGCGGGCCTGCAACGCATCGTCGCCAACTCGCCCTCCCTCGATGACGACGACTGGCGTTCGCAAATCGCCGCGATGCGCACCGCCGCGCCGTTCGTCGTTCAGCGACTGTGGCTGGATCGGCCCGTGCACTCGGATCGCGCGGCATTTCTCGGGACGGGCGGGCGGCCGCCGCTGGACAATGTCAGTGTGCTCGAGAGATACGAGCGGGAGGCCCAATCCTGGTCGCGCCGCACCGGCGGATCGGTGGTGGAGTTGCACTCGTACGCGGTCACCGACGGCGGAGACGAGGTGGTCGAGCAACTACCGGCCCGGATGCGCGAACTCTATCCCGAGACCACGGCTGCCGACATCGTCGGTGAGCGGATGCTGTGCCGCCAGGACTGCCCGCGCTTCGCCCCGGGAGACTTCGCCCGCCGCCCCACGGTGGCGACACCGCAGCCCGGTCTGGCGCTGGCCGGCGACGGGATCCGCGTCGACCTTCCGGTCGCACTGATGGAGCGGGCCGCCACCACCGGCTGGTCGGCGGCCAACCTGCTGCTGCAACGTTTCGGCCTGACCGGGCACGACCTGCAATCAGTGCCCACCCGGGGCCGGTTGGCGCCGCTGCGCCGACTGGCCGAAAGGCAGTTCAGATGAACATTCTCGCCGAGCTCCGCGCCCGACTGGCGAAAACCACGCCGTTCGAGGTACTTCCACGCGCGCAGTGGTCCGCCCAACTGCCCACCTACCGGGATGCCGAGCCGCAGCTGATCCGCTCGGCGCTGCAGCGCTCGCAGCGCAGGCCGAGCGGTAACTGGTTTGCGTTCGCGGCAAGCAATACCGTCGGCAAGCGACCGGCCAAGGCCACGGTCGGCGGGGTCGAGCTGGTGGCCTGGCGCGCACGCGACGGCGCTCTGGCGGTCGGCCCCGCTGCCTGCCCGCACCTCGGCGCGGACCTGTCGACCGGAACGACCGACTGCGGCACGTTGATCTGCCCGTGGCACGGCATGCGCTTCGACGGCGGCCGGACCGGAGGTTGGCGGCCCTACCCGGCACATGACGACGGTGTGCTCGCGTGGGTGCGGCTCGATGCGCTGGGCGGTGAAACACCGACCCCGACACCGATACTGCCGAACCGACCGGACGGGGCCCGGCTGTCGGCCGTGACGCGGTTGGCGGGCACCTGCGAACCCGCCGACGTCATCGCCAACCGGCTCGACCCGTGGCATGGCGCATGGTTTCACCCGTACTCGTTCACCCGGCTGGAGGTTCTCTCTGCACCGCCCGCCGAGGAGGATCTGCCCGAAGAGGCGGACCGTTTCCTCGTCGCCGTCACGTTTCGGATCGGGCGCCTAGGCGTTCCCGTGATCGCGGAGTTCACCACACCGGAGCCGCGCACCATCGTCATGCGCATCATCGACGGCGAAGGCGCCGGAAGCGTAGTGGAGACGCACGCCACCCCGCTGGGGCCCGGCCGCGACGGTTCCCCGCGCACCGCGGTCATCGAGGCCGTCATCGCGCACTCCGACCGCCCCGGCTTTGCGCATGCACTCCGCGGTGCGCCGCTGATCACCCCGTTCATGCGTCGCGCGGCCACGCGACTGTGGCGCGACGACCTGGCCTACGCCGAACGGTTGTACCGCCTGCGTGCCCCATCCTGAATCGGTTTTGTCTCGATTTTCCCGGGTATTCCGCCCGGATGAGCGAGAACCTTCGCAAGGGCGACAAGGTCCAGTGGAAGAGTCACGGCAGCACCGTCACCGGGACTGTCGAGGAGAAGATCACTTCGGACACCGAGGCAGCGGGCCGCACCGTGCGCGCCGACTCCGACAATCCGCAGTACCGGGTGCGCAGCGACAAGAGCGGCCGCGACGCGGTTCACAAGCCGGAATCGCTGAAGAAGAAGTAGCGACGTGGCTGACACCTCGGACGATCACGCCGCCAGCTATGAGGAGTTCACCCAGACCGTCAACATGACGGCCAGTGAGCTCGAGAAGTGGCTCGAGACAGTCGAATCCAACGAAGTGGGCCAGAAGTCGGGCGGCGGCGAGTCGACCGGGCACGCCAGCGGCCGGCGCATCGTCGACCTGTTGCGCACGAAGAAGTCCGACCTCGGCGACGACGACTACGCCCACATGCGCAAGGTGGTCGGTTACGCGCACCGCCACCTCGCCCAGCGGCCCAACGGCGATATCAGCGAATCGGCGTGGCGCTACTCATTGATGAACTGGGGGCATGATCCCTGTAAGGGTCCTCGCACGTAGCGCTCCTCGAGTAGCGGTATCTGTTCTGCCGCCCACGGACTGATCGCCCACGGCAATCCGGCCGTCGCCCGAAGTTGGTCCCACGACACCCAAATCCACTCCATGACCTCGTCCGGGTCGGGCTGGATCTGGGCCTGGCAGTGGGCGACGAACACCGGGCACATCTCGTTCTCCACGGTGCCGTCGGCAGCCACCGCGCGATACCGGAAATCCGGGAGTACACAAGTCAGCGAGTCGATCGCCACGCCCAGTTCCTGCCCGGCCCGACGGCACACGGCGTTCTCGACGTGCTCCCCCGGCGCCGGGTGGCCACAAAACGAATTGGACCACACCCCCGGCCACGTCTTCTTCCCCAGCGCGCGGCGAGTCAGCAGTACGCGCCCGTCCGCATCGAACAAGTAACAGGAAAAGCCCAAGTGCAATGGCGTATCGGTGTGATGCACGCCGGCCTTCGGGGCGCTGCCGATGCGCCGGCCGTCCTCGTCGAGCAGGACGACGGACTCCTCCGCCGAGGGCGTTGATGCGGACACCTCGTATATGTACCCAAATCGGTAGGGTTAACCGACGCGAAATCGATGCGTCGAGGGTCAGCCGGGTGCGCAGGTCTCGATCGCGGCGCGCAGGCTGTGTACGCGCACGCCCGACGCCTCCCGGGATACGGCGTCCCACCCGGGGCCGCCGAGAAGAACATGGGCATCGGTGACCGCCCGGACCATCTCCATGTCGGCGGTATCGGCGGTCTGTGACCACAACATCACCGTCACGGGCGGGTTGAGCCGGGCGATCGCGTCGGTCAGCGCGCTCACCGGGACGTCGGCCCCGAGTATCAACGCGCCTTGCCCACGTTCGCCCAGAGCCGCGCGCAATGCTTCCAGCGGCAGGACATGGGTCTCCCGCGGGGTGCAGGCCAACACCACCTGGATCGATGCGCCGAGCGGTGCCAGTGGTATTCGCTGCAGCGTGCGCGACACCGCCCACGAGAGCGCGTGCTCGACGTCGACGCAACCGCCGTCGTGCTGTTCGCGCACGACCGCGGCGAATGTCGGCCGCACGATCAGCTCCCACATATCGAGCACGCCGTAGTAGCGCAGATGCGTCTCCAGGAGCCGGCCCAACGTGGCGAGATCGAGATCGAGCGCGGCCGCCAACACACCGTCGACGTTGTCACGCGGCGGCATGGTGGAGTCGACGATCATCCTGGCGGCGCTGCGCGTGCTGGTACCTCGGCATATCAGCTCATGCATGTGACGTACGGCCGCGATGTCGTTCTCGCTGTAGAGCCGGTGGCGGCCAGGGTGGTGGCGGGACGGCCCGACGCCGTAGCGCTGACTCCAGCTGCGCAGCGTCGCCGTCCGGACACCGACACGCTCGGCTACGACGCGGACGGTGTAGCGCGGTTCGTCAGCGTCGTCCATCTGCCTGCTCACTGGGGTGTCGACCTGGTCAGGATTCACGTTTACCCCGGCGAAGAAACCTTGGACGCAAAACCGATGCGACCATTCGCCGAGTGGATATGCCAGGGGCACCAAGCGGGTACTTCAGCACCATGACCGAGCAGAAGGACGAAATGCACAGCCGCCCCGAGGGCGTGGACGACGCGACAGTCGAGGCCGTCGGCGCGATCTCGGAGGCGCTGGAGTGGGTGGAACGCGCGCGCGGCGAGCTGTATTCGTTCCACCAGTTGATGGGACGGGCGGATCTGCTGCTGGGCGAGGCGTGCGACAAGCTGCGCGACACCGGTCACGAGGCGGTCGCCGAACGCCTGGAGTCAGAACTCGTCGGCCGCAACGTGCTCTACGGTCGCTGGACGTTCCAGATCGTCGAGGAGTTCGACGACAACTACTGGTCGGTGTTCCGCGACCATGAACGTCTGGTGCGCGACGAACTCCAGCAGGGCCGCAGGCACGTCTTCGAGTCGGAGATGAAAGAGCGGCGCCGTACCCGGGGCAATTCCGGGCACGAACGCCGCCCTTGAAGCTGCGATTTGGGGAGCGCCAGCGGCGCTGAGCGCCGCTGCGGCTCCACAAATCGCTATGCGGTTTCGGTGATCGGCCGGTCGACCCAGCTCATCAAGTCGCGCAGCTTCTTGCCGGTCACCTCGATCGGGTGCTCGGCATTGCGCTTGCGCAGGCCTTCGAGTTCCTTGTTGCCGCCCTCGACATTGGCCACCAGCTTCTTGACGAAGGTGCCGTCCTGGATTTCCTTGAGGATGTCGCGCATCCGTTCCTTGGTGTCGGCGTCGATCACCCGCGGCCCGGACAGGTAGCCGCCGAACTCGGCGGTGTCGGACACCGAGTAGTTCATCCGCGCGATGCCGCCCTCGTACATCAGGTCGACGATCAGCTTGAGCTCGTGCAGCACCTCGAAGTACGCCAGCTCCGGCGCGTATCCGGCCTCCACCATGACGTCGAAGCCGGTCTTGACGAGTTCCTCTGTGCCACCGCACAAGACGGCCTGCTCACCGAACAGGTCGGTCTCGGTCTCATCCTTGAACGTGGTCTTGATGACGCCGGCCCGCGTGCCGCCGATGCCCTTGGCGTACGACAGCGCGAGCGCCTGCCCCTCGCCCTTGGGATCCTGGTCGATCGCGATCAGGCAGGGCACACCCTTGCCGTCGACGAATTGCCGGCGCACCAGGTGACCGGGCCCCTTGGGGGCGACCATGCCGATGGTGACGTTGGCCGGCGGTTTGATCAGGTCGAAGTGAATGTTGAGGCCGTGCCCGAAGAACAGGGCATTGCCGTCTTCGAGGTTGGGTTCGATGTCGCTTGCGAAGATCTCGGCCTGCGCGGTGTCGGGCGCGAGCAGCATGATGACATCGGCCCACTTCGCGACCTCGGCCGGCGTGTCGACCTCCAGCCCCTGCTCGGTGACCTTCTCGCGCGACTTCGACCCTTCCTTGAGCCCGACCTTCACCTGCACTCCGGAGTCGCGCAGGCTCAGCGAGTGCGCATGGCCTTGGCTGCCGTACCCGATGACGCCGACCTTGCGGCCCTGGATGATCGACAGATCCGCGTCGTCGTCATAGAACATCTCTGGACTTGTTGAAGCCACTGAACTTTTTCCTATCTACTAACTGACTTGGCTTACTTGGTGGTGCCGATTCCGCGGGGGCCCCGAGACAGCGACACCACGCCGGACTGAACGATTTCGCGAATTCCGAAGGGCTCCAGCACCCGCAGCAGAGCCTCGAGCTTCTCCTGCGTGCCGGTCGCCTCGATCGTCAACGATTCCGTCGAGACGTCGACAACCTTGGCGCGAAACAGGTTGACCGCCTCGATGACCTGGCCGCGGGTGGATGCGTCGGTGCGCACCTTGATCAGCGCCAGTTCGCGGGAAACCGAGTTGTCCTCGTCCTGCTCGACGATCTTGATCACGTTCACGAGCTTATTGAGCTGTTTGGTGATCTGCTCCAGCGGTGCTTCCTCGACGCTGACGACGATCGTCATCCGCGACATGTGCTTCTGCTCGGTCGCACCGACCGCCAGGGACTGGATGTTGAAGCCGCGCCGCGAGAACAGCGACGCGACGCGCGCCAGGACGCCGGGCTTGTCCTCGACGAGCACCGACAGCGTGTGCGTGACGGCGCTCATGCGTGCCCCTCTTCCGGATCGTCGAACAGCGGACGGATGCCGCGAGCGGCCTGGATCTCGTCGTTGCTGGTACCGGCCGCGACCATGGGCCACACCTGGGCATCGGCGCCGACGATGAAGTCGATCACCACCGGACGGTCGTTGATCTCGCGGGCCTGCCTGATCACATCCTCGACGTCTTCGGCTCGCTCACAACGCAATCCGACACAGCCGAGCGCCTCGGCCAGCTTGACGAAGTCGGGAATGCGACGCGTGTGCGTGGCCAGGTCCGTCTGACTGTAACGCTCTTCGTAGAACAGCGTCTGCCACTGGCGGACCATGCCGAGGTTGCCGTTGTTGATCAGCGCCACCTTGATGGGGGCACCCTCGACGGCACAGGTCGCCAACTCCTGGTTCGTCATCTGGAAGCAGCCGTCCCCGTCGATGGCCCAGACTTCGGCCTCCGGACGGGCGAACTTGGCGCCCATCGCCGCGGGCACGGCGAAGCCCATGGTGCCCAGGCCGCCGGAGTTGAGCCAGGTCTTGGGGTTCTCGTAAGAGATGAACTGCGCGGCCCACATCTGGTGTTGGCCGACCCCCGCGACGTAGATGGCGTCCGGGCCCGCCATCTTGCCCAGCGTCTCGATCACATACTCCGGCGACAGGCTGCCGTCGCTCTGCGGACCGTAGCTCAACGGGTACGTCGCCTGCACACCGCGCAAATATTCCATCCAGTTGTCGATCTTGAGCGAGACGCCGTCCCGGCGCAGGGCCGCGACGAGGTCGCCGATGACCGCCTTGACATCGCCCACGATCGGCACGTCGGCGTGGCGGTTCTTGCCGATCTCAGCCGGGTCGATGTCGGCGTGGATGACCTTGGCGTCCGGCGCGAACGAATCCAGCCTGCCGGTCACCCGGTCGTCGAAGCGGGTGCCCAGCGCGATCAGCAGGTCGGAGCGCTGCAGGGCGGCCACCGCGGACACCGTGCCGTGCATTCCGGGCATGCCCATGTTCAGCGGGTGGCTGTCGGGGAACGCACCACGGGCCATCAGCGTGGTGACCACGGGGATGCCGGTCAGTTCGGCTAGTTCGGCCAGCTCCGCGGTGGCTTCGCCGCGGATCACGCCGCCGCCGACGTAGAGCACCGGCTTGCGGGCCGCCGCGATGAGCTTCGCGGCCTCCCTGATCTGGCGGTTGTGCGGTTTGGTGTTCGGTTTGTAGCCGGGCAACTCGACGCGCGGCGGCCAACTGAATGTGCATTGCGCCTGCAGAACATCCTTGGGGATGTCCACGAGCACCGCACCGGGGCGCCCCGACGACGCGATGTGGAATGCCTCCGCGATCGCCTGCGGAATCTCGTCACCGCTGCGCACCAGGAAGTTGTGCTTGGTGATCGGCATCGTGATGCCGGAGATGTCGGCTTCCTGGAACGCGTCGGTGCCGATCAGGCTGCGTCCGACCTGTCCGGTGATCGCGACCACCGGGATCGAGTCCATCTGTGCGTCGGCCAGCGGCGTCACGAGGTTCGTGGCACCCGGGCCCGAGGTGGCCATCATCACGCCGACCTTGCCGGTTGCGTGGGCATACCCGCTGGCAGCGTGACCGGCACCCTGCTCGTGGCGCACCAGCACATGGCGCAGCTTCTGCGAATCGAACAGCGGGTCGTACACGGGCAGCACCGCGCCGCCGGGGATCCCGAAGATCGTGTCGACGTCGAGCTCCTCCAGTGACCGGATTACCGCCTGTGCACCGGTCATCTGTTGCGGCGCAACGCGTTTGGTCGATGCGGACGCCGCCTTCGCCGGCGGTTTCGCGGTCTGGCCGTCATCGGGCACGGTCGCCGCCACCTGCTCCAGGGGTCGGGTTGTTGGTGCGCTCACGGTGTTCGTTCTCCTAAATCCTGGCTCGGATCCGTATCTAGGGTCTCAAATCGGTGGTCGGGCAGAAAAAAACCCCCGTCAGCTGGGCTGCTGTACGAGGGTCGCGCGTCGGTGCCGGTGGTTATGCCCGAGTAAGGGCGAGCGCGGCATCAACGCGCTTCCCAATTACTACGAGCAACCCCACGGCCTGCATAACCGTCGACGGTAGCCTCTGCACTGGTCACAGGTCAAATTGCGGGCCGGTGCAAAGATGGCCTGGTGAGCACCGACGCTGCGCCCGCCCCCGTCGTCATCCGAATCTCGCCGATGGCCCATTTCGCCGTCGCTTTCCTGGCGTTCAGCATGCTGGCGCTGGTTCTGGCCGGGCTCACCTGGGTGGCGGCGCTGTTGATCATTCCGATCGTGTTGTCCGTCTTTGTCGCGCGCTACCGCACCGTGGCCGACCGCGAGACCGTCACGGCACGCACGCTGCTGGGCAGCGAAACCATGAGATGGGACGACGTCGACGGGCTGCGATTCGGCAAGGGTTCGTCGGCCTACGCGCATCTGCGGGACGGCCGCGACGTGCGCCTACCGGCGGTGACCTTCGCGACGCTGCCCATGCTGACCGAGGCCAGCGGCGGCCGCGTGCCCAACCCGTATTCGCAGGATTAGGCGAACGGGTTGCCGCCGTTGAGCAGCACCCACACCGCGATACCCGCCCCCGCGCCGAGCACGAGCGCGGCGAACGACCCGATGAACGGTCGGCGCGCCCAGCCGCGTCCGGCGTCCAAGCCGTACCGGCCGGGACCGGTCAGCACGAGCGCGGCCACCGCGCAGGTCAAAAACACCTGGTACTCGTGGCCGTCGGTGAGGAAGTCCGACAGCCGCGCGGCCTCGTGCGCGACCATCGCCTCGGCCAGCACGCCCGTCACCAGATAGCCCAGCGCGCCGGCCGCCGCAACCGGGGTGAAGAGTCCGAGGATGAGCAACACGCCGGCAGCGATCTGGCCGCCCGTCGCCACGTAGGACAGGATGTCGGCGTAGCGGAAGCCCATATCGGACAGTTCCGCCTCCCACCCACCGAGTCCGGGCCCGCCCCACAGGCCGAACGCCTTCTGCAGCCCGTGGCCGATGAACAGCGCCCCGACCGCCAGGCGCAGCAGGAGAAGGCCGAGGTCGAGCGTGCCGCGACGGTCCGGCGCACCCCGCAACGGCTCGGGTCCGATCTCGGCCGGTTCCGCCGGATAACCGTCGAATGCATGCCCACCGCCGGGTTGCACATACGGCAGCGGCTCGGGGTCGCTGAGCAGCCCGAACCCGGGCGAGACCGGCGCTGCGCTGTCGGCGTCGTAGTGCGGGATCGCGGTGGTTTCGAAGTCGCCCGCGTAGCTCGCGGACGGCAGATCGTCTTCGGGATCGACCAGACTCGCCGACACGGGCCGGCCGGCCGCGTCGTCGGGCCGCTGCCAAGCGCGTGGGTCATTGGAATGACTGGTCACATTGCCAGCGTAAGTGCTAGTCACCCGGTAGCCGGGTATTGGCACGGTGCTTTCGGGACCCTAATTCGCCGGCACTTCGCGTCCCCGTCGGCTGGGTGTGCGTGGCGCACGCGTCGGAATGATCCGTAACCTGGCTCGCATGAAACTGCGCCGGCCGATGCGGGGTGTGCTCGCGGTGGTGTCCGCGGCGTTGCTCGTCGGGTCGGGATGTGCGCGATTCGACGATCTGCAGTCGCAGCCGTTCACCACCGAGCCGCAACTGCAGCCGGGACCGACGTCGACGCCGCCGCCACCACCTCCGCTGCCGCCCACTCCGTTCCCGAAAGAGTGCCCCGCGCCCGGCGTCATGCAGGGCTGTCTGGAAAGCACCAGCGGCCTGATCATGCTGCCCGACAACCAGTCAGCACTGGTCGCCGAGCGCACGACCGGTGCGGTCAAAGAGGTCTCGGTCCGGGCGGAACCGAAGGTCAAGACCACCCTGCCGGTCGACGGCTCGGGTGACGGCGGGCTGCTCGACATTGCGTTGTCGCCGACCTATCAACAAGACCGGCTGATGTATGCCTACGTCAGCACCCCCACGGACAACCGCGTCATCCGCATCGCCGACGACGACATCCCCAAACCGATCCTCACCGGCATCCCGAAGGGGGCCACCGGCAATACCGGCTCGCTGATCTTCACCAGCCCGACGACGCTGCTCGTGCAGACCGGCGATGCGGGCAACGCCGCCGATGCCGCGAACCCCGCCTCGCTGGCGGGCAAGGTGCTACGTATCGAACAGCCCACCACCGTCGATCAGGCCCCGACGACGACCGCGTTGTCGGGCCTGGGCGCCGCCGGAGGTATGTGCATCGACCATTCGGACGGGTCGCTGTACATCACCGACCGCAGCCCGTCAGGTGATCGCTTGCAGCGCATCACCAAAGACTCCAAGACGTCGACCGTCTGGACCTGGCCCGACCGGCCGGGCGTCGCGGGTTGCGCGGCGATCGACGGCTCGGTTCTGGTGAATCTGGTCAACACCAAGCAGACCGTCGCTGTCCGGATGGCTCCCGAAACGGGGGCGGTCACCGGGGATCCCGAGGTGGTGCGCCAGGATCAGCACGGCCACGCCTGGGCGCTGGCGATGTCGCCCGACGGCAACATCTGGGGCGGCACGATCAACAAGACAGCGGGCGACGCACAAAAGCTCGACGACGTCGTGTTCCCACTGTTCCCGCAGGGCGGCGGCTTCCCGCGCAGTCCCGCGGACAACACCTGATCGGAGGCTGCGCGAGATTGCAGCCAGGGCTGTTGCCCAAGCGATGCGCGCAGCCCTCAGCGCAATCTCGGGTGCTAGCTGCAGGCAGCCAGCACCAGTTCCCGCACCCGTGCCGCGTCCGCCTGGCCCTTGGTGGCCTTCATGACGGCGCCGACGATCGCGCCGGCGGCCTGCACCTTGCCGCCGCGGATCTTCTCGGCGACGTCGGGATTGGCGGCCAGCGCCTCGTCGACGGCCGATTGCAGCGCTGAGTCGTCGCGCACGACCTCGAGCCCGCGGTCTTTCATCACCTGCTCGGGTTCGCCTTCGCCGGCGAGCACACCTTCCACGACCTGGCGGGCCAGCTTGTTCGACAGGTTGCCGTCGTCGACGAGTTTGACCACCGCGGCCACCTGAGCCGGCGTGATCGCCAGATCGGACAGCGACGCTCCGGTCTCATTGGCCTTCTGCACCAGGAAGTTTCCCCACCAGGCCCGGGCGGCGTCGCTGGAGGCGCCCTGTTCGACGGTGGCCGCGACCAGTTCGACGGCGCCGGCGTTGACCAGGTCGCGCATCACCTCGTCGGAGATGCCCCAGTCGTCCTGAATCCGCTTGCGCAGCACCCACGGAAGCTCGGGGATCGTCTGGCGCAGGCGTTCGACCCATTCGGTGTCGGGCGCCACCGGTTCCAGGTCGGGCTCGGGGAAATACCGGTAATCCTCGGCGGTTTCCTTGCTGCGACCCGGCGACGTGTAGCCGTCCTCGTGAAAGTGCCTGGTTTCCTGGGTAACCCGGCCTCCGGAGTCGAGAACCGCTGCCTGACGGCGCATCTCGTAGCGGACGGCAACCTCGACGCTCTTGAGCGAGTTGACGTTCTTGGTCTCGGTGCGGGTCCCGAACTCCTTGCGGCCGGCGGGCTTCAGCGAGACGTTCGAGTCGCAGCGCATCGAGCCCTGGTCCATACGCACATCGGAGACACCGAGACCACGCAACAAATCCCGCAGCGCCGTCACATAGGCGCGCGCGATCTCGGGGGCACGCTCGCCAGTGCCCTCGATGGGCTTGGTGACGATTTCGATCAGCGGCACACCGGAGCGGTTGTAGTCGATCAGCGACGTCGTCGCGCCCTCGATGCGGCCGGTCTGGCTGCCAAGGTGGGTCAGCTTGCCGGTGTCCTCTTCCATGTGGGCGCGTTCGATCTCGACCCGCCAGTCGGAACCGTCGTCGAGCGGGACGTCGAGATAGCCGTTGATCGCGATCGGCTCGTCGTACTGGGAGATCTGGTAGTTCTTCGGCATGTCCGGATAGAAGTAGTTCTTCCGGGCGAACCGGCACCACGGCACGATCTCACAGTTCAGCGCGAGCCCGATCCGGATCGCAGACTCGACGGCTTTCTCGTTGAGCACCGGCAGCGACCCCGGCAGGCCCAGGCAGACCGGGCACACCTGGGTGTTGGGTTCGGCGCCGAACTCGTTGGCGCAACCGCAGAACATCTTGGTGGCGGTGGACAGTTCGACGTGCACCTCGAGGCCCAGCACGGGCTCGTAGCGCGCGACGACGTCGTCGTAGTCCAGCAGGTCGGCGGTCGCGGCAGTCATGCAGGCGAGTTTAATGCCGTCGACTCTGCGCTCACGGCGGTGCCCACTCGCACTTTCGCGCCGTACACGCAGAGTCGACGAAACGAAACTCAGCCGAAGAATTCGGCGGCGTCGTCATAGCGGCTCTGCGGCACCAGCTTCAATTGGCGGGTCGCATCTGCCAGCGAGACGCGGCCGATGTCCTGCCCCCGCAGCGACACCATCATCCCGTACTCCCCGGCGTGCGCGGCGTCGGCCGCGTTCACACCGAACCGGGTGGCCAGCACCCGGTCGAACGGTGTCGGCGTGCCCCCGCGCTGCACGTGCCCGAGCACGGTCACCCGTACCTCTTTGTTGATCCGCTTTTCCACCTCGAGGCCGAGTTGCTGCGCGACGCCGGTGAAGCGTTCGTGCCCGAACTCGTCGAGGCCGCCCTGCCGCAACTGCATCGTGCCCTCTGCGGGCTTGGCGCCTTCGGCCACCACGCAGATGAAATGCGAATCACCGCGCACGAAGCGCTGTTTGATCAGCCGGCAGACCTCTTCGACATCGAACGGCTGCTCGGGAATCAGGGTCATGTGCGCACCCGAGGCCAGTCCAGCGTTCAGCGCGATCCACCCCGCGTGACGGCCCATCACCTCCACGAGCATCACCCGCTGATGGGATTCGGCCGTGCTGTGCAACCGGTCGATGGCCTCGCTGGCCACGCCCAGCGCGGTGTCGTGGCCGAACGTCACGTCGGTGCAGTCGATGTCGTTGTCGATGGTCTTCGGTACCCCGACCACCGGGACGTTCTCCTCCGACAGCCAATGCGCCGCGGTGAGCGTGCCCTCACCGCCGATCGGGATCAGCACGTCGATGCCGTTGTCGTCGAGCGTCTGCTTTATCTGGTCCAACCCGGCGCGCAGTTTCTCCGGATGCACCCGCGCCGTGCCCAGCATGGTGCCGCCCTTGGCCAACAGCCGGTCGTTACGGTCGTCGTTCTTCAGTTGGATGCGCCGGTTCTCCAACAGACCCCGCCAACCGTCCTGGAACCCGACAACCGAGGAGCCGTATCGCACTTCGCACGTGCGCACCACCGCCCGGATCACCGCGTTCAATCCGGGACAGTCACCACCGCCGGTCAGCACTCCGATCCGCATGTCCTACATCCTCCCCGAGCGCGCGGTTATTCGCGGCCTCTGTCGGTGTTTGCGTCAACCAAGCGTGCCCACGGTGTGCCTAGATCGCGCTCGGCAACGGTCCCCGCGCCGCCTCGTAGGCCGCGCCGACGCGGTACAGCCGGTCGTCGGCCAGCGCGGGTGCCATGATCTGCAACCCGACCGGCAGCTGGTCGTCGGGCGACAGTCCCGCAGGCACCGACATTCCGCAGTGCCCCGCCAGGTTGAGCGGCAACGTGCACAAGTCGAACAGATACATGGCCAGCGGGTCGTCGACCTTTTCCCCCAACGGGAACGCGGTGGTCGGCGTCGCCGGGGAGATCAACACGTCGACCTTCTGATACGCCTCGTCGAGATCGCGCGCGATCAACGTACGTACCTTCTGAGCTTGGTTGTAATACGCGTCGTAGTAGCCCGCCGACAACGCGTACGTGCCGATCATGATGCGGCGCTTGACTTCCGGACCGAACCCGGCGGCGCGCGTCAACGCCATGACTTCTTCGGCGCTGTGCGTGCCGTCGTCGCCGACGCGCAATCCGTACCGCATCGCGTCGAATCGCGCGAGGTTGCTCGACACCTCGGACGGCAGGATCAGGTAGTAGGCGGGCAGCGAGTAGTCGAAGTGCGGGCAGTCGACCTCGCTGACCTCGGCGCCCAGTGCCGTCAGTTGCTCGACGGCGGAGTTGAACGACTCCAGCACACCGGGTTGGTAGCCGTCGCCGCGCAACTGCTTGACCACGCCGATCCGTACGCCCTTCAGGTCGCCGGCCGTGCCCGCCCGGGCCGCCCCGACGACATCGGGCACCGCGGCGTCGATCGATGTCGAGTCCTTGGCGTCGTGGCCGGCGATCGCCTGGTGCAACAGGGCGGTGTCCAAGACGGTGCGCGCACATGGGCCGCCCTGGTCGAGTGACGACGCGCACGCGACGAGCCCGTAGCGCGACACCGTGCCGTAGGTGGGTTTCACCCCGACCGTGGCGGTCAGGGCGGCCGGTTGGCGGATCGAGCCGCCGGTGTCGGTGCCGATGGCCAACGGCGCCTGGAACGCCGCGAGCGCTGCGGCACTGCCGCCGCCCGAGCCGCCGGGGACGCGGTCGACGTCCCAGGGGTTGCGCGTGGGCCCGTAGGCGGAGTTCTCCGTCGACGAGCCCATCGCGAACTCGTCCATGTTCGTTTTGCCGAGGATCGGGAGGCCCGCCGCACGCAACCGCATGGTGACCGTCGCGTCATACGGTGATGTCCAGCCCTCGAGAATCTTCGAACCGCACGTGGTCGGCATGTCCATCGTGGTGAACACGTCCTTGAGCGCGACCGGAACGCCGGCCAGCGGCGACGGCAGATCCTCTCCGGCGGCCACCGCCGCGTCGACTGCTGCTGCTGCCGCCAGCGCACGGTTCTCCGCGACGTGCAGGAATGCGTTATAGCGGTCGTCGGTCGCCTTGATCTGGTCCAGACATGCCCTGGTGAGCTCGGTGGACGACACCTCCCCGGCGGCGATCTTCTGCCCGAGCGCAGCGGCGTCCATCCGGATCAGGTCTCGCGTCATTCGGCTTCTCCCAAGATGCGCGGCACGGCGAACCGGCCGTCGGCCGTTTTAGGCGCCTGCGCCAGGGCCTCGCTCTGCGTCAGGCACTGCTCGACGTGGTCGGAGCGGAACACGTTGACGTCGGTCAGCGGGTTGTCGGTCGGTTCGACACCCGCGACGTCGACGGACTGAATCTGACTGACGTGCTCGAGGATGGCGTCCAGCTGCCCGGCATAGCTGTCCAGCTCGTCTTCGGTCAGGGCGAGGCGAGCGAGACGCGCCAGGTGGGCTACCTCGTCTCGGGAGATCTGCGACACGACATGCAAGCCTAGTCATCGCCGCCGCGGCCGCCGGAATGCCCGGTCGGGCACCTTGTGCGACAGTGTTGCGCGTGCCTACGTACCTGCTGCGGGTCCAGCTGGAGGACCGGCCGGGCAGCCTCGGCTCGCTGGCCGTGGCGCTCGGCTCGGTGGGCGCCGACATCCTGTCGCTCGACGTGGTGGAGCGCTTGGCGGGTTACGCCGTCGACGATCTCGTGGTCGAGTTGCCGGCCGGCGCGATGCCCGACATGCTGATCACCGCCGCCGAACAGATCAAGGGCGTCTACGTGGACTCGGTCCGACCGCACACCGGTCTGCTCGAGGCGCACCGCGAACTCGAGCTCATCGACCACATCGCCGCCGCGGACCGCAAGAGCCGGCTGCAGGTCCTCGCCGACGAGGCACCGCGGGTGCTGCGCGTGGGGTGGGCGACCGTGGTGCAACTGACGGAGACGGGTCCGGAGCGGATCGTGGGCAGCGCGGCAGCGCCGGAGACGCAGGCCGACGAGACGCCATGGCTGCCGCTCGACCGTGCCGAGGCCCTCGACGGTGACGCCGACTGGGTGCCGCAGGTTTGGCGCGACATGGCCACCACGTTGGCGGCCGCGCCGCTCGGCGACCCGCGCACCGCGGTGGTGCTGGGGCGCCCGGGTGGCCCGCTCTTCCGGCCGTCGGAAGTGGCCAGGCTCGGCTATCTGGCGGGCATCGTCGCGACGATTCTGCGCTGAGTCCGCGCGGCGGTTACGGTGGGCTCAATCCCATCAACCGCACCGCTCAACGTCGAACGGAAGGGTTTCGCGTGGAAACGCTGCTGATCGTGCTGGCCGCTATCCTGCTCATCGCGGCGATCGTCGTGCTGGTGAAGGCGCTGCAGCGGCCGAAAAAGCCCAAGACCCAATCCCGTCGCGAAGATCCACTCAAATTCGCTGCCACCATGCCGCAGTTCGGTCCCCGCCAACTCGGCCCGGGCGCGATCGTCGCCCACGGCGGCGTCGATTACGTCGTCCGGGGCACCGTCACACTGCGGCAAGGCCCGTTCGTCTGGTGGGAGCACCTCCTCGAAGGTGGCTCCGAGGATGGCACAGAGCCGCTGTGGTTCAGCGTCGAGGAGGACGAGGGCCGACTCGAACTGGTGATGTGGACCCGGCGCAAAGATGTCGCGCTGCAGCCCGGCGGCGAACTCGCCATCGACGGCGTCGCCTACCGCGAGACCGAACGCGGCAGCGCCTCGTTCACCACCGAGGGCACCACCGGCCTGCCCGCCGGCGGCGAGATGGATTTCGTCGACTACGCCGATGCCGATGAGACTCGTTTGCTCGGGTTCGAGCGGTGGGCCCCCGACATGCCCTGGGAAGTATCGGTCGGAAACCCCGTGCGGCCGGGTGAACTCACGGTCTATCCGGCACCGCCGCCCGCCGAATAGGATTTCGGGTGCCCTTTCACCGACTGGTAGTGGCTCCGGCCGACGTTTCCGGCGCGGGCCTGCGGCTGGCATTGAACGCTCCGCGACCGGAGCCGCTGGTGACGTGGCAACTGACCCATCCCGACGGCGGGGCGCTGCTCCTGGGAGTGCTCGGTGCGTCGCACCTCGTCACCGTGGAGAACGCCAGACATACGCTCTCCGAGGAAGTCTCGTGCACTGCGCGCACTGATACCCCTCTGCCCGGCTGTGCGGTCGCGCCCGGTTACCGGATCGAGTCACGCACGCAGACATACGACGCGGCCGGTCTGCGCGCGCTGGCGGCGGCGCTGCAGGCCAACTGTGCGCAACACGACGGCTGGCTCGGTGGAGCGTTCCCGGGTGACGACGCCGCACTGACCGCGCTGGCCGCCGAACCGGACAGCAGCGGATGGCGCTGGCGGACATGGCATCTGTATCCCGACGGCGATGCCGGTGGCACCGTCGTTTACACGAGGAGCAGGTGGCGCCTGTGAGCCGAACCGGGTTGTTCTGGCTCGCGGGCGGACTCGCTGTGGCCGGCATCGTCTGCCTGGTTCTCGGTATCTCCATGCAGAACAGAGATATTCGCACGTATGTCGCCGAGAACTACGCCGCGTACTCGCACGGGGCGGAAGCCAGCAGCTACGAATGCAGCGGATCGCCCAGCGAGGTAGCCGACCGGCTTGCCGCCTATCAGCGCCCCGAAGCACGAGCGACCGACCGCGGTACCGAATACCTGCGCTACGACGACGACATCGTGATCGTCGGTCGCGACGGAAGTCGTCCCTGCACGATCCGGGTCGAGGACGTCCGCGGCAGTAGATACAGCGGTGGCGGGTTCATCTTTCTCGGACCCGGGTTCTTCCCCGGCTCACCGGCCGGCGGTGCGGGCGGCAGCCCCGGTGGTCCCGGCGGCTCGAAATGACATGCGCAACAAGGCCAATCGGATAAGGAGAATCCCATGAATCTGGCGGTCGTCGAATTTGGCACCATCAGCGGCCAAAGCCTCGCCCAGAACGTCGTCGCCGCGGTCTTGTACTTCGTCGTCGGCGTCGCCGTCTTGGCAGCCGGGTTCGTGATGGCCGACCTCCTGACCCCGGGAAACCTGCGCCAATTGGTTTTCGTCGAGCGGCGACCCAACGCGGTCGCGGTCGCGTCGGGAATGTATGTCGCCCTCGCCATCGTGGTGGTCTCGGCCATCGTGGCCAGTTCCAGCGAACTAGGCCAAGGGCTCGTCGACGCGGCGGTGTACGGGGCTGTCGGGGTCGTGTTGCAGGGGCTGGCGTTGGTCGTGCTCGAGCTGGTGGTGCCCGGGCGCTTCCGCGACCTGATCACCGAGGAACGGCTGCACCCCGCCGCGATCGCCACCGCCGTGACGTTGATCGCTGTGGGAGGGGTGAACGCCGCGGCGCTGTCATGACGGCGACCCAGCACGACGCCGCACCTGAACCCAGACTCGCGGGATCGGTGCGGCGCTGGCGCGCGGTGCTCTTCGCCGCCGTGGCGGCATGCGCGGCGTGCGGGATCGTCTACGAACTGGCGCTGCTGACGCTGTCGACCAGCCTGCATGGCGGCGGCATCGTGGCGATGTCGCTGATCGTCGCGGGTTTCGTCGCGGCGCTGGGTCTGGGCGCGCTGTTGGTGAAGCCGCTGCTGCATCGTGCCGCGGTCACCTTCATCGCGGTCGAGACAGCGCTGGCGATCGTCGGCGGACTGTCGGCGGCCGCGCTCTACGTCGCGTTCGCGTTCGTCGGCGGCTCGCTGTGGGTGCTCGCGGCCGGTACCGCGTTGATCGGCTGCCTGGTCGGCGCCGAGGTGCCGTTGCTGATGACGCTGCTGCAACGGGGACGCACCGCTGGCGCCACCGACACCGGACGCGTGCTGGCCAACCTGAACGCCGCTGACTATCTGGGCGCGCTCATCGGCGGGCTGCTCTGGCCGTTCCTGTTGCTGCCGCATCTGGGCATGATCCGCGGCGCCGCCGCCACCGGTGTCGTCAACCTCACCGCGGCGGCCGTGGTAGCGGTGTTACTACTGCGACACATCCTCAGCGCGCGTGAATTCGCCGTGTCGCTGATGGTGTTGGCGGCGGCCCTGACGCTGCTCGTCACCTTGCTGGTGCGCGCTGACGGCATTCAGACATCGGCGCGCCAGCGCCTGTACGCAGATCCGATCGTCGCCTATGAACACTCGGCATACCAGGAGATCGTCGTCACCCGTCGTGGCGCCGATACGCGGCTGTATCTCGATGGCGGACTGCAGTTTTCGACGCGCGACGAGTACCGCTATACCGAGAGCTTGGTTTACCCGGCGCTGGGCGACGACGCACGTTCAGTGCTGATCCTCGGCGGCGGCGACGGCCTGGTCGCGCGCGAGGTGTTGCGCGACAAGGACGTCGAGCGGATCGTCCAGGTCGAGTTGGATCCGGCGGTCATCGAGTTGGGGCGCACCACGTTGCGCGATGTGAACGGCGGCGCCCTGCACGATCCGCGGGTGCAAGTGGTCATCGACGACGCGATGACCTGGCTGCGCGACGCAGATGGCGACGACGCACCGGGCGGTTTCGACGCGGTGATCGTCGATCTGCCCGATCCCGACACCCCGGTGCTCGGGCGGCTGTATTCGGTGGAGTTCTACGCCCTCATCGGCCGCGTGTTGGCCCCCGAGGGCTTGGTGACTGTGCAGGCGGGCAGTCCGTTCTCCACCCCGACTGCCTTCTGGCGCACGGTATCGACGATCCGCGCGGCGGGTTATGCCCCCACCCCGTATCACGTGCACGTTCCGACATTCGGCGACTGGGGCTTCGTGCTGGCCCGCCGCGGGCCGATCCCGCCGGTACCGACCGTGCCCGCGGATGCGCCGCCGCTGCGCTATCTCGACCAGCAGGCGCTCGATGCCGCCGCGGTGTTCGGCGGCGACACCCAGCCCGAATTGTTGCAACCCTCGACGTTGGAACATCCGCGCATCGTCGACGACGTGCGGCGCGGCTACCGCTGACCCTCAGCCGCCGGCGGGCACCGGATAGCGGTCGTTGACGTCGGCGTTGCTGTCCTTGCGGGCGCAGTGCGCGCAGCAGAACATTCCCTCATCGGTCTCGATTCCGTGCCCGAGAATCCGGCAGCCGCAATGGGCGCATTCGGGCGCCACTCGGACGGCGGCGCACTCGATGCTGTCGAAAGTCGCGTTGCGGCCGTCCGGCCAGGTCACCGTGAACGCCTTGTCGTAGTCGTTGCCGCAGGTATCGCAGATCGCCATCACAACTCCCCTATCGCTTCGTACTTCGGGTGCCCGGTGAGCGAGGTGGACAAACGCTCGGTGTCCACTCGCCCGGCGCCGAGACCGACAAAATGGCGAGTCTTGAGCGCACAGATCCGCCCGTTTGTCCCTTTCGACGAAAGCAGGAATCAGTCGGGGCCGTTCTCCAGCAACCGGGCGAAACCGTCCTCGTCAAGGATCGGCACGCCCAGCTCGGCGGCCTTGTCGTACTTCGAGCCGGGCGAATCTCCCGCCACCACATAGGCGGTCTTCTTCGACACGGAACCGGCCGCCTTCCCGCCGCGCGCGACGATCGCCTCCTTGGCCTCGTCGCGGGAGAACCCGGTCAGCGATCCCGTGACGACGATCGAGAGCCCCTCCAGCGTGCGCGCGATGCTGGCGTCGCGTTCGTCGGCCATTCGCACACCGGCCGCGCGCCACTTGTCGACGATCGCGCGGTGCCAGTCGACGGTGAACCATTCGGTCACCGCGGCCGCGATCGTCGGGCCCACACCCTCGACGACCGACAATTCCTCCTCAGAGGCTGCGGTGATCGCGTCCAGGCTGCCGTACTCGGTGGCCAGGGCGCGCGCGGCCGTCGGCCCGACGTGCCGGATCGACAACGCGACGAGCACCCGCCACAGCGGCTGCGCCTTGGCCTTGTGCAGATTGGCAAGCAGCCGTTTACCATTCGCCGACAGCTCACCGTTCTTGGTGGTGAACAGCTCGGTGCGCAGCAGGTCGGCTTCGGTGAGCGTGAACAGGTCGCCCTCGTCGGTGATGACGCCGGCTTGCAGCAGAGCGGTCCCCGCTTCGTAGCCCAGCCCCTCGATGTCGAACGCGCCGCGGCCTGCCACGTGGAAAACGCGTTCGCGCAACTGCGCCGGACAGGTCCGGGTGTTCGGGCAGCGGATGTCGGCGTCGCCCTCCTTGGCGGGTGCGAGCTTGGTCCCGCATTCGGGACAGTGTGTCGGCATCACGAACTCGCGCTCGGAGCCGTCACGCAGATCGACGACCGGACCGAGGACTTCGGGGATCACGTCGCCGGCTTTGCGGATCATCACCGTGTCGCCGATGAGCACGCCCTTGCGCTTGACCTCCGATGCGTTGTGCAAGGTGGCCTGGCTGACCGTCGAACCGGCCACCTTGACCGGCTCCATCCATGCGAACGGCGTGACCCGGCCCGTGCGCCCGACGTTGACCCTGATGTCCAGCAGCTTGGTCTGCGCTTCCTCGGGCGGGTACTTGTACGCGATCGCCCACCGTGGCGCCCGCGACGTCGATCCCAGGCGGCGCTGCAACGCCACATCGTCGACTTTGACCACGACACCGTCGATTTCGTGGTCGACATCGTGGCGGTGTTCACCCCAATAGGCGATCCGCTCGGTGACGGCGTCCATTCCCTTGACCTGGGCGGTGTGCGCGGAAACCGGCAGGCCCCACGCCGCGAGCGCGCGGTAGGCGTCGTGCAGTGTCTTCGGACGGAAGCCCTCTGCGCGGCCCACCCCATGGCAGATCATCCGCAGCTTACGACGCGCGGTGACCGCCGGGTTCTTCTGCCGAAGAGAACCGGCGGCACTGTTGCGGGGGTTCGCGAACGGAGGCTTGCCCTCGGCGACCAATCCGGCGTTGAGTTCCTCGAAATCGACCACGCGGAAGAACACCTCGCCGCGCACCTCGAGAACCTTGGGCAGCGGGAATTCCTCGTTCTCCGTGAGCTTTCGGGGCACATCGCCGATGGTGCGGGCGTTGAGCGTGACGTCTTCGCCGGTGCGGCCGTCGCCCCGGGTGGCGGCACGCTCCAACCGGCCGTCGCGATACACCAGGGCCAGCGCGACGCCGTCGATCTTGAGCTCACACAGAAAGTTCGCGTCGTCACCGATCTCGCCTTTGATCCGCCCCGCCCAGCCGGCGAGCTCGTCGGGCGTGAAGACGTTGTCCAGGCTGAGCATCCGCTCGAGGTGGTCGGCCGGGGTGAAGTCGGTGGCGAAGCCGGCGCCGCCGACCAACTGCGTGGGCGAGTCCGGGGTGCGAAGCTCGGGGTGCTCGTCCTCGAGCGCTTGCAGTTCGCGAAGCAGCGCGTCGAACTCGGCGTCGGTGATGATCGGCGAGTCCCGCACGTAATAACGGAACTGGTGCTCACGAACCTCGTCGGCGAGATTCTGCCAGCGGCGACGCAGGTCCGCATCGGGACCCTCGTCGGCCTGCGCGGCCAGCGCGTCTTCCGCGCCCTTGGAAGTCACCTTCGCAGGCTAACGGAGCGGCCCGACAGCTCCGCACCGTTACCCTGGCCCCATGCCGCACCCGATCATGTTCCGCGACGACGACCCGGTGCTGACGCAAGTGCGCACGGTGGCGCTGTCGTTTCCCGAGGCCTACGAGAAGGTCTCCCACGGCAGGCCCGCATTCTTCGCCGCGAAGATGTTCGTGATGTACGGCGGCAGCGTCAAACCCGAGACCAAAGGCGAGTATCTGCAGTATCCGCAGTCGATCATCGTCAAGGTCGACGACAGCGACCGGCAGGCGCTGCAACAGGACGCCCGGTTCTTCTACCCCGCGTACCTGGGACCGTCGGGCTGGTTGGGGCTGGATCTGACGGCCCTGAAGAAAATCGACTGGCCTGAAGTGCACGAGCTGATCGATGCCTCATTCCGGCTGACCGCGCCCAAGAAGCTCATCAAACAGCTCGACGAAGTTTGACCCGGTACGCGACAGAGCATGGTTCGATCGGAGGCGCTATGAGTTTCGCGAGCCCGTTCCCCGAAGTCGACATACCGTCCACCAGCGTCTACGACTATCTGTTCGGTGATATCGCCGAAGCCGACCTCGACCGTGTCGCGCTCGTCGACGCGAAATCCGGTCGCGAGACCAGCTACCGCGAAATGGTCGCGCGCGTAGACGCGTTCGCCGGCGCGCTCACCGGGCGCGGCATCGGCGTCGACGACGTCGTCGGTCTGCTCTCACCGAACAGTTCGGGCTTCGCCGTCGCCTTCCACGGCATCCTGCGTGCGGGCGCGACGGCCACCACCGTCAACGCGTTGTTCACCGCCAAGGACATCGCCAAGCAGCTGACCGACTCGAACGCCAAGATGTTGGTCACGGTCAAACCGCTGCTGGCGCAGGCCGAGGAGGCCGCAGCCATCGCTGGCCTCGCCGGTGACGCTCTCGTCGTACTCGACGGACCCGGTGAAACCGCCGACGGCCATCCCAACGCGGAGGACCTGATGGGGCCGGCTCATCCGCCGCCGCAGGTGAGCTTCGCGCCGTCGTCGCATCTGGCGGTGCTGCCGTACAGCTCGGGGACCACCGGAAACCCGAAGGGCGTCATGCTCACCCACCGCAACCTGGTGGCCAACGTCGCCCAGATCCGGCCGCTGCACGGAATGGTCGCCGACGACACCGTGCTGGCCGTGCTTCCGTTCTTCCACATCTACGGGATGACGGTCCTGCTCAACGCGGCGCTGCACGCGCGGGCCCGGCTCGTCGTCATGCCCGGTTTCGATCTCGCCGATTTCCTGGCCAACATCCAAAATCACCAGTGCACGATCGCGTTCATCGCGCCACCGGTCGCCGTTGCGCTGGCCAAGCATCCGTTGATCGACGAATACGACCTCTCGTCGTTGAACGTCGTGATGTCGGGTGCGGCCCCGCTGGACGCCGACCTGGGCCACGCCGTCGCGGAAAGACTCGATTGCCGCGTCGTCCAGGGTTACGGCATGAGCGAACTCAGCCCGGTCAGCCACATCACACCGTTCGACGGTGGCCAGCACGAGATGAATATGGTCGCACCTCTCAGTTCGGTCGGCTGGACGGTGTCCAATGCTGCGTCCAAGATCGTCGACCCCGAATCAGGCGACGAAATCGACGTTCCGGCAGAGGGTCTCAGCGCAACCGGTGAACTGTGGTTCAAGGGTCCCAACGTGATGGCCGGCTACCTCGGCAACGACGCGGCCACCGAAGAGACGATCGACGACGGGGGCTGGTTGCACACCGGCGACCTCGCGCAGGTCGACGCCAACGGCTGCGTGTACATCGTCGACCGGCTCAAGGAGTTGATCAAGTACAAGGGCTATCAGGTACCGCCCGCCGAGCTGGAGGCGGTGCTGCTGACTCATCCCGGCATCGCGGACGCCGCCGTGATCGGCGTCAACGACGCTGAAGGCGAAGAGATCCCGAAAGCGTTCGTGGTCAAGCAATCCGGCGCCGAGCTGACCGAAGAAGAAGTCATCGAGTTCGTCGCGGGTCAGGTCGCGCCCTACAAGAAGGTCCGTCAGGTTGCGTTCATCGAGGCGGTGCCGAAGTCGGCGTCCGGCAAGATTCTGCGCAAGGATCTCAAGTAGCTGACCGGGACCGGTGTATCCGTTCGGCGGCTTGTGCGCCGCGCGCCTGCCGGTAACCCAGCACGGCGCCCGCCACCGGAATGAGCAATAGCCCGGCGATACCCCAGACCAGGTCCGTCGAATCGGATCCGGGTGCGACGGTGAGCTGGCGTACCACCGCCGGCCCAGTAGCCACCCGCTGAGGCGGGACCGGCGGCGGTGGGACCGCCGGTGGTGGCGGCGCCGGGGCGGCGGGTGCCGGAGCGGCGGGTACGGGTATTGCGGGCGGTGCGAGTGTCTTAGGAAGCCGTTCTGGTGCACCGCTTTTCGATGCCGGCGCGCGACCGTTGCCGAAGCTCGCTTGGGGGCGCTCGGGTGCGGAGGCCGGCACGCTGACAGCGTCGGATCCACCGGCCGGGATCGCGCCGGCGCCCGACGCCGGTTCGGGCGCTTGGCCGGCGATCGCTTCTGCGGTGATGGGCGCAATACCGGTTGCCGTACCGCTGACCGAGGTATTCGGAGCCGACCGCGTGGCCGACCCGGCGTCGGTGACGGCGGCCGACCGGCTACTCGAGGAAAACTGCGGAACGTCCTCGCGACCGGAGCCGACACGCGACTCCGGAGCGTCCGAGCCCGACCCCCGGCTGCGTTCACGGTTGCTGTTGACGCCCCGGCTGTTCTCGCGGCCGGGGCTGCCCTTGGCGCTGTGATTGGTCTTGGCGCTGGGTCCACCCTTGGCGCTGTGATCACGACTGCCGTTGTGCGACCCGCGGCTGCTATTGCCACTGCTGCCGCGATCGGAACTGCTACCGCGGTCCGAGCGATGTGAGTCGCCGGGATAGGCATATGCGACCGCGGAGCCGGACCCACCGAAAAGGAGGAACGCGGACACGACTCCCACACCTGCGGCGAGGCGCGGATTCATCCGGGCATCAACCCCCTGTTGACGACGACTATCGACTGGTCCGCCGAAAGACCTTACCTGCGCCAGATGCTCGACGCGCCGAGTTCGGATGGGTCAGATCGCGTCGGGGTCTTCGGCGAAGGCATCCGCCGTCTTCTGCGCCAAACCGACCGCGGTGCGCGCCCACTCGGCGGTGGCGCCGGCGAGGCCACACGCGGGCGTGATGCCGATCCGCTCTCTGAGCACGGGTCGGGCGAACCCGAGCCGGTCGGTGAGCGACACCGCCGCCGTGGCGATCTGTTCGACCGACGGTGGGGTGTCCGGAGCCGCGGCCGGCACCACACCGAGCAACACCGTGCGGCCCGAATCGACGAACTCTCCGACACCGTCGAGGTCGGCGGCGACCATAGCGGAAGCGTCGATCGAGATGGCCTCGATTTCGCTGCGCTGCAGGGCGTTCCACGGCAGACCCGATGCGCAGCTGTGCACTACGACCGGGCAGCCCACGGCGGCGACACACTCGTCGAGCAGGCCGATGGCCACCGCCTCGTCGACCGCATGTACGGGCGTCAAGCTGGTGACCCCCGTCAACCGGCCCGCCAACGCTGCGGGCAACAGCGGCTCATCGAATTGCACCACTACCGCCGCGTCCAGCCGCCGGCCGACGTGGGCGCGATGCGCCGCCATCCCTTCGGCAAGCGAGGCGGTCAGGTCGCGCACCGCGCCGGGATCGGTGAGCGCGCGATGTCCGTTGGCGAGCTCCAGCTGCGCGGCGAGGGTCACCGGTCCCGGCGCCTGCACCTTGACGGTGCGCCCGGCCCCGCGCAGACCCGCTCTCTCCCATGCCTCTTCGAACGCGTCGAGGTCCTCGTCGAGCAGGCTGACCGCCCGCCTCACAACTCCGGTGCGACCGGACACAATCCGATAGCCGCGGGGCACGGTGTCCATGCTGACGTCGACGAGCAGCGCAGCGGCCCGGCCGATCATGTCGGCACCGACGCCGCGGTCCGGCAGTTCGACCAGGTGCGGCAACGTGTGCAGTTCGCCGACGACGACCGCGGCGGCCTCACGCGCCGACGCTCCCGGCCACGACCCGATGCCGGTGGCGGCGGCGAATGCACTCACTCGCTTGACAGTATTCGATCGGGCTAATGTCAGTCCCAAAGGGTTGGGAAGGATGCGCCATGCCCACAGCGCTGCGGTCGATCGCGCTGTGGTGTGTCGCGACAGCGGTCATCGCTGGATGTAGTCACACGGTCGGCGGGCAGGCGATACGGGCCATCCCGGGTATCGACGAAGAATCGCTGTCACCGATCGACGTCGAGACAATCATCCTCGACCAATCGCAGATGCGCGCGATCACCGGCGCGGGCGAAGATCTCACCATCATCCCGACCATGGACGGCAAGATCCCGGTCGACATCGAGCCGCTCACCGAGACCACTCCCCCACAGTGCCAATGGATTTTCGCCGAAACTCAGACGTTCGGGCCCGACGTCGAGGACTTCCGCAAGACCACCTTCCAGCATCCGCCCCGGGGCGGCCTGATCTCCGAGGGTGCGGCCGCCTACCGCGACGACGTCACGGCCCGGCGGGCTTTCGACGCGCTGGTCACTCTCGTCGACGGTTGCAGCACAACGGCTTTGGGTCCGATGTTCGTCGGGGACTGGACTGTGGGAACTGACACCCTGCAGACCCGGCCCTCTGGCGCGTGCGGCCGCGATTACCGGGTGAAGTCGGTCGTGTTGGTGGAGGTGACCGCATGCCAGTTCCCCGACTCCGTGCCCGAGATCGTCATCACCAACATCCTGGCCAACGTGCCCGGATAGTCGTTGAATGTGCGGGCAGGCGCGCGCACTAGCGGCATGGTCAGCGCGTGATCGTCGCGCTGCCCAGCACCTCGTCGCCGTCGGGGTCGGGGCGGTAGAGCACCATCGTCTGGCCCGGCGCCACCCCACGCAGCGGAGCGCGCAGGTCGACCACGAGCCGGCCGTCGCGCAGTTCGGCCACGCCGTCGCCGATGCCGCCGTGAGCGCGCACCTGCACCTGGCATTCGGACAGACCCGCCAGGGGCGTACCGGAGGTGAAGATCGGGCGTTCACCGCTCAGCGTCCACACGTCCAGATCAGCGGCGGCGCCGACACGCACGGTCCCGGTGTCCGGGTCGATCCCGGTGACGTATCGGGGCCGGCCGTCGGGACCGGGTCCGGCGATGCCCAGCCCCTTGCGTTGACCGACCGTGAAGCCGTGTACCCCGTCGTGTTCGGCCAGCACGGCACCTGCGGCGTCGACGACCGCCCCCCGGCGCACGCCGATGCGGGCACCGAGGAATGCGCGCGTGTCGCCGGAGGGGATGAAGCAGATGTCGTGGCTGTCCGGCTTCTCGGCGACCGCGAGTCCACGCCGCGCGGCCTCCGCACGGATCTGCGGCTTCGGCGTGTCGCCGACCGGGAATACGGCGTGCCGCAACTGTTCTGCGGTCAACACGGCGAGCACGTACGACTGGTCCTTGTCGGCATCCACCGCGCGCCGCAACCGGCCGTCGGACAACCGCGCATAGTGGCCGGTGGCCACGGCATCGAAACCGAGCGCCAGTGCGCGGGCGGCCAACGCGGAGAACTTGATCCGCTCATTGCACCGCACGCACGGGTTCGGGGTCTCGCCGCGCGCGTAGGACGAAACGAAGTCGTCGATGACGTCTTCTTTGAACTTGTCGGCGAAATCCCAGACGTAGAACGGAATGTCGAGGATGTCGGCAACCCGGCGGGCATCGCCGGCGTCCTCTTTCGAGCAGCAGCCGCGAGAGCCGGTGCGTAGCGTGCCCGGCGAAGCCGACAGCGCGAGATGCACACCGACCACGTCGTGGCCGGCATCCACCATCCTGGCGGCGGCGACCGAGGAGTCGACACCGCCGCTCATCGCTACGAGTACCCGCATCGTCATACTCTCTTCGCGGAAGCGCTCATCGGGACTCCACCGCTCCCGAGCTGGCCAGGGCGGCCTGTCGCGCCCGCTCCACCGCAGCGGGTAGCACTGCGAGCGCGGCGTCGACGTCGGCCTCGGTGCTCGTGTGCCCCAATGAAAGTCGTAGTGAACCGCGAGCACTCACCGAGTCGGCGCCCATCGCGATCAGCACGTGCGATGGCTGCGCGACGCCGGCGGTGCACGCCGAACCCGTCGAGCACTCGATACCCTTGGCGTCCAACAGCATCAGCAGCGAGTCACCTTCGCAGCCGCGAAATGTGAAGTGCGAGTTGCCCGGTAACCGGGCAACGCCCCTCGCCCCGTTCAGGTCGACATCGTCGATGCTCGACAACACGCCATCGACCAGGCGGTCGCGCAGTGCCGACACTCGCGCGCTGTTGGCCTCCAGACCCTCGATGGCGGCCTTCGCCGCCACGGCCATTGCGAGTGCACCCGCTACATACGGTGTGCCGGAACGTACGTCGCGCTCCTGCCCTCCGCCATGCAGCAGCGGCACACACGCGGTGTCCCGGCGCAGCAACAGCGCGCCGATGCCGGTCGGGCCACCGAACTTGTGCGCGGCAATGCTCATCGCCGACAGTCCGCTCGCGGCGAAGTCGACCGGGATATGGCCGACGGCCTGGACGGCGTCGCTGTGCATGGGCACACCGAATTCGGCTGCCACCGCGGCGAGTTCGGCGATCGGCATGATCGTGCCGACCTCGTTGTTGGCCCACATCACCGATACCACCGCGACGTCGTCGTGGTCCTGCAACACCTGGCGCAACGCTGCCGGCGTCACCGAACCGTCGTTCTCGACGGGCAGCCACGACACTTCGGCGCCTTCGTGCTCGACCAGCCACTCGACGGAGTCGAGCACGGCGTGGTGCTCAACCGGTGTCGTCACGATGCGCCTGCGGCGCGGATCGTGGTCGCGGCGGGCCCAATAGATGCCCTTGACCGCCAGGTTGTCGCTCTCGGTACCGCCGGCGGTGAAGACCACCTCCGAGGGGCGGGCGCCGAGAAGGTGAGCCAGCGTCTCGCGCGACTCCTCCATCCGCCGGCGTGCGGCCCGACCCGTGCCGTGCAGCGACGATGCGTTTCCGACCGTGGCCAGCGCAGCCGTCATCGCCTCGATGGCAGCGGGATGCATCGGGGTGGTGGCGGCGTGATCGAGGTAGACCGGCTGATCCGAGGTCATAGCCCGTCCAGGATAGCCGCCGAGCCGGGTGCTCCCCGATCCGCTCAGGCGGCGAGCGCGTGACCGGGCAAAGGTTGCGCCGTTTCGCCGCGCACCGCCATCTCGCAGCGGGTAGCCAGGTCACGACGGTCGGTTCCCGGTAGCTGCAGCGAGCAGACCTGCACCCGGACGACCGTGCGCTTGGTGGTGATCAGGCGTCGGATCGACGCGAGCAGTGTGTCGTCGCCCACGTAGGCGGCGACGGTGGAGGCCGCGCCGTCGGGGTGGTGGTAGCTCAACCGCAGCGGCTGAACCGGCCGGCCGGAGTCGATGGCTGCCTGGAACATCGCGGGCCGGAAGCGACCGTATGCCCGGCCGCAGTAGGTCGTGCCCTCGGGAAAGGCCACCACCGTCTGACCTGCGCTCAGGCCGCGAGCGACGGCGCCCACCACATCGGGCAGCCGCCGCAGATCGGCCCGGTCGATGGGTATCACCTTGAGCACTCGGGCCAGCAGGCCGAGACCCGGCCAGCCGATGAGTTCGGATTTGGCCACGAAACGGCCGGGCAGCACCGAGCCGATCGCGAAGACGTCCACCCAGGACACGTGCCCGCTCACCACCAGAACGCCGCTCAGGTTGCGGATGGGCCCGCCGGACACCATGGCTCGCACGCCCAGGCAGCGCATCAGCAACCGGCAGAAGCCGCGCTGCAGGTGGCCTCTGCCGGGGGCGGGCAGGGCCAGCAGCGGCGCCAGCGTCAGCAACAGCACGGCCGAGGTGGCGCGCAGCGCGGTGCGGCAGGTGACGATCACACGCCGACCGGCCTGGACGGGACCTACGCGCAGGCAGCTCGCGTCGCACGCTGCCCGCGGCACCCAGGCGTTCACGGTGCGGTCGCGCCGGTCACGACGGAAGCCGCCTCGACGGATCTGAGCCTGCGCAGATACCTCGTGTCGGCCCGGCGCTTGTCGAGCAGCGCCGGGAAGTCGCCCACCCCGAAGTCGACGTCGTGCGCGGGTTCGCCGCACACCTGGGCGCCGAGCCGCAGATATCCCCGCATCAGGGCAGGCACGGTGACCCGCGATGGTGGATCGATGTGGTCGAGCCCCTTGCCGTCGACGATTACCGGCCGATAGGGGTGCACGGTGTAGAGCGCCGGGGCGGCGTGCCGGCGGAGGACGAAGTCGCGGACCCCGCGGATCTGCACGCCCGGGGCATCGCCGTCGGGGCCTTGCACCGGCACCGAGACACAACCGGTCACATAGTCGTAGCCGCAGCGGTCGAGATAGGCGAGGATTCCGGCCCACATCAACAGCACCACAGCGCCGTTGCGGTGATCCGACCGCACCACGGCCCGACCCATTTCGACCAGGTTCGGGCGCAGTGGGTCGAGCGGGCGGACATCGAATTCCGTTGCGCTGTAAAGACCCCCAGCGGCAACCGCACCGGCCGGCGGTAGCATCCGATAACAGCCGACCACCTCGCCGGAGACGTCCTCGCGGACCAGCAGGTGGTCGCAGTGCTCGTCGAACCGGTCGGCGTCCAAGCCGTCGGACGCAGAACGCAGCGCGAATCCGGGCTCAGCGACGAATACCTCGTGGCGCAGGCGTTGCGACACCTCGACCAGCGTGGCATCGGTCGACAACAGCAGGGTGTAGCGCGGCGCCGGCGTCGCAGATCCGGCCCGACCACGATCGGTTTCGTCAGGGGCGATGAGGACTGATGCGGTACTCATGGCTGCACGGTCGCCCAGCCGTATCTCCGGGTGGCATCGGGCGCGTGACGTGTCGATGAGCGCCAGGTGACGAATTGCCCGCAGCGCTGAGACCGGCGTGCCCTTGAGAGCCCGTACTCCTACCGGGCCCTGATGCACGAAACCCCGGTGCGGCATGCACCGGGGTCTCGCGGAGATGATCCGGGGATCAGCCCTTGCGGGCCTTGACCGCCTCGGTCAGCTGCGGTGTGACCTTGAACAGGTCTCCGACGATGCCGAGGTCGGCGATCTCGAAGATCGGCGCCTCTTCGTCCTTGTTCACCGCGATGATCGTCTTCGACGTCTGCATGCCGGCGCGGTGCTGGATCGCGCCCGAGATGCCCAGTGCGATGTACAGCTGCGGCGAGACCGTTTTGCCGGTCTGGCCCACCTGGAACTGGCCCGGGTAGTAGCCCGAGTCGACGGCCGCACGCGAGGCACCGACGGCGCCGCCGAGCGAGTCGGCCAGTTCCTCCACGACGTTGAAGTTCTCGGCGCTCCCGACACCACGGCCGCCCGAGACGACCACGGAGGCCTCGGCGAGTTCCGGGCGGTCGCCCGCGACGGCGGGCTCGCGCTTGGTGATCTTCGTCGCGTTCTCGGCCTGCGCAGGCACATCGACGTTGACGACCTCGCCGGCGCCGTCGGCGGGTTCGGCGTCGATCGAGCCGGCCCGCAACGTGATGACCGGGACCTCGCCGGTGGCCTCGGCCTCGACCGTGAACGCGCCACCGAAGATCGAGTGCACGGCCTTACCGCCGTCGGTGAGGTCGACGACGTCGCTCAGCACACCAGCGCCGATCCTGGCCGCCAGGCGACCGGCGATCTCCTTGCCGTCCGCGCTGGACGCCAGCAGGACGCCCGCCGGTGACGCGGACTCGACAAGCGAAGCCAGCACATCGACCTGCGGGGTGATCAGGTAGTTCTCCGCATCGTCGGATTCGGCGACGTAGATCTTGGCGGCGCCGGCAGCCTTGAGGCCGTCGACGAGCGGTTGTGCGGTTCCCGACGCGCCGACGACGACGGCCGAGGGCTCGCCGAGCTTGCGAGCGGCGGTGATCAATTCCGAGGTGACCTTCTTCAGCGCACCTTCGGCGTGCTCGACGAGCACGAGTACTTCAGCCATGGGTATGTCTCTCGTTTCTCGAGTACGGAAGTGTTAGATGAGTTTTTGAGCGACCAGGTACTCGGCGATCTTGGTACCGCCGTCGCCTTCGTCGGTCACCTTCTCGCCTGCGGTCTTCGGCGGCTTCGGCGTCGACGACAGCACCTTCGACCCGGCGTTCCCGAGGCCGACCTCGTCGGCCTCCACGCCGATCTCCGCCAGCGTGAGAGTGGTCACTTCCTTCTTCTTGGCGGCCATGATGCCCTTGAAGGACGGGAAGCGAGGCTCGTTGATCTTCTCGTTGACGCTCACCACGGCCGGCAGCGGCGCCTCGACCGTGAACACGCCGTCGTCGGTCTCCCGCTCGCCGGTCACCTTGCCACCCTCGATGCTGACCTTGCGCAGGTGCGTCAACTGCGGCAGACCCAGATACTCGGCGATGATGGCGGGGACCGCGCCGCCGGTACCGTCGGTGGCCTCGTTGCCGGCGATGACCAGCTCGGTGCCTTCGATGGTGCCCAGCGCGCGCGCCAGCGCCCAGCCGGTCTGGATCATGTCCGAGCCGTGCATACCGTCGTCGACGAGGTGCACGGCCTTGTCGGCACCCATCGACAGCGCCTTGCGGATGGCCTCGGTCGCGCGCTCAGGTCCGGCTGTGAGAACCGTCACGGTGCTCTCGCCGCCTTCCCGCTCCTTGATCAGCAGCGCCTCCTCGACGGCGCGCTCGTTGATCTCGTCGAGCACCGCGTCGGCGGCCTCCCGGTCCAGAGTGAAGTCGCCGTCGGTCAGCTTGCGCTCCGACCAGGTGTCAGGGACCTGTTTGATCAGGACCACGATGTTCGTCATGAGTCTGGTTCGTCCTCCTCGAAGGGACCGTTGGTCGGCCCGCAATACCACGCTTTGAGCAACCTCCACCATGTTACTGGTCGGTAACTTGTGGTGGTTCGCAGGAACACTGTAGCGGGTCGAAGCTCGTGTTCTAGCAGCACGTAGGCGGTGAACCGTTCGTCTGTGGGCCGATTCACGTTAGCCTGCCTTGCAATGAGCGCATTTGTTACCGGGACGGCGGGCTTGCCCCACGCCCGCAGTGCAGCGGAGAAGGTAGTCAGCGGGGACGACGCCCGGCGCGACCTTCCCCTGACCGGGGAACGCACGGTTCCCGGCCTGGCGGAGGAGAACTACTGGTTCCGCCGCCATGAAGTCGTCTATCAGCGGCTGGTCGACCGCTGCGCGGAACGCGACGTCCTCGAAGCGGGCTGCGGCGAGGGTTACGGCGCGGATTTGATCGCCGAGATGGCCCGCCGCGTGATCGGTTTGGATTACGACGAGTCCGCGGTCGCACACGTGCGCGCGCGCTATCCGCGGGTCGACATGCGCCACGGCAATCTTGCCGAACTGCCGCTCGACGACGGTGCAGTCGACGTCGTCGTCAACTTCCAGGTGATCGAACACCTCTGGGACCAGAGCCAATTCGTCGACGAATGCTTCCGTGTGCTGCGCCCCGGCGGCACGCTGCTGATGTCGACGCCGAACCGGATCACCTTCTCCCCCGGTCGCGATACGCCGATCAACCCGTTCCACACCCGCGAACTCAACGCCGCGGAGTTGACCGAACTGTTGACAGCTGCCGGGTTCTCGCTCGAGGCGATGCTCGGCGTCTTTCACGGACCTCGGCTGGTCGATCTCGATATCCGGCACGGCGGATCGATCATCGACGCCCAGATCGCGCGGGCGCTGGCCGACGCGGTGTGGCCCGAGGACCTGCTGGCCGACGTCGCGTCGGTGCGCAGCGCGGACTTCGACCTGGTCGATGCCCGCGATCGAAACATCGGTGACAGCCTGGATCTCGTCGCGATCGCGGTGCGGCCGTGACGTCTCCGGGCCCTAACCTGAATGTCGCCGGCCCGCCGGCTCCTAACCCGAATGTCGCCGGCCCGCCGGCTCCGGGCCTTTTCACCTTCGTCCTGCATACCCATCTGCCCTGGCTGGCTCATCACGGCCGCTGGCCCGTCGGCGAAGAATGGCTGTATCAGTCGTGGTCGGCGGCGTACCTACCCCTGATGCGGGTGCTGCGCAGGTTGGCGGCCGAGGGCCGCAAACATCAGCTGACGCTGGGCATGACCCCCGTGGTGACAGCACAACTCGACGACCCGTACTGCCTCACGGGTATGCATCACTGGCTGGCGAATTGGCAGCTGCGGGCGATGGAGGCAACTACCGTCGGGGATCCGCTGCGGCAGTTCGGTGTTCGCGAACACGCCGAAGCAGAGCAGGCGCTCGACGACTTCTCGACGCTGTGGTCCCACGGCGGCAGCCCGCTGCTGCGGGAACTCATCGATGCCGACACCATCGAACTGCTCGGCGGACCGCTGTCACATCCGTTCCAGCCGCTGCTCAACCACCGGCTTCGGGAGTTCGCGCTGCGCGAGGGGCTCGCCGATGCCCGACTTCGGTTCGCGCACAAGCCGCTCGGCATCTGGGCCCCGGAGTGCGCCTACGCGCCGGGGATGGAAAACGATTACGCCGCAGCCGGTGTCGGCCACTTCATGGTCGACGGTCCGTCCCTGCACGGGGACACGACCCTAGGCCGACCCGTTGCCTCAACCGACGTAGTCGCATTCGGCCGGGATCTTCAGGTCAGCTACCGGGTGTGGTCGCCGAAGTCCGGCTATCCCGGCCACCCCGCATACCGTGACTTCCACACCTACGACCACACAACGGGTCTCAAGCCCGCCAGGGTCACGGGTCGCAACGTGCCGTCGGAGGCCAAGGCGCCGTACGACCCCGAGCGTGCCGACCGCGCGATCGACTCGCACGTTGTCGACTTCGTCGAGGTGGTCCGCCGGCGGCTGTGCGACGAGAGCGAACGCATCGGGCGTCCCGCGCACGTCATCGCCGCGTTCGACACCGAACTGTTCGGCCACTGGTGGTACGAGGGCCCGGTTTGGCTCGAACGGGTGCTGCGCGCGCTGCCGGAGGCCGGGGTGCGCGTCGGCACGCTCGCCGACGCCAAGACCGACGGCTTCATCGGCTCGTCCGTCGAGTTGCCGCCCAGCTCTTGGGGTTCCGGCAAGGATTGGCAGGTGTGGTCCGGTGAGCAGGTCGCCGATCTAGTGCAGCTGAACGGCGAGGTCGTCGACACCGCGCTGACGACCGTCGACAAGGCGCTCGGCGAGACCGACACCCCGCCGGCCCGTAACTTCGTCGCCGACCAGATCCTGCGCGAGACGTTGCTCACCGTGTCGAGCGACTGGCCGTTCATGGTCAGCAAGGACTCCGCGGCCGACTATGCGCGTTACCGTGCGCATCTGCACGCCCACGCCACCCGCGAGATCGCCGACGCTGCGGCGTCCGGTCGCCATGAGCACGCGCAGCGGCTGGCCGCCGGCTGGAACCGCGCCGACGGCCTGTTCGGCCACCTCGACGCCAGGCGGTTGCCGAGATGAGTCCCGTTTCTTGGGCGAGCGTGCGTGTCTGCACCCCGACCCGCCGCAAAACCACAGCAGTTTGCGCACGTCCCAGGCTTACGCGTGGGCCCACGCGCCGCAGTGAGCGCCCATGAAAATCCTCATGGTGTCGTGGGAGTACCCGCCGGTGGTGGTCGGCGGTCTCGGCCGACACGTCCATCACCTGGCCACCGCACTGGCCGACGCGGGTCACGAGGTCGTCGTGCTCAGCCGTCGACCGTCGAACACCGACCCGAGCACGCATCCGTCCACCGACGAGATCGCCGAGGGTGTGCGCGTCGTCGCCGCCGCACAGGATCCGCACGAGTTCGACTTCGGCAGCGACATGATGGCCTGGACGCTGGCGATGGGGCATTCGATGGTCCGCGCGGGCCTTGGCATCCGGACACGACACGGCCGTCCGTGGCGGCCCGACGTCGTACACGCACACGACTGGCTGGTCGCGCATCCGGCGATCACACTGGCCGAATTCTTCGATGTGCCATTGGTTTCGACGATCCACGCCACCGAGGCCGGCCGGCATTCGGGATGGGTCGCTGGTCGCATCAGCCGCCAGGTGCATGCCGTGGAGTCGTGGCTGGCGCGCGAATCGGATTCGCTGATCACGTGTTCGAGTTCGATGAGCGATGAGATCACCGAACTGTTCGGCCCCGGCTTGGGTGAAACACGTGTCATCCGCAACGGGATCGACTGCAGGCGTTGGCCGTTCGCGGAAAGAGCGCCCCGCACCGGGCCCGCGCAGCTGCTGTTCCTCGGACGCCTGGAATACGAGAAGGGCATACACGACGCCATCGCCGCGCTGCCTCGTATCCGCCGCACCCACCCCGGTACCACACTGACGATCGCCGGCGAGGGCACGCAACTGGACTGGCTCATGGCCCAGGCGCGAAAACACAAGGTGCTCAAGGCAACGTCGTTCGTCGGTCATCTCGACCACGACGCTTTGGTCGGTCTGCTGCACACCGCTGACGCCGCCGTGCTGCCCAGTCACTACGAGCCGTTCGGCATCGTCGCACTCGAGGCTGCGGCGACTGGGATTCCGCTGGTGACGTCGAACGTCGGCGGTCTGGGAGAAGCGGTCATCGACGGGCAGACCGGCATGTCGTATCCACCACGCGATGTGGCCGCGCTCGCTTCGGCCGTGCGTATCGTGCTCGACCACCCGCACGCCGCCCAGCGGCGCGCCATCGCCGCTCGCGAACGGCTCACATCGCAGTTCGAATGGCGCACGATCGCCGATGAGACCGCTCAGGTGTACCTCGCCGCCAAGCGACGCGAGCGCGAACCGCACCGACGCCGTCCCATCGTGGAGCATGCACTGCCCGGTCGCTAGCCAAAAGCCGGGGCACGGATCGCGCGGAAAAGATCTAGCGGGAGGCCTTCTTGCGTTCGATGTCGGCCAGGGCCGCGGCCAGTTCCGCGCGCTGCGCTGCCGACGTCTCCCACGCGAGCTGGCGGTTCTTGACCACTTTGGCCGGTGCGCCGACCGCGATCGAATAGTCGGGCACGTCGCCCCGCACGACGGCATGCGACCCGAGTACGCACCCGCGCCCAATCGTGGTGTTGCGCAGCACCGTGACCTTGACGCCGACCCAGGTGTCGGGACCGATGCGCACCGGGCCCTTGACGATGCCCTGGTCCTTGATCGGCAGGTTGATGTCGTCCATCCGGTGGTCGAAGTCGCAGATGTAGCACCAGTCGGCCATCAGCACGGAGTCGCCCAACTCGATGTCGAGATAGGTGTTGATGACGTTGTCGCGGCCGAGCACCACCTTGTCGCCGAACCGCAGCGACCCCTCGTGGCAGCGGATCGTGTTCTTGTCGCCGATGTGCACCCAGCGGCCGATCTCCATGGTCGACAGCTCCGGTGTCGCCTCGATCTCGACACCCTTGCCGAGGAACACCATGCCGCGGGTGATGATGTGCGGGTTGCGCAACTTGAACTTCAGCAACCGCCAGTACCGGACCAGATACCACGGGGTGTAAGCGCGGTTCGCTACCATCCATTTCAGCGAGGCGAGCGTCAGGAAATTCGCCTGTCGCGGATCGCGAAGCCGCGACCCTCGCCAGCGCTTGTGCAACGGCGCGCCCCACATCGTCGTCATGGCCGGAAAGCCTACGCGAGCGATTCGACCCCGAACGGTTACCCTCACGTGGACCGAGACCTCACGTGCACCGAGACTAGGAACGGAAAGGATCGAGTGTTCCGGCGATTGACCGTGCTGGCTGTTTCTTTACTGACAGCGCTGATCACGGCCACCTTGGCAGGCTGTCAGGACACCGACTCGTGGGTTGAGGCCAAGGCCGCCGACGGTTGGGCCGCCCAGTACGGCGACGCCGCGAACAGCAGCTACCGACCGCAGGCCGGCGCCGACACATTGCGCCTCGAATGGACGCGGTCGGTCAAGGGCGATCTGGCCGCTGCGGTCGCGCTGGGATCCGGCAACTATCTCGCCGTCAACGCGCAGACCCCGGCCGGCTGCTCGCTGATGGTGTGGGAGGCCGACAACAAGGCCAGGCAACGGTGGTGCACCCGTCTGGTGCAGGGCGGTGGCGCCTCCAGTCCGCTTCTCGATGGGTTCGACAACGTCTACATCGGACAACCGGGCGCCATGCTGTCGTTTCCGCCGACCCAGTGGATCCGCTGGCGTCAGCCGGTGATCGGGATGCCGACCACGGCGCGGATCCTGAACCCCGGCCATCTGCTGGTGGTGACCCATCTGGGGCAGGTGCTGGTGTTCGACGCCCACCGCGGCACCGTCGAGGGCAGCCCGCTGGACCTGGTCGCCGGCCTGGACCCGAAAGACTCCGAGCGCGGCCTGGCCGACTGTCATCCAGCCCGACCCCGCTGTCCGGTGGCCGCCGCGCCGGCGTTCGCCGCAGCCACCGGCACCGTTGTGCTGGGACTCTGGGAGCCCGGCGCAGAGGCACCGATCCTGGTCGGACTGCGCTACCGGCCCGGACAGTCACCGCTGCTGACCCGCGAGTGGACCAGTGACGCCGTCGGCGGCGGACCCCTTGGCAGCCCGGTTTTCTCGGCCGACGGGTCGACGGTGTACATCAACGGCCGCGACGACCGGCTATGGGCGCTCAACGCCGCCGACGGCAAAGCGAAGTGGTCGGTGCCGCTGGATTACCTCGGGCAGACCCCGCCCTCGGTGTCACCGGACGGGCTGATCGTGGCCGGCGGCGGCCCGGGGGCCAAGCTGACCGGGATCAAAGACGACGGTGACCGCGCCGAGGCGCGATGGACCCGCGACGACGTCATGCCGCTGACGACGTCGAGTCAAGCCGGACCTCATGTCGCCTACACCGTCGTGCGCGACGGCGACGGGGAGGATGCCGGACAGGCCCTGCTCGTCTTCGATCCCGCCGACGGCCGAACGCTCAACACCTACCCGTTGCCGAGGGCGACGGGATGGCCCGTCGGCGTCTCCGTCGGCCACGACCGCCGTGTCGTCACCGCCACCAGTGACGGTGCGGTGTACGGCTTCGCACCCGCCTAGACCGCGAGCATGGGCGCCACCACGGCGCGTGGCACCGTCGCCTGGACCGGACCCGCGGATTCCGGCAACAGCTCGCCTTGGCTGAAGAAGAAGATCAACGAGTCGTCGGTCAGCGCAAAGTTCTGGTACTTCGCGGGATCGGTGGCTTCGGCCGGCGGCACCGGGTAGATCATCCCCTGCCGCTGCAGGTACCGGTCGATCTCGGGATAGATCACGTCCAACGGCTTGGTGCCCGGCCTGAACAACGTGTCGAAGGTGATCGGCGCGTTCTTGCCGAGGTTCCAGTTGAACGCCTGATAAAAGGTCTGCGGGCGCACGCCGCCGACGTTCTGCCAGATGGTGAACACCACGCTGCGGGTGCCGATGCCCGGCAGACCGGACCCGTAGCCGGCGCCGTCGGCGTCGAGTTCGTAGGGCAGGTTGTATGCGTCGGGATCCTCGGCGACATTGACGAATCCATCACGCACCTGCGTCAGGTACGCCACCAGCGGAGCTTGGTCCGGATAGTCGTTGGGGAAGCTCAAGTCGAGAGTGTAGGCGCGGTTCTCGACGTGCACGCGGCACATCTGGTCCGGTCCGACGGTGCCCTGAAGGTCGGCGCAGCCCGTTTGAGCGGCCGCCGAGGGCGCCGCGATGACGCCCGCGACAGCGGCGACCGCGAACAGAGCGATCGGCCTGAAAATGCGCATTGTCGGAACGTCCTCGCTGTTGGGTGCCGGCCTCGATACCGGTCATCACCGCCAGAATACGTGGCCGCTCATCGGGACGAACGACAAATGAATGCCGTTGCCCGGCTTGCGCCTCCGGTCCCGATGCGGGTGATGACCGTCGAAGCTTGCTGGGAACCGCGCAGGCGAAGCCGTGGACGCAGTACGTCGGGGTCGACGTCGACACCACGGACCAGAATTTCGACCGCACCGATGTCACGTGCCGAAAGGGCCTGGCGCAGTCGCCGTTCGTTGAACGGCAGTTCCTCGAGCACCTCGAAACCTCGTACCCCCGGCGGTAGCTGGTTACCCGAGAGGTACGCGATATCGCGGTCCAGTTGCCACAGGCCATGGCGCGCCGCGTAATGACGTACCAGGCCGGCGCGCACGACGGCGCCATCGGGGTCGACGATCCACCGCCCTGCAGGCGCCACCCCACAGTCGTCGGGGTCGGCGTCGGTGACCTGTTCGCCGGTGTCCAGCAGCGAGGCTCGGCGGCGGATGGCGGAGCCCGTAATCCCCTCGGCCCACAGGCATGCCTCGCGCACGCTGCCCGCCAGCGACACCACTTCGATCTCACCGACGAAGCCCAATCGCGCGACGGCGTCGAAATCGATTCCGGGAGCGCATTTGATGACGACGTCACGATGCCGGTACACCTCGAGGAGCTCGTCGAGTGCGGGTGTGTAGTCGCGCGGATCGAACCGGCGCCGCCCGCCGCTGCGTCGCGCCGGGTCGAGTAGGACGACGGCGTCCCGGCTGATCGGCCGAAGCGCGTCTGCACGAACCAGATCCACACCGACGACGTTGTTTCGCGCCATCGCGAGCCGGACCTCATCGATGTCGCTGCCGAGCACCAATGCTGTCGAATCACGCAGTGCGGCAACCTCGGTGCCGATCGAGCACGTCGCATCGTGCACCCGCGCACCGCTCAGCCTGCGTGCGCGGTGACAAGCTACCGGTTCGGCGGTGGCCTGCTGGAGCGCCTCGTCGGTGAACAACCACTCGTCGGGGCGGGACATCTTCGCCGCCGCCTTACGGCGCAGGACGGTCGTCTCGACCAAAGTGGCTGCGCGCTCACCGAAACGTGCACGGGCCGAGCCGATGTCGGTAACCAGTGTCGCACTGGTCAGCGGGAGCGCGGCGACTTCCCGCAGGGCCTCGACGCCGGCCCCGCTGCGCAGATAGCTGACGTCTTGGAGGCCGAACGCGACAGTCACTTCGCGGTTGGCTTGACTCCCGTGACCATGACGTTGTAGAACCAGCCCTTCGGCACCACCTGTCGCCAGACGTTGTGATCGACCCAGGACAACGCAATCCAGCTGGTGAAGGCGAATTTGGCCCAGCCCCAACCCAATCGGTCCGGCGGCACCGCAGCCTCAAAGGTGCGCAGCGGCCAGCCCAGCATCGCGGCGGTGAGCTCGGTGGTGGCGGTCGAGACCTCGACGGCACCCGCGTTGGCCGCCATGCGCTCGAGTTCGGCGGGCGCGAAGGTGTGCAGGTCGACGATCGCCTCCAGTGCGGCAGCGCGTGACGATTCGTCGAGTTCGGCCTGCGGGCGGCGCCAACCGGTCAACCCGGGTAGGCGCGTCATGTTCGTCACGACCCGCCAGGTCAGCGTCGACAGCGGGCGCGCGTAGTTCTCACCTGCATTCGTCGGCTCGCCGGCGAAGATGAACCGACCGCCGGGCTTGAGTACCCGCACCACTTCCCGAAGCGAGAGCTCGACGTCGGGGATGTGGTGCAACACCGCGTGGCCGACCACCAGGTCGAAGGTGTCGTCGTCGTACGGGATGCCCTCCGCGTCGGCGACCCGCCCGTCGATCTCGAGGCCGAGGTTCTCGCCGTTGCGGGTGGCGACCTTGACCATGCCCGGCGACAGGTCGGTCACCGAACCGCGCCGGGCGACCCCCGCCTGGATCAGGTTGAGCAGGAAGAAACCGCTGCCGCACCCCAGTTCCAACGCCCGCTCATACGGCAGCTTGCGCTGTTCGGAGAACGGTACGGTCGCGTCGAACAGATCGCGGGCGTAATCCACACACCGTTTGTCGTAGGAGATCGACCACTTCTCGTCGTAGCTCTCGGCTTCCCAGTCGTGGTACAGCACCTGGGCCAGTTTGGAGTCGTGTCGGGCCGCTTCCACCTGCTCGGCGGTGGCGTGCGGGTTGGGAACTAAAGCCGCATCGTCAAAGCTCATAACAGGGCAGCCTAGAGGTCGAACGTCGCCTTGGCCGCAGCCAGTACCTGGGGCGGATGCTCGACGAACCGCTCCGCCCAGGCCAGCGCGGCGTCGTACACGCAGTCGGGCGCCACCATCTGGTCGATGAGTCCCAGCGCGAACGCCTCCTTGGCGTCGATGAACCGGCCACTGAAGACCAGCTCCTTGGCCTTGCTGAGCCCGACGGTGCGCGCCAGTCGCGATGTGCCGCCCGCCGGCACCAAACCGGCCAGGATCTCCGTCGCGCCGAACTTGACGTTGTCGCCGCAGACCCGCCAGTCGGTGCCCAACGCCAGGGTGAGGCCGCCGCCCAGGGCGTAGCCGGTGATGGCGGCGACGGTGGGCTTGGGTATCGCCGCCACCGCGTCGATGGCCTCTCGGCAGACGCGCGTGGCGGCAGCGGCACCGGCGGAATCGAGGGTGCGCAGTTCGGGTACGTCGTCGCCGGCGGAAAAGATCTCGTGGCCGCCGTAGACGATCACGGCGTGAATGTCGTCGCGGCCGCGGAGACTTCGAGCGGCACCGGCCAGTTCTCGGTACACCTGCCGGGTCAGCGCGTTGGTCGGCGGTCGCGACAGCAGCAGAGTGGCGATGCCGGGCCGCTCATCGCTGGTGTGGACGGAAACGAACTCGCTCATGCCTGACGGGCGTCGGATTCGGTGTTCGGACCGTAGCCTTCCGGCGAGCGACGGTTGCGGGCGGCGTTGTACCGGTCACTGTCGAAGAATTCGATCTCCCAGTTGCCGGTGTCCTTGTTCGCCGCCAGATGGGGTGTGACGGATACGATCCGGCGTTGCACCGCAAGCACTTCAGCAACGGTGCGGCCGTTGAGCGAGTCGAGTTGGGTCCATGTCGGCGGCAGCAAGAACGTCCGCCCGTCGGCAAAGTCCCCGAGCGCTTCCGACGGTGAGATCCACTCGGCCCTGTCGGTTTCGGTGTTCTCACCGTCCGCGCGTTGGCCATCCGGCAGCGCCCCCACGAAGAAGTAGGTGTCGTAGCGGCGGGTGCGCTCCTCCTTCGGCGTCACCCAATTGGCCCACGGTCGAAGCAGATCGGCACGCAGCACCAGCTTCTCGCGGTGCAAAAAGTCGGCGAACGACAGCGACCGATCGACCAGCGCGGCCCGCGCATCGCGGTACACCGCGGCGTCGTCGACGAGCACGTCGGGGTCGTCTGCCGCGCCGGCGAACAACACCCCCGACTCCTCGAAAGTCTCGCGCGCCGCGGCACACACCAGCGCCTGCGCCAGGTCCGGCTCGACGTTGAGACGCTCGGCCCACCAGGCGGGTTCGGGACCGAACCAGGCGATATCGGCGTTGCGGTCCCGATCGTCGACACCGCCGCCTGGGAATACCATCACGCCCGCGACGAAATCCATCGCCGAGTGTCGCCGCATCAGAAACACTTCGACGTCCCGGGCGGCGCCCGGCTTGTCGCGAATGAGCATCACCGTCGCAGCCGGCCGCGGTGTCAATGGTGCATCAGCCGCGTCGCCGCCGGGTTCGGCCCTACCCTCCGAAGAAGTCACGCACGCCTCCTGTGCGCGGCCCGGGTCCTGGCCCGTCGCGCGAAGTACCGCCCGTCCACGACTTCCAGCGTGATCGTCTGACCGAACGCCTTGGACAGGTTCTCGGCGGTCAGCACGTCCGGTAGCAGGCCGGAGTCGATGACCTTGCCCTCGGACAGGATCAAGCCGTGGGAGAAACCGCGCGGGATCTCCTCGACGTGATGGGTCACCAACACCATCGCCGGAGCATCCGGGTCGGCGGCCAGATCCTCGAGTCGGGCCAGCAACTCCTCGCGTCCGCCCAGGTCCAGCCCGGCGGCGGGCTCATCGAGCAGCAACAGCTCGGGATCGGTCATCATCGAACGCGCGATCAGCACCCGCTTGCGCTCGCCTTCGGACAAGGTTCCGTACGTGCGCTCGGCCAGATGTTCGGCACCGAGGCTTTCGAGCATGTCGATCGCCTGCTCGTAGTCGACGTCGTCGTACGCCTCGCGCCACCGGCCGAGCACCGCGTACCCCGCGGAGACAACCAGGTCGCGCACGACCTCACCGTCGGGCACCCGCTGCGACAACGCCGAACTACTGAGCCCGACCCGCGCTCGCAGTTCGGACATGTCGGTGCGACCGAGTCGCTCGCCGAGTACGTATGCGGTTCCCGACGACGGATGCTCCAACGCGGCGGCGATGCGCAGCACGGAGGTCTTCCCAGCGCCGTTGGGACCTATCACCACCCAGCGTTCGTCGAGTTCGACCGCCCACGTGATGGGGCCGACCAGAACCTGACCGCCACGCCGCAACGACACCTTCGCGAAGTCGATCAGCACGTCCGGGTCGGCTGCATCTCCTTCGTCGGTGGGCACTCGCTCATCGTAGTCAGGCGGCTTGGGCGTGATCTCGTGCGCCCGACGCTCGTTTTCACGCACAACTCGCCACGCGTGTCCGGCGATGGGCCCCAGCGCAGGGCGAGAGCGCGTGTTCAGTCGGGGATATCGACCCGCCGCACCACACCGTCGATGGCGTCGGCGGCCTCGATCTCGCCGCGGGTGATTCCGAGTATGAACAGCACGGTGTCCAGATATGGCTGGCTCAGCGACGCGTCGGCGACCTCCCGCAGCGCCGGCTTGGCGTTGAACGCCACACCGAGACCCGCGGCCGAGAGCATGTCGATGTCGTTTGCACCGTCTCCGACGGCCACCGTCTGCTCCATTGGCACACCCGCCTGGTTCGCGAAGTCGCGCAGCGCCTTGGCTTTTCCGGGCCGGTCGATGACGGGGCCGATCACCCGCCCGGTCAGCATCCCGTCGACGATCTCGAGTTCGTTGGCGGCGACGAACTCCATCATCAGCTCGTGTGCGAGCGGTTCGATGACCTGACGGAAGCCGCCCGACACGATGCCGCAGTGAAATCCGAGGCGCCGCAACGTGCGCAGCGTCGTGCGGGCGCCAGGGGTCAGTTCGATTTGCTCGGCGACATCGTCGAGCACCGAAGCAGGAAGCCCGGCCAGCGTCGCCACGCGCCGATGCAACGATTCGGCGAAATCGAGTTCGCCGCGCATGGCGGCCTCGGTGACCTCAGCGACCGCGGCCTGCGCACCCACCCGGGCGGCCAGCATCTCGATCACCTCGCCCTGGATCAACGTCGAGTCGACGTCGAACACGATGAGCCGCTTGGTCCGCCGCGCCAGGCTGTAGTCCTCGAGCGCAACGTCGATCTCCTGGGCGACCGCGACCCGCGCCATCGCGTTCTGCAACTCCTTGTACACCTCTTGTGAGGGCACCGAGACCCGCAACTCCAATCCCGTCACGGGATAGTCAGATACGCCGCGGATCGAGTCGATGTTGACCTCGAGTCTGGCAAGCTCGCGGGCCACCACACCGAATTCCTCGGCGGTGATGGGGCGGCCGAGCACGACGATCGTGTGCGTGGATGGCTCACGCATGACGGGTTCGCCGCCGCTGCGTTCGATCGTGACTTCCAGTCCGACATCGTGAATGGCCGTGGTGACCGCGTCACGCAGCTCGGCGCCGTCGGCGACTTCCGCCGGGCCCGCGACGAGTACGCCGAGGGTCAGCCGTCCGCGGATCACGACCTGTTCGACATTGAGCAACGCGACCCGGTGCCGCGACAACACCTCAAACAGCGCTGAGGTGACGCCTGGTTGGTCACGGCCGGTCACCGTGATCAGCAGCGACGAAGGTTCGTGCGATTGACCGGTCATGCCGCGATCGTCAGGTGCGGACGCTCGCGTCGTCCAGCCGCGTCACATCGCCGTCCGCTGGCCCATGGCTGCGGCCGATGTGCGCCTCGGCGCGCATCCGCTCCACCATGTGCGGATAGTGCAGCTCGAACGCCGGCCGCTCCGAACGGATCCGGGGCAGTTCGGTGAAGTTGTGCCGCGGCGGCGGGCAACTGGTCGCCCACTCCAGCGAGTTCCCGTACCCCCACGGATCGTCGACGGTCACCGGCTCGCCGTAGCGCCAGCTCTTGAACACGTTCCACACGAACGGCACCGTCGAGATACCGAGGATGAACGCGCCGATGGTCGAGACCACGTTGAGCGTGGTAAAGCCGTCCGTTGGCAGGTAGTCGGCGTAGCGCCGCGGCATACCCTCATCGCCGACCCAGTGCTGCACCAGGAACGTGGTGTGGAAACCGATGAACGTCAACCAGAAGTGCAACTTGCCGAGCCGCTCGTCGAGCAACCGGCCGGTCATCTTCGGGAACCAGAAGTAGATACCCGCATAGGTCGCGAACACGATGGTCCCGAATAGCACGTAGTGGAAGTGCGCCACCACGAAGTAGCTGTCGGTGACGTGGAAGTCCAGCGGCGGGCTGGCCAGCAGCACGCCCGACAGTCCGCCCAGCAGGAACGTCAGCAGGAAGCCAACCGAGAACAGCATCGGTGTCTCGAACGTCAACTGGCCCTTCCACATCGTGCCTATCCAGTTGAAGAACTTGATACCCGTCGGCACCGCGATCAGGAACGTCATGAACGAGAAGAACGGCAGCAGTACGGCACCCGTCGCGTACATGTGGTGTGCCCACACCGCGATCGACAGCGCGGCGATCGCGATGGTCGCGTAGATCAGTGTGGTGTAGCCGAAGATCGGCTTGCGGGAGAACACCGGGAAGATCTCACTCACGATGCCGAAGAACGGCAGCGCGATGATGTACACCTCGGGGTGGCCGAAATACCAGAACAGGTGCTGGTACAACAGCACACCGCCGTTGGCCGGGTCGTAGATGTGCGCGCCGAGGTGGCGGTCGGCGGCCAGCCCGAACAGCGCCGCAGTCAGCAGCGGGAAGGCCATCAGCACCAGCACCGAGGTCACCAGGATGTTCCAGGTAAACACCGGCATCCGGAACATCGTCATACCGGGGGCGCGCATACACACCACGGTGGTGATCATGTTGACCCCGCCGAGGATGGTGCCCAGACCCGAGATCGCCAGGCCCAGGATCCACAGGTCACCGCCGGCGCCCGGCGAGTGGATGGCGTTGCTCAGCGGCGCGTACGCCGTCCAGCCGAAGTCCGCCGCACCACCGGGGGTGATGAAACCCGAAATCGCGATCAGGGCGCCGAAAACGAACAGCCAGAAGCTCAGGGCGTTCAGCCGCGGGAACGCCACGTCGGGCGCGCCGATCTGCAGCGGCAGCACCAGGTTGGCGAACCCGAACACGACCGGGGTGGCATAGAACAGCAACATCACCGTGCCGTGCATGGTGAACAGCTGGTTGAACTGCTCGTTGGACAGGAACTGCAGCCCTGGCATCGCCAGCTCGGTGCGCATGAACAGCGCCATCAGCCCGCCGATGAAAAAGAAGATGAAGCAGGCGACGCAGTACATGATGCCGATCATCTTGTGATCGGTGGTGGTGATGAGCTTGTAGACGAGGTTGCCCTTGGGACCGAGTCGCTCCGGGAACGGACGTCGTACCTCGAGTTCTCCGATGGGTGGCGCTTCGGCTACCAACAGGTCCTCCATACATCCAGGTCGGGACATCCCCGCGGTTTTCTCGATGAATCCTAGCTGTCGTCTCACGACCGGGTCGGGGGCGGTCCTACAAACTGTCGTATTCGAGTGCCGACGTCGGCTCCACGCCCTGGAGCTGGCCGGATGTTACCGTCGGCGGCGTGCTGATCAGCGGACCGCGATGGGGGCGGGCGGCCGCCAGGACGCTAGGACTGGCGGCGCTGGCGACCGCTGTCGGCGTGACCCTGGTGAGCGGATGCGGCTCGCCCGGCGGGGAGTCGTCCGACGCCGACTCGACGCCGTCGATCGTGACCAGCACGACGAAGATCGCCGGTGCCGGAGTGTTGGGCAATCAGCGCAGACCCGACGCGTCGTGCGCACCCGAACCCGCGCCCGTGGACCCGGGGCCGCCGGACCGCATGGTGCGCCATGCCGCCGGCGAGACGCTGGTACGCGAAGACCCGCAGCGCATCGTCGTGCTGTCCGGCGACCAGCTCGACGCGCTGTGCGCGCTGGGGCTGCAGTCGCGGGTGGTGGCGGCCGCGTTGCCCGACGGCTCGGACAGTCAGCCGTCGTACCTGGGGCGGGTGATCCACGACGTGCCCGGAGTCGGCACCCGAAGCACCCCCGATCTGGACGGCATCCGGGCCGCGGCGCCGGACTTGATCCTCGGTTCGGAGGCGTTGACCCCCGAGGCGTTCGGTGCGCTGTCAGACATCGCGCCGACGGTGTTCACCGGGGCGCCTGGACCGGCGTGGCAGGACAATCTCCGCACGGTCGGCGCGGCGACCGGACGCCAAGATGCGGCGAACGGTCTGGTGGACGAGTTTCACCGGGCTGCCGACAAGACCGGCGCCGACAACGACGCGGCGCATTTCCAGGCGTCGGTGGTGCAATTCACCGACACGACGATGCGGGTCTACGGCGCCGACACGTTCCCGGGCAGCGTTCTCGCCGATGTCGGCGTCGATCGCCCTGTGACACAACGCTTTACCGACAAGCCCTACATCGAGGTCGGGATCACCGACGCCGACCTGGCGGATGGTCCCGATCTGTCCATCGCCGACGGCGACATCGTCTATCTGTCGTTCGATTCGGCCGCCGCCCGGGACCGCGCGCCCACGGTGCTCAAGAGCGACGCGTGGAAGAGGCTCGGCGCGACCCGCGACGACCGCGTCTTCGCGGTCAACAACGAGGTGTGGCAGAGCGGAGAGGGCATCGTCGCCGCCCGCGGCATACTCGCCGACCTGCAATGGCTCAACGCTCCGATCAACTAGCGTTGCCACCGTGTTCCACGTGCTGAAATCGACGTACCTGCAGCCGCCCGACGTCGTCAACCAGACCAGGCCCGCCCACCTCGAATGGCTCAAGGACGAGGTCAGCGCCGGCCGAATCGTGCTGGCCGGCCGCCAGGAGGACGAGTCCGGCGCCGTCTTGATCACCGGCGACCTCGACGCCGAAGCGGCACAGGACATCGTCGACAGGGACCCGTACACGGCAGCCGGTGTCGCCCGCTACGAACGGATCTCGTTCAACGGCGCGTTCCGGGCACCAGGACTCTAGGAGCAATCTCACAGCTGCCGCCGGAATGAACACGACGCGCTCGCTCGTTCTTTTATCGGGTTCGCCGCGCCGTTTTCGCGGCGCCCTTTAGTCGATAGACATTCGAAGCAGCAAAGGGTCGTGATGAGCACCGTTACCGCATATGCCGCACCGTCGGCGACCGAACCGTTGACCAAGACCACGATCGTTCGTCGCGAAGTCGGCCCGCACGACGTGGAATTCGATATCCACTTCTCCGGCATCTGTCACTCCGACATCCACACCGTGCGCGACGAATGGGGCCGCGCGAACTATCCGGTGGTGCCCGGCCACGAGATCGCCGGAATCGTCACCGAGGTCGGCTCCGAGGTCACCACGTTCAAAGTCGGCGACCGCGTCGGTGTCGGCTGTTTCGTCGATTCCTGCCGCGAGTGCGCGCAGTGCCGCGCGGGTGACGAGCAGTACTGCGCCAAAGGCATGGTGGGCACCTACAACGCGATCGGCCGCGACGGTGAGCCGACTCAGGGCGGCTACAGCGGCGCCATCGTGGTCGACGAGAACTATGTGTTGCGCATTCCCGACAGCCTGCCGCTGGATGCTGCAGCGCCACTGCTGTGCGCGGGCATCACGTTGTATTCGCCTCTACGCCATTGGAATGCGGGTCCTGGCACCCGGGTCGCGGTGGTCGGGCTCGGCGGGCTGGGACATATGGGCGTCAAGCTCGCGCACGCGATGGGCGCGCACGTGACGGTGCTGAGCCAGTCGCTGAAGAAGATGGAGGACGGGCTGCGCCTGGGCGCCGACGAGTACTACGCCACCTCCGATCCTGCGACGTTCAAGAAGCTGAGGGGTTCGTTCGACCTGATCCTCAACACCGTGTCGGCCAATCTCGATCTGGGCAGCTATCTCGGGCTGCTCGCACTCGACGGGACGCTGGTCGAGCTCGGTATGCCGGAGAACCCGATGGCGGTGCCGGCCGGCGCGCTGATCGCGGGCCGACGCCGCATCGCCGGCTCGTTGATCGGTGGTATCGCCGAGACGCAGGAGATGCTCGACTTCTGCGCCGAGCACGCCGTGCGGCCTGAAATCGAGGTCATCACGCCCGACTACATCAACGAGGCGTACGAGCGGGTGGTGGCCAGCGATGTGCGGTACCGGTTCGTGATCGATACGACGTCACTGCGCTAGCGGGCGACGATCCCGTGTCCGCCTGAATTCCGTCAGAAGCCGCGGATCTCAGCGGCGTTGATGAAGAAGCCATGCCCGGTGCGGTCGTAGGTGATGCGTGTGCGCAGCCCCTCGGGCTCGACAGTCCAGCCGTTGGCCTGAAACGCACCACCGTCCACGGATACCGGCGTCGCAGTCGGCTCGGCGATAAGCCCTCGGTCCCAGTAGAACTCGCCGGTCCCCCGGACCACCGCGAGGTTCAGCCGCTGGTTCCATTTGGACGTCTCGGTGAAAGCCATTCCCCAAGGCTGTCCGTTCGTCAGCGCGCATACCGTCATCGGTCCGCCGCCGAAGGCAACTTCATCGGCGCTCAGCACGCACCGCACCGCACCGGACTGCAGCAGCACCTGCTGTCCGGTATCGGCCGCCGCCGCCGGCGAAAAGAACACCGCGCCGAGGATGGACGCACCGAATGCCGTTACAACCCGCCGAATCATGTCCGTCTCCACTCGCCTCCGCGCCATCGCCTTCAGCCCGGAATGGTCTCACGGCGGTGATCATGACAGGCCGGTTTCCCGGCAAGTCGGCCGGCCTGCTCCAGTCTCGGCGCCTAGAAGTCCCAGTCCTCGTCTTCGGTGACGACGGCCTTGCCGATCACGTAGCTCGAACCCGAGCCGGAGAAGAAGTCGTGGTTCTCGTCGGCATTCGGGCTGAGCGCCGACAGGATGGCCGGGTTCACGTCGGTCTCGTCGCGCGGGAACAGCGCCTCGTAGCCGAGGTTCATCAGCGCCTTGTTCGCGTTGTAGCGCAGGAACTTCTTGACGTCCTCGGTCAGGCCCACGCCGTCATACAGGTCCTGGGTGTATTCCACCTCGTTGTCGTACAGCTCGAAGAGCAGTTCGTAGGTGTAGTCCTTGAGCTCGGCTTGCGTGGCGGCGTCCTCCAGCGCCAGGCCGCGCTGGTACTTGTAGCCGATGTAGTAGCCGTGCACGGCCTCGTCGCGGATGATCAGCCGGATCATGTCGGCGGTGTTGGTGAGCTTGGCCCGGCTGCTCCAGTACATCGGCAGGTAGAAGCCGGAGTAGAACAGGAAGCTTTCCAGCAGCGTGGAGGCCACCTTGCGCTTGAGCGGTTCGTCACCCTTGTAGTACTGCATGACGATCTCGGCCTTGCGCTGCAGGTTCGGGTTCTCCTCGGACCAGCGGAAGGCATCGTCGATCTCGGCCGTCGAGCACAGCGTGGAGAAGATGTTGCTGTAGCTGCGCGCGTGCACCGACTCCATGAACGCGATGTTGGTGTAGACGGCTTCCTCATGCGGGGTCAGCGCGTCGGGGATCAGGCTGACGGCGCCGACGGTGCCCTGGATGGTGTCGAGAAGCGTGAGGCCGGTGAACACCCGCATCGTCAGCTGCTTCTCGTGGTCGTTGAGCGTGTTCCAGGACGGGATGTCGTTGGACACCGGCACCTTCTCCGGCAGCCAGAAGTTGCCCGTCAGCCGATCCCATACTTCGGCGTCCTTCTCGTCTTGGAGACGGTTCCAGTTGATCGCCGAGACGCGGTCGATCAGCTTCATGCCATCACTCACGACAACCCCATTTCACCTGGTCTTTGGTCCGCCGATAGCGGTTTTATCGCCCGTCACCGACACTACCCCTGGGGGACGACTTCCACCTGCAACACAACATCGTGTGTCTGGCGTGTCGCTACCGGCTGGGCCAGTCGTCGGTGCGGCGCCTAGGCCGCGACGCGCTGGCGCGTCCCGAAAAACCGGTACTCCGACTTGTCGAACTTGCGGGTCGCCAACCAGTACTGCCATGTCATACCGCTCCACAGCGTCCGGTTCACCCCGTGGTCGTCGAGGTACCAGCTTTGGCAACCGCCGGTGCTCCACACGGTCCCGGCCAGATCGCTCTGCAACTCTGTGTTGTAGCGATCCTGGGCCTCACGGGTCGGCGCCAACGCCTGAGCGCCGGCGCGGTCGACGGCCGCGATGGCCTGGGCGGCGTAGCGAATCTGCGACTCGATCATGAACACGACCGAGTTGTGTCCGAGCGCGGTGTTCGGCCCGAGCAAAAAGAACAGGTTCGGCATGTCGGCGACGGTGATGCCGCGCAGGGCCGCGATGCCTTCCCGGTTCCACCGGTCCACCAGGTCCTCGCCGCGCGGTCCCTTGATGTGGACGTAGGTATAGGAATCCGTCACGTGGAAGCCGGTGGCGAACACGACGACGTCGACCTCGCGCTCGACGCCGTCGGCGGTCACGATGCCCGTCGGCGTGAATCGCGCGATGGCGTCGGTGATCACCTCGGTCTTCGGATCGGCGATACCGCGGTAGTAGGTGTCGGAGTTGAGGATTCGCTTACAGCCGGCGCGGTAGTCCGGGGTGAGCTTGCGGCGCACCTCCCGGTCCTTGACCGACCTTCGGATGTTCCACTTGCCGAGCAGCTCACCGATTTTCAGCAGTCGCGGTTGACGTGTCATCGCGAAGCCGACACCTTCGTGAATCCAATAGATGCCCGCGCGCATCAACGCCCGGGTGCCCGGCACGTTGGTGAACATCTCGCGCATCCACTGCGGGATCGGATTGTTCGGTCGCGGCATCACCCACGCCGGTGTGCGCTGGTACAGGTGCAGTGCACCGACGTCCTTGACGATCTCGGGCACGATCTGGATCGCGCTGGCACCGGTACCGATCACCGCCACGCGCTTGCCGGCGAGGTCGACGCTGTGGTCCCACTGCGCGGAATGGAAAGCCGCGCCCCCAGCATCCCGGTATTCGTCGAGGCCGGCAAACTCGGGCACCAACGGGATGTGCAGGCCGCCCGCCCCGGAGATCACGAATTGCGTGATGAACTCGCGGCCGTCCTTGGTGAACACATGCCAGCGGTTCTCGTCGTCGTCCCAGTGCGCGCGGTCGACGTGCGAACCGAACCGGATGTAGCGGCGTAGCCCGTACTTGTCGGTCACACCCTTGAGGTAGTCGAAGATCTCCGGCTGGAAGGACCAGAAGTGGCGCCAGTCGGGCTTGGGCTCGAAGGAGAACGAGTACATGTGCGACGGGATGTCGCACGCGCACCCGGGGTAGGTGTTGTCGCGCCACGTGCCGCCGATCTCATCGTCTTTCTCCAAGACCAGGAAGTCGACGTTCTGACGCTGCAACGCGATGGCCATACCGAGACCGGAGAAGCCGGTGCCGATGATCAGCGCGCGGGTGTGCACCGGTTGTCGGTCGATGGTGTCTTCGGCCGTCTGCTCGGCAACCGTCATGGTCGGTCCTTCCCTACTCACCGGATCGCGCGTGAACCCCGCCTGGGAACGCCGGTACCGGGTATTCATGAGTCTCCGGCGCGGAGCCGAAGGTGTCAACGCGCTCTCAGGCGACCGGCTGCTGCTTGCGAACGGCGGTGTGAATCGGCTGGTCAGGCTCGATCCTGATACCCAGCAGTTCGGCCGTCCCGTTGATGGCCCCCACCATGATCGTCGTCATGTGCGCGATGAACTGGTCGGCGGGCATCCGGCGCGGGGCGTCGTCGTCGGCACCCAGCCACCAGTCCGTCGCCGACGCCGCGGTGCCGAAGATCGCGAACGCGGCCAACTCGAAGGCAGCCGGTTCGGGCGCCAGATCCTTGAGTTCCGCGCTGAACATGTCGGCGACGGCGAGCGTGATCTCGCTGCCCTTGTTGACCGTCGTCATGGCGGAGGCGGACTGGTCGGCGAACCGGCCCTGCAGCAGGAATCGCACGACGTTCGGGTGCTGCTCGACCAGGTCGACGTAGTGCGCGACGCCGCGGCCGACGATCTGGCGCGCGGAGTCGCTCTCCACGTCGATCGACGGGATGATCGCCGCCCACAACATGTCGCGCATGCGCTGGCCGATCTCGCTGAACATGTCCGACTTGTCGGTGAAGTGGCGATAGATCTTGGGTTTGGCGGTGCCCGCCTCCTCGGCGATCTCGCGCACACTGACGTTGGGGCCGAGACGGTCGATGGCACGGAAGGCGGCGTCGACGATCTCGGCGCGCACCTTTTTGCGGTGTTCGCGCCAGCGTTCGCTGCGGGCGTCCACCTTGACACCCGGCTCACCACTCGCGCGTGGCCTCGACCCTCGTCGCACCCGGTCACTCTACCGCTCCAGCGCTGTTGACCTGCTCAGACCGGGCCGCGCCGTGTTTCACGCGGCACCGGTCCCCAATTCCGTCCAGCACGAGAGGCTTCCCGGCGCGAGTAATATCGCTGCGACAACCGATCGACGAGACGAGTTCCATGACGCAGCGATACGACCTGGTCATCGCGGGTGGCGGGCCTTCCGGCTCGGCCGCCGCATGGCAGGCCGCCCAGACCGGCGCGAAGGTAGTGGTCCTGGACAAGGCCGAGTTCCCGCGCGACAAGCCGTGCGGCGACGGCCTGACCGCTCGCGCGGTCAGCTATCTGCAGAAGATGGGCCTGGCCGACGAGGTCGCAACATTTCACCGCGTCAACCGCGTCACGGTCTTCAGCCCCAGCCAGTGGGAGTTGTCGTTCCCGCGGCGCCCGGGCATGCCCGACCACGGCCACACCGTCAGCCGCACTCACCTGGATACGGTGCTGCTCAAGCACGCTGAGTCCGCGGGTGTCGAGGTGCGCCAGGGCGCAGAGGTGTCCGGCCCGATCGTGGAGAACGGCCGGGTCGTCGGCGTGACGCTCAAGAACGGCGAGAAAATCCACGGCGACGCGGTGATCGCGGCCGACGGCGCTTACTCCCCGATCAAGCGGGCGCTCAAGATCGACTCGGAATACAACGGCTACTCGGCGATCGCAATCCGCTCGGAGATGCCGGCCAACCGCCCAGACTCCGACAGCCTGGACATATATCTGAAGCTGGTCTTCGAGGGCGATCAGCTGCCGGGCTACGGCTGGGTGTTCCCGATGGGCAACGGCATGTTCAACATCGGACTGGGCTACGTCAACAGTTACAAGAACTGGCAGTCGATCAACGCAACGCAGTTCCTCGGCGAGTTCCTGCGCACGCTGCCACCCGAGTGGGAACTGCCGCCGATCGAGGAACTCAAGAAGAACAGAAGCGTGCGGGCCTGGCGCCTGCCGATGGGTTTCACCGCGTGGCCGCCGTGGCGCCCGGGCGTCCTGTTCACCGGCGACTCGCTCGGCGCGGGTAAGCCGGCCTCGGGCGCGGGGATCTCCAAAGCGCTGGAATCCGGTCTGGCCGCCGGCGAATGCGCGATAGCCGCGCTGCAGAACGGCGGTCCCGACGATTTCACCAACTACGCGCAGCGTATGGAGGCGGCATGGGGCCGGGAGTACCGGCGCGGCCGCTACTTTCACAAGCTGCTCGGGTATCCGCGCTTCGCCAACGCGGGTGTCAAACTGATCGACAACGCCGCATTTCGCGACCGGATGCTCAAGGCGCTCTACAAGAAGGCCCAGGGACCCCAGCACACGATCAAATAACGGTTCGGCGGGGCTGTCGCACCCCGCGTATACCGAGGCCCCGTGGAACAACGCATCAGCTTGATCACGCTCGGCGTCGATGACGTCGCGCGGTCACGTCGCTTCTACGAGCAGGGCATGGGCTGGGAGCCCAAGACATCGGCCGACGATGTCGTGACACCCGCCACCCGATCGACAGCCGGTTCAGCGGCATCACCATCGCGATCAACCAGCGCACCGAAGCCGACGTCGATGCGGTACTGACCCAGGCACAGGCCGCGGGCGCAACGCTTTTGAAGCCGGCGGAATAGACGTTCTGGGGTGGATACTCCGGCTATTTCGCCGACCCCGACGGACACGTGTGGGAGGTTGCCCTCAACCCCGACTGGACCATCAACGAAGACGGCACGCTCACGATCTGATCGGTTACTTGGCGACGACCGTCAGCAGGATCGCCGAGTCCTCGAGTGCGGCAAGGCTGTGGCGCTCGTCCGGAATTGGAAAGTAGTCCCCCGTGGCGCCATCCAACGTGCCGCTCGGCGACTTGAGCTGCACCCGACCGCGCACCACCAACAGTGTTGCCTCGCCGGGGCTTTCGTGGTCGTCAAGCCCCTGCCCGGCAGCCAGCGCCAGCAGGGTCTGGCGCAGCGTGTGGTCGCGGCCGCCGTACACGGTCTGTGCGGAGCGACCGGCGGAAGCGGCCTTCGCAGCGGCGACGTGCTCGTCCGCCAACGTCGACAACGACTTGACTGTCTGACTCGTCACCGGTTCCGGCATGCCACCATCCGCTCAGAGTTTGGAGGAAACTTTTGCGGTTAACTTAGATGGCCGTCCCACACGAGGCAAGCCTTACGTCCGAGCGCGGATGTCCCGTCAGTGACCGGTCGTCACAACATGCAGCTGACGCAACCCTCCACCTCAGTGCCTTCCAAGGCCATCTGGCGCAACCGGATGTAGTACAACGTCTTGATCCCCTTGCGCCAGGCGTAGATCTGCGCCTTGTTCACATCGCGCGTGGTGGCCGTGTCCTTGAAGAACAGCGTCAGGCTCAGGCCCTGGTCCACGTGTTGGGTGGCCGCGGCGTAGGTGTCGATGACCTTCTCGTAGCCGATCTCGTACGCATCCTGGTAGTACTCCAGGTTGTCGTTGGTCATGTACGGCGCCGGATAGTAGGCCCGGCCGATCTTGCCTTCCTTGCGGATCTCGACCTTCGACGCGATCGGGTGGATCGAGCTGGTCGAGTGGTTGATGTAGGAGATCGACCCCGTCGGCGGCACCGCCTGCAGGTTCTGGTTGTAGATGCCGTGCTGTTGCACCGACTCCTTGAGCCGCTTCCAATCCTCCTGATCGGGGATGCGGATGCCGGCGTCGGCGAAGAGCTGACGGACCTTGTCGGTCTTGGGCTCCCACACCTGCTCGGTGTACTTGTCAAAAAACTCTCCCGACGCGTACTTCGAGCGCTCGAAGCCGCCGAACGCCGTACCCCGTTCGATCGCAATGCGGTTCGACGCCCGCAGCGCGTGGTACAGCACGGTGTAGAAGTAGATGTTGGTGAAGTCCACTCCCTCTTCGGACCCGTAGAAGATCCGCTCACGGGCCAGGTACCCGTGCAGGTTCATCTGCCCGAGGCCGATCGCGTGAGACTCGTTGTTGCCCTGCTCGATCGAGGGCACCGATGTGATGTGGGTCTGGTCGCTCACCGCCGTCAACGCGCGGATGGCTACCTCGATCGTCTGCGCGAAGTCCGGCGAATCCATCGCCTTGGCGATGTTCAGCGACCCCAGGTTGCACGAGATGTCCTTGCCGATCTTGCTGTACGACAAGTCCTCGTTGAACTCCGACGGCGTCGACACCTGCAGGATCTCCGAGCACAGGTTCGAGTGGGTGATCTTGCCGTCGATGGGGTTCGACCGGTTCACGGTGTCCTCGTACATGATGTACGGGTAGCCCGACTCGAACTGCAATTCGGCAAGCGTCTGGAAGAACTCGCGCGCCTTGATCTTCGTCTTGCGGATCCGGGCGTCGTTGACCATCTCGTGGTACTTCTCGGTGACCGAGATGTCGGCGAACGGCACGCCGTAGACGCGTTCGACGTCGTAGGGCGAGAACAGGTACATGTCGTCGTTCTTCTTGGCGAGCTCGAACGTGATGTCGGGGATCACCACACCGAGGCTCAGCGTCTTGATCCGGATCTTCTCATCGGCGTTCTCCCGCTTGGTGTCCAGGAAGCGGTAGATGTCGGGGTGATGGGCGTGCAGGTACACCGCGCCCGCGCCCTGGCGAGCCCCCAGCTGATTGGCGTAGGAGAACGAGTCCTCGAGCAGCTTCATGATCGGGATGACGCCCGAGCTCTGGTTCTCGATGTTCTTGATCGGTGCGCCGTGCTCACGGATGTTGCTCAGTAGCAACGCGACTCCCCCGCCGCGCTTGGACAGCTGCAGCGCGGAGTTGATCGACCGCCCGATGGACTCCATGTTGTCTTCGATCCTCAAGAGGAAGCAGCTCACTGGCTCACCGCGCTGCTTCTTCCCCGAGTTGAGGAAGGTGGGAGTAGCCGGCTGGAAGCGGCCGTCGATGATCTCGTCGACCAACTTCTCGGCGAGCGTGGTGTCGCCGGCGGCCAGCGTGAGCGCCACCATGACCACGCGATCCTCGAAACGCTCCAGGTAACGCTTCCCGTCGAACGTCTTGAGCGTGTAGGAGGTGTAGTACTTGAATGCGCCGAGGAAGGTCGGGAACCGAAACTTCTTGGCGTACGCGCGATCCAGCAACGTCTTGACGAAGTTACGCGAATACTGGTCGAGCACCTCGCGCTCGTAGTAGTCCTTCTGGATCAGGTAGTCGAGCTTCTCGTCCTGGTTGTGGAAGAAGACGGTGTTCTGGTTGACGTGCTGCAGGAAGTACTCGCGCGCGGCCAGCACATCTTTCTCGAACTGAATGTTGCCGTCGGCGTCGTACAGATTCAGCATCGCGTTGAGCGCGTGGTAGTCCGTTTCGCCGGGCAGCGTTGCCGGCGCGGACGTTACAGGCTCTGCAGCTGTGACGGTTGGTGACACGTCTGGTCCTTCCAAAACTCTTCCAAACCCGATCGGACGGCATCGACGTCGTCCGGGGTTCCCATCAATTCGAAGCGGTACAGGTATGGGACGCCGCACTTGCGGGAAACGACATTGCCCGCATAGGCGAACTCGGCGCCGAAGTTGTTGTTGCCCGCGGCGATCACGCCGCGGATCAACGACCGGTTGTGTTCGTTGTTGAGGAACGCGATGACCTGCTTGGGGACATAGCCACCGTCGTTGATGTCCGGTGTGGCGCGCCCACCGCCGTAGGTGGGCAGCACCAGCACGTAGGGCTCATCGACCTCGATGCGCCCGTGCAGCGGAATCCGGATGGCGGGCAGGCCCAGTTTCTCGACGAAGCGATGGGTGTTCTCCGAAACGCTGGAGAAGTAGACGAGATTGCTCACCGCGCGTTCTCCCCTTTCTGCCCGTCGGATACCTCTACGCCTCGGATACCTCTACGCCGTGGCTGCGACCGCTCCGAGCGCCCTGATGCGGTCGGGCCGGAAGCCCGACCAGTGCTCGTTTCCCGCCACGACGACCGGGGCCTGCAGATAGCCGAGTGCCATCACGTAGTCGCGGGCTTCGCTGTCGAGGCTGATGTCGACGGTGTCGTAGGCGATGCCCTGCTTGTCCAACGCCTTGTAAGTGGCGTTGCACTGCACGCATGCGGGCTTCGTGTACACGGTGATCGAGTGCTGAGTCATCTGCGGTACGGCTCCTCTACAACGGGCACTGAACGGGGACTGGCAACTGGTCGCAAACTTCATCTCGCCGAGATTCATCGAATTTCAGCAGCCCGGAGACCCGGAAAATTCCTGCTGTCCTCGCGTCCCCCGGGGCCGCCGCCGGTGTGTCATGACGCCCGACACGACCGGATTCGGGGCTCCGGATGACCCTCTGGAGAGCTTGTGAATCGTGGGGCCTGCCGGTGCTCGAAACACTACACCTAGTGTCCGACATTGCGAAGCAATACCAGATGTTCTGAATAACAATCCTGGAATTCCCAGGTCGTAAGGTCTCCGCGCCACCCGGCCTCGGCGTGTCGCACATCACACCCGGCGCGTGTCGCCACCCGCGGATTCGACGAAGCGGTCGCATGAGCGCGGCGGATCATCCAACGGGCTGCCGGTGCGCCCCGAGCGCATGCGATCAACCCGCCAGCGGCACGCGCGGTACCGCCACAGCAAACCACCGTGGTCCGGCTCGGGCGTCCGGTCAGCCGACCTCAGCGGCCAGCTTGCCGATGACGTCGAGCAGGTTCGCGGCCACCTCGGCGTTCTCCCTCGGATGCCTGCCGTCGAACACCTTGCTCGGAACCGAGAGCTTGAGATCCTCGACCACCCGCGGCCCGGCGATGCCGAACGACTTGCGGGTCTCGTCATGCGCCCACACGCCGCCGTACCGGCCGAGCGCCGCCCCGACGACCGCGAGCGGCTTGCCCTTGAGCGCGCTGTCCCCGAACGGCCGCGACAACCAGTCGATCGCATTCTTGAGCACGCCCGGGACGCTGCCGTTGTACTCGGGGGTGACGACGAGGGCTGCGTCGGCATCGGCAGCGGCGCCACGCAGCGCGACCACGGGTTCGGCGACGTCCGCGGTGTCGATGTCCTCGTTGTAGAACGGCAGCTCCCCCAGCCGGTCGAACAGCTCGAGCCGCACACCGTCGGGGGCCGACTCGACGGCCAACTCGGCCAGCTGGCGGTTGATCGACGCCGCACGCAGACTTCCCAGCAGCACCAACACCTTGATATCGGACATGTTCGACGTTCCCTTCCGGTTGCTCACGATGATCCTCACATGGTTAAACCGGACTGCGGTCCAATTTCATCCCGCTGTTCTAAAGTGGCGGCATGTCCCCCACTCCGCCCCTGCTTCCGGTGACAGGGCAACCGGTACAGGAGCGGGGTGACGCCGCCCGCAACCGGACCCTACTGCTCGACGCAGCGCGCCGGTTGATCGGCGAGCGCGGCGCGGACGCGGTCACCACCGATGACATCGCCAGCGCGGCCGGCGTCGGCAAGGGAACGCTGTTCCGCCGATTCGGCAGCCGTGCCGGATTGATGATCGTACTGCTCGACGAGGACGAGAAGGCACACCAGCACGCGTTCCTGTTCGGCCCGCCGCCCCTTGGGCCGGGCGCCCCGCCGCTCGAGCGGCTACTGGCCTACGGCCGGGAGCGCCTGGTGTTCGTGCACAGCCACAACGCGCTGATGTCGGACGCCAACCGCGATCCCCGGATGCGGTTCAACCCGCCGGCGACGCTGCACCATCGCCACGTCTATGTGTTGTTGCGCGAAGCCGGTACGACTGGAGACCTCGACGCACAGGCCACCGCGCTGCTGGCCCTGCTCGACGCCGACTACGTGCACCATCAACTCGTCGAGCGCCAGGAGACGCTCGTGTCGCTCGGCGATGCGTGGGAATCGGTGGCGCGCAAGCTCTGCGGGCGATGAGCGCTTGCGCGAAGAGCCGAAGGCCCCGATGACGCGTTGGGTGTTCCATGTCGACCTCGACCAGTTCCAGGCTGCGGTGGAAATCCGCCGCGACCCGACGCTGGCCGGTCTGCCGCTCGTCGTCGGCGGCAACGGCGATCCGAACGAGCCCCGTAAGGTCGTCACGTGCGCGTCGTATCCGGCCCGCGCCTACGGCGTGCATGCGGGCATGCCGTTGCGAACCGCCGCCCGCAAGTGCCCGGATGCGACGTTCCTGCCACTGGACACCGACGCCTACGACGCTGCCTCCGACGAGGTGATGGGGCTACTGCGCGACCTCGGACATCCCGTGGAAGTGTGGGGTTGGGACGAGGCGTACATCGGCGCCGAGTTCGACGATTCGCAGAGCGCGGTCGAGTTCGCCGGTCGGATCCGCGAGATGGTCGCCGCGCAAACGGGACTGTCGTGTTCGGTGGGCATCAGCGACAACAAGCAACGCGCCAAGGTTGCAACAGGATTCGGCAAGCCCAAGGGCGCAACCGCAACCGATGACGCATCGGGTGTATACGTGCTCACCGACGACAACTGGATGGCTGTGATGGGCGACCGCAAGGTCGACGCACTGTGGGGAGTCGGCCCGAAGACGGCGAAAAGGCTTGCCACGATGGGTATCGCAACCGTCGCCGATCTGGCCACCACCGATGCCGCGGCGCTCACCGAGGCCTTCGGCCCGACGACGGGGCTGTGGATTCTGCTGCTGGCCAAGGGAGGCGGTGACACCGACGTCAGCGCCGCTGCTTGGGTGCCGCGCTCCCGCAGCCACGTCATCACCTTTCCTCGCGATCTCACCGAACGCGCCGAGATGGAGTCCGCCGTCGTCGATCTCGCGCAGCGAACGCTGGCCGAGATCGTCGAGCAGAACCGGGTCGTCACCCGGGTGGCCGTGACGGTTCGCACCAAGTCCTTCTTCACCAGAACCAGGATCCGCAAGCTCTCCGAGCCGGGGGTCGACGCGAACCTCATCACCCGAACGGCGCTCGATCTCCTCGGCCAGTTCGAACTCGATCGACCCGTGCGCCTGTTGGGTGTGCGGCTGGAACTTGCTGCGCCCGAGGGCGGTTACTGACATGCTGCGCACGGTCGCCATCCGCGGATACCGGTCCCTGCGTGAGATCGTGCTGCCACTCGCGGGGCTCACCGTCGTCACCGGCGCCAACGGCACCGGGAAGTCATCGCTGTATCGGGCGTTGCGGCTGCTGGCCGACTGTGGGCGCGGCGAGGTGATCGGCTCGTTGGCCCGCGAGGGTGGGTTGGAGTCGGTGTTGTGGGCCGGGCCCGATCAGCTCAGCGGCGCCCGCCGCACCGGGCGGGTCGAGGGCACGACGCGCACCGGATCGGTGTCGCTCGAACTGGGGTTCGCCTCAGACGATTTCGGCTATCTTGTCGACCTCGGACTGCCTCAGATGGCCGGTCACCGCTCCTTGTTCGGGCTTGATCCGGAGATCAAACGCGAGGCGGTATTCGCCGGACCCGTCATGCGTAACAGCTCGACCCTGGTACGCCGCACCCGCGACTACGTCGAAGCGAGCGCGGAGTCCGGGCGCGGTTTCGACAAGGTGTCCCAGGCGCTGCCGTCCTATCGCAGCGTGCTCGCCGAATACGCCCACCCCGGCGCCCACCCCGAGCTCGCGGCGGTGCGGGATCGACTGCGCAACTGGCGGTTCTACGACGGGTTCCGGGTGGATGATGCCGCGCCCTCGCGGCAACGCAGTGTCGGGACCCGCACGCCGGTGCTCTCCGACGACGGCAGCGATCTGGCGGCCGCAATCCAGACCATCATCGAAGCCGGCTTCGACGACCTGCAACGCGCCGTCGCCGACGCCTTCGACGGCGCGACGGTGTCGGTGACCGTGCACGACGGGCTGTTCGATCTTCGGCTGCACCAGCCCGGCATTCTGCGGCCGCTGCGCGCCGCCGAATTGTCCGACGGCACACTACGTTTCCTGCTCTGGGCCGCGGCGCTACTGAGCCCGCGACCACCCTCGCTGATGGTGCTCAACGAGCCGGAGACGTCGCTGCACCCAGACCTGGTGGGTCCGCTGGCCTCGCTGATTCGCGCCGCGGCCGCTGGCACGCAGGTCTTCGTCGTCACCCACTCCAAAGCCCTACTGGAGCACCTCGACGCGCTTCCCCTGGCCGAGGCTGTCGGCACAGCGGTTTCGGCGGTCGAGATTTCGCTGTTCAAGGATCTCGGTGAGACCAGGGTCGAGGGTCTCGGCATGCTCACCATGCCGTGGTGGGACTGGGGCCGCCGCTAACCGCGTTGCGCCGCGGGCCGCAACGCCTTGGTGAACAAAACGTTCGCCTGCCGCATCGCGACGCTGTACGGCCACCACAGGGTGCGCTTGAACAGGTACAGCGCCCGGATATCCGCCGACGTGTAGATCAGGAAGCGGTTGCGGCGCACGCCTTTGAGGATGCACTCGGCAGCGTGTTCGGGTGAAACCGCGTGGCCACCGAAGCGGTCGGTCCACTTCTTGACCCGCGGGTCTTCGCGATCGACACCGGCGATCTGAACCGTCTGCACCAGAGGCGTTTTCACTGCGCCCGGGACCACCACCGACACCCCGATGCGGTGTCGGGCCAAGTCGAAGCGCAACACCTCCGACATACCGCGCAGCCCGTACTTGCTCGCGCTGTACGCCGCATGCCAGGGCAATGCGACCAGACCGGCCGCCGACGACACGTTGACGATATGACCGCCCGTGCCCGCCGCGACCATCGGCGGCACGAAAGCCTCGATGACGTGGATCGGCCCCATCAGGTTGATGTCGACCATCGACTTCCAGTGCTGGTGGGTCAGCGTGGACACCGTGCCCCACGCCGACACCCCCGCGATGTTCATCACGACGTCCATCGCGGGATGGCGGGAGTGGATTTCGTCGGCGAACGCGACCACTGCGTCGTAGTCGGAGATGTCGAGAGCACGGTGCTCGGGCACCTCGGCGCCCAGCGAGCGTGCGTCGGCGACCGTCTTCTCCAACCCCTCGGCGTCCCGATCGGTCAGGTAGAGCTCGGCACCCTCGGCGGCCAGCTGCAATGCGGTCGCGCGGCCGATGCCGCTGGCGGCCCCTGTGAGAAAACAACGCTTGTTCGCAAAGCCGGTGTGCGCCATGGCGGTCACGATACTGGGCTAGCCGCCCTGAGTTTCGGACGACCGCGAATTCCCCCAGAACGCCGCCACCCACAACCTCTCGAGCGTATCGACGGCCCGGTTGGGATCGATGCCGCGGCCGACGAACGCGCTGTCGTGCGTCAGCGTCATCGTCGTCGTAGCGGCCAACGTCCGAACGAGCGCGGGCAGATCCGCGGTGATCGGATGCACATCGTCGTCGCTCTCGAGCAACGTGATCAGCTTGGCGATGATGCCGTCGTAGAAGTCATCCATCATCTCGCGGATCTTGGCGTCGGTGTTGCGCGCCACCGCACACGCGCTCAGCACAGGATCGTCATTGGCGTATACCGCGGCCGCGCTGCCGACCATCCGTCTGGCGAACGCCTCCGGTGCCTCACCCGGCTCGCGGGGGGCGAAGTGATGAGTCAGGCTGTCGAGCATCTCGCCGGCGCCTGCCAGAATTTCGGCGAGCACGGCGTACTTGGAGTCGAAGTAGAAGTAGAACCCGGAGCGGGCCACTCCGGCGCGTTCGCTGATCGCGCTGACGGACAAGTCTTCGAACCGCTGTTCTTGTACCAGGTCCCGCACAGCATTGATGATCGCGTCGCGCTGCCGGTCACCGCGGCTGCGACGGGGTTGCGATGCTGGTTGGGCGGCCATCGCCTAGACCTTTGCACCGCGACGCGCCAGAACAAAACTTGACATGCGTCAAGTCTGCCATTCAGGATGAGGATGAGAGTGAGAACGGCCACAGTCCTTTTTACTTAGGAGTTCGTGAATGGCGACGATCAACACCGCCGATTACCTGGTCGACCAGGCGAAGCGGCGGTTCATCCCCACGTTGAACAACCTGCCCCTGGGTCCGATCGAGAGGCGGCTGAACAATCGGGAGTGGCCGCAGTTCACGCTCGCGGACCCGCCCCCGGGCAGCGGATTGAAACCCGTCATGGGCGATGCCGGCCTGCCGATCCTCGGACACATCATCGAGGCCTTCCGGGGTGGGCCGGAGTACGTGCTGGAGGTGTACCGCAAGTACGGCCCCGTTCATTACGCCTATTCGCCGGCGCTGTCGTCGGTGTCCGCGCTCGGGCCGGACGCCACCCAGGCCGTCTTCTCCAACAAGAACAAGGACTTTTCGCAGAAAGGCTGGCATCCGGTCATCGGCCCGTTCTTCAACCGTGGCTTGATGCTGCTCGACTTCGAAGAGCACATGTTCCACCGCCGGATCATGCAGGAGGCGTTCACCCGGACCCGGTTGTCGGGCTACGTCGAGCACATCGACAAGGTGGCGTCGAAGGTGGTGGCGCAGGACTGGGTGGCCAACGACCCGCGCTTCCTGCTGCACCCGGCTCTCAAGGAACTCACCCTCGACATCGCCTCGGTGGTGTTCATGGGGCACGAACCCGGTACCGACCACGACCTGGTCACCAAGGTGAACGAGGCGTTCACCATCACCACCCGAGCCGGCGGCGCCATCATCCGGACCAGCGTCCCGCCGTTCAAGTGGTGGCGTGGGCTGCAGGGGCGCAAGGTACTCGAGAACTACTTCGAGGAGCGGGTCAAGGAGCGGCGCGACTCCGGCGGCACCGACATGCTCACCGTGCTGTGCCACAGCGAGGACGAAGACGGCAACCGGTTCAGCGACGAGGACATCGTCAACCACATGATCTTCCTGATGATGGCGGCCCACGACACCTCGACGTCGACGCTGACCACGATGGGCTACCACCTGGCGGCCAACCCGGAGTGGCAGGAGCGTTGTCGCGACGAGTCGTCGCGGCTGGGCGACGGGCCGCTGGACATCGAGGCGCTCGAGAAGCTCGAGACCCTGGACTTGGTGATCAACGAAGCGCTGCGGTTGGTCACACCCCTGCCGTTCAACGTCCGCCAAGCGGTGCGCGACACCGATCTACTGGGTTACTACATTCCGGCGGGCACCAACATCGTGACGTGGCCCGGCATGAACCACCGGCTACCCGAACTGTGGACCGATCCCGACAAGTTCGATCCGGACCGGTTCGCCGAGCCTCGCTCCGAGCACAAGAAGCACCGGTACGCGTTCGCGCCGTTCGGCGGGGGAGCACACAAGTGCATCGGCATGGTCTTCGGCCAGTTGGAGATCAAGACGGTGATGCACCGGCTGCTGCGCAAGTACCGCCTGGAGCTGCCGCGGCCGAATTACCAGCCGCGATACGACTACGCGGGTATGCCGGTTCCGATGGACGGCATGCCGATCGTGTTGCGTCCGCTGCACTGAACCGGTTTCCCGCTTCGAAACCGAAGATGGGCTCGAAATTTCGCCTGCAAGTCTTCAGTTTCGAAGCGATCAGACGGCCATCAGGCGGTTCGCGCACGCGATGACTGCGCTCAGCGCAGACTGTGTCGGGTCGTCGGACAGGCCCATCGCCCACTCCGACCGCAAGCCGTCCGAGCCGCGGATGAACGTGGCGGTGCGCTCGCCGGCGTTCACCTGGTGGAAAGCGGTCGTCTCGACGGCGATTCCCCGGTCGTAGAGCATCGCCGTCAGCGCCGCGATGGGACCCGACGCCGCCGCCGACGTCGTGCAGATCCGGTCTCCGATTGCCAGTGTCGCCTGGTAGTTGCGCGCCTGGGGACCCAGCCTGGTGGCGGGACGATCGCCGTCGACGCAGCTCCAGCTGCCCAGCCGCAGCGGACCTGTACTGGGCGCGTATTCGGCGAGGAACGATTCGAAAGACATCGCGTCGGCCTCCTCGCGCAGGTCCGTCGGCATCGGGGCGTCGACGCAAGCCGCGAACGCTGCTCTGGTTGCGGATTCGGTTGCGAATGTGGTCATGTGCCGGTCGTTTCTTCGAAAGAAGGTGACCGACTACGTAGCGACGACCCACAGCGAGGGGTCGGTCAGGATCAGACCCCGCTGCGGGTTGCTACTACGAGTCGCCTCGGCACGCGTCCGATCGTAGCGGCATGCTTGGGGGGCTGCAAAGGGATTACGGTTCGCAGATGTCGGTCCGATCGTTCGACTCCCGGCCGTCTTCGGACGGCCGCTCTGAGATCGTCCGCCACCGCACCATCGACACGCACGGCCACGTCCGCCCGGTTCTCGTGATCGGCGACCGCCCAGCGCGCCTTCGACATCTGCTGCTGACCTCATCTGCTGCCGACCTCATCTGCTGCCGACCTCATCTGCTGCTGACCTCGCACCGGCGGATCAGACGCCCGAGCGGCGAGCGTAGCGACGCCTGCTGAGGTGGCGGCGAGGCACATCAGGACGCCTCGCACCTCTCGACGACGGGCCGCCGCCGTAACGTGAGACCGGTGTCGGCCAGTCATGCGAAGCCTTCCGCATGGCGGGAGCCTGATTCGGACGGCCGATGAACTGGGCACTGCTGTTCGCCGCGGGGGTCCTCGGCGGGCTCACCGGCAGCATCGCCGGCCTCGCGTCGGTAGCTACTTATCCCGCCCTGCTGATGTTCGGGCTGCCGCCGGTGACCGCCAACGTGACCAACACCGTGGCGCTCGTGTTCAACGGCGTCGGTTCGGTGCTGGGCTCGCGCCCCGAACTCCAGGGACAGGGGCGCTGGATCGGGCGCGCCGTGCCGATCGCCCTGGTCGGAGGCTCTGTCGGTGCTGTGCTGTTGCTCTCAACGCCCGCAGAGGGTTTCGAGAAGACCGTACCGGTGTTGCTGGGCGTCGCCTCGGTCGCGATCCTGTTGCCACGACGCACGTCCGGCGAGGCGGAGGGCCCGGGCCGTCACCGCGTCAGGATGCTCATCGAGACCGCTGCGATCTTGCTCATCTGTGTCTACGGCGGCTATTTCGGGGCCGCCGCGGGGGTGCTGCTGCTGGCGCTCCTGCTGCGCACCGGCCATGCCTCACTCGCCCATGCGAACGCGGGCAAGAACGTCATCCTCGGTGTGGCGAACGCCGTTGCGGCCGTGGTCTTCGCGCTCCTGGCGACGGTGCACTGGTGGGCCGTGCTCGTGCTGGGCTCCGGCTGCCTGATCGGCTCGCGGCTGGGACCCGTCGTGGTGCGGCACGCCCCCGCCGGACCGCTGCGGGTGATAATCGGCGCGGCGGGCGTCGCGCTGGCGATCAAGCTCGGACTCGACACCTACTAATTCTAGAGCTCAAACGGACTGTCGCCCTTGATTACTCGAGTTCCCACGTCGATGAGGTTCTGCGCGTTGGCATGCAACCGCTCCCCCGCATCTCGGCTCGCCTGGCCGACGAGGAAGCGCGACCAGGTGCCCTCGATGACGATACCCAACTTGAAGCACGCCATCGCGATATACCAATCCAGACTTGATGTTTCGCGGCCGCCAGCGGCGAGATAGGCCTCGAGGAGCTCGCGCCGGCTGGCGAGCCCGCCGAGCGCGGCGAGTTGTGCGCCCGCGGTGATCACGTTGGTTTCCAGCGGCCAGCAGATCAACATCCAGCCCAGATCCAACAGCGGGTCGCCGATCGTGCACATCTCCCAGTCGACGAACGCCGCCAACTCGGGCCGGTCACGGCGCAGCAGCACATTGCTCAGATGCGGGTCGCCGTGCATGACGCCCGCCCGCCCCTCCGGCGGCAGGTTCGACGACAACCACTCGGCGAGTTCGGTCACCGCCAACGACGCGGGGTCGTACCGGTCGTGCCGGTAGCTCTCCAACAGCCGCAGAAACTGCGGAACCTGACGCTCCAAGAACGAGCCGGGCCGCTTGAGTTCGGCCAGCGGACTGCCTTGCCACTCGACCTGTCCGAGCATCGCCAGGCTCGCGGCATACGACAACCCGACCTGATGGCGCATCGCCGGGTCGCGCACGTAGGCCTCGGCCATGTCGTCGCCGGGGTTGAAGCCGTCGACCTCCTCCATCAGGTAAAACACGACGCCGAGGATGCTCAGGTCCTCGCATCCCGCGATGAAGCCGGGGTGGGGCACAGGCGTTCCGGCCAGCGTGCGCAGCGCCGCGATCTCGCGCAGCATCGTTTTGTCGCTCGTCGGTCGCGGATGCATCGGCGGTCGACGCAGCACCATGGGCCGGTCGTCGACTCGGAGCCGCACCACGATGTTCTGGGTGCCGCCGGTCAGCGGTTCGACGTCGCTGACCGTCGACCCCAGACCCTGTTGACGGATCCACCGCTGCAGGGCGGCCTGATCGTCGGTGCTCAGTGTCGGAAGCTGATGCGCGTCGTCAGGCATGCAGTCATGGTGTCAGGTCCGGTCCGCACCCGGCACGCGGACCTCCGCCATCGAGCTGCGAACGCTCAGTCCAGGATCCGGCGCGCAACGTTGGTCGTGACCAGGTCCAGCAGTTCGTCGGCGCGGCCCGCCAGTATCGTCCGGATTGCGTACAGCGAGAAGCCTTTGGCCTGCTCGGCTGTGATCACCGGCGGTATCGACAGTTCCTGGCGCGCGGTCAAGACATCGACGAGCGCCGGCCCGTCGTGGGCGAAAGCCTCGGCCAGCGCCGGTTCCAGATCCAACGGGTGCTCGACTCGTCGGCCGAAGATCCCCATTGCCGTTGCTACGGCGGCGAAGTCGGGGTTGACCAGATCGGTGCCGAAGTTCACGATGCCCGCGGCTTTCATCTCCAACTCGACGAAGTTCAATGACGAGTTGTTGAACACCACGATCTTGACCGGCAGCCGGTTCTGGATCAGCGTCAGGAGTTCGCCGAAGAGCATCGTCAGCCCACCGTCGCCTGCGAGCGCGACGACCTGGCGGTCGCGGTAGGCGGTCTGCGCCCCGATCGCCAGCGGCACGGCGCACGCCATTGTGCCGTGGTTGAACGACCCGATGAGCCGGCGCCGACCGTTCATGGTCACATAGCGCGATGCCCACACCACCGGCGAGCCGACATCGACGGTGAAGACCGCGTCGGCGGCGGCGAGTTGATTCGTCAGTCCCGCAACATATTCCGGGCGGATCGGTTCGCGGTCACGGTCGTTGGCAGCCAGTTCGTCGAGTCTCTGGCGGGTTTTGCGGTAGTGCCGCAGCGACCGGTCGAGATGCTCGCGCTCGCTTTTCTGCCGCAGCATCGGTTGCAACGCGTCGAGCGTGTCGGCGACGGTGCCGACGAGGCCGAGATCGACCGGGACACGGCGGCCGAGGTGACGGCCGCGGATGTCGACCTGGATCACCTTCGCGCCGTCGGGATAGAACTGCTGGTAGGGGAAGTCGGTACCCAGCATCAGCAGGACGTCGGCCTCCTTGATGGCCTTGTAGCCGGACGCGAAGCCGAGCAGTCCGGTCATGCCGACGTCGAACGGGTTGTCGTATTCGATGAACTCCTTGCCGCGCAACGCATGCACCACCGGCGCATTGAGCGTCCCCGCGATGCGGACCAGCGCGTCGTGAGCGCCCGCGACACCCGCACCGCCGAGGATGGTGACGGCGTGCGCGTCGTTGAGGATCGCCGCCGCCTGCCGCAACGATTCGTCGTCGGGCCGGATCACCGAACGGGTCGCGGTGATCGGGCGCGGACGCCAATCGGATGCGCGGTGCCCGAAGATCTCGCCCGGGATCACGACCACCGCGACGCCGTTCTCCTCGACCGCTGTCCGCATCGCCATTTCGACGATGCGTGGCGCCATCTCGGGCGTGCTGACGAGTTCGCAGTAGACGCTGCACTCGCGGAACAGCTCCTGCGGGTGCGTCTCCTGGAAGTACTCCGAGCCGATCTCTGTCCGGGGGATGTGCGCGGCGATCGCGAGCACCGGCACGCGGCTGCGGTGCGCGTCGAACAAGCCGTTGATCAGGTGCAGGTTGCCCGGGCCGCAGCTGCCCGCGCAGACCGCCAGGCCTCCGGTGAGCGCGGCGTCGGCGGCCGCGGCGAACGCGGCGCACTCCTCGTGGCGCACGTGTTCCCAGCTGATCTCACCCGAGCGGCGGATCGCGTCGGTGAAGCCGTTGAGGCTGTCGCCGGGCAGCCCGTAGACCCGGCGCGCACCGCTGACGCGCAAGGCGTCGATGAGCTGATCGGCGAAGGTCGCCACCCGCCCACCCTATAGGGATTTCGGTGCGCTACTTGCCGCTCGGCGATCAGGAGCGCACCGAAACCACCACCTACTTGGGGGCGAAGCGCTGGCCGGCGTCCAGCCGCAGGCACTGGCCGTTGAGCATCGGGTTCTCGACGATGGCGGCGACCAGCTTGGCGTACTCCTCCGGCTTGCCGAGCCGCTTGGGGAACGCCGCATCCTTGGTCAGCGCCTTGGCGAACTCGTCGGGGATGCCCTCGGTCAGGCCGGTGGCGAATAGGCTCGGCGCGATGGCCAGCGCCCGGATGCCGAGGCTGCCCATGTCGCGGGCCATCGTCAGGCACATACCGGCGATCGCGGCCTTGGAGGCGGTGTAGGCGACCTGTCCGATCTGGCCTTCGTAGGCGGCGATCGAGGCGGTGTTGATGATGACGCCGCGCTCTTCCTGCTCGTCGTCGACGAGATCCTGCTGGCTCATCTGCCAGCCCGCGAGCCTGCTGATGTTGAAGGTGCCGATCAGGTTCAGGTCGACGCACTTGCGGAAGGTGTCCAGGCTGTGCGGGCCATCCTTCTTGACCGTGCGTTCGGCCGCGCCGCCACCGGCGGTGGTGACGATGATGTGCAGCGCGCCGAGCTTGTCAATCGCCTGCTTCAGCACCTTCTCGGTGCCCTCGAAGTCGGTGACGTCCACCTCGAAGAATGAGCCGCCGATCGCGTCGGCCACTTCCTTGCCCTTCGACTGCGGACGGTCCAGCACCGCCACGTCGGCGCCGCGCTGAGCCAGCAGTTCGGCCGTCGCCTTGCCGAAGCCCGAAGCTCCGCCGACGACGATGGCCTTCTTGCCCGAGATCTCCACCTGGGTCCCCTTTCCAAAAAGTGCTCGAATCGTAAAGCAACCTAGCCGACGTCATCGTTCGGTAAGCCCTTCGGGTCGCCAACGTGAGTACTTTGGCGGCATGGCGGCGCGCAGCACCCAGGCGATGGGCGGCATCGCGGCCGCCGCCGTCGCCCTGGGCGTCACCCAACTTCTCGCCGCCTTCGTCGGACCACGGGCCGACGCCCGCACCGCCGTCGGGTCGACGGTCATCGATCTGACCCCCGGTCCGGTCAAAGAGTGGGCGATCCAGACCTTCGGCATGGCCGACAAACTCGTGCTCTCGATGCTGGTGCTCGCGGTGATCGCCATCGTCGCCGCGGCCACCGCAGCTCTCGAGACGCGGCGCTTCCCGATCGGCAGCGTCGCGATCGTCGCGGCCGGCGTCGCGGGATGCGCGGCGGTGCTCTCCCGCGCGGGGGCGAACCTTTTGGATACCGTTCCGACGATCGTGGGCACGGTCTGCGGCGTCGCGGTGCTGCGTCTGCTGGTCTCGGGCCGGTTCACCGACCATGCGCCGGCCGCAGACGACGGGCCCGACCGCGGCCGTCGGTTGTCGTTGGTGACGCTGGGCTTCCTCGGTGCCGGAGCCTTGACCGGAGTCGGCGGGATGGTGCTGTCCCGACTGACAACCTCCGTCTCGGGCGATCGCACCGCGTTCGTGCTGCCGCCGATCGACGTCGCCGCCCCGCCGGTCCCGGCGACGGTGCAGCCGAAAGGCGTTGCGGTGCCGTCGTTCGTAACCAACAACGCCGACTTCTACCGGATCGACACCGCGCTACGGGTGCCGCAGTTGAGCCGCGAGGACTGGCAATTGCGCATCCACGGCATGGTGAACCGCGAGATCACTTTGCGCTTCGCCGATCTCGAGCGCTTCGACGTGGTCGAGAAACTGGTGACGCTGACGTGTGTGTCGAATCCAGTTGGTGGAAACCTCATCGGCAATGCCGCGTGGACGGGCTATCGCATGCGGGACCTGTTGGCCGAGGCGGGGATTCACCGCGATGCGAACATGGTGCTGTCGATGTCGATCGACGGGTTCACCGCGGGCACTCCGGTCGAGGCGTTCACCGACGATCGCGGTGCGCTGCTGGCGGTCGGGATGAACGGTGAACCGCTGCCGACCAATCACGGCTACCCCGCCCGGATCGTGGTGCCCGGGCTGTACGGCTACGTCTCGGCGACGAAATGGGTCGTCGACCTCGAAGTGACGCGGTTCGACCGGGCCGAGGCCTACTGGACGCGACTGGGTTGGTCGGCGCGGGGGCCGATCAAGACCGAGTCGCGGATCGACGTGCCGCGCAGCGGTCAGGAGGTGGAGCGCGGGCCGGTGACATTCGGCGGCGTTGCGTGGGCGCAGAACCGCGGCGTACGCCAAGTCGAGGTCCGTATCGACGGCCCGGACCGCCAAGGTGACTGGCAGCAGGCCGATCTCGGCGCCGCGTACTCCAACGAGACCTGGCGCTTGTGGAGTTTCGCATGGCAGGCCGCCCAGCCGGGCCGGCACACCATCACGGTGCGGGCCACCGACAACACCGGCGCCGTGCAGACCGCCGACGTCGCCGACCCGATTCCCGACGGCGCGACCGGTTGGCACAGCGTCGACTTCGCGGTGACATAACTCCCCCCAGTGACCTAACTGCCGCGAGCGACCGCGTCTGCCCACCGACACGCCGGGAACTGACGGACAAACGCGGTCTCTCGCGCCAGGGCGAGCGTGCGTGTCAGGCTGAAGTCGTGCTATTGCTCGACGTTGCCGCCGCGTCCACGGAAGTCGGTGCCTCTTCAGCACGTCTGGCCAAGATCGCCAGGATCGCCGAACTGCTGGCCCGCGCCGGCGACGAGGGCGACGCCGACCAGGTGGCCGTCGTCGTGTCGTGGCTGTCCGGGGAACTACCGCAGCGCCAGATCGGCGTCGGGTGGGCTGCGCTGCGCTCCCTGCCGCCGCCGGCGACGGCCGCCTCGCTGTCCGTGCCGGAGGTCCACGCGCGGTTCACCGAGATCGGGCAGGTCGCGGGCAAGGGCTCGCAGGCGCGACGCACAGAACTGCTCGGCGGATTGTTCGGCGCCGCGACCGACATCGAGCAGACGTTCCTGCGCAGGCTGCTCGGCGGCGAACTGCGCCAAGGAGCGCTCGTCGGCGTCATGGCCGACGCCGTTGCCAAGGCCGCCGATCTCCCAGCCGCCGCTGTGCGCCGCGCCGCGATGCTCGGCGGTGACCTGCCCACAGTCGCGGCCGCTGCGCTCGCCGTCGGCGCGGCCGCACTGGAACAGTTCACGCTCACCGTCGGCCGGCCAGTCGGCCCGATGCTGGCACAGACGGCCGCCAGCGTGCCCGAAGCACTCGAACGACTGGGTGGCGCAGCCCGTTTCGAGGCGAAGCTCGACGGCGCCCGCGTCCAGGTGCATCGCATCGGCGATACCGTGTCCATCTACACCCGCAGTCTCGACGACGTGACCGCTCGGCTACCCGAGGTCGTCGATGCCGCGCTGGCGCTGCCCATTACCTCTCTCATCGCCGATGCCGAAGCGATCGCGCTCAGAGCCGACGGGCGCCCACACCGCTTCCAGGTCACGGCGTCACGCTTCGGCCGTTCGGTCGACATCGCAGCCGCCGCGGCCGCACAGCCGCTGTCGGTCTTCATCTTCGACCTGTTGCACGTCGACGGTGTCGACCTGCTGGACCGACCCGCCGATCAGCGCATCGAGGCCCTGGACGCCCTTGTCCCGAAAGCGAACCGGGTCGACCGCCTCGTCACCGACGACGCCACAGCGGCACAACGGTTCCTGGAGGTCACACTCGCGGCGGGCCACGAAGGCGTGATGGCCAAATCGCTGAGCGCGCCGTACGAGGCGGGACGCCGCGGTGCCGGATGGCTCAAGGTCAAACCCGTGCACACCCTCGACCTGGTTGTCCTCGCGGTCGAGTGGGGGTCGGGCCGTCGCACCGGCAAACTATCCAACATTCACCTCGGCGCCAGAGATCCACAGACGGGCGAATTCGTCATGCTGGGAAAGACTTTCAAGGGAATGACGGACGCGATGCTCAACTGGCAGACAGCACGGTTCCTCGAACTCGCCGACGGGCCGACCGACCGATACGTCGTCACGGTGCGACCCGAACAGGTCGTCGAGATCGCATTCGATGGTGTGCAGGGCTCGACGCGCTACCCCGGCGGAATGGCACTGAGGTTCGCCCGGGTGCTGCGCTACCGTGACGACAAAAGCCCGGCGGACGCCGACACCATCGACACGGTTCGCGCCTTCTACCAGCGCGGAAGCTGAAGCTGCCGCTTTTGACACCTCGCCCTCGCGGCCGATGAAAGGATCGCCCCATGGCATCTCCTACCGCTCCGCCCGAGCGCACAGAGGAAACCGACGGCGACATCACCTACATCCGCACCGACAAGGATCTGCCTCCCGTCGCCATCATCGACCGCTCGCCGATCACCGCCAGACACCGGATCATATTCGGCATCGTCGCCGTGCTCGGCGCGGTCGCATGGGCGGTGATCGCGTTCTTCCGCGGCGAGACCGTCAACGCGGTGTGGTTCGTGATCGCCGCGATCTGCACGTACGTGATCGGGTTCCGGTTCTACGCCCGGCTCATCGAGATGAAGATCGTGCGTCCTCGCGACGACAACGCCACGCCCGCCGAGCTATTCGAGAACGCCACCGACTACATGCCGACCGATCGCCGGGTGCTGTTCGGTCATCATTTCGCCGCGATCGCCGGCGCAGGCCCACTCGTGGGCCCGGTCCTGGCAATGCAGATGGGTTACCTACCCGGCACCATCTGGATCATCATCGGCGCGGTCGTCGCGGGCTGCGTACAGGACTATCTCGTGCTGGCGATCTCCACCCGGCGGCGCGGTCGCTCGCTCGGACAGATGGCCCGCGACGAACTCGGCACGATCGGCGGCGTCGCCGCGATCCTTGGTGTGCTCGTCATCATGGTGATCCTGCTCGCGGTGCTGGCCCTGGTAGTCGTCGGTGCCCTCGCCGAAAGCCCGTGGGGCGTGTTCTCGATCGCGATGACGATCCCGATCGCCATCTTCATGGGCCTGTACCTGAGATTCCTTCGCCCGGGCCGGGTTTCGGAAGTGTCGGTGATCGGCGTCGCGCTGCTGCTGCTCGCGGTGATCGCCGGCGGATGGGTGGCCGAAACCTCCTGGGGCGCCGACTGGTTCACGCTGTCGAAGGTGAGCCTGTCGTGGGCGATCATCATCTACGGCTTCGCGGCATCGGTGCTGCCGGTGTGGTTCCTGCTCGCGCCACGGGACTATCTGTCGACGTTCATGAAGGTCGGCACCATCGCGCTGCTGGCCATCGGCATCCTGCTCGCCCGCCCGATCATGGAGGCACCCGCGGTGTCGGGGTTCGCCGGCCAGGGCACCGGCCCAGTGTTCGCAGGATCGCTGTTCCCGTTCCTGTTCATCACGATCGCCTGTGGCGCGCTGTCGGGCTTTCACGCGCTGATCTCGTCGGGCACCACGCCCAAGCTGCTGGAAAAGGAAGGACAGATGCGGCTGATCGGCTACGGCGGCATGCTCACCGAGTCGTTCGTCGCGATCATGGCGCTCATCACCGCGGCGATCATCAATCAGCACCTGTACTTCGCGATCAACGCCCCCGCGGCTTCGACAGGGGCCACCGCAGAGACGGCGGCGGCCTACGTCAACGGCCTGCCGATCGACGGCCCGCCGATCAGCGCCGAGCAGATCACCAGTGCCGCCGAAAGCGTCGGCGAAGAGTCGATCGTTTCCAGAACCGGTGGCGCGCCGACGCTGGCGTTCGGCATGTCCGAGGTACTGAGCAAGGTCTTCGGCGGTGACGCGCTCAAGGCGTTCTGGTACCACTTCGCGATCATGTTCGAGGCGCTGTTCATCCTCACCACCGTCGACGCGGGCACCCGCGTCGCGCGGTTCATGCTCTCCGACGGGGTGAGCAACCTGGGTGGCCCGCTGCGCAAGCTGAAGGATCCGAGTTGGCGTGTCGGAGCGTGGGTTTGCAGCCTGATCGTGGTGGCGGCGTGGGGCAGCATCCTGCTGATGGGTGTCACCGACCCGCTCGGCGGCATCAACACGCTGTTCCCGTTGTTCGGCATCGCCAACCAGTTGCTGGCCGCCATAGCGCTGACGGTCGTGACCGTGGTGGTGGTGAAGAAGGGCTTGCTGAAATGGGCGTGGATACCCGGTGTTCCGTTGTTGTGGGACCTGACGGTGACGATGACGGCGTCGTGGCAGAAGATCTTCTCCGGCGATCCGAAGGTCGGCTACTGGACGCAGCACTTCCAGTACCGCGACGCCAGGGAGGCGGGTAAGACGGCGTTCGGCGCGGCGAAGGACTCCGGTGAACTCGACGCGGTGATCCGCAACACCTTCATTCAGGGCACGCTGTCGATCGTGTTCGCGCTGCTGGTGCTGATCGTGTTCATCGCCGGGGTGATCATGGTGATCCGGACGCTCCGCGGCACCGCCTTGCCGACCACCGAGGATGAACCCGTCCCCTCGCGGATCTTCGGGCCGGCGGGCCTCATCACGACCAAGCCCGAAAAGGAGGTGGCCAAGCAGTGGGACGCGTTACCGAAATCGCACGCAAAATCGGTTGGTACTGGCGCACATTCGTAACGGACTTCGTAGGCGACCTGATGGGCGACACCCATTACCGGCGCTACGTCGAGCACCGCTTGCGCACGCATCCAGGCGAACCCGTGCTCTCCGAACGGGAGTACTGGCGGATGCGGCACGCGGCCGCCGACGCCAATCCGAGCGCGCGCTGCTGCTGACGGCGCCAGCCCGCGTCTACTAGGGCGTTGGGTATCGGCGCCAGCGGCGAGCCCGGACTTGATGCTCCTATTGATGTCAGACCTCTCCGGCATACTTCGAACAGATTTTCGAAGCGGGAGGTGGCCGATGGATCTCGACGACGTAGCGGCTCGGCAGTCGCGCCTACACGCTGCGGTTGCCGAGCTGGCCGACCTGCCGTGGAACGACCTGCCGGCCGAGGCGCTCGACTCCGTGCTGTGCAGCCTCGAGTCGGCTCAGCGCACCTTATCAACGGTCGGGTACGACGCCGTCAACGGTCTGCGAGCCCAATGGACCACTCGAGTCGGTCGCCTGCGTGATCATCTGGCCAACCTGCTGCACCTGTCCGCGACGGAAGCCGGCGCCCGTATCTCCACCGCCGCTGATCTCAACGACGAGCAACCCACGCTGCCTGAAACCGCCGCTGCTGCCCGACACGGACTTATCGGCAAGGAACACGTCCGCATCATCCGCGACACCATCGCGAAACTTCCGGACACCGCCACCGACGCCGAACGGGCCCGATTCGACCTCGAACTGACCGGCGTCGCCGTCGCCGAACGTCCCGAGATCCTGCGCCGCGACGCCGCCCTCTTGCTCGCCGAATACGACTCCACGCATGATGACCCCGTCACCCGGGAACGTAGTCGCAAGGCGCGCAGCGAATTCGTGCTCGGCCCGCAAGATGCCGACGGGATGAGCCGCGGCCGGTTCTGCGTCGACCCCGAAGCCCGCTCCTACCTTGAGATTCTGTTCGCCAAACTCGCGCGCCCCGGCATGTGCAACGCCACCGACCCTGTCCCGACAGTCGACGGTGACCCCGACCCGATGGCCGCTGCCGGAGACCTCCGCACCACCGGCCAACGCCAGCACGACGCGCTCAAGGCAGCGCTGCGGGCCCTGCTGGCTTCCGGAGACTTGGGCCAACACCGCGGGCTCCCGGTGACCGTCATCGTCACCATGACGCTCGAACAACTGGAATCGGCCTCTGGGCTGGCAATGACCGGCGGCGGATCAATCGTCCCGATGGAAACCGCCATCCGCATGGCCGCCCACGCCCACCACTACCTCTACATCTATGACGAGAAGTGCGGACGGCCGCTGTTCCTGGGCCGCTCCAAGCGCCTCGCCTCAGCCGATCAGCGGATCGTATTGCACGCCGTCGACGGCGGTTGCAGCGTCCCCGGCTGCGATCAGCCCGGCTATCACTGCGATGTGCACCACCTCATCGAATTTGAGCAGAACGGCACCACCGACATCGACCGCCTCACGATGGCCTGCGAAGTCAACCACCAGAATGCTGGGCCATCCGACGAAGAATGGCAGGCGCGTCGCCGCTACGACGAAGAGACGCTCGGCCAAACGCTCTGGTACCCACCAAAATCCGTGGATCCCGGCCGACAACCTCGGGCGAACCGACACCACCGGAGACCGAAGAGGCCACCAGAACCGGACGCGGCGTAACCAGCCCGCGGGGCGTCTGAGGACTACGGGGCTGAGAACGGCGGGGCTGAGGACTACCCCGTCAACGAGTAGCGGATCGGCAGATGTTTGAGCCCGCCGACGAAGGTGGTCGCGACATGTTCCGGACGGCCCGCCAACTCGACCGCCCCCAGGCGAGGCAGCAACTCGGTGAAGAAGCTGTTCACCTCCATGCGGGCCAGCGCGGCCCCCAGACAGAAGTGCACGCCATAGCCGAATGCGATGTGCTTGTTGGGGTCGCGCGCGATGTCGAAGCGGAACGGGTCGTCGAACACGTCCTCGTCGCGGTTGCCCGAAACATAGGACAGCAGAACCGATTCCCCTTCCGCGATCGCCACTCCGCGGACAGTGGTGTCCTCGGCGGCGGTACGCATGAACGCCTTGACCGGTGTGACCCAGCGGATCATTTCTTCAGTCGCCAGCGGCATCAGGCCCAGATCGGCGCGCAGCCGTTGACGTTGGTCGGGGTTCTCGATGAGCGCGAGCATCCCTCCGGAGATGGTCGCGCTCGTGGTGTCATGGCCCGCCGCGGCGATGATCGCGTAGTACGAGATGGTGTCGATGTCCGACAGCGGTTCACCGTCGATCGTTGCATTGGCGATCGCCGACGCCAGGTCATCGGTCGGGTTCTCGCGGCGCGATGCGGTCAGAGCGGTGAAGTACTCGAACATCTCGAGCAACGCCGACATCTGCTCGGCCTGGTCCCCTCCACGCTTGAATTCGTCGTCGTCGCTGCCGAACAACTCCTGGGTGAGTTTGAGCATGAGCGGAAAATCCGACTCCGGGATACCGAGCAGCGACATGATGACGTAGAGGGGGAAATTGACCGCGACCTGCTGGACGAAGTCGCACTCGCCTCCGATCGTCTGCATCTTGTCGACGTACACCTTCGCGAGTTCGTCGACGCGAACCTTCAACGCGCGCATCGCCTTCGGCCGGAACCAGTCCGCTCCGATGGCCCGCACGACGCGGTGCTGGGGATCGTCCATGTGGATCAGGGTGCGCACGCCGATGGCCGCCTGCTGTTCGTCACCTTCCGCGGTGACCAGCACCGGCCGCGGGTGGTTGGTGAACAGCGTGTTCGCCCGCTCGATGTCCATGATGTCGGCGTGCTTGGTGATCGCCCAGAACGGGCGGTAGCCCGCGACGTCCACCCACGACACGGGTGCGTTGGCGCGCAGGTGCGCCAGCGATGCATGCAATTTCGCCTCATCGGTGTAGGCCAGCGGGGTGGCGAAGACCTTGGCCGCCTCGTCCATTATCGGTGTGCTCACAAGCAACTCCTCTTTGGCACCGTCATACGCCGCGCAACTCCTGAACGACCTGGGAGACAGTCTCTTCGGGGACAGAGCTGGGGAAGCCGATCAGGACGCGGTCGATCAGCCCGTCACAGCGGTCCCGCACGCTGGCCGCCAGCTTGTCGATGGGTGCGACGACCGCGAAAGCCTCGAGGATCTCGTCGTCGATGAGTCCGCCCATCGCGTCCCACTGCCCCGCCAGACTCAAGCGGTGCAGTTCGGTGTGCAGATCGCCCCAGCCGTGCAACTCGAGCACCTTGCGGTAAGCCGGCGTCGACGCGTAGAACGCGATCTGCTTGCGGGTGGCGACGGCGGCAGCGGACAGTTCCCGTTCCTCATTTCCGGTGACGACGAAGATCGGACACGACACCTGAAAGTCGCTGCGCTGCTTGCCGGACCGGGCCATCCCGCGCTCCAGCGACGGTATGGTCACCTCTTCGAAATAGCGCTTGGTCGTGAAGGCATGCGCCAGAATCCCGTCGGCGACCTCACCGGCCATCTCGGTCATCGCTTCACCCACTGCGGCGAGGAACACCTTGGGAAGGCCGTATTCGTGCGGTTCGGGGACGAACATCGGCGTCATCAGCTTGTGCGTGTAGAAGTCGCCTTCGAACTGCAGTCGTGTGCCGTCGCTCCAGCACGTCCAGATCTCACGCATCGCGAGCACGAACTCGCGCATGCGGCGCACGGGCTGACTCCACGGCATGCTGAACCGCTTCTCGATGTGCGGCTTGATCTGGGATCCGAGCCCGACGATGAGGCGGCCGCGCGAGAAGTCCTGAAGATCCCAGCCGATGTTGGCGATTGTCATGGGATTACGTGCGAACGCGACCGCGATGCTGGTACCCAGGTCCAGCGTCGCGGTGTGTTCGGCGGCGAGGGTCAGCGGCAGAAACGGATCGTGGGCCACCTCGGCCGTCCAGCAGCCGTCGTAGCCGCGCCGCTGCAGTGTGCTCGCCGCGTCGACGACGTTGGCCAGCTGACTCGAAACCGCCCCGTCGACCTTCAGGCCGGCGCCGCTAAGCATGGTCGTAGACGCTACAGTAAGCACTTCAGTATGGTCAACGAGGTGTTGCTGGTGCGACGATCGCCTATCCGAGGACAGGAGTTGTGATGACCAAACCCGAGGATTGGCACGCCACGCTCGACGAGCTGTCCCGCCGGCGTCGCAGCGCCCACGAGATGGGCGGCGCCGAGCGGGTCGCCAAGCATCGCGGCAAGGGCAAGCTCGACGCCCGCAGCCGAATCGCCCATCTCCTCGACGAGGACTCGTTCCGTGAGTTCGGCACGCTGGTCGGCGGTGACATCGCAGCCGACGGCATCGTCGCCGGGTCGGGGTTCATCGACGGCAAGCCGGTGGTGATCGGCGCGGAGGATTTCACGACGCTGGCCGGCAGCATCGGCCCGGGCGGAAACGCCAAACGCTATCGGCTGGCCGAGTTGGCGCTACGCGACAAGGTTCCGCTGGTGATGTTGCTCGAGGGCGCCGGTTTTCGGCCCAGCGGTGAGCACTACGGTCGAACGCCGACAGACCTACTGGCACAGGCGCAATGCTCGGGCAAGGTGCCGATGGTCGCGGGTCTGCTCGGGCCGTCAGCGGGACACGGCGCGCTCGTCGCTCCCGTATGTGACTGGACGGTCATGAGCAACCAGGGCGCCATCTTCACCGCCGGGCCGCCCGTGGTGAAAGAGTCAACGGGCGAGGACATTTCGAAGGAAGACCTGGGCGGGCCGACCGTGGCGTTGGCTAGTGGCGTGATCCACAACTTAGCCGAGGACGACGAAGCCGCGCTCGACGACATCCGGCGTTACCTGTCGTACTTTCCCGCCAGCGCCTGGTCTTATCCCTCGTCGCTGCCCGCCGATGAAGCGGCCGCACCGCGCATCACCTCCGAGTTGCTCGAGATCGTGCCGCGAGGTAACCGGCGCGTCTACGACATGCGCCGAGTGCTCGACGTCGTCTTCGACCGCCCCGACTGGTTCGAGGTGCAGCCGAAGTTCGGGCCCGCGATCATCTGCGCGCTGGCCCATCTCGGGGGCCATCCCGTCGCGGTGGTGGCCAACCAACCGCAAGTGATCGCCGGCTCCATCGACGCCGACGCAGCCGACAAGGCGGCACACTTCATCACCGTCGCCGACTCGTTTCACCTGCCGATCGTGTTCCTCGCCGACAATCCCGGCATGCTGCCCGGCAGCCGGTCGGAAAAGGCGGGCGTCCTGCGCAGCGGTGCGCGAATGTTCGCCGCGCAGACCGCCGCGACGACGATCAAGCTGCACGTCACGTTGCGCAAAGCGTACGGTTTCGGCTCGATGGTCATGTCGCTGTTGGGGTTTGACAACCAGAGCGCGACGTTCGCGTATCCGGGCGCGACGATGGGCGCGATGAGCGCGGCCGCGCTGAGCAAGGCCTCGCATGCCGCGGAGGATGTCGAGGCACGACTGCGGAAGATGGAGGTCGAGGCGTCGTTCCGCTCGGCCGGTCATCTCGGCTTCGACGACCTCATCCATCCCGAGGAGACCCGCAACGCGCTGCTGTCGGCGCTGCAGCGCGGCATCTACAGTCGGCAGGCGGCAGCCGAACCGGTGTCCCGCACCGCTATCACGCCCTGATTCCGGTGTAAGTGGTTGCGCTGAGCGCAACCAACTACACCGAAATCACCCTCTGGTGCGGTAGGCCGCGACGATGGGTTCGAGTTCTGCGGGCGTGGCGCCGTGCATGATCAGCGCGTCGGCACCGTAGTCGAACTCCTTGCGGATGCGCTCGACGCACTGCTGGGCCGACCCCGTGGCGGACGGCTCCAGCCATTCGTCGGGAATCAACGTCGCGATGTGCTCGATCTGCTCGGCCGACGCCTTGTGGTCGATACCGCCGGGGATCGACTGCACCACCTGGTCATCCCGGAATCGTTGCAGCACAGCGGGATCCCAGCCATTCGTACTGACCAGCAGATCGCCGTAACCCTGTAGATACGTGGCCAGCCGGGCTACTGTTTTCTTGAGCCGCACGTCCTCGGGCAGGTGGTCGCCGACCGTGGCGAAGCACGACCACACCCGTACGCTGGCCGGGTCGCGGCCGGCCTGCTCGGCGGCGTCCTTGACGGTCTTGACCGCCCGCTGCAGCGTCTCCGGCGTGAAGTAGGTGTGCAGGATGACGTCGTCGAACGCCCGCCCACCCAGTGCCAGCGTCTGCGGGCCGAACGCGACGATGGCCAGCCGGATGTCCTCGCAGAAGTCGGGATCGAGGAACAGCACCTGATACTTGCCGATCGGCCCGTCGTGGTTGAAGATCACCTCGCCGTGCCACAGCCGCCGCATGACCTGGGCGAAGTCCTCCATCTGCGCCGTGGTCACCGACGGGATGCCGAATGCCGCGTACATCGCCGCTACCCCGCGACCGATGCCCAGCGTGAACCGTCCGCCGGAGAGCCGGTGCATCGTGGTGGCCCACGAGCCGGTGATCAGCGGGTGGCGCGTGTTGTGATTCGTTGCCGCCGTGGCGATCTGCATGCGCGACGTCACCGCACACGCCGCGCCGACGAGCGATGACGCCTCCTTGACGTTCCACCGCTCGGAGATGAAAGCCGTGCCGAACCCGAGCTCCTCGCCGCGACGGGCCTCGTCCATCAGCGTGGCCGGTCCGTCACCGCCGGCACCGGCCAACAGGTAGTAGCCCAGTTCGTCGAGCACCCGCTTCGTCACGCCCAGACTCCTTGTTTGTAGCCGCAGTTCCACACCTCGACGATTCTGCCGTCGACCACCCGAAAGACTTCCATACTGCCGATTGGCATGTCGTCGCCGCCGGTGAGAGTCCCGGTCATCTGGTAGACGATCGCGACGTGTTCACCGTCGTCGTCCGCGACGACGACCGGCAGGTCGAAGCGCAACGCGTCGAACATCGACCACCTGTCCTTGATGCGTTGCACGGCCTGCTCGTGGGTCAGCGTCGTCGCCTCCCCCACCTCGTGGCGGATCACCGAATCGCCCAACAGTTCCTCGGCCAGTGCGAAGTCACGCTGATTCCACACCACCAGGTTGTACAGCTCCACCACCTCGCGGGCGGTCCGGGTCATGCGAACACCTCCAGCGCGCGGATTTCTTCGATCGCGGACACCGCCCGGTCGGTGAGCGTCAGGCACAGCCGCCGGGACCGGGCCGGCAGCGCGTCCCACCCGTTGAGCGTGATGACCGGCAACACCATCAGGTAGACGGCCGCGAACCGGTACTGTCGCCACGCTTCGTCGAAGCCGTAGTCCGTGACACCGCCCGCCGACATGTGCTCGAGGTACTCGCGCACGAGCGCCTCGTCGTGGCCCGCTCTCACCATGGTGGGCAGCCCCTGGGTCACCAGGTACGCGACGTCGGCGGCACCGACGCCGCGCGCCGCGAACTGGAAGTCCACCACCTTCATCCGGTCGCCGGAGAAGAACAGGTTGTCGGCGCGGATGTCGCCGTGCAGCAGCATGTCGCGTTGCGTCAGCACCGGCAGCGCCGCGACCGCACGCTCGGCGAACCGCTCGGCGAACGCGGCCACCTCGGCGGGGACCGTCTGCTCGGTGTGTGCGAGGTAGACGTCCCAGCCTGGCCCGAAGGCGGGCAGCAGCAGCTCCCGCGCGATCGGAGTGTCGATGCTCGGAAACTGCTCCAGCGCGCCGCCTCGAGAAGACCACGCGTGCAGGCCAGCCAGTTGACGGATACAGGTGCGGGCCCGGCGCATCGTGAGCCCCGCAAGATGGTCGGCGTTGTCCCAGTCGGCCAGGTCCTCGAGCAACAGCACGAAATCCACACCGCTGCAGGCCATTCGCGCGCTGTACACACGCGGCGTCTCCATCGGAGCTCTCCCGGCGACGTCGCGGTAGAAAGCCAGTTCCCGACGGTAGCCGCCGAGCAGCTCCATAGCGCCGCGCGCCTCCGACTCGGCGGGCAGCTTCACGATGAGCGTCGCAGGCACGTCGGCGCCGGTCAGCTGCAACCGGTACAGCAGCGACGAGAACCCGCTGTCCATCGCGATCTGTTCGGCGTGGACAGCGTCCACCCTCGCCCCGACGAGACCCGCGTCGGTGCGCAGGACTTCGGTCAGCCAGCCGGCGTCGACCTCATCGATACCGCCGGGCACCGCGGCCATGCTCGCGGTCATCTACTGGTCCCTTCGCCCACCGCCGCGAGGAAGCGTTCCGACGCGTCCTGCACACCGCGGGCGAACAGGTGCCCGACGTGGCTGCCCGGGTGCCAGTACACCTCACCGCCCCACCGCTCATGCAACTGCTCGGCGGGTTCCCGTCGCGCCATCTGGTCGTGCCGGGCTCCGACGATCAACCGACGCGCGGGCGGCGCCGACGGCTCGACGGCCTGATAGTCGACGACCGACATCACCCGCTCGACGGGCTCGGATCGCAACAACTCGATTGTGTCGCGCACCGACGGGCCCCACCGCCCCAAGTGCGCGGCGATCATCGCATTGAGACCGAAGATCGGCGTGTACACCGCGACGGCGTCGACCGGCTCCAGATGCGCGACCAGACCGGCCACCGGACTACCCATCGAAACCCCGGACACCGCAACGGCGCTGGCTTGTGGGCGCAGCCACCGAACCACGGCGCGCACCTCGGACACCACGCGGATCATGCCCGCCAAATTGTTCAGCGGATCCATGTTCGGGTACGTCGGCCAACTGTTGCGTCGGACCCCGCAGCCGGGCTGCACCGGCAACGCAATGTTGTACCCGAGACGTTCCTGCAGCCGCCGCGCGCGGGAGAACACCAGGTCGATCGGCTGGCCCTGGCCTGCGCCGTGCACCCACACCAGCCATGGCCGCGTCTCGTCACCGCTTCGGCACAGGTGCACCACGGAGGTTGTGGGACCGCCGAATCCCTCGGCGGCCAGCGACGCGGGCAGGTGCGGGTCGTGCTCGAACGTCAGTTGCTCGTATCCGGTCCGGCCGAATCGACGTCGCCGAAACATTGCCGGCTGCAACGGATCCGGATCGGCATGTACACCGGCCATGCCCAGTCCGGTCAGTTCGTCGGCGGCGGCCGCGCAGGATTCAGCCGTGCGCTCGAGCTTCGGCGGTGGCGAGGTCAGCGTCATTCCCGTCAACGCCAGTTCGTCGAGCACGACCTCGCCCAGCTGCCGGGCACTGCCGTAGGACGGCGGCCGCCGGGCACCCGGCTCGTTGAGTGCGGCACGCGCGCGCGGCACCACACCGGCGAAATCCCGGCCGATTCGGTAGGCGCGCTCGGACGTCCTCATTGGAGCTTGAACCCGGTGTAGCCGGCGGCGGCGACCTCGTCGCACCGCCGCCGGTACTCCGGAATCCCTGCGGTGTACCCCATGTACATCCGCTTCTTACCGGGCACGTTGCCGCCGTTGTACCAGGAGTTGCACGTCGGGTGGACGAGAACCGTGGGCGCCACGAGCGATGTCGCGTGTTCGATCCACTCGCGCTGGGCGTCGGGCAGGGCTTCGATGGTGCGGTATCCGTTGGCTCGCAGGTACTCGACGCAATCGCCGATCCATTCGACGTGCTGTTCGAGCGCGGCCACGAAATTGCTTGCCGGCGCCGGACTTCCGGGCGCCTGGATGATGAACAGGTTCGGAAACCCGGCGACCGCGATGCCCAGGTACGCATAGGGCCCCTCCGTCGTCCAGAAGTCGGCCAAAGACATCCCGTCGCGGCCGGTGACCGTGATCCGCGTCATCGCGCCTGTCATCGCGTCGAATCCGGTGGCGTAGATGATCACATCGAGCTCGTGGTCGCCCTGCTCGGTGCGGATTCCGGTCGGCGTGACCTCGACGATCGGCGCCGTGCGCAGGTCGACCAGCGTCACGTTGTCGCGGTTGAACGTCTCGTAGTAGCCCTGGTCGATGATGGGGCGCTTGCATCCGAACGGGTGCGTCGGGGTGAGCGCCGCCGCCGTCTCGGGATCGCGCACGATGCGCGCCACCGCCTCGCCGTAGAGTTCGGCGGCCATCCTGCTGGCTTCGATGTCGAAGAACACATCGCCCCAACTGAGCGCACCGATGACGCCGCCTTCCTCGACGGCGCGCAACTGTTCCTCGCGCGACGCGGATTTCACCGGCGGCTTGGCCATCATCTCGAACATCACCGAGAACGCGCTCAGCCGCGCCGCGCCCACCGCGTGTTGTCGTTGTGCCGCTCGGATTTCGGCGTAGTTCGCCTTGAGCCCGTCGAGCTCACCGTCGTCGAACGGGCGCACCTGCCAGGGCAACGTGTAGGCGGGTGACCGCTGGAACACCGTGAGCTGGGCGGCCTGCTGAGCCACGACCGGGATCAGTTGCACGCCGGTGGAACCGGTGCCGATCACGCCGACCCGCTTGCCGCTGAGGTCGACGTCGCCTTTGGGCCAGCGGCTGGTGTGCAAGGACAGCCCCTCGAAGGAGCCCATGCCGGAAATCTCCGGTTCCTTCGGCACCGACAGAATGCCCGTCGCCGCGACGACGAACGACGCGGTGAGGACCTCCCCCGTCGCCGTCCGCACCTCCCACTCGGCGGCGATCTCGTCGAAAGCCATCGCGGTGACCTCGGTGTGGAACCGGATGTCGCGCCGAAGGTCAAGCCGGTCGGCGACGAAGTGCAGGTACGCCTCGATCTCGGGCTGGCGGGGCATCGTCTCGGTCCACACCCACTCCTGCTGGATCTCGTCGGAGAAGCTGTAGGAGTACTCGATGCTCTCGATGTCGCAGCGTGCGCCCGGGTACCGGTTGAACAGCCATGTGCCGCCGATGTTCTCGGCCTTCTCCAATACGACGGTCCGCAACCCCTGCTCTCGCAGTCGATGAAGCGCGTACAAGCCGGAGAATCCGGCCCCGACGACGATCGCGTCGAAGCGGGCGGTGTCGGATGTCGTCACAGATGAGCACCTTACGTCCGTAGGCGGAGATACTGTAACTATTACAGTATCTAGGCCGGCCGCCGGACGGTTTCGGCCGAACATCGCGGTCTGGACATCGCGGTCTGGCACTTCCTGAAACCACTACTGTAAGCTCTTCCATTAGTCTGTGGATGAGGAGGCGGCTCCAGCATGAAAGTACCGTTCACCTGGAAGGTCACCGGCTGGTTCATGATCGGGTGGTCGGCCGAGTTCCCCGCCGGCGAGACGCGGCCGCTGCGGTACTTCGGCGACGATCTGGTGGCCTACCGGGACGAGGCGGGCGACCTGCATGTGCTCTCGGCGCACTGTCGACATCTCGGAGCGCACATCGGCCACGGCGGCAAAGTGGTCGGCGACTGCGTCGAGTGCCCCTTCCATGGCTGGCGGTGGGGTCCGGACGGTACCAACCGCTACATCCCCTATCAGCCCGACCGCCCGAACAAGGCGCTGCGCCTGCGCGTCTACCCGGTCGTCGAGCAGTACGGGTGTGTGTTCGCGTGGCATCAACCGGACGGTGAGGCACCGCAGTGGGAAATGCCTGACCTGTTCGAGAAATTCCCTCAGTTCCCGACCGCCCCCGACGCGTATTACCGTCCGTATCCGGAGTTTTCGAGCCGGGCCGAACGCGAACCCGTGCATCCGCAGATCGTCGCGGAGAACGGCCCCGACAGCGCCCACTTCCACTATGTCCACGGGGCCACCGTCACCCCGGTCTGCTTGAACTGGGAAGCCGTCGACGAGGAATGGCGCTTTCTGACCGGTTGGCCCGATGCGCGCAGCGACGACCCCGACAAGATGGCGCTGTACATCCACAGCCACTTCTCCGGGCTGGGCTTTGCGATCAGTGCATTCGAAGGCTCCTCGAACCATCGCCTGATCTTCGCGTGCACGCCTGTCGAGGACGGCTGCTCGGACATGTTCTATTCGATCTGGTGGCCGCGGTTGCCCGGTGACACCTCCGACGTGCCGCCTGAAGAGGTACGCGAGAAGGTCGAGAAGCAGTTCATGGGCACGGTCTGGGACGACCTCAACATCTGGCGCTACCAGGAGTATGTCGAGAATCCCGCGCTGTCCAAAGTCGACGCGAAGCCCTACATGGCGATGCGGAAATGGGCGACGCAGTTTTACGAGGTGCCTGCGTCGGTATGACGCCGGACAAAACGGGCGACCTCGCCGCGATCGCGGCGCCCGGCCACACCGCGATCGTCACGCAGGAGTGCCAGGGCGCGGTCGTCGGCCCCGACGCCGGACTCAAAGCCCTGGCGAAAGAGGCCCGCCGCGAGGCCGTCCCGAATATTGCGAAACTGCTACCTGCGGCCCGCAATGCCGGTGCGGGCGTGGTGCATTGCCTCGTCCAGCGCCGTCCCGACGGACGCGGGGCCAACCACAACGCGAAGATCTTCGCGATGGGCGGCGGTGTCGCGATCGCCCCCGGCACGCCCGGCGCCGAACTGCTGCCCGAACTCGGCCCGGACCCGTCCGACGTCGTGCTGCGCCGGTGGCACGGCATCGGCCCGATGGGCGGCACCGACCTGGACGCCGTGCTACGCAATCTGGGGGTGACGACGATCGTTGCGGTCGGGGTGTCGGTCAACGTCGCGATCACCAACCTGGTCATGGACGCAGTCAACGCCGGCTACCGCGTCGTCCTCCCGCGCGATGCGGTGGCAGGCATCCCCACCGAGTACTCGAATGCGATCATCGACAACACCTTGTCGCTGCTGGCGACGATCACCACCACCGACGAGCTGATCAACAGCTGGAAGTAGCCGCCCAGTGACCGACACCGAGGACCACATCCGCGAATTCGCCAGGGTCAAACCGACTCTCGGGTCCCCGGAGATGGGACGCTTCATCGCAGCAGTGCGCCGCTTGCAGGACGTCACCGTCTCCAGCGATCCCGACGCCGCGCTGTGGAACGACGGCGCGGCGCTCCTCGAGGATCTGTGCGCGCGGTTGGAGAGCCACCGGGCACCTGCGGGTATCGCGCCTGCCGGCCGGGCGGCCAACCTGCCGGGCAACGGCCACCCGTTGATGCCGCCGTGGCAGGTGGTGACGTCCGGACCGGAGGAAGTCAGGATGCGCGGGCAGTTCAGCCGCTTCCACGTCGGCGGCAACGACGCCGTTCATGGCGGCGTGATACCGCTGTTCTATGACTGGCATTTCGGCATGGTGGTCTCAGCGGCCGGCAGGCCCGACAGTCGGACCGCATACCTCCACGTGGACTACCGGCGAGTGACGCCCATCGATGTGCCGCTGGAGGCGCGGGCGTGGATCGACTCGGTCGAGGGCCGCAAACTGTTCGTGAGGGCGGTGATGACCGACGCCGACGGCAACGTACTATCCGAGGCCAACGGTCTGATGATCAAACTGCTTGCCCACCAGCCTTGAAAGGCACGATGTACGTGACCACGGAGTTCACCGTCCCGGCCGCCGCCGAGATCGTCGCCGCAACGATCGGCGACCGCGAGTTCATCGTCCAGGGCGACCGTCGCTACACCTACGCCCAGGTCGTCGAGCGCGCCAACCGCCTGGCGGCGTTCCTGCACAGCCGGGGCCTCGGTTGTCATACCGAGCGATCCGAGCTCGCCGGCCACGAGGTGGGTCAGGACCTGCTGGGCATCTACGCCTACAACGGCCCGGAGTACATCGAAGGCATGCTCGGCTCCTGGCGGGCCCGGGTCGCACCGTTCAATGTCAACTACCGCTACGTCAAAAACGAATTGCAGTATCTGCTCGACGATTCCGGTGCCACCGCGTTGCTGTACCACGCGACGTTCGCGCCGCGCGTCGTCGAGGTGCTGCCGGATCTGCCCAACCTGCGGGTGCTGATCCAGATCGCCGACGAATCCGGCAACGATCTGCTCGACGGCGCTGTCGATTACGAGTCGATCGTCGGGTCGGGCACGGCGGTGCTGCCGCCGCTGGAGCCCTCGCCCGACGATCTTTACGTGCTCTACACCGGCGGCACGACGGGTATGCCTAAGGGTGTGCTGTGGCGTCAGCACGACATCTTCATGACGTCGTTCGGTGGTCGCAACATGGCCACCGGAGAGCTGATCACATCCCTCGACGACATTGCCGCGCGTGTCACGGAGGGCGGCACCAAGATACTCACGCTGCCGCCGCTCATGCACGGCGCCGCCCAGTGGGCCGCCATGACCGCGATGACCACGGGACAGACGATCGTGTTCATGGCGAATCCGGGCCATCTCGACGCCGACGAGGTGGTGCGCACTATCGAGCGGGAGAAGGCGCTCGTGGTTCAGGTGGTCGGTGATGCGGTGGCGCGCCCGCTGGCCGACGCCATCGAACGCGGTTCGGCCGACCTGTCGTCGCTGGCCGTGGTGGCCAACGGCGGGGCACTGTTGACTCCGACCGCCAAACAGCGACTCATCGACGTCAAACCCGGCCTGATCGTCATGGACGGTGTCGGGTCGTCGGAGACCGGTATCCAGATGAACCACATGTCCGCCCCCGGCACCGTGTCGACCGGCAAGTTCAACGCCGGTCCGGACACCTTCGTCGCAGCAGAGGATTTCACCGCGATCCTCGAGCCCGGGCACGACGACAACGGGTGGCTGGCACAACGCGGTTTCGTCCCACTGGGATACAAGGGGGATGCGGAGAAGACCGCCAAGACATTCCCCGTCATCAACGGTGTGCGCTACTCGATCCCGGGCGACCGCGCTCGGCACCTGGCCGACGGATCCATCGAACTGCTGGGCCGCGACTCGGTGACCATCAACTCCGGCGGTGAGAAGATCTTCGCCGAGGAAGTCGAGACCGCTCTGCTGTCGCACCCCGAGGTGGCCGACGTCGTGGTGGCGAGCCGGCCCAGCGAGCGGTGGGGGCAGGAAGTAGTCGCGGTCGTCGCCCTCACCGAAGGTGCCGGCGCCGACGCGCAGGAGCTCATCGACCACGCTGCGAATTCGATTGCGCGCTACAAACTTCCGAAAGCGGTGGTGTTCCGGTCGGCGATCGAACGCAGCCCGGCGGGCAAGGCGGACTACCGGTGGGCCCGCGAGCAGGCGATCAGCGGCGACTCCTGAGCCCACGCCTGAGCCGACGCTTGGTCCGGTTGCGCGCGATGCGCAGCCCGAGCGCGGTCGTCGCGCGCATCGACGGCGTGAACGGCGGGGCCGCACGCCCGGTGATCGTGAACGGCAGATCTGTGCCGACCACGGTGCGGTAGTGGCTGAACGCGTCGAACCCCGCCTTGCCGTGGTAGGCGCCCATCCCGCTGCGACCCACTCCCCCGAATGGTGCCGCGGACGGAATCATCTGCGCGGCGAAGTCATTTCGCGCAACGCCGCCGCTGCGAGTGCTGCGGACGAAGCGGCGGAAGCCGTCGTCGTCGGGTCCGTACCAGTAGGCCACCAGCGGCGACGGGCGTTGGTTGATGTAATAGATCGCCTCGCTCAGGTCGCGGTAGGGCCGCACCGCTAACACGGGACCGAACACCTCCTCCGCGGCGATCCGCATCCGGTCGTCGACATCGCGAACGAGCGTGGGAGCGATCTTGCGGGCCGCACGATCGGGCAATACCTCACCGGGCGGGGCGACCGTCTCGACTCGCGCGCCGTTGGCCCGCGCATCGTCGACGAGCCCAACCACACGATCGAAGTTCGCCTCGTTCACCGACGAGCAATAGTCGTCGTTGTCGGTGATCGTCGGAAACATCTGCTGCCACGTCTCTTTCACGATCTCAACGAAGACGTCCTCGCGGTCGTCGGGCACGAAGACGTAGTCGGGACAGACACAGACCTGTCCTCCGTTGATCATCCGCGATCGTGCGATGCGCGCCGCCGACCTGGCGAGATCCGCATCCCGCCCAACGACGACCGGATTCTTGCCGCCGAGTTCGAGCGTCACGGGTACCAGGTTCTTGGCGGCCGCCCGTTGCACCAGCGCGCCGACCGAGGGCGAACCGGTAAAGAACAGGTGGTCGAACGGAAGTGACGAGAACTCCGCCGCCACATCCGGCCCGCCGGTGATCACGTCGAGTTCGGCGACATCGAAGTACCTCGGCGCCAACATCTTCAGTAGGTCGGCGGTGCGCGGCGTGATCTCCGACATCTTGATCATCACGCGGTTGCCCGCGGCGAAGGCCGCCGCGGCCGGTAGCACGACGAGGTTCAGCGGAAAGTTCCACGGACCGATAATCCCCACCACCCCCAACGGTGACGGTTCGATCTCGGCGCGCAGACCGAACAACCGACCCGCGCGCATCAATTTCGTCGCCCGCATCCACTGCGCAACATGGGATCTGGTGTGCTCGATGACCGATACCATGCCCAGGATCTCGGTGAACAGTGAGCCCGCCTTCGGCCGCGTGCCGTAGTCGGCCGCCATCGCCTCGACGAAGTCGTCAGCGTTGTCCAGCACGAGTGCGAGCAGACGGTCGATGCGATGCCGCCGCACCGCAGCGCTCGGTGGACCGTCGGCGAGGAACGCGCGTCGCTGCCCGTCGAGGTTTTCGGCCATCGACGTCTGCGCCGCGTCCTCGACGGCCACTTGAATTGTGCTCTCGCTCATCGCACCACCATCTCCAGAAGTGATTGTCTGCAGAGCCCGAATTGTTTACTGTCGTGCTTACAGTCGGCCATTCGAATAGTACGCCGCTGGCGCGCGGCAGCAGAGGAAACGGTGCAGATGAGCGACAAACGCAAGGTCGTGGTGGTCGGTGCGGGTTCGGGAATCGGTGCCGCCGTCGCGAGCCATCTCCACGAGTGCGGTGACCACGTGCTCGCCGTCGACGTGCGCGATCACCAGACGCCCGCTACGGAATACGCTCGCTGCGACCTGCGCGACCCCGCAGACATCCGCCGGCTGCTCGACTCGACTGGCCCGGGCTGGGACATGCTCGCGCATGTCGCAGGCGTTCCGGGCACCGCACCACCAGCGGACGTCCTCACGGTCAACTATCTGGGTATGCGACTGGTCGCCGAAGGAATGCTGCCACTGCTGCGCGAGGGCGGGTCGATCGTCGCGGTCGCCTCCACCGCAGCGCTGGGTTGGGACCAGCGCATCGAGACACTGAACGGGCTGCTCGACCTCACCAAGGCTGACGCCGTCGCGCGTTGGCAGGCGGAGCAGGATCCCGACTATCCGGTGTACAGCACGTCCAAGCAGGCGGTCATTCTGTACGCCAAACGTCTTGCGGGCCCGGCATGGGCCAAGTACGGCGTGCGGGTGAATACGGTGAGCCCCGGCCCGGTCGAGACGCCGATCCTCACCGACTTCGAACAGACCATGGGCAAGGAGGTCTTGGACATGTGCAAGGCCGCCGTCGGGCGCCATGCCTCGGTCGACGACATCGTGCCGGTGATCTCGTTCCTCGGCTCCGCGCAGGCGCGCTGGATCACGGGACAGGATCTTCAGGTCGACGCGGGGTTCATCAGCTCCATGACCGCGGGCACACCTGTCCAGCTCTGACAGCCCGAATCTATCGTCATGAAGACCTATACTGTAACCTTTACAGTACCCATGCGGGTTACCTGTCCGGACCAGACGAGGGAGATCAGCCGTGGATAGCCCCGTACAGGATGTCGCGGTCGAGGAGACATTCGACCTGCTGCGCGATCCCTATCCCCTGTTCGCACAGAAGCGACGGGAGACCAGCGGCGTGTTCCGCGGCAGCGTCATGGACTGGTCCAAGATGCCGGAGGCCATGCCGGAGAACCTCTATGCGGCAGTGTCTTTTGACGCGGTAAACCGTGTCTTTCGGGACGGCAAGGTCTTCAACTCCGAGATCTATGACAGCACCATCGGGTTGTTCATCGGCCCCACGATCCTGGCGATGGAGGGCAAGAAGCACTGGGATCATCGCAATCTGGTGTCCTCGGCGTTCAAATCGAAGTCGTTGGCGCGGTGGGAACCAGAGGTGGTGCGGCCGGTCGTCACCGCGCTGATCGACGAGTTCGTCGAGACCGGAAGCGCCGATCTGGTACGGGATTTCACGTTGGAATTCCCGACCCGCGTGATCTCCAGCCTGCTGGGGCTACCCGAGGAGGATCTGCCGTGGTTCCGCAAGCGGGCGGTCGAGTTGATCAGCTATCACGTCAAGTACAAGCGCGCATTCGAGGCGTCCGCGGCGCTGAAGGACTACTTCCTGGCCCAGATCGAGCAGCGTCGATCCAAGCCGACCGAGGACATCATCGGCGATCTGGTCACCGCGGAGATCGACGGCGAGAGGCTCAGCGACGAGTCCATCTACTCATTCCTGCGTCTGCTGCTGCCCGCCGGCCTGGAGACCACCTTCCGCTCATCGGGCAATCTGCTGTATCTACTGCTCACCCACCCCGAGCAGTTCCAGGCCGTTCAGGCGGACCGTGACCTGGTGCCGGCGGCCATCGAGGAAGGCCTGCGGTACGAGACCCCGCTGACGACCGTGCAGCGCTATGCGACCGTGGAGACAGAACTCGAAGGAGTCACCCTTCCAAAGGGTTCGGTGATCGACGTGTGCATCGGGTCGGCGAACCGCGACGAAAAGCGCTGGGAGCGCTCGGAAGAGTTCGACATCTTCCGCAAACGCGTACCCCACATCTCTTTCGCGGCGGGCGAGCACACGTGTATGGGTCTGCACCTGGCGCGCATGGAGACCCGCGTCGCACTGGAGTGCCTGCTGGATCGGCTGACCGACATCAACCTCGTCACCGACGACAACCCCCTTATCTGGGGCCAGCCGTTCCGGTCTCCCACCGCGCTTCCGGTCACGTTCGAACCCGCCGGCTGAACCGTGGCACGAGCCCGCACCGGCGGTACCCGCCAGCGCCGCGACCGCGGTTCGATCAGTACAGACGAGATCCTCAACGGCGCAATGGAAGTTGCGCAAGAGATCTCGATCGAGAACCTGAGTATGCCGCAACTGGCCAAGCACCTCGGCGTCGGAGTCACCAGTATCTACTGGTACTTCCGCCGCAAGGACGATCTGCTGGACGCGATGACGGACCGCGCGCTGGAGCGGTTCGAGTTCACGGAACCGACCATCGCTGCGTCGAATTGGCGTGATTCGCTGCGTGATCACGCGTTGACGATGCGCAGGAGGTTTCGTGCGGATCCGATCCTGTGTGATCTGGTGTTGATCCGCGGACAGTACGGGCACCGCGCGATGCACGGGGCGCTACAGAAACTCGCGCAGCCGATCGGCGCGTTGATCGAAGCGGGGCTCAGCGCCGAGCAGGCCGCCGAGACGTACGGCGCGATCTCGGTGCACATTCGGGGTTCGGTTGTGCTTGAACGACTCCAAGAGCGCACCGAGGGCTTTCCCACTCAGCGCACCGACGGTGGCCGCTACATCGGGTTCGCCGACGACATCGACTTCGGCTATATCCTGGACAGCATCCTCGACCACGCCGAAGCGATCATCACAGCGGCCTAGCGATCATCACAGCGGCGTAGCGACCATCACTGCGGCTTAGCGATCATCACTGTGGCGTAGCGCTGGTCCTCGGTGCCCGGTAGGCCACCGTCTTCGATTCGAGGTACTGCTCGAAACCCTCGACGCCACACTGCCTGCCGACACCGCTGCTCTTGAAGCCGCCGAACGGTGCGTCGGCCCCGTAGAACATGCCGCCGTTGACCCCGAAGGACCCGGTGCGGATACGACTGGCGATCGCCATTCCGCGCTCCAGCGACCGCGACGACACCGCACCCGCCAAACCGAACGCGCTGTCGTTGGCGATCCGCACCGCCTCGTCGTCGTCGTCGAACGGTAATACCACCAGCACCGGGCCGAACACCTCCTGCTGGGCGATTGCCGCGCTGGTGTCCACGCCGACGATGACCGTCGGCGCGACGTAGTGGCCGCCTGCCAGATGCGCGGGAAGGTTCGCGGCCGGGCCGCCGCCGGTAGTGATCTCGGCGCCGTGACTGCGTGCCTGTTCGATCGCATCGAGGACACGTGTCTGCTGCGCCGCGCTGATCACCGGTCCGACCAGAGTTTCCGGATTGACCGGATCACCCACGGGGACAGCTTGATACGCGGCGGTGATCGTGGCGACGGCCTCGTCGTATCGCGATCGGTGCACCAGCATGCGCGTCGTGGCCGCACATGCCTGGCCCGCGTGCACGCACACCCCGACCGCCGACCCGACGATCGCGGCCGGCGGAGCGTCGTCGAGCACTATCGACACCGACTTGCCGCCCAGCTCCAGAAACATCCGCTTCATCGTGTCGGCGCCCTGGCGCATCAACAGCTTGCCGACGGTGGTGGAACCGGTGAACGAGATCATGTCGACGCGGGGATCGGTACCGAGAAGCCCGGCGACGTCGTTGGACGGCGTCGGTACCACGTTGACGACACCGGGCGGGATGTCGGTGTGTTCGGCGATGAGCCGTCCGAGGCGGGTCGCGTTCCACGGTGTGTTCGGATCGGGTTTGAGTACGACGGTGTTTCCGGTCGCGAGCGCGGGCCCGAGCTTGTTGAGGATCACCTCGATCGGGAAGTTCGACGGCGTGATCGCGGCGACGACGCCGGCGGGCACCTTGACCACCGTGCGCACATTGCGCTCCCCGAACAGGCCGCCGCCTTCGAGCGTGCGCTCCCATCCGAAGTCGAGCATCAGCCGCGCTGGGTAGCGAAGCCCGTCGGCCAGCGGCCAATCGAGTTGTGCGGACTGCGTTGTCATCACCGGGCAGCCGACCTCGGCGATCAGCTCTTCGCGCAGGTCCTCCTGTTCGGCCTCGATCGCGGACTGCAACTGGTCGAGGCATCTCGCGCGTAACGGCCGGTTGGTGGCCCAATCGGATTTGTCGAAGGCCCGGCGGGCGGCGGCGATCGCGCGATCCATGTCTTCGGGTTCGGCGGCGGCGGTACTTCCCAACAGCCGGCCGGTGGCCGGACTGAAGTTGTCGAACTGCGCACCCGACGCCGACGTGACGAGTTGTCCGTCGATGAGCATTCGCGATTCGGCGCGTTGCCCCGCTCGCTGCCCGACGTCGATGCTGGTCTCGATGCGTTCTTCGGAATCCGTGGCGGAGCTCACGCAGCTACCTCGTACAATCGGACTTTGCGGGACGACTAACTGTAAAGCTTACAGTAAGTTTATTCAACAGCCGGGACAGGGAGCCGATTTGATCAAGGTCATGGAGGGCGTGCGCGTCCTCGAGGTCGCACAATTCACGTTCGTTCCCGCGGCGGGGGCGATTCTTGCCGATTGGGGCGCCGACGTCATCAAGGTCGAACACCCGGTACGTGGGGACACTCAGCGCGGATTCATAAACATGGGCGGGTTTCAGCTCGATCCCGACCGCCATCCGCTGATCGAACATCCCAACCGCGGTAAGCGCAGCGTCGGCATCGACGTGTCGAAGCCCGAAGGCCAGGAGGTCCTCTACGAGATCGCCAAGACCGCCGACGTCTTCCTCACCAACTACCTTCCCGCGCAACGTCAGAAGAACAAGTTCGACGTCGAGCACATTCGCGCCGCAAACCCGGACATCATCTATGCGCGCGGCAGCGCATACGGCGACAAGGGCCCCGAGCGCGACGTCGGCGGTTTCGACGGCACCGCGTTCTGGACGCGCAGCGGCGTCGGGCACGCGTTGACCCCAGAAGAGATCGGCGGCGCGCTGTCACAGGGCATTCCCGCGTTCGGCGACTCGATCGGCGGGATGAACATCGCGGGTGGCATCTCGGCCGCGCTGTTCCACCGGTTGCGCACCGGCGAGGCGGTCGAACTCGACGTCTCGCTGTTGAGCACCGCGTGGTGGGCGGCGGGAGCCAGCGTGACTCAGGGCATGGAGACCGGTGAAACAATGCGCTCGCTCATGCCCGACGCAACCGGCCCCAGCGTGAACCCGTTCATGGCGAACTATCTGACCTCGGATGGCGGCACGATCAACTTGTGCATCGTCAGCCCGACCGGCTATATCCGGGACGCATTCGAGCATCTGGAACTACCCGAACTCGCCGACGACCCCCGCTTCAGCGACGTGATGCCGTTGATCGAGAACGCCGCCGCTGCCGCCGAACTGATCCGCGAGAAGATCCGCAGCAAGCCGTTCGAGTACTGGCGCCAGCACCTCAAGACCATGAGGGGCCAGTGGGCGCCGTTCCAGAGCCTGCTCGACCTGAACACCGACGAGCAGGCGCTCGCCAACGACATGGTCGTCGAGGTCGAGGCCGGCGACGGCGGCGAGCCGTTCAAGGTGGTGCGTGGGCCGGTGCAGTTCAACCACGAACCGCTGGAGACGACCCGCGCGCCGCAGGCCAGCGAGCACACCGAGCTGGTGCTGATGGACATCGGCATGGACTGGGACCGCATCGAAGCACTCAAGGAAAAGGGCGCCATCGCCTGAGCGATGCCCTCATTGCGGAGTTACGCGCGCTCCACCCGAACGGGCACTCCGGTCAGCCATGCCATCCCCGACAGCGCCTCCACATCGGCGGGGTCGCTGGACGTCAGCTGGTTGACGTTCGCGCCGCCGGCCTGGTTGGCCAGCCGCCAGCTTCCAGTTCCCTTGTGGCCCCAGCCGTGTGGCACCGCGACCACGCCGGGTACGAGATCCTTCGTCGTCAGCACCGGTACGGTGATCGCACCGTACGGCGAGGCGATCCGCACCTCATCACCATCAGAGATGTGCTGCTCGGCCGCGTCGTCGACATGCATCAGCGCATGCTGGCGACGGTCACCGCGCATCAGCAGTGGTGAATTGTGCATCCACGAGTTCTCCGAGCGAGGCTCGCGCAAGCCGATCATCCGCAGCGGGTAGCCATCGGGCGCCCCACGCCTCGACAGCTTGGCGACCTCGTCGGTGATCCCGGGATGGGCCAACCGAATCCGACGCGACAGGTAGCCGACGGCATCGCGCAGCACACCCGTGCGGATGTGTGGTGCGACCACGGCGCCGTGCGGATGCTCCTCGGTCAGCCGTCGCAGCGTCAGCCCGCCACGGCGTAACCCGAACCTGTCGCCGCCCTCCGACATCCGCACCAGGGCGTCGATCATTGCCCGTGGCGACGCCCGGAACCCACACAGCCGCAACACCTTCTGCACACCGGCGAACACGGCGAAGGACGGCACCCGGCGCCGCAACCGCAGAGCCAAGTCCTCGACGATGTCCCACTCCTGGCGGGCCTCCCCCGCCGGCGCGAGGACCGCTTCGGTCGCTTGCCGAAACGGCGTCGCCTGAAACCCTTGAAAGGTGTACGGGAAGTCGTCGCGTTCGTACATCGTGGTGACGGGCAGGATGTAGTCGCACTGCGCGCTCGTCTCGGTGACGTAAAAGTCCAGCGCGACGGACAACTCGAGTTCGGCGAACGCCGCCTCGAGTTCCTCACCGTTGGGCACCGACAGCACGGGATTGCCTGCCGAGACGAACATCGCCCGGATCCGGCGCTCACCCGGTGTGGTGATCTCCTTGGCCAGCAACGCCGCCGGCTCCGAACCGATCGCGCTCGGAGTTCCGCTGATCCGCGACCGCTTACGTCGATAGGACCGCCGCATGACAGCGCCCATCGCGACGTTCTGCCACCTCTGGCCGACGGTGTGCATCGAGCTGAACACCGAACCGCCCGGCACATCCAGGTTGCCCGCCACCAGGTTCACCGCATCGATGAGATAGGTGGTCAGGGTGCCGTGGCTGCCCACGCAGGTGCCGAGCCTGCCGTAGACGGCTGCCCGCGGTGTGTTCACCAGATCTCGCGCCAGTGCGCGCACGCTGTCCGCATCGATGCCGGTCCGGGTCGCCGTCGATTCCGGGTCGAACGGCCGGCACGTCGCCCGCAACCAGTCCACGCCGTCGGCTCGCCGTTCCAACGCGGCGATGTCGACCAGGCCGTCGGCGAACATCACGTTCAGCAGTGACAGCAACAACAAGGAGTCGGTGTCCGGAACGATACCGAGCCATTCGAATGCCAGCGCGGTCTCGCTGCGCCGCGGGTCGACGATGACCACGCGCCCACCGCGTTTGACGATGTCGTGCATGCGGTCCTTGATCCGCGGAGCAGTGAGGAAACTACCGTGTGACACGACCGGATTGGCACCCATCATGACCAGCAAGTCGGTTCTCGTCAGGTCCGGGATCGGCACCGACATCGGCACACCGTAGAGCAACTGGCTTGCGATCAGCCTGCTGTTGGTGTCCTGGGAAGACGCCGTCAAGTAGTGGCCGTGCCGGCCGAGGCCCTTCGTGAACAAGAGCGCCGCGAAGGTGTGCGCGTAGCTGAAGGCTCCAGGGTTGCCCATGTACCAGCCGACGGCGCCGGAACCGTGGCAACGCAGGATCTCCGACAGCCGGGCCGCGATGTCGGCCATCGCCTCGTCCCAGGCCACCGCTTCGAAGCCGTCCGGTCCGCGGCGCAGCGGCCTCGTCACCCGGTCCGGATCGTTGACGACCTCGGTGAACGCAATGCCCTTCTGGCAGGCGAACCCGGCCGACAGCGGGTGATCCTTGTCGGGCCGCAACGCCACCAGGCGGCCATCCTCGACCGTCGCGATCATCCCGCACAGCGGTTCGCAGATCCGGCAGAACGTCGGCTTGTGCTCGGTCACCGATGCCACGCTGATTACGATACTGTAAGAGTTACAGTTACACGTCGAATCGGTGTTCAGCAGAGAGGACCACGCATGCACGACGTCGCGATCATCGGTGTCGGACTGCACCCCTTCGGCCGCTTCGAGGGCAAATCCGCGATGGCGATGGGCGTCGACGCGATCTTCGCCGCGGTCGCCGACGCCGGCGTCGAGTGGAAAGACATCCAGTTCGCCACCGGCGGCAGCTGGACCGTCGCCAACCCGGACGCGATCGTCGGCATGGTCGGGCTGTCCGGCATCCCGTTCACCAACGTGTTCAACGCCTGTGCCACCGCCGCGAGCGCCGCAAAGGCCTGCGCCGACGGAATCCGGGTGGGCGACTACGACATCGGCATCGCAATCGGGCTGGACAAGCATCCGCGCGGCGCATTCACCGAAGATCCGGCGTTGGTGGGCATGCCGCGGTGGTACGCCGAGAACGGCCAGTACCTCACCACCCAGTTCTTCGGGATGAAGGCGAACCGCTATCTGCACGAGCACGGCATCTCGCAGCAGACGTTGGCCAAGGTGGCGGCGAAGAACTTCCGCAATGGAGCGCTGAACCCCAATGCGTTCCGCCGTAAGCCGATTCCCGAGGACCAGATCCTCAACTCGACGATGCTGAACTATCCGCTCACGCAGTACATGTTCTGTGCCCCCGACGAGGGTGCCGCGGCCGTCGTGATGTGCCGTGCCGACATCGCCGAACGCTACACCGCCAAACCGGTCTATTTGCGGGCAGTCGAGGTTCGCACCCGCAAATACGGTGCCTACGAGGTGAACACGACCTTCGCACCGGTCGAGGAGGACGTCGCACCCACGGTCTATGCCGCCAGGGCGGCATTCGAAAAGTCCGGTGTCGCACCGCAAGACGTCGATGTCATCCAGTTGCAGGACACCGATGCCGGCGCCGAGGTCATCCACATGGCCGAATGCGGCTTCTGCGCCGACGGCGAGCAGGAGCGGTTGCTCGCGGACGGCGCTACCGAGATCACCGGTTCGCTGCCGATCAACACCGACGGCGGCCTGATCGCCAACGGCGAGCCGATCGGGGCGTCGGGTCTGCGCCAGATCCACGAGTTGGTGCGCCAACTGCGCGGCGAAGCGGGCGATCGCCAGGTGCCCGGCGAGCCCAAAGTCGGCTTCGCCCAACTCTACGGCGCCCCGGGAACCGCCGCCGCTACGATCCTGACGAGGTGACCCTGACTTGATGATGACGACCCAGTTCACCGGAGCGCCGATCTTCGACGCCGACCAGCACATGTACGAGACCGCAGACGCGCTGACGAAGTACCTGCCCGAAAAGTATTCGCGCGCCGTACAGTTCGCCCAGATCGGGCGGCAGACGCGCATCGTCATCAACAATCGGGTCAACGACTTCATCCCGAACCCGACGTTCGAGCGCGTCGCCGCGCCCGGCGCTCACGAAAAGTTCTTCGCCGGCGAGAACACCGAGGGCCTGACGCTGCGCGAGATGCAGGGGCGGGCGGTCGAAGCACCCGCCGCAACCCGTAACCCGGTGGACCGCATCGCCGAACTCGACCGCCAAGGCGTGGTCGAAGCGCTGAACTACCCCACGCTGGCCAGCCTGATCGAACACGCCACCGCCGACGACCCGCAACTCAGTCTCGCCGTCATCCACGCGCTGAACCAGTGGATGGCCGAGCACTGGACCTTCGACTACGACGACCGGATATTCTCCACGCCGATCATCAACCTCTCCGAGGTCGACGGCGCGCAACGCGAACTGGAGTACATCCTCGACAACGGGGCCAGGGTGGCGCTCGTCAAACCCGGACCGGTGCGTGGCATCAACGGTTGGCGGTCACCGGCGCTGCCCGAGTTCGACCCGTTCTGGCGCGACGTCGAAGCGGCCGGACTGCCGATCGTGTTGCACGCCAGTTATCCACCGCTCGACGACTACGTCGGGCAGTGGGAACCGCCGTACACACAGAACTTCATGGCGCAGAGTGCGTTTCGCTGGATGGTCCTCGGTCACCGCGAGATCGCCGACATGATCACGGCCTTGATCTGTCACGGCACGCTGACCCGCTTTCCGAAGCTGCGCGTCGCCAGCGTCGAGAACGGCAGCTCGTGGATCGAGCCGCTGTTCAAGGACTTCGCCGAGCTCTACAAGAAGATGCCGCAGAACTTCGATGAGCATCCGCACGAGGTGTTCCGGCGCAATATCTGGGTCAGCCCGTTCTGGGAGGGCTGCGTATCCGACGTCGTCGAGGTCGTCGGTTGGGATCGGGTGTTGTTCGGCTCGGACTACCCACATCCCGAAGGCCTCGCCGAACCGAAAGGCTTCTGGCGCTACGCCGAAGGCATGGATGTGCGTCGCACCTACGACTTCATGGGCGACAACGCACGCCGGTTCATGGGCCTGCCGATCACCAACCCGGATCCGAACGCCGTCAAGCCGCCGGAGTTGTCGAACGCCTGAGTGCGTCGAGGACCCTGCGGAGACAGGCAGGGCGTGGCAGAGTGCGCATAGATTTGGTACGCACCGGGAGGACCGCCATGCCCACGATCACCACCAGCGACGGCGTCGACATTTTCTTCAAAGACTGGGGTTCTGGGCAGCCCATCGTGTTCAGCCACGGTTGGCCACTGTCTGCCGACGACTGGGACACCCAGATGCTGTTCTTCCTCCAACGCGGGTACCGCGTCGTCGCGCACGACCGCCGGGGCCACGGCAGGTCCGCACAGGTCGCCGACGGTCACGACATGGACCACTACGCCGACGATCTCGCGGCGCTCGTCGAGCACCTCGACCTTCACGACGCGGTCCACATCGGCCATTCCACGGGCGGCGGTGAAGTAGCGCACTACCTGGCGCGCCATGGTCAGAACCGCGCCGCCAAGGCGGTGTTGATCAGTTCGGTGCCGCCGCTGATGGTCAAGACCGACGCCAATCCTGGCGGACTTCCGAAAGCGGTGTTCGACGATTTTCAAGGGCAGTTGGCCGCCAACCGGTCGGAGTTCTACCGCTCCGTGGCGTCCGGCCCGTTCTACGGATACAACCGGCCGGGCGTGGAACCGTCCGAGGCGATCATCGAAAACTGGTGGCGCCAAGGCATGATGGGCGGCGCCAAGGCGCACTACGACGGAATCGTCGCGTTCTCCCAAACCGACTTCACCGACGATCTAAGGAAGATCACGATCCCGGTGCTCGTGCTGCACGGCGATGACGACCAGATCGTCCCCTACGACAATTCCGGACCGCTGTCGGCGAAGCTACTTCCCAACGGCACCCTGAGGACATATCCCGGGTATCCGCACGGCGCCTTCACCACCCACGCCGACGTCATCAACCCCGACATACTGGATTTCATCCGGTCCTGACCGCGTCAACCGGGCAGGCTCAGCGGATCGCCCGACGTGACGCCTTCATGATGAGCCTGCGCACGCGAGCGGAGATATAAACGGCGACAAGGCCGTTGAAGATGTCCTCGCGTAGCCGAGTCAACGTCGAACTCGTGAAGCGCCACTGACCGTCGATTTTCTCGTAGGTTTCGTGATAGTGCCCGTAACCGCGCAGGTTGACGCCGGGGCCGAAACGGACCACATCCTCGAGCGCCCACACGCCGCGCGCCGTCGTCGCCGAGGTCAGTTCGATCTCGGGCGCATGCACCTGATGCACGGTGGCCTGACCGCGCAGGCTCTTCCGGGTGAACGCGACAAACTCGTCGGCGCCACGGATCACCTTTCCGCCGGCCGGCGAAGTGTCGCTGAGGAAGTCGTCGGCGAACAGGGCCCGCCACGCCGTCCAGTCCCTGGTGTCCAGCAAGCGGCAGTAGCGGGCCTTCAGCTGTTTGATCGCCTCGATCTCGACGAGGTCGGCTTCGGTCACCCGGTCGCTGCCTTTTCTGCCTGTTCGACGTAGAACCGCGCGGCCCGCTCCAAGGACTCGGCGGTCGGCCGCGGTTGCCAGCCGAGCTCGCGGGTTGCCTTGCTGTGATCCGCGGGCGCCATGATGTGCAGAAGGCGGATGCCGTTGGTGTTGATCGGAAGATCGCGCCGAAGTAGCCGGGCAAGCCGGTCGGCGACCCACACCGACGCGTAGACCACCGGCAGCGGGACGCCGAACCGCGGTGGTTTCGCGCCGACCGCGTTCGCCGCGGTGGTCAACATGTCGCGCATCGGCATGTAGGTCTCGGAGATGATGTAGCGCTCGCCGACGCGGCCGTTCTCGGCGGCCAGCAGGAACGCGTCGGCGACGTCTTCGATGCCGACGACCTCGGTGCACACACCCTTGATGTAGGCGGGAATCTTGCCGAACGCGGCGTATTGCACCATCAGGCCCTGGTGGGGCTGCCAGTCGCCGGGGCCGTACGGGTTCGACACGCACATCGCGACCGCGGGCAGGCCACGGTCGCGCGCGTAGGACAGCACCAGTTCCTCGGCCTGGCGCCGCGACTCGATGTACGGTCCGCCCTTGTCTGCCCAGTCGAACGGCATGTCCTCGGTCACCGGTCGGCGTCCGTCGCCGAGCGCGATGGTGCCGATCGTGCTGCAGAACACGAACCTGTGCAGACCGGCCTTCGCGGCGATGTCGAGGACGCGGCGCAGACAGTTGACGTTGGTCTCGAACAGCGGCGCAGGGTCGCGGAGGTGGAACCGGGTGTCGACGACGCAGTAGTAGACGACGTCACGGTCGGCCATCGCGTCCCGCAGCGCGTCGTCGTCGTAAAGGTCGCCGTAACAACGTTCGACGTCGAGGTCGTCGATCGCCACCGTCGAACTCGTCGTGCGTAGGTACACGCGCACGTCGTCGCCGCCTTCGGCGAGCTTGCGTGTGACGTGGGAGCCGACGAACCCGCTCGGGCCCATCACCAGCGCCCGGCGTGCGGGCACTGGCGCTGTCGGGGATGTGGTCGGGGATGTGTCTGTCATGTTCTCTACCTCGCGAGCGACCGGAGACTGTCACATTGTTGCAGCGCGTCGTACGCCGGGCCCACCGCTTGCGAGGGGAACACGGACGCTTGCGCAAAAATCAGTTCGCGCGGGATTCAGTTCGCGCAGGATTCAGGACGCCTTCCTCGCCGGCGGGGCGTAGGCCGGCTTACCGAGACCCAGCACGTACTGGGCGATCATGTTGCGGAACACCTCCAGCGTGCCCCCGTAGATCCCGACCAGCGGCGCGAACCGATACACGTACTCGGCGGCGCCGTCGTCGGCGGCACCGTCGGTGCCCAGCGGCAGCGACGACGCGGTGCCGAGCAGGTCCATCAGCTCCGGGGAGATGTCGCGCATCGTCTGCGCCAAAGCCACCCGCCCGAAGATGCTGGTTGCCGAGAACGCCGCCTCCATGCGGGCGACGCTGCGCCCCAACCGGTAGGCCACCGCCCCGTCGTCGATCAGCCTGCGGCCGTTCGGGTCTGCTTCGTTCACCTTGGCGGCGGCCCTGTCGACCGCGGCGGCCATCGTGTTGGCCTGGTGCATCATGATCGAGACGTCCTGCAGGCCGTCGGCGGCGGCCTCGACCGCACCATGTTCGACGTTGAGCGGTTCGCGCACCACGGTCCAGCCGTCGTTGACCTCGCCGAGCCGGTACTTGTCGTCGACGCGGACATCGCTGTAGTAGACGATGTTCGTCCGGTCGCCGTCGACGGTGCGGATGCCCTGGATCTCGATGCCCGGTGAGTCGAGCGGGACGAGAAACATGGTGAGGCTCTTGTGTTTCGGCGCGTCGGGGTCGGTGTTGGTGATCAGGAAGACGTACTGACAGTTGTGCGCGCCGGTGGTGAACATCTTCGAGCCGTTGATAACCCAGCCGTCACCGTCGCGCACCGCCCGTGTCTTGCAGGTGGCGACGTCGCTGCCGCCCTCGGGTTCGGTGTAGCCCAGGCAGAGTCGGACCTCGCCGGTGTAGACGCGCGGCATCACCTCGGCCTTGAGTTCGGGTGAGCCGAACTTGTCCACCGACCGCGCGATCATCGCGGTGGTGCCGAACGTCACCCACGGCACGTGTGCGCGACGCTTCTCCAGTTCCCAAATGCGCCGGCGGATCCGGTTGAACCCGCCCTCGGATTCCGGCTTCCATTCGCGCGCGAGGTATCCGGCCTTCCCGAGCGCCAGGTGCACACCCTCGTCGAAGTTGTCGCCGGTCTCGCGGTCGCGGCGGATCACGTCCTCGGTGACGATCTCCCGCAGGAAGGCGCGCGACTCCTCGAGGAAGGACTGGTCCTCGTCGGCGAGTTCGACCCGTGAGAAATCCATTAGTTGCTCTCCCCGCTCTCGCGCGCCGCGACGATTCCGGCGATGTACTTCGCGCTGGCGGCCGGGTCTCCCCCGGCTAGCGCCCAGCCCCGGGCCCGCAGCAGGTACGCGCTCGCCGCGGCCTCCGCGGAAACCCCGAGCCCGCCTTGCACCTGCACCGCCATCGTGGCGGCCTTGGACGCCTCTTCGGCCATGAACACGAACGCCGAGGGCGCCAGCTCGCGCCGCTCGTCGGGCTCGTTGTCACAGAACCACGCCGCGCGCCGCGCCAGGTTGCGCCCACCCTGCACCGTGATCGCGATGTTGGCCAGCGGATGCGAAATCGCCTGCAGCGTCGAGATCGGCACGCCCAGCGTGTAGCGGGTCTTGGCGAACTCCGCGGCGATCGTCATCGTCTCCTCGACCAGGCCGACCAACGCCGCCGCGGTCAGTACCCGCCATTCGTCCAGCGCCCGTTGGTAGGCGGCCAGCGCGTCGGGCCCGCTCGCCAAGACGGTACGGGTGTCGGCCGCGTCGGGATCGACCCAGGCCATCGGCAGTCGGCCGATGTTGTCGACCTTCGCGGGCCGGGTGGCGAAGGTCAACCTGACCACCTCGTCACCGTCGCGCACGACGACGTGGTCGGCGACCGACCCGCTGGGAACCAACCGCACGCCGGAGACGCTGTCGTGTTGGGGGTCGAGGCCGACGATCTGCGTACCGCTCACGATGCCGGGATCGGCATCGCCCAGTCGGCCCAACAGACGCGCCGCGCAGACATGATCGATCCACGGCACGGGCGCGAGCGACCGGCCAATCTCCTCGGCGACCAGGGTCAGGTCGACCAGCGTTGCGCCGTCCCCGCCCAGCTCCTCGGGCAGCGCCATCGTCGTCGCACCCATCGTGCACAGCCGCTCCCACAGGCTCTTGTCGAACCCGGAAGCCTCTGCGGCGCGGACGGTTTCGATCGAGCAGTGCGTATTGAAGAAGTCCTTGTACGCCGCCTGCAGCGCCTGGTGATCTTCGGACAGGCTGTAGTCGAGCCTGCGCAGTTCGTAGCGGTCCATCACTGCTCCTCGTCAGATCCGAAGAAGAATTCCTGGGCGTTGTTGTACAGGTAGTTGTCGCGCACCTCGGCGGGCAGGTCAAGGGCGAGCGCCTCGGGAACGACGCGGCGCATCTTGAGCACCGGCCAGTCGGATGCGTAGATCACCTTGTTCGGCCCCCGGGTGCGCATGTAGTGCAGCAGGCTGTCGGGCAGCCGTTTCGGCGACCACGCCGATGTCATCAGGCGCAGGTTCTGGTATTTGATGAGCAGCCGGATCGCGACGTCCCACCACGGGTCGGCTCCGTGAATCATGCAGAGCTTGAGTTCGGGGAACCGCACGCAGACCCGATCGAGGTGGATCGGGTTCTGCACCTCGCCGGGGATCGGCGGTCCGGGAAGGCCGGTGTTGACGCACAGCGGCAGCCCGAGTTCGGCGCATTTGGTGTAGAGCGGGTAGTAGACGGCATCGCCGGGCGGGTACTGTCCGTCGCCCCAGAAGCTCGGTCCCACCGCGGCATACGCCACCGGCAGGTCTGCGACGACGGCGGTCAGCTCCCGCAGCGACGGCATGGGCCGCAACAGGTTGACCCCCCCGATTGCCAGCGCGAACCGGTCCGGCCTGGCCTCGACGAACTTGCGCGCCGTCGTCGAGGGCTTGGCGATGCTGTCCATCAAGATGGCTTTCGCCACGCCCTGTTCGTCCATCTCGTCGAGCAGTTCACTCAACTCGACGGGGGCGAACATCGACTGCGGGCCCTTGAAATAGTCGTCGCGGACCTTGAGCATCCACGTCGGCTGCTGCTCGGTCTCGCCGAAGTGGACATTCACCAGGCAATCAATGGCCCGGTGCGCGGAATCGGTCATGCGTTCACCTGCTGGACCGCAGTGCTTTTCGCCCACCGATAGTCGGGTTTGCCGTTTCCGAGGCGCCTGACCTGATCGACAAAGATGAACTCCTTCGGTGTTTTGAACCGGGCAAGACTCGAGGTGCAGTGCGTGTGCAGCGGTTCGTGGCCGGCTTCGGCGCCGTCGTGCAGGGCGATCAACGCGACCACCTCTTCGCCCCATCGATCGCTGGGGCGTCCCACCACCAGCGCGTCGGCTATCGCCGGGTGTGTGCGCAGCACCTCTTCGACCTCTTCGACGAACACCTTCTCGCCTCCGGTGTTGACGACGAGCGAGTCGCGTCCGAACAGCCGCAGCGTCCCGTCGGCGGCAAGCGAACCCCGGTCGCCCGATATCACCACGCGTTGTCCGTCGACGACTGGGAAGGTGCGTCGGGTCGCTGCCTCGTCATCGAAGTAGCCCAACGGAATTCGGCCCCCGCGGGCGACGAAGCCGACTTCGTCCTCGCCCGGATCGAGGAAGCGTTGATAGTCCTCGGACAGCACCAGCGCGCCGTCACGTAGTTCGAACGTGTCCTTCTGGTCACCGCGCTGGCTGCGGCCGAAGCCGGCGTTGCCGGTCTCCGACGACCCGTACCCGTTGATCAAGGTGATCTGGGGCAGCAGTTCCAACAGAGCGCGTTGGTGTTTCGGATTGGTCGCCGCGCCGCCGGTTCCGATCGCGAACAACGACGACAGGTCATAGGATCCGCTGCGCAACTCGTCGACCAGCGGCGCCGCGTAGGCGTCGCCGACCATCGTCATCAGGCCGACCTTCTCGCGCTGCGCGGTTTCCAGCACCGCGCGCGGATCGAATTTGGTCTGGTCGTAGAGGATCACCGGCAGGCCGTTGAGCAGGGCCGCGAACGCGGTCCACATTCCGGCCGCGTGCATCAGCGGTGAAACCGCGAACCACGGTTGTCCGTCGTGGCTCACCTTGGCGTGGATCTCGTCGACGGAATCGTGGTCGGCGCCGTTCATCGAGATCACGTAGGTGTCGCTCTGACGCCACATCACGCCCTTGGGCCGACCGGTGGTGCCGCCCGTACAGACCATCATCACGTCATCGGGCGAGGCCGTGATGTTCTGGTCGCTGTCGCCTTGTGCCAGCGCATCTTCCAGCGGAGTGGCACCCGGCAACTGCGGTGCTACGGTGCCGTCATCGACCGAGATCATCAGGTCGGCACTCGCCGGCGGCAGCACATCGGCGAACTTGGCGCCGAAGGACCGATGGTAGATGACCGCGCGGGGTTTGAGGTAGTCGAGGAGTTCGGCGACTTCCCGGGGCGTGTAGTTGTAGTTGACGTTGACCGGGACGGTGCGCGCCTTCAGGCACCCGATCACCATGTCGGGATACAGGTCGTTGTGCATCAGCAGCGCGACACGGTCCTGTCCGCACTCCCAGTTCTGCAGTTCCGGACGTTCGCGGTGTGCCCCGAACCCCTGTCCGGCAAGGTAGTTCGCGAGCCGGCGGGTGCGGTCCGCCGACTCGCCGAACGTGCTGCGGCGGGTGCCGCACACCGTCATCAGCCGATCGGGTGCCGCCTGGGCCAGCGCGTCGAGCACCGCCCCGATCGTCCACTCGCTCATCGGACGGCCGGGACGTTCACGCCGAGCAAATCGAGAGCGTTGTCGCGCATCACCTTTCGGGTGTCCTCAGCGCTGAACTCCGGGAACTGCGGAATGTCGGCGGTGAACGCCATCGGGTCGGCGAGGCCTTCGCCGTGCGGCCAGTCCGAGCCGAACATGATCTTGTCCACCCCGATGGTCTCGGCCAGCAGTTTCACATCGTCCTCGTAATACGGCGCGATCCAGACGTTGTTGCGCAACTGCTCGACCGGGTCCTCCTTGAAATGGTACGGCGCGGTGTTGGCCGCCTTCTTGAGTCGCTTGATCAGGCGGTAGACGAAGTAGGAGCCGTTCTCGATGCTGGCCACCTTCAGCTTGGGGTGCCGGGTGAAGACCCGGTGCACGATCATCGAGGCCATCGTGTCGTGGATGGCGCGGTCATCGAGCAGCACCTGATCGAGTGGATCCTTTTTGCCGAAGCCCTCGAACGTCGCCTTGCCGCCCCACAGCGCCGCGATGGCCAGGTACCCGCTGTCGGACAGGTGGAAGATCACCGGAACGCCGGCTTCGGCCAGGCGCGCCCAGACCGGGTCGTGCAGCGGATCGCCCAAGGACCGCGGTTTGACCACACCGGGTACCGGCGCGGGCCGCACACAAACCGTCTTGGCACCGCGGCCGAGCACGAATTCAACTTCGTCGACGGCCTTTTCGGGATCGGCCAGCGAGATGATCGGAGCCGAGATGAACCGATGGTCGGGGCGGTCGAAGCCCCAATCCTCGTCGAGCCACAGGTTGAACGCATGCACCGAGGCCATCGTCGCCTCGACGTCGTGCTTGAGGGCTTCCTCCACGCCGCACGCGAAGGTCGGCAGCATGAACACCGTTTCCAGGTTCTGCTTGTCGAGGATCTTCACCCGGGCGTCGCGGTTCTGGTACTCGGGATGGTCGCCCAGCCGGTCGACCTTCATCAGCGACGCCGGGTCGACTCCGTCGGGAATCTCCCCGCGGAACAACAGGTCCAGGCATCCCGGCTCGATGATCGGGTCGAACGTCGGGTTCGGGATGAAGTGGTTGATCACGCCACCCATCACTGCGAACGTGCGCTTGCCTTCGGTAAGCATTTGCACGCCACGGCGTTTGAACTCTTTGGGTAGGTGCCGGGTGAAGGAGTCCAGCGGCTCGTAGTAGTGATTGTCGACGTCGATGGCCATGTAGTCCAGGGGCTGCGGTGCGCTCATGACGCATCCTCCTTCTCGAGTTCCAACGGCGGAAAGTTCGGCGGACGCTTTTCGAAGAAACTCGTAATCCCCTCGAGGAAGTCGGGCCGCGTCATCGACTCGTGCATCAGCTTCTCGGCGTGGTCGCTGGCTTCGAAGACATCGCGCATGGTGTCTGCGTACACCTGTTGTTTGATCACCGCTAGCGAACTGGGCGCACAGTTGGCGGCGATGTCCTCGGCGTAGCCGATCGCGCGGGACAGCAGCTCCTCGGGCGCCACCACCTCGTTGACCAAGCTGAGCCGCGCGGCCTCGTCGGCGAAGAACACGCGTCCGGAAAGCAACAGGTCCATGGCCACGCCGGTGCCGACAATCCGCGGCAGGATCCAGGAGATCCCGTACTCGGCGATCAGGCCGCGCCGCGCGAACGACGTCGTGAACTTGACCCCCTCGGCAGCGAAGCGCACGTCGCAGGCCAGCGCCAGCGTCAGCCCCATGCCGGCGCAGGCTCCATTGATCGCGGCGATGACAGGCTTGCGCATACCCATCACGAAGTGTGGGTGCCGGGCGCCGACAAGCTTGCCGACGTCGGTGTCGGCCGCGGCGTCGACGGTGGCGGCGCTGATCGTCGTCAGGTCCCCCATGTCCGCGCCAGCGCAGAACGCCCGACCGCTGCCGGTGACCACGATCGCCCGCACATCGGGATCGGCCTCGGCGTCATCGAGTCGTTCGTAGAACGTCGTGGCGAGCCCGCCGCCCCAGCCGTTCATCCGCTCCGGCCGGTTGAGTGTCAGCACCGCGACGCCGGTGTCGCGGACCTCGTAGCGCACCGGCGCCACCCCAGAGTCGGCGTGAGCGTCGGGCTGGGCTTTGGCGACTTGGTCAGGTGCGCTCACCCTGCAGTCCTCCTCCAGCGGTCCGAGCCCTGTGAATGCTCATACTGTACACCTATCGGTAGCGCCTTCCGCAACGGCGGGCGAGTCCCGCATCCCTCATCCGGCGAACAGTCCGAACCGCCGATACGCAGCGTCGATCTGGTCTTTCGCCGCGACGGGCAGATGCGCCTGCGGGGGCCGCGAATGCGGGTAGTCCCCGATTGGCAGGCCGAGCACCGACGCCGCGTACTTGAACGCTCCGCCCCAGTGCGTGAAGTAGTCGGCCCGACCCGGATAGCAGGTGAACCACGACCCCATATCGAGGTCGAACTGATCCATTCCGGATTCGCGCGCGTAGTCCATCGCCTCGACGAGTTTGTCGTTGACGATCAGGTCCCAGTACTCGGTGAACGGCCGTCGCTGCGCGGTTTCGAAGAGGTAGCCCGCGGTGCCGAGTTGCGCGGGGCAGACTATGCCGTCGCGCAGCCACCCGGCGCGGTAGACGGTCTTGTCGCACTCCCACACCGCAAGGCCGGGCGCCATCTCGTGCAGCAGCCTGCTGGCCGCGGGCCGAAACGCGCCTTCTTTCGTCGCGCAGACGGCCGGAATCTCGTCGTAGATCCTGGCGCTTTCAGCGGGGGTCAACACGTAACCCGAAGATGGTGAGTTGAACATGCCGAGCGCGATGTCGGTGCGATCGGCGATGTAGCGGAAGAAGTTCAACACGCCTTCACCGCCGTGCGCCTCCATCATCGGCGTCTGGATGTAGACGATGTCGGCGCCGGACTCCTGTGCGTGGCGGGTGAGCTCGAGACAGTCCTTGGCCGCGGTGGCCGCGGTGCACGCCTGCACGACGACGTCGGGGTTGGCTCTGCGTCCCTCGTCGATTGCCACCTCCAGCAACCGCTTTCGCTCGTCGAGCGTCAGCGCCCAGAACTCGGCGATGCCGCTCGTGCACCACAGCAACGGGTGGTTCAGTACGCCGACACAGTGCCGCACCAGCGTCCGATAGGCATCCCAGTCGATGTCGTCGCCGTCAGCGCCGCAGAAGGGCGTGTAGAGGGAGTCCCCGATTCCGCGCAGATGGTTGCGCGCCCACTCCCGCGCGTCTCTGGCCGTCGCCACGATGACCTCCTCAGGTGAAGCTTCCGGTGCCGGGTGAAGTCTCAGGTGAAAACTCAGGTGAAATCGGAGCCGCCGTCGACGTTGACGTTGGCACCGGTCATGTACGAGTTGCGGCGCGACGCGAGAAATGCGACGACGGGCGCGATTTCGTCGGGCAGGCCGGCGCGCGGGAGATGGGCGGGATGGCCGAAGTGCTCACCGATCGCGCCCATCAACGCATACGGGTCGGTGCCGTCGACACCCACCGACTCGGCCCACCCGATGAGCGCCTCGGAGGCGATGCTGCCCGGCGAGACCACGTTGACCATGATCTCGTCTTTGGCCAGCAACAGCGACAGGTTCTTCGAGATACTCGTCACCGCCGCCTTGGCCGCGGTGTAGGCCGGCAGGATCACGCTCTGACGCTGTGTCGAATGGGCCGAGAAGTTCACGATGCGCGCCCACTGTGCGGCGCGAAGCAGCGGAAGTGCGGACCGCACGCAGTGCACCATGCCCATCACACCGCCGTCGAACGCGATGCGCCATTGCTCGTCGGTCAGGTCCTCGAAGGTGCCGACGGCGTCGGGGCCGACCGCGTTGATGAGGATGTTGAGTCCGCTGTTCCAGCGCTTCTCGATCTCGTTGAAGGCGCGCTGAACCTGATCGGCGTCGGTGGTGTCGGCGGTGAGCGCCACCGCATCGGGGCTGCCGATCTCGGCGAGGGCCGTCGCCGCCTCCTCGAGGACATCGGTCGTTCGCCCGACGATCGCCACCCGGGCCCCGTCCTCGGCCAGACAGCGTGCCGTCGCAAAACCCATCCCGCGCCCGCCGCCGACCACGACGGCTGTGGCGTCCTTCAGCCCGAGATCCATGCGGCCTTTCGTTCACCCAATTGCGTAGAAAACCTTACTATAGGTCTTACAGTAGAACAGCGGAAACACTGTGGAGGCCGGCGGCGGAACGGCTACCGGTATGGTTGACGGTAACCGGCCGGGCCGCGACACACCTGCATTGGCGCAGATCAGGGGCGGCTGACGGTACATTCAAGTCCACCAACCCCGTTTCCGGGGGGCTGCGCGCGCGGCTGATTCGATGGAGGTGCCCTAAGTGGCAAGGCAGGCGACCGCGGAGAAGCGTCAGCGACGCGAGCGCGGATCCATCAACCCCGAGGACATCATCAAGGGCGCCTTCGAACTCGCCGAACAAGTCGGGATCGACAACTTGTCAATGCCGTTGCTGGGCAAGCACCTCGGCGTCGGTGTGACGAGCATCTACTGGTACTTCCGTAAGAAGGACGATCTGCTCAACGCGATGACCGATCGCGCGCTGCGCCAGTATGTGTTCGCCACACCGTATGTGGAGGCCAAGGACTGGCGCGAGACGCTGCGAAACCACGCGCGCACGATGCGGAAAACGTTCATGGGCAACCCGATTCTGTGCGACCTGATTCTGATCCGATCGGCACTGAGCCCACGGGTGGCCAAGCTCGGTGTGCAGGAGGTCGAGAAGGCGATCGCCAGCCTGGTCGAGGCCGGCCTGTCCCCCGACGACGCGTTCGACACCTACTCGGCGGTGTCGGTGCACGTCCGCGGATCGGTTGTGCTGCAACGTCTTCGAGAGAAGAACCGCGCGGCCAACGAAGGCCCGAGCGACATCGAGGAGACCATGACCATCGACGCCGACAGCACGCCGCTGCTGGCGCTGGTCACCGAGAAGGGCCACCACATCGGCGCCGCCGACGACAAGAACTTCGAGTTCGGCCTCGAGTGCATCCTCGACCGCGCGGGTCGGCTCATCGACGACAACAACGCCAAGCCCGCCAAGCGCAAGAAGTAGCGATTCGGGTGTAGTTGGTCGCGCCCACCGCAACCAACTACACCCAGATCACTCAGACCTCGACGACGACCGCGCCGCCTTGGCCGCCGCCGGCGCACATCGCCGCGACACCGATGCCGCCGCCGCGCCGCTGCAGCTCGTAGACCAGCGTGGTGACCATCCGCGCACCGGATGCGGCGATCGGATGGCCGAGGCTGCAACCACTTCCGTAGAAGTTGACCAGCTCCTCATCGATGCCGTACTCACGGCACGCCGCGATCGGCACCGAGGCGAATGCCTCGTTGATCTCCCACAGCGCGACGTCCGACGGCTTGAGGCCGGCGCGGTCGAGAACCTTGCCGATCACCTTGACCGCACCCAGACCGCAATCGCGCGGCGGGACACCGGCTGCGGCCCATGCCTTCACGGTGGCCATCTTGGTCAGCTTCTCCGCGTCGGCGTAGGCGCTGTCGACCAATGCGACCGCGGCGGCGGCGTCGTTGGTGCCGCTGCTGTTGCCCGCAGTGATCGAGAACCCCTCGATCTCCGGATGGAGCACCTTCAGGCCGGCGAGCTTCTCGGCGGTGGTGTCGCGGCGCGGATGCTCGTCGACGCTGAACTCGATCACCGAACCGTCGAACTGCGACACCTTCAGCGGCACGATCTCGTCGACGAACTTGCCCGCGTCGATCGCCGCGATCGCTCGCTGATGCGACCGTGCGGCCCACGCGTCCATCTCTTCACGGGTGATGCCGACGGCCTGCGCGGTGTTCCACCCCACGGTGATCGACATGTCCCGGGTCGGCGCGTCCGGCGTCTCGACGTGGGTGGGCGGCATCCACTTCTCCTCGAACTTCAGTTCGGGGCCGGGGATACGCCAGTTCACCAGGGGCGTCATCGACAGCGACTGCACACCGCCGGCGATCAGCGCGCGCTCCATGCCCGAGCCGATCTGGGCGGCCGCGTTGCCGATCGCGGTCAGGCTGCCCGCGCAGTGTCGGTTCACCGACTGCCCGGGCACGTCCTGCAATCCGGTCGCATCGGCCGCGTAGCGGGCCAGATCGCCGCCGCCGTAATTGGATTCGGCGAAGATGAGGTCGTCGATGGCGGCCGGGTCGATCCCCGAACGGCGGATCACCTCGGGCAGCACCGTGGTGATCAACTCTTCTGGCGGAGTGTTGACCAGCGTCCCCTTGAAGGATCGGCCGATCGCGGTCCTGGCGGCACCGACGATGACGGGTGTGGGCATGTTCTCCACCTCGGGGTTCGACGTTAACGACGTTACAAAACTAACAGATAGTGTAGCGAGCCCCGCTACTCGGGCTCGGGCACGTGGAAATGCTCGTCACGCAACCGGAACGCTTCCTTCGTGCCGTGCTGGGCACGGGTCTTGACGAAGTTGAACTCACCCTCGGCGAACTGCAGGTTCGTCCCGTAGGCGTGGAGCAGGTAGCTCGCCACTTCCTCACCCTGGTAGGCCTGGCTCTGCTCGACGAGCCGGAACGCCTCCTTGGCGATCACGACGCCGTCGGCGGGCATCTTGGCGGCCTTCTCGGCCCAGTACCGGGCCCTGGCCGGGACCGCTGCGGCGTCACAGGTGTCGGTGAACACGCCCAGGTGTTCGACGGCGCCCGCCTCGATGATGTCGCCGGTCAGCAGCAGGCGGCGCGCGAGCACCGGGCCCAACCGGTGGAAAAACATGTGCAGGCTGCCCAGCGCCGGGCCGAGGAACCGCGTGGCGGGCATGCCGATTTTGGTGTCGCGGGCGATCACCGAGATATCGGTCATCAACGCCATCTCGAAGCCGCCGCCGAGCGCGTACCCACTGATCTCGCCCACCGTGACCTTCGGGAAGCCCATGAAGTTGTGGTAGAAGCCGAACGAATTGCGGTCCACGGTCAATCGCCGCCGTTGGCTGGGGCGCCTCTTGGCTTGCGGCGCGTCTTTCTCGCCATACCAGCCGTAAGCGTTGTTCATATCGGCCCCGGTGCTGAAGACGCCGTCGGCGCCACGCAGCAGCACCACCGTGATGTCGTCGTCATCGGCGACCTGATCGAGATAGCGGCCGATCGCAGTGCGCATCGCCGCGTCGTAGGAGTTGCGCTGAGCCGGGTTGTTGAAGGTGATCGTCGCGATCCGCTTCTCGCGGTCGACGTCGAACAGCACGCGGTCATCGGCGGTGGTCATGGGGTGTCCTCACTGCAGATCGGAAATCAGCTTGGCCTCGATGGTTCTGTCCGTTCCGACCGCGAGCGTGTTGCGCCGCGCGGCCGCCAGGTGGTCGGTGGCCAACCGCGCCGCGCGGGTCTGGTTGCCGTCGCGGATGGCGTCGAGCAGGCGTTGGTGATCGCGTAACGCGGCCCGCATCGTCTTGTCGTTCATCGTCTTGTCGCTCATCGTCTTGTCGCTCACGGGGTCGGCGCCCGTCTCGTCGCCCCATACGGAGGATTCGTGTGCCGACCAGATCAGCTCGAGGGAACCGATCAGCAGGATCATCGGCTCGTTGCCACACCGGGACACGACCGTCTCGTGAAATCGCCTGGCGTTGGGCACGTATCGCGACGGGTCGTCGAATTCGTCGAGCTGCCTTTTTATCTCGTCTTCGAGGTAAGGCACGACCTCGGTCAAGCGGTCGTCGCGGGCGGCGCACATGCTCGCGCAGATCGGCTCGAGGTGCAGCAGCGCGCCGCTGACATCCGCCGGTGTGGCCGAGCGGCTCTGCAACACCATGCTGATCATGTGCGCGGTCCGGTCCGCCGACGGCAGGTGCACGACGGCACCACCCATGTTGCCGCGGCGCACCGAAATCAGGCCGTCCGTCTCCAGAATGTGGATCGCTTCCCGCAAGGCGGGCGGGCTGACCCCGAACTCGGCGAGCAGGCCGTCCTGGGACGGCAGTACGTCGCCCTCCTTGAGCCGTCCGGACAGGATGTCGTCTCTCAGCCGCGCTGCGACGATCTCGGCTACCCGCGGTTGACGAATCCGGTGCACGCTGGTCATCTGGCTCGGCGTTTCCCGAAGTCGAACACCGACAACCGGTCCGGCGAGGACGCCGACGTCTTGAACTCACCGGTGCACAACACCTCGCCGTCGAGTAGCAGTCGGGCCGTCGACGTGACGCGTCCGTCGGACTCCACGCGCGCGACGTCGAACGCCAGCTCGGTCAGGATCGGCGTCGGCCTGCGGAAGGTGACGGTCAGCGAACGGGTCTTGCCGGTTCGCCCCGTGGCGCAACTCTGGTGTTGGGTCACGCAATCGAAGAACACCGCGAGAAAGCCGCCGTTGACCAGACCCGGCGGACCTTCGAACAGCACTGGAAACGTGACCCGGCCCGAAGCGGAGTCGGCGCCGAGTTCGTCGAAGGCGTACTCGGGGAAGGCCGGGTTGTATGCCCCGATATCGAAGGCGTGATCCAGGTACACCCGCTGCGACTCGGCGGCAGCCGGACCGATGCGCGGAGTCGGGTCCGGCGGGGCCGCGGCCGTGAGGTCGCGTTCCCATTCGTCGATCTGCCGCAGCATCACATCGACGGTGGGATGGTCGTGTTCCAGCGACAACAGCAGCCCGCTCAGCCGGCGGATGGCGCCCGCCGCAGCGACGGTCTGCTCCAGCGGCTGTTCACCGAAGCTGGGCGTGTTCTGCGCCATCCGTGCCCCTCCCGTCGGCAGCCCTGGCCCTGCGTAACTCGGCCTTGTGTAACTCGGCCCTTGTGTAACTCTGTCCTTGCTAACTTGTACAAGATAGCAATACTGTATGTCTAACCGTATAGCTCGAGATTGGCGGATTCAAGGTGACCGATGCGGCTGACGACGGCGTGGTCGAGACATCGCGCGACGGCGCGATCCTGCGCATCACGCTGAGCCGCCCCGCGCGGCGAAACGCGTTGAGCCGCAGCATGACCGACGAGCTCGTGGCGACGCTGACCGCTGCGGCCACCGACGACTCGCTGCGCGCGGTACACATCCGCGGCGGCGGATCGGATTTCTGTGCGGGCGTCGACTGGGTGGCGTCCAACGCAGGCGGTCAGCGCCCCCGGACCGGAGATATCGTCCGGCGTCAGCCCCACACCGCGCACCGGGTGGTCGAACTCGTGCACACGCTGCACCTGCCGGTTGTGTGCACGGTGCGCGGCTGGGCGGCGGCGCTCGGCTGCAACCTGGCGCTGGCGGCCGACTTCACCGTCGCCGCCGACGACGCTGTGTTCTGGGAACCGTTCCTCGGTCGCGGCTTCAGCCCCGATTCGGGCTCGACCTGGCTGCTGCCCCGGCTCGTCGGACTGGCGCGCGCCAAACGGATGCTGCTGCTGGGCGAGAAGGTCAGCGGCGCCGATGCGGCGCAGTGGGGTCTCATTCACGCCGCGGTCCCCGAGACCGAATTGGCCGCGGCGAGCGATGAACTCGTCGAACGGCTGGCGTCGGGGCCAACCGTCGCGATGGGCCTGGCCAAACAATCCATACACTACGCCCAACACGCGTCACTTTCCGACGCCATGGACAGGGAGCTCTACAACGTCGAGTTATCCTGCCGGACCACCGATTTCAAAGAAGGACTGGCGGCGTTCCGCGACAAGCGCCCGCCGGAATTCCAAGGGCGCTGACGAATAGGAACGGAAAATGTCAACCACCTTTGACGACATCACCTACGACGTCGACGGGCACACGGCCACGATCACGTTGAACCGACCGAACGCGCTCAACGCGCTGAGCCCGCACATGATCACCGAACTGCGCGCCGCCTACGACGAGGCCGAGAACAACGACGACATCTGGATCACGATCGTGACGGGTACGGGTCGGGCGTTTTGCACCGGCGCCGACGTCGGTGAGATCCCCGAGGACGGCAGGGTGATCTACGAGCGCCCCTACCTGTCCACCTACGACCAGTGGGAAGCTCCACAGGAGGGCACTCCCCCGTTTCGGCGGATGGCCAAACCGGTCCTCACCGCGGTCAACGGATTGTGTTGCGGCGCCGGGCTGGACTGGATCACCACCGGCGACATCGCGATCGCCTCGGACAAGGCCACCTTCTTCGACCCGCACGTGAGCATCGGACTGGTCGCCGGCCGTGAGATGGTCCGACTGGCCCGGATCCTGCCCCGCAACATCGCGCTGCGGATGGCGCTGATGGGCAAGCACGAACGCATGAGCGCCCAGCGGGCCTACGAACTGGGCATGATCAGCGAAGTCGTCGAGCACGACCGGCTGCTCGAACGCGCCCACGAGATCGCCGGCATCGTGAACTCCAATGCCCCGTTGGCGGTCCGGGGCACCCGGCTGGCCATCCACAAGACGCTCGATCTTCCACTGCACGAGGCGGAGATCCTCGCCGAGACGTTCCGCGAGCGGGTGGTGCGCACCGACGATGCCGCCGAAGGTCCGAAGGCGTTCATGGAGAAGCGTGCTCCGAACTGGCAGTGCCGGTGACCATGCCGACTCCGTTCGAGACCCTCCTCGTCGACGTGGACGCCGCCGATCACGTCGCAACCATCACTCTGAACCGCCCGGAGTCGCTCAACGCGTTCAACCGCACGATGTGCGAGGAGATGTCGCGGGCCTGGCAACTCGTCAAGATGGACGACACCGTCAACGCGGTAGTGCTGCGGTCCGCGGGCGAACGGGCGTTCTGCGCCGGACTGGACATCAAGACGCCGTACGGCCAGCCCGACAACATCTGGAACCACGAGGATCCGGGCGAGCACCTGAGCCCCAAGTGGCAGAAGATGTGGAAGCCCGTGATCTGCGCGGTGCAGGGCATGTGCACCGCAGGGGCGTTCTACTTCCTCAACGAAGCCGACGTGGTGATCTGTGCGCAGGACGCCACGTTCTTCGACTCGCACGTCAGCGCCGGCCTGGTCTGCGCGCTGGAACCGGTCGGGTTGATGCGCCGAGTCGGCCTCGCCCAGGCGCTGCGAATCGCCTTGATGGGCAACGATGAACGCGTCAGCGCGGCCACCGCACTGCAGATCGGCTTGGTGACCGAAGTCGTGCCCGCCGAACACCTTTGGGCGCGTGCACATCAACTCGCTGCCGGCATCGCCGCCAAACCACCGGCGGCGACCCAGGGCACCGTCAAGGCGATCTGGGAGTCGTTGGAGAAGCCGTACCGCGCTGCGATGGAGCAGAACCTGATCTACACCCGGTTGGGGAACCCGCTGGGCCAGGCCGAACTGGCCGCTGGGCCCGCGACGCCGCGCTCGGCGCCGAGGATCCGTTGATGGCCGATAATCCGCTCAGCCGCCGCATCCGAGACGTCCTCGCGTTGGACCCGGACGCACCGGCGATCGAATTCGACGGCGCGTGGAGCACCTGGGGTCAGGTCGCCGACCTCGCAGAGCAGGTCCACCAGGTGGGGGTCGCGGGTCGTCAGGTGGGAATGCTGTTGCGCAACACGCCTGCCCACGTGGCAAGCCTGCTCGGGGTGCTACTCGGGGGCGGCACCGTCGTGGTCGTCAATCCCGCGCGCGGTGACGATCGCATCCGTGCCGACCTCGGCGCACTCGCCCTGCCGCTGACCATCGGCGAACACCACGACGTGACCCGGCTCGTGAGCACACCGAATACCGCTACGGTCGCGATCTCGGCGATCTCCGACCCCATCCGCACGACGACCACCGACTTACCGGCTCCCGGACAGAGCCGCGCCGGTGTCGCGGTGCGGATGCTCACCAGCGGCACCACCGGACCACCGAAGCGGATCGACCTCACCTACGACATGTTGGCGCACAGCGTGCTCGGCCAGGGTTTCGCCGACGCCGCACCACCGAGCGAACTGCGCAACGGCGTGGCGATTGTCAACGCCCCGCTCGTGCACATCGGCGGGGTGTTCCGCGTCCTGCAATGCGTTTGCGAGGGCAGGTCCTTCGCCCTGCTCGACCGCTTCGAGCTGAATCGCTGGGCCGACGCGGTGCGCCGCCACCGACCGCGGGCGGTGTCCCTGGTGCCCGCCGCGCTGCGCACCGTGCTGCACTCGGAGCTCACCCGTGACGACCTGGCCGGCATCCGCGCCGTCACCTCGGGCACCGCGCCGCTGTCCGCCGAGGACGCCGACGCGTTCACCGAGAAGTTCGGCATTCCGGTGCTGACCTCCTACGCTGCAACGGAATTCGGCGGCGGTGTCGCAGGCTGGACACTACCGGACTACGAGAAGCACTGGCAGGAAAAGCGCGGCAGCGTCGGCCGGGCCAGCCTCGGCGCGCAACTGCGGGTGGTCGGCGACGACGGCCAACCGCTCGGCGTCGACGAGGTCGGCCTGCTGGAGGTCAAGCCCGGACAGCTGGGCCCTGCGGCGGACTGGATGCGCACGACCGACATGGCGCGCATCGACGCCGACGGGTTCGTGTGGATCCTCGGACGCGCCGACCAGGCGATCATCCGTGGCGGATTCAAGGTGATGCCCGACGACGTGCGCGCGGCGCTAGAAGCCCACCCCGCTGTGCACAGCGCAGCCGTGGTCGCCCGCCCTGATGATCGGCTCGGTGAGACACCGGTGGCGATGGTGGAACTGCGCGAGCCGGTGGAGGTCGCGACACTCGAAACGTTTCTGCGGGATCGCCTGGCCCGCTACGAGATTCCCACCGATATCGCGGTCGTCGACCAGATGCCGTGCACGCCCTCGGGCAAACCCGACCTGGGCGCGGTCCGGCGGCACTTCAACGCCGAAGCCACCGTCGAGCATGCCTGAACGCACCGTCGGCGCCGTCCTGCGCGCACAGGCGACTGTGCGCGGCGATCATCCGCTGCTGATCTGCGACGCCGACCGGCTCAGCTACGCCGACGCCGAACGACGCTCGGCTCGGCTGGCCCGCGGACTCGTCGCGCTCGGTGCGGGCAAGGGCACCCACGTCGGCGTGCTGTACCCGAACGGGTCGGCGTTCGTCGTCGCGATGCTGGCCGCCGCGCGGATCGGCGCCATTGTCGTCCCGATCTCGACGCTGGCAAGCGCACCGGAGATGCGTGCACAGCTGGCCCACGCGGATGTCGAAATCCTGTTGGCGACGGCGTCTTTCCGCTCGCATGACTATCGACAGCGGCTGACCGACGTCGGGGAGCTTGCGCTGCAGCGCCATGTGCTCATCGACACCGAGCCGACGGCGTTGGCAGATCCCGTACTGCTGAGTGCGCTCGAGGACGACGTCGCACCGTGCGACGAGCTGGCGATCGTCTACACCTCCGGCTCGACCAGCGCACCCAAGGGCGTCGTGCACACCCACGCCGGGCTGTTGGAGCACCAGGTGGTCCTCAACGAGATCCGCGGGCTGGCAGCGGAGGACAAGTTGTTCAGCAATTCGCCGTTCTTCTGGATCGGCGGGTTCGCATACTCGGCGCTGGCGACACTGCTGGCCGGCGCAACGCTGTTGTGTTCCAACGCGGCCGATGCCGGTGACACCCTCGACCTGCTCGAGGCCGAGAAGCCGACGATGACGAACGGGTTCGTGGCAGGCATCGCGCACCTGGCCCGCCATCGGAGCCTGCCGCGGCGCGACCTGGCGACGATCAGGCGGGGCAACCTGTATCCGATCATGGCACCCGACGTCCGTCCGGCAGACCCGGAACTGCGCCACACCATGCTCGGCATGACCGAGGCCGGCAGCGTAATCCTCGCCAGCGCCGACGAATCCGATCAGCCCGAGCATCGGCGCGGTTCGTTCGGCAAGCCGGTGCCTGGGTTCGACGTCAAGGTCGTCGACCCCGAACCCGGGCTGCCTGTCGCCGTCGGTGACGTCGGCGAGCTGTGCGCCCGCGGACCGTTCATGATGCAGCGGTACCACAAACGCAGCCGTGAGGAGTGCTTCGACCCCGACGGTTGGTTTCACACCGGCGATCTCGTCCGCACCGACACCGACGGTTTCTTCTACTTCGTCGGTCGCCGCGGCGCCATGATCAAGACCGCGGGCGCCAACGTCTCACCGGCCGAGGTGGAACGGGTGATCGCCAAGGTGACCGGCGCCGTCGCCCATGTGATCGGCCTGCCCGACGCCGAACGCGGTCAGCTCGTGGCCGCCGTCATCGCGCTCGAGGACGGGATGAGCTTCGACGCGGAGACGTGCCGCGAGCGACTCAGGTCCGAGTTGTCGGCGTACAAGGTCCCCCGCAGATTCGCCGCTGTGCCGAGTTCGCGAATCCCCGTGCTGTCCAGCGGAAAAGTCGATGTGTCCCGGTTGGCCGAGGTGTTCGATGTCTGAGACGATGGACGCGCTGGTGCGTCGGCGTGCCGCTGAGCACGGCGCCAAGCCGATGGTGATCGACCCGGCGGACCGGATCACCTACGCCGAACTCGACACGGCGACCCGGGAATTGGCTGCCGCGTTCATCGCCGCCGGAGTGGGCAAGGGCAGCCGGGTGGGGTTGATCATGCCCAACTGTGTCGAGTGGGTGCGGATCGCGATCGCGCTGACCCGTGTCGGCGCGGTGCTGGTGCCGCTGAGCACGCTGCTGCAGCCGCCCGAGTTGGTGGCTCAGTTGCGCGTGGCGTCGGTGCAGTTCCTGGTGGCCGTCGAGGAGTTCCGCGGCCATCGGTATCTGGAGGACGTGTCCGATGCACGGGCGAACCTGCCGGCCCTGCGGGAGATCTGGCGCGCGGACCGACTGCCGTCGGGAGGCCGGGCGCCCGTCGATGAGATCACGGCGGCCGTCACACCCAGCGACCCGCTGGTGATCATGTTCACCTCTGGCAGCAGCGGCCCACCCAAGGGTGTGATCCATTCGCACGGCAACGCTCTGGCCGCGGTGCGGTCGGGTTTGAGCGCGCGCTGCATCTCCGCCGACACCCGGCTGTACCTGCCGATGCCGTTCTTCTGGGTGGGCGGCTTCGGCAGCGGCATCCTGTCCACCCTGCTGGCGGGCGCCACCCTGGTCACCGAGGAAATCCCCAAACCCGAGACGACGCTGCGTCTCATCGAACGTGAACGCGTCACGTTGTTTCGCGGCTGGCCCGATCAGGCCGAGGCGCTGGCGCGACAAGCTGCCGGTGCCGATCTGTCGTCGCTGCGGCCCGGCAGCCTGGCCGCGCTGCTGCCCGCCGAGCAGCGGGGTGAGCCGGGAGCGCGGGCGAACCTGTTCGGCATGACCGAGTCTTTCGGTCCGTATTGCGGTTACCCCGCCGACACCGACATGCCCCGGTCGGCATGGGGCAGTTGCGGGAAACCGTTCGCCGGGATGGACGTTCGGATCGTCGACCCGGACAGCGGTGAGCCGGTGCCGACCGGGACCATCGGGATGATCCAGATCCGCGGACCGCACGTACTCCGTGGTATCTGCCGCCGCAGCCGCGAAGATGTCTTCACCGCGGACGGCTTCTATCCCACCGGCGACCTCGGCCACCTCGACGACGACGGCTTCATGTTCTATCACGGCCGCTGCGACGACATGTTCAAAGTCAGCGGCGCCACGGTCTACCCGAGCGAGGTCGAACAAGCCCTTCGAACCATCGACGGCGTGCACAACGCGATCGTCACCGACGTGGCCGGTGCGGTCGGCGCGGTCGTGATCACCGGCCGACCTGTTGCGGAGTTGCGCGCTGAGGCCCGAAAGCGACTGAGCACGTTCAAGGTCCCGACCGTCTGGCTTATCACCGAGTCCGACGACGACATCCCGCGCAAGGCGACCGGCAAGGTGGACGTGAATAAGGTGCGGGACTTACTGCGCGAACAGATTTCGGTGTAGTTGGTTGCGGTCGGCGCAACCAACTACATCCGAGTCGCGATCTAAGTGATCACGCCACGCTCGGTGAGGTGCTCGATCAACGGCTCCGCGCCCGCCGCCAGATGCTCGGACATCTCGGTGCGGGCTCGGCTTTCGTCGTGTTGCTCGAGCGCGGACAGCAGCCGCCGGTGGTGGTCGTTGGACTGCTCCGGCCAGCCGGCGATGACCGGGAACACCGACTCCGGGGCGTAACGCGTGATCTGCGACATCAACTGCGCGAGCTTCGGGGAGTCGGCGGCCACGTTGATGGCGCGGTGAAACTCGTGGTTGAGCCGGACCGCTCGCTCGTCGTCGGCGGCGGCATAGGCAGCCTCGAGGTCGGACTGGATCTGCTTGAGCTCACCCAACTGCTCATCGGTGATATTGGCCGCGGCCCGCGCCGCCAGCTCACCGCCGATGTGCGCCTGCACATTCGACACGTCGGTCAGATCGCGGCCGGTGACCGCCAAGACGACGAACCCTCGGCGCGGCTGCTGAGCGAGCAGGCCTTCCGCCTTCAACTCGAACAGCGCTTCCCGTACCGGGGTGACGCTGATCCCGAGTTCGGCGGCCAGCTGTTCCAGCCGCACGTACTCGCCGGCGGCGTAGGTGCCGTCGAAGATGCGCTTGCGCACGAAACGTGCGACGTCCTCGGCAAGTTGAGGACGGAAAGCGAAATCCGGGGCCGTCACGGTCAGACCTGATAATCGGCGAGCAACCGCTTGCTGATGATGTTCTTCTGGATCTCGCTGGTACCCTCGCCGATCAGCAGGAACGGCGCGTCGCGCATCAACCGCTCGATCTCGTATTCCTTCGAGTAACCGTAACCGCCGTGGATTCGGAAGCTCTGCTGCGTGACCTCCGAGCAGAACTCGCTTGCGAGGTACTTGGCCATGCCGGCCGCGACGTCGTTGCGTTCGCCCGAGTCCTTCAATCGCGCGGCGTTGACCATCATCAGGTGCGCGGCTTCGACTTTGGTTGCCATCTCAGCCAATTGGAAGGCGATCGCCTGATGCTCGGCGATCGGCCTGCCGAAGGTCTGGCGCTGCTGGGCGTAGCGCACCGCGAGCTCGAAGGCCCGGATACCCACCCCGCATGCCCGCGCTGAGACGTTGACCCGGCCCACCTCGATTCCGTCCATCATCTGGAAGAACCCCTGGCCCGGTGCCTCGCCGAGGACGTCATCGGCCTGCGCCGCGTAGCCGTCGAAGATCAACTCGGTGGTGTCGATGCCCTTGTACCCGAGCTTGTCGAGCTTGCCCGGGATCGTCAGCCCGGGCGCGACTTCGCCGTAGCCGACCGGCTTTTCGAGGAGGAACGCGGTCAGGTTGCGGTGCGGCTTGTCGGCCCCCTCGTCCGTGCGCACCAGCACCGCGACCAGCGTGGACGTGCCACCGTTCGTCAACCACATCTTCTGACCGTCGATCCGATAGCTCCCGTCGGCACTGCGAGTGGCACGCGTCCGGATCGCTGCGACGTCGGAACCCAATTCCGGCTCGGACATCGAGAACGCACCGCGGGTCTCGCCCGTGGCCATCCGCGGCAGATACCGCTGTTTCTGCGCTTCGGTGCCGTGCTGACGCAGCATGTAGGCGACGATGAAGTGCGTGTTGAGAACACCGGAGATGCTCATCCAGCCGCGGGCCAGTTCCTCGACACACAGCGCGTACGTCAACAGTGATTCGCCGAGGCCGCCGTACTCCTCGGGGATCATCAAACCAAACAGGCCCATCTCCCGCATCTGGTCGACGATGACTTGCGGGTAGGTGTCGGTCTTCTCGAACTCCGGCGCGTTCGGGATGATTTCCTTCTCGACGAATTGCCGTACCGTGGCCAGGATTTCGGTCTGCACCTCGGTGAGGCCGACCGTCTGCGCCAGTTTCGTCATGCGTCCACCCTCTCGAACACCGCGGCTAGTCCCTGTCCCCCGCCGATGCACATGGTCTCCAAGCCGTAGCGCGCGCCGCGCCTGGTCAACTCGCGCGCCAACGTCGCCAGCATCCGGCCACCGGTCGCACCGACGGGATGCCCCAGCGAGATCCCGGATCCGTGCACATTCGTCCGGTCGCGGTCGGCGTCGCCGAAATCCCATGCGCGCATCACGGCAAGCGCCTGCGCGGCGAAGGCCTCGTTCAGTTCGATCAGGTCGATGTCGCTCAGCGAGAGCCCCGCCTTGGCCAGCGCGACCTCCGTGGCGGGCACCGGACCGATGCCCATGATGTTGGGCGCCACGCCAGCCGAACCCCACGACACCATCCGCACGAGCGGGGTCAGCCCCAGTTCCTCGGCCTTTTCGCGGGTGGTCACCACGCACATCGACGCGGCGTCGTTCTGGCCGCTCGCGTTGCCCGCGGTGACCGTCGCGTCCGGATCTTGCTTACGAAGTACGGGTTTCAGCTTCGCCAGCGACTCAAGCGAGGTGTCCGGGCGCGGGTGCTCGTCGGTGTCGATCCGCTGCTCGCCCTCGCGGGTGTGCACGGTGACCGGCACGATCTCCTCGGCCAGGATGCCGTCTTTCTGCGCGGCCACCGCGCGCCGGTGAGACGTCACCGCCAACTCGTCCTGCTCCTCGCGCGAAATGCCGTACTCCCGGCGCAGGTTCTCCGCGGTCTCGAGCATCCCGCCGGGCACCGGGTAGTGCTTGCCGCCGGCGGTGGTGCGTCCGCGCGCCAACGAGTCGTGCAGCATGACACCGCCGGGCGAAGGCCCCCGGCGGATGTCGGTCGAATAGAACGTCACATTGCTCATGCTCTCCGCGCCGCCTGCCACCACAACGTCGTTGTCGCCGTTGGCAACTTGCAAACATGCCTGAATGACCGCTTGCAGGCCCGAACCGCATCGCCGGTCGACCTGCATACCCGGGACGGTCACCGGCAGGCCGGCGTCGAGCGCCACCACGCGCCCGATGGCGGGGGCTTCGCTGCTCGGATAGCAGTGCCCCAGAATCACGTCTTGCACTGCGGCAGGGTCGATTCCGGTGCGCTCCAGCAGTCCTTTGAGCGCGGTGACGCCGAGGTCGACGGCGGTCATCGACTTGAACATGCCGCCGTAACGGCCGATCGGCGTCCGTACCGGTTCGCAGATGACGGCCTCGCGCATCAGATGTGCCTCCCGCCGGTGACCTCGAGTACGTTGCCGGTCATATATGACGACAGGTCGCTGGCCAGAAACAGCGCCACCTTCGCCACTTCGGCCGGCTCCCCCGCGCGACCCATCGGTATCTCTGCGAGTTTTTCATCCCAAATACGTTGCGGCATCGCCTCTGTCATCGCCGACCGGATCAAACCTGGCTGGATTGCGTTGACCCGGATACCGAGGTGGGCCAGCTCTTTAGCGGCCGCTTTCGTCATACCGACAATGCCGGCCTTCGCTGCCGAATAGTTCGTCTGCCCGACAAGACCGACCTTGCCCGAGATCGACGACATGTTGATGATCGCGCCCCGCTTGTTCTCGCGCATGATCGGAGCGGCGGCCTTCAACCCGTTCCACGTGCCCTTCAGATGTACGGCGATGACCTGGTCGAACTGCTCCTCGGTCATCTTGCGAAGCGTTGCGTCGCGGGTGATCCCGGCGTTGTTCACCATGATGTCCAGGCCGCCGAACCGCTCCACCGCCGCGCCGACCAAAGATTCGACCTCGTCGGGCTTGGTGACGTCGCTGCGCACCGCGAAGGCAACTGGATCATTGGCGGAGCCGCCGAGTCGCTGGGCCGCCTCCTCTGTCGCCGCGAGGTCGAGATCACCGAGGACCACGCGGGCACCCTCGGCGATGAACCGTTCGGCGATCGCATACCCCAGCCCCTGCGCACCTCCGGTGACGACGGCCGTCTGTCCGGTCAGCAGCGACACCTGCTTCACCCCTTCCGCTGGTCAAGGCCCACCCAGGGCCGCATCAATCGAACATCATATTTCATATATGATCGCGCCAGCCCGGGGGCAGCGGCCGGCGACGAGACGAAAGAGTGGAGCATCAGGCGATGGCGACGTCCGAAGTCAGCGACGACGACTTCCAGGAGATCCTGGCCCAGACTCGTCACTTTGTCCGGACCGCGGTGATCCCGCGTGAACAGGAGATCTTGGCGAGCGACCAAGTTCCCGACGACCTGCGCGCGCAGGCGAAAACGATGGGGCTGTTCGGCTATGCGATCCCTGCGCAGTGGGGCGGGCTGGGACTGAACCTGGCGCAGGACGTCGAGCTCGCGATGGAACTCGGTTACACCTCACTGGCACTGCGCTCGATGTTCGGCACCAACAACGGCATCGCCGGACAGGTTCTGGTCGGTTTCGGCACCGACGAGCAGAAGGCGCGCTGGCTCGAGCCGATGGCCACGGGCGACGTTGTCGCGTCCTTCGCGCTGACCGAACCCGGCGCCGGCTCCAATCCGTCCGGCCTGCGCACCAAAGCCGCGCAGCGCAACGGGGATTGGGTCATCTCGGGCCAGAAGCGGTTCATCACCAACGCGCCGACGGCCGATCTGTTCGTGGTGTTCGCGCGCACGCGTCCGGCCGACGCGGACGGCGCAGGCATCGCGGTGTTCCTGGTGCCCGCCGACACCGCGGGCGTCCAGGTCGGCACCAAGGACGCGAAGATGGGCCAGGAGGGCGCCTGGACCGCGGACGTCAGCTTCGACGACGTGTGCGTGCCGGCGGAGGCGCTCGTCGGCGGCAGTGATGACATCGGTTACCGCGCCGCGATGATCTCCCTGGCGCGCGGGCGCGTGCACATCGCCGCGCTGGCGGTCGGAGCCGCACAGCGCGCGCTCGACGAGTCCATCGCCTACGCCGCGACCGCGACGCAAGGCGGCACCCCGATTGGAAATTTCCAGCTCGTGCAGGCGATGCTCGCCGACCAACAGACTGGTGTACTGGCCGGGCGCGCCCTCGTCCGCGACACCGCGCGCCAGTGGGTCACCGGCGAGGACCGCCGGCTGGCGCCCTCGGCGGCGAAGCTCTTCTGCACCGAGATGGCCGGTGAGGTCGCCGATCTCGCGGTGCAGATCCACGGTGGCAGCGGCTACATGCGCGAGGTTCCCGTCGAACGCATCTACCGCGATGTGCGGCTGCTGCGCCTGTACGAGGGCACCAGCGAGATACAACGGCTCATCATCGGGTCGAACCTCGTCAAGGCCGCGCAGCGGGACAGCGCATGACCGGGCGGCTGCACGGCAAAGTCGCGTTCATCACCGGCGCCGCACGCGGTCAAGGGCGGGCGCACGCGGTGCGGATGGCCAGTGAGGGCGCCGACATCATCGCGATCGACATCGCCGGAAAGCTGCCCGCGTGCGTGCCCTACGACCATGCCACGCCCGAGGACCTCGCCGAGACCGCGCGGCTGGTCGAGGCCACCGGGAGGCGGATCGTCACCGCCGAGATCGACATCCGGGACGCCGACGGATTGCGCCGGGTGGTCGCCGACGGGGTCGACCGATTCGGGCGCCTCGACGTGATCGTGGCCAACGCAGGTATCTCGCCACCGCAGGTGTGGGACGAGATCACGCCGGAGGACTTTCGCGACGTGATGGACGTCAACGTGACGGGCACCTGGAACACCGTGATGGCCGGCGCGCAGAAGATGATCGACGGCGGTCGCGGCGGGTCCATCATCCTGATCAGCTCGGCTGCGGGAATCAAGTTGCAGCCGTTCATGATCCACTACACGGCCAGCAAGCACGCCGTCACCGGGATGGCCCGCGCATTCGCCGCCGAGCTCGGCAAGCACTCGATCCGGGTCAACAGCGTGCACCCCGGTCCGGTCAACACCCCGATGGGGTCGGGCGACATGATCACCGCGATCGGCAAGGCGATGGAGACCAACCCTCAGCTGGCGAACATGATGACGCCGTTCCTGCCGACCTGGGTGCTCGAACCCGAGGATGTTTCCGACGTGGTCTGCTGGCTGGCCAGCGACGAGTCGAAATACATCACGGCCACCGGAATTTCGGTGGATCAGGGCTCGACCCAGTACTGACAGTCAGGGCATCTGCTCGTCCGCCCCATGCACAGCAGCTCAGCGGATGAAGCGGACGATCGACTCCGCCACAGCGGCGGGCTTCTCCGAACCCTCGATCTCGATCGTGGTCGTCATCGTCGACTGCACCGCTCCGTCGAGCTGGTCGATCTTCGTCAGCTCCGCCCGCGCTCGGATCTTGGCCCCGACCTTCACCGGCGTGATGAAGCGAACCTTGTTGTAGCCGTAATTGATCGCCATCGTGACATTGCCGACCGTGTACAGCTGATGGGAGAAGTGCGGCAGCAGCGACAAGGTCAGCAAACCGTGCGCGATGGTTCCGCCGAACGGGCCGCCGGCGGCTTTCTCCGGGTCGACGTGGATCCACTGGTGGTCTTCTGTCGCGTCGGCGAACAGGTCGACGCGGTCCTGGGTGACCTCGAGCCACTCCGTCGGGCCGAGCTGGCTGCCCTCGGCCGCGATGAGCTCGTCGAGGTCGCTGAACTTCTTCACAACTTCTCCTTCGTACCGACTAGAAGATTCGGCTGAACGACGACGGTCCGGCTGCCGAATCGGATTCTGCGACCCTCACAGTGCCACAGCGCCGCGCGACGCACCTGCGACGGGCCGCAGCTGCTAATCACCGAGAGTCGGATACCCGTGCAGCTTTGCGCATCGCCACGGCGACGGCTGGCGGTACGTCGCACGCAGGTCTGCGGGCAAGCGCCGGCCACGCGCCTGGCACATCTGCGACGCCGGCACCGCCGCCGGCTCCGAGGTCAACAACTCAACGCGACCGAACCGGCTTGCTCGCTGGCCGACCAGACAGACCCGCAGATCGGCGCTGGAACGTCGGCGCCCTTCCGAAAGTCGCACGGGCCCGCGGGCAACCGTGACACCACGACGGGCGCGCACCGCCAACGGGCCGTCGGCAGTGGCGAACACCGCTCCCACCGCGACACCTCTCTCGAACACCAGGCGCTGCAGCGCATGGTCGCGGTGCACCTCGATGCCGCGCTCTGCCACACCCACGTCGAGCCAGTCGAGCACCGCGCCGGCGTCATCGCGGGAATCGGCGCTCAGCGCACCGATCTCGAACACCTCGAGAAGCTCTCCATCGGCTGTCTGCACGGTCTTCGCGTGCCAATCCGCAACGCGGGTGGAGAGGAATCCGAACGGTGTCGCCAGACACTGCGCCGCCCACTCCCGCAGCCGGGCCCCCACGAACGGCGCGACCGTGCAGCCCATCTCGGCCGCTGAACGCGAGGGCACCACGCGGATCGGCACTTCGAGGTCGTAGGACGGTCGCAGATCGGGTGTCACCTCGGCGAAGAAGTGCTTGGTCCATGCATCGGCCACATCCGTGGCAAGCCACGGGCCCCCGACGATGTTAGGAGCCTCGGCGAGGAACACCGCACCGCCCAGATCGTCGATCGCGATGGCATGCGCCAAGCCGGCCGCAGCGCCGGCGCACACCATGTCGACTTCCTCGTCCCACACCACCGTCATTTACTCCAGAGTCGCTGTGACGTACGACCTCTGAGCACCACCGCATCGCGGAACCGAACACATCCGTCCCCGCATACCGATGGTCATCACGCGGCGTACTTTACATACTTTTCGGCTGTTATGGGGAGGCCGCAATGACTTGGATTCCGCGGCGTCATCGCGCTGCATCCTCGTGTCGCCGATGGGTACGAACACCGCTGTGAGTAAGCTCCCGCAAGCCATGCTCGCAGCCAATGACGTGCCCCCACAGTGACCGAACAGTGACCGAACATCACGATCGGCGGTCGGACTCCGCGCGGCGCCAGATCCTGCGTGCGGCGGCGCGCCTTTTCGCTCGCAGCTCCTACGACAGGGTCAGCCTCGACGACATCCTCACCGACGCGGAGGTCACCAAGGGCGCGATGTATTTTCACTTCCGCTCGAAGTACGCATTGGCGTGCGCGATCGTCGAGCTTCGCATCGACGCGGCGAAGACCTCCATCGAGGAGATGCTCGCGCGTCAGCTTTCCGGCTTGGAGACACTCATCGACCTGTCGTATCGAACCGCGGTCGACGACATCGGCAACGAGGCCGTGCGGGCGGGCTTGAATCTGCTGGAGTCGATCGGGCGCACCGACGGCCTTCAGTCCGCCGTGTTGGACAAATGGGTCGCGGCCATCGCGTCACTGCTGATCTCGATGTACGTGGGGTTGCGGCAGACCAGCGACCTCGACGATCCCGAACACTTCCTGCGCGGCCTCCAGGCGGCGTGGTCGCTGCTGCTACCCGGACTGACCGCCCAGGACCGCGTCGCTTACCTCACCGAGTTCGTCAAGCGGCACACAGCAGTCGCCATCAAAGCGGCAGCGCCGCTGGGATGATCTATGATCCCGAAGCCATCTCCACCCCGGATATGGCCGACGGACGTCCGGAGGTTTCCGACGATGGCGCGTCAAGCACGATCTGAGGCGACCCGGCGCCGGATCATCGATTCGGCGGTCCAGCTGTTCAACGAAGTCGGCTATCCCGCAACGAATTTGGGCGACATAATCGAACACGCCGAAATGACCAAGGGTGCGCTGTACTACCACTTCGACTCCAAAGAGGCGTTGGCCACCGCGATCATCGCCGAAAGCAGCGGGCGCCTGTTCCGGGGGTTCGAGCAGATCCGCGGATCATCGGCGCCGGCACTCGAGCGGATCATCCACGGTTGTTTCGTCGTCGCGGACCTGCTCGGTACGGACGAGGTCGCCCGATGCGGGACTTACCTGCTGCGCGCCTTCGGCGAGTTCACCGACGTGGCCGCCGAGGCCTACGACCGCTGGCTCGACGAGATCGCGTCGCACGTGGCCGAGGCGATCGAGGAGGGCGACGTGCGACCACACCTCGATCCGGCAGCGGTCGCCGAGACCGTCGTCGGAGCGATGACGGGCGCCGAACTCCTGTCCAGCGTCACCACATCCTCCGTCGACGTGCTCGTGCGCATCGGCCGGGTCTGGGAGGTATTGCTACCGGCGGTCGTGACCGACGATTCGCTGGTCTACTTCCAGCAGTACCTGGCGCGCGAGGCGCTGCGCCACCCTGTCCCCGCCCGCAGCTGACACTTACAGTTCGTTGGCCCAGAGGTGTTCGGTCAGGTCCTGAAAGGTCGCCAGCGCGACCGGATCCGTATCGGTGCGTAACGCCGAGCTGTTCATCCTGGCCCGCACGATCGAGCCGTCACGGTGCGCGAGTTCGACGTCGCTCCACAGTTCGATTATGCCGTCGCGGTCGACGCGGTCACCGCACCATTGATAGCGGAGGATGCCGGAACGGCCAGTCACTTAAGTCGCCCCGCGTCGAGGCACTTAGTGAACTAGGTTTACTGTGTCTAAGCGTCAAGCAGACAGGGGATCGACGATGGACCTCAAATGGTCGACGGCCGATACGGCGTTTCGTGACGAGGTGCGCGGCTTTCTCGACGAGAAGCTGACGCCGGAGCTGCGCCGCGCCGGACGCCTGATGACCAGCGTGTACGCCGACCACGACGCGAGCATGGAGTGGCAGCGCATCCTCCATCAACGGGGCTGGGCCGCACCGGCCTGGCCCGTGGAGTACGGCGGCTGCGACTGGACCCTCACCCAGCACTACATCTTCAGCCGCGAATCGACGCTCGCGGGAGCGCCGTCGCTCTCGCCGATGGGCATCCGGATGGTCGCCCATGCCCTGATCAAGTTCGGGACAGACGCCCAGAAAGATTTCTTCCTTCCCCGCATCCTCACCGGCGAGGTCTTCTTCTGCCAGGGCTACTCCGAACCCGAGGCTGGTTCGGATCTGGCGGCGCTGTCGATGGCGGCCGTCATCGATGAATCGGCCGGGGACTTGGTCTGCACCGGCAGCAAAATCTGGACGACGCATGCCCAGGAAGCGAACTGGATGTTCGCGTTGGTGCGGACGTCGAGAACCCAGAAGAAACAGCAGGGCATCACGTTCGTGCTCATCGACATGGCCTCCCCCGGCATCGAGATCCGGCCGCTGGTGATGACATCCGGGGAAGAAGTGCAGAACCAGGTCTTCTTCGACGCGGTGCGGGTGCCCAAGTCCAACGTGCTCGGCGAGATCGACGACGGGTGGACCGTCGCGAAGTACCTGCTGGAGTTCGAACGCGGCGGCGGCGCGTCGTCGCCCGCGCTGCAGGTGATGGCCCAGGAGATCGCCACGGTCGCCGCGGCCGAACCGGGCCCCGGCGGTGGCCGACTGATCGACGATGCGGCCTTCTCCCGCAAGCTCGCCGATGCGCGGATCCGCACCGAGGTTCTCGAGATTCTCGAGTACCGCGTGCTGGCGGCGGTCGCCGAGGGCAAGAATCCCGGCGCCGCTTCGTCGATGCTCAAGGTGCTGGCCACGGAGTTGAGTCAGGCGATCACCGAACTCGCCATGGAGGCGGCGGGTCCGCGCGGCCGCGTCTACCAGCCGCACGCCACCTGCCCCGGCGGGCCGATCGCCGAGTTCGAGCCGCCGACCGGCGGATATCTCAGCGGCGAGCCGTGGCAGGCCGTCGCACCGTTGCGCTACTTCAACGACCGGGCCGGCTCGATTTACGCCGGTAGCAACGAGATTCAGCGCAACATCCTGGCCAAAGCGGCTCTCGGACTCTGAAACGGGGCGTGACATGGACTTCAACCTGAGCAAGGAACAGGAACTGCTCCGCGACGGCTTGAGCAAGTTCCTCGCTAGCCGCTACGACCTCGAGGCGAGCCGGACGGCGGCGAAGTCGGGTGCCGGCTGGCAACCCGACATCTGGACCGGGTTCGCCAACGAACTCGGAATCCTCGGCGCGGCGCTGCCGGAGGACGTCGGCGGGATCGGCGGTGGACCGGTCGAGGTGATGGTCATCGCCGAAGCCCTGGGCCATGCGCTGGTGGTCGAACCCTATGTGGACACCGCGGTCGTGGCGGCCGGCCTGCTGCGTCGCGCGGGCGGTGAGCTCGCCTCTGCGCTGCTGGAGCGGATCGTCGACGGAACGGCCATCGTCGCGCTCGCAGCGACCGAGGCGACCTCCGGACACAACTGGTCGGAGGTGGCCACGACCGCCGAACGCGACGGTGAGGACTGGGTGCTGCGCGGGTCGAAGATCGTCGTCGCGGCCGGGCCGCTGGCCACCCATCTGTTGGTCACCGCGCGCACCCCCAGCGGGATCTCGCTGTTCGCAGTCGATTTCGACTCGGCCACCGATGCTCTCACGGCTCATCACTACCGGACGATCGACGATCGGCGGGCTTCGGACCTGACGTTCGACGGCCTGCGGCTTCCCGGAAGTGCGCTGCTCGGCGACGAGGGCAAGGCCTGGCCGTCGCTGGCGCAGGCGTGCGACGAAGGTGCGGCCGCGGTGTGTTCGGAAGCGGTCGGCTGCATGCGAAAGGTTGTGGCCGACACCGTCGAGTACGCCAAGCAACGCCAGCAGTTCGGTCAGCCGATCGGCAGTTTCCAGGCGTTGCAGCACCGCATGGTCGACATGTACATGGAGCTCGAGCAGGCGGTGTCCGCCGTCTACCTGGCGGTGCTCAACCTCGACGCCGACGCCGATGAACGGGCACTCGCGGTGTCGGCGGCCAAGGCCACCATCGGTAGGGCCGCGCGCTTCATCGGCCAGCAGTCCGTTCAGTTGCACGGCGGCATGGGCATGACCGAGGAACTCGCGATCGGCCACTACTTCAAGAGGCTCACCGCGCTGCAGTACGAGTACGGCACCACCGATCACCACGTCACCCGGTACGCCGAGCTGACCAAGGCTTAAGGTCCTCGGCGGGGCGATCCGGCCCGGCTTCGGCGACCGTCGCGCCACGGGTGGCGGCGAGATGACCTAAGGCCCTGTCCACAACGGCGTTTTGCACCTAACGTCGGACTGAAAGGGTCGCGAAGGAGGACACCATGGCTGCCGGTCCGACCGGAATTCTTGTTGGCGTCGACGGATCACCCGACTCCGAAGCCGCAATACAGTGGGCAACCCGCGAAGCCATTCTCCGCGATCAGCCGATCAGGCTGCTGCACGCGATCGCTCCGGTCGTGGTGACCTGGCCGGTCGCGTATCTGGAAGCGAGCTACATCGATTCGATGGAAGCCAATGGCCGCGACATTCTCGACCAGGCGCAGAAGACGGTGCAGGCAGCGGCGGGCGACAAGGCACCACCGCCGATCGAACGGAAGGTGGTGCAGGCCGCGGCGCCGGCGGCGATGGTCACCGCCTCGCGCGATGCGTACATGACCGTATCCGGCGACCGCGGCCTCGGCGCGATCAGCCGCGCGCTGCTCGGATCGGTCAGCAGTGGCCTGTTGCACCACGGATACGGTCCGGTGGCGATCGTGGGCGGCGACAGCGCCCAGACGGTCGATGCCGGCGCTCCCGTGCTGGTCGGCGTCGACGGATCGGCGGCTTCCGAGGACGCCACCGCGCTGGCCTTCGACGAGGCGTCCCGGCGGGGTGTTGGACTCGTCGCGCTGCACGCATGGAGCGACGTCGGTTTTCCCGCCATCGGCAGCGACTGGGAACGCTACGACGAAGGAGGCCACCGGATTTTGGCCGAACGCCTGGCCGGTTGGCAGGAACGGTTTCCGGACGTGCAGGTGGAGCGTCGGATCGTGCTCGATGATCCCGCACGCCGACTGGTCGAGGCATCTGAGCAGGCACAGCTCGTCGTCGTGGGCAGCCGGGGCCGCGGCGGATTCAAGAGCCTCGTGCTGGGCTCGGTCGCAGCCAAGGTGGCGCAGGCGGCCAAGGCGCCGGTGATCGTCGTGCGGCCGCGGTAACGTTCGGACGAGCCCGGCAGCGGGTCAAGCATTCAGCTGTAGATCGACGTAGGTCGTGACGACGTCGGTCAACGCCTGCAACTCCCGGCCGACGTCGATGGGTTCCTCGACCGCCATCTTGGCCACCATCGCACCCATCAGCGTGGTCCAGATCAGATTTCCCACCGCGTCGGCATGCTGGCGGTCCAGGCCTTCGGCGACGAAGCGGCCGAGTCGGGTCAGCGTGGCGAACAACTCCGCCAGATGACGTTGTTGCGCATCGGCCCGGCCCGTCCGGGTCGCGATCAAGATCTCAAGTGCGGCAATCGATGTCGGGCTCAGGAACGCATCGGCGACGGCGTTGATCACCAGTTCGGCCCGCGCGCGCCCGGAGTGCTCGCCCAACGAGGTCTGGATGTCGTGCAGGCAGGCCACCAGCTGGCCGAAGCCCTCGTCGACGACGGCCATCAACAACCCGTCCCGGTCACCGAAGTGATACTGGATCACGCCCCAGGTGACGCCGGCGCGTTCGGTGATGTGCTTGGCGCTCGCCGCGCCGAAGCCCTCTTCGATGACGCAGCGCACGGTCTCTTCGATGACCGTCGCACGCGTCCGGTCCGCGCGGACCTGCTTGCCGTTCGCCGGACGGCGCGGCGCGACGTTGGCGGCCTGAGCCATGCGCTATCTCTTGAAGCGCCCGGCGAACCCGCGCAGCGGAATGTCCGCGCTGGTCATCAGTCCCGGGGCAGCGTCGACCACCGACCGGATTGCATGCAGCGCAGGCATTCCCGTGACCGTCATGCCGATGGAGGCGAAAGCCTCGGGATTGGACAGGTCCACACCGGGTTTGGGGAAGATCATGTGCTTGTTGTACACGCACGGGTCGCCCTTGATCTGGGTGATGTAGCAGCCCTTGATATCCCAGTGCGGATCGGTATGCGGCGTCATCTGCCATTCCAGATGCGTCTCGACCCTCGGCACACCGTCGACCATGCCCTGGTACTTGATGTAGTTGCCGCCGAGCGATCCTTTCGGCAGCCGGTACCAGCCGAGGTCGACATCCTTTGTGCAAGCACCCAGTTCGTAGCTGAACTTCACCTCGTCGAGTTTCAGATCGAAGCAGTCGGCCATCATCAGGACGCTGTCGGCGAACACGCGGGTGTACTTCTCCAATTTCTCGGGGATCTCGGGATCGTCGACGGGCTGGCCGTATCCCACTTCGATCCAGGTGTCCTTGGAGTGGTGACAGGACACGTCGACCGACTCTATCGTGGTGACGTTCTCGATCTCGGCCACGTCGGCCGAACACACCACGCCGAGAATCTGGTTCAGCCCGGGGTTCATACCGGTGCCGTAGAACGTCGATCCGCCCTTACGGCATGCTTCTTCGAGAAGCTGTGACACCGGTTTGCCCGACTGATGCGGATGGTTGGTGTCGCGGTGCCAACCGGTGATCCAGTCCGCCGTCGTCACGATGTTGATGCCTGCTTCGAGGACCTCGACGTAGAGGTCCTCGTCGGGGAACACGCCGTGGAACGTCAGCACGTCGGGTTTGGCGGCCAGGATCTCCTCGACCGTGCCGGTGGCCACAACGCCGACCGGGTCGATGCCCACGATCTCGCCGACGTCGCGCCCGATCTTCTCGGGGGTGTAGCAGTGCAGTCCGACCAGTTCGAGGTCGGGATGTTCGCCGATCCGCCTGATCATCTCGGTCCCCAGGTTTCCGGTCGCGACCTGGAAGACACGGGTCGGTCGTTCGGACTGTGCGGTCATTCGGTTCGGCCTTTCTCGGACGTCGTTGTCAGGCGGGAAGATTCGAGATCCGTTTCGAGATCCGTTTCGAGATCCATTGCGAGATCCGAGGCATTGCCACCACGACCATCGGGATAGAACTGGGTCGCCCACTTGCGCAGCGCGGTGAAGCCTTCGTATTCGGCGGTGGCCAGCGCGGGCGGATCGGAGTATCGCTGGTGCGACCAGATGTGGACATCCTGGGTGAACTGGCGGATGACCTCGGCGCCGAACTCGGTTGCCTTGGCCTGCGCGCGTTGGTCTTCGCGGCCAGGGGTCCGGCCGATGTACACCATGAAGCGCACGTCCGACGTGTGATCGTCTACGGGTGTGATTGCCGAGATCGTGCGGTTGTCGACCATCCCCCAACTCTTCGTCACCGCGATCCCCAGCCCGCCGTTGATGGCCTCCACACCACTTCTGACGTCTTCGATCGACTGGGTGTGATCACCTTCGAACGTGATCGTGAAGTCGACGTAGGACCACGGGTCGGCGAAGTCATGGCGAGTGAAAACGGGGATGATCGGCGTCTTGTGCACGAATTTGAAGTGGGCGAAGTCGACGCCGTTCTCCAGCACGTACTGCGGATGCAGTTCCAGCCCCTCGCGGTAGAGAGTCATCGGAGGGTAATAGTCGGCGGCACAGCCGGAATCGCCGAAACTGCCGAAGATGTTCGGCGCGTCGAAATACGGCGCACGTCCCTCGAGGTCGTGCCAGATGTAGATCGAGTCGTTGAGCTCTGCGACCGGATAGCTACGGATGCGACGGCCGCGGTTCGGGCGGTCCTGATACGGGATACAGACGTTGCGGCCCTCAGAGTTCCACTGCCAGCCATGGAACGGGCATTCGATGACCTCGCCCTCGACGTGCCCCCCGTAGCCGAGGTGCGCGCCGAGGTGTTCGCAGTAGGCGTCCATCACGACCGCTTCACCGGATGCCGTTCGCCAGGCGATCATCTCGCGATCGAAGTACTTCATCGGCCGGACGTCGCCGGGCTCCAGTTCGGCCGACCACGCCACCTGGAACCATCCGGTCGGCTTCATCGACAGGGGTGGCTTGGCCATCGACGTCCTCTCGGGCTGCGCTGCCGGTCGGGTTCGGTCGCGACAAATCATAGAGCACTCAATGTAAAAACCGCCAGAGCGATTTCGCCTGGCGTCAACCTGGCCTCAGAATGACCTCGTGGCCAACCGAATCCAGTCACTTCTCGGCGTCGACTTCCCCGTCGTGCAGGCACCGATGACCTACATCGCCCGCGCCGAGCTCGCCGCGGCGGTCTCCGAGGCCGGCGGTCTGGGGATGATCGAAACGCTGACCGAGGAGGGCCGCGCGGACCTGCTGCGGGTACGCACTCTCACCGACAAGCCCGTCGCCGCCAACCTGATGATCCAGGGCTGGAAGGCCGACCCGTCCATCGTGGACACGCTGGCGGCGGCCGGCGTGAGCCACGTCTTCACCTCCGCGGGCGATCCGGCGTTGTTCACCGCGCGCCTGCACGACGCGGGGATGACGGTGGTGCACGTGGTCGGGTCGCTCAAGGGCGCGCGCAAGGCTGCCGATGCCGGCGTCGACGCGTTGGTGGTCGAGGGTGTCGAAGGCGGCGGATTCAAATCGCTCCTCGGCGCGTCGACCATGGTGCTGCTGCCGCTGGTCGCCGAGAACGTCGACTTGCCGATCATCGCGGCGGGCGGGATGTGCGACGCCCGGTCGGCGGCTGCCGCGCTGGTGCTCGGCGCCGAGGGTGTTCAGATGGGCACCCGGATGCTGGCCAGCTCGGAATCCGCCGTGCACGCGGACTTCAAGGATGCGATCGTCACAGCCGACGACGCCGGCACCGTGCTGCTCGACATCCCGGGCAATCCCACGATGCGCGTCCTGCGCACCGGGCTGGCAGCCCGGGTCGCCGCGGATGACCCGGATGCCCGCCTGCTGGGCAAGATCACCGAGTTGTACTTCGACGGTGACATGGACGCCAGCGTGGCCAACACGGGTCAAGTGTCGTCACGAATCGACGAGCTGCTACCCGTAGCGGAGATCGTGCGGCGCACGTGGACCGAGATCGAGGCGGCGTTGACCGCTGCCAGGTCGAGGACGTAGAACCTACGCGACGCGTTCGAGGCCGCGCGCTTCGCGTGCCGCCTCGCGCGCCGCTTCCGGACACACCGCACGTCTGGTACGCGGTCCGCGGGCGCGCTGACGCAGCGCGACCATGGATCCCGAGCGGGCGACTCCGAGCGGGCCCGATCCGGCGAACCGCGCGATACCCGAGGCCCGCAGCGCCAAGCCGGCTTTGGCCTGCCGATAACCGACCCGTACGCCTGCGGCCGCGACGACGAGCAACGCTCCGACACCCGGTAGTGCGACCGCTGCCAGAGCCGTCAGGGATGCCGGGACCAGGACGGCCTCGATGACGTGCTCGAAGATCGACTTCGCGCTGACCGGCGTTGCGGCGGTAGCCACCGGCACGGTGCCCGAGACCGACAGCGGTTGAGCGGCACCGCTGGGCACCTTCCCCTGCTCCGGGCGGGGGGTCATGGTGCCGAAGAGCGCGGCGCTGTGCGCGGTTGGCGCGACGTATACGGGCTCTCCGGCATGCGGTCCGACCAACGGTCCGTCGGCCGGGGCGCTCACCTTCCCGGTGTGCAGCGAACCGCTCCCCCCGATCAACGACTGTGGCGCAGGCGTGGTCCCTTCGATCCCGAGCATGTCGTAGAAGTCACCGGGCACCCGCGTGACCGCACCGACGACCGTCGTCAGCATCGTCTGCAGCGAGGTGATGGCGTCGGTGACCGGCGTCCGCGACGTTTGCAGCGCGACGAGCGACTGGGACCACGTACCGATCGCGTCGTTGATGGTGAAGAACGCGTTGGTGATCGGACCGGTGGTTCTCGGCGCGGCCGTGACCGGGTTGTCCTCGATCGCGGAAACGAGCGGGTTCGGCGTGGTCGGGGCCGTGTCCGCCGCGGGGGTCGGCGTCGATGACGCCGGCGTCGCCGAGGCATCCGCCGGCACGGTCTGCACCGGCGACTCGGCAGCGGGTTCGGTATCGGTCGCCAGTTCTTCGGTGGCCGCCTCGGTCTCGGTCACCTGCGCGTCGGCGCCTGTCGCGGTTTCCGATTCGGCACTCGGGGTGGTTTCGGCTTCGTCGGCGGGCGCGGTCTCGGATTTGACGCCCTCCGCGCCCGACGTGGTCTCGGTTCCGGTCGCCGGCTTGCGGTTCTGCGTCGCCGTGCTGTTGCGCTCCTCGGTGTCGACGCCGCCGCGCACGATGGTGGTGGGACGGTTGAACCCGCCCGACCTGGTGGGCGAAAGCCTCGACGGCGCCAGCCTGCTCAGGATGGGCAGCCGACGCGTTACGGACGTTGACGTCTTCGACTGGGTACCGGTGGTGCTTCCGGTGGACGCGGCGGTTCCGCTGGATCCCGCAGTTGCGCTGGATCCCCCAGTTGCGCTGGACGCGCCCCCGCCGGAATTGGCCGCCGACGAATTCTGGCTCGCTCCCGTCGAAGCGCCACCCGAACCGCCGGCCGAGTCGGAGTCGGCACTGGCGATCGCGCCGCCGGCGCCGAAGAACAGGCCGGCAGCGAGTACACAGACACCCGCCGTGATGCGCAAAGGTGACGTAGGAATGGTCCGCCTCCGTCCGAAAAAGAACCCTCGTCGAAGAGGGTTTGAGTGAAATTGTTACACACAAATGGCTCGGCAATACAGAGCTATCGGCGACGGTTGCGAGCGTTTCGGAGATTGTCTTTGCCAGCCGGGGAACCTGCCGCAATGGCTGGTCAAGATCAACGCGACACCGACCCGATGAAACGCTGCGTCCCCGGGTCCCGTCGCCGGCCTCGCGCAGTGATCGGCAGCGGTAAATTGCGAGCGTTCAAGCAGGTCGCAGCGTATCGACCGCCGTAGGAAGAGCTTTGGATCCGGCCGCGCGGTGCACACGTCGTGCTTCACGGCCCGCCCCGAAAGACAATTCCGTGCAGAACTGATCTTGGTGGCGATTCAGTAGCCGGCAAACCGGCCTGTCGCGGCGGCGGTATCGCGTGGTTAAGCGGACAGTACAAACAGCCCGGTGACGGTCGAGCGCTGACACACTGTCCAGAAAGCGATGGCGGACCCGTCATCGCTTCCCTGCAGGTCCGGTGGAAGGCGAGCGTGGTCGGTTGGCGGACGCGCGCACGGACACCCCGAAGAGCCGAGGTTTTCGCCTCTGACGGACTCAGTTGCGTCATAGGTGTCGCGCTGCCCGCCGATGCGGGCCGCCTACTCAGTGAGACGAAGTGGAGGAGCCAACATGCCCGAGTACGACTACGAAGAGATGAAGCGGGAAGCCGAACAGCACATCAGGTTCGAGAAGGACCGGAAGAACCGGATCGCCTACATCACGTTCAACCGGCCGGAGGCGCAGAACTCCACCACGATGGGCATGCGTCAGCTCTATGCCGATCTGATCCACAAGTGCAACGTCGACGACGACGTCAAGGTCGTCGTCATCCGCGGCGAGGGCGAGGACTTCGGCAGCGGCGGCGACCTGCCCGAGCAGCGCGACATGCTGGAGAACCCGGGCATGCCTCTGCTGCACGAACTCGCGATCAACGACGAGGACGTCAAGTATCCGCCCGGCGGCTCGTACCGCTACCTGTCCACGGTCACCGACTTCTATGCCAAGGCGCGCGCGGGCAACCGACCCCTGCAGGAGCTTCGCAAGATCAGCATCATCGAGGCGAAGGGCTACTGCTACGGCTGGCACTTCTATCAGGCCGGCGACGCCGATCTGGTGGTCTCCTCCGACGATGCGCTTTTCGGCCATCCGGCGTTCCGCTATGTCGGATGGGGACCGCGTCTGTGGTGGTGGGCCGAGACGATGGGTTTGCGCAAGTTCTCCGAGATGTTGTTCACCGGACGGCCGTTCAGCGCGCAGGAGATGTACGAGTGCGGCTTCCTCAACAGCGTGGTGCCCAGGGACAAGCTGGAAGCCGAAACCGAGAAGTACGCGCTGGCCTGCTCGAAGTCTCGTCCGACCGACACGGTCGCGGTGCAGAAGACGTTCCTCGAGCTGTACAAGCAGCACAAGGGCGAGTACTTCGGGAGCCTGTTGACCGGCATGGTCGAAGGCATGCTGCCGATGATCCAGAACGATCAGCGCAACGACGTCGACCTCACCGAGGGCACCTTCGAGAAGGGGCTCAACAACGTGGTCAAGGACAACGACCTGAACTTCCCGCCGGAGTGGCGGCTGAGCCGGTCGGGACGCAACAAGCCCTGAACAGATGAGCGCGTTGGCTGCGACTGCGGCGCTGGTGACCGGCGCCAGTAGCGGGATCGGCGCCGCGACTGCGCGCGCATTGGCCGCCGAGGGCGCCTCGGTTGCCCTGCTGGCACGACGGCAGGACCGGTTGAGCGCGCTGGCCGAGGAGATCGAGGCAGCGGGCGGGCGGGCGCTGGCGGTGCCCGCCGACGTCACCGACGCCAAGCAGGTGGCGGACGCGGTGGCGACCGCCGTCGGCGCGTGGGGCCGCCTCGACGTGTTGGTGAACAACGCGGGCCTGTTGCGGATGGGGGTTGCCGCCCAAGCGCCGCTGGACGATTGGGACAACCTGGTTTCGGTCAACGTCCACGGCGTGCTGTACACCACCCGCGCTGCGCTCCCCCATCTGATCGCCGCGGCGGCAGACTCTGCCCGAGGTGTGGCCGACGTCGTCACGATCAGCTCCACCGGCGGGCGGGCGGCCAGGCCGGGCACCGCGGTCTATTCGTTGACCAAGTTCGGCGTCAACGCCTTCAGCGAGGCGCTCCGCCAGGAGTTGATCGGCAACCGGGTCCGCGTGGGGGTCGTCGCACCGGGCACCGTCGAAACCGAGATATTCGACCACCTCGACCCGCAGGCGCTGACGGCTCAACAGGCCCGCACCGCCGGCATGGTCAAACTGCGGCCCGAGGACGTCGCCGATGCGGTGACCTACATGGTCACTCGGGACCGCAGGGTCGCGGTGAACGAAATCCTCGTGCGCGCAGCGGAACAGACGTGGTGAGGATCGACCGGGTTCCCGGTGACGCGACCGGCCTCGTCTTTCCCACGCACCCGGAAGCGCTGCGCGAAGCCGGCGTCGCGTTCCTCACCGACGCCTTTCGCGCATACGGGGCGCTGTCCGCCGACAACGAGGTGGCCGGAATCGACCGCTTCGAGGAGGTCTCCGGTGGCAGCACCGGCCGCAAAGCCGTCTTGACCGTCCGGTATGCGCGGCAGCATCCGCACACCCGCACCGACCTGTTCGTGAAATTCTCGCGCGACTTCGACAACGCCGTGCGCGATGTCGGCCGCACCCAGATGGAGTCCGAAACCCGGTTCGCGGCGCTCGCCCGCACACCTGGCTTTCCCATCGCCGTACCGGCCACCGTGTTCGCCGACCACCACCGCGACACCGGCTCTGGCCTGATGATCAGCGAACGGATCCGGTTCGGCGCCAACGGCGTTGAGCCGCAGTACCATAAATGCCTCGACTACGAGATGCCCGATCAGGCGGGTCATTATCGGGCGTTGCTGACCGCCGTGGCGCGGCTGGCGGGCGCCGAACGGTCGGGGCGGTTGCCTGCCGATCTGCTCGCGGCGTTTCCGGTTGACCTGCAGGCCGCGACGGTGGGGCAGCCGCCGTCATTCACCGCCGACCAACTCGACCGCCGGCTGCGCCGCCTCGCCGAATTCGTCGAACGTCACGAGGGGCTGTTCGCGGCGAATCTGCGCTCACCGGCGTTTCTGTCCCACTTCACCACGCAAGCCCCGCAGGTGCTGCGGCACGAAGCCGATATCTGGCGGCGGCTGGCCGACGACAGCGACTATGTGGCGTTGTGCCACTGGAACGCCAACGTCGACAACGCCTGGTTCTGGCGTGCCGACGACGGCGAGTTGCGCTGTGGGCTGATGGACTGGGGCTGCGTCAGCCGGATGAATGTCTCGATGGCGGTCTGGGGATCGCTGTCGGGAGCCGAGACTTCACTGTGGGACACGCAACTCGACGATCTGCTCGCGATGTTCTGCAAGGAGATGTGCGCCGGCGGCGGGCCGATGCTCGATCCGTCGACGATGGAAAACCACCTGGTGCACTACGCCACGCTGATGGGTCTGACCTGGCTGCTCGACGTACCGGCGTTGATCGGCAAGCGGCTTCCCGACGCCGGACCACGCACCACCCGCCTCGACCCGCGGATCGAATCGGACGAAAGTGTCCGTGCGCCGCTGCAGATGCTGACCAACGTGCTGAACCTGTGGCAGACGCGCGGTGCGACGATGGTGTGATGGCGGGAGCACGCGTCCTCGTCCTGGGTTCGGGGTTCGCCGGACTCTGGGCGGCGCTCGGCGCGGCGCGCCGCCTCGACGAACTCGGCACCGCTGCCGCCGACGTCACCGTCGTCAGCTCGCTGCCCTACCACGACATCCGGGTCCGCAACTACGAAGCGGACCTCACGCCCAGCCGAATCCCACTGTCGCAGTTGCTCGATCCAGTCGGTGTCGGCCAGGTGACCGCGCAGGTGACCGGGATCGACTCGGCCGCCGCCACACTGACCACCGCCGACGGCGCCACGCTGGCGTATGACCGTCTCGTGCTGGCGGCCGGCAGCCAAGTCGTGCGACCCGACATTGCGGGTCTGGCGGAGTTCGGGTTCGACGTCGACACCTACGACGCCGCAACGCGTCTGCACCGACATCTGCATGGACTGGTGCCCGACGACGTGGCGTCGGCGACCGCTGTGGTCGTCGGCGCGGGACTCACCGGCATCGAGACCGCCAGCGAATTGACCGCGATTCTGGCGCAGACGCTCGGGTCCGGGGCGACGCCGCGGGTGGTGCTCGTCGACCGCAACCCGCACGTCGGGTCCGATATGGGCGATTCAGCGCGCCCCGTCATCGAAAAAGCGTTGAGCGACAACGGAGTTGAAACGATCACCGGCGTCGGCGTCACGCAGGTCGGCCCGCGAAGCGTCACGCTTTCGACCGGTGAGGTGATCGAGACGGCGACCGTCGTATGGTGCGCGGGGATGCGGGCGAACCCGTTGACCATGGAGTTGGGTGTGCCGCTGGATCGGCTGGGCCGGCTTCCGGTCGACGACTATCTGCGGGTCGAGGGCGTCGACGGTGTGTTCGCCGCCGGCGACGTGGCCGCAGCGCGGATGGACGACGAGCACCTCTCGGTGATGTCGTGTCAGCACAGTCGTCCGATGGGCCGGTACGCGGGCTACAACGTGATCGGTGATCTGCTCGGCTTGCCGATGCTGTCGCTTCCGATTCCCTGGTACGTCACGGTGCTCGACCTCGGCCCGGCCGGCGCGGTGTACACCGAGGGCTGGGAGCGGCGCGTCGTGAGCACCGGCGCGGCGGCCAAGGCGACCAAGCGGGTCATCAACGGCGAGCGCATCTATCCCCCGCTGACCGGTGATCCCGCGACGCTGCTGGCGGCGGCCGCGCCGCAGCTGCAATCGGCGCCCGCCTACGAGCAGTGACTACTTGCCGGTGCGCTCGCGATGCTTGCAGCCGGGCCAGCAGCACGGGCGGCGCTTGCCTTCTTCGAGCTCCTCCTGCGTCCGGCGGATCCGCCGTTCGCGGGTCTTCTCCTGTTTGGCGTCCTCGACCCAGCAGATGAACTCGTTGCGGGCCAACGGCGTGATGTCGTTCCAGGCCGCCAGCGCGGTGTCGTTGCCGAGCAATGCCTTACGCAGATCCGTCGGCAGCTTGTGCACCACACCACCGGAGACTCGCGAGCTACCCATCGCCGCAGAATAACGCGTCGAGGCGGACTGGCCGTAGTCGGACCGGGCGGCGCTGAGGATCAGAGTCCGAGGTCGACGACGTCATCGCTGGCCGAATCGATTGCGGCCGCGCCCTGTTCGTCGACCTGGACATAGACACGGGCTCCGTCGCGAAGTGCCTCTGCGTGCCCGACCATCTGGGCGAACATCGCGGTCGAATCGGCCTGCCATTTGGTGACGGCCGCGGTCAGGGCCACGGCGGAACCGCCGGGGACGCCGTTGTGCGCGGCTTCGATGTCGGCCTGCGCGGTCGCGTGCGCCGAGCGCATGGTGTCGGCGTGCGCGTCCACCGTCGACGCCGACGTCATCAAGTCCTCCGGAGCGACCCGGACCGCCTTCGGCACAGACCCTCCTAGCCCGCCGTGCAAGTACTCGCCGGTCCACGATACCGGCGGTTTCGGGGGTGCCACGTCACCAATTTGCGGGCGTGGACGAGCGCGGTGGAGTCGGATGCTGGTGCACAGAGCCGCGGGTACGCGGCGCCGATCTGGCCAAACCCGAAGCGTCATACATCTGCGTGCGGGGTACCAGTAGCGCGACACTAACGGCATCGCATCATGCGGTGAGGTAAATGGTTCAAGCAGGAGACGATGATGTCGACAGACACCGATCAGAAGGCTTCCACCACGTCGCACGCAAACGTGGCCGTCATGTTCTTCGACCGCGTTCGACGTTCCGCCGACCGCGAAGCGTTCCGCACGCTCGATGGGGACCGGTGGACGTCGGTCAGCTGGCAGGAGGCTGCTGAGCAGGTCGAAGCCCTGGCGGCCGGGCTGTTGGCGCTGGGCATCGCGCCCGAGGAACGTGTCGGCATCGCCTCGAGCACCCGGTACGAGTGGATCCTCGCGGATCTGGCGATCATGTGTGCCGCAGCCGCGACCACGACGGTGTACCCCACGACGAACGCCGCCGACACCGCGTTCATTCTGAGCGATTCGCAATCTCGGGTGGCCTTCGTCGAGGACGAGTCACAACTGGAGAAGGTGCGCGAACACCGCGATGAGCTACCGAAGCTCGAGAAGGTGGTCGTGATCGACGGCGAGGGGGACGGTGATCTGATCATCTCCCTCGCCGAACTGACCGAGCTCGGAAAGAAGTACCTGACCGAGCACCCGGGATGCGTGCGCTCGACGGCCGATTCGATCACGCCCGACAAGCTCGCGACGCTGATCTACACGTCGGGCACGACCGGTAAGCCCAAAGGGGTGAGGTTGTCCCACGAGGCATGGGTGTACGAGGGCACCACGGTCGCCGACTTCGGCATCCTGGACGAGGACGACGTGCAGTTGTTGTGGCTGCCGCTGGCCCACGCGTTCGGCAAGGTGTTGATCACGGCCCAGTTGGCCTGCGGCTTCGCCAGCGCCATCGACGGGCGCGTGGACAAGATCGTCCCGAACATGGCCGAGGTGAAACCGACGTTCATGGGCGCGGCTCCGCGCATTTTCGAGAAGGCGCACGCGCGGGTCGTCACGTCACAGGAGGGTGTGAAGGAGAAGCTGTTCTCCGCCGCGTTCGCGGTCGGGCGTCAGGTCGATCGTCAACGACTCGCAGGGAAATCCGTGCCGCTGCCGTTGAAGATCGCGCACGCCGCGTTCGACCGTCTGGTCTTCAGCAAGGTGCGCGACGTGTTCGGCGGTCGCATCAAGTTCTTCATCTCGGGATCCGCGCCGCTGAACCGCGACATCGCCGAATGGTTCCACGCCGCGGGCCTGCTGATCCTCGAGGGTTACGGGCTCACCGAAACCGCCGCGGGCGCATTCATCAACCGGCCCGACAACTACAAGCTGGGCACCGTCGGGCAGGTTTTCGACGGCACCTCGGTGCGTATCGCCGACGACGGTGAGGTGCTCGTCAAGGGCCCGTGCGTGATGGACGGCTACCACAACCTGCCCGACAAGACAGCGGAGACGCTGACCGAGGACGGCTGGCTGCACACGGGCGACAAAGGCCAGTTGGACGACGACGGCTTCCTGACGATCACCGGTCGGATCAAGGAGTTGTTCAAGACATCCGGCGGAAAGTACGTCGCCCCGCCGGCGATCGAGGGACGGTTCATGGCGCTGTGCCCGTACGCCGGCCACATCCTGGTGTTCGGCGAATCGCGCAACTTCTGCGTCGCGCTGATCACGCTCGATCCCGACGCGTTGTCGGACTGGGCCAAGGAACACCGATTGGGCGGCAAATCCTACGGCGAGCTGGTGAAGTCAGATGCGGTGCGCGACATGGTCGGCGGCTACGTGGACGAGCTCAACTCGCAGTTGAACCGATGGGAGACCATCAAGAAGTGGGAGTTGCTCGACCGTGAGCTGTCCGTCGAAAGCGGTGAGCTGACACCGTCGTTGAAGGTCAAGCGCGCGGTCGTCGAAGAGCAGAATCAGGAACTGCTCGACTCGTTCTATTCGTGACCGCGGCCTCCTAGACGCCCCGCTCCACGGGAAGCAGTCCGCGGTCGACCGCGGCGACGAGTGCGGCGTGGTCGGCTTCGGTCTGGTCGGCGTAGCGACGTGCGAACTCGCACAATGCCTTATCGACCCGATCGGAGCTGCCCATGTATCCGGCGATCATCGAGGCGCCACTGGTCCTGGCGTGGCCCTTGGCCAGAAGTTGGCCCACCACCCCGGCGTAGTCCGAAAGCGCAGCCGCGCCGATAGCGTCCAACGGGATGCGCCCCTTCATGTTTCGGAATTGGCGCACATAGTATTGCCGTCCGTCCATGGTGGTCCAGCCCAACAGCGGGTCACTGACTGTCTGCAACGACTGCTGGTACTCCACGACGCGCTGCCCCTGGTGCGCGTGCCATGCCGATTCACCGTGCACGTAGCGAGCCAACACCGATCGACGGGCCTGCTTGAGCTGAAGGAAAACCACGTCCTCGTCCGACGAGCCCTCCAGCAGCGCCACGTAGGCGCGTAGGCCGACACTGCCCACCCCGACGACCTTGTGGGCGACGTCAACCAGGGTGTAGCCACCGAGTACGCGTCGCCAGAACGGCGGCAGCGTATCCAGATAGTTGTCGAGCGCCTCGGCCAGTAACTTCGATTCCCGCAGCGGCAGTCGCGTGATGAGGGGCGGTTCCTCGACGATCCTCCGCTCACCGTCCACCTCGTGGGTGAAGCGCGGCAGCGCTCGGTCGCCGGTGCGGTGCCGCGCCCGCTTGGCCGACCGCACCACCTGTTCGTTGAGCGGTCCAGCCGTCTCGGCCGTCAGCCGGTCGACATCGAGGCGAACGAAAGCCCTTGTAAACAGCGGCAAGTCGGCGAGCCGACGCAACTCGCCGCGGTAGGAGGCAACGCAGGACAGCACCGCGTCGCCGCAGTGGTCCTCGGAGGTGCCGTTGTGGCGCCCAGCGACCCAGATGCTGGCGGCCAACCGCCGCAGGTCCCACTCCCAGCAGCCCGGGTGCGCCTCGTCGAAGTCGTTGAGGTCGATCACGAGATCCCTTTCGGGAGAGGCATAGAACCCAAAATTGCCGAAGTGCGAGTCGCCACAGACCACGGGTGTGATCCCGGTTGCGGGCAGATGCGCCACGTCCTCGGCCATCACCACGGCGGCGCCGCGCAAGAAACCATACGGCGAATCCACCATGCGCCCGACCCGGATCGGGATCAGCCGGTCGACCCGCCCCTGGTGGCTGATGTTGATGAGATCCACCGGGTCGGGACGATCAGGAGGCGCCGTCCAGTCCGCCAACGACCTGCGCGGCACCCGCTTACGCAGGCTCTTGCCGAGGGCATAGCGCTCGGCCCGGGTGATCGGTCGCTGGCGCAACGACCGATAAGCGGTGCCATCGGCCTCGGCGAGGACCGTGTGCATGCCGGCTGCGGCGATGCCGTCCATATGAGCTGGATACCTCGTCTGGCTACAACAGTCCAGGAATGCCAGGGCCATGGCATAGTAGTGGCATGAACCGCATACGTTTGAGCACGACGGTCGACGCCGGGCTGTTGAACACTGCACGCGACGTGCGGGCCGGTATCACTGACGCCGCTCTCATCGATGAGGCGCTCAATGCCTTACTTGCTCGTCATCGATCGGCTGAGGTGGATGCCAGCTATGCGGCCTACGACAAGTACCCGATCGATGAGGCGGACGAGTGGGGCGACCTAGGGTCCTGGCGGCGGGCGGCTGCGGGCTCGTGAGCGCACTCCCGGCGCGCGGAGAGGTTTGGTGGTGTGAGATTTCCGAGATCGGCCGGCGCCCAGTCGTTGTGCTCTCACGCGATGCGGCGATCCCCAGGCTTCGACGCGTACTCGTCGCGCCCTGCACCACGACTATGCGGGGACTGGCTAGCGAAGTTGTTCTCGAGCCCGACTCCGACCCGATTCCGCGTCGGTCCGCGGTGAATCTGGATTCAGTCGAAAGTGTCTCGGTAGCGGTGTTGATCGATCGGCTGGGCCGCCTCGCCGACATCAGAATGCGCGAGATTTGCGCCGCACTGGAAGTCGCGGTCGACTGCGCTTGATGACGGATGTGGATTCGTCGGGCCAAGCACCGCTACTTCCGACCGAGCGGTTCACCGGATCCGCTGGAATCCGAGAGCCTCATTGAGTGGAGCTAAGGGGCGTCAGCCCCTTCCACGGAGTCAGAGGAGGTGAAGAGGTCCGCGACCAGCCGGCCGATACATGGTGCTCGCGGCGCCCGATAGCATCACTTAATACATTAAGTGATGCTATCATCGATGCGTGGCATCAGCTGGGGAGAGCACCGCGCTCACGTACGAGACGCTGACGTGGGACGCGCCCGTCGAAGCCGGTTACGGACTTGCGGACCTGCGGGCAGCGCAGCGACAAGCCGGAGAGTACGAGGCCGCGATCCCGGCTTCCATCGCCGAACTCGCGGTGTCTCTTCCTGCGGCGGTCCTGGCCGACGCTGAAGAAGCGAGCAATGAGATCACACGTTTCGACGCTGAGCTCGGCGACGAGATCGCACCCTTCGCCGCCGTCCTGCTGCGATCGGAGGCCGCGGCGAGTTCGAACATCGAAAACCTGACCGCCTCCGCCCGCGCGATCGCCGAAGCCGAAGCCCTCGGCGACACCAGCCGGCGCAATGCCGCCCTGATCGTGAGCAACACCGAAGCCATGAAGGCTGCCGTCGCCCTCGCTGACCGACTCGACGACAAAGCGATCCTGGCTATGCACGCCGCCCTCATGCACCACAGCGACCCTGTCTCCGCCGGAAACTGGCGCACTGAGCAGGTCTGGATCGGCGGTGGAAATTTCGGCCCCCGCGGCGCCGACTACATCGCACCTCATCACACCCGCGTCCCCGGCGCGATCGAGGATCTCCTCGCCTTCACCCGTCGCGCCGATGTGCCCAGCCTCCCCCAGATCGCCATCGCCCACGCACAATTCGAGACCATCCATCCCTTCACCGACGGCAACGGCCGGACCGGCCGCGCACTTATCCAAGCGATACTGCGCCACAAGCGACTCACTCGCCAGATCACCGTCCCGGTTTCGGCCGGGCTCCTCACCGACACCGATGCCTACTTCGGCGCCCTCGGCTCCTATCGCGACGGTGATCCCGCACCCATCGTCGAGCGGCTCTCGGAAGCGTCGCTGCTCGCGGTCGCGAACGGACGCCGACTGGTCAGCGACCTCAAATCTATTCGCGAAGAGTGGGATACAAGGATCGCTGCACGGCGGGACTCGGCTGTTCATCGGGTCGCCGACCTGCTCATCCAGAATCCGGTCTTCAACGCGCAACTTCTTCAGCGTGAACTTGGCATAACGACCGGGAACGCTCGCCGATACGTCGACCCGTTGACCGCCGCCGGAATAATCGTCGAGTTCACCGACCGCGCCCGCAACAGAGCCTGGCGCGCACCAGAAGTCCTCAGCGCGCTCGACGCGTTCGCCGCGCGAGCCGGGCGACGGGGCCGATCCGGCTAAAGCGTCGGCCTGCACGGTCGTCACAACGGATCTGTTCACCGCTCCTAACGCCACGTTGTGGAAGTAGCCGGACGCGCAACTGTCGTCAGCGTTGTCGTCAGCCCGCACCGTTCGAGTGTGGAATCCATGTTCGAACGACGACTGTCGTCAAAGACTGTCGTCAAGACGGATCTCCGACCGTCCGCGCAAACGACGAAACCGCCCCGGCTGATGGCCGGAGCGGGTTTCATTCAGTGGAGCTAAGGGGACTCGAACCCCTGACCCCCACACTGCCAGTGTGAGGCTCGGTGTGCTGTCCTGTATCGCTACGTCCACGACGTCCCGATCTGTGCAGCTCAACTGCTGGTGTGCGTACTCAGGCGTCCAGTGCGTATTTGCGGGTGATCGAGCGTCTTAGGACACCACTAGGACACGCCGAACAATCGTTCGCGCCTGGGCTGTGTGATTAGGCGCTTGGGCAATCGATGCGCGCTCGCGATGGCTCGCCGCACAGGTATGCGGAAGACGCCGTCCGACCGATTAGCGTTCAGAGGCTATGGCGAAGCGAGTGAGTCCAGCGATCCTGTCGCCCCTTCGGGAGGCGCTGACGCTCGCGTTCTGGTATCGCCAGGATTTACGTCGATACCTCAGTTCCTGCCTGCCAGACCATCGTGCACTCGTCGCCCAATTGGATTGGACCGAACACAAACGCAACACTGTCGGTCAGCTCGTCGATACCCTCTACGCGGATCAGCACAAGTATTTCGATGCGCTACTGACGCTCATCCTGAGCACCGCAGAAATCACCGACCCCGCCCATTTGAAGCGTCTCGATGATGGCGAACGCAAATACGAAGAAGCGACCGCCGCGCTTGCCTCTTTACGCGCTCAGGTGCTGCCTTACCGTCGCATGCGGTCTGACGCGGAAGCTGCCGAGGTGCGGCGAGAGCAAGACCGCGAACGGAAAAAAGCACGGCAGGGAGTGGTGCTCAAGCTTAACGAGTTGCGCGAACAGTTCATTACGCTGCATCAGCAGGAACCTCAAAAGCGCGGCTATTCGCTGGAGCATTTTCTGAACAAGCTCTTCAATCTCTACGATATCGACGCGAAGGGTCCATTCCGAATAGTCGGCGAACAGATCGACGGTGCGTTCACCTTTGAAGGCACCGACTTCCTTCTAGAAGCCAGGTGGCGTGCCGACAAGGCTGCCGCAACAGACTTGGGCACCTTCGCCGCGAAGATTGGCCGCAAGCTCGACAACACTCTGGGCCTATTTCTGTCAATGAACGGCTTCCAGGAAACGGCGATATCCCTGCATTCAAAAAACCGTCCGGTGATGATCCTGATGGACGGCGCTGACCTTAGCGTGGTCCTGGAAAATCACATCACGCTGCCAGAGCTGCTCAGTCGAAAGCGACAGCATGCCGCACGAACTGGCGAGATCCTGCTCAGCGCGTATCAGCTGCTACAGCCATAGCGACCGTTGCTTCGTCACACCGCAGGGGCGATGGCATGTCAGTCCCCTGCGAGAGGATTATGCGATGAACACACAGCATCCCTTTCACGAGGACCGACCTGACGACCTACCAGTATCGGCAGGGTTGTGGGACGCAGCCCGCAAGTTCCTCGGTGTCGGGTTAGCAACAGCCATGTACCGCGCGATCAAGCCGCTCGAGACCGAACTGATCGCGCTACGCCGCGTTCCTGTCGACGGCGGCTGAAAATTGACCCCCTGGCGGCAGGTGAAAATTGACCCCCTGGCGGTGTGGTTGGTGATTATTCCTCAGTGGTGGCCGCGGCGGCAGGTGTGCGGCCGAGGTCGCGGTCTTTGAGTCGGTAGCTGTCTCCTTTCAGGGTGATGACTTCGGCGTGGTGGACGAGGCGGTCGATCATGGCGGCGGCCACGACGTCGTCGCCGAACACTTCGCCCCAGCGGCCGAAGGCCTTGTTGGACGTGACGATCAGGCTGGCGCGTTCGTAGCGGGCCGAGACCAGTTGGAAGAACAGGTTGGCGGCTTCGGGTTCGAACGGGATGTAGCCGACTTCGTCGATGACGATGAGCGGGTAGCGGCCCAGTCGGGTGAGTTCAGCGTGGATGCGTCCGGCGTGATGTGCGTCGGCCAATCGGGCGACCCATTCGGCGGCGGTGGCGAACAGGACGCGGTGGCCGGCCTGGCACGCTCGCATGGCCAGTCCGATGGCCAGGTGGGTCTTGCCGGTGCCGGGTGGGCCGAGGAAGACGACGTTGTCTCGGGCGGCGACAAAGTCCAGCGTCCCGAGGTGGGCGATGGTGTCGCGTTTGAGTCCGCGGGCGTGGTCGAAGTCGAACTCCTCCAACGACTTGCGGGCAGGGAAGCGGGCTGCGCGGATGCGCCCCTCCCCGCCGTGGGACTCTCGCGCCGAGACCTCGCGCTGCAGACACGCCGCCAGATACTCCTTGTGGGTCCAGTTCTCCGCCCGCGCCCGTTCGGCCAGTCGGGCGATCGAATCCCGCAGCGTCGGCGCCTTCAATGCACGGGTCAGATAGGCCAGCTCGGCGGTCACGTCGCGGCCGGCGGTAGCGGTGGTCTTGGTAGCGGCCATCAGGCGGCCCCGCCGTCGAGTTCCACCCCGAACGCCGCGTCGTAGGACGAGAGGTCCCGCTGCGCCACTTCGGACTCCAACGGTGGTGGTGGGATCTGGATTCGTCTGCGCCGCAAAACCTTCGCCGCTTCAACGTGTGTCGGGTCGGAGATGGTCTGATGCGTGGCCCAGATCCGGTCGTGCTCAGCAACGGGCTGCCCGTCGCAGAACGCCTGCACCCGATCCAGATCGGCCCGCACCAGCACCCGCCGCCCGACCGCGGCGGGATGCACCGAATAGTCGTTGCCGTCAAGGCGGATGTAGTGATCGCGCGGCAACCGTAACGACGAACACCAGCCCGTGGCTGGCGCCACGGGCGGCAGCGCGAGCATCGCCGCCCGATCCGCGCCGATCCGATCACTCGGAGCGCAGCCCAGGGCGCGGCGAGGACGGGTGTTGGCCAGGGCCAGCCAGCCGGCCAGCTGGGTGTTGAAGTCCGCCGGTGAGACGAACGTCCGCCCCGGCAGGAACGAGCGCTCCAGATAGCCGTGGCAGCGTTCGATGAGACCCTTGGCTTCCGGGTCGGCCGGCCGGCAGACGATTACCTTGCTGGCCAACACACCGCGAAACGCCTGGCACTCCTTGGTCAGTTCTACCCGTCCGCCGCGCCAGCGTCCGATCGCGCCTTCACCGTCCCAGACCAAGGCCCGCGGCACCGCGCCGAGCCGGCTGATCAGCTCCCACCACCCGGCGAACAAGTCCTCGGCACGACGACTGGGTAGCAGCATGGCCAGCAGCCAGCGGGAGTAGGCGCTGATCATCGTCAGCACCGGCAGCCGGGTCGCGGTACGGGTCTGGCCGAAGCCGACCGGGATCTCGACGTCGGGGAACCACAGATCGCACTGGGCGATCTCGCCGGCCACGTAGGCCGTGCGCGAGGCCGGGTCCGGCGGCAGATACACCGGCCGCAACTCGGCCACCCGCGCCGACAAGACACGGATCGAACGATCCCACCCGATCCGCTCGGCGATCACCGTGGCCGGCATCCTCGGATAGACCTGCAGCAGTTCCCGAATCCGCGGTTCGACCGCATCGACGATCGAACCCCGCGGCGGCCGTTCATACTTCGGCGGCCCATCATCAGCCAGCGCCGACTTCACGGTGTTCTTGGAGATGTTCAACGTCCGCGCGATCACCTTGATCGGCAGGCCCTCGGCCCGGTGCAGACGACGAATCTCAGCCCAATCCTCCACAGACAACATTCCCTTCTGGTCCTCCTGGCTCGACTAGAGCCAGGCCACCGGACCAGGGGGTCAGTTTTCAGTTGCCGCGCCGGGGTCAGATTTCACGTGCCGCCGACAGTTCCGTGACCCGCTTCGTTCACGTCCGCGAACACGCTATCTCCTGCGTCTTCAGCCATGGATAATCGTCATTATCCACGAAATGAAAGGCGCGTACTTTCCGGCGGGCACCAGTTTGCGCTCCTACGCCCGATTGATGGTGATGGTGACGCCCATACCGCTGGCGGTAATGAACTCCGTTCCGCCGTCGAAGCCGTAGGCGGACGCGTCGGGCGCGCCACCCACGCGAACCACTTTCTTCTAGCCAGCGGGGGTCACAACACACCGTGACCAAGCGACGGTCCCCTCAAAACATCGAAGGTGGGGTCATCGGTCACCTGACGTACATCGCGCCTTTTTTTACACACGGTGAGATTTTCGAGGCTGACCGAAATGGGGCCTGCGAAGCAGTCAGAGACCTAAAACCGCGTCGCGCTCGGACAACCCTAGGAACAGGCTCGTAGCGGCCATCACGATGATGATCGCGTTTGTCTCTGTCATGTGGTCCGGGTGGGCCCAGTGAGCAACTACGTGGCGCGATGGTTTGGTCGGGGCCTCCCTGTCGATGCCGACTTTCCAGTCCGTCAGCAGCGAACGCATCGGCCGCATTGCCAAACTGACCCGGTAGTCATTTGCGGCGATCGCCTCTTCGCGTTGCGCTTTCGTCGCCTGAGCCTTCAATCTGGGATAGTTGATGGCCTTCGGTGACGTTCTGTTCAACGCGGAGTCGATTACAGCGACGCCCAGCGCGCTCGACGCCGCGTCGTAGCCTTTTTCAAGGACATCGATTGCCTCGTGAAGGAGTTCAGGAAGCATAGCTATCGACTCGGGATATGAGTCGCCATCTTCGAGTGCGAGCGCCTCTCGACAGTCTTTGATGATCAGCTCTTTGCCGACAAGCAGGATCTCAGCGCGGAATTCGTGGTCATCGGCCGCGATCAGCGCTTCGACGATGCCTGTGCCGGGGAACAAAGGCCAGTGGGATGCCTTCACCTGTCAACGCCCAAGCTTTCTCGGCATCAACAGAATCCGACCAGTTCGGAACCCAACGCCGGACGCCCTCGACCACTCGCTGCAGCGTCTCGAACGTCGACTGCATACTTGGCATCCAGTCGTCGAGGGTGAACCGCACCTTCGGCGCTAGCGATGCGGCCATCGCGGTAACAGCGTCGATTGTCGGCCGCAGGGTTTCGGCGAGCATCTCTCGCATGCCGGCGAGATCCGCAACAATGCGCTGGCGTTTCCCCTCGGGAAGGTCTTCCCACCGGAGGCGTCGCTGACCACTACCGTGCGGCCCGAGGTTATAGGTAGGCACGACCCAAGCCTAGGTGGCCGATGTCACCCTGGAGTGTTGCAACTAGTTCGGCTCGCCTAGGGAGAGACTACGACGGCCGAAGCCCCTATCTTTCCCGGAGCGGGGTTTACGTCTTCTTCGGGGGCAATCCTCCACGGCCCGGCGGGGGCTTCGGCGGATTTGGTGAGGGCCGCGCAGGTGGTTGCGGCCGTCGGCCGCCTGTCTGCGGGCGGCGCCCCCTGGTGTCAGGATCCCTACGTGGATCGCCTCCAGTTCCGCGATTCTTGTCTGTCATTGCGGATCCTCTCTAGCCACAACCTCATTCACTGCTTCTGCTAGGAATTGGACGAGCAGAGCATCTTCGCAGCGGATCCAAACGCCAAGACTCCCGTTGACGGGCTCCACGAATGCACCTCCCTCGTCGAGCAGCCAAGCCTGTTCGAGAAAGATCTCTCGTGACTCGGGGTAGCCGCTCAGGAAGGAATTCTCTCCCAGGTAACCGCCCACCCACGAACTTTCCTTCGTGAGTACACGAACAAACCCGACTTGCATTTGGTCAGTGGCGAAGTCCCATGCGGTCGGTGTGGGGTCATACACGCTGAATCCTGCTTTTGCCCAACGATTCGTGATGCGCCGCATCGGCTGCAGGCGATCAAGAACGACGGCGCTCGTGATGGGAACGACGAAGATCAAGCCGAGCAATATCCATGCCGCCGGTTGAGGGTTGGCGAAAGGGAAGCCCGGTTGGGTCAGGACGTTCTTGAGGCGAGGCCCTATAAGCGCGATGTACAGCAGAACAAGGAAACCCGAGACGCCGAGCGCACGAAGGACCCGAACACCGATCTCTCGATCATTGGGCGATGGGCCGCGGAGGGCAGATCGGGTGCCTTGGTAAATGAAGCCTGGAATGACCGCGAAAAACAGCGTCAGAGCCTGCTGCCAACCGCTGATATTCATCGGTCCGCCGTCCGGTTCGACACAGCCAAAGCGTAGGGCTCACCTGCAGTCATGCGGAAGAAATTGGACTACCCCAATAGGCTGCGCGGCTACCCGAATCCTCGTGACGCGGGTACCTGCCCCGTGCAGAATTCCATCTAGTGACGGGAGCGTCGCGCATGATGTAAAAGGTGCGCGTCTGGAACGGACTCCTGGTGAACATGGCTTCAGCCGCGATCGTAGGGCTCAGTGCCGACAAGTCCGTTAAGGCGCTACGAGGTGCCTATCCATTAATCCGCCCGCGTAATCCACCCGCACGTGGGTGGTGTACTAACGTTTGACGTTACTAACGCGAACCGTTAGTATTAGCACGTGATCCGGTCGTTCAGCGACGGCGACACCCAGAAAATCTGGGAGCTGCGCTGCCCGAGGGGGATCAGCAAGGAGCTGGCGAAAGCGGCTCGCCGGAAGCTGCAACTCCTCGACGCCGCGGAGAACATCAACGATCTAAGGGTGCCACCAGGCAACCGCTTGGAAAAGCTCACTGCCAAAGGCGGCCGTGAAGGACAACACAGTATCCGCGTCAATGACCAGTACCGAATCTGCTTCACATGGAGCAATAGCGGCGCTGACGACGTTGAACTGACCGACTACCACTGAGAAAGGAGCAGACAATGGCTGATTTCGCACCTACCCACCCCGGCGAGATTCTTGCCGAGGAGTTCCTGGAGCCGTTAGGGATTACCCCCTACCGTCTGGCCAAGGAGATCGACGTTCCGCAGACGCGCCTGAGTGAGATCATTAGCGGCCGGCGTGGCATCACTGCGGACACAGGACTGCGGCTGTCGCGAGCACTTGGGCTCAGTGACATGTTCTGGATCAACCTACAGGCGCGCTATGACGCCGACATGGTTCGTATCGACAAGAATGACGAGCTCGAGCACATCCACCCACTGGCCGCCTGCGCCGGGTGAAATAGTCGGCTGAGTGTTCGGCCCGCCACTAATCTCTCGGTGGCGGGCCGAACCAGTTGCCAACTCAATCGGTCGGGACTCCAAGCACCTTCGCGCCGATCGTCATCGCCCGCGCCATCGCGGCCGGGTCGTACCACTTCATGTTGTCGCTGGCATTGAGCGCTCGATCGGCGCGGCGCAGCAGAATGAAGCGGCATCCTCGCGGCTGATCGCATCACAGATAATGGCGGTCGCGGCGTGCTTGGCGTCGTGCCATGACATTCCCGCGAATGTGTCCTCAGCGGACAGAACCATCGTGAATTCCTGCAGAACTTCGCGGGGGTGGCTCACCGCGCCGATGACTTCGGGCGGCATGCGCACGATCAGCTCGACCGCGGCGGCTTCGAGTCAACGGGGGACTCGGGAACGGTATAGGTGCTCATCGCAGTGCGTCCATAGCGTCGGCGGCCTCAAGCAGCGCGTTCGGGAGCTGGCGGGCATCGGCTGCGGTGAGTTCTTTCCAATCGGTGCCATACAGCGAGACGTGGCGCTCGACCCGTCCGTCCAGGTATTGCCATCCGTCAACAATGACGCCCGCGCCGAACCTA
>NZ_QMEW01000070.1 GCF_003284965.1 Mycolicibacterium sp. GF69
AATGGGAGGCGATCGGCGCGCCTCGGATGGATTTCGTTCGGTGCGGTGACGCTGATCATCGAGCCGCTGGTCGGTGAACACTAAGTTCGCCTGGAGTGCTGTTCGACTCCTAGCTCTAGATCGTGCCCCGGCCGGTTCGGTGAGGTCGCTTCTAGCGCTGATGGGGTGTCGTGCCGAGGTGAGCACTGATCCATTAGGTCGCCGCCGGGCGTCCTCGGGCTCGTCGTGGGAGGCAATGACGACCGCAGGAGGTGAGGCACTGATGATCTTCGTCGGCGACGACTGGGCCGAAGACCATCACGATGTGTATCTGATGGACGAGGCCGGCCAACGACTGGCAGCGCGGCGATTACCTGAAGGGCTGTCCGGTATCGGTTCCTTACACGAGCTGATCGCCGTCCACGCTGAGGAACTCGATCAGGTTGTGGTGGGCATCGAAACCGATCGCGGCCTGTGGGTTTCGGCGTTGGCCGCTGCCGGCTATCAGGTGTGGGCAATCAACCCGATGGCCGCGGCCCGGTATCGCGATCGGCATCACGTGTCGGGGGCGAAGTCTGATGCCGCTGATGCCAAGCTGTTGGCCGATCTGGTCCGTACCGACCGGCACAATCACCGCCGGATCGCCGGTGACAGCGCCGAGGCCGAGGCGATCAAGGTGCTGGCCCGCTCTCACCAGAGTCTGATTTGGGCCCGCACGCGGCATGCCAACATGCTGCGCAGCGGACTGCGGGAGTATTACCCCGCGGCGTTGGAGGCCTTCGATTCGCTTACCGACGGCGACGCACTGGCCATTCTCGGGCGTGCTCCAACACCGGACCAGGGTGCTCGATTGAGTTTGGCCAAGATCGGTTCGGTACTTAAAGCTGCTGGGCGGCAACGCAACATCGACGTCCGCGCTGCTGAGATACAGGCTGTGCTGCGCCGAGAGCACCTCACCGCGCCGCCCGCGGTCGCGGCGGCGTTCGGGGCCACCACGATCGCGGCGGTGCATGTCATCACGGCGTTGAACACCCAGATCGCTGACCTCGAAGCCGTGCTGGCTGAGCATTTTGAGACACACCCGGACGCCGACATCTACCGCTCCCTGCCAGGACTTGGTGTTGTGCTCGGCGCCCGGGTGCTCGGTGAGTTCGGGGACGACCCGAACCGGTTCACCACCGCCAAGTGTCGCAAGAACTACGCCGGAACATCACCGTTGACCATCGCGTCGGGTCGTAAGCGTGCCGTGCTGGCCCGCCACGTCCGCAACAAACGCCTCTACGACGCACTCGACCAGTGGGCGTTTTGCACGCTGACGCGAAGTCCCGGTGCGCGCAGGTTCTACGACGAACACCGCGCGGCCGGCGACACTCACCACCAGGCGCTACGCGCGCTGGGGAACCGGCTCGTGGGCATCCTCCACGGGTGCCTGCGCCACCACAGTCCCTACGACGAACACAAAGCATGGGCGCACCGAACAGCCGCAGCGGCTTGACCCGCTACACACCTGGGGTATCTAGAG
>NZ_QMEW01000071.1 GCF_003284965.1 Mycolicibacterium sp. GF69
ACAAGTCGCACTGGCCTGGCAGAACACCACACCGGCCAAACCGGCCATGGGCAACCTGCACATCACCCCCATCCCGGTCGACACCCAGACCGCCCGCATGGACCTGCTGTTCAACCTGATCGAACACTGGACCGATGCCGGTCAGCCCGCCGGAATCCGTGGGGCAGTGGAGTTCCGCACCGACGTATTCGACCCAGCGGGCGTCGAGGCGCTCATCACGCGGTTGCGGCGCGTGTTGGTGGCGATGACCACCGACACCACCCGGCGGCTGTCGTCGATCGATGTACTCGACGGGTCCGAGCATGTCCGCCTGGACGACTTCGGGAACCGAGCGGCGTTAACCCGACCTGGCGCCGCACCGACGTCGATTCCGGCGATGTTCGCTGCGCAGGTGGCACGCGCACCGGAGGCCGTGGCGGTGACCTACGAGGGCCGCACGCTGACATATCGGGAACTGGACGAGGCCGCAAATCGATTCGCCCACCTGCTTTCCGGTCGAGGCGTGGGCGGTGGCGCCTGCGTGGCGCTGCTCTTGGACCGATCACCCTGCGCGGTCGTGGCGATGTTGGCGGTGCTCAAAACCGGGGCGGCTTATGTGCCGATCGATCCGGCGTTGCCGCCGGCGCGGCTGCAATTCATCGTGACGGATGCCGCGCCGGTGGCGGTGGTCACCACGGCGAGGTTGCGTTCGCGGTTGGGCGGGTGCGATGTGGTGGTCATCGATGTCGATGATCTGACCGTTGATGGTCAACCGGTGAGCGCGTTGCCGGGCCCGGGCGCCGACGACATCGCTTATGTGATCTACACCTCGGGCACCACCGGAACTCCCAAAGGTGTTGCCGTTACCCATCACAACGTGACTCAGCTGCTGGCACCACTCGACGTCGGACTGCCGACGGCGGGGGTATGGCCGCTGTGTCATTCACTGGCTTTCGATGTGTCCGTGTGGGAGATCTGGGGTCCCCTGTTGGGCGGTGGCCGGCTGGTAGTCGTGCCGGAGGAGGTGGTGCGTTCGCCGGATCACCTGGGTGAGGTGCTGATCGCCGAACAAGTCAGCGTGTTGACTCAGACCCCCTCGGCGGTGGCCCTGCTCGCACCTGAGGATCTGAAGTCCACGTCGTTGGTGGTGGTCGGGGAGGCCTGTCCGGTCGAGGTGGTGGATCGGTGGGCGCCGGGGCGGGTGATGCTCAACGCTTACGGTCCGACCGAGACGACGATGTGCGTGGCGGTCAGTGCCCCGCTGACGGTGGGTACGGGTGTGGTGCCGATTGGGTTGCCGGTGGCCGGGGCGGCGTTGTTTGTGCTCGATGGGTGGTTGCGCCCGGTGCCGGTGGGTGTGGTCGGGGAGTTGTATGTGGCCGGTGCCGGGGTGGCGTGTGGCTATGTGGGCAGGGCGGGGTTGACGGGGTCGCGGTTTGTGGCGTGTCCGTTCGGCGGGCCTGGC
>NZ_QMEW01000072.1 GCF_003284965.1 Mycolicibacterium sp. GF69
GAGGTTGTCCCGAGTCTCGTAGAAGTTGAGGTGGCGGTCCCCTGCTCGAAACCTGCCGTGTGGTAGGTATCGGGCGTTCCGCCAAGAACTCCTACAGCAAGGGGACCACCATGAAGAAGAGTAACCAGATTCAGTCCGTCGATGTGAGTGCATCCGCGGTTCCCGAACGGGTCAGTGTGGCGATGAGCGAGATCGCCGAAAACATGAGCGAGGGCCTGCTGGCGTTGGCTGTCGGCGCGGGCCTGCAGGTGATGGCGGCGTTGATGGAGGCTGACGTCACCGCGCTGGCTGGCCCGAAGGGTCGCCACGATCAGGCCAGGACCGCGGTGCGGCACGGTCGTGAACGCGGCTCGGTGACCTTGGGTGGGCGACGGGTGCCGGTGACCCGGCCCCGGGTGCGCGCCGCCGACGGGACGGGCGAGTTGGCGGTCGCGTCCTATGAGCTGTTCAGTTCCACGGAGATCCTGGGCCGGCTGGCGATGGAGAAGATGCTGGCCGGGCTGTCCACTCGTCGTTACCCGGTCGGGCTGGAGCCGGTCGGCGTCCAGATCACGGAAAAGGCCACGGCGACAAGCAAATCAGCGGTATCGCGGCGGTTCGTGGCGATGACCGAGACCGCGCTGGCTGAGCTGCTGTCGCGTGATCTGTCCGGGCTGGATCTGGTGGCGTTGATGATCGACGGGGTGCACTTCGCCGAATCGTGTTGCGTCGTGGCGCTGGGGATCGACATCGAGGGCACCAAGCACCCGCTGGCGCTGGTGGAGGGCTCGACGGAGAACGCCACCCTGGTCACCGAGCTGCTGGTGGATTTGCGGGAACGGGGTCTGGACGTCACCCGTCCGATGCTGGTGGGCCTGGACGGGTCCAAGGCGCTGCGCAAAGCGGTGCTCGACGTGCTCGATCACCCGGTCATTCAGCGCTGTCAGCTGCACAAGGTTCGGAACGTGAAAGATCATCTGCCCCAACGCCTTCGAACCACTGTAGGCCGCAGGATGACTGATGCCTACCATGCCGGATCGGCGCTTGAGGCCGAAGCCGCCCTGCTGGGCCTGGCCAAGGAACTCGACCGCACCCACCCCAGCGCGGCGGCGAGTCTGCGCGAGGGCCTCGATGAGACGCTCACAGTCTTGCGTTTGGGGGTACCGCCCACGCTGGCCCGCACGCTGCGCTCGACCAACTGCATCGAGTCGATGATCTCGGTCTGCCGCGAACATGCCGGCAACGTCAAGCGCTGGCGCGACGGGCAGATGGCGCTGCGCTGGTGCGCCGCCGGGATGGTCGAGGCCGGCAAGCAATTCCGCCGGGTGAACGGCCACCTGCACCTGCCGGCACTGCGAGCAGCCCTCGAACGCGAGGTTGCCGAACATGTCGTACCCGTCGTGCACAATGATCAGGTGAGCGCAGCCTGATGCTCACCGGACCGCCACCGAAGTTCCACGGAACT
>NZ_QMEW01000073.1 GCF_003284965.1 Mycolicibacterium sp. GF69
GCGTGTCAGATGGTTTGTGTAGCGGTGGCTCCTGATGAATGGAGCAGTATCGATGGATGTGACCACTGATGAGCCGATGTCGGGCGTTGACGCCATGGAGGCGTTGCGGTCCGCGGGTGTGCTGGACGATGTGTTGGCCAAGATCGACGCCGGCCAGTTGCAGTTGACCGGCGAGGGCGGGTTTCTGCCCGAGATGGTCAAAGCCGTTCTAGAGCGTGGGCTGGCTGCTGAGCTGACCGACCACCTGGGCTATGAGAAGGGCGATCCGATCGGGCGTGAACTACCCAATGCTCGTAACGGTTTCACACCCAAGACCGTGGCCAGTGAGGTCGGCGACGTCGGATTAGCGATCCCACGTGATCGCGACGGCAGCTTCACCCCGACGCTGGTGCCGAAGGGCTCACGGCGCCTGGGCGGCCTGGACGACATGATCATCTCGCTCTACGCCGGCGGGATGACGGTGCGCGATATCCAGCATCATCTGGCCACCACGATCGGCACCGAGCTCTCCCACGAGACGGTCTCCAAGATCACCGACGCGGTACTCGAGGAGGTCCTCCAGTGGCAGAAACGGCCGCTGGAGGAGCTCTACCCGATCGTCTATCTCGACGCCCTGGTCATCAAGATCCGCGACGGCCACCAGGTCAAAAACCGCGCGGCGCACATCGCCGTCGGTGTCGATCTGGACGGCATCCGCCACGTGCTGGGAATCTGGGTGACCGCCAACGAGGGCGCGAAGTTCTGGGCCGGGGTGTGCGCCGAGCTCGCCAATCGCGGGGTCAAGGACATCCTGATTGTGTGCACTGACGGTTTGACCGGGTTCGCTGAGGCGGTGGAGGCGACGTGGCCGCAGACCACCGTGCAGACCTGTGTGGTGCATCTGATCCGCAACTCGATGCGGTTCGTCTCCTACGGGAAGCGCAAGGAGATCGCGGCCGCGCTGAAGACCATCTACACCGCTCCGACCGCCGACGCCGCGGCCGAGGCGTTCGAGGAGTTCGCTAATTCGTCTCTGGGACAATCGAATCCAACGACAGTGATCGCCTGGCGTAACGCCTGGGAGCGGTTCATCCCGTTCCTGGCGTTCCCGCCGGATTTGCGGCGGATCATCTACACCACCAACGCGATCGAATCGCTGAACTACCAGTTGCGCAAGATCATTAAAAACCGCGGCCACTTCCCGAACGATCAAGCCGCGGTGAAACTGCTCTGGCTGGCGATCTGCAACATCGAGGACAAACGCGCTCGAGAACGCCAGAAGTTCTACGACGACCCACTCAAGACCGGCGACCGCTCACGCAACAAACGCCTCGTCGAAGGAGCACGCACCAACGGCTGGAAACAAGCATTAGGCGCACTGGCCCTCACCTACCCCGAACGAATCAACCCTTACCTATAAACCAGCCACCTACACAGAAATCTTGACAAGCTCTTGTGGCAGG
>NZ_QMEW01000074.1 GCF_003284965.1 Mycolicibacterium sp. GF69
GCGGCTCTTCGGATTTTGCCGGGGTGTGGTGTTCATCGGACGACGATGGATGTGAGGACTCTCCAGTTGGGTTTGCCGGCGTAGAGCAGTGCTCGGATGCGGTAGTTGTCGAAGTTGGTGAAGCCGTAGCCGATGCGTTTGATGCGTTTGATCAGGTTGTTGAGGGCTTCGGTGGGGCCGTTGCTGACGCGGGCGATGTGGAAGTTGCAGATCTTGTCGAACCATGTTTTCAGGGTGCGGGCCAGCTTGTTCAGTTCTGGGGGCAGGCCGCGGCGCTGGCAGTGTTCGATCAGTTCAGACAGCATCGTGGCCGCGGCGTGGATGTCGGGGCAGCGGTAAAACTCGCGGAGTCGTTCTTTGACGCGGTAGGCGATGGCGACTTCGCCGTGGGGGTCGCCCAGTTGCAGTAGCGACCTCAGGCGTTGGGTGGCCTTGGTGTCGAGGCGTTCCTCGCCGGTCAACAGCACGCGGCGGATTCGGTAGAGCGGGTCGTTGCGTCGTCCGCGGTGGCCTTTTTGTTCGCGCTGCACGCGTCGTCGAATCTCGTCGAGGGCCCGGTTGGCCAGTTGCACGCAGTGGAAAGGGTCCACGACCTGGTCGGCGCGGGGCAGCGTGACGGTGTAGACCGCGGCGTAGGTCGCCGACATGTCTAGTGCGCCGAAGCGAATGCGCTGTTTCCACGCGGCGGGTTGTTTGTCGATCCAGCCCGCGACATCGACGTAGTTGCGGGTGGGCAGGATCTCGATGATCTGATGGTTGGCGACATCAGCGACGGTGGTTGCATACGCGCGTCCCCGGCGGGTGGAGAGTTTGACAAACGAGGTCTCGTCCAAGCCGATCGCGGTGGTGGCGTTGAGGCGACGCCGATCGGCATCCAGCAGTGCCTGACCGTAGGTCATGACGGCGTCGTTGACGGTGTGCCAATCGCAGGAAAGTTCCTGGGCGACATCAGATACCGCGCGTCCTGTCCCGACTTGCATGGTCGCCCATTTTGCGCACCGAGTTGTCAGAAGGCAGTTCTTGGCCGCGATGCGATGGTCGCCACTTGTCCAGCTGCCGCCGGGACAATCCTGGCGCCTGCAGATGAATCGGTGTTTGCGCCAGGCCAGACGCATCGGCTGCCCGTACACGGGCAAGTCGACATAGCGCACCGTAGGCCGCTCCTTGATCTGACCACGGCCACCGCAGGTCGAGCACATCCGCTGGACAGTGCTCTGCTCGATAACCAGTTCAACATCGGGACCGACGCGCCGGTAGGCAAGAACTCGGACGTCCTTCAACCCGACCAAGGCCTCGACGATCTGACTAGGCTCACGACGAACGAAGGTGCTTTTGAATTCGATGGTCACGCTTCGAAGGCTGAGGCACCTTCGTTCCCCACACCCTCACGGCACGCCGATCTCAAAGCCTCCGGACCCCGCTGGAATCCGAAGAGCC
>NZ_QMEW01000075.1 GCF_003284965.1 Mycolicibacterium sp. GF69
AGCCTGTCACGAATTTTGTGTAAGTCAGAGGTGATTTGACTACGAATTGTATTCTAACACAACGGAAGTCGCCCTGGAAACAGCTTGGCGAGTGTGTTCAATGCCACAGTCCAGTTGTATGTTCCGGTGCCCGAGAACCCTCCTCTCTCGCTGGAGATGTTGCGCAGCCCGAGGTACAGCAACTTCATCGCGGCGTCCTTGTCGGGGAAATGGCCGCGGTTCTTGGTGATCTTGCGCAGTTGGAAGTTGATCGATTCGATCGCGTTGGTGGTGTAGACGATCTTGCGCAGCTCGACCGGATAATCCAGGAACGGCACGAACTCGGGCCAGGCGTTGCGCCACACGTCGATCGCGCCCGGGTACTGGGCGCCGTAGGCGGTGTCGAAGTCCTTGAGCGCGAGCTCTGCGGCCTCCACGGTCGGCGCGCTGTAGATCGCGCGCATCGATGTCGCGACCTTCTTGCGGTCTTTGTAGGACACGAACCGCATCGCGTTGCGGATCACGTGCACCACGCAGGTCTGCACCACGGTCTCGGGGTAGATCGAGCGGATCGCGTCGGGCAGCCCGGTCAGCCCGTCGCAGCAGGCGATCAGGATGTCGCGCACCCCGCGGTTGCGCAGATCGATCACGACTTTCTGCCAGAACTTCGCCCCCTCGGAGTCTTGGATCCAGACCCCCAGGGCGTGTTTGCGGCCGTCGAGATCCACGCCGATGGCCAGATAGGCCACCTTGGTGGTGACGACCCCGTTGTCTTTGATGCGCAGCCGCAGCCCGTCGATGTAGAGGATCGGATAGACCTCGTCGAGCGGGCGCGATTGCCAGGCCTTGATCTCATCGACCACCACCTCGGTGATGTTGGAGATCAGCTCTCGCGACACCGACGCGCCGTACACCTCCTCGAGATGTGCTTCGATGTCGCGGGTGGTCATGCCGCGCGAGTACAGCGACAACACCACCGAGTTGAGGTTGCCCAGCCGGCGGACCTTTTTGGGCACGATCGCCGGCTCGAACGAGCCGTTACGATCACGCGGCACCGCGATGGCCACCGGGCCGTTGACCGTGGACACCGTCTTCGGTGTCGTGCCGTTGCGGGAATTGCCGCTGCCGCGCCCGGCCGGGTCACCGGCCTCGTATCCCAAGTGGTGGGTCAGTTCCGAATCCAACGCCCGTTCCAGCACCGCCTTGGTCAACTCGTTGAGCAAACCATCGGCGCCATCAATCGGGGTTCCCGACTTCACCGCATCCTTGATCAACGAATCCAGCGTCTCAGCCGAAAACGTCTCCGCCAGTTGCCGAGCCGCCGACTTTCCCGAACCCGACGACGCTATGGCCTTGGTCACAAATCACTCCTTCTGTCCGCCCGAACGGCGGTCCGATCTTGGACCACCCCGGACTTACACAGATGGAATGACACGCCC
>NZ_QMEW01000076.1 GCF_003284965.1 Mycolicibacterium sp. GF69
TATGTCTCGGGACATCGCTGACACTCATGATGCCGGTTTTGGTTCGCGGATGCGGTAGGTCCGTGTGTTGGGTGCGCACCGCTGGTGGTAGCGGGTGGGGTCGGCGGTGAGTTCTCGGATCAGGGTAGTGCCGCTGAAGATGGCGATGTGCTCGCCCTGGCGGATGACGTCGCAGCTGTGTCCGGCCCAGCGCAGACCGATTCCGATGCGGTAAGGCGCGACGTAGAGGTTGCCGGACTGCTCATCAACGCTATGGCGGCTAACGAAGACCGGTGCTGGCAGCGGATGTTCGGCGGGATGGGCCTTGGCGGTGGCGTTGAACGCTTCGGCCGGCGTGGCCCCGCGCAGGGCGCGGTGGGGTCGGTGGTGGTTGTAAAAGTCGCGGAACTGGCTGAGCAGTCCGTTGAGCTCGTTGATGGTGGCCGGTGCAGGGCGCGCGCGTAGCCATTTCTTCAGCGTCTGCCAGAACCGTTCGATCTTGCCGCAGGTCTGCGGGTGAAACGGGCTTGAGTTGATGGTGCGTGTCCCCAGAGCCCGCAGGTTCGCCTCGAACGAGGTCTCATATCCTTTCCATCGGCCGGTGTAGACAAGCCCATTGTCGGTCAACGACATTGCCGGGACACCACATTCGGTGATACCAGCCACCATCGTCGACCACACCAACTCAGCGGTGCCGTGCCCGATGTCGGCCTGCAGCGCGTTCAGGTACCGGGAATGGTCATCGAGGGTGCCGGCGATAGCCACAGCAGTGCCATCGGCCAGCATCCATTGTGTCCAGTCGGACTGCCAGCATTCATTGGGCCGGCGGAAGCAGAACCGCTTGGTCGCCGATTTGGGCCGCTTGTGGGGCTGGGGGACGATCACCCCGTGGCGGGTCAGAATCCGCCACACCGTCGCCCGAGACGGCACCTGTGGGTGCTTTTCGCGTTGCAACGTCCACGTGATCGACTGCGGACCGTGGTCAAGACCGGCTTCGAGCAACTGTTTGCGTTTGCGCAGCACCGCTTCTTCGACCTCGGCCGCGGTCTGACCGGGCGACGAATGAAGGCACCGTGACCGCTCCTCAAGCCCGTCCAGGCCCTCGTCGCCGAAGCGGCGGCGCCACTTGTAGAACGTCTGCCGGCTGATCTGCTGATCACGGCAAAACTGCGCCACGTTGTCGATCTGCCCGACGAATGCCGTCGCCGCACGAATGTCCATCGCCATCACCTTCTGGGCCATGAACCATCCTGGCCAGGCCCTACTCAGGTGTCAGCGATGTCCCGAGACATACACCTGTCAGCGATGTCCCGAAACAAGACAAGTCGCGCAGCGATC
>NZ_QMEW01000077.1 GCF_003284965.1 Mycolicibacterium sp. GF69
CACCCGCGCGCTACCGGCACCCGAATACCTGCACGCCGATCGCTATCGGGCGCCCGGTGATGCGGTCGAGGAGATCTTGGCCGGCATCTACGCCCAAGTCCTCGGTCTTGAGCGGGTCGGGGTCGATGACTCGTTCTTCGATTTGGGCGGGGATTCGTTGTCGGCGATGCGGGTGGTCGCGGCGATCAACACCGGTCTGGACGCCGCTGTTGGGGTCCGCACGTTGTTCGAGGCGCCGACGGTGGCTCAGTTGGCCTTGCGCATCGGCGCTGAGGGCGCTGGGCGTGCACCGTTGGTCGCGGTGCAGCGGCCGGCGGTGGTGCCGTTGTCGTTCGCCCAGCAGCGGTTGTGGGTCCTCGATCAGGTGCAGGGGCCCTCGCCGGTATACAACCTGGCGGCAGCGTTGCGTTTGGGTGGGGCATTAGATGTTGCGGCGCTGGCGGCGGCGCTGAGTGATGTGGTGGCCCGTCATGAGAGCTTGCGCACGTTGCTTGTGGCGCCTGAGGGGGTGCCTGAGCAGGTGGTGCTGGCCCCGCAGTACGCCGACTTCGGGTGGCAGGTCGTTGATGGTGTGGGCTGGTCGGTGCAGCGGCTGCAGGAGGCCATCGGCGCGGCGACGCGTCACGGGTTTGATCTGGGCTCTGAGATTCCTTTGCGGGCAACTCTTTTCCGCCTCTCCGATGAGGAGCACGTGTTGGTGGCGGTGGTGCACCATATCGCTGCCGACGGTTGGTCGATCGGTCCGCTGATCAGAGATCTGGGCGTGGCTTATGGCGGTCGGTGTGCCGGGTGTGGCCCGGATTGGGCGCCGTTGCCGGTGCAGTATGTCGATTACACGCTGTGGCAGCGCGCCCAGCTCGGCGATCCCAGTGACCCCGAGAGCCGCATCGCTGCGCAGTTGGCCTATTGGGAGCAACAGTTGGGCGGGCTGCCCGAGCGACTCCAGCTTCCCACCGACCGGCCTTATCCGCTGGTGGCTGATCAGCGTGGGGCCACGGTGGTGCTGGATTGGCCGGCGTCGTTGCAGCTGCAGGTGGCCCAGCTGGCCCGTGAGCACAACGTGACTGCGTTCATGGTGGTCCAAGCTGCGCTGGCGGTACTGCTGTCCAAGCTCAGCGCCACTTCCGATGTGGCAGTGGGCTTCCCGATCGCCGGGCGCAGTGACCCCGCGCTGGCCGAACTGGTGGGCTTTTTCGTCAACACCTTG
>NZ_QMEW01000078.1 GCF_003284965.1 Mycolicibacterium sp. GF69
CTAGTGTCCTGAGTCGTTAATTCGTCGGCAGTAGTTGGCGATGCTGGCGAGGGTTTGGTCGGCGGTTTTGGTCCAGACGTAGGGTTTGGGGTCGTCGTTCCAGTGCTCGATCCAGGCGCGGATGTCGGCGTTGAGTTGTCGGACCGAGGTGTGGGTGCCGCGGCGCAGTTTCTTGGTGGTCAGTTCGGCGAACCAGCGTTCGACGAGGTTGAGCCACGACGAGCTGGTCGGGGTGAAGTGCAGTACGAAGCGGGGATGGCTTGTCAGCCAGCGCTTGACCGCCGGTGTCTTGTGTGTGGAGGCGTTGTCGAGCACGACGTGGCAGTCCAGATCGGGGGGTACCTCGGCATCGATCTTCTTCAAAAACGCCAGGAACTCCTGGCTGCGGTGGCGCGCGTGCAGTGAGCCGATCACCTTGCCGGAGGCCAGATCGAGGGCGGCGTAAAGGCTCGAGGTGCCGTGGCGGACGTAGTCGTGGCTGGCCCGCGCCGGGGTCCCGGGCAGCATCGGGAACGCCGGTTGAGTCCGGTTGAGCGCCTGGATCTGGGTCTTCTCATCAACGCACAGCACCATGGCTCGTTCCGGAGGATCCAGGTAGAGCCCGACGATGTCGCGGACCTTGGCCACGAACAACGGGTCCTTGGACAACTTCCACGAATCCTGTTTGTGTGGCGTCAATCCGAACGCTCGCCACACCCGCGACACCATCGATTGCGACAGTCCCAGATGTTGGGCCATCGACCGCGTCGACCAGTGCGTGGCACCCGGTGGAGTCGTCTCCAGCGTTGCGGTGATCAAGGCTTCGATCTGCTCGTCACCCACCACGCGGGGCCGCCCCGGACGCGGTTCGTCGAGCAGCCCATCGCAACGTTTCTCAGCGAACCTGTTTCGCCACTTCCGGATCGTGCCCCGATCAAGCTGGAGCCGGTCAGCGATCTCGGCATTTCCGCCTCCGTCGGCGCACGCCAACACGATCCGCGCTCGCAGCGCCAGGCCCGCAGCACTGTTGCGTCGCCGAATCCAACCTTCCAATTCAGCACGTTCATCCTCGGACAACACGATCTGGACAGCATGCGGCGATGGCATCACCCATGCTAACAAGAGAAGTCGAATTAACGACTCAGGACACTAG
>NZ_QMEW01000079.1 GCF_003284965.1 Mycolicibacterium sp. GF69
GATGTGTTTGATGCGGGCAGTGTCGAGGTGTTGGTCGGGCGGTTGGAGCGGGTGTTGGTGGCGATGACGGCCGACCCGAACCAACAGGTCTCGTCGATCGATGTACTCGATGACGCTGAGCATGTGCGCCTGGATGGGTTGGGGAATCGGGCGGTGTTGACCGAGTGTGGGCCTGCGCCGGTGTCGATTCCGGTTGTGTTCGCTGGGCAGGTGGCGCGCGTACCGGGGGCGGTGGCGGTGTCGTGTGGGGGCCGGTCGCTGACGTACCGGGAGTTGGATGAGGCTGCGAATCGGTTGGCGTATGTGTTGGCCGGTTATGGCGTGGGTTCGGGACAGTGTGTGGGGTTGTTGTTTTCGCGGTCGGTTGAGGCGATCGTGGCGATGTTGGCGGTGCTCAAGACCGGGGCGGCTTATGTGCCGATCGATCCGGTGTTGCCGGATGCGCGGATCGGGTTCATGGTTGCCGATGCCGCGCCGGTGGTGGTGGTCACCACGGCGGGGTTGCGTTCGCGGTTGGGCGGGTGCGATGTGGTGGTCATCGATGTCGATGATTCCGCCGTTGATGGTCGTCCGGTGAGCGGGTTGCCGGGTCCGGGTGCTGACGATATTGCTTATGTGATTTACACCTCGGGCACCACCGGTGTGCCCAAAGGTGTTGCTGTCACGCATCGCAATGTGACTCAGTTGCTGGCGTCGTTGCATGCTCGGGTGTCGCAGGCGCCGGTGTGGGCGCAGTGTCATTCGTTGGCGTTTGATGCCTCGGTTGAAGAGGTTTGGGGTGCGCTGCTGCATGGTGGGCGGTTGGTGGTGGTGCCCGAGGCGGTGGCGGGTTCGCCCGAAGACTTCAAGGCGTTGTTGGTTGGCGAGGGGGTCGGTTTTTTGAGTCAGACGCCCTCGGCGGTGGCGGCGTTGTCGGTTGAGGGGTTGGAGTCGGTGTCGTTGCTGGTGGCCGGGGAGGCCTGTCCGGTCGAGGTGGTGGATCGGTGGGCGCCGGGGCGGGTGATGGTCAACGCTTACGGGCCGACCGAGACCACGGTGTGTGCTTCTCGCACGGCGCGTTTGGTGGCCGGGTCGAAGGTGGTGCCGATCGGGTTGCCGGTGGCGGGGGCGGCGTTGTTTGTGCTC
>NZ_QMEW01000007.1 GCF_003284965.1 Mycolicibacterium sp. GF69
GCCAGGTAGCCAGCGCTTCTTCTGCTCGTCGTTGGTCAGGTCCTTGAAGTACGGCCCGACGACGTCGTTGTGCAGGCTCAGCGCCGGTCCGTGCACTCCCGACCTGGCGGTTTCCTCGTCGATGATCGCGTTGAACCGGAAGTCGTCGGATCCGCCGCCGCCGAACTCTTCGGGCATGTTGAACCCGATCAGGCCGTACTTGCCCGCCGCGGTGTACGCCGACCGGTCGACGATGCGCTCGGTCTCCCACTTTTCCTGGTTGGGGACGAGTTCACGCTCGATGTACTCCCGCACCGTCTCCCGGAACGCCTCGTGCTCGGCTTCGAAAATCGTTCTCTTCACTGTTCTTACTTGGCCTTCCAAACAGGCTGGCGCTTCTCGGCGAATGCCAGCGGTCCTTCCTTGGCGTCCTGTGATCGGAGCACCGTTCCGATCTCACGCATGGTCCTCGACCAACCGCCCTCGTCTCCGGTGATCACGCCGTCGTCGACGCCCATCGCCACTCTCTTGCTCGCCCACACCGCAAGCGGCGCATTGCAAGTGATGCGCTCCGCGAGTGCGAGCGCCGCGTCGACCGCGGTGCCGTCGGGCACGACCTCATTGATCAGTCCCCATTTCAGAGCGTCGGCCGACGACATCGGCTCACCGGTGAACAACAGTTCCATCGCGACCTTTCGGGGCAGATGATCGACGATGCGGAACACCCCGCCCGCAGCGGCGATGAGTCCCCGCTTGACTTCCGGCAGTCCGAATTTCGCGCGCTCCTCGGCGACCACCAAATCGCTGGCGAGCGCCAGTTCGGTCCCGCCGCCCAGGGCGGTGCCGTTGACCGCGGCGATCGTCGGCTTGTCGATGTAATGCTGCACATAGCCGGCAAAGCCCCACTCGCCGTGCTCCGGGTGAAACAGGCTCTCCCGCCGGGATATCGCCTTGAGATCGGCACCGGCACAGAAGGATTCACCGGCACCGGTGATGACCACCGCGCGCACCTCGGAATCGTTCTGCGCCTCCTGCAGCGCGTCGCCGACCGCGGTGCTGACAGCACTGTTGACGGCGTTGCGCGCTTCGGGTCGGTTGATCGTGATGAGCATGACGTTCCCGCGACGCTCGGTGAGCGCCGCGGATGCCGTCACAGCTCGTCCGACGATTATCTCTGAGGAGTCGGACACTACGTCACAGCAACTCGAGGATGGTGGCGTTGGCTTGACCGCCGCCCTCGCACATCGTCTGCAGGCCGTACTTAATTCCGTTGTCCCGCATGTGGTAAAGCAGCGTGGTCATGATCCGCGCACCGGAACCGCCCAGCGGGTGACCGATCGCGATCGCACCGCCGTTGGGGTTCACCTTCTTCTCGTCCGCGCCGATGTCCTTGAGCCACGCCATCGGCACCGGGGCGAACGCCTCGTTGACCTCGAACGCACCGATGTCGTCGACGGACAGGCCGGAGCGCTTGAGCGCCTTCTGCGTGGCCGGGATCGGGGCCGTCAGCATGATCACCGGATCGGCGCCGGCGAGCACCGCCGTGTGTACGCGCGCGAGTGGCTTGAGACCCAGTTCGTTGGCCTTCTCGGCCGACATGAACAGCAGCGCCGCCGAGCCGTCGGAAATCTGCGACGAGTTTCCGGCGTGGATCACGCCGTCCTCGCGGAAGGCCGGTTTGAGCTGGCCCATCTTCTCCAGGGTGGTGCCGCGGCGGATGCCCTCGTCCTTGAGAACGGTATTGCCCTCGTCATCCTTGATGCCGACGATCTGATCGTCGAACGCACCCGCATCCTGTGCGGCGGCGGCCTTTTCGTGCGAGTCGAGCGAGAACTGGTCGAGATCGGTGCGGCTCAAGCCCCACTGCTCGGCGATCATCTCCGCACCGATGCCCTGGTTCGGCGTCTGGCTGTAGCGGTTCTTGAAGCCGGCCGGGTACGGGTTGCCGCCGTTGGCCAGCGACGCGCCCATCGGCGTACGCGACATGGACTCGACGCCGCCTGCGACGACGACGTCGTAGTGGCCGGCCACCACGCCGGCGGCCGCGAAGTGCACAGACTGCTGGCTCGAACCGCACTGGCGGTCGACGGTGACACCGGGAACGGTCTCGGGCCAGCCGGCGGTCAGCAGCGCCGTGCGGCCGATGTCGAGAGCTTGCTCACCGGCCTGCATGACGCAGCCCCAGATCACGTCTTCGACGAGCGCGGGGTCGACGCCCGCGCGCTCCACCAGACCGTTGAGGACCTGCGCGGACAACTCCGCGGGGTGCACACCGGAAAGCCCTCCGTTGCGCTTGCCGACGGGCGACCGTACTGCCTCGACGATGACGGCTTCAGCCATGACACTTCTCCTTCGAAGTCCGAGGATTCACCCGCATACGCGCGGGTCCACCCCCGAACGTAAACGAACAAGGTTTACTAGGTCAACCTACTGGTTGGTCAGGTAGAGCTTCCGCCATTGTGGCAGCCAGTGCGATGTGCCCCTCGAAGCCGAGATCATTGGCCATCCGACGGTAGCGGGCCACCAAATCGACGTAAGTAGTCATGTCACCGGCGGCCCGCGCCAGGACAGCCCTTAACCGCAGCAGCCAGATCTCGTTCACTACGAAACCCGGTTCGGTTGGGACGGCTGCGAGTCTGTCCACAACCGCTCGCGCCTCACACAGGTCGAGGTCGGAACCGCGACGCACGAACAGTTCCACCAACTGTCCTGCGATAGCGCCCTGCCAGATCGCCTCGTGCGCCCGGAAACATTCGTCGAAGGCTGAACGCGCCAGCGCGATCGCGCCGTCGACGTCTCCGCGACGGCACATCTCCCGCGCCAAGTGCATTTCGATCAACGGCACATTCTGGGGAATCGTGAGACCATGCCGCAAGACGGATTCATACAGCTCCTGCAAAATCCGGAACCCGATCTCGCGCTCCGAATCGGATCCGTAGCAAAGAACGGTGCCGCAGGCCGCTCGACCCAGGTCGACGGTGACCTGCTCACCGAATCGCTCAGCGGCCGAACGTATCTCGGTCACCATTTCAACCGCCGCGGCCTCGGGTAGCAGGACCCCATTCGGCAGTGCCATGAGATGGACGATCCAGAACGTCCCGGAGCGGAACTCCGCAGGCACCGCCGCGATCGTCGCGAACGCGCGATCGAAATCGTCCCGCCAGCCGGGTAATCCTGTGCACCATCGGCCGGTGCCGCGAATCGCGAGTGCATTAGCCAGGGTGAGACCGAGATCAGTTCGTCGGGGGTGCCTTCACCATCGCCCATGTCGATCACTTGTTGAGCGAGCCGCAGAGCAGAGCTGATTTCGCCTGTCGCCAGGATCACGTTCAAGCTGGCGACGGAGAGTGCCACAGTCAAACCCGGATCGTCGATCGCTTCGAGAAGCCCGACCAGCTCCGTCGTGAAGCCCTTCGCTTCGCGGGGCCCCCTTTCGAGCTGTGTCGCGAGAGCCATTCCTGCTAGGCCGATCGCCAACGACCTGTCGTCGCCGGCGGCCGCACACAGCTCTCTGAGCTCGGCGAACTCCGCCTCTCCGTGGCCGCTTCGGATACGGTACTCGTGGGCGCAGAGGAGGGCCCGCGGCGCTATGCGCGCCGTCAGTCCATCCGCGTCATCGCCGGGCAGTCGGTCGGCGACATCTCTGGCACGCAGCCAACTCGCTTGCGCGGCAGCAAAATTGCGAAACGTCGACCAGGTCGCTGCGCGCATGTGCCAGCTGAACGCCGCGCGAAGCTCGCCTGCGGCCTCCAGGTGCTGAGCGATCAGTGCCGCGTTCTCGTCGGCCGTGCCGCGCACCTCGATCGCAGCGGCGAGTCGCCGATGCAGTTCGGCGCGATCGGACTTCAACTGCGATTCATACGCGACGGTGCGTGTCAGAGGATGCCTGAACGCATATTCGACGGACGGCGAGAAGCCCACCTGATCCACCAGTTCTGCGGAGATCAACGGGGCCATGTCCGGCGCACCCACAAGCTCCGAAAGCAAACCGGCCTCGAACCGCATTCCGATGACGGACGCCGCAGTCAGCGTCCTCTTCGCGGCGACGGGCAGGCGATCGATGCGCGCGCTGATGGTCGACTGCAAGTTGGCCGGCACGTCTACGTCAGCGGCTTCGCCGCGAAGCACATATGAACCGGGCCGCCCTTCCATGACGTTGCGTTCGGCGAGGTCACGCACGATCTCTTCGGCGAAGAAGGGATTACCTGCGGCACGCGCCGCCACTCGCTCGACCAGCGTGGCCAGCGATGCATCGGTTCCCACCAGTTCCGCCGTCAACGCAGTGGTGTGGGCGTCGCTCAGGGGTCGCAACGCGATGGTGTGCGCGCCAGACACCCGCTGCAGGGCACCGTGGTATTCGGGGCGGTAGGTGATCAACATGAGCGACGGTGTCTGCGGGATGACGGCCATGAAGTCGGCGAGCATCGCTTCGCTCGCCGCGTCGATCCAGTGGGCGTCCTCGATGACGTACATCGCAGGCTGTCGTCCGCTGAGAGCGGCCGCATTGACCACCGCCGTCAGCCGCCTGCGCCACGCATCGGGTCCGATCTCGGGCGTGGCGATGTCGGGGTCGCCGACGCCGAGAAGGTCGTCGACGAGCAACAGGTCTTCCGGGCTGGCATGCGGAAGTCGTTCCCGGATGACCGCTCGTGCCCGTCCGGCATCCATTCCGTCGATTCCGGTGTTCGCGCGCATCAACCGGGCGACAACGTGGAATGGAACCTCAGCGGCATGCGACTCGCACTGCGTAACGCGAATCGGAACGCCCCGATCCGCCGCAGCTTTGGCGGTCTCTCGGACAAGTCGGCTCTTCCCGATGCCCGCCGATCCCACGATCGTGACCACGCACCCTGCGCCGCCGATCGCTTCGTCGAGGATCGCCGTAGCGGTGTGGAGCTCCCAGGTGCGCCCAACCAAGGCGGCTTCGCTGCGCGGCCGCGGATGATGCTCTCCGACACCAACCAGCCGGCGAGCCGTCGCCGGCCTGTCGCAGCCTTTGATGTGGACCTGTTCCGGCTCGCCGAGCGCCACGACGGCCTGGACCAGCCGTGCGGTCGACTCGCTGAGCATCACTGCGCCCGGCGGTGCGATGGACTCCATGCGTTGAGCCAGCCCGACTTGCTCACCGATTGACGTGTAACCCAATGCAGTAGAGCCGATTTCGCCTGCGATGACCTCGCCGGAGTTCAAGCCGATCCGAATCTGTAGCTCTGTGGCTGCTTGAATGTCCATAGCGGCCAGGCAGGCGCGAAAAGCGTGATCCTCCAGCGCAGTTGGCGCGCCGAACACGGCCATGATCCCATCGCCCGTGAACTTGTCCACGGTGCCGCCGTAGCGTCGCACCACCGTCGCGGCCAAGTCGACGAGACCCGTCATGATCTCCCGCAGTCGCTCCGGCCCCACGGCTGCTGCGATGTCCATCGAATGAACGACGTCGGCAAACAGCACCGTCACCTGCTTGTACTCCGCAGGGGCGGGACCGGTGATCGGCGCACCACACTCGAAGCAGAACTTGGCATTGTCCTGCACTTCGGTGGCGCACGCCCCACACGCCGGCATGGTCGTTATGGTGTCACTTTTCGCGCCATTGACCGGTCCGAATGCTCACATGGTTTACTGAGTTGCATAGCTGGCCGCCCGGTCGGCGGGAACGTCGTGGGAGTGGGAGTGGCTGGAAGTACACCGCTGGCGCCGATGATCGGCCCGGACGGCGTCGGGGCGGGGACAGCGGTTCGGTCCCCGAAGACGGCCGAGCTCGTCGCGGGAACACTGCGTCGGATGGTTGTCGACGGTCAGCTCAAAGACGGCGACTTCCTGCCCAATGAAGCCGAGTTGATGGCCCACTTCGGGGTGAGCCGACCGACCCTGCGGGAGGCCGTGCGGGTACTGGAGTCAGAACGTCTGGTCGAGGTCCGCCGAGGCTCACGCACCGGCGCCCGCGTCCGGGTGCCCGGCCCCGAGATCGTCGCCCGCCCCGCCGGCCTGCTGCTCGAGTTGTCCGGCGCGACCATCGCCGACCTCATGACCGCGCGAGCCGGCATCGAGCCGATGGCGGTGCGTCTGCTGGCCGAGTCCGGTTCCGCCGAAGCCTTCGACGAGCTCGACGAGCTGCTCGAAGAGCATGTGCCATCGGGCTGGCGCAACGACACCCTCGCCGAGACCACAGGCGACTTCCATTTGCGCGTCGTCGAACTGTCGGGCAATGCGACGCTGTCCATCATCGCGGGCATGCTCCAAGAGATCACCGTGCGGCACAACGCGTTCCTGTTCAAGGAGCAACGCCCGGTCTCGAAATCCGACTACGACAAGCTGATGCGTTCCTATCGGAAGCTGATGCAGTTGCTGCGATCCGGTGACGGCGCGGCCGCCGAAGCCCACTGGCGCAAGCACCTCGACACCGCGCGGGACCTACTGCTGCAGGGACTCGAGGACGTCAAGGTTCGCGACGTCATGGGTTAGGGCGCCGCGGTGCTGTCCTTCTGCCAGGTCACGTGCACCGGCACCGTGTCGTCCCACGGTTGGCGCGTCACCATGTCGGCGACCTTGATGTAGCCGCGTTCGAACTCGCCGGTCGCGGCGTCGACCAAGCGGTACTGCTGGGTCTGCCGGTGGATCGGTTGCCCGTCGATCAGCACCACGATGATCTCCCCCGGGTCGAACCGGCAGCGCTTCTGCAACGCGGCGATCAACTGTTCGTTGTGCATGTGGCCGTCGCCGAAGTTCCAACCGATCGCGGTGCTGCAGATGCGCTCACCGTCGGTGAGGACGTAGTCGTCCTCGTTGTGTCCGGTCATCGCCCGGTGCGCGAGGGTGAACATCGCGCGGCCGTGAGAGTTGAAGGCGCGAAACGCGTACCCCATGTAGAGATACATCTGGGCGGTTTCCGGGCTCCCGTAGTACCGCTCCATCTGCGCCTGGGGCATGCTCGCGATCGAGACGATGTTCTCTTCGATCTTGGCCGCGCCCGACGGTTTCACGCACCACAGCCCGGTATCCCAGTTGCCCGCGTAATACCGCATGCCCGGCAGGAAGGACACCTTGCGCGGGAACAGGTTTCCGATCACCACGGTGCCCGCCACGACAGCGAACAACACGATCGGCCACGGACTCTGCAGGTCGCCGATACCGATTTCGGTGTGCCCGACGAACAGCGCCAGGACGGCGAACATCATGAAGACGTTCCACTCCAGCGGCACGCCCATCGGTATCGAGGACAGGATGCCGAAGTGGAACACCAGCATCACGAACGCGGCGATGTAGGTCGGCCAACCGCCGGGAGAGAAGAACAGTACGAGCGGGACCAGGCCTTCGATCGCCGTGCTGAAATGCGCCAGCCAGCGCGACGCCCGGCCGGGCCGCAGATCATCCGGAAAGCGTTCGAAGAACTTGCGTTTGAGCCACTTCGGCCGGAAGACGGGATTGTTGCTCATCATCGTGGAGATGACGAACGGGAAGTGTTTGTTGAGCTTCGATGTCGCGGCGCCGAGCCAGATCACCAGGCACACCAGTTTGGCCGCGATGATGATGTCGGGTCCGGCAAACAGGAAGCACACCGCCAGGGAGGCATAGACCTCGCCGCGCGCGGCCAGGAAGATGACCTTGTCGCGCAGGCCGAGGATGGCCAGAACGCCGAGAATCGCTGCGATCTGCCACACCGGCAGCACCCCGACCGTGGTGTTCAGTTCGGGTATCGGCCCCGTGCCGTCGGAGAACAGCGCCACGACGAGCAGCACCAGCAGTGCTGCGTACAGCAGCGCGTCGAATGGCGTGCGGGTGTCCCCTCGGGTGAGCGGGATGCGCGTCGGCCACGGTGGTAGCCGGATCGTGTTGGGCCGCAACCAGTACAGGATCGAGCCCATCGGCGGGAAGAAGCGGTTGTTGAGCGGTCCGAAGCCGCAGCCGAGGCCGATGACCTCGAACAGCATCGTGTACAGCACGACCTTCTCGAACACGATCGGCTCGTTGTACCAGGAGGCGACGTTGGTGAACCCGTCGATCCCCGTGGTGGTCAGGACGACCAGCCAGGCACCCAGGAAGTAGAGCGCAATCTTGACGACGTAGAAGAGGTGCAGGACGACCGGCGTCCCGAACCCCACCTCGGCCCAGTGCCGGGCCATCGGCACGATCTTCTGCGCGCGTGTGCCCTTGTTCCACTCCTCGAAGTCGACTACGGGCGCATCCTGCTTCAAGAACCCCATGACACCACAGACTAGAACGTGTTCTAGCTACGCCGGGAGGGGTTCGCGTTGTCGGTGCGCCGTCAGGCCGCGTCGGTCTTGGCGGGCGGCCGGTAGAAGATCGCCAGCTGTCCGATACCGCCGAGGAGGCCCAGGCCCAGCGCGATCGCCAAGCCGCACCATCCGTGTAGCAGGTCGGCGAACCCACTGTCACTGAACAGCACGTAGTCGAGGCTGTACTTGCCCGCGCCGATGGTCGCGATCGCCAGCGCCGTCGTCGCCAGGATCAAGTTGTACTCCCAGCCCTCCTTGACGATGAAGAAGCCGTTCGCCCGGTGCACGGTCCACGCTGCGACGAGCATCAGCGCCACGAACCCTGCTGCTGGAATCGGGGTGAGCAGGCCTACCGCCAGACCGATACCAGCGGCCATCTCCGTCGTCGCGGCCACCCGTGCGTGAAAGGTGCCCGGCTTCATGCCGATGCTCTCGAACCAGCCGGCGGTGCCTGGAATCCGCCCGCCGCCGAAGAACTTGTTATAGCCGTGCGCGGCCATCGTCACGCCCAGCACTACTCGCAGGAACAGCAACCCGAAATCCAACGCTGAGTCGTAGGCAGTCATGCAACAAAATCTAGGCCATGTGTTAAGCCGATGCCCAGCCCCCTCCACCCGAGAACTCAGACTCGAGTCGGAAAGGCTGCCTCCAGCCGTTCGACGTACGAGTCCATGTCGCCGATCGCCGACTCGACCGCGTGCACACTGACGACGATGGTCTCGCCGATACCGTGCACGCCATGCGTGAGGCCCATCATCGGGGAAAGCCCGGGGAATCCGGCGCTCAGTACGACGGGTGCCTGTCCGAAATGCAGATCGGCGGGACCGCGGTGCACGCTCGAGACGACGGTGTTGCCGGTGACCGTGGGTGAACGCACAGTCGGATCGAAATGACCTACTCCCCACCGCAATAGCGGTGCGGGCACCGCAGCGGACGCGCGGTCGGCCGCGACTATCGCCGGATGCGTCGCACGACGTCGACGATCCTGCAGGTCTGCTGCGATGCGTGCGGCACGTTCCGCGAACGGCAGGTCCGGGTAGAGCCCGACACCGACATTGCCGAAATGGTTGTGCGCCCGCCGGGCGCCGGCCTTGGCCATGGGCACCTCGGCGCCGAGCTGCGACGGGTCATCGCCGAGCTCGCGCAGATGTGCCGCCAGCGCCGCGGACACCACGGCGAGCACCCCCACCGTCACAGTGGGACCCGGCACCTGCGACCGCCGCCTGACCAGCGTTCGCACGCTGCGCAGACCGTCCGGCCGCGCATTGGTCCGCAGCGCCGGCCGCGATGCGGCGGGCGGCGGAACCGCCCCTGCCGCGGTATCGCGCACGAGCCGACGATGGGCCCGCGCGGCCCGCAAACCGAGCCACGGCAGCCTCAGACCTCCGAACAGTTCCGGCTCCGGGACGGCAGCCACCTGCGCCGGTCGCCCGAACAGCCTCGCCGCCAACGCCGATGAGCGGATACCGTCTCCCAACGCGTGTGCGACCTGCACGACCGCGACCGTGCCGCGCCCCGCATCGGGGACACCCGACACCGCCGGGAAGATGTGTATCCGCCATGCCATGACCCGCGGGTCGAGTTGGTCGGCGGCCAGTCCTGCCACCCGGGCCAGGCATTCAGGCCAACTGCTGCCCGCGGCGTGGATCACGAACTGGTTCGCCGAGACACCGTCGCTCACCCAATGCGGATAAGCCAGCGCACCACCGTCGCGCAACCGCAGCCGCAACTCCGGGCGGTCGCGTGCCCGGTCGCGTGTCCGTGCCACCGCAGCGGGCAGGTCGTCGACGGTTCCCGCGAAACCGTAGAGCAGAAACTGGTCACTGGGGATCTTCGCCGACATCCAATACGTCTGCGCATCCACCGCCGCCAGTCGACGCCCCATGACCTCCAGGCTAAGCGCGCGCCACGCCGATGAAGTCGACGATGTGTCCGGCAACCGCATCCGGCTGTTCCAACTGCAGGAAGTGCCCGGCCCGTTCGACGGTGGCGACGTCACTGCCAGCTGGCAGCACTCGCTGCACCCATCGGGTGTAATCGGCTGCGGCACAACCATCGTCGGTGCCGTGCAGATACAGGGTGGGCAGCTGCGGCGCCGACAGCCAATGCCGATGGAGTTCGACGTATCGGGCGGGCGGCTTGCTGTTGCGCACGTTGGTCCGGTAGTAGCCGAGCGCGGCGCGCCAGTGCTCGGACGCACCGATCGCGTCGGTGACGTGCGCGACGTCCTCGGCCGCGTCGTAGCCCGGCGACCATTGCCGCCACAACCGGGGCACCACCCACGACGCTGATCGTTCCGGAAGTCCCGGCAATTGGAAATACATGATGTACCAGCTGCGTAACAGCTGACGCGGCAACTGCGCGGCGAGGCGGGCCGCATCCGGGGTTTTCCCCAGTGGTTTGAACGTCGCCGCGGGCGGCACCGACATGATCACGGCTTTCGCGAAGGGACTGTCGGGCATCGCGGCGAGTCCGGCGCCGGCGATGGCGCCCCAGTCGTGTCCGATGAGGACGTCGCGGCCCGTCGACCCGGCCGTATCGAGAACCCGCAGCGCATCGTCCATCAGGGCCGCGACATGGTAGCTGCCGTCCGAGGCCGTCGACGACGGCGCATAGCCCCGCATGAACGGCGCGATCACCCGCCATCCGGCGTCGACCAACAGCGGTGCCACCTTGCGCCAGCCGTGCGCGGTATCGGGAAACCCGTGCAGGCACAACGCAATCGGCGAATCTTCCGCACCCCAACTCAGAGCGCGCAACCGCACGCCGGGCGTGTCGATGTCGATCAGGTCCGGTCCGGTCACGACTGGCCTAGACCGGGTCGAACTGCGCGATGAGCCAGCGGCCGTCGATCTTCTCCAGCGTCACGCGCACACTCGAAGCGGTGTCCGTCGGTGCGTCCTGGCCGACGACCACGGTCTGGTTGACGAACACCAGCACCACGGCCTCGTTGGCATCGGCCGACACTGAGGCCGCCGCCGGCACCGAAGCCACCGCGGAGATCTGCTTCTGCTTGGCCCCGGGTATCACGACGTCGTTGATCAGCCCCGTGTAGGACTTCTCGAACTCCCCGGTCAGCAATCCACGGGCGTCGTTGAGTTGCTGTTCGACGGTGTCCGGCTTGTAGGTCAGCATCGCGACGGTGCTGTCCTTGGCGACCTGCACCGTTTGCTCGCGGGCGGCTTCGGAGTTGCGCACCGAGTTGTCCAGCCACTTCAGATAGCCGGCCGCACCCGCCAACAGCAGCGCGATGGCGGGCAGCACCCCGAAGGCGAAGACCCGCGCCCAGTTGATCCGTCGCTTCGTCGCAGCCGGCGCCACGCTGGGGGCTGCCTCGACAGGCTCGTTCTCGGGCGCCTCCGATGTCTCGGACGCCTCCGACGCCTCGGACGCCTCCAGGGTCGACTCGGGTGCGTCGAACGTGGGCTCCGGCGCGTCCACAGTCGACACGTCAGCCGTAGCCGCCGTCTCATCCGCGCCACCGGCAGCCGTCGTCTCGGCCGACGACTCCGTCAACTCGACCGCTTCGGACTCCTGCTCCGTGCCCTTCTCGGCGGACCCGCCATCTGCCGGTACCGCACCGTCCTTGTTACGCCTGGGCAGTCTGTGTCTGTTACTCACGGTACGAACTCCACATTCGAGATCTTCGCCTCATCGTCGCCGGTCTTCTGCACGGTGATCCGCATGCGCCACGACCGCGGCTGCTGCTCCGGCGCTCCGGCGTTCGTCGTGTTGACGGTCACCGCGACCAGTACCTGCGCACCGTCGTCGGAGATCGACTCCGGCTCCAAGCCTGCCTCGGCGATCGTGCCCTCCGACTTGGACTGCGCCTGCTTGACCACCTCGATGAACGGTTGCGCACGAGCCTGGAAGTCGTCGTAGAAGGTGCCCGTCGAGGAATCCAGGACACGTTGCACGTCCTGCTCGGCGTGCTCGTGGCTGATCGTCGTCAGGTTCAGCGCCCCTTGCCGTCCGACCTGCAAGAACAAGTTCTGCAGATCCTCGGCCTGCTGCGACTCGTATGCCCGGTACCCGAGCCATCCGACCAGCCCGCCGAGCGCCACCACGAGGACGAGACCCGCGATGGTCGCCAGCTTGACGTGCGACATCGGCGCCTTGGCGGGAGCGGGTTCAGCTTCAGCTTCAGTGGCCTGCGTTTGCGCCTCGTAATCCTCGACGTCACCGGCCTCTTCTGCGGCAGCAGCAGCCGGCGTGCTGGACTCGCCGACTTCTGCGGCGGCGTCGCTTTCGGGCGCGGCTGCGTTCACGTCCCCGTCACCGGGAGTGGTCTCGTCTGCCATCTACGTTCCTCTGCGGCCCGCGGGCCAGTTCGGGGTCGGGTATACGGGTCGGCTACAACCTACGTGCCCGACACCATATCGTCGGAGCCTGTTCACGAAACGGAACCACGTCCGTCGCTTCTTCGAATCAGGCGTCAGCCTCCCGGCGGCACGAGCATCGACTGCCACGGCCGCTCCCCCGACGCACCGTCCGCCAGGTTGGACTGGGTGTAGACCTTGCCGTCCGGGCCGACGTATTCGCCGGATGCGGGGTCGTATTCGGCGGCTGTGACGGGCAGCGGCGGCGTACCCGGCGGCGGCGGCGTTGTGGCCACCGGAATGTCGGGCGGCACATGCGGAATCGGCTGCCCGGACAGGGTGGCGTTCGGGTCGCCCTTCCAGTTGTAGCCGTCGTTGAGCGGCACGTACTGCTCGTCGCTCTCGCACATCTGCCATGTGGGGGCGCGCTTGCCGGGCACGGTGACGCAGGGCAGGTTGCGGGCGCCGCGGACGTTGAACGGGGCATCTTGCGGTGTGCGGCAGTACAGATCGCCGTTGGGCCGGTCGGGATAATCCTCGAACGTCGGGACGCGCAGCTGCTGGGCCGGCAGGAACCCGGTCATGCACGGCGGCGGCAGATTCTGCGGTGGCAACGGCAAGGGCGCCGGCAGCGCGGGCAGGATCGCGTTGAGGTTGAAGATCAGCGAATCGCCCATGTAGTCCTGCTTGGTGTTGCGTTTGTGCACACCGACGGCTTGTGTGACCGCGGTGCCCTGGGGCAACAACACCAACAGCTGCTCGAGGCTCGGCTGATAGGCGACGGCGACCTCTCCGATGCTGACGAGGTTGGCCAGCACGATCGGCAGGGTGGGCTGCAGCCGCTCGAACAGGGCGCGCACCTCGTCGGCGGCGTCCGGCCCCTTGGCGAGTATTCCGCCCACGGCCGGATCCTGACTCTGCAGTTGACCGCTGATGCTGGCGAGATTCGCGGCCCACGCCTGGATCGAGCCCGCGGTGTCGGTCTGCGTGTCCAGGATGGGCTTGGACTGGTCGATCAGTGTGAGCAGCGGGTCGAGATTCTTGCGGGCGTCGATGGCCAGTGTGGCGCTTCCGGTGATCAACCGGCGCAATTCGGGGCCCAGCCCGCCGACCGCGGTATAGGCCTCGTCGACGACGGTCCTGAGGTTTTCTTGCGGGATCACTTGCAAGCCTCGAGCCGTATCGTCGAGGACCGTGTTGATGTCGGTCGGAACGCTGGCGCGGCTCAACGGGATCACATCGCCGTCGCGCAACTCCGGGCCGTCGCCGCTGCGCGGGAGCAATTGGACGAACTGCTCGCCGACGGCGGACACACTGTGCACCTCGGCGTCGAGGTCAGCGGGAATCCTGATATCCGAGTTCAGCGACAGCACCGCCTCGACGCCGGTATCGGTCAACTCGACGCTTTTCACCTCGCCGACCTGCACGCCTCGGTAGGTGACGTTGCCCCGCGGATACAGCCCGCCCGTCTCCGGCAATTCGAGGGTGACGCGGTACTGACCGACACCGAGGAGGCTGGGCAGCCGCATGTATCCGAAGACCATGATGCCCAACGCGAGGATCGCGATGGCAGAGAAGATCGCCATCTGAATGAGAATCTGCCGGGTCATTCGCATGCTACGGCCCCTGATCCCAGCGGTACGGAGCGACCAACGGGTTGCCGCCCGGCGGCGGCACATGGTGGTTGCACGGGCTGGGGAACTGGCCGATGGTGCGTCCCCACTGCAGCTCCAACCAGGTCAGGTTGCACTCGAACCGCGTTCCGGTGAAGAAAGCGGCATCGATTCGGCTCAACGTCAGGTCGACGACCAACGTCAGGTTCGCGTAATCGCCGCGCATCCAATTGAGCAAAGTCTCCTTGGGAAACGGGAAGGTGGGCAAGAAGCTCAACGCGCGGGTCAATGCGGGACCCGCATCGGCCAACTCCTCCAGCACGACGCCCAGGTCCTTGAGCTCCTGCACGAGAGCCTCTTTGGTCTGGTTGACCGAGTCGGCGGTCAGCGCGCTGAACCTACCCAGCTGGGTCAGCACCTCGGCCAGGTTCTGCCGCTGATCCCTCAGCACGGCGAGGGCCTCGGGGATGGTCCGTAAGGCCTTGTCCACCACCGGCTTCTGCTCGGCGATCTGGCCCATCAGATTGTTCAGACTCTCGGTAGCGTCGATGATGTCTTGCTTCTGGTCATCGAGGTGACCGATCGCGATATCGAGCTGTTCAATCAGGCTGCGCAGGTCGTTCTCGCGGCCGGTGAACGCGACACTCAGGGCCTCGGTGATGTCGTAAATATTGCCGATCCCGCCGCCGTTGAGCACCAACGCAACGGCGGCCAGCGCCTGCTCGGTACTCGGATACGCGCTCGACGACTCCAGCGGAATCAGCGAGCCCTCTTTCAGCTTGCCCGCAGGCGGCACATCGGTCGGCGGCGCCAACTCGATGTGCAATGAACCCAGCAGGCTTGTCAGCCCGAGCTTGGCTGTCGCATTCGCGGGCAGCTCGACGTCGCCGTTGAGTTCCATCGTCACCAGCGCGTGCCAGTCCTGACGCTCGATCTTCCGCACGGTGCCGACATTCACGTCACCGACCCGGACACGGGAATTCGGCTCGATGTTGTCTACGTCGGGCATCTGCGCCTGAATCGTGAACGCGCCCGGGCCGGTGCCTTCGACGCCTGGCAACGGAAGCGAATTCAGACCCTGCCAGTCCGAACAGCCCGACAGCACCGCGGCCGACACGGCCACCACGGTCACTACCCGAAACGCCTTGCGCCGCATCATGGTCCAACCCCAGGTGGCACCATCAGCCCGTGCAGGCCATCGGCCGGATTCGTGGAAACCGGCGCCTCGGCCGGCAGCGGCGGGCCCCCGGCCGGCGGCGGTGCCGGCGCCGAGGCCGACGACGGCGGTGGAGCTGCCGGCGCAGGTTGCGGCGGAATGTAATCCGGCCGCAGCCAGTCTTCGCTGTAGGTGAGCTCGTTCGGCCGCGTCGTGGCACCGGAGAAGACGTTCTGCATGATGGGCAGGAAGTTGTACTGGCGGTTCTTCAGGATCGGCGCCAGGTACTGCACACACAGCTTCGCCGACTGTTCGGCGTTCAGACGGGATGCCGCCTGAATTCCGCCGCACAGGAAGGAAATCGGGTTGGCGAAGTTGTTGAGCATCGGCAAGCTGCTCACCGCGCCTTGAGCCGGCTGCCAGATGTTCACGTAGTTCTGCAATGTGTTGGGCGCCACGTGCAGGAACTGCTTGACCTCGGCGAGGCTGTCGGTCAGCGCCTGGGTCACCCCCGCCAACTTGTCCGACGTGGTGCCCAGCGCTTCGCGGTTGTCGGCGACGAACGTCTGGACTTCTCCGACGACGTTGTTGAGGTCGCGGACCGCGTCGGCCACCTCGTTGGGATCGTTGGCCAGCAACCCGGTCACGCTCGCCAGGTTCTGGTTGAGCTGGCGCATCACGTCGGTGCTGTCCTGCAGGGCCGAGACCAGGATCGCCAAATTCTTGACGGTGGAGAAGATGTCGGTGCTGTGATCGCCCAAAGCCGTCACCGCCTGCGAGAGCTTGATGACGGTGTCGCGGATGTTGGCGCCTTCGCCCCGCAGGTTGTCAGCAGTGGTGTTGATGACCGACCCCAAGGGGCTCACGCCCCCGGGCTCGGTCGGCTGCAGGGTATCGGCCAGCTTCTCCAACTGCTGCCGGACCTCGTCCCATTCCACCGGAACGGCGGTGCGCTCCTGCGGGATGACCGTGTCGTCTTCCAACAGCGGCCCGCCGGTATAGGCCGGGATTAGTTGAATGCTGCGCGCAGTCACCAGCGTGGGCGACAGAATCGCGGCCTTGGCGTCGGCCGGCACCTTGTACTTGCTGTCGTACCAGAACGAGATCTTGACCCGCTCGGGCTGCGGTTCGATCGATTCGATCTTGCCCACCGGCACGCCGACGATGTTGACGTCATCGCCGGGGTAGATGCCATTGGCGTTGTCGAAATAGGCGACGACATGTGTGCGGTTGATCGCTCCGGTGTTGCGCAACAGCACAATTGCGCCGCCCGCCAGTATCACGACCAACGCCACCGCCAACAGGTTGCGAGCACCGCGCGTCATCGTCCGGCCTCCCCGGAGCCAAGGTGGGCCACCCCGCCGGGAGCGGGCACTGCGACCGGAGACGGTGTCGGGTCAGGCGTCGACTGCAGACCCGGCGGTGCGTCCGCGGGCGGGCCCGGTGGTGGCCCGCCGGGCGGCGGCGCCGGCAGTGGCTCGCGGTATGGGTAGCAACCCGGACCGGGCAACGGCAGGCCGGGCAATCCACATGCTTGATCGCCGGGATTGCCGGTGATGGCGTCCGGGACCGTCAGCCGCGGTTCGCCACCCTGACCGGTACGCGGGAACGGCACCGGCAGCGCCGGCGTCCCAGGCTGACCGACCTGTGGGTCGGACAGTTCCGATGGCAGCTTCACATTGGGGTCCAACCCGAGGTCGGAGAACGCAGCGTCGATGAACGGTTGCAGGAATTGGCCCGGCAGCAGGTTGGCGACGTAGTTCTTGAAGAACGGACCGCCCGACACCGATTCACCCAGCGACATCACGTAGTCGGTCAGCAACGCGAGCGACTTCTGCAGGCGTTCCTTGCGGTTGTCGATGATCGTCAGCACGCCGTTGAGCTTGTCGAGGGCGGGTCGAAGGGTTTCGCGATTCTCGCCGATGAAGCCCTGCAACTGTGCGCTGAGCGCCGAGATGTTGCCGGAGACCTCATCGAGTGCGGCGCTCTGGTTCTCCAGCTCGGCCAGCAGCGCGTTGGTGTTGTTGACCAAACTCACGATCTGATCGCTGCGCTCGGCCAGCACCGTAGTGGCCTTGTTGGCGTTGCCCAACAGACCTCGAAGCTGCGCGTCACGTTCGTTGAGAGTGTCGGAGAACCGAGCCACCCCCTCGATCGCGATCTTCAACTCCGGCGGAGTGTCGGAGAACGTGGCCGACAACACACGCAGCGATTCCGACAACTGGTCGGTGTTCAATCCGCTGATCGCCGTCGCCAATTCGCCCAGCGCATCGGGCAGTTCATACGGTGGCGTCGTGCGATCGAGGGGGATCGTGCCCTCCTGCTGGCCGTCGCCGCGGGAGGTGACCTCGAGAATCTTCGTGCCCAGAAGGCCCTCGGTTTTGATCGCTGCCTCGGTGCGCTCGCCCAGCCGGATGTCACTGTCGACGGTGAACGTCACCAGCGCGTGCGGCCCGTCCAATTCGATGGACTTGACCCGGCCCACCTCGAATCCCGAAACACGCACGGCCTTACCGGGTTCCAGTCCACCCACCTCGGAGAAGTATGCCGAGTACTCGCTGCCCTGCAGGAACGGCAGCCGATCGTAATTCAGCGACCCCAGCACGATTCCGATCGTCAACGCCAACCCGATAGCACCGATGACGGTCTGATTTCGTTCAGAGAAGGACTTCACCTCGGCGCACACCTCCCGGTGGACTGGCCGGCGACTTTCACGTACACCGGCTGGCCGCCCTTGCCGTTCAGCTTGAGCACGAGGTCGCAGAGGTAGAAGTTGAAGAAGTCGCCGTAAAGCCCTTGCCGGGCGAGCGCTTGATGGGCATCGGGCAGAGTGTTCAGCAGATTGTCGAAGTACTCATGGTCGGCCACCACGATGCCGGCAGCGCGGTCGGTCTCGTGAACCGTCTTGGAGAACGGTGGGCGAGCCTGCGACAAGAGGTCAGCGACGCTTCCGGCCGCTGCGTTGGTGTACGCCAACCCGTTGCTGATGTCCGCTCTGCGATCCGCCAGCGTCCCCATCAGTTCGGAAAGCGCATCGACTGCCTTCGCGAACTGGTCGTTCTGGTCACCGAGTGATCCCAGCACGACGTTGAGGTTGATGATGACGTCCCCGATCAGTCGGTCGCGGTCCGCCAGAGTCGTTGTCAGCGCCGCGGTCTGGGAAAGGAACGAGTTGATCGTCGTGCCCTGGCCCTGCAGAGCCGAAATCAGCTGTCCAGACAGCGCGTTGACCTGGTCTGGATCCAGCGCCCGGAACAGCGGCCGGAATCCGCCGATCAGCGCGTCGAGGTCGAGCGCAGGCGATGTGCGGGCCAACGGAATCGTGCCGCCGGGCTCGAGCTTCTTGATTCCTCCGGCCCCCTCCTCGAGCGCCAGGTAGCGCCCGCCGATGAGGTCGTCGTATCGGATAACGGCCCTGCTGCCCTCGGTCAACACCACCGACTGGTCTGCGGTGAACTCGACCCGCGCGGTGGTATCGGGTTGAATGGCAACCTTTTCGACCTTGCCGACCTCGACGCCGGCGATGCGGACGAAGTCGCCGTTCTCCAGGCCTGTGACATTGGTGAACTCGGCGACGTAGCTGTTGGTGGCCTCCCCGAACCGCAGCTCGCCGAAGACCGCGAACAATCCGAACACACCGAGCAGGCACACCGCCAAGAACACGGCGAGACGCACCGCGTCGTGGCGGATCTTGGCTGTCATGCCTGACACGGCTGGTCTCCTTTCATGGCTTTCTCCGTTGCCGGCCTTGCGTTCACGGGAACGGCGGACCCGGCCGTGCCGGGGTCGGCAGCGGTGCCGGTCGTAGGGGCGTGGGCTGCATCTGGGCGGGCGAATGAACGATGAACGGCTCCGAACCCGGGGTCGGACCGGGATCCCGCGGCGCCATCGGCGGCGGTGCGGCAGGTAGGCCAGGCCACAGCGGGGTGCCGTCGTCTGCGTAGAGGTCCGCACCGTAAGCCGGAGCGCCCGGGTACGGGATCGGTCCAATCGCAGGTCCGCCGAAAAGGTTTCGGACGCTCGGCGGTTCGGGCACCGCGCGGGTGACCGGCAGGTAGTTGGCATACCCCGGGAAACCGATGCCCGGGTTGGGCCGCCAGTCGAGTCCGGTGCCGAATCCGGTGTTCGTGACGAGATTGCGTACCGGCCAGTTCTTGGCGACGTCGGGCAGCGAACCGCAACTGGGTTTGCCACCCGGGCCGCCCTTTGCGCCGACGATCGGCAGGTGATTGGGGTATTTGTACGGGTCGTCGCCGACACCCAACGCCACGTCCAGCACCAGCGTCCGACCGTTGCCGCCCGGCCCGTCGTACCCGCCGGTGTCCAACAAGGTCTTCGCACCGGTCAGCAGGCAGGTGTACTCCGGGCTGTACTTGTAGAGCAGGTTCGTCGTCGGCTCGAGCACGTTGATGGCCTTGATCAGGTTCGCCTGATTCGGCGCGAGCAGGTTGATACCACTGTTGGAGAGCCCGATGGTGGCCAGCAGCAACGCGTCCAACTGGCTGGCGCGGTCGGCGATCGTGGCGCTGGTCGTGCTGGCCGCGTCGAGGGTCATCAGGATGTCGTCGGCCGCAGCGCTGTACGTGTCGTTGAAGTCCCGAAGCGCCCGCAGGTCCTCGGTCACCGTCTCATGGCGCGGATTGAGTTCCAGCAGAACCTGATTCGCATCGGTGGTGGCTTGACCGATCAGCTCGCCCTGGCCCCGGACACCCTCGGCGAGCGCGTACAGCGCGCTGTTGAGCTTTGCCGGGTCGACGTTCTCGAGCACGTCGACGAGGTTCTGGAACACCGTGTTGGCCTCGACGGTGACATTGCGGGACTCGATCACCTGACCCGCCGTGAGTCTTTGTGAACTGGGATCCTCGGGATAGATCAGGTCGACGAACTTGGCGCCGAACACCGTGGTGGCCCGAATCTGCGCCTCGATGTTCGATGGGATGTAGGAGATCTTGTCCTTGTCGATCTCGAGCTTCAACGCCACCGGCTGGCTGCCGCCCTGGATCTCGGCGACCCGGCCGACCTGCACGCCGCGCAACTTGACCTTGGCGTCGGTTTCCATCACCAAACCCGAGCGGTCGGATGTCAAAGTGACCGTTTCAGTCGATCTGAAGGTGCCGACGAACAACGCGTATGTCAGCCAGATCGCGACAGCGATGATGACCACGAGGATCAACGTCCACCACGCGGGATGCAGGCCTTCGTCTTCTCCGTGCATGATCAGCCGGCCAGGTTGAAGTTGCCGGACTGACCGTAGACCGCAAGCGAGAGCATCACCAGCACGAAGGCCGAGACGATCAGCGAGGTGCGCACCGCTCGCCCGACGGCCTCACCAACACCGGCCGGCCCCCCGCTCGCGGTGTAGCCGTAGTAAGTGTGCACGAGCATGATCATCACTGACAGCGCGATGGTTTGACCGAACGACCACATGAGATCCGTCGGGTTGAGAAACGTCCTGAAGTAGTGGTCGTACACACCCGTCGACTGGCCGTAGAGCACTGTGGTGCCGAACCTCGCCGCCCAGAAGGCGGCGATCACACCGACGCAGTACAACGGGATCACCACGAGGAATCCGGCGACCACCCGCGTGGAGGCCAGATAGGCGATGCTCCGGATGCCCATCACCTCGAGTGCGTCGATCTCCTCGTTGATCCGCATGGCGCCGAGTTGAGCGGTAGCGCCCGCGCCGATCGTCGCAGACAACGCGACCGCGGTGGTGGCCGGCGCGATCAAGCGCACGTTGAAGAACGCCGACGCGAAACCGGTCAATGCCTCGACACCGATCTCCGAGAAGTCGGTGTAGCCCTGCACCGCGACCAGCGCGCCCGTTGTCACGGTCAGGAAACCGACGATCGCCACCGTGCCGCCGATGATGATGAGCGCGCCCGCACCCAGCCCCATTTGGGCGATGATCCGAATCAACTCGACCTGGTAATGGAGGACGGTGTAGCGGATCGAACTCAGGGTGCGGCCGAAGAACTTGGTCTGCCTCCCGACGCGGTTCCAGGGGTCAGCTACGCTCCGAAACCGGGCTTTGAGCCAGGGGAACTGGGAATGCGGCCGCGAAACAGTCACATCGTCACCTTCACCGCGACGGCGGTCGCGACGATGTTGATCGCGAACAGCGCCATGAACGTGAAGACCACGGTCTCGTTGACGGCGTTGCCGACACCCGCCGGGCCACCGCCGACGGAAATGCCTTTGTAGCAAGCGATCAGGCCGGCGGACAGTCCGAACAGCGCGGCCTTGAGCAACGCGATGATGACATCGGTGGTACCGATGAGCAGTGTGAGACCGGCGGCAAACGCACCCGGCGAGACATTCTGGATGTAGACGGTGAAGAAGTACGCTCCGGCCAGCCCGACCAGGATCACCGTCGCCGACAACGCCAGCGACACCAGTGTCGCGGCCAATACACGCGGGACCACAAGCGCCTGAATGGGATTCACGCCCATCACCCGCAGTGCGTCCAGTTCTTCGCGAATGGTGCGCGCGCCGAGATCGGCGCACATGGCGGTGGCGCCGGCTCCGGCGACCACCAGCACGGTCACGATGGGCCCGATCTGGCGCACAGTCCCCAGCGCAGCGCCGGTTCCGGAGAAATCCGCGGCGCCGAACTCGGTCAGCAAGATGTTGAAAGTGAAGGTGAGCAGAACTGTGTACGGGATCGTCAGCATCAGTGTTGGCACGATCGCTACCCGCGCGACAAACCAAGACTGCGAGATGAACTCACGCCAAGCGAAGGGCGGCTTGAACATCCACACGAAAGTGTCGAGCGCCATCGAGTAGAAGCCGCCGAATGCGGCAACGGGCTTGGCGATTGCGGCGGAAGCGACCATCAATCGGGCCTTGCCCGTATGCACTGACCTGCCATAGGCCGCCAACCTTCCTCGACACCAACAACCCGCGCCTGTGACTGGCTGTTGCGCAAGGGTACACATAGCCGGACGCCGGGGAACCGTATATCGAGAATTTACGGTTCGGCAACTACCGACGTCGAACGCGTGACTTACGGCACGTTCGGTGCGTCCGGCGAGCTGTCGCGCGCCGCTTCTTCCAGCTCGGCGATCACGATCTTTCGCATTCCGAGCATCGCCTTGGTGGCGGCGACGGCGCGGGCGGGGTTCGGGTCGTCGAGCAACTCGTAGAGCCGGTCGGGCACGATCTGCCAGCTCAACCCGAAGCGGTCCTTGAGCCAGCCGCACTGCGACTCCAGACCGCCGTCGACGAGGCGGTCCCAGTAGTAGTCGACCTCGGCCTGGTCTCGACAGTGGATGGTGAACGAGACGGCTTCGGTGAAGGCGAAGGCGGGACCGCCGTTGATGCCGATGAAGCGTTTACCATCCAGCACGAAGGCCGCCGATACGACGTCACCGGCTGTTCCCGGTCCGGCGTCGGTGTAGCGGTTGAGCTTCTCCACCGACGAGTTCGGGAAAATCGACGTATAGAACGCGGCGGCTTCTTCCAGGTTGTTGTCGAACCAAAGGGATGGAGTGATCGAAGGCATGAAGTGAAGACTGTCGTCGTGACGGAAAGTCATCGCCGGTCGGCGACGTAGTGGGTGGCGCCGAGCGCGCGCAGCGCAAAGTCGAGGACGCGGGCCTTCGCCCGCCGTAGACCCTCGTGATCGTCGTAGGTTTGCGTGATCATCACCCGGCTGATGATCGCGTTGATCGCGAACGCGTCACGTTCTGGGTCGGTCAGCGGGAACGAACCGTCGTCGCGGCCGCGCCGGAGGATCTCCACCAGCGAGCGCTCGCGGTCGGCGTGCGCCTTCTCCCGCGTCTCGCGATAGCCCTTCGCCGCGCGTACCTCGTCGGAGTCGATGACCGTGAAGTGCATGCGGGTCTCGTCGTCGCGGATCAGCCCGAACATCACCTCGATCCACGCCTCGAGTTGTTCGGCGGGTACCTTTGCGCGTTCGTCGGCGACGCGGTCCAGCCGCCGGGCCAGGGCATCGGTCTCCTGGCGCAACATGGCAAGGAACAACTCGTCTTTCGACTCGAAATGACGGTAGAAGGCGCGCGTCGACACCTCGGCGCGCTGCAAAATGGCCGCGACCGGAACGGGACCCCGGTGCGGCTGCGACAGGCACGTATAGGCAGCCTCGATGATGCGCTCACGGTCACGGGAGGCAAGCTCGGGCTGCACGAGAGCAAAGTATATTGACGCCCTCATCAAAGGCACCGGCGATCGGCCGATTTCGCCGGTGGGTAACGTGAGCCACCGGGATGAGCCGGAGAGGACGGCCGTGAGCGCGACTGACAACGAACCCCAGACTGTGAAGTTCCGCGGGGCCGACGACATCACACTGGTCGCCGACGAGTGGAACCGCGGCGTGGCGTCTGAACGCCCCTCGGTGCTGCTCCTGCACGGCGGCGGGCAGAACCGCTTCTCGTGGAAGAAGACCGCGCACACCCTCGCCGGCCTGGGCCTGCACGTGGTCGCGTTGGACAGCCGGGGGCACGGCGACAGTGACCGCGCGCCGAATGCGAACTACACCGTCGACGCATTGTGTTCGGACACGCTGCATGTCGTGGATCAGATCGGGCGGCCAGTCGCCTTGATCGGTGCCAGCATGGGTGGGATGACCGGCATGCTCGTCGCCGAGGCGGCGGGTCCGCAGAAGGTGGCCAAGCTGGTACTCGTCGACGTGGTGCCTCGTTACGAGAAGGACGGCAGCGCCCGGATCCGCGAGTTCATGTCCAGCGGCGCCGACGGTTTCGAGAGTCTCGACGATGCGGCCGACGCGGTCGCTGCCTACCTCCCGCACCGGAAGCGGCCGCGCAACCCCGAGGGGCTGAAGAAGAATCTGCGGCTGCGTGACGGCAGGTGGTTCTGGCATTGGGATCCGGCGTTTCTCACCGCCCCGTTGGACGACCGGTTCGTGCGCGAGGAGAAGCTCGAGCATGCCGTGATGAGCCTGACCATCCCGATTCTGCTGATCCGTGGACGGCTTTCCGACGTCGTCAGCACCGCGGGCGTGGAGGATTTCCTACAGAAGGTGCCCGCGGCGGAGTTCGTCGAACTCTCCGCGGCCGGGCACACCGCCGCCGGTGACGACAACGACGCGTTCTCCGAAGTCGTGGTGCAGTTCGTCGACCGGTGACCGCTCCTCCGGCGGTTACGCCAGCAGCGATACCGCCTCGTGCCGGGTCCCGGTGAAGATCTCGAACATCGCACGACGGGTGGCGATCAGCTCGGCCCGCTCGAATGCCTTGCCGGCCACCTGGATTCGGCAGCTGGCGATCGCCGAGTTGTAACAGTATTTCGTCCCGCCGTCGGTGTCCGTGTACGTCAGCCCGATGACGTCGGCAGGTTCGGTGACGATCTCCCCCTCGATCATCTGGTCACCAACCCGCCCGCCGAACGTCCACGAGAACGGCCGGTAGCGCCCGTGCGTCTGCAGTATGCCGCCGAGCGAGCGGACCGCGAACTCCTGCCCGGCGTGACGGAACACGAACAGTGTCGCCCCGGGTAACAGCACCGGTCCGAATGCGGCTCGGGCGGTGACGATCTCGAGTGTCGTCTCCGGTGCGTTGTCGAACCCGCACACCTGTCCGAACGCGTAGGCCGGCGTGTGCCGGGTGCCCCAGTTGTGGTTGACGCTGCCCGTCCAGCCGTCGACGACGAGGCGGACGTCGTCGACTTCGAGCAACCCGTCGAACCGGGCCAACGGGTGGCGCACCGTCGTCTTGGCGGTCGGAAACCGCGCTGCATAAGCACGTTCGGTGAGCAGCTTGACCGGCTCCTCGTCGCCCGGCGTGATGCGCAGGTCCCAGCGCGCCGAACGATCTCGACCGGTCACCACACCTTCGGCCGCCCGGTCGTCGAGAGATGTGGCGGCGATGCGGGCGGCCCAGTCGTCGTAGCTGTAGTCGGCCAGATCGATCTGGTAGGGCTCCTTGAGCGCCCGGTTGCCCGCACCGTCCGGATCGAAAACCATCACCCACACGTCGGCGACCGGCGCACCGGCGGTGGGCAGCAGCAGCGTTTCGCGTAACCACAGCGCTTGGGGCAGGTCAGGGTGGTTGGCGCGGATGTAGCGGCTCTCGTAATACGGGGGCTGCGCGAGCGTCACCGGCTCAGCATCCAATACTTGTGGGGTGATGGGAACGCAGATCGCGGCTTACATCTTGGCGATTGTGGCCGCGTCGGAGGCCGTCGCGCTGGCCGTGCTGTGGTTCCGGTACACCCGCCAGCGCGAAGAACTCGACGAGGCCCGGCGCCGTGTCGATACCAAGAACATGCTGTTCACCGGGGGTCGCGAGGCGGTGAAGCAGGTGTGGCAGACCGCCAACATCCTGCGCAAGGACGGTATCGGCGCGGCGGTGCGGTCCTCGATCGAAGACCTCGCGGACTGGGCCGAGGTCGAACGGCCCGACCTTGCCAGGCTCTCGCCGAACGGCAAGATGGTGATCCTGTTCTCCGACATCGAGGAGTCGACCGCACTCAACGAACGGATCGGTGACCGCGCCTGGGTGCGGTTGCTGGGCCGCCACGACAAGATGGTGCGCCGCCATGTGAAGAGCCATTCGGGCTATGTGGTGAAGAGCCAGGGCGACGGGTTCATGGTGGCCTTCGCCCAGCCCGAGCAGGCGGTGCGGTGCAGTATGGCGGTACAGCGGTCACTTCGCAGGCAGCCCAACGGTATTCGGGTGCGGATGGGGATTCACATGGGCAAGTCGGTGCGCCGCGGCGACGACCTCTTCGGTCGAAACGTCGCGATGGCCGCCCGCGTCGCGAGTGCGGCCGACGGGGGCGAGGTGCTGGTCAGCGAGGTCGTGCGCGACGCTCTCGCCGAACACGACGACATCGCGTTCGACGACGGTCGCGACGCCGAACTCAAGGGGTTCGGCGGATCGCACCGCCTCTACGCCGTGGCGGCCTAACCACCGCCTTTGTCGGCCTCGGCCACCCGCTGATGCAGGCGCGCCCTGATGTCTTCGGGCGTATACGAATTGCGCCGCCGTTGGTCCCGGGCGACCAGGACGCCACCCGCCACCACACCCGCGACACCCGCCAATCCGATCCACTTCCAGATACCGCGCACACCGGTCAGTCTGCCTAAGCTGCGGGGGTGAAACCAAGCACGGTCTCGCTGGGGCAGGCGCTCGACGCGACACGGACCGGTGACCTGTGGCTGTTTCGCGGCCGCTCCGGGCCGGACCGGGCGATCCAGTCCATGACCAACGCACCGGTCAACCACGTGGGTATGACGATCGCCGTCGAGGATCTTCCACCGCTGATCTGGCACGCCGAACTGGGCGACAAACTGACCGACATGTGGACCGGTGACAACCATCGCGGCGTACAGCTCAACGACGCGCGTCAGGTGGTCGAGCGGTGGATCACCAACTACCACCAGCGCTGTTGGCTGCGCCAACTCACCCCGTATGCCGGCCGCGAGCAGGAGGACCGCGCGTTGAAGGTGGTCGCGCGGATGGACGGCACGCCGTTTCCGAGCACGGCACGGTTGACCGGCCGCTGGTTTCGCGGACGCTTGGCCGTAACGGACCTGACCCGCGGAATCCCGTTCGTGCACAGGCGGGTTCGAGATGTGGCACACCGCAGAAAACAGGAGAAACTTCAGGTCGGGCTCGAGACCGCCTACTGCGCGGAGACCGTCGCGATCACCTACGAGGAGATGGGGCTGCTCACCAGCGAGAAGCACTACAACTGGTTCGATCCCGGTTCGTTTTGGAGCGGCGACTCGCTTCCGCTGGCGCCGGGTTACGAGCTCGGCGCCGAGATCGCAGTGGAGCTGTCCTGATCGACGCCGGACGCGCTGCTGTCTAAGCTCGATGAGGTGCCGCTGACTGAGCCGTGGCCCAACGCCCTGCGAGTCGCCTCGATCCTCGTCGTCGTCAAAGCGGTGCTGATCGGCGCGATCTACTGGCGTCGCGCAGAGATCATGGGCCGCCCCGTCGACGCAGGCACCGTCGCGTGGACCGTACTCGCGGGCCTCATCACGCTGGCGGTCGTGATCACCGTCGTGGCCGCCGTGGCGCGGCGCCTGCGGAACCGTCGCTAGAGGCGCGCAAAGCAGGGGTTGGCGTCCTCTTTCGGAATCGACGCGTCCCGGCTGGAGAATTTCCCGACCACCCCGGAGTCGGTCACCTCGACGCTGTCGGCGTGAATTCCGAGCGGGTAGTTGTCGTTGAGCTTCTTGGTCAGGTCGTTGAGCGCCGTCTGCACCGCGTCCGTGGGCAGCGGACCGGCGACGTCGAGCACCTCGAGGTTCAGGTCGCCATCGGTCACCACAGGCCGGGCGGTGACGCGGTTGTCACCAGCTTCGAGGATCACCGTGCCCGCCGCGGGATCGGTGCGCACGCCGGTGATCAGATTGCCCACTGCGGGCAGGTTTGCGGCAACGGTGTCTTTGATACCTGCCGATTTCCAACTCAACGTCGCGTCAAGGGATCCGATGGTGCCCTTGGAATCCCCGGTGTCCTGCAAGCGCACGTCGGCGAGCGTCACCTCGGCTGTCATGCCGTCGGCGCTTTGCACCCGCTTGCCGTCAGTGGTGACCGAGATATTGGTGTAGTGCCCGGTGATGTGCTGCCACAGAAACGGCGGATTCACGCCGAACGAAATCTTGACGCCGTCCTCGGTCACGCATTCGGCGACCTCGGTCAGGACGCTGTCCGCGCGCTGCCGGGCATAGAGTTCGCCGGCGGCCAGGCCACCTGCCAGCAGGGCGACCACGATGATCGCGATCAGCGCGATCGACGTCTTGTTGAAACCGCGCGAGCGACGTGGCTTTTCATCGTCGCCGGAATGCGGCGGCGCGGTCGGCGGTCGCTCGATCTGCTCGGTGGGCTGCACATCGGCGGGTGACGGTGGCCGCGGGAAACGTTGCGTCGGACCCGCGCTCGCCGGGGGCGGCGGTGCTCCCAACCGGTCGGTGGGCGGCTCGGACGGTGGCGGCGGTTGATTCGGTGGTGGCGGCTGCCTGGCCGGGCCCGGCCGCGTCGGCGACGGCCGGCGCTGTCCGGGGTTGGGTGGTGGGGGTGGGGCGCCCCGACCCCGCCAGTCGGGCGATCCGGGGCGTTGCGGCGGCGTCACTTGCGCGATTCTGCCTTATTCGCGGCGCCGCAGACGCGACCGAGCGATCGGTGCGCACCGCTTGGTCGCTCGGCTTGGTCACTCGGCGCGAAAGACGGTCTGATGCCGGGCGAGGTACGCAGCGAGGTTCATCAGCGAGGAGTTCATCCCGTCGACGTGGTCGGCCGCTGAGATCCCCGGCGGCACCCCGTCGGCGCGGATGTCCACACGAGTGCCGCCGTCCACCCTCGTCACTGACCAGGTCATCGTCATCGATCCGCCGAAAGACGGCTCGCCCGAGTTGAATTCGCTGATCTGCACGACGCGCTCATCGGGGACGATCTCGACGAAGCGCCCCTCGACGACGTCCGAATCGGCGTCGGTCTTGCCACCGCCCGCCGGCGGATCGACGTACGTCAAGACCATTCGGTACGAGCCACCCGGTCGGGCGTCGAAGTGGTCGAATCGACCGCGCATCCCCGCCGGGGGCAGCCACTCGACGAGCGCCGCCGGGTCGACAAGCGCCTCGAAGACGCGACTCAACGGCGCCTTGACGATCTGCGATGCGCTATCCACCCGGGCCATGGCACACATTGAACCGGATTGCGGCCGGCAGAAACTTGGGACCGGTAGCGGTCGCGCCGCCGTCTACTCGTTGCACCGGCGTCGCCGACGCGGCGGGGCCTTCACAAAAGGAACATCCATGAAACGCAACCTGAGCCAGATGGTGGTGGGGGCTCTCCTGTCCGGCGGCGCCGCGCTGTGCCTGGGGCTGAGCGCCGGCACCGCGAACGCGACCCCGACGCCGCATCCCGCGCTGACCTTCGAACACTCGGATGTCGCTGCGCCCGGCGACGGCTCGGTGCGCACCACCGGCCCGCAATCCCGCCTGTGCGACGGGTCGGTACGCGTGGGCGCTCCGAGCGCCCCCGTGTGCGATGGGTCCGTGCGGGTGGCCATTCCCACGCCCTGAGCCGGTCAGCCCTCGGGCGGCGGCACGGGTTGCGGCGGCGGCAGCGCGCGCCGGGCCTGCCAGGTCAGGCCCGGCACAGTGTTCGCCAGATCCGGCCTACTTCTGGCGAACACCCGCAGAGCGCGGTAGAACGACCAAACCTGGCGGGGTGTCGGCACTTTCGGCACCCACGCCAGTTCCCAGTGGATACCGTTGACCGGGTCGTCGAAGAACACCGCGTAGTAGCCGGGCCAATATTGCGGATACTCCTTGGGCGCGTCGGTGATCGGGATATCTCGCGCGACCAGGAAGTCGCGATGGAAACGGTCGACTTCTCTTCTGCTTCGCGCCCACAGCGCGACGTGGTTGATCCCGACGGCCTGGTCTGCGTGCGTCAGCTTCGTGCCGGTGCGCGCCGGCTGGATGCCGATGTAGCTGTGCGGGTTGACGTGGCGCGTCATGTAGTAGATCGACTGGTACTCCATGTCCATCGACGAAAAGCTGCTGTACCCGAGCCAGCCGAACAACGCGTCGTAGAACGCGATGGATTCGTCATAGTCCAGTACGGCGAACTCCACGTGACTGACCCCGCGCCAGCGCATCGAGCCTCCCGGCAGATTGATTACTACAAAGTGTAGTAACCAAATCTCCTGTTCGGAACCCCTACTTGCGGCGCTTGGACGCTTGCCTGTCGCGGTTGACCTTGACCGCCTCGTGTATCAGCGTCTTGAACGCACCGGGGTCCAACTCGTCGTCCTCGCGCAGGTCGATGGAACGTCCGACAGGTGCCTGCAGGCTCGCGTTGAACAGGTTGTCCGGATCGCTGATGGAGGAGCCCTTGGCGAAATTCACCTTCACCTTGCCCTTGTACATCTCCAGCGTGCAGATCAGGCCGTCCAACGAGAACGCGGGTACACCATCGGGATTCGATGGCTTGCGCCACTTGACCTCCTCGACGACGTCGGGTTCGGCTTGTTTGATCAGTGACCGGACCTCCTCGACCCGGTCGATGCGCCAGTCGTCAGCCATACCCTGAATGTACGGACTGAGACTTGCGAGTTCTACCGCCGTGGTGACGACCTCATCAGGCGCGGACCCCTATTGGACTCCCGGCACAGCGACAGAACTCGTGCGATCGGCGAAACTCACTGACGGTCGTCATTGACGGTCGTCAGTCAATGGCTGTACGGTGCCCGGTATGCCGTCAGTGCGCACCGCCCCGCAGGCAAGTCCGTCTGCGGGCGGCGTCCGGGACGCCCGACGGCGCGAAACGCGGGCACGTCTGTTCGATTCCGCGCTGGCCGAAATAGGGCGTTCAGGTGTGGCGGCTGCCGACGTCACGGCGATCGCAAACGCCGCCGGGGTTGTGCGCGGGACGTTCTACTTCCACTTCCCGACCAAGGAACACGTCCTGGTCGAATTGGAACGAAACGAAGAGGCCAAGATCGTCGCAGAACTCCGCGATGCTCTGGCTTACGACGGGGACTTGGTTTCGGTGCTTCTGCTGTTGGTGCATCATGTGCTCGCCGCCGAACGTCGCTTGGGCCCTGTCGTCTTCCGCGACATGTTGGGTTTGCATTTCTCGTCGACGCGGCCCGTCGAAGAGGAAGTGGCGAAGCATCCGTTGGCAGAGTTCCTGCGCGAGGTGATCACCCAGGCGCAGCATTCGGGACGCGTTCCTTCGGACGCGGACGCGGGTGAACTCGGTGTGTTCTTCTTAACCGGACTTTTTGCCCTTCTTGCCACTGGCGTGCAGGACTCCGCGACTGCGGATGCCGTGCTTGGTCGTTACGTGACGACAATTGTCAAAGGGATGGAGACACGATGAATACCACAGGTATTGACGGTTACCGAGACTTCCTACGCAGACGTGACGGAGAAGCCGACCTGCTCAATAGGCGCTTGGAGAATCGTGAGGAGTTCTTCACTCATCTCGAAAGCAATCCGGTCCGTTCACGCCATCCTGCCGAGCGCGCAACATTTCTGCGAAACCTGCGCCGCCGGAGACCTGAGCCAGGCGTGGATCGCAAGATGCTCTTTCTGTTGGCCACTGCCAAGCTGAACCAAGCCGAGCGATTCGGTGTCGGACTCGGCGAAACGTACGGCATGAACAGCGACGAGAATCTGCCGCCCGAACGGGTGTACCTCGAACTCGAAGAGCATTACCACACCAGGCTTCTCGCATACATTCTGGATGTCTTCGACCTGACATTCCAAGTGGTGCCCCCACCGTTCGTCATGCGGCAGATCGTCAAGGCTGGCGTCTTCCTCCCCGAGCGACTTGGCATCTTGTTCGTCGGCGCGGCGGAGATGGCCGGGTGCGTGATGTTCGATGAATTGCGCCGCGTCGGGATCGAACTATTTACCGACGAACCCGAAGTCTGCGAACGTGTCGAGCGCCTCTACAGCGAAATCCTCACTGACGAAATCGGCCACGTCGGCTATTGCGCCTCGCGATGCACTTCTGCTGAACGAGCGATCATGCGTCGGATCTATCCTCTGATCGGGCGCGTATTTGCGCACCAAACCGCCGAAATCAGTCTTCTCATCGACCCCGTGAAGCTCCGGGCGCGCCTCGACCGTCCGTTCGATGTCGATGACCTCACCGCCGGACTCGACAACGAGACATACCTCGTCACCCATCCGTGACGTGATCTTGGATCCATCGACTCTGCTTCTATGGCGCAAAAGTGCGCGCGTCTCGCGCCATCAACGCAAAGTCAACGCGTGACTCCTACACGTTGAAGCGGAATTCGACCGCGTCGCACTCGGCGCTCTCCCGCCGGTCCAGCGGGCCAGCCTGGGGTTGTACTCGGTCTTAACGACGCCAACGGTGGTCCAACTCGCGCTGACTCAGGGAGCCGTCCTGCTTAATCTGCGGGCCGTAGATGCGGGTCTCCACCACACCTTTCGCGTCGAACTCCACGTCGATGTGGGTGGGCCGAAACCATGTCTGTTGCGCCACACCGTTGACGCCGCAGGCCATGTCGGGCAGCTGACCTTCGGCCAGCTCGACGCGATGCACCGAGATGCCAGCCGACGACCGAATCTTCTTCTCGCTCACTTGTCCTCTTCGGTGAATATGAAAGCGCCGACGGTGGGTACCGCATGTAACTCGGCGAACCTCGACGTCCGCTGACCTGCTGCTTGTCAGCAGCGGCCCTTCCGCCAGACGTTATTAGAAACCGAATTCGACCACGTCGCGTTTGTCGCGGGCTAGCTACCAGATGGAGGTTGTGGACCATCGGCTCGGCCGCTTCCGGGCTGGTATCTACGTATGAGTCCGAAGACAAGGAGCGCGACCGCAGCAGCGCCGCTGACCAACATCAGATTCTTGTCTTCTTTCTCCGCAGCACAATGCTGCTCAGTGTAGTAGCTGCTCGGGTCACATCTGCTTGGCTCGCCGTGACGGTCGTTGTTCCACACTCCGCGCGGCAAGCACCAGGGCAACATTGCCCTTCGATCCTGAGTTCACAACGCGAACCTATCTCTTCATTACTTGTTAGCCGCCTTTGCCGCCCGTTGTTTGTCCGTGGCGAAACTCCACCACAGATCGTTCGAACGTCAGAACCGGAACCCTCGCGCCTGAAGGTGTCTGTTGCTCGGTCGGCATGCCCGTCTGCTCGTATCCAGCACGCTCGAGTACGCGCTGCGATGCCATGTTCTGCGGGGAGGTCCGCGCCGTCAATAACTCAAGACCCATTGCCGCAACGATCTGGTTGGCGGCTACCAGAGCTTTCGCCGCCACTCCACGCCCGCGGGATTCCGCCGTCAGCCAGAACCCGACCTCAGCGCGATCGCCGCTGAAATCGAACAGAACAAGGCTGCCCAGAAACGCGTCCGAGTCTGCGTCAGCGATGGCCAGCACCGCCAGCGTTCCATCCGCCAAGCCCTGAGCGATCACTCCGTCGATCTGATCGCGCACAATCTCCGGGGTGTAACGAGTCAGTGGCAGATGACCATACTTCTGCACCGCCGGATCGGTCGTTCCCGACGCGAAGGCTTCGGCGTCACAAGCGCGAAGCTCTCGCACCACGATGTCGTCGACCCTGCACGGAAGGTGTGCGGAAAAGGTCATTTCTTCCCGCTACTAGACGTTGAAGCGGAACTCGACGACGTCGCCGTCCGCCATCACGTAGTCCTTGCCCTCCATCCGGACCTTTCCCGCGGCCTTCGCGGCGGCCATGGAACCGGCCTCGATCAGGTCGTCGTAGGAGACGATCTCGGCCTTGATGAAGCCCTTCTCGAAGTCGGTGTGGATCACCCCGGCTGCCTTCGGCGCGGTATCGCCCTGGTGAATCGTCCACGCGCGGGCCTCTTTCGGACCGGCGGTCAGAAACGTCTGCAGCTTTAGCGTGTGAAAACCCGCACGCGCCAACGCATCCAGTCCGCGTTCGGTCTGACCGATCGACTCCAGCAGCTCGGCGGCCGACTCGTCGTCGAGCTCTTGCAGCTCGGCCTCGATCTTCGCGTCCAAGAACACCGCATCGGCGGGTGCGACCAGCTCGCGCAGCTCCGCCTTCCGGGCTTCGTCGGTCAGCACCGCCTCGTCGGCGTTGAATACGTACAGGAACGGTTTGGTCGTCAGCAGGTTCAGCTCCCGCAGCCGCGCAGCGTCCACGCCGGAGCCCGATGTCGCCGGCTTCGCGGCTCCGGCGGCGAACAATGTCGTGCCGCCGTTGAGAATCTCCTGCGCCGCCACGGCCGCCTCGTACGCCGGCCTACGTTCCTTGTGCGTCCTGGCTTCCTTCTCCAGTCGCGGCAACGCCTTCTCGAGCGTCTGCATGTCGGCAAGGATCAGCTCGGTTTCGATCACCTCGATGTCGGACTTCGGGTCGATGCGCCCGTCGACGTGCGCCACGTCGTCGTCGCTGAACACCCGCACCACTTGGCAGATCGCATCGCTCTCGCGGATGTTGGCGAGAAACTTGTTGCCCAGACCCGCGCCCTCGGAGGCGCCCTTGACGATCCCGGCGATATCAACGAAGGTGACCGGCGCATGAACGATCTTTTCCGAACCGAACATCTTGGCGAGCTCAGCCAATCTCGGGTCGGGCAGCGGCACGACCCCTTCGTTCGGCTCGATCGTGGCGAAAGGGTAGTTGGCGGCCAGCACGTCGTTTCGCGTCAACGCGTTGAACAGCGTCGATTTGCCGACGTTGGGCAGCCCGACGATTCCCAGGTTCAAGCTCACAGGGACCAGAGTCTAGGAGACTGTGACGCGCGCGCCAGAACCACGCTGACAGCCGCACGTAACGAAAGCCGGTACGGTCTACGTGTGTCAGCACAGCGCGCGCGGTCGGCGGTCGTCGCCGACCACCGTTCCGCGCATCCCAACCTTTCCGGTGTACCCGGGTGGGGCGCTGTTTTGATCGCGATCACCGCGACCACGATCGGGTTCGCGTTCGACGCTGGATCGGGCAGCAGAGAACTCAGCTCCGTTTTCGCCGCATGCTTCGTGCTCGGCTGCCTCGCGGCGGTACTGGCGGTTCGGCAGCAGGCGGTGTTCACCGCGGTGATCCAGCCACCGCTGCTGTTGTTCGTCAGCGTGCCGGGGGCCTACTTCCTGTTCACCGGTGGGCAGTTCACCGGGGTGAAGGATCTGGCGATCAACTGCGGCTATCCGCTGATCGAGCGCTTCCCGCTGATGTTCTTCACCACGGCGGCCGTGCTGTTGATCGGGATGGGCCGCTGGTACGTCGGCATGTCGACCCGCCGCGCTTCCCCCCAGCGCGCCGACGACGATCGCCAGGAGTCGCAACCCGCTCTGGTGGCGGCGTTGACGGCGTCGACGGCCAAGGTCTCTTCGCTGATCTCGCAAATGCTCGAGCGCTTGCGCCCCGACGAGGACGAAGAGGCGCCCGCCCCCCCGCGGCGCAGGCGTCCCGAGAGCGCGAGCCGGCCCGCGCGAACCGGCAGAACGTCAGCCCGAACCGGCAGAGCGGCGCCGAGCCGCAGCGGCCGGCCCGCGAGCCGGACCACGCCATCGCGGTCGCGTCACGTGCGGCCACCCGAGACCGAGATCATCGAGCCGGTCGCCGAGCGTCCGCGACGCACCCGCTCGGGCATGCACGCCGAGGCGCCGCCGCCGCCCGGCGAGCCTAGGCGCAGGCCCCGCCCGGCCAATCCCCGTCAGCCCGGTCCGCCCCCGTCCGACCGGCGCGCCGGCTACGACCGCAAGGGTTACGACCGCAGCGGTGATCGTCCCGAGCGTCGTCGCCGCTTCGACGACTACCAGCCCCGCGAGCCGCACGGCAGAAACGGGTCGGGCAACGGCACGCACCACCCCATCTCGCGGGTGCGCTATCGGGGCGAGGAAGCCGACGACAGGGCGGAGTACCGCACGCGCCGCCGGCCGTCTCGCGACTGGGAAGCCGACTCCTGGGAGTACGACATCTGAAGCTGCCGCAAGGGCGGCTAAGCGCGGGCCGGACGGATCTCTCTCGGTAACGCGAAAACCAACGTTTCGTTGGCCGTCGTGACCGGCTGCACGACGTCGTATCCGTACTCGGCCAGCCGCTCCAGCACGCCGCGCACCAGAATTTCGGGCACCGAGGCACCGGAGGTGATGCCGACCGTTGTCACGCCGTCCAGCCACGCGGGGTCGATGTCGTCGGCGTAGTCGACGAGGTGGGCGGCGTCCGAGCCGGCGCCCAGCGCGACCTCCACCAGGCGCACGGAGTTCGACGAGTTGCGCGAACCGACGACGATCACCAGCTCACATTCGGGAGCCATCGCCTTGACCGCCACCTGGCGGTTCTGGGTGGCGTAACAGATGTCGTCGCTCGGCGGGTCCTGCAGGGTCGGGAACTTCTCCCGCAACCGGCGCACCGTCTCCATCGTCTCGTCGACGCTCAGCGTGGTCTGCGACAGCCAGATGACCTTGCTCTCGTCGCGCACTGTCACGCTGTCGACGGAGTCCGGCCCGTCGACGAGCTGGACGTGGTCGGGTGCCTCGCCGGCGGTGCCGATGACCTCCTCATGTCCCTCGTGGCCGATCAGCAGGATGTCGTAGTCGTCGCGGGCGAACCGCTTGGCCTCGTTGTGCACCTTGGTGACCAGCGGGCAGGTCGCGTCGATGACCTTGAGGTCGCGCTCCTTGGCCGTCTGGTGCACGGTCGGGGCCACACCGTGGGCGGAGAACACCACGATCGCGCCCTCGGGCACCTCGTCGGTCTCGTCGACGAAGACGGCGCCCGCTTTGGCCAGCGTCTCGACGACATGCCGGTTGTGCACGATCTCGTGGCGCACGTAGACCGGAGCGCCGTGCTTTTCCAGCGCACGCTCGACGGTCTCGACCGCACGATCCACGCCCGCGCAGTAACCGCGCGGTTCGGCCAGCAGCACGCGCTTGCCCGTCACGCCACCGGTGACCGAGCTGGAGGCGCCCGGAATCCCCATGTTGATAGTCGGTGGCATGGCTCCAGGGTACGCATCGGCAGCCCTCCCGGACCAGCCGAGACGCCCGCCGTAGGCTGGGGGCCATGGCAACCGCACCGTATGGGGTCCGTCTGCTGGTTGGCGCGGCGGTAACCGCCATCGAGGAAACCCGCAAGCTGCCCCAGACCATCCTGATGTACCCGATGACCGTCGTCAGTCAGCTCGCACACCTGGTGATGAAGGTCCAGCAGGACGTCGCCGACCTGGTGAACCGGGGTGACGAGACGCTCGAGTCGATCTTCCCGCCCAAAGACGAACAGCCCGAGTGGGCGACCTTCGACGAGGATCTCGACGATTCCGATGCCGGCGCCTCCACGGCTCCCACCGACGGCGAACGCATGACCGAGGGCCGGTTCGCCCTGTTCAGCAACGGTGAGCCGCAGGCATCGGCCGTGGGCGACGGCGACGACCCGGCGCTGGCGATCGGTGAGGCGCCCGAGGTCGTGGCGGACCTCGACTACGAGTCGCTCACGCTGGCCCAGTTGCGGGCACGGTTGAACACGCTGCGCGTGGCCGACCTCGAGGCGCTGCTGGCCTATGAAGAGGCCACCAAGGGCCGCGCACCGTTCCAGACGCTGCTCGCCAACAGGATCACCCGCGCGTCCGCGAAGTGACCGACTCGGAGCAGGGCCAGTCCCCGGATAACCCGTATCCGGTCCGCTCCGTCTCGATGAAGATCAAGGATTGGATCGAGCGACTCGGCACGGTCTGGGTCGAGGGGCAGGTCGCTCAGTTGTCGACGCGGCCGAACTCCGGCACCGCCTACATCACCCTGCGTGACCCGTCGGTGGACATGTCGCTGTCGGTAACCTGCCCTCGTGAACTCGTGCTCAATGCGCCGGTGAAACTCACCGAGGGCACCCGGGTCGTCATGCTGGGGCGGCCGAACTTCTTCGTCGGCCGGGGATCGTTTTCCTTGCGCGTCAACCAGATTCGCGCGGTGGGAATGGGCGAGCTGTTGGCGCGCATCGAACGCCTGCGCCAGCTGTTGGCTGCGGAGGGGCTGTTCGACCCGCGGCTCAAGCGGCCAATTCCGTTCCTGCCGAACACCATCGGCCTCATCACGAGCCGCGGCAGTCACGCCGAGCACGACGTGATCTCGGTCGCCACCAACCGTTGGCCCGCGGTGCGGTTCGCCGTCCGCAACACCGCCGTGCAGGGCCCCAACACCGTGCCTCAAGTGGTCGAGGCGCTGCGCGGACTCGACGCCGACCCCGCCGTCGACGTCATCGTCATCGCCCGCGGCGGCGGCAGCGTCGAGGATCTGCTGCCCTTCTATGACGAGACGCTGTGCCGCGAGATCGCGAAATGCACGACGCCGGTGGTCAGCGCGATCGGTCACGAACCCGACAGCCCGCTGTGCGATCTGGTCGCCGATCTGCGCGCGGCGACACCGACCGACGCGGCCAAGCGCATCGTTCCCGACGCCGCCGCCGAGCAGGAGCTCATCACCGACCTGTGCCGGCGCGGTGGGCGCGCGCTGCGTAACTGGGTGCATCGCGAGCAGCACCTGCTCGACCAGCTGCGCAGCCGGCCCGTGTTGGCACAACCACTTGCGGCGATCACCGTGCGCGCCGACGAGGTAGACCGTGCGCGCACCACCGCCCGCCGCGATATCGCCCGACTGGTGGCTACGGAGACCGACCGCATCGGACATCTGTCGGCGCGGCTGAGCACACTGGGACCGGCCGCGACGCTCGCCCGCGGCTATGCGGTGGTGCAGACGATGCCCCAGGGCGCCGTGCTGCGGACGACGGCCGACGCCCCGAACGGAACGCAGTTGCGGGTGCGGGTGGCCGACGGTGCGATCACCGCCGTGAGCGACGGGCCCGAAGGGACGGCGAAATGAAGCCTATTAGTGAACTGGGGTACGAAGAAGCGCGCGAAGAGCTGGTCGGCGTGGTTCAGCAGCTGGAGCAGGGCGGCCTCGACCTCGATGCGTCGCTGAAACTCTGGGAACGAGGCGAAGAACTCGCCAAACGCTGCGAAGAGCACTTAGCTGGAGCGCGTAAGCGGATCGAGGACGCGCTGGCCGCCAAAGAGCCGGGAGAATCTTGATACGGCAACGTTCCAAGCTCAAAGGGGTCGAAACTGTAACACGTTTCAGTTATGCTGCCGGGCATGGGTGACGCAACGCTGACCACCGAACTCGGCCGGGTTCTCGTCACGGGCGGGTCCGGGTTCGTCGGCGCCAACCTGGTGACCGAGTTGCTCGAACGCGGACACCACGTCCGCTCTTTCGATCGCGCGCCATCGCCGATACCGGCGCACCCGAGGCTCGAGGTGCTCGAGGGCGACATCTGCGACCTCGAGACGGTGGCGGCCGCCGTCGCCGGGGTCGACACCGTCTTCCATACCGCGGCCATCATCGACCTGACGGGCGGCGGCGCGGTGAGCCGGGAGAGTCGCGAGCGCAGCTTCGCGATCAACGTCACCGGCACTGAGAACCTCGTGCGGGCGGCGCAGGCGGCCCGCGTCAAGCGGTTCGTCTACACCGCCTCCAACAGCGTGGTGATGGGCGGCAAGCAAATCTCCGGCGGCGACGAAACATTGCCGTACACCGAGCGATTCAACGACCTCTACACCGAGACGAAGGTCGCCGCGGAGAAGTTCGTGCTATCGCAGAACGGCGGCAAGGATGGGGGCGGGCTGCTGACGTGTTCGATCAGGCCCAGCGGTATCTGGGGCCGCGGCGACCAGACGATGTTTCGCAAGGTGTTCGAGAGCGTACTCGCCGGACACGTCAAGGTGCTCGTCGGCAGCAAGAACGTCAAGCTCGACAATTCCTACGTGCACAACCTGATTCACGGTTTCATCCTCGCTGCCCAGCACCTCGTTCCTGGCGGCACCTCCCCCGGCCAGGCGTACTTCATCAACGACGGCGAGCCGATCAACATGTTCGAGTTCTCGCGTCCCGTGGTCGAAGCATGCGGCCAGAAGTATCCGAAGTTCCGCGTGCCTGGCCGGCTGGTGTGGTTCGTCATGACGGTGTGGCAGTGGCTGCACTTCAAGTTCGGCGCGCCAAAGCCGATGATCGAACCGCTTGGCGTGGAACGGCTTTACCTCGACAACTACTTCTCCATCGCCAAGGCCGAACGCGACCTCGGCTACCAGCCGCTGTTCACCACCGAGCAGGCGATGGCCGAATGCCTGCCCTACTACGTCGACCTCTTCCACCAGATGAAGAACGCGGGCGCCGAACCGGCGGTGAGCGTCGCCGCGGCCCCACCGCCCGAAGGCTGATCTTCAGAAGCGATGCCTCAGTCACGCTTCGTCGCGCATGGCGGCGCACGTCTGCACGTACTCGACTCCGGTGGGGACGATCGCGGCGCACCTCTCGTTTTCGTTCCCGGCTTCACCGATGTCGCCGACGATTACGTCGAGGTGGTGCCGCTGTTCGGCCGACGGACGCTGGTTGTCGACCTGCGTGGGCACGGGCGCAGCAGCAGTCCCGAAAGCGGTTACGACTCAGGAACACTCGGGCGTGACGTCGGCGCGGTGATCGACGCGATCACCGACGGGCCAGTGCACCTGATGACGTTCTCCCGGGGCACGCCCTATGCGCTGATCTGGGCGCTCGAGCACCGTGAACGGGTCCGGTCGATATCCATCGGCGACTACGTGCCTCAGGAGATCATGCTGCCCGAAGACGTGTCGGCGTTTCTGTTGGACGGCCGGTGGCGGGGCACCGCGGTGCACGAGCGGATCAACCGCGCCGCGGGCGAAAAGACCTTCCGCGCGGCGCGCAGCCAGTCGTTCTGGGAACCGCTGGCACAGTGGCAGCCACCGCTTCTGGTGGTGCGCAGCCCGAACAGCCCGTTGATTTCCGACGCCGCCTGGGACCGCTACCGAGAGTTGTTTCCGACGGCAACGCTGCACGTGTTCGCCAACTCACCGCATGACATCTTCCGTCCCGACCGCGAGCGCTACCCCGCGCTGGTACGCGCGCACATCGACACCGTCGACGCCGTCATCGACGGATGAGCGAATCCCCCGGCGGTCTCGGCTGGCGAAGCGCTAAGTTGAAACACGTTCTACTCGCCGTCGAAAGGGCAACTGTATGGGCAACGGGCGCACCGCGATAGTCATCGGCGCGGCGTCGGGCATCGGCTGGGCGACCGCACGAGCACTTGCCGCCGAAGGTGACCGGGTGACGCTCGCCGACCGCAACGCCGACGGGGTCCGGCAACGCGCCGCCGAACTCGGCGACCCACACGTCGCCGCGGAAGTCGAGGTCACCGACGAGGTGTCCGTCCAGCGCCTGTTCGAGGAAACCGGACCGCTCGACATCGTCGTCAACTGCGCCGGTTTCGGCAGCCTCGGGCTGATCACCGACCTGGCGGTCGAGGAGTTCCGGTCGGTGGTCGACGTCTGTCTCACCGGGGGGTTCATCGTCGCCAAGTACGCCGGGCGACACCTCCGCGCAGGCGGATCACTGGTTTCGATCAGTTCCCTCAACGGCCGCCAACCGGCGGTCGGCATGAGCGCCTACTGCTCGGCCAAGGCGGGATTGTCCATGCTGACACAGGTCGCCGCACTCGAGATGGGCCCGCGGGGCATCCGCGTCAACGCTGTCTCCCCCGGCTTCGTCGAGACGCCGCTCACCGAAGGGTCGTCGCTCATTCCGGGCCTCGTCGAGGACTACGTCGACAACACGGCACTCGGTCGCGCGGGCCGACCGGAGGAAATCGCCGACGCGGTGCTGTTCCTGTGTTCTGAGAAGGCCGGCTGGCTGACCGGTGAAGTGCTCGACCTCAACGGCGGCGCGCACCTGAAGAAGTATCCCGACGTGCTCGGCCACGTCATGAAATTAGCGGAGTCCGAATGAGTTTCGCCGGAAAGCAGGCGATCGTCACCGGTGCCGGATCAGGCATCGGCGCCGCGTTGTGCCGCGCGCTGGTCGCGGCGGGCGCCGAGGTGCTGTGCACCGACGTCGACGGCGACGCGGCCGACCGGACCGCGGCTCCCTTAGGCGGCCGGGCCCGGGCGGCGCGCCTCGACGTGACCGACGCGGCCGCGGTACAGGATGCCGTCGACGAGGTGGTGAGCCGGACCGGCCGGCTCGACCTGATGTTCAACAACGCCGGAATCGTCTGGGGCGGCGACACCGAACTGCTGACGCTGGACCAGTGGAACGCGATCATCGACGTCAACATCCGCGGCGTCGTGCACGGCATCGCGGCCACCTACCCGCTGATGGTGCGCCAAGGCCACGGCCACATCGTCAACACCGCGTCGATGGCGGGCCTGACCGCGGCCGGGCAGGTCACCAGTTATGTGATGACCAAACACGCCGTCGTCGGCCTGAGCCTGGCGCTGCGCAGCGAGGCGGCCGCCCGCGGCATCGGTGTCCTGGCCGTCTGTCCGGCCGCCGTCGAGACTCCGATCCTGGACAAGGGTTCGGTCGGCGGCTTCGTCGGCCGCGACTACTTCCTGCAAGCCCAGGGCGGCAAACCCTACGACGCCGACCGCCTCGCCCGCGACGTGCTGCGCGCCGTCGAGAAGAACAAACCCCTTCTGGTCAAACCCCGCATCGCGCATGCGCAGTGGATGTTCGCGCGGCTGGCGCCTGCGCTGATGAACCGGGTGTCGATGCGGTTCATTGCCGACCAACGCGCCAAACAAGCGCAAGTGAGGTCTGACACGCGGTAGACATAGCGCCAATGGCTACCGAGTTCTCGCTCCCTCAGCGCCGTGCCCTGGCCGTCGCGACCGTCGTCGCGGTCTTGTTCGGCGCGTACTTCCTGCGCAGGTATTTCATTCTGATCGTGGTGGCCGCCGTCGCCGCCTACCTGTTCTCACCGCTGTACATGAGGCTCAACAAGCGAATGGGCAGCGGGTTCTCGGCGACACTGACGCTGCTCGCCGCGCTCGCGGCGGTGATCGTGCCGTTGAGCCTGTTCGTGACGCTGGCCATCGTGCAGATCACGACGATGGTAGAGCGGGTGGCCGAGTGGGTCGGCCGCACAGACCTGTCCGCGCTGGGCGATCGTTCGCTGCGGTTCGTCAACGACCTGTTACGCCGGGTGCCGTTTGTCGACACCACGGTCACCCCGGAGTCGCTGCGCGGTTCGATGACGACGATCGCCCAGGACGCCGGCCAGTGGCTGCTGGGGCTGCTGCAGGGCGCGGCGGGCGGCCTGTTCGGCGGTGTCACCTCCGCGATCCTGTTCCTGTACGTGTTCATCTCGCTGCTGACGAACCGCGACCGGGTGGTGACGATCGCCCGCCAACTCAACCCCCTCGGCGAGGACGTCACCGACGTCTATATGGCCAAGATGGGCGCGATGGTGAAGGGCACCGTCATGGGCCAGTTCGTAATCGCGGTGTGCCAAGGCGTCGCCGGTGCGGGATCTATCTATCTGGCCGGCTTCCACCAGGGTTTCTTCCTGTTCGCCGTATTGCTGTCCGCGCTGTCGGTCATCCCCCTAGGCAGCGGTATCGTGACGATCCCCTTCGGCATCGGAATGATCCTGTTCGGCAACGTCTTCGGCGGCGTGTTCGTGGTTCTGTTCCACCTGATCGTGGTGACCAACATCGACAACTTCCTGCGTCCGATCCTGGTGCCGCGCGAGGCCCGCCTCGACGCGGCGCTAATGCTGCTCGCCGTGTTCGCCGGCATCAGTATGTTCGGCGCGTGGGGCATCATCATCGGGCCGGTGCTGATGATCGTCATCGTCACGACCATCAGCGTGTACCTGGAGGAATACAAGGGCGTGCCGATGCAGCGCCCCGACACCACCGACGAGAAGCCCAAGCGCCGAAACCCGTTCTGGTGGTTGGGTCGTCGGGTCAAACAGGCCACTGGCCATGACCCCGACTCCGACGCTGAGTCAGCCGACGCTAAGTCAGCTGCTCCTTGAGGAACGCGACCACGCGCTTGCGCGCCTCGTAGGCCGGGTGCCCCTCGACCTCGCGGACCTGATCGGTCAGCACCGAGTGCGCCATTTTCGACAGACCGTGCTCGTTGCCCTTCTTCGAGTCGATCTCGATGACCTCGAACGCGTCACCCAGCCGCTGCTTGAGAGTGCGGAAGCGCTCACCCGGGGCCATCGCGTCCTCGCTGAAGCGCAATCCCATCGCGCACAGCCCCTCGGTGGCGGCGCGTCGCTCGACGATCTTCAACTCCGCCTCGGACAGACCCGGGTCGCGGCGCTGCTTCGGCGTCAGCGGCAACGGCAGTGACGGCTGGCTCAGCACCGGCGCCAGCACGCTGTCGTCCACCGCCGCCGCGAGCGCGAAACCGCCGGTGAAGCACTGGCCGATGACGCCGACGCCCCTGCCGGGCGTCCTCTCGTTGAGGTCACGAGCCAGGGCTCGCAGGTAGTGCGCGACGGGCCGGTCGGCGTTGGTGGCGAACGCGGCGAATTCCCGTGCCACGCACCCGCGCAACAACACCGGCACCATCCCGGGCCGGACCGCCGTCGCGCCCGGTGTGCCGAACAGCGAGGGTGCGGCCACGGTGAACCCGTTGTCCACCAGATGGTTTCCCAACGCCAGCACTCCGGGATGCAGGCCGGGCATCTCGGGGATGAGCACAACGCCGGGACCCGCGCCCTTGCGATAGACGTCGTGGGTGAAGCCCGCCGCTGTGAACGGCGCGGCGGTCCACCCCGTGAGGTCGGCTTCGGGAGCGGTCATGGCTACTCCTGTGGTTCGCTCGTCGCCGAGATTGATTTCACGCAGACAAAGTGCGAGAAGCGGCCTGCGTGGGTGCAATCGTTCCAGCCACGCGGGCTCCTACTTGACGGGCAGCGGCGAGGCGGTCTGCGTCGCCGCCGCCAGCGTACGAAACTCCTCGGTGTCCCCGGCACCGGTCAACGCGATCTGGGCGGACCCGGTCGCGTCGCTCAGCCGCGTCGTCCACACCGGTTCGGCGGGCTTGCCGTCGTCGTCGCCGCCCTCGTACACCACCCACCGGACACCGTCGACCTCCTGCACGCCGGTGGGTGCGACGTCGGAGTCGAACGACGCGACCAGCTTCTCCTCGTCGGCGTTGCTCTGGGTCAGGCTCAGGTACATCCCGCTGGGCGCCAGGTAGCCGACGGTGGAGCTCACCGCCCGCACCGGCTGACCCGTCGCGGGGTCGGTGCGACCGGACTCGATGCCCTTGCGGCTCCCGGAGTTCGCCTGCCACCCCTCGGGCAGCTGCGGGACCCGGATCGGGATCTTGAGCGCATCGGCGTCGGCACGCAGCGCGCCCGGCGCGTCATACGCCGGGACGGGGCCCTGACCTGGGCCGCCGGCCTGGAAAGAGCACATGCCCAGCATCCCGGCCAATACGATGCAGGCCAGCACCAGCGGCGCCATCGACCAGAACATGTCCCGGCCGTCGTGCAGCAGCCGCGACTTGGCAGGCTTGGGCGCCGGAGCCGGTTGCGAAGTCACAAGTGCCAGTATCCCAGCTCCCAAAGTCGGACCGGCTAATGGGACAATCTGGCGCATGAGCCCCTCCCGCGGTGAAGCACCCGATCGAAATCTGGCCCTCGAACTCGTTCGAGTCACCGAAGCCGGCGCCATGGCGGCAGGTCGTTGGGTCGGACGGGGCGACAAGGAGGGCGGCGACGGCGCGGCCGTCGATGCGATGCGCGAACTGGTCAACTCGGTGTCCATGCGCGGTGTCGTGGTGATCGGCGAGGGTGAGAAGGACAACGCGCCGATGCTTTACAACGGCGAGGAGGTCGGCAACGGCGACGGACCGGACTGCGACTTCGCGGTGGACCCCATCGACGGCACGACCTTGATGAGCAAGGGTCTGTCCAACGCGATCTCGGTGCTGGCGGTGTCCGAGCGCGGCACCATGTTCGACCCGTCGGCGGTGTTCTACATGAGCAAGATCGCCGTCGGTCCGGACGCCGTCGACGCGATCGACATCACCGCCCCGATCGGCGAGAACGTGCGGCGGGTGGCCAAGGCCAAGAACGTGTCGGTATCCGATCTGACGGTGTGCATCCTGGACCGGCCGCGGCACAAACAGCTCATCGCCGATGTGCGTGAAGCCGGCGCCCGCTGCCGGCTGATCACCGACGGCGACGTCGCGGGCGCGATTTCGGCATGCCGGCCGAACACGCCCACCGACATGCTGGTCGGTATCGGCGGTACCCCGGAAGGCATCATCGCCGCCGCGGCGATCCGCTGCATGGGCGGCGCGATCCACGGTCAACTGGCGCCCAAAGACGACGACGAGCGCCAGAAGGCCATCGACCGCGGCCACGACATCGACAAGGTGCTCACCACCGAGGACCTGGTATCCGGCGACAACGTGTTCTTCGCCGCCACCGGTGTCACCGACGGCGACCTGCTCAAGGGCGTGCACTTCTATAGCGGCGGTTGCACCACCCAGTCGATCGTTATGCGGTCGAAGTCGGGCACCGTGCGGATGATCGAGGCCTACCACCGGTTGTCCAAGCTCAGCGAATATTCCGCGATCGACTTCACCGGCGACAGCAACGCCGTCTACCCGCTGCCATAACCCCCCAACACGAGAAGGGCACACATGAGCGCCGAGTCGTCCTTACAGGAAGACCTGAACGACACCGAGTACCGCATCGAACACGACACCATGGGCGAGGTCCGGGTGCCGGTCAACGCGCTGTGGCGCGCGCAGACGCAGCGCGCGGTGGAAAACTTCCCGATCTCCGGCCGCGGCCTGGAGCGCGCCCAGATCCGGGCCCTGGGCCTGTTGAAGGGCGCCTGCGCGCAGGTGAACAAGGACCTCGGCCTGCTCGCAGCCGACAAGGCCGACGCGATCATCGCCGCGGCCGGTGAGATCGCCGACGGTCTGCACGACGACCAGTTCCCGATCGACGTGTTCCAGACCGGTTCGGGCACCAGCTCGAACATGAACACCAACGAGGTGATCGCGGGCATCGCGGCGCGCGACGGCGTGACCGTGCATCCCAACGACGACGTCAACATGTCGCAGTCGTCGAACGACACCTTCCCCACCGCGACGCACATCGCCGCGACGGAAGCCGCTGTGCGACATCTGATCCCGGCGCTCGAAGTGCTGCACGAGTCGCTGGAGTCGAAGGCCCGCCAGTGGCGCGAGGTGGTCAAGTCCGGTCGCACTCACCTGATGGACGCCGTTCCGGTGACTTTGGGCCAGGAGTTCAGCGGCTACGCCCGTCAGGTCGAAGCCGGCATAGAAAGAGTGCGCGCGTGTCTGCCCCGGCTCGGTGAGCTGGCGATCGGCGGCACCGCGGTCGGCACCGGGCTCAACGCACCCGACGACTTCGACGAACGCGTCGTCGCCGTGCTCGGTGAGCAGACCGGGCTGGCCGAACTCCGGGTCGCGGCCAACCATTTCGAGGCTCAGGCCGCTCGCGACGGGCTGGTCGAGGCGTCGGGTGCGCTACGCACCATCGCCGTATCGCTGACCAAGATCGCCAACGACATCCGGTGGATGGGTTCGGGACCGCTGACCGGGCTCGGCGAGCTCCAACTGCCCGATCTGCAGCCGGGCAGCTCGATCATGCCGGGCAAGGTGAACCCGGTGATCCCCGAGGCCGTCACCCAGGTGGCCGCGCAGGTGATCGGCAACGACGCCGCGATCGCATTCGGCGGGGCGTCTGGAGCGTTCGAACTGAACGTCTACATCCCGATGATGGCCCGCAACATCCTCGAGTCGTTCAAGATCCTGGCCAACTCCTCGAAGTTGTTCGCCGAGCGCTGCATCGACGGTTTGGTGGCCAACGAGGACCGTCTTCGTGAGCTCGCGGAGTCCTCGCCGTCGATCGTGACGCCGCTGAACTCGGCGATCGGGTACGAGGAGGCCGCCGCGGTCGCCAAGCAGGCGCTCAAGGAGAAGAAGACCATCCGGCAAACGGTCATCGACCGGGGTCTGATCGGTGACAAGCTGTCCGAGGAGGAACTGGACAAGCGGCTCGACGTGCTGGCGATGGCGAAGGTGAAAAACGACGCGCGCTAAGGACTCTCGCTCACCCGCCTACCTCGCCCACCGCCCGGTGGAGGAGGCGGCGGTCGCGTACTTCCTCGGTTCCGCTTCGCACGCTCCGTCGGCCCTCTTGATCGACGGAGAGGCCGGGATCGGCAAGACCACGCTGTGGCAGGCGACGCTGGAGCGTGCCCGCGACGACGGCTTCCGGGTGCTGTCGGCGCGAAACGTGAGCGCCGAATCGGTGCTGGCCTACGCGACGTTGGCCGACCTTCTCGCCGACATAGACCCCGTCGAGTTCGCTGGACTGCCCACCACCCAGCGCGTGGCGGTGGAGCAGATCAGGCGCGCCGACCGCGCCGACGCCGTGCGCACCGACCGGCGCGCCGTCGCGGCCGCGTTTCTGTCGGTCATCGAGGGTCTGGCCCGCCACCGACCGCTTCTGCTGGCCATCGACGACGTGCAGTGTGTCGACCCATCGAGTGCACATGTGTTGTCCTACACGGCTCGTCGACTGTCCGGGCCGGTGGGGGTGCTGGGCACGATGCGTACCGACGGCGAGCAGGTCGCCCACTCCTGGCTACAGTTGCGCCGCCCGGACGCCACTCAGCGGGTTTCCCTGCGACCGTTGGACTCTCGCGCGTTACACGCCGTCGTCACCCAGCACATCGAGCGTCCGCTCTCGCGTTCGCAGATGGCCGGTATCTACCAAACTTCCGGCGGAAACCCGTTCTACGCCATCGAACTGGCGAAGGTCGCCGATGAGAGGACCGACGCCTCGCTGCCGACCACGCTGGCCGCCGTGGTGCAGGCCAGGCTCGACGGCCTGGGCTCCGACACGATGCGCGCACTGCTGGCCGTGGCGGCTGCCGCTCACCCGACGGTCGACCTGGTGGCCGGCGCGACGGGAAGCGATCATGATCGGGCGGTCGAGGTGCTCGAAGTGGCCGAGGGCGAAGACATCATCGTCATCGAGGGCAGCCGTATCCGGTTCACGCACCCGCTGCTTGCCACCGGCGTCTATACCGGCGCCTCCCCCGACGAGCGCAGGCAGATGCACGCCGAGCTTGCCGCCGTCGTCGTCGAGCCCGAGTTGCAGGCGCGTCACTTGGCCCTCGCCGCGAGGGCCGGTGACCCGCAGACCGTCGCCGCGCTCGATCGCGCCGCGCAGGCCGCACAAACGCGCGGCGCCCCGATGGCCGCCGCCGAACTGACCGAACTCGCCTTCGCGCTCGGTGCACAGACCGTCGAACGTCGAATGCGCCTGGCGGGGTACTACTTCGACGCTGGTGACCCGACCCGTGCTCGAACGCTGCTGGAGGCGGTTGTCCCAGATCTGCAGCCGGGCCCGCTGCGCGCCGAGGCGCTGCACATGCTGGCGGTCGTGCGCTTCGTCGACGACGGCTACGGCGAAGCGGTGCGATTGCTCGCGATGGCGCTGGACGAGGACGCGCCGGACGGCCCACCGAAAGCCGTCATGCTCACCACGTTGGCGTACGGGCTCTACATGACCGGTGCCCCCGAAACCGCTTGGCGCCGTGTCGAAGAAGCCGTGGCATACGCCGAGCAGATCGGTGTGCCCGGACTGCTCAGCATGGCCCTCGGGGTGCGCGCGACGATTCAGTTCTTTCTCGGTGGCGGCATCGACGAACCGAGCATGCGCCGCGCGCTCGAACTCGAAGACACCGAAACGTTCACGCCGATCATGCTGCGGCCGAGCGTGGAGCACGCACTGATGCTGGCCTGCGTCGGCGAACTCGACAGGTCATATGAGCACATGCGCGACGTCTCGCGACGCTGCGTCGACCACGGCGAGGAAGGCGAACTGGTCTTCGTCGAGTTCTACGCCGCACTGACCCGGATCTGGCGCGCGGACTTCGTCGAGGCCAAACGTGTTGCCCGTGACATCACCGAGCTCGCACGACAACTCGGGAGCGAATTCCCGGCGATGCTGAACCTGGTGTTGCAGGCGTGGCTGGCCGCCTACGACGGCGCGGAGAGCAAGGCGCGTCTGGCCGCCGCGGACGCGATCGACGCCAGCAGGCGAAGCGGCACCGCTTGGCACGAGGACTGGGCACTGACGGCCTTGGGTTTTTTGGAGGTGTCCCTGGGCAATTACGCCGCGGCGATAACGGTGCTGCAACCGTTGATATCTCGGCTCGAGCCGAAGTCCACCGAGATTCAGGCCGCGGCGTTCGTGCCCGATGCGGTGGAAGCGCTTGTCGGACTTGACCGGGCGAGCGAAGCCGAAGGACTCGTCGCCGCGCTCGAGCGAAACGGTGAACGGCTCGACAGGGCCTGGATGCTCGCCGTCGCCGGTCGTTGCCGAGCCCTTCTTTACGCCGCCGGCGGTGACCTCGACGGCGCCGTGAAAAGCGCGCACCGGGCGTTGGAGCACCACGACCGGTTGGCGATGCCGTTCGAACGCGCGCGTACTCAATTGCTCCTGGGACAACTGCAGGGCCATGCTCGCGACCCGCACGCCGCCGCGACGACCCGACAGGCGCTGACCGCGTTCGAGCGTCTCGGGGCGCGGGTATGGGCTGACCGGGCACGCGCCGAACTCGCCGCGCTGGGCTCTGTTGCGAACTCACCGGCAGCGTTGACAGCCGCCGAGCTGCGCGTCGCCGAGCTGGCTGCCGCCGGCCTGACGAACCGTGACGTTGCGGGCAGGCTGTTCATCAGCGCCAAAACCGTCGAGGCCACTCTCGCGCGGGTGTACCGCAAACTCGGTATCCGGTCCCGCGCCGAGTTGGGCCGCGTCATGGATGAATCCAAACGCTAACGGGTATGCGATCATCACGCTCTGTTGAATCAGCTGGGGATATGCCGCGGGAAGTCGTGATCGGTCAATCGACACATCAGCGCAGCGTCGCTGCCTTCCTGGACTCTTTGGCGGCCCGCCCGGCGGCGTTGCTGATCGAGGGTGAGGCCGGCATCGGCAAGACCACCCTGTGGCTGACCGCCGTCGAGCAGGCACGCCAGCGGGGATTTCACGTGCTTTCCACGCGCCCGTCCGCCGCCGAATCCGTGCTCGCCTACACCGCGCTGGCAGACCTGCTCGACGATGCCGACGGGAGTGCTCGGGCGGACCTGCCGACCCCGCAGCTGCTCGCGGTCGATCAGGTGTTGCGGCGCGCGGACGACGATGCGGTGACCGACCAGCGTGCCGTGGCCGCCGCGTTCCTCGCGGTGATCGAGCGCCTCGCCGACGAGCGGCCCGTCCTGATCGCCATCGACGACCTGCAATGGCTCGACCCGTCGAGCAAGCACGTCGTCGCATTCGTGGTGCGCCGCCTCAGCGGACGCACCGGGTTGCTGGCCGGCTTCCGCAACGAGCCCGACGACGGCTCGGACATCGGTTGGCTGCAGTTCCCCAGGCCGGAGGCGGTCAGTCGAATCCGATTGGGCCCGTTGAACGTCGAGGATCTGCACGCGGTGGTTTCCGCTCGGCTACGGCGCCCCCTCTCCCGCCCCACCATCCGCCGGGTGCACCAGGTGTCGGGCGGAAACCCTTTCTATGCAATCGAACTGGCGCGCTCGATCGACGAACGCGCTCTCGGCATCGACACACCGCTGCCCCACACCCTCGCCGACATGGTCAGCGCCCGGATCGGCAGCCTCGATCCGGATGTGCATGACGCGCTGCTGGCGGTCGCATCGGTGGCCGCACCCACGGTGGAGTTGGTGTCGGGCGCCACAACCCGTGACGAAGACCGCCTCGTCGAGTTGTTGGAGATCGCCGAGGGCAGGGGCATCATCGCGCTCGACGGCAACCGAATCCGGTTCGCCCATCCGCTGCTGGCCGGCGGTGTCTACCGCCAGGCCGCCCCCGGTCGTCGCCGGTCCATGCACCGTCGTCTCGCCGAACTCGTCGACGAGCCCGAACTGCGGGCCAGGCATCTGGCGCTGGCCGCCACGAAGGGGGACGACGTCACGCTGCAGGCGCTCGACATGGCCGCGGACTCGGCTCGGGTGCGCGGCGCGCCCGCCGCGGCTGCCGAACTGATGGACCTGGCGATCGGCCTGGGCGGCGACACCCCGGAGCGGCAATTGCGTTCGGCGCTGCACCATTTCGACGCGGGTGACCCGGAACGGGCGGCGGCCGTCCTCGAGACGGCGATCGACCGATTGCCGGCGGGCATGCTTCGCGCCGAGGCGTTGAGCCGGCTGGCGGTGGTGCGGCTCTACGGGGACGGCTTCACCGCGGGCACGCGGCTGCTGCGCGACGCGCTCGACGAGGAACACGACAACCACGCGTTGTGCATCCAGATTCTGATCACGTTGGCCTACACACTTTTTCACACGAGCCAATTGCAGGAAGGTCTGGAGACCGCCGCGAAAGCCGTCGCCAGCGCCGAGAGCCTCACCGATCCGATGGCCAACCCGCACCTGCTCGGCATGGCGCTCGGCATGCTGGCCGTGCTGCGGTTCGCCTCGGGCGAGGGGTTCGACGAGAAGACCCTGCTGCGTGCCCTGCGGCTGGAGGATCCCGAGGCGTACACGCCGTTGGTGTTCCGGCCCTCGGTGCAGCACGCGCTGCTGCTGGACTGGACCGGTCGGCTCGACGAAGCGCGCGAGGTGCTGGACAAGATCCGCGCCCGGTGCCTGGAGAAGGGCGAGGAAGGCGAGCACGTGTTCGTGTCCCACCACGTGGTGACGAACGCGATACAGCGCGGTGACTTCGTCCTGGCCAACCTCCTGGCCGAGGATGCCCTGGAGAAGGCACGACAGCTCGGCGGCAACACCCCGCAGTTCCTGACGCAGAGCCTGCGGGCACAGCTGAGCGCTTTCGCCGGCCGGGAGGACGCCGCGCGGCGCGCGATCGACGATGCCCTCGAATGTGCCAGGCGCACCGGCGCCGTCAGGCTTGCCGAGCGAGTGCACGCCACTCTCGGGTTTCTCGAGGTGTCGCTGGGCAACTACGAAGCCGCGGCAGCCGCACTGCAGCCGATGCTCTCGGCGTTCGATCCCGAGACCACGCCGACCGAGCTGCCCAATGCCGCCTACCTGCCCGACGCGATCGAGGCACTGATACAACTCGACCGCCTCGCCGATGTCGAACCGCTCATCGCGGCCCTGGAACGTAACGGCCGCAGGGTGAACCGGCAGTGGATGCTCGCCATGGGCGCGCGGTCGCGCGCGATGCTGCTGGCCGCGCGCGGTGATCTCGACGGTGCCCACGATGCGGCGCAGCGGGCGATGGCCATCCATCAGGAGCTGCCGATGCCGTTCGAACGCGCACGCACGCTGGTGATCCTGGGCCGGATCGAGCGCCGTCGACGTAAGAAGGAGTCGGCGTCGGCGCATCTGCAGGAGGCGCTGGCGACATTCGAGCGTCTCAACATCCCACTGTGGGCGGACCGGGCCCGCGGCGAGCTGTCGCGGGCCAGCGCCGGGCCGCACCGCAGCGGGGAGTTGACGCCCTCCGAGCAGCGGGTGGCCCAACTGGCCGCATCGGGGATGAAGAACCGCGACGTCGCGATCGCGCTGTTCATCAGTCCCAAAACTGTCGAGGCAAACCTCGCCCGCATCTACCGCAAGCTCGGCATCAAGTCGCGGGCCGAGTTGGGTCGCCATATCGGCCGCTTCGGCGATCCCGGCTCAGGGGCTTAGCAAAGGGGCTTAGCAAAAGGGGCTTAGCAACCCAGGCATGCTCAGGACACCTCAGGCGTAGGGAAACACCCTATTCCCCCGTCGGGGGCCAAGGTTTTACCGTCGAATCGCTGTCACGCCACCCGCCATCACAGGAGGACCGGTGCGTCTCGACGAAACTCCCGCAACCCTGGCCGATCACGCCACCCTGGTCACGACAGCCACGAGTCAGCCTGCCCTGCGCACAGGGTTTGCGGTGCTCGGTTTGGCTTCGCTGCTCGATCTGCCCCGCAGCGACCGCGCCGATCGGGTGATGGCGCTCGGTGGCGCCGCCGCCGCCGGTTGGTATCTGGTTCGCGGAAAATTGTGATTTCGGTGCGCTACCGATCGCTGAGCGACTCGTAGCGCGCCGAAACCACCCCTACGGCAGGGCGCCGGGGCTGATCTCCTCGAGCATTTCGGTCACCAGCGCTGCGATCGGCGAACGTTCACTACGCAGCAGCGTGATGTGGGCGAACAACGGGTGCCCCTTGAGCTTTTCGATCACCGCCGCGACGCCGTCGTGCCTGCCGACGCGCAGATTGTCGCGCTGGGCGACGTCGTGGGTGAGGACGACACGCGAGCCAGCGCCGAGCCGCGAGAGCACGGTCAGCAGCACGTTGCGCTCGAGCGACTGCGCTTCGTCGACGATCACGAACGAGTCGTGCAGCGACCGGCCACGGATGTGCGTCAGCGGCAACACTTCGAGCATGCCGCGCGACAGCACCTCCTCGAGCACCGCGGGACTGGCCAAGCCTTCGAGCGTGTCGAAGACCGCCTGCGCCCACGGCCCCATCTTGTCGCTCTCGCTGCCGGGCAGGTAGCCGAGGTCCTGCCCGCCGACCGCGTAAAGCGGGCGAAACACGACGACCTTGCGCTGCGTTCGGCGCTCCAGCACCGCCTCCAGGCCGGCGCACAGCGCCAGTGCGGACTTGCCGGTGCCCGCCTTGCCGCCGAGCGAAACGATGCCGACGGACTCGTCGAGCAACAGGTCCAACGCGACCCGCTGTTCGGCGGAGCGGCCCCGCAGCCCGAACGCCTCTCGGTCACCGCGTACCAGTTGCACCCGCTTCTCCGGGGTCACCCGGCCCAGCGCGTGAGAGGTTCCGCCGAGCAGCCGGATCCCGGTGTGGCACGGGAGGTTTCGGGCCGTCTCGAGATCAGTCTCACCTTCGGCGAACAACGCGTCGATATCGTCGGGGGTGACTTCGACTTCGGCCATGCCCGTCCAGCCCGACGTGATGACGTCCTGGGCGTGGTACTCGTCGGCCGACAATCCGACCGCGCCGGCTTTCACCCGCAGCGGGATGTCTTTGCTGACCAGTGTGACGTGCTTACCCTCTGCGGCGAGGTTGGCGGCGACGGTGAGGATCCGGGCGTCGTTGCTCTCGGTGCGGAACCCGGCGGGCAGCACCGACGGATCGCTGTGGTTGAGCTCGACATGTAGCGAGCCGCCTTGTGCGCCAACGGGAATCGGCAGATCGAGCCGACCGTGTTCGAGGCGAAGATCGTCGAACATCCGCAGTGCTTGACGCGCGAACCAGCCGAGCTCATGATGGTGCCGCTTGGCTTCGAGTTCGCTGATCACGACCAGCGGAACCACGACCTCATGCTCGGCAAAGCGCGTGCAGGCCCAGGGATCTGACAACAGCACGGAAGTGTCGAGCACATAGGTGCGGATTGCCGATTCAGTCACGTGGCGCTCCTCGCGTCTCACACGGCTTCATGCGGCCCCGCACGAACCTTCGGCGGACACTGCGGCACTGAGACCGGGGCCGGTCCCTTCGTGATCGAAATGATCGGTACCGCCCGGACAGCAAAGCAAGTCGCTAGCCATCGAAAGCGACGCTACTCCCGGTGCGGCACATGCGCCGTGCAGGCGCGCCGTAGTGTTCGCCGCGCCTCGCCGGAGGCGGTTGCGGGCCGCTTACGCGGAGGCGAACTCGCGCAGCTTCGGCTCGTCGGCCAGACCCCATGCGGCGATGCGGTCGGCGGTCACCTGACGCAACTGCCCGGGCCCGAAGATGCCGACCTCGTCCATGCGCTGAACCTTGTCCGCGTAGGCGTCAATGTCGCCGCCGACGACGTCGAGCTCGGCGGCGCGGCGCGCGATCGCCTCGACAGTCTCGTCGCGGTTCGTGGACAACAGGTGCCCGACGAGGTTGGCGAAGAACTCCTCGTGCCGCTCCTCGTCGCGGGCGATGCGCCCGATCAGACCCTTGAGCACCGGCTCGTTGATCTTGGCCTCGAGGTTGCGGCAGAACACGGCGTGCGCCCGCTCGAAGAAGGCCATGAACACCAGCCGCTCGACCTGGCTGTAGGTCTCGGCGCGGTAGCCCTTCATCACGTGCTCGACGCGCGCGTCCTCGTTGGCGGTCGGGTCGATCTCGCGGGTCACGACGAGGTAGTTGCGCAGCGCGATCGCGTGCAGGTGCTCCTCAGCGGTCCACCGGCCGATCCACCGGCCCCACTTCTCCTCGAGGATGAAGCTGAAGACGAACTCACGGTGAAAGCTCGCGAGGTTGTCTTTGGTGATCAGCAGGATTTCCAGGGCATCGGTGACGTCTTTGGGCAGGCTCACCTGCGACGGATCCCAGTCCTTGCCGCCGAGGAACGCGAAGTTCTCGCCCTGGTCGAACGGTACGTAGTCGTGCGCGTACCAGAGATCCTCGGAGTCGATATGACGACGCAGCTCCTGCTGCACGACCGGCTCGAGTTCGAGGATCAGCGCATTGGGTACAGGTTTCTGTGCCATGCGGTTACAGTAACCCAATTCTGTGGGAATCGTAAAATTCCGCCGGGCGTGGCGTCTGAAGCCCGAACCCGACAGTCGGGTTGTCGTACGCGTCCGACGGAAAGCCGTCGATCAACGCGACACTCGTCGAGCGCCTAGAGTTCGAGCCCCGGATACAGCGGATTGGCGGTTAGCAGCTCGGCCGACGCGGCATGTACGCGTTCGGCGGTGCCGTCGGCCAGGGTGTACTTGGCCTTCGACGGCCCGGCACTGGCTTGCGTCGCTTCGGTGTTCGACAGCACGTCGACGATCAGCTCCGCCACGCGGTCGAACTCGTCGGCCCCGAAACCACGCGTGGTCAGCGCGGGAGTGCCCAGCCGGATACCGCTGGTGTACCAGGCTCCGTTCGGGTCGGCGGGCACGGAGTTCCGGTTGGTGACGATGCCCGCGTCGAGCAGGGCCGACTCGGCCTGCCGGCCGGTCAGGCCGAACGAGGTGACGTCGAGCAGCACGATGTGGTTGTCGGTGCCGCCGGTGACCAGATTCGCGTCGCGCTTGAGGAAACCGTCGGCCAGCGCCTGGGCGTTGTCGGCGACGCGTTGCGCGTACGCCTGGAACGGGGGTTGGCGGGCCTCGGCGAGCGCGACAGCCTTCGCGGCCATCACATGCGACAGCGGGCCGCCGAGCACCATCGGGCAACCCTTGTCGACGGCGTCGGAGTACTCCGGTTGGGCGAGCACCATCCCGCCGCGGGGTCCACGCAGCGACTTGTGGGTGGTCGTGGTGGTGACGTGCGCATGCGGCACGGGATCCTCGTCGCCGGTGAACACCTTGCCCGCGACCAGGCCCGCGAAGTGCGCCATGTCGACCATCAACGTCGCGCCCACCTCGTCGGCGATCTCGCGCATCTTGGCGAAGTCGACCCGCCGCGGGTAGGCGGAGTACCCCGCCACGATGATCAGCGGCTTGAACTCGCGGGCGGCCTCGGCGACCGCGGCGTAGTCCAGGAAACCGGTGTTCGGGTCGGTGCCGTAGCTGCGCTGGTGAAACATCTTGCCGGAGATGTTCGGCCGGAAACCGTGGGTGAGGTGACCGCCGGCATCCAGCGACATGCCCAGCAGCCGCTGGTTGCCGAGTTTGTTGCGCAGCTTCTCCCAGTCCGTCTCCGACAGATCGTTGACGTGTTTGAGGCCGGCCGCGGCCAGTTCGGGTGCTTCGACCCGGGTCGCCAGAATCGCCCAGAAGGCAACGAGGTTCGCGTCGATGCCCGAGTGCGGCTGCACATAGGCGTACGGCGCCCCGAACAGCTCGCGGGCGTGCTCGGCAGCGAGGCTCTCGACGGTGTCGACGTTCTGGCAGCCCGCGTAGAACCGGTGCCCGATCGTGCCCTCGGCGTACTTGTCGGACAGCCAGGTGCCCATGGTCAGCAGGACCGCCGGCGACGCGTAATTCTCGCTGGCGATCAACTTGAGCGAATCCCGTTGATCAGCAAGCTCTTTGCGCGTGGCAGCCGCGATGCGCGGCTCGACTGACTCGATGACCTGTAACGCGGCCCGATAGGCGGCGCTCGCCGTCTCGGCGTACTCCGCGCCGGGAGCAGGAACGTGGGAGGTCACGGAATCTGCAGTCATGGGGTTCAGCCTACTTTCCGGTCCTTTGCGCGCCGAGTGTGGGATTGACGCACGCCAAACCGCTGTTTGGCGTGACGGTAACCCACGTTCGCCGACTACTCAGGCCGCCCGCAGCGCGGACGGGATCAGCGGCTCGTCGAGCAGCGTGCCGAATCGCTGCGTGAGGCTGACGTCGTCGGGCCGCGCATCCAGCCAGCCGCGCAGCAGCCGGTATCCCTCCACGTAGGTGCTGGTGTAGGCCCGCCACAGCGGCGAGGACAAGAACCGCAGCATCTGCCGGGCGCGCTCGTCGTCGACCAACAGCCACCGTTTGAGGAATTCGACGACCTCGTCGACGTCGCGGTGCTCGTCGTGCAGCATCAGCGCGGCGTCCTGTCGCACCTCGGCGAGCGCGGCCGTCGCCTCCGAAACCGCCTGAGCGCTTTCGCCGTCGAACCGCAGTCCCAGATCCGCGTAGATCTCCCGGGCCCAGGCACCCCAGCCCTGTCCACTTCCCGTCGCTGCGCTCACCCCGTCGCCGATCGCCGCGTAGAGCGCCAGGTCGGCCAGGCCCTCGGCCATCAGGCACTGCGGGGTGTTGACCAGGAAGATGGTCTGCTCGGCCTGGCCTCTGCCCTCCACCAGGCCCGCCTCCTTACGGCAGTGCTCGGTGTGGTGGCCCGGATAGGACTCGTGGGCGACCAGCCGGGGCAGGTTGGACATCTGCTGTTTGAGGTCGGCGTTGACGGCGACCGTCGACTTGTAATCGCCGTGGTAGTAGTTGAACCCCGACCACGGCTTGTCGGTGACCACCTCGTAGGTGATGGTCTCCGCGTCGGGCAGCGGGTACTCGGCGCGCACGCGGTCGCGCAGGGCGCTGGAGAACGCGTGGATGCACTGCTCGAGGCGCGCGGGTGCAATCTGCTCGTTCGCCCGGTACGACCGCATCCGGTCAGCGAGCGAACCCGACCCGCCCAAAAGCTCGTCGAGTTGCCGATGCGCCTGCCGGTACCGCTCCGGGTCGCCCTTGCCGATGTGCACGTCGAAGTACGCCTCGACCTCGTCGATGAAACCAACCTGCTCACCTGCGAATTTGCGGCCGGCGCACGCCAGCGCCCTCAGGTGGGCGCCAATGTAATCCGCTCGCGACTGCTCCAGTGTGTCGACCGCGGCCAACTCCCCCAGCAACCGGTCGGCCTGCCTGGCCAGGTCGGCGGGATCGGGCTGCGGCTCGGCGGCCACCGCGCGCCGCAGCGCCGGATCACCGGTGAACGAGTCGACATAGCCCTCCTCGATCCGGTCGAAGCGCAGACCGAGCAGCAGATATTCGCGGACTAGCGGATTTGAGGTGCTGGCGTCCATGAGATCAACGGTAAATGCAAGACTGAGCGAATGGCGCGGCTGAGTGAACCCAGCCCATACGTGGAGTTCGACCGGAGTCAGTGGCGAAATCTGCGCATGTCGACTCCGCTGAAGCTCAGCGAGGACGAGCTGAAGAAGCTGCGTGGCATCGGCGAGAAGATCGACCTGCTCGAAGTCGAAGAGGTCTACCTGCCGCTGGCCCGGCTCATCCATCTCCAGGTCGCCGCCCGCCAACGGTTGTTCGCGACCACCGCCGAGTTTCTCGGCGACGGGGGTGGTGAGCCGCAGCAGAATCCGGACCGGCCGGTGCCGTTCGTCATCGGCGTCGCGGGCAGCGTCGCCGTCGGCAAGTCCACGACGGCCCGTGTGCTGCAGGCACTTCTGGCCCGCTGGGAGCACCACCCGCGCGTCGACCTGGTCACCACCGACGGGTTCCTCTACCCCAACTCCGAGCTGGTGCGACGGAACCTGATGGGCCGCAAAGGCTTTCCCGAGAGCTATGACCGTCGGGCGCTGATGCGGTTCGTCACGACGGTCAAGTCCGGCTCCGAATACGCGTGCGCACCGGTGTACTCGCATCTGCTCTACGACATCGTGCCCGGGGAGAAGCAGGTGGTCCGACACCCGGACATCTTGATTCTGGAGGGGCTGAACGTGTTGCAGACCGGGCCGACGTTGATGGTGTCGGACCTGTTCGACTTCTCGGTCTACGTCGATGCCCGCATCGACGACATCGAACAGTGGTACATCGACCGGTTCCTCGGCCTGCGGACGACGGCGTTCGCGGATCCCGCGTCACACTTTCACCATTACGCCACTCTCACCGACGAACAGGCCGGGTTCGCAGCCCGCGACATCTGGCATTCGATCAACCGGCCCAACCTGATCGAGAACATCCTGCCGACCCGGCCGCGGGCAACGCTGGTGCTGCGCAAGGACGCCGACCACTCCATCAACCGGTTGCGGCTCCGCAAGCTCTGACGTGCACCAAGCCCGTCCGGCGGGACCGAACGGGCTTGTGCGACAACGTGCTAGGCCTTGATGCGCCGGATGCCCTGGTACTGCAGCTCGGCCATGATCAACGTATAGACGCCGGTGGCCAACGTCAGCACCACACCGACCGTCGTCAGCGGGAACACATCGGCGAGGACGAACACCACGGTGGCGACGGTGTACGCCACGTTGCCCACGGCGATGACGATGCCGGCGGCTTTGACCGACGGCCTGGCGGCGAAGGCGAAGACCCCGATCGCGAAGGCGATGAAGAAGGCGCTCACTGCGTACTCGAATGCGATCGAAGTACCAGAGATCCTCGCCAGCCAGCCCGCGAGCGGGATACCGGCCAGACCCATGAGTCCGCTGGCGATGGCGTCGGCCCGCAGCGCGAAGCGCAGGAACGAGTCGTTGGATTCGCGGAGCCTCGGGGTGGAGATGGCGGTCATCGAACTTCCTTTCTGGTGGGGTGATCTTTCTGGTGGGGGTTATGGACCGTTCCGGAGCCGACGCCGCAACCTCTTACGACGGCGGCTCCGGACCAGCCATGCGGAGGTCACGTCAGGCGACGCACCCCGAGGTACTGGGCGTAGGCGAAGGCGAGGGTGGCGGCGGTGAACGCGACGATGGTGACGACGCCGAATTCGGTCAGCGGTAGCCAGCCGGCGATCAGTACGGCCGCGATGACGACCGTGAACACGAGATTGCCGACGAGCACGCCGAGACCGACGCGCCGGACGTCGGACATCCCGGCGGCCAGAAACAGCGCGGCGCCGTAGCCGACGAGCGCGGCGCCGGCAATCCACTCGCTGGTGGCAGACAGGCCGGACAACCGGGACAGCGGGTCGGCGGCCATGGCGACGACGAGACCGACTGCGGCGCATAACGTCGCGTCGGCGCGAAGTGCGAACCGCAGCAGCGCGTCGCTGTCGCGGACGGGGCGATCGGTGATGGCGGTCATGTCACCGACAGTGCTCAGATAGCGCTGCCAGATCGACGCAGAACGCTGCCAGCTACTGCCAGCCGCAGCTCACGACGTTTTCAGTCCTGGGCCGTCACCAGGTTGCCGCGTAGATCGGCGGCGATGAGCCGTGCCGCAGCAGTCTGCCAGTTGTGCAGCGACCGCTGCGGTACGTCGGTGACGAACCATTGCCAGGCCTGCCGGGCCACCGGATCGAGTCCGGCGGCGGTGGCGTTCTGCGCATAGGCCCGCACTCCCACCACGTACGGGAAATACAGCGCGTTGTAGTGCCGCCATTCCTCGGTCGTGCCGAACTCGCCGCCGTCTCGCGGTTTGAGCCGGGCGATGCGGTCGGCGAGCAGCGCCTTGAGTTCGGCCGCTCGCTCCAGCGGCTGGTCTGGTGCGCCGCGGGCGGCCAGCCGCTCGTCGATGACCGGCAATCTGGTCAGCGGGCTGGCGATCAGCTTGGAGAGGTCGCTGTAGTGGCCGAGGGCCCGGCGGGTGAGGCGGGCGAAGGTGGCCTCGTCCACACCGTCGAGCGGATTGTCCTTCCGCAGCGGCAGCGCCGCTTCGGTGCTGCGCAGGGTCGCCCGGTCGGCGCGCAGGGCCGGCGCCCGCGAGAACGCCAGCCGGTCGAGGACACCGGCCAGCGGGTCGGCGAGCACGTTGATCGCGATCGCGATCGCCAGGCTGGTGAACAGCAGCACGGTCAGCGCGGTGTCGTGGCCGGTGACCGCGAGACCGATCAGAGCCTGCCCGCCGAACAGCACCGCCACCACGGCCGTCGCCGCGAACGAGCGCAGCATGTCCGCGCGCAACGCCTGCCCCTCGTCGAACGCGTCGCCGATCGCGACGGCGACGCCCAGCAGCGCCACGTCGAACCCGGTGGAGGCCAACGCCAACCAGCTGGGCACCAGGCCCAGCGGGATGACCAGGATCGCGTTGCCGAGCGCGAAGAACAGCGTCGCAATCACCACGAAACCCACGACCGGACCGGGCTGCCAGCGCCGCAGCACCGCGACGATCATCGCACCCAGCACCGACAGCGAGATCGCCGCGAACATCACCCAGTGGCCCAACCGGACCGGGCCGTCGACGCTTCCGGCCAGCGCGGCACCGACGACCGCGGCCGCGGCGACGATCGTGACGAGCCCGATCTCACCCGCTCGACTGCGCCACGTGTCCCGGGGACGGGACAGCTCGAGGAGAACCGCGAACCAGGCGACGCCCGGCACCGCGACCAGATAGATCTCGATGCGGCTGAGCACGTCGGCGCCGCTGATCGTCCGGACCGCGTCCAGCGCGACCACTGCCGCAAAACTGGTCAGTCCGATCGCGGCCAGCACCAGCACGGGTTTGCGCGGGTCACGGGCCAGCAGGTACAGGCCCAACCACCAGCTGAGCACGAAGACCACCGCCGACAGCGCAGCCATCACATCCCGTACCGGCGGTGACGTGCGGTGTAGTCGCGCAGCGCGCGCAGGAAGTCGACCCGCCGGAACGCCGGCCAGTACGCGTCGGTGAACCACATCTCCGAGTACGCGCTCTGCCACAGCAGAAAGCCCGAGAGCCGCTGCTCCCCCGATGTGCGGATGACCAGATCGGGATCGGGCTGCCCGGAGGTGTAAAGGTTCTCCGAGATCGCGTCGACGGTGACGGCCTCGATCAGCTGTTCGCCGCTTCTGCCGTTGGCCAGTTCCTTGCCGAGCAGTTGGCGCACGGCGTCGACGATCTCCTGGCGCCCGCCGTACCCGACGGCGAGGTTGACATGGAAAGTCTGGGCACCACCCTTCGACCGCGTCGATTCGACCGCACCGCGCAGCCGGCGGGCGGACTCCTCGCCGATCAGTTCCAGGTCGCCGACCGTGCGCACACTCCAGTGGTTGGCGGGTGCGCAGATCTCCTCGACGACGTCGGTGATGATCTCGATCAACGGGGACAGCTCATCGGGTGCGCGCTGCAGGTTTTCGGTGGACAACAGGTACACGGTGGCCATCTCGATGCCGGCGTCCTGGCACCAGCGCAGCATCTCGGCGATCTTGCGGGCGCCCATTCGGTAACCGACGCTGACGTCATCGTGGCCAAGGTCACGGGCCCATCTGCGGTTGCCGTCGCACAGAACGGCAATATGGCGTGGCAGTTGGGATTTGGCTCGCGCCAGCTCCTGGCGCAACCGCAGCTCGTACAGCCGGTAGGCCGGCTCTTTGAGGCGCGGGGGAATGAGCTCCACGAAGATCCAGACTACTGTGAGGTTCGGCAAACCCCCGTGGCAATAGTGGAGGTGACATGACGCGATCCATCGACGCCACCGATTCCGACTGGCCCCGCGAACCGCAGGACCCCGCCGAGGACTTCCCGGAAGCAGTCGTCGACGGTGTCGCCAGTTTCATCGGCAAGCCGCGCGCCCGCGGTTGGATCCATGTCTATGCGGCGGTGATCGCCGCGATCTGTGGGGCCACGCTGGTGTCGGTGTCGTGGTCGGTGGAGTCGACGCGTGCGGGCATCGCGACGTTGATCTACACGCTCACGATCGTGGCGATGTTCGCGGTCAGCGGCGCCTACCACCGGGTCAACTGGAAGTCGGCGACCGCGCGCAAGTGGATGAAGCGCCTCGACCACTCGATGATCTTCGTGTTCATCGCCGGCAGCTACACCCCGTTCGCGTTGCTGGCGTTGCCGCAGACCGACGGCTGGGTGCTGTTCTGGATCGTCTGGGGCGGAGCGATCGCCGGGGTACTGCTCAAGTGTTTCTGGCCGTCGGCGCCGCGGTGGGTGGGCGTCCCGCTCTACATCCTGCTCGGCTGGGTGGCGGCCTGGTTCGTCGGGCCGATCATGCAGGGTGCGGGAATCGCCGCGCTGGTGTTGCTGATCGTCGGCGGCGCGCTGTACAGCGTCGGCGGCGTGCTGTACGCGCTCAAGTGGCCCGACCCGTGGCCGACGACGTTCGGCCACCACGAGTTCTTCCACGCGTGCACCGCGGTCGCGGCGATCTGCCACTACATCGCGATGTGGTTCGCCGTCTTCTGACCCGCGGCTTCGGTGCGCTACCGATCGCGCAGCGACCAGTAGCGCACCCAAATCACTTAGAGTTGGGTGACGTTCTCTGGGGTCCAGTAGGCCTTCATCGAGGCGATCTGGCCCTCCTCGTTGAACGTCATGACGCTGATGATCTCGATGCGCATCCGGTTGTCGCCGAGATTGATGGTCAGCGACCAGAAGAACGCCGCCTCGTTGCCGAGCGCCCGCAGCGTGACCACGTCGGCCTGGGCACCCATGGTCGGCAGCGCGTCGTAGAAACCGCGGATCGCCTTGCGGCCGATGTGCACCTCGCCGCCGACAGGGTCCTCGACGGTGGCGTCGTCGGCGTAGAGCTCGGCGACGTCATCGGCCTTGCCCTGCGCGGCCAGCTCGAGGTAGCGGCGGACGGTCTTGGCGTTGTCTTCGGGCGTCGACATGCGCCGAACGCTACACGGACGCCCCCAGAGCGGCAGCCAGTTCCGGCGCGGTCGTGACGGGCAGGTCGCACGTACGGCCGCGGCACACGTAGGCGGCATCGGCACCGTGGACGCGGTCACGGTCGATCAGTAGCTCCGACGAGTTCACCGGCCCGCCGACCACCACGGCTCCCCCCGGCGCGAGCCGGCGCGCGACGGCCAGCAACTCCGACTGCGCCGGGTCGCAGGCCACCGCGATCTGCAGCGGCCCGCGCACGGCCGCCTCGGCTACCGCGAGCCAGTGCCCGCCCGAGCGCGGCAGCCGAGCCAGAATCGGCGTCGCGGCGGCCAGGGTGGCTTCGGCCGCGGTGGCGTACCGCTCGGCTCTGTCGGCCGGAGAAAGATGCGCCGCAATCAACAGCGCCTCGGCGATCAGCGATGCGCCCGACGGCGTCGCGCCGTCGAGCGGGTCGGCGGGCCGCACCATCAATGCCTCGGCGTAGTCGGCGGTGTCGAACCATCGCCCGGGCCGATCCGGGTCCGCGAAGTGGTCGAGCGCGATGTCGAGCAAGGCCATCGCGGAGTCCAGCCAAAACCTGTCACCGGTCAACTGGTGGACGGTCAGCAGACCGGTGGCCAGCGCGGCGTGGTCCTCGAGGATTCCGGCGCTGTCGCCGACCGCGCCGCCGAGACTGGCCCGCCGCAGCCTGCCGGAGTGAGGGCGTCGCCCGCTTGCGGGCGACATGTGCAGATCCCAGACAGCGCGGGCGCATTCCGTTGCGGCATCGAGAAATTCCGGACGGCCCAGCGCAATGCCGGCTTCGGCGAGCGCGGTTATCGCGAGCCCGTTCCAGGCGGTGACGACCTTGTCGTCGCGGGCCGGTTGCGGGCGGGTGAGCCGGGCCGCCAACAGTGCCGCCCGCACCCGGGCGAACCGCTCGGGGTCGTCGGGGTCACGCGGCAACTGCAGCACCGAGGCCCCGTGTTCGAACGTACCCTCGGCGGTAACCGCGAAAAGTTCAGTGGCCCAACGTCCGTCGTCGTCGCCCAGCACTTGGGTCAGCTGCGCCGGGGTGAACACATAGGTCAGGCCTTCCACCCCGGCGGCGTCGGCGTCCAGCGACGAGACGAACATCCCGTCGACACGAAGATCGTCCAGCATGAATGCCGCCGTCTCGGCCGCGACCTTGCGCGCCAACGGGTTTGCGGTGCGCCGAGCCCAGTGCGCGTAGCTCCGCAACAGTAGCGCGTTGTCGTACAACATCTTCTCGAAATGCGGCACGGTCCAGTACGGGTCGACGCTGTAGCGCGCGAATCCGCCTGCCAATTGGTCGTAGATGCCGCCGCGGGCCATCGCGGTGCAGGTCCGCTCCACGGTCTCCATCGGCATGATGTCGCCGGTGCGCTCATGGTTACGCAGCAGCGCTTCGAGCAACGCCGACGGCGGAAACTTGGGCGCGCCAGCCGAATTGGTGGCGAATCCGCCGCGGGCAACGTCCTCGTCCTGCAGTACCGCGGCGACGGCGTGGTCGCACAGCGCCGGTTGAAGCGGTGGACCGCCGCCGGGCAGACCGGCCGCCATCGACCGCAGCTCATCGGTGATCCGGACGGAGGCTTCCTCGACTTCGCCACGCCGCTCGCGCCAGGTTTCGGCCACGGCGGCCAGCAGTTGCAGGAAGGTGGTTTTCGGGTAGTACGTGCCACAGAAGAACGGCCTACCGTCGGGGGTGAGGAAGCACGTCATCGGCCAGCCACCCTGCCCGGTCAGCGCGACCGTCGCGTTCATGTAGACCGCGTCGAGGTCGGGGCGCTCCTCCCGGTCGACCTTGATACACACGAAACCGTCGTTCATCGCCGCGGCAACTTCGTCGTCGTCGAATGACTCGTGCGCCATCACATGACACCAGTGGCAGGCCGCGTAGCCGATCGACAACAGGATCGGAACGTCGCGGGCGGCCGCCTCGGCAAGAGCCTCGGGCGTCCATTCGCGCCAGTGCACCGGATTGTCGGCGTGCTGACGCAGATAGGGGCTGGTGCTATCCGCGAGACGGTTCGGCATACCTCAACCCTGCCACTCGGAGGCATGCGCCTACGGGGTTGATTGCCCGCAGCCAGGTGGTGTGATCAACCCGTTAGCGCCCACAGGATCGCCAAACCGTCAGCCTCCGGGCTCACGTTTCGGTCCGTCGGTCGCGGAATCGGTGCCGGCATCGTCGTCGGTCGCGGAATCGGCATCGGAGGCGATCGTCTCGTCGTCGCCGACCTGCGTCTTCCCGGCATCGTCGCCGTCGAACGACTCCGGCAGCTTGCGCAGTTGTCGGTTCATCGACCGGATCAGCAGGAACGTCCCGATCAGCAGCAGCACCAGGATCAGCAGGCCCATTGGGCTGGCCTTGCCGAATTCGGGGCCGGTGTCCCTCGGCTGTTCCTGGGCGAGCAGGCCGATGGCGAGCGTGAGGTTCATCGGTCCTCGATCCCTGCGAAAAGGTCGTCTTCCAGCAGCGTCACGGGCACACGGGAGCGGGCCAATTCGAACTCCTCGGACGGCCAGAGCCGCTGCTGCCATTCGATCGGGGCGCGGAAGAAGTCCCCGGTCGGGTCGATCTGGGTGGCGTGGGCACGTAGCGCGTCGTCGCGCAGGGCGAAGTACTTGGCGCACTCGATTCGGGTGGTGACCCGCTTGGCGAAGATGTCGTGATCCGGGTCCCAGTGCTTGAGCCATTTCTCGAACGGGCCGACCTCGCCGTGCTTGGCGAACTCGTCCTGCAGCAGTTGCATCCGTTGCCGCAGGAAGCCGTGGGTGTAGTACAGCTTGCGCACGTTCCAGGGGTCGCCGGCATCGGAGAACAGCCGATAGTCACCGGCGGCCTCATAGGCCGCCATCGACACCTGATGGCACCTGATGTGATCCGGGTGTGGATAGCCGCCGTTCTCGTCGTAAGTGGTCATCACGTGTGGCCGGAATTCGCGGACGACGCGCACCAGCGCCTCGGTCGGCTGTTCGAGCGGCACCACACCCAGGCAGCCCTCGGGCAGTGGCGGTGGCGGATCTCCTTCGGGGAGCCCCGAATCCACGAAACCTAGCCAGCGGTGCTCCACGCCGAGAATCTCGGCCGCCTTGGCCATTTCGTCGCGCCGGATCTCGGCCATCCGGCCGCGCACCTCGGGCAGGTCCATGGCCGGGTTGAGGATGTCGCCGCGCTCGCCGCCGGTGAGCGTCACGACGAGCACGCGGACACCCTCGTCCACGTAACGTGCCATGGTGGCGGCGCCCTTGCTGGACTCGTCGTCCGGGTGGGCGTGCACTGCCATCAACCGCAGTTCGCTCAACCTGCTCTGCCTTCACTCTTCGCGACTATCGCGATCCCGTCGTCTCCGGGAGATATCAACCCGTTGGCGCCATTCTGTAGTCCCTATAGTTCCAGTTCTGTAGATCCTTCCGACCGATGGGCATAGAAAACCAGATGATCGAACGTCCCTCCGCACGCTATGGGCGCCAGCGGCTGTCCCGCCGCCAGCGCCGGTGGATCGCCATCGCGTTCACCGCGGTCGCGCTGGCAGTGGGCGTGGCCGTGGCCGTGGTGGCGTTCGAACGGTTCGGCAGCGAAGACGTCAAGGGTGAGCTGGGCGCCTACGAACTGGTCGACGACGAAACCGTGGCGGTGACGATCAGCGTCACGCGAAAGGATCCGTCCAGGCCGGTGGTCTGCATCGTGCGGGCCCGGTCCGTCGACGGCGCCGAGACCGGCCGTCGCGAGGTGCTGGTGCCGCCGTCGACGCAACAGACGGTGCAGGTGACCGCGCCCGTCAAGACCACCCGCCCGCCGGCCAACGGGGATATCTACGGCTGCGGCACCGACGTGCCGTCGTATCTGGTGACGCCCTGAGATCGGGGGTGGTTCGACGGTTCTGAGCCTCGACACAACAGACGGCGAACTGCGAATTCGTGAAAATCAGTCGTCTCTGCGGTGCTATCATGGTCCGGTACACGGTTCCTGCTGGGGCCGTGTATTGCTGCATTTGGTGCTGTGATTAAGCATCGACGATCGCGGCAATACACGTCAGGCTCCCGGCACCGTGCCAAGAGACTTCTTACGCGAGAGAGCGCGAGAACATTTAGATGGACAGGAGCGCGACGACATGACCGATACGCAGGTCACCTGGCTGACGCAGGAGGCGTTCGACCGGTTGAAGGCGGAGCTCGACCAGCTGATCGCCAACCGGCCCGTCATCGCCGCCGAGATCAACGACCGCCGCGAAGAGGGCGACCTGCGCGAGAACGGCGGGTACCACGCCGCTCGTGAGGAGCAGGGCCAGCAGGAAGCGCGGATTCGTCAGCTGCAGGAGCTTCTCAACAACGCCAAAGTCGGCGAGGCGCCCAAGCAGTCCGGCGTGGCGTTGCCCGGTTCGGTGGTCAAGGTCCAGTACGGCGACGACGCAAGTGACACCGAGACGTTCCTGATCGCCACCCGCCAGGAGGGCATCAGCGACGGCAAGCTCGAGGTGTATTCGCCGAAGTCGCCGCTGGGCGAGGCGCTCATCGACGCCAAGGTCGGTGACGTGCGCACCTACACGGTGCCCAGCGGCAGCACGGTCAAGGTGAAGCTGCTCGAGGCCGAGCCGTACCACGCCTGACGCGGACACCCGCCTGCTCGGCGCATCTGCTTTATGCGCGCTCGGCGCATCTGCTTTATGCGCGCTCGGCGCATCTGCTTTATGCGCGCTCGGCGCGGGGGTTTAGCATCCGCTCATGGCGCAGATCGCCGAAGACCTGTTCCTGCTGCTGCTCGACAACGCGTCAGCGCAACCGGTTCTGGACCGCCACCGCCGCGACCGCGTGCTGCCCGCCGCGGTACTCCTCGACCTGGCGCATGCGTGCCGGATCCGACCGTCGGTGGACGGTGAGCCGGTCGAACGCGGTCACTTGATCGCCTTGTCCGTTCCGGGAGCGATGGATCCGGTCGTCGAGCCCGCGTTCCAGCTGTTGTGCCGCCGTCCGCTGCGGCCTCGGACGGCGCTCAAGCGGCTGGCCAAGAACACCGAGAGCCACCTTGCCGACCACCTGGAACGCACCGGCCAGATTCAGCGTATCCCGTTACCGGACAAGAGATTCGGTCACGAGTTCGCCTGGCCGCTGACGAACCGTGATCGCGTGGGCCAAGCCCGTACGGCACTCTTGTCGGCGCTGTTCGACCGCAGGCCGCCGGAACCGTCGACGGCGGCGATCATCTCGTTGCTGCACGCGGTCGACGGTCTGGGCGCGCTGCTGAGCCTCAATGACCGCGGCTGGCGCTGGGTGCACGCGCGTGCGGGTGAGATCGCGCTCGGCAGCTGGGTCGACGAGTATCCGACCGCGCTACCCGAGATGAACCTCGCGGTGACCGCCTCGACGCTGCGCGACGCACTTTCGTAGCGGCTAACCCAACGCCTGCTCGAGGTCGGCGAGCAGATCCGCGACATCTTCGATGCCGACCGACAGCCGCACCAGGTCGTCGGGAACTTCCAATTGGGAACCTGCGGTAGAGGCGTGGGTCATCGCGCCGGGATGCTCGATCAACGACTCGACGCCGCCCAAAGATTCGGCGAGGATGAAAACCTCTGTCCGGGAACAGAACTTGCGGGCAGCGTCCACTCCCCCGCGCAGCCGCACCGAGACCATACCGCCGAAGCCGGTCATCTGTTTGGCAGCGACCTCGTGACCCGGATGCCCGGGCAACCCTGGATAGAGCACGGTCTCGATCGCGGGGTGGCCGGCCAGGAACTCCGCGACCAACGCGGCGTTGTCGCTGTGCCGCTGCATGCGGACCACCAGGGTCTTCAGCCCGCGCAGAGTGAGATAGGCGTCGAACGGCCCGGGCACCGCACCCGCCCCGTTCTGCAGGAACGCGAAGTCGGTGTCGAGTTCTTCGTCGTTGGTCAGCAACGCGCCGCCCACCACATCGGAGTGGCCACCGATGTACTTGGTGGTGGAATGCAACACGATGTCGGCGCCCAGGAGCAGCGGTTGCTGCAGCGCGGGTGAGGCGAACGTGTTGTCCACCAGAACTTTCGTGTTCGACGTCGTCGCGAGTTGGGCGATCGCGGCGATGTCGGCGATCGACAGCAACGGGTTGGTCGGAGTCTCCACCAGGATCAACCGGGTCTTCGGGGTGATCGCTTCCCGCACCGCGTCGAGGTTCGCCAGCGAAACGGCGGTGTAGTCGATGCCCCACTTGGTGAACACCTTGTCGATCAGCCGGAACGTTCCGCCGTACGCATCATCGGGCATCACGATGTGATCGCCCGGTCGCAGGATCGCTCGCAGCGCGCAGTCCGTGGCGGCCATGCCGGAGGAGAACGCCCGCCCGTAGGCGGCCGCTTCGACCGCGGCGAGCGAGGTCTCCAACGCTGCGCGCGTCGGGTTGCCGGTCCTGGCGTACTCGTACCCGCCGCGCAGTCCACCGACGCCATCTTGGGCGAACGTCGAACTGGCATAGATCGGGGCGTTCACGGCCCCCGTGGTCAGATCGGGTCGGACGGCGTGGATGGCCTTAGTGGAAAGGCCATGAGTGGACAGGCCGGACGTTCTCTTCTCGGTCATCACTGCTCAGCCTAGCCACGACCGTCAGGCTCGCCGACCGGTGTAGACATGGTTCATGAGCTCCCCGACCCGCCTCGAAGATCTGCTCGAGCTGGATTCATTGCTGTCAGCCGAGGACATCGAGTTGCGTCAGACCGTGCGCCGGTTCGGCGAACAGCGGTTGCGGCCGTTCGTACCGGAGTGGTTCGAGACCGGCGAGGTGCCGGTCCGCGAACTGGCCGCCGAGTTCGGCAAGCTCGGGCTGCTGGGCATGCATCTGAAGGGCTACGGCTGCGGCGGCTCCACCGCGACGGCGTACGGCCTGGTCTGCCAGGAACTCGAGGCCGTCGACAGCGGCCTGCGCAGCCTGGTCTCGGTGCAGGGCTCGCTGGCGATGTTCGCGATCCACCGGTGGGGCAGCGAAGAGCAGCGCAACCAGTGGTTGCCTGCGATGGCGGCCGGCGAGGCGATCGGATGCTTCGGGCTGACCGAACCCGACTTCGGGTCGAACCCGGCGGGTATGCGCACGACCGCGAAGCGCGACGGATCGGACTGGATCCTCAACGGTTCCAAGATGTGGATCACCAACGGTTCGGTCGCCGATGTGGCGGTCGTGTGGGCGCGTAGCCAGGAAGGGTCAGGGGACGCAATCACCGGTTTCCTGGTGCCGGCGGGCACGCCCGGATTCTCCGCTACCGACATGACGCGGAAGTTGTCGCTGCGGGCATCGGTCACCTCGGAGCTGCACCTCGATGACGTCCGCTTGCCCGCCGACGCGAAACTGCCCGAGGCGAGCGGGTTGTCGGGACCGCTGAGCTGCCTGTCGGAGGCCCGCTTCGGCATTGTGTTCGGCAGCGTGGGCGCCGCCAGGGACTGTCTGCAGACGACCCTGGACTACGTCGGCACCCGCGAGGTCTTCGACAAACCCCTCGCGGCCTATCAGCTCACCCAGGCGAAGATCGCCGATATGGCAGTCGAACTCGGCAAAGCTCAGCTACTGGCACTTCATCTGGGCCGGCTGAAGGACGACGGCAGAATCAGACCCGAGCAGGTCAGCTTCGGCAAGCTCAACAATGTCCGGGAAGCCATCAAGATCGCACGGCAGTGCAGAACCCTGTTGGGGGCCAACGGCATCACCTTGGAGTACCCGGTGATCCGGCACGCCAACAACCTGGAGTCGGTGCTGACTTACGAGGGCACCTCCGAGGTGCATCAGATGGTCATCGGAGAGGCGCTGACGGGCGTCAGCGCCTTCCGATGAACCTGATCTGATTCTTTCGCTACTGCTGCGGGACCTGCGGCGGCGGACCGGGCGGCAAGGGCTGCGGATTGAGGTCGGCGACCTGACCACCGCTGAGCTTGCGGTAGGCGTACACCTCGATGAGAGCGACCACCGGGAGCGCCACGAGCAGGCCGACGCCACAGAGCAATGCGCCGACGAACGCCACGGCGAAGATCACGAGCAACGTCAGCAGCACCTGTACGAAGTTGTTCTTCGCGATGTCGAAGCTGGTCTTTATCGCGTCGATCGGTGACAGGTTGCGGTCCAGTAGCGCGATCACGGTGAACAACGTGAAGAGGGTCACGGCGATACCGGGCAGGACGAACAACGCGTAACCGATCGAGCTGAGAATCCCGATGATCACGCTGGCGATGATGACGCCGCCGACACTGCGCGGCTTGAAGAATGACCCGATGGTCACGGGACGCCCATTGGCGATGTCCAGCATCCCGCTGTAGTAGGCCGACTGAATTGCGCCGCCGACCACCAGCGACACCAACCAGCCGATGATCGTGATGGCAAGGCTGCCGGGACCGGACACGTCGAAGGAGAACATGAAGCCGTCAGCGTCCGAGGCGTAGCTGGTGGACTCCGGTTCCACGACCGCCGACAGGACGCCGAACAGCACCTGCAGCAGGAAGATGACGAGAGCGTAGACCAGGGTCGGAACGATCAGCGCGACGGCGTTGGCGCTGAACTTGCCCCAGGCCCAGGAGAAGGCGTTGCCGACGCTATACGGTTGTGCGCCAGGGAATCCCGGGCCACCCGGCTGCGGGTAGCCACCTACCTGCGGCGGGTAGCCGGGTCCGGGCGGCGGGTAGCCGGGTCCGGGCGGCGGGTAACCGGAACCGGGCGGCGGGTAACCGGAACCGGGCGGCGGGTAACCGGAACCGGGCGGTGGCGGATAGCCGCCCGGCGGCGGCGGTGGCGGATAACCACCAGGGGGCGGCGGTGGTGGATAACCACCAGGAGGCGGCGGGTTGTTTCCCGGCGGAGGGGGCGGTTGATCAGACATGGGTCCTTCCCGGTCGATTACAACGGTAAGCAGACGGTGCTGATGAGTTTATCCGCGATCGTCTGCCGTTTGGCGTCCCACAGCGGGAACAAGTAACCGATATAGCAGATCGCGGCGTCGATGATATGCGCCAGCTGCCGCACGATGGACATTCCGAAACCGATTGGTTGGCCGGTGTTTTCGCTGACAACCTTGAATTTGAGGATCGACTTGCCGATGCTGGATCCAGTAGTGCCCTGACGGTAGCCGTAGTTCCAGATCACGTAGGCCAGAACGAGTATCGACGTGACAGCGATCGCCAGTTGGCCGATCGTCGAGGTGCCCGTCACGCAGAACTCTTGGTACCCCGAACTTTCGGTGATACAAGCCGTTTCCTGGGTACCGAACAGCAGCGCATAACCGATGCCTTGCAGGATGAAGATCGGGATCGCGTCGAGCAGCCACGCCAACACCCGGGTGAACCACGATGTGTAGGCCTCCGTCGGCAGTGCCTGAACCGGTTGCGGCGGTGGCGAATAGCCGGTTGCCGCCTGCGGGGGCGGGAAGGTACCACCCGATTGTGGATAACCGCTGGGCGGCGGTGGCGGCGGGAAGCCTTCCGGCGGGGGTGGCGGCTGATCGGTCATCGGGCGTCTCCAGTCAGTTTCTCAGCTGGGATCACGCGTGCTTACACTACCGAAGAAGCGCGTTCGCGCAGGGTTTTCTGCACGGACATGATCACCGCCCCAACCGCCCCGAATCGTGATGCGGGGCCGATTCTGGAGGGCCGACCGCATTGTTCGTCCGGTTTGGTGGCCGATGGTGATGAACCGCTAGCGGACCCGGCGTTTACTTCCGTCGGACAAAAACCCGAGCAGATCGTGACGGGTCAGCACGCCGACCGGCTTACCCTCCTCGACGACCATCACAGCGTCGCACTCGCGTAGTTCCTTCGCCGCCGAGCTGACGAGTTCCCCGGCGCCGATCAACGGCAGCGGCGGGCTCATGTGCTCTGCCACCGCATCGGCCAGCTTGGCCCGTCCCTCGAAGACCGCGGACAGCAGTTCGCGTTCGGACACGCTGCCGGCGACCTCCCCGGCCATCACCGGCGGTTCTGCCCCGACGACGGGCATCTGCGAAACGCCGTACTCCCGCAGGATCCCGATCGCATCGCGGACGGTCTCCGAAGGGTGCGTGTGCACGAGGTCGGGCAGCGCACCTGATTTGCCTCGCAACACCTCGCCGACCGTCGACTCCTCCACCGATCCGTCCAACCGACTGCGCAGGAACCCGTACGAGGACATCCAATCGTCGTTGAAAACTTTTGACAGGTAACCTCTTCCGCCGTCAGGCAACAGGACGACGACCAGTGAGTCGGGCCCGGCCTGCTCGGCCACCTTGATCGCGGCGACGACGGCCATACCGCAGGAGCCGCCGACCAGCAGCGCCTCTTCGCGGGCCAGTCGACGCGTCATCTCGAACGAATCGGCGTCCGAAACCGCGATGATCTCGTCGGGCACCGCGGGATCGTAGGCCGCCGGCCAGAAGTCTTCGCCCACTCCCTCGACCAGATATGGCCTGCCGGAGCCGCCCGAGTAGACCGAACCCTCCGGGTCGGCGCCGATGACCCGGACCTTCCCGTCGGACACTTCTTTGAGGTAGCGCCCCGCACCCGTGATGGTGCCGCCGGTGCCGACGCCGGCCACGAAATGGGTGACCTTACCGTCGGTGTCGGCCCAAATCTCGGGGCCGGTGGTCTCGTAATGCGACTCCGGACCCATCAAATTGGAGTACTGGTCGGGTTTCCACGCACCGTCGATCTCGGTGGTCAGTCGGTCGGAGACGCTGTAGTAGCTGTCCGGATGGTCGGGCGGCACGGCCGTCGGGCACACCACCACGTCGGCGCCGTAGGCGCGCAGGACGTTTCGCTTGTCCTCGCTAACCTTGTCCGGGCATACGAAGATGCACTTGTACCCGCGCTGCTGGGCGACGAGGGCCAACCCCACGCCGGTGTTGCCGGATGTCGGTTCGACGATCGTGCCGCCGGGCTTGAGCTCACCGCTGGCCTCTGCGGCGTCGATCATCTTGATCGCGATGCGGTCCTTAGCGCTGCCGCCCGGGTTGAGGTACTCGATCTTGGCCGCGACCGTGCCCGCTCCTTGAGGAACAACAGAATTCAATTGCACCAGAGGGGTGTTGCCGATGAGCTCACTGACGTGCCGGGCGATCCGCATGACTCCATCGTGTCAGGCGGCATGCCCGGTTACCAGGTGGCCTCTCGGATGTAGTCGCCGATCTGGCGCAGCGATCGGGTCGCCTCCGGCACGATCGGCGCCCCGAGCTGGAACACGTGCATCTGTCCGGGCCACACCCGCACCTCGACCGGCACGCCCGCGGCCGCCAGCCGCCGGGCGGCTTTGCGCGCGTCACTGACCAGTACTTCGGAGCCCGACACATGGATCAGGGTGCGGGGCAGGCCGGGTTCGATGTGGTCGAGCGGCTCGTAGACCTCTTCGGTCTTGCCGTCCTTCGGACGCCGCCGCGCCGCTTCTTCGACCAGTTCGACGAGCGCGTTGAACGCCCGCGGCGGAAACATCGCGTCGCTTCGGATGTTGGGGTGGTTGGCCCTGGCCTCGTTGTCGATCTCGAAGAGCGGCGACATCGTCACCATCGCGGCGGGCACCTCCCCCTCGAGGCCTTCGCGCTGCAGCCGTTCGGCCAGGGCGAGCGCAAGATAGCCGCCCGCGGAGTCGCCGGCCAGCACGATCTGGTCGGGCTCGTATCCCCGCAGACGCAGCCACTGATAGGCGTCGTAACAGTCGTCGAGCGCGGTGCCGACCGAATGTTTGGGGATCATCCGATAGTTGACCACCAGCACCGGACAATCGGCGTAACCGGACAGCGCCTGCACCAACCGGCCGTGCGAGTTGACGCCGCAGGTCAAGAACGCGCCGCCGTGCATGTACAGAATGACACCGCGTTTGCCGTCAGCGGGCAGCACGCCGGGCGCCCGGACGAGTTGCGCCGTGCAATGCGGCAACGAGATCGTCGCGCGGACCGTACCGGGCGCCGGCCTCGCGATGCGGGCGGCGAAATCCACCAAACCCCAAGGCCAGGGCAGGCGCGGAGCGTAACTACCGATAGCTAGGGTCGGCTTGATAGTTAGCAGCGCCGCGATGGAGGCGAGTCGACCAGCCAGGCTGGGACCATCTTCGACGATCTCGACGGGCGCCCCGTCGCTGACCGGAAACTTGCGGGGTTTGCGCGCCTGAGCAGGCGATACCCCTAGGTGACGGGCTTGGCTAGCCCTGCTTGGTGCGGTCATTACAACCACCCCCTCCGACGGTTGGAGTCGTCGTAGTGCGGAGCACGCCTAATTTTCTGGACGTGACTCGCATCTTAGCTTGACACCTGATGTCCAGTTCAACAATCAGCGAGTCATATTCAATACCGGAGTTGATACCGCAATGTGACCCCCAACCGCTTGCCGCCACGCGGACAATCGCGGAAACGCACATAAAATTGCCGCCGTGGGCACACCGCGGCGGACGACCACCATCGCCTTTGCGGCCGCGGCCACGCTCGGCTCGATCGGTTCGGCCTACATCGGGGCTCGCAACCTGCTGATCGGTCAGGCCGATCAGGCCCGCCGCGTCATCCCGCAGGCCTGGGACATCCCCCCGCGCGCAGACGGGGTGTACGCAGCCGGCGAGGGCGAGGTCGAACGCTGGCACCGCGACGTGCCCTTCGACCTGCACCTGATGGTCTTCGGGGACTCCACCGCGACCGGCTACGGCGCGGTCACCGCCGAGGAGGTGCCCGGCGTCCTGTTGGCGCGGGGGCTGGCCGACATCTCGGGCAAACGGATCCGGCTGAGCACAAAAGCGATCGTGGGAGCCACGTCGAAGGGGTTGTCGGGTCAGATCGACGCGATGTTCGTCGCCGGACCACGGCCCGATGCCGCGGTCATCATGATCGGCGCCAACGACATCACCCGGCCCAACGGCATTCGACCGTCGGCACATCGGCTCGGCAACGCGGTCCGCCGGCTACGGGCTGCCGGCGCGGTCGTGGTCGTCGGCACCTGCCCAGACTTCGGCGTCATCACCGCGATCCCGCAGCCGCTGCGCTCGGTTGCTCGCGGCCGCGGTCTTCGACTGGCGCGCGCGCAAGCCGCAGCGGTGCGGTCCGAGGGAGGTGTCCCCGTGCCGTTGGCCGACCTGCTGGCGCCCCACTTCCGTACCACCCCCGATGTGCTGTTCTCGACGGACATGTTCCACCCGTCCGGCGCCGGCTATGAGCTGGCGGCCAACCAGCTGCTGCCCGCACTGTGTAAAGCGTTGAGCGACTGGCTCGGTGGGGCCGCGCCGGAGTTGCCGTGGCCGACGCGATCCGGTGAAGGTTTCGGGTTGCGTGCTCTGGTCGGCGGGGTGAGCAGGCTGTGGCGGCGCTCGACCGGGGTGCCGGCACCTGTGCTCGGGAGGGCCCCGACGCGTGTTCTGGGTCGGGTCCCCGGCCTCGGCGGGGGGAGGGGTCCCGCGCCCACCGTCGCGTCCGCCAGCTAGGTTTTCGGTGATACTCACCGATGCGAGGAGACGCCATGCCTGAAGCCGTGATTGTCGCGACCGCGCGGTCGCCGATCGGCCGCGCCGCCAAGGGTTCGCTGGTCGATATGCGCCCCGACGACCTGGCCGCCCAGATGGTGCGGGCTGCGTTGGACAAGGTTCCCGCTCTCGACCCGCGAGAGATCGACGACCTGATCATGGGCTGTGGCCAGCCCGCGGGCGAAGCCGGCTTCAACGTGGGCAGGGCCGTGGCCGTCGAACTCGGCTACGACTTCCTGCCCGGCACGACGGTGAACCGGTACTGCTCGTCGTCGCTGCAGACCACCCGGATGGCGTTCCACGCGATTAAGGCCGGCGAGGGACACGCGTTCATTTCCGCTGGGGTGGAAACGGTTTCACGGTTTCCGAAGGGTACGGCCGATGGCTGGCCGGACAGCAAGAACCCACTGTTCGCCGACGCGATGAGCCGCTCGGATGAGGCCGCCGCCGGCGCCGAGGAGTGGCACGATCCGCGCGAGGACGGCCTGCTGCCCGACGTGTACATCGCGATGGGTCAGACCGCCGAGAACGTGGCGCTGCACACCGGGATCAGCCGCGAAGACCAGGACCACTGGGGCGTGCGCAGCCAGAACCGGGCCGAGGAGGCCATCAAGAACGGCTTCTTCGAGCGTGAGATCGTGCCGGTGACGTTGCCCGACGGTTCCACTGTGAGCACCGACGACGGTCCCCGGGCGGGCACCACGTACGAGAAGATCAGCCAACTCAAGCCGGTCTTTCGCCCCAACGGCACCATCACCGCGGGCAACGCCTGCCCTCTCAACGACGGCGCCGCCGCGCTGGTGATCCTGTCGGACACGAAGGCTCGCGAACTCGGGCTCACGCCGCTGGCCCGTGTCGTGTCGACGGGAGTGAGCGGACTGTCGCCGGAGATCATGGGGCTTGGCCCGATCGAGGCGACGCGCAAGGCGCTCGCCAACGCCGGGATGTCGATCGGCGATATCGACCTCTACGAGATCAACGAGGCGTTCGCGGTGCAGGTGCTCGGTTCGGCGCGGGCGTTGGGCATGGACGAGGATCGGTTGAACGTCTCCGGCGGCGCGATCGCGCTGGGGCATCCGTTCGGTATGACCGGCGCGCGGATCACGACCACGCTGTTGAACAACCTGACCACCCACGACAAGACCTTCGGCCTCGAGACGATGTGCGTCGGCGGCGGCCAGGGCATGGCGATGGTGATCGAGCGGCTGTCCTGACCTCCTAGCGTTGACTCTGCGTCCAGGGCGCGAAAACGTCGGAAAGTCGCGCCCTGGACGCAGAGTCAACGTGTTGCCCGTTTCCAAGCGCGCCTCAACCGGGCCAGCACGTCGGATGGATGGTGACCCTTCGTCACGCGCACCACGGTCCAGCCCACATCGTGGATGTACTCGGCGCGCTTGATGTCGTATGCAACCCGCTTCGGGTCATCCCAGTGCTGCCCGCCGTCGTATTCGAGGGCCAGCGTGATCGCCTCCCAACCCATATCGAGGTAGTACCGCGGCCATCCATCCGGCCCGGGGATGGGTATCTGAGTGCGGGGACGTGGATACCCGTCGCGAATCACCAACAGCCGCAACCACGTCTCTTTCGGCGACTCGGCGCCGGAATCCATCAGGTCGAGCGCCTGCTCGAGCTGACGTAAGCCGCGAGCGCGTCGGTGCTCTCGAGCGAGCTCCTCGACAACGGGCGCCTTCAGGCCGGTTGCGGCTGCGAGCGCGTCGAGCCGGGCGACTGCCATTCCTAACGATCCACGTCTGCCCAGATCAAACGCGGTGCGCTCAGGTGTCGTCACCGGAATGCCATCGTGTCGCTCGAACTCGTTGGGTAGCAACAAGTCGTAGCGGGTCACCACACCGCTCGGTGAGCGCGCGTTCCTCCAGATCAGCTCGACCGGTTCGTCGTCATCGACCCATTTGGCGCCGTGTATCGCCGAGGCCGACAACCCGGCGACCACCGCTTCACGCCGCGACCACAACCATGCTGCAACGGTGCGCTGCCACAAGGAGGGCTCGATCCGCTTGTCCAGGTAGACGTTCGGCATGAGCGCCCGGTGGTATCTGCGCAACTGGTGCCTGTTCAGCCTGCCTGCCGCCAACGCCTCGGTACCGATGAACGGCTCTTCTCGACCCCCCATGGCCGCAGCGTGCCGGTCCGCACCGACGAAACCGCATCGATTCTGCGCCCACGGCGCAAACATGTGGATGGATCGCGCCGTAGACGCAGAGTCAACACAAACGAAAAGGCCCGGCACGTTTCGTGCCGGGCCTTCTCGTCAGGCTGCTAGTCGCTGTTGAAGTAGGACAGCAGCCGCAGGATCTCGATGTACAGCCAGACCAGCGTGACGGTCAGGCCGAGCGCGATGCCCCACGCCGCCTTCTCCGGCGCACCGGCGCGGATCATCTGGTCGGCCGCGTCGAAATCGATCAGGAAGCTGAACGCCGCCAAGCCGATACAGACCAGCGAGAAGATGATCGCGATGGGTCCGCCGGCACGCAGGCCCATGCCTTCGCCGCCGCCGACACCGAACATCGCCAACACGAAGTTTCCGAGCATCAGCACCAGTACGCCGAACAGGCCGGCGACGATCATGCGGGTGAACTTCGGAGTGACCCGGATGGCGCCGGTCTTGTAGACGACCAGCATGCCGAAGAACACGCCGAACGTGGCCAGCAACGCCTGGGTGATCAACGCTCCGGCGTTACCGCCTGCGACGACGAGGTTGCCGAAGACCCACGAGATCGCGCCGAGGAACAGCCCCTCCAGGCCCGCGTAGCTGAGCACGATGGCCGGGTTGTCCTGCTTGCGGCCGAACGTGGCGACCAAGACGAGCGCCAGGCCGCCGAGCGCACCCACCAGGGTGAACGGCATGGCCAGGCCGGGGTTCATGCCGACCAGGAAGTAGGAGACGACGCCGACGGCACCCAACACGGCGAGCGTGACGCCGGTCTTGGTGACGACGTCGTCGATGGTCATCGGCCGGGCGACACCGGCCTGCGTCTGCTCGGGATACTGGGTCACATAGGGGTCGGCGTGTACCGCCTGCGCACCGTAGCCGGCGGCTCCGGTACCGAATTGCGCGTATCCGCCCTGCGTCTTCGGCAGGGATCGGAATACCGGGTTGCTGGATTCCCGCACCGTCGGTTCCTCTCCTGTGATGTGGTTCGACATTCGGCGAACACACCGTCAACGATCCATGTCCCTGGTCGGTTCCCGGTTTACCCGACGAACTTCCCAGCGTCTTCACAGGAAACAGTACCCAAAGCCGCACGGGGCCGGACGACGTTCTACATTGCATACTCGTGGGCGAAAACGAGGATGTCCTAGTAACCGTTGACCGCGGCGTCGGCTTGATCACCCTCAACCGACCCAAGGCCATCAATTCGCTGAACCACTCCATGGTTACCGCGATGTCACGGGTGCTCGCCGAATGGGAGCGTGACGACGCCGTCACCGCCGTCGTGGTGGACGGCGCCGGCGATCGCGGTCTGTGCGCGGGCGGCGACATCGTCGCGCTCTATCACAGCGCCAGGGCCGACGGCCCCGAACAAGGGCGCGAAGCGCGCGCGTTCTGGTACGACGAATACCTTCTCAACGCGCAGATCGGCCGGTTCGGCAAGCCGTATGTGGCGCTCATGGACGGCATCGTCATGGGCGGCGGCGTCGGCGTCAGCGCCCACGGCGGCGTGCGCGTCGTCACCAACACCACCAAGATGGCGATGCCCGAGGTCGGTATCGGCTTCGTTCCCGACGTCGGCGGCACGTTGATCCTGTCGCGCACGCCCGGCCTGCTGGGCCGCCACGCCGCGTTGACGGGTGCGAACTTCGACGGCGCCGACGCGATCGCGATGGGTTTCGCCGACCACTTCGTGCCCCACGAGCGGCTCGGGCAGTTCAAGTCCGCGATCATCGCCGACGGGATCGACGCCGCACTGGCCGCCCACGCTAGTGAGCCACCGCCCAGTGACCTTGCCGCCGCGCGGGAGTGGATCGACCAGTGCTACGCGAACGACACGGTGGCCGACATCGTCGCCGCGCTGCGAGGACACGGCGCCGACTCGAGTGCCAAGGCAGCCGACCTGATCGAGACCCGCTCGCCGATCTCGGTGTCCGTCGCGCTGGAAGCCCTGCGCCGCGCCGCGCAACTCGACACACTCGAAGACGTGCTGCGCCAGGAGTATCGGACATCATGCGGCGCGCTGCGCTCACACGATTTCGTCGAAGGCATCCGCGCCCAGGTCGTCGACAAGGACCGCAACCCGAAATGGTCGCCCGCCTCGTTGGCGGCGGTCACCACCGCCGACGTCGAGGCCTACTTCGCGCCGGCCGATCGCGAACTGGAGTTCTCATGACCGATTACGACACCATCATCGTCACCCGCGACGACCGTGTGGCGACGATCACCCTGAACCGGCCCAAGGCGCTCAACGCGCTCAACAGTCAGGTGATGCACGAAGTCACTTCCGCCGCAGCCGAATTGGACGCCGACACCGGTGTCGGCGCCATCATCCTGACCGGGAACGAGAAGGCGTTCGCCGCCGGGGCGGACATCAAGGAGATGGCCTCCCTCAGCTTCGCGGACGTGTTCGGCAGCGACTTCTTCGCGGCCTGGGGCAAGTTCGCCGCGACCCGCACTCCCACGATCGCGGCCGTTGCCGGCTACGCGCTCGGCGGCGGTTGCGAGTTGGCGATGATGTGCGATCTGCTGATCGCGGCCGACACCGCGAAGTTCGGCCAGCCCGAGATCAAACTCGGCGTACTGCCGGGGATGGGCGGCTCGCAACGACTCACCCGGGCCATCGGCAAGGCCAAGGCGATGGACCTGATCCTGACCGGCCGCAACATGGGCGCCGAGGAGGCCGAACGCGCCGGGCTGGTGTCGCGTGTCGTGCCCGCCGACACGCTGCTCGACGAGGCGAACGCGGTCGCCAAGACCATCGCCGGAATGTCGCTGTCGGCAGCGCGGATGGCCAAGGAGGCCGTCAACCGCGCGTTCGAATCCACGCTGGCCGAGGGACTTCTCTACGAGCGCCGGTTGTTCCATTCCGCTTTCGCCACCGAAGACCAGACCGAGGGCATGAACGCGTTCACCGAGAAGCGCCCACCGGCCTTCCGCCACCGTTAGCCTGCGGGGGTGACTGACACCCGCGACGCCACCGAGGCCGCACCCGGGACGTCGCCGGAAGAAGATGCCAACACGAGGGCCGGCAAACCCTGGTGGGTCCGCCGCTACACCTTCACCGGCACGGCGCTCGGGCTGGTGTTCATCTGGCTCTCGTTGACGCCGTCGCTGCTGCCGCGCGGTCCGCTGTTCCAGGGTCTGGTCAGCGGTGCAGCGGGTGCTTTCGGATACGGGCTCGGCGTTTTCGTGGTGTGGCTGGTGCGCTACATGCTCTCCAAGGACAGCAGCCCGGCCGCACCCCGCCAGGCGTGGATCGCCCTGGTGGTCATCGGAGTCATCGGTCAGATCCTGATGATCATCTACTTCCACATCTGGCAGGACGAGGTCCGCGACCTCAACGGCGTTCCGCGAATGGGCTTCTGGGATCACCCGTTGACCGCGGTGCTGTCGATCCTGACGCTGTTCGTGCTCGTCGAGATCGGACAGTTGATCGGCAGGTTGGTGCGCTTTCTGGTGCGTCAACTCGAACGCGTTGCACCACCGCGGGTTTCGGCAGTCGTGGTGGTGGCGCTGCTGCTCGCGCTCACGATCGCGCTGCTGAACGGCATCGTGGTGCGCTTCGCGATGAGCACGATCAACAGCACGTTCGCCGCGGTCAACGACGAGACCGATCCCGACTTCGATGCGCCGACCTCACCGTTGCGCTCGGGCGGCCCTGAGTCGCTGGCGAGTTGGGAATCGCTGGGCCACCAGGGCCGGATCTTCGTGGCGGCGGGACCGACGGTCGAGGACCTCGAGCGGTTCAACGGCAGGCCCGCGATCGAGCCGATCCGCGCCTACGCCGGACTGCACTCCGCAGACGGCATCAGGGCCACCGCGCAGCTGGCGGCCCGCGAGCTGCAACGCACCGGCGGCCTGGATCGGGAAGTGGTAGCCGTGGCCACCACCACCGGAACCGGGTGGATCAACGAAGCGGAAGCCTCGGCGCTGGAGTACATGTACAACGGCAACACCGCGATCGTGTCGATGCAGTATTCGTTCCTGCCGAGTTGGTTGTCGTTCCTCGTCGACAAGGAGAACGCGCGGCAGGCGGGACAAGCGCTCTTCGAGGCGGTCGACGCGTTGATCCACGAGATGCCCGAAGCGGACCGGCCGCGGCTGGTCGTCTTCGGTGAGAGCCTCGGGTCGTTCGGCGGTGAGGCGCCGTTCCTCGCGCTCAACAACCTCATCGCGCGCACCGACGGCGCATTGTTCAGCGGGCCGACGTTCAACAACACGATCTGGACGCAGCTCACCCACGACCGCGACAAGGGTTCGCCGATGTGGCTGCCGATCTACGACAAGGGTGAGAACGTCCACTTTGCCGCGCGCGCAGAAGACCTCGGGCGGCCCGACGACCCGTGGGGTAATCCGCGGGTGGTGTATCTGCAGCACGCCTCGGACCCGATCGCGTGGTTCAACCCGGATCTGCTGTTCGCCGAACCGGATTGGCTGAAAGAGCCCCGGGGTTACGACGTCTCGGGACGAATGCAATGGATTCCGGTGGTCACGTTCCTTCAGGTGTCGGCGGATATGGCGGTGGCCGTAGACGTGCCCGACGGGCACGGCCACGTCTACGTCAAGGACGTGGCCAACGCATGGGCGGCGATCCTGCAGCCCCCCGGGTGGACGCCGGAGAAGACCGAGCGACTGAGGCCGCTGCTGAGCAGCGACGAAAAGGACTAGACGAGCACGTTTTTCAACGCGTGGTACCCGCCGATCACGTCGGTCGAGCGGTGCAGTCCGAGGTCGAGCAGCGATGCCGCCGCCAAACTCGAGGTGTAGCCCTGTGAGCACAGCACCACCCACTCGACGTCGTCGTCGACAGCCTGCGGCAGCCGCGCATCGCTGGTCGGGTCGCAGCGCCACTCGAGCACGTTGCGCTCGATCACCAAAGCGCCCGTCGCCTCGCCCTCGCGCGCGCGTTGCGCCTGCGGCCGGATGTCGACTAGCACCGCGCCACGATCGAGCGCGGCGGGCACTTCGGATGCCGGCAACCGGTGCAGGCGGGCGCGTGCATCGGCCAATGTTCGAGCTATGCGGCTCATCAGCCCTCCGGCGTCTCGGTCAGCTCGGTATGGTTGCGGCGCAGTGTGTTCCGAGCCGTCACCTCGTAGTACGACATCGCGGTGAGCGGCGGCGAATATGCGTGCACACTCAGCGTCGGTGCTATCGGCGCAGACGTGTCGGGAGCCCAGACGACGTCGTGCACCCACCCCAGCGGGAAGGCGGCCTGATCCCCCGCCGTCAGCCGGCGATGCCGTAATTCTCGCCCGTCCCAGCGGGTTTCCCGCAGCGCGCCCGACACGACGGTCAGGGCGCCCAACGAGCCGCCGTGGTCGTGCATCTCGGTCGAACGGTCCGGGACCCAGCTGATCAACCAGAGATCGAGTTCGTCGTCGCCGTAAAGGCGGACGAACCACCGCTCGTCGGAGGGCGGGCCGCCCGCCGGCACCAGATGGTCGTAGCGACCGGTGAGCACGTCGTCGGCGCCGCGGTCGGTGGCGAGCAACAGGTCGGGCAGCCGCAACCGGGTCGGCGCGGACACGGCTGGGGCGACAGAGGGCAGGACGGCAGGGGAAGCCATGGAAACTCCAGTACAAACGAAACGGATAGCGCGCGGCGTTAAGCCCGACAACACTCCTGGCGTCCGATCGTCACGACGGCAAGTCTGGCACGGTTGGCCCGCCACGGCGCCGACCCGCACGGGAGCCAGCGGCAGCAGCCGTTATCGTCGCAGGTCAGACTTATGAAGGACGAGCCGGCGGATAGATTCACCATGAGCTCAATCCCCTCGATCGGTGCGCCCGGTGCTCGCGCCGGCGAAGCGATTGCCTAGATTGGCGGGCATGCGCAGGCACTCGCGTCACTGCATAGGGGCGGCCGTCGCGATCGCAGGCGTGGTCGCTGGTTGCTCATCGGACGCCGGCGACGTCCCGCGAGAGTCAGAGCAGACGGAGACGACGTCCGCCGTCACCGCCTCGCAAAACCCAACCGCGGCACCGGGTTCCGCACTGATCTCCCCGGACGGCGTGACCACGGCGGTCGGTGCTCCCGCTGCTTCGACCGAGGAGGAGTACTCCAGGGCCTGCACGACAGCCCGACAGTGGATGGCCGAGCGGGGCGGCGACCCGAAGGCCCACATCGAGCCGTACCTCGGCATGCTGCAGTCCACCGATTCGGCGGGCCCGGGCACCTACGAAACACCCTGGTCACAGTTGCCGCCGCCCCGTCAGGCCGCGGTCATCGTCGCTGTCCAGGCCGCCGCCGACGACCTCTGCGGCTGACACCGGCGCCAGCGCGCGACAATGGCGGCATGGCTGGCAAGCGGGTTGCGCTGGCGCTGGGCAGCGGTGGCGCCCGCGGTTACGCCCACATCGGGGTGATCGAGGAATTACAGGACCGCGGCTACGAGATCGTCGGCATTGCCGGGTCGTCGATGGGCGCCCTGGTCGGTGGCCTACAGGCGGCGGGAAAGCTCGACGAGTTCGCCGAGTGGGCGAAGGCACTGACCCAGGGCGCGGTGCTGCGCCTGCTCGACCCCTCGATCACCGCTGCGGGGGTGCTGCGCGCGGCCAAGATCCTCGACGCCGTGCGCGACATCCTCGGTGATGTCCGGATCGAGGACCTGCCGATCCCCTACACCGCGGTGTCGACCGACCTCATCGCGGGCAAGTCGGTATGGCTGCAGCGAGGCGCGGTCGATGCCGCGATCCGGGCGTCGATCGCGATCCCCGGCGTGATCGCACCGCACGTGCTCGACGGGCGCCTGCTCGCCGACGGCGGCATCCTCGAACCGCTGCCGATGGCGCCGATCGCGGCCGTCAACGCCGACCTCACCATCGCGGTTTCGTTGGCGGGCAGCGAATCCGGCGGTGCCGAGGAACCCGCCGAACCCGGAAGCCGCGCGACCACCGAATGGCTGACCCGAGTGTGGCGCAGCACCACATCGCTTTTCGAGTCCAATGCGGTGCTGGGCCGCCTCGGCACCGGCTCCGACGCAGAACCCGCCGGTGAGAGCGACGAGGAACTCGTCGACGCCATCAAGGAAGCGGCGATCGTGCCCAAACTCGGGAGCTTCGAGGTGATGAACCGCACGATCGACATCGCGCAGGCCGCACTGGCGCGCCACCAACTGGCCGGCTATCCGCCCGACCTGCTCATCGAGGTCCCCAGGTCGGCCTGCCGGAGCCTGGAGTTCCACCGCGCCGCCGAGGTGATCGACGTCGGAGTCGAGCTGACCGCCGCCGCACTCGACACCCTTATCGAGCGCGAAGCCCCCGCTGCGACAGGCGATTAACGGTCGAGGTAGGCGGCCACCGCCGCCGCGACCCGCCGGCCCTGCTCTCGCCCGGCCTGCGCCGACGGCGTCCGGCACGCGGGGTCGAGCGGGTTGGGTCCGAACGCGGCCAGCGAGTCGTCGTCGGCGAACACGGCGAAGATGTCGCGGGCAGCCACCTCGTCGGCGGCTCCGGTACCGAACGGCGACGGTGCGGACATGCCCTGCGGGATCAGCGCCACCACCACCTCGCAGTCGTCGGCGAGCGCCAGGTTGACGGTGCTCCCGACGCCTCCGTCCATGAACCGGCGCGCCCCGATCGTCACCGGCGGCCACACGCCGGGCACCGCACAACTGGCCGCGACCGCGTCGACCAGTGAGACACCCGACGCCCGATCGAACGCGACCAGTTCGCCGGTGGCGGTGTCGATCGCCGCGATGCGCAGGTCGCCGTCCGGCCAGTCGTGCGACGGCAGCCGATGCTCGATCACCGTACGCCGCACCGGTTCGGTGACGGTCTCGGTTGACAGCGCTATCGCGCCGATCCGCTGCAGTTTCTGCGTTTTCGAACCGGGCGCGGTCATCGCGGCGAGAAACATCGCGGTGATCTCCTCGATGCCCGCGCCGGGGTTGATCTCCGCCGACGCCGCCTCGGTCTGCCTGTCGAACAGGGTTGCCAGCGGCAGCCCGCTGCTCAGTTGCGCCGCAACCGTCGAGCCCGCCGACGTGCCCACCAGGACATCTGACGCCAACAGCGCATCCGCCGTCGCGGGTGACTCGTCGGCGATACCGGTCAGGATGCCGGTCTCCCACGCGATCCCCGCGACCCCGCCGCCGGCGAGTACCAGTGCTCGTCTGCTCACAGCGTGAGTCTGTCAGGCGTCAGCCGAGTCCCGGCGCCGCCCTCCCGCCGATCAGCGGCAGGTCCAGATACGTCGCGATGCCCGGTTCGGCCGCACACACCGCCGGCACCGAGTTGACGCAGTGCGCCGCCGTACCGACGATGCCGTACTCCGGCCCCTCACCTCCGACCGCCGACTGGAAGCCTTTGACGACGATGTTGACATCCGGGTTGCCCCGGACCTCCATCTCGTAGCGCTGACCTTCCGGACCGAACGTCCAAGCGGGATCCAGGTTCTGCTCACCCATCAACCAGTTGACCGTGACCCGAACCACCGGCTCGCCCTCGACGACGGCCTCCCAGTGGAATTTGCGACCCGCGACCTGTCCGGGCTCGATGACACCGATCGGTGACTCGATGGGGGCCGTCGCGACCGCGATCTCTTGAGCGGAACGGACTTTGGGATCGGCGCGGAAGCCGACCTTGTCGACGATCATCTTCACGGCTTGGATGAAGCCGCCGTCGAGCAGTTTCTGCATCGGCCCGCTGAGCGCCTTGTCCGGCACCTCTCCGAAGCCCATCACATGCCGTACGACGTCAGGGGCTTCGTAGGTCCGTAGGTCGGAGAACTCTTCGGCGCGAACGAAAGTCACACCCGTCGAGAAGGCTGAGAACAACAGCGGGAACTTCTCGCTGATCCCGCCCGGCGCGATGCCGGTGCCGTGCAGCGTGGCGCCACCCGCGAGCGCAGCCTCCCGCAGCGGAGTGCCCTGCCGGTCGCCGGGGTAGACCCAGCCAACCGGTGTGATGACGTTCTTGCCGGACCGTAGCAGCGCGGCCACCTCGTCGGCATCGGGCAACAGCGGCGAGTAGATCACCGCGTCGGCGTCGAGGGCCAAAATCTCGTCGAGACTGTTGGTCGCGATGACACCCAGCGGATCGACGCCGATGATCTCGCCGACGTCCTTGCCCGCCTTCTGCGGCGAGTGCACCCAGCAGCCGACGAGTTCGAGCTCGGGATGTTCGAGCACGCCTTTGATCGCCGCCACGCCTACCCCACCGGTAGCCCACTGCACGACTCGCAGGCCCATACCGACTCCTTCACCGCGAAACTAGAACACGTTCTACTCTTGCAGGTCTACACCACAGCCCCACGCACGCGGGTCACAATTGCCGCGATGGGTGAGCACCAGATCGGGTTCGGGGTGCTGGGACCGCTGCAGATGACGGTCGACGGCGCTCCGGTCGCCTTGGGCACCCCCAAACAACGGGCGGTGCTGGCGATGCTGGTCATGAACCGCAACCGGCCGGTCTCGACCGATTCGTTGATCACCGCGGCGTGGGAGCAATCGCCGCCCACCGAGGCCAGGGCGAGTCTGCACTCCTACGTCTCGAACCTCCGGAAGTTGCTCAGCGGCGCAGGCGCCGACCCGAAATCGGCGTTGGTGAACGCGCCGCCGGGGTACCGGCTCGAGGTCGGCGACGGCAAGTGCGACCTCGGCCGCTTCGTCGCTCAGAAGGCCGCGGGCGTGCAGGCCGCCGCGGCCGGCCGGTTCGAAGAGGCAAGCCGTCACCTGTGCAACGCACTCGGCGAATGGCGCGGCTCGGTGCTCGAGGACCTGCGTGACTTCGGGTTCGTCGACGCTTACGCGACCGCGCTCACCGAGGACAAGGTGATGACCCACACCGCCCACGCCGAGGCTGAAATCGTTTGTGGGCGAGCTGATTACGCCATCTCCGAACTCGAAGGCCTGACCGTCGAGCATCCGTACCGGGAGCCGCTGTGGGCGCAGCTGATCACCGCGTACTACCAGGCCGAGCGACAGTCCGATGCGCTCGAGGCCTATCAGCGACTCAAGACCACGCTCGCCGACGATCTCGGCATCGACCCCGGCCCGACGGTGCGCGCGCTACACGAGCGGATTCTGCGCCAGCAACCGCTCGACGTGCGAAAGACCGCACGGACGACGGCGGTCCACACCATCGGCGCCATCGAGGCCAGGACCGCAATCGGCCCCTCGCCCACGGTGGCGGCCCTGCACTCGTCGGACGGGCACATCCATCCGCTGACGGCGACCGCGACCAGGATCGGCCGGTTGACCGATAACGACGTCGTGCTCACCGGCGGTGGCGTCAGCCGCCATCACGCCGTGATCATCGACACCGGAACGAGCTTCGTGATCACCGACCTGCGGTCGGCGAACGGAGTCGACGTGCGCGGGCAGCGCATCCGCGGCACCGCGATTCTCGGCGATGGCGATCCAATCCGCATCTGTGACCACGAACTGACGTTCCGGATAGACCCGCATCCGGCGTGACGCCGCATTAGGGTGATCTCCGCCGGCTATCGCACCGCCCAAGGAGTATCCGATGACCGACTCTGAGCGGGGGGAATCACGCGTCGGTTCCCAGATCGGCCCGTATCGGCTGCGCCGGTTGCTGGGCAAGGGCGGCATGGGCGAGGTGTACGAAGCCGAGGACACCGTCAAGGACCGGATCGTCGCGCTGAAGCTGCTGCCCGAGTCGGCCTCCAACGACCCGGTGTTCCGCAAGCGCCTACAGCGCGAGGCGCACTCGGCGGGACGGCTGCAGGAACCCCACGTGGTGCCGATCCACGACTATGGCGAGGCCGACGGTCTGCTCTACGTCGACATGCGCATGATCGACGGCACCGACCTGCGCAAGATACTCAAGAGCTACGGGCCGATGACACCCGCGCGGGCGGTGGCGATCGTCAAGCAGATCGCCTCGGCCCTCGACGCCGCGCATGAGAGCGGCATCATGCACCGCGACGTCAAGCCGGAGAACATCATCATCACCCGCGACGACTTCGCCTACCTCGTCGACTTCGGCATCGCCAATGCCGCCACCGACGAGAAGCTCACCGAACTCGGCACCGCGGTGGGCACCTACGCGTATATGGCGCCGGAGCGCTTCACCCAGGACGAGGTGACCTACCGTGCCGACGTCTACGCGCTGAGTTGTGTTCTGCACGAATGCCTCACCGGCTCGCAGCCGTTTCCCAGCGACAGTGTCAGCGTGGTCATCACCGCACACCTGATGAATCCGGTGCCCAAACCCAGCGAGCAGCGGCCCGGTATTCCGCCGGCCTTCGACGCGGTGATCGCCCGCGGGATGGCCAAGAAGCCCGAGGACCGGTACGCCAGCGCCGGAGATTTGGCCGCCGCGGCGAACGACGCGCTGACACAACGAGATCAGGATCAGGCCGCAACCATCCTGCAGCGCAGTGAGGCCGCGGCGCCGCCGCCCCCACCGCCTCCGCCCGCATGGCATCAGACGCCACCACCCACCCCGCCACCGACCCCGCCGACCGTGCATGCGGCGGCCTTTCACACGCCGCCGCCGCCAGCGGGCGGCCCGCCGAGTGGACCGATGTGGGTCGCCCCGGCGCCGCAGCGGCCGACCGGATCACCGCGACCGCCCGGGCCGCCGCGCAAGGGCACACCGTGGATCCCGATCGCCGCGGCCGCCGGGGTGTTCGTGTTGGTGCTCGGCGTGGTCGGAATCTGGCTTCTGGTCAGACCCGACGATGATGGGGCGTCCGCATCGGACACCACGACCGCTTGGCCGACCGGAACGACCGGGTCGGCCGAAACCACCGAGCGCACCACTCGGCGGAGCCCGCGCAGCACCACCGCTGCACCGAACACCAACTCTTTGGACGCCAAGCTGCTCGGCCTGCTGCCGCGCGGCTATGACAACGGTGTGTGCCAGCCCGCGCGTCCGCCCGCCACCGGCGCATTGGCGACCGTGGACTGCGGCCAGCCCACGACCGAAGGTGGCCCGGGCAGCGCGCGGTACTCGCTGTACGCCGACCAGCAGAGCCTCGACAGAGCGTTCGACGAGATCATCACCCTGTACACACCGATGGTGCGATGCCCGGACAGCAGCACCGACTCGCCGACGACTTGGCATTTCACCGAGACACCGGACACCGTGGCGGGCCGCATCGCCTGTGGCAGCTTCCGGGACATGTCGGGCGTGACCTGGACCAGGAACGCCGAATTGTTGATGGGCGACTCGCTGAGCAACAACCTCGCCGCCCTGCACGGCTGGTGGCTCAAGTACGGCTGACGGGCCGCCAAGAAAACTTCAAGAATCCTTCAAGGGCGCCGTTCGACTCTGGTGTCAGCCGGGATGACCCGGAACCGACAATCACAGGAGTCCCCGATGTTCGCTGCGCCTCGCCTCGCCAAGACCGGCCCTGCCCCTCGCGTCCGCCGGTGGGCCGGCACCGCCATTGCCACCGGTGCTTTCGGATTGGCCGCCCTCGCGGCAGCCGGCACCGCGGCAGCCCTCACGTCCGCGGACAACTCGTTCCTGTCCGAGATCAGCGCCGTGGGCATCGCCTACGACACTCCCCGGGCTGCGGTCGGCACCGCCCACGACGTGTGCATCGCGCTTGACGACGGGGCCGACCCGGTCGACCTCGGCATGGAGATCCTCGACAACACCGACCTGACCACCGAACAGGCCGCAGTGTTCGTCGTCGCCTCGGTGAACCACTACTGCCCCGAGTACGACGTGCTCTTCGCATGACAGCCCGACCCGCGGGGGCCCTGGCCGTATGGCCGGGGCCCTTCGTCGGTGGCTGGACAGTCGGCGCGCCGTATGTTTCTGTCATCGCAGCGCAGCGAAAGGATCGGGATATGCCCACCGCCAAGAACAATCCAGTTTTCGTCATCGGCGTCGGGATGACGAAGTTCGAGAAGCCCGGCCGCCGCGAGGGGTGGGACTACCCGCAGATGGCCAAGGAGTCCGGCACCAACGCGCTCGAGGACGCGGGTATCGACTATTCCGAGGTGGAGCAGGGGTTTGTCGGCTACGTCGCAGGTGACTCGACATCGGGCAACCGGGCGCTCTACGAACTCGGCATGACGGGCATTCCGATCGCCAACGTCAACAACAACTGCTCGACGGGTTCGACCGCGCTTTTCCTGGCCGCACAGACGATCCGCGGTGGACTGGCCGACTGCGCCATCGCACTCGGTTTCGAGAAGATGCAACCCGGCTCCCTTCAGGGCGGTCACGACGATCGCGAATCCCCCATGGGCAAACACGTCGCGGCGATGGCCGAGATCGACGAGTTCGGCTTCCCGGTGGCGCCGTGGATGTTCGGTGCGGCGGGCCGCGAGCACATGCGCCAACATGGCAGCACCGCGGAGCATTTCGCGAAGATCGGCTACAAGAACCACAAGCATTCGGTGAACAACCCGTATGCGCAGTTCCAGGACGAGTACACGCTCGACGACATCCTGGGCGCAAAGATGATCTCCGATCCGCTGACCAAGCTGCAGTGCTCGCCGACCTCCGACGGTTCGGGGGCGGCGATCGTGGCCAGTGCGGCGTTCGTCGACAAGCACGGTCTGGCCGGCCAGGCGGTGGAGATCGTCGGCCAGGCGATGACAACCGACTTCGAGTCCAGTTTCGACGGCAGCGCCAAGAACCTCATCGGCTACGACATGAACGTGAAAGCCGCACAGCAGGTTTACGAGCAGTCCGGCCTGGGCCCGGCCGACTTTCAGGTCATCGAACTGCACGACTGTTTCTCGGCCAACGAACTGCTGCTCTACGAGGCCCTCGGGTTGTGCGGCGAAGGCGAGGCGCCCAAGCTCATCGACAACAACGACACCACCTACGGCGGTCGGTGGGTCGTCAACCCTTCCGGTGGGCTGATCTCCAAGGGCCATCCGCTCGGCGCCACGGGCCTCGCTCAGTGCGCTGAGTTGACGTGGCAGTTGCGCGGCACCGCCGACAAGCGACAGGTCGACGCCGTCACCGCCGCGCTGCAGCACAATATCGGCCTCGGCGGCGCGGCGGTGGTGACCGCTTATCAGCGCGCCGAGCGCTGATGAGCGATGATGTATCGAATGCGGACCACATTGATCGTCGCCGGGGCTGCGGCCGTCTTCTGCGCAACGGTCGCCGTTCCCACCGGGGTCGCCTCAGCCGATGACCAGGAATCGGCGCAGGAGGTCATCGAGAAGCTGCAGGATCAGGGCTACAACGTGACCATCGACAAGATCGGCACCGCACCGCTTTCGGACTGTGTGGTCACCAGCGTCCGCAACCCGCAGCACTTCACGCAACTGGCGCCGCTGCTGGGTGGCAACCAAGACGGCGTGCTGTTCCCGGTGACGGTCAGCAAGCCGATCTCGGTGTCGCTGGACTGCAGCGGCCGCTGAGAAATTCGTCCCGGATCCAGCCGGACGCTACGCGGTGACCCGCTCCAGTTCGCGGACCTCGGGCGCGACGATCGGGTCGGTCGCGACGAATTGCGAATACAGCAGCGGCATCGTCGAGTCGACCGCGAACGTCGCCACCCCGCCGGCGTAGTCGGCGACATACACCCGGCCCGCCTGCGAGTCGACCGCCACGCAGGACGGACGGCCGTCGACGGTGATCGTGTCGACGACCTGCAATGTCAGTGTGCACAACACCACGACGTGGTCGTAGTCGACGATGTACGCCCTGGAGCTGTCCGCACCCATCGCGAGTTGTGTTGGGGCGCCACCGAGCTCGACGACGTCGGTGATACGACCCGTCGACAGGTCGATCAGGTGCACCACGCCGCCGCGGAAACGGTCCGAGCCGAGGACGAACGCCGTGTCATCGGCCAGCGCGATATCGCGAATAGGCGCACCGATCCGCACCGCCTGCGCCACCCGCCCGGTCTCGAGTTCGACGGTCACCACCGCACTACCCCGCGCATCCGTGGTCGCCACGTAGAGCCGTGTGCCGGTCGGATCGATGGCGAGGGCGTCGATGCCGATGCCCGCGCCGGTGGCGACATCGATCGTGGCCACCCGGTCGGCGGGGATGTCGATCACCGCGACGTCAATGCGCCCGTCACCGGTGCGGCCTGCATAGACGCGCTTGCCGTCGGGGCCGACGACGAGCGCCGTGATGTTGTCCTCCAGCGGGTACGCCGCGATCACCGATTTGGTGGCGGTGTCGATGACGGCGACCTCGTCCTTATGGCTCCACGAGGACGTGCTCACATAGGCACGGTCGTCGGCGAGCGCGACGGCGAACGGCTCACCGGGAACCGCGATGATGGCCTCGGTCGCCAGGGTGCGCGCGTTGAGCACCGCGACGCTGTCGTCGCCGGGATGCGTCACCAACGCGGTGCCCGTTCCGGTCGCGGCGATATCGCCGACCGGTCCGCGGCTCAGTTCGACAGCGCCCAGCGCGGTGAAGCTCGGATCCACTCGGGAGTGGGAGGCAGCTCTGGTCGGGGAAGCATGTTCGGGCGTCAAGAAGCTAGCCATGGTTCTTCTGCACCTCCGCCGGCATGGCGTTCGCCGCCGGCCCTAGATAACAAGTCGTAGCGCACCGGAGTTCGGCGCGGTTTGAACCGAGTCTAGCGACGAATTCGGACATATCAGGACGACGTAAATCTCGCTGCCCGAACATCTTTGAAAAGCTCTCAGACACCGCTTATAAACGCACTCGTTACCCGATCGTTACCTCATGAGCGCAGCTGCGCGAGCGGTGTTGACCAGTGCAAACAGCTTTCCCGCGAGGCCATCTTGGTAATGTGTCGGACACCACGCATGAGCATTTCTTACGTTTCGCTGCCAAAGTGAGCCCTAAATCACACGTGCGGTGTCAGCAAACACGCACCAGAGGCCACGACCGTCACAGAGAAGAGCGGCCGGCCGCGGCGCCGACGCCGGCAGCGGCCGAGCAGGGCTCACGCAGAGGTCGCGTAGGGCTCGTGCGAGGCGAACGGACAGTCGCGGAACTCGAGTTGGACGCGCGTGCCGGCCGTCGAGCAATCGATCGTCGTCCGGTCGGACAACGCACGCATCAGCGGAATCCCCCGCCCGCGGATGTTGACGCCGCCGTCGGTTTCCTTTTCCAGCCAGGCGCCGTTGTCGGTCACCATGGCCACCAGGCGCCGGTCCGGAGGGTCGTATCGCGCCGTCACCGACATCGTGCCCTGGTGCTGCGACTGGACGTAGGCGAACTCCGCCGCGTTGGTCAGTGCTTCGTTCACCGCCAGCAGCACGTCGTTGAATCTCTCCGCGTCCAGCGCGAAATTGGCCCGTAGCCACTGGGCGAAGGCATTGCGGAACTCAGCAACGGTCTCGGCGTCTGCGGGGCCGGTGCTCGAAAATCCAAGGTCCGTCGGAGTGTTCATCGTGACGTCTGGTTACCCGGTCCGCCCCACGCTCACGCAGAGAGGTTGTCGAGTGCGACGTCGAGCGACGAAAACAGGTCGATCAGATCGGCGATTCCCGTGATCTTCAGAGGTCGGCTGGTGGCCGGACCATCGGCCACCACGGCGAACCGCGTCTGTGTGCCGTCAGTCTGATTGTGGGTCTCCATCAGTACCTGCATGCCCGCGGAGCCCAGGAACTCCACGTTCGTCAGATCGACGACCAGACCCGTGGGATCTTTACCCAACGCAGCCTGCACTGCGTCCCTCAGCTGAGGTGCCGTGAGCATGTCGAGATCGCCGGAGGCGGCGACGACAGCGACGCGCCCGACCCAGTCCTCGGTACAAAGTTGTCCGTCCAAGCCTCACCTCTTGTTTGGCAACCACCGTAGCGGTCACGACCGATCACGAGGCTGCAGTCTTAACCCGCGCAATAGGGTAGCGGCTCCACCGTACCCATGCACCGGCGGGGACCGATTCGCGCCGGTCAGGGCCGTCCGCCGCCGAGGATGCGCACGAGGTCGGGCTTCATCGCCTGCAGCTGCGAGCCCCAGTAACCCCAGCTGTGCGTGCCGTCCTTCGGGAAGTTGAAGACCGCATTGTGGCCGCCTGCCGCCACGTACTTCTGCTGGAACTCCTGGTTCGTCGACAGCGTGATGTTCTCCAGGAACTGCGCGCTGTACTGCGCGCCGAAGTCCGCGCCATCGTCGAGTTCGGAGATTGCGCCGTTGCCGCAGTAGACCCACAGCGCGGTGTTGTTTGCCACCAGCGCGTTGATGTTGACCATCGGATCGTTGCGTCGCCACGCCGGATCCGACGTCGGCCCCCACATGTTCGTGGCGCTGTAGCCACCCGCATCCTTCATCGAAAAGCCGATCAACGTGGGCCACAAACCGTTTGACGGGTTGAGGTAGCCCGACAGCGAGCCGGCGAAGATGAACTGCGCAGGATGCCAGACGGCGAGCGTCAACGCCGCACTCCCCGACATGGACAGCCCCACGACGGCGTTGCCGGTCGGGGCCTGTCCCCGGTTGGCCGCCAGCCATGCCGGCAGCTCCTGGGTGAGGAAAGTCTCCCACTTGTAAGTGACGGTGCCCGCGGTTCCGGTCGCCGGTTGGTACCAGTCGGTGTAGAAGCTGGCCTGCCCGCCCACGGGCATGACGACGGAGACACCGGACTGGTAGAACCACTCGAATGCAGCGGTGTTGATGTCCCAGCCGCTGGCGTCCTCTCGGGCGCGCAACCCGTCTAGCAGGTACACCGAATGCGGTCCGCCACCCTGGAACTGCACGCGAATGTTGCGGCCCATCGAAGGAGACGGGACATCGAGGGTTTCGACCGGCAGTCCGTCACGCGAATACGCACTCGCCGCGGGGGTGTGAACCACCAACCCGGCGAGCAGCAGCATCGCGAACAGTACCGCGCAGAATCTGCCGACAGACCACTTCACGCGGGCAAGCTAGCAACCCGACGGACGCGTTCGCCGTGCGCCACGCGCCGGTTGACCAGCTTGTTACCAAACCTCAGCAGCCGAATTCGACGACCGCCAGGGCGACGATGTCGCCGGCGGCCTTGACCGAAATCCCGAGGTCGTTGCGGACCATCTTCACCGAGTCCGCCGCGGGCACACCGCTGGCCGTGGCGGCGCAGACCTTATTGCCCGCGGAGATCAGCTGTTCTGCGCTCAGGAACACATACCGCTCCTGCAGCTTGCGCACGAACTCCGACTGGTCGGCGGCCGCAGGCGCCGCGACGGCCACTGCGGCGGCGGCGGCTGCGATCAGCAACCCGATGATGCGTCGCACCGGAAACCTCCTCCGATAGTCATTCGTCTCCACGGCGGTGATCGCATTGCCGGGCGCGACGGGTGCGAAGAGCGGACCGTAAACGCTCTTGCCTCCCGTTCGTCCGCATTGACGGTCGCGTCACATCGTACCCGCGTTGTTTAGCGCATCGAATGACTTCTTCCGACAGATAACGATCGGATAACGGATCGATCACGTGACCTGATTCACCAGAACCGGCATCTGTGCAGGTAACTCCCCCGCCAACGGCCCACTGCGGGCCCGGTCGAGAACCCGGGAAACTTGCCTGTCATTTTTTGCTGGCATACGGTCACAACGCCGATGACGTAACTGAAGAGACTCGATGATTTTGTTCGGTGGTGACAACACAAGTGACTATTAGTGCTCGTCGTGAACCGGGTTCGGTCCCGGATTCGGTGACTGCACGCCCGGAAACGACAGCACCTCAAGACATTTCTTGGACGCACTTTCTTCGGCCGCCGAATGAGGGCGATGCCATCGCGATGCACCAACTGGTCGCCGCGACCGAAGTGCTCGATCTGAATTCGACCTATACCTATCTTTTACTGGCTACAGACTTTGCCAGTACGTCGGTCGTCGCGGACCGCGACGGCGATATCTGCGGCTTGATCACCGGTTATCACCCGCCGGCGCGACCGGAGGTGCTCTTCGTCTGGCAGGTGGCGGTCGCCTCATCCGCCAAGGGCGCCGGACTGGCCAGCGCCATGATCGACAACCTCGTTCACCGCGTCCGCAGCAACAGGCGGGGACATCCGGTCACGGTGGAGGCCACGGTCTCGCCCAGCAATGAGGCGTCCCGAGCGTTCTTCGGCGCGTTCGCGCGACGCCACGGGGTGCCGCTGATCGAGGAGCCTCGTTTCACCGCCGCACAACTGGACGCCGATCAGACCCACGAGGACGAACCGACTCTTCGGATCGGACCCATCACCACACCTTTGGCCGACTGACACCCCTGAAAGGACACATGTCAACGCCAGCAACACTCCCCCGTCCCGACGAATCCGATCTGCCCGAGGTCTACTCCTCGGTCGAATCCGAAGTGCGCAGCTACTGCCGGGGATGGCCGACCACCATGGCCGTCGCCCAGGGCTCCTGGCTCACCGACACCGACGGTCGGCGGTACCTCGACTTCTTCGCCGGGGCCGGCGCGCTGAACTACGGCCACAACAATCCCGAACTCAAGCGGCCGCTGATCGACTACCTGAGCGACGACATGATCGTGCACTCGCTCGACATGGCCACGTCGGCCAAAACCGAGTTCCTGCAGAACTTCGAGCAACTGATCCTCCGGCCCCGTGGCCTGGACTACAAGGTGCAGTTCCCCGGCCCGACGGGGGCGAACGCCGTCGAATCGGCGCTCAAACTCGCCCGCAAGGTCACCGGCCGCGAGTCGATCATCAACTTCACCAACGCATTTCACGGCATGACCTTGGGCGCACTGTCGGTGACCGGCAACTCGATGAAGCGGGCCGGAGCGGGTATCCCACTGGTTCACGCGACGCCGATGCCGTACGACAACTACTTCGGCGGCGCCACCGAGGACTTCCACTGGTTCGAGCGGGTGCTCGACGACTCCGGCGGCGGGCTCAACCGCCCCGCGGCGGTGATCGTCGAGACCGTGCAGGGCGAAGGAGGCCTCAACGTCGCCCGGATGGAGTGGCTGCAGGCGCTCGCCGAGTTGTGTAGCCGACGCGAGATCCTGCTGATCGTCGACGACGTGCAGATGGGCTGCGGACGGACCGGCCGCTTCTTCAGCTTCGAGGAGGCCGGCATCGTTCCCGACATCGTGACGCTGTCCAAGTCGATCAGCGGATACGGCCTCCCGATGGCGCTGACCCTGTTTCGCAGAGATCTGGACGTCTGGACGCCCGGTGAACACAACGGCACCTTCCGCGGCCACAACCCGGCATTCGTCACCGCCGCCAAGGCTCTTGAAATCTATTGGCAGACTGAGACATTCGCCGACGACACGCTTGCCAAGGGGCAGCAGATCCGCGGCCGGCTGGAGGGCATCGCCGACCAGCACCCGGGCGTCAGCGCGCGCGGACGCGGGATGGCGCAGGGACTCAAGTTCGAAGACGAGCCGATGGCGACGGCCGTATGCCGTGCGGCGTTCGAGCGTGGGGTGCTCATGGAGACGAGCGGCCCCTCCGACGAGGTCGTCAAGCTGCTCCCGCCGCTGACCACTTCGGAGGCAGATCTCGACGCAGGCATCGACGTCCTCGCCGAGTCGGTCACGGCGACGCTTTCCTGACTCCCCCATCGCTACGAAAGGAGCACGACCGTGATCGTGCGCACCACCGACGAGATCACCGGCACGGAGCGCGACGTGTCGGCCAAAGACTGGAGATCCAAGCGCATCGTCCTGGCGGGCGATGGCGTCGGTTTCTCCTTCCACGAGACCACCATCAACGCGAACTCCGTCAGCGAATTCCACTACCGCCACCACGTGGAGGCGGTGTGGGTCGTGGAGGGCTCCGGCACCCTGACCGACCTGGAAACCGGCGATCAGTACCCGCTGCAGGCGGGCACCATGTACTTGCTCGACGGCCACGAACGTCACCGCGTCGCCTGCGACACGCAACTGCGGATGCTGTGCGTGTTCAACCCGCCGGTGACCGGCCAGGAGGTGCATGACGAGACCGGTACCTATCCCCCGGCGGTGCAAGCCAGTTGAGCTACACCCGATTTGCCGGTCGCGTGGACAGGTATCCCACTCGGCTCGACGAACCGACAGATCCCATCCCGCGGGCGGAGCCAACGGTCTGGGGTAATGAATCCGACGGACCACTGCATGAGGTCGACTTGGGGTCGATGGCCGCGAATGGCTATCTGGTGCGCCCGTCAGCGGTTGGTGACAACTGGGTTTGCGCGCTGCGTGATGAATTGAATCGCATTGGGGCCCAAGCTGACCCCGGTGATCCACGGATCATCCGCGAGCCCAGTGGCGGCAGCACCCGGTCGGTCTTCCAGCCGCATCTGTTCAGCGATGTGATCGCCGAGCTGATCACGCTTGACACCGTGTTGCCCGTGGCCCGTCAACTGCTCGGCAGCGACGTGTATCTGCATCAGGCGCGGATCAACCTGATGCCCGGTTTCACCGGGACCGGGTTCTACTGGCATTCCGATTTCGAGACCTGGCACGCCGAGGATGGCATGCCGCAGATGCGGGCCGTGTCCTGCTCGATCTCGTTGACCGACAACTTCCCCTACAACGGCTCGCTGATGGTGATGCCCGGATCCCATCGGACGTTCTATCCATGCGTCGGGGCCACGCCGCGGAACAATCACTCCTCGTCGCTGGTCAAACAGGAGATCGGCGTCCCGAGCCGGGCCACGCTGACCGAGGCGGCCGCGCACTACGGCATCGATCAGGTCACCGGGCCCGCCGGTACAGCGCTGTGGTTCGACTCGAACGTGATGCACGGGTCGGGTTCGAACATCACGCCGCTCCCGCGTTCGAACGTGTTCCTGGTGTTCAACTCGATCGAGAATCAGCTGGTGGCGCCCTTTGCTGCCGAGAGTCCGCGGCCGGAGTACCTGGCCGCTCGAGTCAGCCAACCGTTCAGCACGCCTTCACTCGTGCAGTGATCGTCGGCGCCGGTCGCCGCGATACGGTGGCTCCAAGCCAATCTCACGAGTGAAGGGCTACCCATGAGGTCCATCTCCAAATTCTCGCGTCGACTGATCGCGGCAGGCGGGTTCGCGTTGGTGGTCGTGGCGCCGGCGCTCGGGGTGATCACCTCCGCACCTGCCGTCCCGCCTGCCCAACTCGCCAGCTGTCCGGGCGGCGAGGAGCGCGACGTCTACGCCGGCCAGTGTGTGCCCTATCTGGTTCCGAACTCACCTACCGGCGCGACCGCTGCCGGTAGCTCGTCGTGTCCACCCGGTGTGAGTGGCACCGAATGCGGTGGCGGTTCGATCGGCAACGAGAGCGGGTCGCCGAGGCCGCGGATGCCCGCGCCGGTTCCGCCGCAGGAACCCGAGCAGGAACTCGCAGAGGTCGTCACCCCGGACTACTGACGGACCGGGCTGTCCCAGGGTTCAGGCACGCCGACCCTCGGTGTTTCGCAAAGTGGATAGCGAGGCCGGCCATCGTGCCCCACCGACGTGGGCTGTCGGCCGTTTTCCCTGAACCAACGGAAGCGCCCGTTCCGCTCAACTACTTTGACGGGTGTGGAACCACCCCACAGCTTTGTACGGGAGACATCCACTTGCGCCGTACACCATCGGGACTACCTCAACCGCGACGATGACCACGCGCTTTGCGGTGTTGCGTTCGAGAACCCGACACCGCTGGACGAGCCTGCGGACGATGTTGCGATCTGCCCCGACTGTGCGGCGAGGCTGGCCGAGTATCACGCCAGGTGGTGGCGTCACCGAGCGCTGGCCGCCGAAGCCGAACTCGAGGAGCTGCGTACCAAGTACCTGTCGGACGAAGCGCACCGCCCGGCCCCGGCAGCCGACGCCCCGGCAACCGACGTCCCGACAGCCGACGACGAGAAAGAGCCGGCGTCCCTGCTGGACCATGCACGCAGGGAGCTGTTGGCGCTCTGCCGGCAGTGCGACGAAGCCATTCCCTACTGGCGGCTGAAGACCGCCATGCAGAAGTTCAGCGACACGCTCAGCACCGACCAGAGAGTGCTGCTCGCCCAGGAAATCGGTGCCGATGGATCGCTGATTCGTTGGTGCACAACCGAAATCGTCAATCTAGGCCGGCAGGTCACCAACAGTCCCGTGCAGGAGGAGTCTGAGGCGATGTGGGACGCCTGGACCCACGATGCTTACCAGACACCCAAAAAGACCAAATGGCGACTGGGCCGGTCTCGGTCGCAGGACGCCAGTTGACGGTGCCGGGCGAAAGCCGACTTCAACCGCTCTATCTGCTGGCGGACAGTCAGCTGCTGTTCGTCAAGCCGGGGGCACGACTGCTACTGGAGACAGCGCTCGACCAATTGGATCAGGACACGCCGCTGAGCGCCGCCTACATCGGTGCCTCCAATGGCGATCGTTCCGAGTTCTACGACATTTTCGAAGCGGCGGTGGACGCGGTCGGAATCACCGACCGTCGGATGATCGACTCGTCGTTCGGTCCGCAGGACCGCGCATTCCTGGAACGTGCCCGGCTGATAGTACTGGCAGGCGGCGATGTGCGTCTGGGCTGGAACGTCTTCGAGAAGACCGGAATGAAGGACGTCATCCAAACCCGCTATGCCCAAGGAGCGGTGCTGCTGGGCATCTCGGCCGGTGCGGTCCAGCTCGGACGCTACGGAATGGTCGAGGGGCCGCAGCCGGGTACAACCGAGTTACTCGATGTGTTCACGTTCGTCCCGGTGGTGATCGACACGCATGACGAGCGGACGGGCTGGGCGCGGCTGTCACATACGGTCGGCGTCCTGCAGGGAGCGGCCGTCGGGCTCGGAATCCCCTCTGGGGGCGGCCTCATCGTGCACCCGGACGCGACCGTCGAGCCACTGCGGCATCCCGCACATGAATTCCGTTACGACGAAACCGACGTCGTGCACTCGCTGTTGTGGCCGGCCGATGCCGACTGACCGTTGACGGGCTGCGCCGCAACTCTTGTCATTCGGCGAATGCCGGGGCGATGAAGCGTCGCAGCAACTGCTCCTCGTCGTGTTCATCGTTGGTCGGCCAGTAAGACAGCGACACGACGACGCGCACGATCCAGTGCGCTGCGTCCGAATCGTCGCCGGTGATTCCGGTGAGCTCAGCCGCGAGATGCCTTAGTACGGGCGAGGAATGCAATTCCCCCAACTGAGATGCGCTGGTCGCACTCAGCATCAACCGCCGGAAGGGGCCGGTCTTGATCTGATCCAGCGCCACCTTGATGGCGCGAACGACTCGTTCCGCCCCGCTGAGCCCCTCGACGGAGTCCCGAACGGTCGCAATGATTCCCGCTGCCAGGCGCATCAGCACCGCGTCGCGTATCTGGGCCTTCCCGCCGGCGTAACGATAGATCGTGGCCCGCGAGCAATGCAGCCGCGCAGCCAAGGCGTCGATGTCGAGACCGTCGAGGCCCTTCGCGACTACGAGTTCGGTCGCCGCACGGTAGATGCGGTCAACCGCAACATCTCGGCGCGCACCGCCGACCACCCAGTCGTTCCGAGTCATCAGCGCCCCTCCTGCATCACCCGAATGAATCTTCTCAGTTCTGAGACGAAATTAACGGCCGATGTCAACATCGACGCTGGCTGCCGCGAGTTCGGTGAGACGAGCTCGTCACAGCAGCCGTAGTCAGCGTTTCGACTTCGTCGGCATCTGTTGACGTGGGATCTCGCCGCCCCGAGCGTTGAGGCATGGCACTGCCGGACGGCACACTCGGGCTTGCACTCTTCGACGATCGGTACATCCAGGATCCGTATCCGCTCTACGCGCAGATGCACCGGGCCGGACCGGTGCACCGCATCGGAGATTCGGACTTTTTCGCCGTCAGCAGTTGGAATGCGGTCACCGAGGCGATCGATCGCTGCGACGACTTCTCCTCCAACCTGACTGCGACGATGATGTACCAGCCCGGCGGCACCGTGTCGGCGTTTCCGGTGGGCGAACTCGGTGGAGAAATGCAAGCGCTCGCCACAGCCGACGAGCCGTTCCACGGTGTTCACCGCAAGGCGCTGCTGCCACAGTTGGCCGCCAAGCGAATTCGTGCGTTCGAACCGTTCATCGCGGGAACTGCTGCCGAGATATGGGATGCCGGCGTCCGCAGCGGAAGCGTCGAATGGATGGGCGCGATCGCCAATCGACTACCGATGATGATCGTTGGGCGGATCATCGGTGTGCCCGACGCCGACGTCGACAAGCTGATCCGGTGGGGGTACTCGGCGACTCAAGTCGTCGAGGGACTCGTGACCCAGCAGCAGATGGAGTCCGCCGGTGTCGCTGTGATGGAACTCGGCGGCTATATCACCGAACGGTTCCGGCAGGCGGCGGCCGACCCGCAGGACAACTTGCTCGGTGACCTGGCGACGGCATGTGCCGACGGCACACTTTCCGACATCACGGCACTGGCCATGATGATCACGCTGTTCAGTGCCGGCGGGGAATCCACCGCGTCCCTGATCGGTTCCGCGGCATGGCTTCTGGCGACTCGTCCAGAGGTGCAGAAACAAGTGCGCGACGATCCGCGGCTGCTCGGTGCGTTTCTCGAGGAGACCCTGCGTTACGAGCCGCCGTTTCGCGGTCACTATCGCCATGTCGTGACCGACACCGAACTCGCCGGTGTGAAACTGCAGGCAGGATCGCGGCTGTTGCTGCTCTGGGGTGCGGCCAACCGCGACCCGTCACACTTCGATGATCCCGACCAGTTCCGGCTGGACCGCGCTTCGGGCAAGGGACACATCAGCTTCGGCAAGGGAATTCACTTCTGTGTGGGTGCCGCGCTGGCCAGGCTGGAGGCGACGATCGTCGTCGGTACGCTGCTCGAGCGGACCTCGCGGGTCGAAGCCGCCGCGGTCGGTCGCTGGTTGTCGAGCCTTTTGGTGCGCCGCCTGGATCGTCTGGACCTGGTCCTCTCGCCACCTCACGCGTCGTGAGTCAACGCTTCGGCTATCGGGACGTCTCCGTTGTTGAACTCGATCGTGCGTCCGATAGTGGCGGCGTCGGCCAGACAGGCGGCGACGACCAGCGCGACGTCTTCGCGCGAGACCTCGCCGTCGGCGGCCTGGGCGCCGACCGCGAGGTGTCCGGTGGCCGGCTCCAGGGTCAGCCGGCCCGGCCCCAGAATCGTCCACTGCAGACCGCTGGCTCGCAGATGCGCATCGGCAGCAGCCTTCGCCTCGGCGTAGGGATGAAACGAGCTGTCCTTCGGCACACCATGATTCGGTGAGGCACCGAAGTAGGACACCATGATGAACCTGGCTACCTGCGCCTGTTCGGCGGCATCGACAGCGCGGATGGCGGCATCGCGGTCCACGGCATAGGTCCGCGTCGGATTGCCGCCCCCGGCGCCCGCGCAGAACACCACCGCATCATGGCCCGCAACGACCTCGGCCAGCGCATCGGTGTCCAAGCGCTCGATGTCGGCCACCACGGGTTTCGCCCCGGTCACCAGAACTTCCTCGGAGTGGTCCGGATTACGGAAGACCGAAGTCACGTCCTCGCCGCGGTCGCTGAGAATTCGGGACAGGTGCAGGGCAACTTTGCCGTGGCCACCGATGATGAGAATGTGCGCCATGCCTCCACCGTAGCCCGACGGACGTATTCCTTGACAGGAATATGTCGTGCGAAGTACGGTCGGCAGCGTGCAGTCGAAGGTCTTCGGAGCTCTGGCCGAGCCGAGTCGCCTGAAAATCGTCGAATTGCTGCGCACAGGCCCGCTTTCGGTTGGCGAGATCGCTGCGACACTCGAGATTCGTCAACCACAGGTGAGCAAACATCTTCGGGTGCTGGGTGATTCGGGAATCGTCACCGGCCATGCCCTGGCCCGGCAGCGGATCTACCGTCTCGAAGGTGCCCGGTTCGAGGAGATCGGCCGGTGGGCCGAGTCCTTCGCGCAACTGTGGGAGACCCGCCTGGACTCGTTGGGCAGATACCTCGAGTCCATCACCGAGCTGCAAGAAGATGACGATCCGGAGGACCGCTGAGCGTCCGACCCACCGACCGACCGATGAAGGAGTCACCGTGCTGATGCAACTTTTCAAGAAAACCAAGAACCTGCACCTCGAGCGCTCGTACCGCGCGCCCATCGAAACCGTTTGGCGCGCATGGACAGAACCGCACATGCTGCGTGAATGGTGGGGTCCGGAAAAGACGTTCGTACCGGACTGCGAGATCGATCTGGTGGTCGGCGGCAAGATCCACATCGTGATGGAGGCGGGTGAGGCGATGGGCAAGTACCAGGGCACCCGTTGGCCGATGGCGGGCACCTTCACGCGGATCGACGAACCCTCCCGGCTGAGTTACGACGCTCGATCGTGGACCGAGGGCGAGGAAGACGGCTCGACGATCCACCACACCAACGACATCACGTTCGTCGAACGCGACGGCATGACCGAGGTGCAACTGGACGTGACGATCACCAGCATCGGCGCGAAGGCCAAGATGGCCGCATTCGGCATGAAGTGGGGTTACAAGGCGCAGCTCAACAAGCTCGAGAAGTACCTGTCGACACTGTGACTCGACACTGTGACTCGACACCGTGACTCGACACCGTGACCACGGCCGGTCGCGAGTTTCGACTACGGCGGTTCGGGGCACCCTGCGCGGACAATGCCGTGTCGTGTGCGGATCGCAGCAGTCATCGGTTGTGTTGAGCTCACGACGATTTCGCAGGCGGCGACGCGGGGTTCTCGATGAGCAAGTACTTTCATGAGAAAGTAACTGCACGACTCTGAAGCGCACGATGTAGGGGGTTCTGCGGCATGCCACCGCCAACCGACGGCGAGCGTCCGACATCGGTCGCGATCGTGGGCGGGCATCGAGTCGTGTGCGCCGGCGTCGAAACGTGGTTGAAAGGCAGCCACCCCCGTGTGGAGGTCATCGGCTATTTCGCCAGCCCGGCGGAGTTCGCCGCGGCGCACCCTAGGGCAGCGGCGGACGCGGTGGTGTTGTTCGACCTGCCGTGCGAGGGTCCGGACTTCGATGCGCTTCGACAGATCTGCGAGGCAGGCCACCCCGTGATCGCCTACACCTGTTCGATCACCGACGACGTGGTATCGGCTGCCGAGGCAGCGGGCGCCGTCAGCTGTGTAGGCAAGCATGAACCCGAACACGTGCTGACAGCGGCGGTCCGGTCCGCGCGGGGAGATCACCCGCACGCGGCCCCTCGGATGGCACAGGCACCGCACGATGCTCACCGCATTGTCCGGCCGACTCTGAGCCGTCGAGAGCGGCAGGTCCTCATCGCGTGGTTTCAGACCGAGAACAAGCACGCGGTCGCCGAACGGCTGTACATCGAGCCTTCCACGGTGGCGACCCACCTGCAGAGGGTGCGGGCGAAGTATGCGGCAGTCGGCCGGCCGGCGCCGACGAAGGCAGCTCTGGTCGCGCGAGCGATCCAAGACGACATTCTCAGCGTCGACGACCTGTGATCGTTGCGGGCGCGGTTGCCGCCGGCAGCTTGTCGATGTCATCTGAACAGATGAACTAGCTAACTTTTTGCAGCCAGCCCCATAACGCTTCCGTTAATAATTTCCCAGCCGCAGTCCGCGCCGGCTCCATGTCGGTAGCGCGGTGGTCGGATCGGTTTCTCGGAAGGAAACGGGCATGAAGAAGATGGTCGCTGCCGGAGCGCTGGCCCTGGGCGGATTGCTGACTCTCGGTGTGGGCGCGGCACACGCCGACGAGGTTCAGGTGGAAGGCAGCTACTCGACGCTCGAGGCCTGCCAGGTAGACGGCCCGAACGTCGAGATCACGCAGAACGACGGGGCCTACGGGCATTGGGATTGCCGTCAGGGCGACGATGGTCTCTGGTACCTGTGGTTGAGCAGCTGATCACCTCACCGACGATGGTGTTTCACGCTTTTCGGGGTCGCTTCGAGACCTCGTGAACTCGGCAAAGCAGGCGTTACGGATCGGAGCTATCGCCTTTTCGCTCGGCGTGGCGGGGTTGGTCGGCACCGGCGGGATGGGCACGGCGGTCGCTGCGCCGGATGATTCTGGACAGTCGTCCTCGAGCACTTCAACGGGCTCGACCGGGTCTTCAACGGACTCGACCGGGTCTTCAACGGGCTCGTCAACGGAGTCGAGGAGCACCTCGCCCGGATCGACAGGTGCTTCGACAACAAACGCTTCGTCGACCGCAGACGCGGACTCGTCCGGTAGCGCTCCCGGTCCGGCCGTCTCGGGCAACAAGCCGGTGACAACCTTCGGTTCGGGTCGATCGGCGACCAAACCCGAACGCGAATCGTCGACGGCGCGCCCCCCGCGCAGTTCCTCGCCCGATCGGCCGTCCAAGGGTCCGAAGGCCGGCAAGCCCGAAGGGCAACCGGCGGCCGACCGGTCCTCCGCGCACACATCGGCTCAGGAGTCTGCAGCCGGTCCGGCGAACGAGGCGGGCGACACTTCCGCCGAATCAGCACCGGCTAGGACCCCAGACCCGGACGAGCTCGCCAGTACGGTGCCCACTTCGCCCGTCTTGGTGGATACTTCGCTTCCGCCCGCTACCCCGACCGGGTCCGAGGCCCCGACCGAGCCGCAACCAAGCAAGAGTCGATCGGGCCGAGACGTCACCGCAATATCGGTGACGGGTTCGCAGAAGCCGGTCGCAGCACGCATCGGCGCAACGAGCACCGCCCAACCGACCGATGTCATCGACGACAGGTCCGTGGCGCACACAGCCGCTGCTGGGGCAGCACCCGACATCATCTCGGTGCCAGGCGACGCCACTGCCGTTGAAACCGTCACCGTCGCACTCGATCCGGACATTTCGCTGCCGCAGAATTACGACACGGTCGGCGACAGCACCGTCGTCACCCAATCATCGGACCCAGCTTTATCGACAACGCAGACCAGCGTCGTGTCCGGCCTGCTGTCGGTGGTCGGACTTGGTTTGCCGTTGTCAGCCGCCGATGGCCCCGTCGCACCCCCTTCGGCCGTAATCCTGGTGGGCTCACTCGATTTGGTGCGCCGCGACCTGGAACGGATAACCAATGTCGAGCTGGCTGCGGACACCCAGCAGGTCACGACCAACGCTCTGATCGACGAGACCCAGTCAGACGAATGGCTTCCCGTCGCCTCGACCGCGGCGTCGGAATCTGCACCCGAGCCGCCGTCATATGCGGTGCCCGATCCCCTGACGGTGGAGCCCACGGCGACCGAACGGACCGCGGCGTTCCAAAAGGAGCAAGCCAAGCGGGTAGCAACCTTCACCGAAGAGCAGACCGCCCGGACAGCGGCGTTCAAGGAGCAGCTGGCCGCGCAATCCGCGGAGAATCCGTTGGGGGCGCTCGTCAACAGCGTGGGGTTTGTGGTCTCCGAAGTCGCCAACACGGCGGCGTTCGTGGTGACCGAGTTCGTCAACTACATCTCGTTCGCGGTCACCGAGTTCATCCAGGGTCTGAAGGACTGGTTCACCGCCCCGGCCGTCTTCTCCGGCCTGTACGGCGACCCGGAGGCGAATGCGCAGTACTGGCGGGTGCAGTCGGCCGAGAACTGCGTTCTGCAGTCGGCGGCGATGATCGTCGGCCAGCTCACCGGAACCACGCCGGAGGAAGCGGACATCGCCCAGAAGGCGATGGAGGCAGACAGCGTGGCCAACCCAGGCGAGAAAATGTACGAGGGGTTGAACACCCAAGATCGCGTCGACGTCAGAGACGCTATCGCTCTGCTGGACAATGAGTACGGCATCACGGCCACCCTTACGAAATATGACAAATCGGAGGGCAACCTCGCGCTGAGAGCGCTGGCGTTCGCGCTGGAGGACAACACGAAGGCCGTGTCGGTCGGCCTTCAGGGCGGAACGATCTGGAGTGCTGTCGAAGGCAACCCGCTGCCTGGCATCTCCTCGGCAGACCATCAGGTGGTCGTCACCGGAATCGATTTCGACGAAAGAGTCGTCTACCTCAACGACAGCGGATTCCCCGAGCGGGGAAGGAACCTCAACGTCCCGCTGGACGCCTTCATGAGGGCGTGGCAGACCGACAACTACGAGACGGTGATCGCGCAACTCAAGCAGCCGAACACGTCGGCATCGGGACCGGAATCACCACACATTTCCAATTCGGGGATTCTTCTCGACGTGGCGTAAGGTAATTGTGCCTGCCTGCAGTGCTTCACATCCCCTTTGCGCTCGACCGACGCAGCAGTCGTCGTCTTCGGGTGTCGCCTGCAACCTGTCAGCCCCCCTTGACCGTGACGCCGATCACAGTAATATGACCAGTGGTCATTCAGTAGGAGGTCGCGATGCCGACGGTGACATGGGCTCGGGTTGATCCGGCGCGTCGCGCCGCTGTAATCGAAGCCGCCGAGGCTGAGTTCGGTGCACATGGCTACTCGCAAGGCAGCCTGAACGTCATCGCGCGGCGTGCGGGTGTCGCGAAGGGCAGCCTGTTCCAGTACTTCGCCGACAAGCGGGACCTCTACGCCTACATAGCCGACCTCGGCAGCCAGCGGGTGCGTACCTACATCGAAGGTCGAATCCGTGATCTCGACCCGAGTCGTCCGTTCTTCGAGTTCCTCACCGATCTGCTTGACGCGTGGGTGGCGTACTTCGCCGATCACCCCCAGGACCGCGCGCTGCACGCCGCATCGAGCTTTGAAATCGACACCGATGCACGGGTTTCCGTGCGAACAGTCATCCACCGTCACTATCTGGAGGTGCTGCGTCCGCTGGTACGCGATGCGCATGCGCGAGGCGATCTGCGTGCAGATTGCGACACCGACGCGTTGTTGTCGCTGCTCTTGATGGTCTTCCCGCACATGGCCCTGGCACCGTATGTGCGCGGTATGGATCCCGTCCTCGGGCTCGATGACCCGACGCCGGACCAGCCCGCACTCGCGGTGCGCAGGCTCGTATCCGTCCTGGCGGACGCATTCTCTTCCGACAGCCCAGCACGGAATACCAAGGAGGTTCGAACATGACACGGAAAAACTCGGCGTCACTCGATGCGGGTGGCCTCAATTGGGACTGCTTGCCGTTGAAGCTGTTCGCCGGAGGCAACGCGAAGTTCTGGAATCCCGCCGACATCAACTTCTCCCGCGACCGGGAAGACTGGGAGTCACTGAGCGAAGTCGAGCGGGATTACGCCACACGGTTATGCGCACAGTTCATCGCCGGCGAAGAGGCCGTCACCCAGGACATCCAGCCGTTCATGGCGGCCATGCGGGCCGAAGGGCGTCTGGGCGACGAGATGTATCTGACGCAGTTCGCATTCGAGGAGGCCAAGCACACCCAGGTGTTCCGGATGTGGTTGGACGCCGTCGGCTTGACCGACGATCTGCATCACTACCTCGATGATCTTCCGGCGTACCGACAGATCTTCTACGAGGAACTGCCGAGTTCGCTGGAGACATTGAACGCCGACCCGTCCCCCGCGGCGCAGATTCGCGCATCAGCGACCTACAACCACGTCATCGAGGGCATGATGGCGCTGACGGGATACTATGCGTGGCACCGTATTTGCGTAGACCGCGGCATCCTGCCCGGTATGCAGGAGCTGGTGCGGCGTATCGGCGACGACGAGCGGCGCCACATGGCGTGGGGCACGTTCACGTGTCGACGCCACGTCGCCGCGGATGACTCGAACTGGCAGGTGTTCGAACAGCGAATGAATGAGCTCATCCCGCTGGTCCTGCAGAACAGCGACGACGGGTCCGCCGCGTACGACGAGGTTCCGTTCGGATTGTCGGCGGAAGTGGTCAAACAGTACGCAAGCGACAAGGGGATGCGGCGATTCGGCACCATCAGCAGTGCGCGGGGCCGCCCGCTCGGTGAGATCGACCTGGACTATTCACCGCTGACGCTCGAGGACACCTTCGCCGACGAGGACAAGCAGGCACTGGTCGCCTCGGCGTAAACCGTCGCGGCCACCTCACTGACGCGTCGCGTAATAGTGCAGGCTGAGGTATATCTCCCGCAGCAGCATCGGAATCCGCGTGTGCAGGCTCGTGAAGCGGCTGGTTGGCGTCGGCGATGGGTGCGCATCGAGTCCCAGGTCGGTGGCGATCCGGGTGGCACGACGCATGTGCAGAGGATCGCTGACGATCAGCACTCGATTGAGATCGTGTTCGGCTAGCAGCGGCAGGGCGAAAGCGAAATTCTGCTTGCTGGTGCGTGATTGCGTCTCGATGAGTAGGCGGTCCGGCGGGATCCCCTCAGCGATCAGCCAGTCGCGGCCGGCCTCGGATTCGGCGAGCGTGTCGTCCTGCCCCACGCCGCCCGTCAGGACGATCCATTCGACCTGTCCGGAGTTGAATAGCGCAGCCGCGTGCCGCAGTCGCTCCTCGAACACCGGCGATGGCGCGTCGGCGTCCACGGCGGCGCCGAGAACGATGGCTGCATCCGCAGGTGCCGCATCGGACCGCGCGCCAAATGCATTGATAGAGAGGGCAAGGCTGAGAACAGCTGCCAGAAACAGCGACGGCGCAATCGCGATTCGCCAGTAGCTCCTGATGAATCGCCTGCGCCGGATCGGCCCGACCAACCGCATCAGGCCACGATACTGACGACTGGCGTCTGGCAGGCTCAGGCGTCGACGTCCATTTCGACCAACACCCGGCGCAGGAGCTTTCCGGTGGTGTTTCGGGGTAGCTCGTCGATGAAGACCACATCGCGAGGCACCTTGTGCCGCGCCAGGTTGTCTTTCACGTACTGCTTGACCTCTGCGGCGTCTTGTGCGGCGCCGGGCTCGGTAACGACGAAGGCGCGCAACCGCTTTCCAAACTCGACGTCATCGACACCGACCACTGCCACCTCGGCGATGTCGTCCCGCGCTTCGAGCAGATTCTCCACTTCCTGCGGGAAGACGTTCTCGCCGCCGGACACGATCATGTCGTCGTCGCGGCCGTCCACGAACAGCAGCCCATTCTCGTCGAAATGACCCATGTCGCCGCTGGACATGTAGCCGTCGATGATCTGCTTGCTGCGGCCATCGGTGTATCCGGAGAACGGTGCGCCGTTGCGGATGAAGATCCGACCCCGACGATTCGCGCCCTCAATCCGGCGATCGTGCTCGTCGTACAGCACCACTTCGCAGGTCACCGGGGCACGTCCGGCGGTGCCGGGAGCGGCGCGTAGCTCGGCAGGGGTTGCGACGCTGGCGATGGCGCATTCGGTGGAGCCGTACATGTTGTACAGAACATCGCCGAATATGTCCTGCACCCGGTTGGACAGGTCAGGGCTCAGTGCCGACCCGGCGATCAGGATGACCTTCAGTGACGACGTGTCGTACCTGGCGATGACGTCGGGCGCAAGCTCGACGATCCGGTGCAGCATTGTCGGGACCGCGACCAGCATGTCGGCTTTGTGGTCGGCGATGAGCTTCAACGTGTTCTCCGCCTTGAACCGCCTGGCCGTCACGACTTTGTTGCCGAACGCTGCGCCGACGGTGTAAGTGGCCCACCCGGTGCTGTGGAAGATGGGTGACACGATGACCATGGTTCCCTTGCGCGGAAACGGAATTCGGTCGACGATCTGCGCAGTCGCGAGCGGGGAAACCGTCTCACGCGGCGCCCCCTTGGGCAGCCCGGTCGTGCCGCTGGTGAGGATCACGGACCCGCCCGCTTTGCTCGGAGGGGGCAGCGGTTCAGTGGCGTTCGCCGCGATGATGTCGTCGAGGGTTTGCACACCGGCGGGTAGCTCCGCGCCGTCGTCGATCCACGTCAGCACTCGCGGCAGGTCGGTGGGTAGTGCATCGAGCAGACCGAGGAACTCGCTGTCGTGCAGCACGACGGTCACCTTCTCGCGCTCGCAAACCTCGGCGAACTGAGGTTTGGCGAAACCGGTGTTCATCAACACCATTCGCGCGCCAGCCTTACCGCAGGCGGCCATCGTGATGACGAGGCCACGGTGGTCGCGGCACAGCACGCCGACGACCGACCCTGGGGAAACGCCGAGACGCTGCAGGCCGTGCGCCAATGCCCACGACTGATCGTCGACCTGCTTGTACGTCAAGGTCCCACGCTCGTCGACGACCGCAGGCAGGTCCGCATACTTGCGACCACCCTGAATCGCCATCGTGGCCTGCGGGCCGTAGGCGCGCGCGAGCTTGGCGGTCTCGGCGCCGCCACGGAGATCCTTCAGGTCAATGATGCCGGTGTCGACGAGTCGCTTGACGGCGCGCCCCGCTTCGGACGCTCGTTGCATCTTCTGCCGAATGCCGGCCAGCACGCCAGCCATCGCGCCTCCTCACCAGGGTTTTGCGATGCACAGTAACAGTCACAAGTAAATGGCGATTCCGAACAGCCACCGTCGGCGACGACGCACGTGAAGCCGCCGCGTTGTCAGTGGGCCCTGGGACACTCGCCCTGTGCCTAAGGACATCGACGGCGCCGAAACAGATGCCGCCAACATTTTGCGGTCATTAGGGCTGTTGCTCGTATCAAGAACTGGGTCGAACAACATCGTGTACCTCCTCAGGTCTCCTTGAGTTGCGGGCGCGCGCGAGCACCGACGGGAGACACCATTCGACTAGCTGCCGTCCCACGAGGCTGTCGCCCGTTCAGGAGAACGAATGGGCAAGACGTTTGAACGCACGCCCGTTCGTGTCGTTCTTTCAAACGGGGAGATTCGGTATGAAGCTCGACAAACGGTCTACCTCAACGGCAAAAGGAACGTTTCAGGCGACGGTTCAGAACTGTCGACGAGGCCGATGCATTCTTGGCCGAAATGCCTGAACCAAAACGGGTGAGCCGCTACAAGATCAGCGATGAGCAGTACTCCGAGGCGATCCGAAATTCTCGCTCAATAGCCGGTGCACTCAGGTTGTTAGGTGTCGTGCCAGAGGGCGGAAATTACCGTGTCCTTCAACGAGCGATCAAGCGACTCGATCTAGATACATCCCACTTCAGAGGGCAATCCTGGTCAAGAGGCGTGACGGTCCTAACCGCATGCGACCGATAGAAGACTACCTGTCGAATAAGTACCCGGTTCAGTCACATCGATTACGCCAGCGACTGATCGACGAAGGCATCTTTGAGAGAAGGTGCTCCGGCTGCAAGCTCGATACCTGGATCGACCAGCCGATACCTCTGGAGTTGGACCACATAGACGGCAACCATGCCAACAACGCACTGGAAAACTTAAGACTGTTGTGCCCTAACTGCCACTCGCTCACGCCGACCTTCAGAGGCAAGAACAAGAGGTCCGCGCCCACGCTAGACTCAGCTACCTAGAGGGGACGTAGCCTAATTGGCATCGGCGGGGCGCTTAAAACGCCTGACATTTGTGGGTTCGAGTCCCACCGTCCCCACTATCACATGGATCATCCCAAGTGCCCATGGCGCCGATTGCCGAGACCGGTTCCACGTTGCCCGCTGTCGTAGTAGCCTCCGCAGCCAGGTTGAATAGAACTCGTAGTCAAGGCTTTTCAGCGGTACAGCCTCCGCTACTTCGAACTTGTGTGCCGAACTGTGCAGATCGGTTTCGGAGTCACCCCCCAATCCTGGCGCGCCAACGCGCCGCCGAGAGCTCATCAGGTGCGCCAGGCGCAGCGCTTCGGCGGTGCCCAGTTCGCGCAGCAGACCGACGGCACCGCGCACCGGCGGGAACGGCGCGAACAACGTCTCCAGCAGCGGTTCTTTGATCCGCTGCCACTGCGCGAACAGATTGCGCCAGCGGGCACCGTCACCGGGTATGCGGCGCTCGAGATCCTCTGCGGTGCGGTCGAGTTCACGCTAGACCACGGGGGCGTCGTCGTCATCGGCCGAACGCGCGTGGCCGACGACCGCCGGGTTGCTGCTGCGCTTCAAGAACTAGTACGTCCCAGCCCGCGTCGGCTAGCATCGCCGCCGCGACCATGCCGTTGTGGCCGGCTCCGATCACCACGGCATCGGCCGTAGACACAGCCATGGTGGCGGGCTACCCGACGCACCTTCTGTCAAATGCGGATGCCCGGATAACGAGGTCAGTCGTCGTCTTCATCCTGACCGTCGGGACACTCGCCGTCGTCGCCATCTGCGTTGTCGTCTGGGACGAGGTAGCGCTGTGGGTGGTGGTAGTTGTTGACGCGTGCTTGGCCGGTGTCCAGTTGGGTCGGGGGTATCCATTCGGTGCGACCGTCCTTGCGTTTCCGGGTGCGCCAGCCGCCGGGTTTGACCCGACGATTGTCGGGCCCGCACGCCAACGTCAGATCGGTGATGTCGGTCTTACCGTCGGCGGCCCAATCGGCCTCGGCGTGATGCACCTGGCAGTAATACGCCGGGGCGGTACACCCGGGCCGGGTGCATCCGCGTTCTTTGGCATACAACAGCAGCCGCTGGGCTTTGGACGCAAACCGTTTGGCCCGGCCCAGATACAACGGCTCTTCGGTGTGCTGATCGAAGATCGCCAAATAGTGATGCGCCGCGCCTGCTTGGCGGATCACCTCGCTCATCGGCACCAACGTGCCCCCGCCGGTGACGGCATGGCCGGTGCCCGATTCCAATTCCTGCAAGCTGGTGGTGATGACCATGGTTGCCGGCAACCCGTTATGGCTACCCAGCTCTCCTGAAGCCAACAGCGCCCGGCACATCGCGGCCAAGGCATCATGGTTGCGCTGCCCGCTCGTGCGCCGATCCGACTGCGCTGCTTCCGTTGTGGGCTCACCGTCGACGCAGGGATTCTCGTCATCGGGATTGCATTTACCCGGCGCGGCCCAGACGGCCAGCACCGCCTCCAACGCCGCGCGGGTGGCCGGATCGAGTTGGGCGCGCAGCTCACTCATCCCATCGGCCTGCTGGCGTCCCAACCGCAACCAGCGTTTCTGCGCGCGCATTTCATCGGAAAAATCTCCATCGGGATTGAGCAATGCGCTCAATCGATCGCGGATCACCCTCAACTCCTCGGGGGTGTGCTTGCCGGCCAACTCGGCCAACTGGGCTTCAGCGGCCTCGCGCACGTCATAGGTCACCGCAGCAGGCAACGTGTCGAAGAACTTGCTGATGATGCGCACATGCTCGGGCCCGATCAGGCCGCGCTGCACCGCCGCGGCCGTGTGCGTCAACACCGGATCCAACTTCTCGCCGGTCATCGCCCGGCGCGGCGCCAACTCGCGCGCCTGCGCCACCCGCCGACCGGCCTCGGCTTTGGAAATCCGCAACAACACCGCCAATGCCCCCGCGGTGCTGTGCTCGCTCAACTCCGCCACCGGCGCCCGATCCAGCTGCGCGACCAACCGATGCCCCACCACCGCTGACGAACGCACGAAGCTCTCCCACTGCGCCGCCAACGCCAACTGCTCCGAAGTACTCAACATCTCGAACGACTAAGCGGCCAGCGCGGCGGCGTGTCCAGCCATCCCCGCAACCACTTCGCTCATACGTTCGAATGACACGTCTCGACAGTAAACTCTGCCCCCGACAACCTAAGCCCCATCTGTGACCGCTGAAACCAAAGAGACACAAGTGATTAGCGGTACGCCAGTGGCCCGAGCGAGACGCAATATCACCGAGTTTGGGACTCACAGCATCGAGCGTGAATGATGTATGCATGGGAATCCTCGGACGCAAAACCGGCGACCTGCGGGTTTACCTCGGCGCCGCACCGGGCGTCGGCAAGACCTACTCGATGCTCGCCGAGGCGCACAGGCGCCTGGAGCGCGGAACCGATGTGGTCGTCGCCGTGGTCGACACCCACGGTCGCCGCAAGGTCGGCCAGCAGCTCACGGGCATCGAGACGGTACCTCCCCGCATCACAGAGCATCGCGGCATCCGTCATCAGGAGATCGACGTATCCGCGATTCTGCAGCGCCGGCCCAAGGTCGTGCTCGTCGACGACTTCGCCCACACCAACGTCCCGGGCAGCAAGAACACCAAACGCTGGCAAGACGTGGAGGAACTGCTCAACGCGGGGATCACCGTGATCACCACGGTCAACGTCCAGAACCTGGAGAGCGTCTCGGATCTGGCCGGCCAGATCACCGGCCTCGAGGAGCCGGAGCGGATCCCCGACGAGGTCGTGCGCGCCGCCGACCAGATCGAACTTGTCGATATAACGCCGGAAGCGTTGCGGCGCAGGCTCGCTCACGGCAACGTGTATCCATCGGAGCGGGTCGATGCCGCGTTGTCGAATTACTTCCGGCCGGAGAATCTCACCGCACTGCGGCAGTTGGCCCTGCTGTGGCTGGCCGACCAGGTCGACGCCGCACTGGCCAAGTATCGGTCCGACAAGAAGATCAGCGAGCGGTGGGAGGCCCGCGAACGGGTTGTCGTCGGAGTGACCGGCGGTCCCGAGTCCGAGATCCTGGTGCGACGGGCGTCGCGGATCGCCTCCCGCTGGGGGGCCGACCTCAAGGTCGTGCACGTCGTCGACGGTGACGGCCTCACCGCGATCTCGGCCCAGCAGAAAAGGGCACTGCGCGATCTGGCGGCCAGTCTGGGCGCGACCATGCACAGCGTCGTCGGCGACGACGTCGCCTCATCGCTGATCGCCTATGCGCACGACGTCAACGCAACCCAACTGGTCGTCGGCACCTCGCGGCGCTCGCGGCTGTCGCGCATCTTCGCCAAGGGCATCAGCGAAGCCGTCGTGGAGAAGTCGGGCGGCCTGGACGTCCATATGGTCAGCCACGACCAGTCTGCCACCGGCATTTCCTGGTCCGGGCTCTCGCCCCGCCAGCGCCGCATCACGTCATGGCTTGCGGCCGTTGCGATTCCGTTCGCGATCTTCGCGCTGACAATGCTGCTGCCGGAGCGGCTCCTCGGAGTCGACGGCCAGGGCGTTCTGTTCTTCGCCGGGGTGCTCGGCACCGCCGTGCTCGGCGGGTTCGCACCGGCCCTGTTGGCCGCCGCGCTGTCCGCAGCCCTGATCACGTACTTCCTGGTCGCTCCGCAGAACACGTTCTCTATCCACGACACCGGCAGCACCGTGCCGACGCTGGTGCTGCTGATCCTGGCCGTCGCGGTGGCCGCGCTCGTCGACCGCGCGGCTGGACGGCTCCGCGAAGCGCGCCGCGCCAACCAGGAAGCCGAACTGCTGGCCCTGTTCGCCGACGGCGTGCTGGGTGACGGCGACCTCGACACCCTGCTGGAGCGGGTCCGCGAAACGTATTCCCAACACGCCGTGAGCCTGGTCCGAAGCCAGACCGGCGAAGTGCTGGCCCAGGTCGGGACCGATCCCTGCGCCGAGGTCGACGACGCCGACACACCGGTCGAGATCGGCGACGACGAGTACTGGATGCTGCTGGCCGGCCCGGCGTTGACCGCCCGCGACCGGCGCGTCCTCAACGCCGTCGGCAAGCAAGCGGTTAACCTTGCCCGGCAACGCGAACTCGCCGAGGCCAGCACGGCCGAAGCCGTCGGTCAGGCCGACAAGCTGCGGCACGCCCTGCTGACGGCGGTCACCCAGGATCTGAGGTTCCCGCTGACGGCCGCCAAGGCAGCGATGTCGCGGATGCGCAACAGCGACATCGACTTCTCCGCCGAGGACACGGCTGGGCTGCTGTCCACGGCCGAGGAGTCGGTCGATCAGCTGACCGCGCTGGTGGCCAACCTGCTCGACTCGGCGCGGCTGGCAGCCGGTGCGGTCCGGCCCGAACAGGGCCGTGTCGAACTGGAACATGTCGTGCAACGGGCGTTGCTCGGAATGCGCGCCGACACCGACGAGTTGACCAGACCGGGCAACGAGCGGGTCAAGGTGGCGGTCGACGGCGCTGCGGTACTGGCCGACAACGAACTGCTCGAACGCGTAGTGGCCAACCTGATCGACAACAGCCTGCGCTACGCCGAGGGCAGCCTGGTACGGGTGACCGCCGGTCGGGTGGGCGACCGGGTGCTCATCGCCGTCGTCGACGAGGGCCCCGGCATCCCGCGAGGCAGCGAACAGCAGGCGTTCGCCCCGTTCCAGCGGCTCGGCGACGACGACACGATCGGCATCGGCCTCGGCCTCTCGGTCGCCTCGGGTTTCGTCGAGGCGATGGGCGGCACGATCTCGGCCTCCGACACCCCGGGCGGTGGATTGACCGTCGAAGTCGACCTACCCGCCGCACCGGATTAGTCAGCGGCGGCGGTCTCCTCGGCCAAGGCGATCAGCCCCGCGCGCACCAGGTCGGGTCGCTCGTCGATGACGAAGTGGCTCGCATCGACCAGATCGAGCCGGTAGTCGTCCGCGTCGGCCGTCTCCTCCGCCGCGAACGACGGATGCACGGCGGTGTCGCCGACGCCGAACAGGCAGCGGATCGGTACCGTGGCGCGCGGCGGAGCAGGTCCGCGGGCGGCGGCGGGCAGTTCGCGCAGCAGGAAACTTCGATACGTGTCCCGGGCGGTGCGCGCGACCACCGGGTCACGGAAACGGTCGACGTAGACCCGTGCGGTTTCGGGGTCCACCTCGGACGCGGCCCTGAACACCCGTGCCACGAAGTCCGTGTGTCGCTGCACCGGCACGCCGAAAGTGGCCAACGGCAGCTGGTACCAGAACCGCCACAGCTGTGGTACGACGACGCGCGGGCCCACCCACGGATGCGCCATGTTCATCGCCAGGTAGCCGTCGAAGCGCTGCGGCGCCGTCAGCACCATGCGATAACCGACGTACGCGCCCCAGTCGTGACCCACCAGCAGCACTCGATCCAGACCGAGCGCGTCGAGCAGCGCGCACACGTCCGCGGCTACGTCGTCCTTCACCCACTTGTGCGGCGCGGGTCCCGACCAGCCGTAGCCGGGCAGGTCCGGCGCGATGACGCGCAATCCGGGGGGCGGGTCGGACAACAGATCCCGGTACACCCAATGGTGTTGCGGCCAACCGTGAAGCGCGACGACGGGACGTCCGTCGGCCGGCCCGGCCTCGGTGACGTGGAAGCGCACACCCCGCGCGTCGAGGTGGTATCGCCGCACACCGTCGATGGGCGGGGGCGCAGAAGCCATAACCGGACTATAGAGAAGACCTTTCGCGCTACCGTGCCGGTATGGCCGGATACCGGGCGCTGTTCGACGCCAGCATCGCTGATCCCGAGGTATTCTGGGCCGACGCCGCACGCGCGGTCACGTGGACCCGGGAACCGCAGCAGATCCTCGACGACTCCAACCCGCCCTTCTACCGCTGGTTCGCCGACGGTGAGATGAACACCTGCGCCAACGCGCTCGACCGTCACGTCGACGACGGCCGCGCCGACCAGACCGCGCTGATCTACGACTCGCCGGTCACCGGATCGAAGCGGACCTACACCTACCGCGAATTGCGGGATGCGACAGCCAAATTCGCCGGTGGACTGCGCGCCCTCGGGGTAGGCAAGGGCGACCGCGTGGTGATCTACATGCCGATGATCCCCGAGGCGGTGATCGCCATGCTCGCGTGTGCCCGGCTGGGGGCGATCCACTCGGTGGTGTTCGGCGGGTTCGCCGCACACGAACTCGCGGTGCGCATCGACGACGCGCAGCCCACGGTGGTCGTGTCCGCGTCGTGCGGCATCGAACCGACCCGGACCGTCGACTACAAACCGATGCTCGATGCGGCGCTGGAAATGGCCGAGCACCCGCCACGCAACTGCGTCATCGTGCAACGCGAAACGCGGCGCTGCGAGTTGACGGCCGGCCGCGACCTCGGCTGGACGGATGTGATCGCCGCGGCACCCGTCGACCCGGTGCCCGTCGCGGCAACCGATCCGCTGTACGTGCTGTACACGTCCGGGACCACGGGCAAGCCCAAGGGCATCGTCCGGGACAACGGCGGGCACGCCGTCGCGCTGCTGTGGAGCATGAGCAACATCTACGACATCGCCCCCGGCGACGTGTTCTGGACCGCCTCCGACGTCGGCTGGGTGGTCGGCCACTCGTACATCGTGTACGGCCCGCTGCTGCTGGGCGCCACGACGGTGCTCTACGAGGGCAAGCCGGTCGGCACACCGGATGCCGGCGCGTTCTGGCGGGTCGCGTCCGAGCACGGGGCCAAGGCGCTGTTCACCGCGCCGACCGCCGTGCGCGCGATTCGCAAGGAGGATCCCGAAGGCTCGTATATCGGGCGCTATGACCTGTCGAAGATGAAGTATTTGTTCCAGGCCGGCGAACGACTCGATCCCGACACCTACCAGTGGGCCTCGCAGCGGCTCGGCATCCCGATCGTCGACCACTGGTGGCAGACGGAGACGGGCTGGGCGATCGCCGCCAACCCGATGGGCCTCGACCCTCTGCCCATCAAGCCCGGTTCGCCGACCGTTCCGATGCCCGGCTACGACGTGCGGATTCTGAATGTCGACGGTTCGCCGTGCGCTGCCGGCGAAGACGGCGACATCTGCCTCCGGCTGCCCCTTCCACCGGGGACCCTGCCGACGCTGTGGGGTGACGACGCCCGCTACGAAACCTCGTACCTGCGTGAGCACCCGGGCTATTACCTCACCGGCGACGGCGGTCACCTCGACGAGGACGGCTACCTGTTCGTGATGGGCCGCATCGACGACGTCATCAACGTGGCGGGGCACCGGTTGTCGACGGGAGCGATCGAGGCTGTACTAGCGACCCACCCGGCGGTCGCCGAGTGTGCGGTCATCGGCGTCAGCGATGAGATCAAGGGGCAGGTGCCGCGTGGCTTCGTCGTGCTCCAGCAGGGCGCCGGGGCCGAGAACCTGGCCAAGGAACTCATCGCGTTGGTGCGCGAGAACATCGGAGCCGTAGCGTGTTTCAAGATCGTCGACGTCGTGCCCGCGCTGCCCAAGACCAGATCCGGCAAGATCCTGCGCAAGACGATGCGGGGCATCGCCCACGGCAGGGACGAGCCGGTGCCGTCGACGATCGAAAATCCCGGTGTGCTCGACGCGCTGAAACCGATCCTGAAGAGCTGAGCCAACCCGGCCACCGGCGGATCGGCATATATTCGTTGTTGCGTCCGTGATTTGGTCGACGTGCGGGCGTCACAACAAAGGAGTTGATCTGCGATGAACACATCTCCTGGGCCTGCGATCAGGGCCAAGACCGGCTGTAACTGCCACTGCCACAAGTGCGATCAAGGTCATCACTGCGGAAATCCGCCCAACTGCTACATCAGGAAGTAATCCGCGACGTCTGCGTTTTCGTCGCCTTTCCTCGGGTAGTTCTGCGCTCACCCGAGGAAAGGAACAACGGTCAACCACCGGGACAGACGGCGGCAACCCGCGGCTGGGCCGGAGCACCCGCTAGCGCCGACTCCGCCGCCCCGTCCGGTTAACGACTGCGCGGGCGGGGTATCACCTGCATGTCCGTCAATAATGTTGCCGACGGAGGCGAGGATGGCGAAGGCTCCCAAATACATGGCCGTGCAGGCGGCGGCGCTGTTCGTCGGCCCGGTCTTGATCGTGCTCGGTGTCCTCGGCTTCCTCCCGGGCATCACGCACGACTTTGACCGTCTGGCATGGTTCGGCCACGAGTCCGGCGCCCGCCTGGTCGGCGCGTTCGCGGTTTCCGGACTGCAGAATACGGTCAACGTGGTGATCGGAGCGCTCGGGCTGGTGCTGGCACGTTCCTACGCCGCAGCCCGGGCATACTTCCTCGGCGGCGGCCTCGTTTACGCCGCGCTGTGGACTCACGCGCTGATCGCCGCACACGACTTCGCCCCGATGCCGTTTGCATTTGCCGTGATCATGATCATCCTCGGCCTGACACTGGCCGGCCAGCGTGACCCGACGCGGCGTCGCCGCAGGATTCGGGCCTGACCTCTGGCGAGCGAAAATGCAAGAGCACGACCGGGTTTGAGACGTTCGCGCGGACTGCGACGCGTCGGATGATCGGCGGTCCTTGCTGTGCCGCAGCGCGTTACCCGAAAGTCACGCGAGCGTTTCAAACACGTGGTTGTCTGGGTAAGTGGACACGGCGATGGTGGAAGATACCGGCGCTCGACGCACTCTGAACCTGGCACTGGCCACCTGGGTTTCGGCCATCAATTTCTGGGCATGGAACATGATCGGCCCGCTGTCGACCACCTACGCCGGCGATCTGTCGCTGAGCAGTTCGGAAGCCTCGATGCTGGTGGCGACGCCGATCCTGGTGGGTGCGCTGGGACGGATCGTGGTGGGTTCACTCACCGACAGGTTCGGTGGCCGTGCGTTGTTCATCGCGATCTCGCTGATCTCGATCGTGCCGGTGCTGGCGGTCGGTGCCGCCGGGTCGACGGGGTCGTATCCGATGCTGCTGGTCTGCGGTTTCTTCCTCGGCATCGCGGGCACCGTCTTCGCCGTCGGAATCCCGTTCGCGAACAATTGGTACGACGCGTCGCGCCGCGGGTTCGCCACCGGCGTGTTCGGGATGGGCATGGTGGGCACCGCACTGTCGGCCTTCTTCACCCCCAGGTTCGTCCACTGGTTCGGGTTGTTCACCACCCATGTCATCGTCGCGGTCGCGTTGGCGCTCACCGCTGCGCTGTGTGTGGTGTTCATGCAGAACTCGCCGACGTTCACTCCGAACACCGACCGGGTGCTGCCCAAGCTGAAGGCCGCCGCCAAACTGCCGGTCACCTGGGAGATGTCGTTCCTCTACGCGATCGTCTTCGGCGGCTTCGTGGCGTTCAGCAACTATCTGCCCACCTACATCAAGACGATCTACCATTTCTCGGCCGTCGACGCGGGCGCACGCACCGCGGGGTTCGCGCTGGCCGCGGTGCTCGCCCGTCCGGTGGGCGGCGCACTGGCTGACCGCATCGCGCCGAAGTACGTCGTGTTGGCTTCCTTCGGCGGCACCGCGCTGATGGCGCTCATCGCCATGCTGCAGCCGCCACCCGACGTATGGTCGGCGGCCACCTTCATCGCGCTGGCGGTGTTCCTCGGCATCGGCACCGGCGGCGTGTTCGCCTGGGTGGCCCGCCGGTCGCCACCGAAGTCCGTCGGCTCGGTCACCGGAATCGTGTCGGCCGCCGGTGGTTTGGGCGGCTACTTCCCACCGCTGGTGATGGGGTCGACCTACGATCAGTCCGAGAACGACTACTCGGTCGGCCTGATTCTGCTCGTGTTGACCGCGTTGATCGCGTTCGCCTACACCGCACTGCGGCTGCACGCCCACGAGCCGCAACCCAAGGAGGCACCACAGTGACCATGACGCCGGCCCACATCGGCGGCCCTATCGAAGAACTGCTCGAGCGCAGCGGCCGATTCTTCACTCCGGGCGAGGCTTCCGACGACGGGCGGACCATCCACCGCCGCGGCGGCCGCGAAGGCGACATCTTCTACCGCGATCGGTGGAGCCATGACAAAGTGGTGCGTTCCACCCACGGCGTCAACTGCACCGGGTCGTGCTCGTGGAAGATCTATGTCAAAGACGGCATCATCACCTGGGAGACGCAGGAGACCGATTACCCGTCGGTCGGACCGGATCGCCCGGAGTACGAACCGCGCGGCTGTCCGCGCGGTGCGGCGTTCTCCTGGTACACGTATTCGCCGACACGCGTGCGCTACCCGTATGCGCGGGGCGAACTCGTGAAGATGTATCGCGAAGCCAAATCGCGACTTTCGGATCCGGTGTTCGCGTGGGCCGACATCCAGGACGACCCGCAGCGTCGCCGACGTTACCAGCAAGCCAGGGGCAAGGGCGGTCTGGTGCGGGTGAGTTGGGCCGAGGCCACCGAGATGATCGCGGCCGCCCACATTCACACGATCAAGCGGTACGGACCGGACCGGGTGGCGGGATTCTCGCCGATTCCGGCGATGTCGATGGTCTCGTTCGCCGCGGGCTCGCGCTTCATCGAACTGCTCGGCGGGGTGATGACGTCGTTCTACGACTGGTACGCCGACCTTCCGGTGGCCTCCCCGCAGGTCTTCGGCGACCAGACCGATGTACCGGAATCCGGTGACTGGTGGGACGCGTCGTACCTGATGATGTGGGGATCCAACGTGCCGGTCACCCGCACGCCGGACGCGCACTGGATGACCGAGGTGCGCTACCGCGGCACCAAGGTCGTCAGCGTGAGCCCCGACTACGCCGACAACACCAAGTTCGCCGACGAGTGGATGCCGTGCGCGGCGGGCACCGACGGCGCACTGGCCATGGCGATGGGCCATGTGGTGCTATCGGAATTCTTTGTCAAACAACGCGTTCCGTTCTTCGTCGACTATGTGCGCAAGTTCACCGACCTGCCGTTCCTGGTCGCGCTCGAGGAGCGTGACGGCAGGCTCGTCCCCGGTAAGAACCTGACCGCAGCCGACCTCGGCCACGAGACGGAGAACGCCGCGTTCAAGCCGGTCCTGCTCGACGGGGCGAGCGACACGGTCGCGGTACCGCATGGCTCCCTGGGGTTCCGTTTCGGCGACGACGGAATCACCAAGTGGAACCTCGAACTCGGTGACCTCGTACCGGCTTTGACGGTGTCGACCGAGGGCGGCGAGACGGCCGAAATCATCTTGCCCCGCTTCGACACCCTCGACGGTCATGGCGAGACCCTCACCCGCGGCGTGCCGGTGCGACGGGTCGGCGAGCATCTGGTGTGCACGGTGTTCGATCTGATGCTGGCGCAGTACGGCGTGGCGCGCCCCGGCCTACCGGGCGACTGGCCCACCGGCTACGAGGATCACACGCAGCCGTACACCCCCGCGTGGCAGGAGTCGATCACCGGAGTGGCTGCATCCCAGGCGATTCGGATCGCCACGGAGTTCGCCCGCAACGCCGAGGAGTCCGGCGGCCGGTCGATGATCATCATGGGCGCCGGAATCTGCCAGTGGTTCCACGGCGATGCCACCTACCGCGCGGTGCTGGCGCTGGTGTTGCTCACCGGCGCGATGGGCCGCAACGGCGGCGGCTGGGCGCACTACGTCGGACAGGAGAAGTGCCGACCGGTGACGGGGTGGTCGGCGCTGGCGATGGGCACCGACTGGTCGCGACCGCCGCGGCAGGTGCCGGGCACCTCGTACTGGTATGTGCACACCGACCAGTGGCGCTACGACGGTTACCGTGCCGGTGCGCTCGCCAGCCCGGTGGGGCGCGGGCGGTTCCGGGACCGGCACACCATGGACGTGCTGGCCGCCTCGACGGCGATGGGCTGGAGCCCGTTCTATCCGCAGTTCGACCGCTCGAGCCTGGACGTGGCCGACGACGCGCGGGAGGCCGGGCAGGACATCTCCACCTACGTCACCGAGCAACTCGCACAGGGCGGGCTCAAGCTCGCCGTCACCGACCCCGACAATCCCGCGAACTGGCCAAGGGTGTTGTCGGTCTGGCGGGCCAACCTGCTGGGGTCCTCGAGTAAGGGCAACGAGTACTTCCTGCGCCACCTGCTCGGCACCGACTCCAACCTGCAGGCCGAGCCGACTCCGGAATCGGTGCGGCCCAACGACATCGCGTGGACCGATGACATCCCCGAAGGCAAGCTCGACATGTTGATGTCGATCGACTTCCGGATGACATCGACGACCCTGCTGTCCGATGTGGTGCTGCCCGCGGCCACCTGGTACGAGAAACACGACCTGTCCAGCACCGACATGCACCCCTTCGTGCACGCGTTCAACCCGGCCGTCGACCCCCCGTGGGAGACCCATTCGGACTTCGATGCGTTCGGCGCGATCGCGCGGGTTTTCAGCACACTGGCTGCCAAGCACCTGGGTGTGCGCACCGATGTGGTGCTCGGCGCGATGCAGCATGACACTCCCGGCGCGATGGCGTATCCCGGTGGGGTCGAACAGGACTGGCGCGCAGACGGTTCGACCCCCGTGCCGGGCAAGACCATGGGCCCGTTGACGGTGGTGGAGCGCGACTACCCCGCCGTCGCCGAGAAGTGGGCGACGCTGGGGCCGCTCGTCGAGAAGCTCGGGTTGACCACTAAGGGCATCACCGTCCGTCCCGACAAGGAAGTCGAGGAGCTGGCGGCGAAGTTCGGCGTGATGAACTCCGGTCGTGCACAAGGTCGCCCGGCGATCAACACCGCCGAGCGGATGGCAGAGGCAATCCTGGCGCTGTCGGGGACCAGTAACGGCAGGCTGGCCGTCGAGGGTTTTCACGAGCTGGAGCGGCGGACCGGGCGCCGGCTGGTACATCTGGCCGGCGGCAGCGAGGAGCGCCGCATCACGTTCGCCGACACCCAGGCGCGGCCGGTTCCGGTGATCACCAGCCCGGAATGGTCGGGCAGCGAGACGGGCGGCCGCCGTTATGCGCCGTTCACCGTGAACATCGAGGAACTCAAACCGTTCCACACACTGACCGGCCGGATGCACTTCTATCTCGACCACGACTGGCTCGAGGAACTCGGCGAGCAGTTGCCGATTTACCGTCCGCCGCTGGACATGTCGCGGTTGTTCGGCGATTCGGCGGTCGGTGAGTCTGACGGGGTGGGGCTGACCGTGCGCTACCTGACGCCGCACTCGAAGTGGTCGATCCACTCGGAGTACCAGGACAACCTGTTCATGTTGTCACTGTCCCGCGGCGGGCCGACGATGTGGATGAGCCCGGCGGACGCCGCGAAAATCTCGGTGCGCGACAACGACTGGGTGGAGGCGGTGAACCGCAACGGTGTGTTGGTGTGCCGGGCGATCGTGTCGCACCGGATGCCCGAGGGTGTGGTGTTCGTCTACCACGCGCAGGAGCGCACGATCGACGTCCCGCTCTCGGAGACCACCGGCAAGCGCGGCGGCATCCACAACTCGCTGACGCGGCTGCTGATCAAACCCAGCCATCTGGCGGGTGGTTACGCCCAGATGGCGTTCGCGTTCAACTATCTCGGCCCGACGGGCAATCAGCGTGACGAGGTGACCGTGGTGCGTCGCCGCAGCCAGGAGGTGATCTACGAGTGAAAGTCATGGCGCAGATGGCGATGGTGATGAACCTCGACAAATGCATCGGCTGCCACACCTGCTCGGTGACCTGCAAACAGGCCTGGACCAACCGGCCCGGCACCGAGTACGTCTGGTTCAACAACGTCGAAACCCGGCCCGGCCAAGGGTATCCGCGCACCTACGAGGACCAGGAACGCTGGCGCGGCGGCTGGATACGCGACCGCAAGGGCAGGCTGCGGCTGCGCGACGGCGGCCGGCTGAGCAAGCTGCTGCGGATTTTCGCCAACCCGAAGATGCCCAGCATGGACGACTACTACGAGCCCTGGACCTACGACTACGAGAACCTGACGAATGCGCCGCTCGGCGAACACATGCCGGTCGCGCCACCCCGCAGCCTGATCACCGGGGAACCGATGAAGGTCGAGTGGTCGGCGAACTGGGACGACAGCCTCGGCGGATCACCGGAAATCTTGTCCGGAGATCCGGTGCTCAAGAAGGTCAACGAGCAGGTCCGCCTCGAACTCGAGCAGACCTACATGTTCTACCTGCCGCGCATCTGCGAGCACTGCCTCAACCCGTCCTGCGTCGCGTCGTGTCCGTCGGGCGCGCTCTACAAGCGCTCCGAGGACGGCATCGTGCTCGTCGACCAGGACCGCTGCCGGGGCTGGCGGATGTGCGTGTCGGGCTGCCCGTACAAGAAGGTGTATTTCAACCACAAGACCGGTAAGGCCGAGAAGTGCACGTTCTGTTACCCCCGCATCGAGGTCGGCTTGCCGACGGTGTGTTCGGAGACCTGTGTCGGCCGGCTGCGGTATCTGGGTCTGGTGCTCTACGACGTCGACCGGGTGCTCGAGGCGGCGGCGGTGGAGAACGACACCGACCTGTACGAGGCGCAGAAGTCGATCATCCTCGATCCGCATGACCCCGAGGTGATCGCCGGCGCCCACGCCGAAGGCATTTCCGAGGAGTGGATCGAGGCCGCGCAGCGGTCACCGGTCTACGCGCTCATTCACCGCTACGAGGTCGCGCTGCCGCTGCACCCGGAATACCGGACCATGCCGATGGTCTGGTACATCCCGCCGCTGTCGCCGGTGGTCGACGCGGTCGCCCGCGATGGTCATGACGCCGAGGAAGTGGGCAATCTGTTCGGTGCGCTGGAGGCGCTGCGCATCCCGATCGAGTACCTGGCAGGGCTATTCACTGCCGGTGACACTGCGGTGGTGGAGGGGGTGCTGCGCCGACTGGCCGCGATGCGGTCCTACATGCGCGACATCAACCTGGGCCGCGAGACCCAGCCGCACATCCCGCAGGCGGTCGGGATGACCGAAGAGCAGATCTACGAGATGTACCGGCTGCTGGCGCTCGCGAAATACGAAGAGCGCTACGTCATTCCGACCGCGTACGTCGCCGATGCCCACGCCCTGGAGTCGCAGGCGCTCGAGGAACCCGGGTGCTCGCTGTCGTTCGAGGGCGGGCCCGGCATGTACGAGTCGGGACCGTTCGGCGAGGCCAGCGGCGGCCCGGTGCCGGTGGCGGTAGAGAGCTTTCACGCGCTGCACCACCGGCAGACCAGTGAGGGCATCGCCGTCACCGAGTCACGCCCGTCGCGGGTGAACCTGCTCAACTGGGACGGCCGCGGCGAGCCCAGCGGCATCTTCCCCGAGCGGAGCCCGGATCGATGAAGCTGCGCAGACACCGGCGCGAGGATGTACTCGAGCATCGAGTCGTGTGGCAGGCGGCCGCCCTGTTGCTGGCCTACCCCGACGATCGGCACACCGAGCGGTTGGCCACCGTCGCCGAACTGCTTGCGCACCTGCCGGACAGTCTTGCCCGACTGCTCGGCGCCACGGTCGCCGCGCTGCGGGCCGTCGACCCGATGCAGGCGCAGGTCGACTACGTCGACACCTTCGACATGCGTCGTCGCACGACGATGTATCTGACCTACTGGACCGCGGGCGACACCCGCAATCGCGGCAACCACATGCTGGCGTTCGCCGACGCCTACCGGGAAGCCGGGGTCAGCCCGCCGGACCGCGAGGCCCCCGATTACCTGCCGGTGGTGCTCGAGTTCGCGGCCACCGTCGATCCCGCGGCGGGACGGCGGCTGCTCATCGAGCACCGCGCGCCGATCGACCTGCTGCGCGACGCGTTGGAGCAGTCGGCCTCGCCGTACGTCCACGCGGTGGCCGCCGTCTGCGAGACGCTGCCCGAGCGCACCGACCAGGAAGTTCAGCGAGCCCGGCAACTGGCCGCTGCCGGTCCGCCCACCGAATCCGTTGGATTGCAACCGTTCACCCTGACGGTGCCGCCACGACGCGCACAAGGAGTTTGACATGTCGGGCTGGGAGATCTTCTGGGACGTCGTGCCGTACGTGACGTTCGCGATCGTCGCCGTCGGCATCTGGTGGCGGTACCGCTACGACAAGTTCGGCTGGACCACCCGATCGTCGCAACTGTACGAGTCGCGGCTGCTGCGCATCGGCAGCCCGATGTTCCACTTCGGCATTCTGGTGGTGATCGTCGGGCACGTCATCGGTTTGGTCATCCCCGAATCATGGACTGACGCAGTCGGTCTCAGTGATCACGCCTACCACCTACAGGCGATGGTCCTCGGCGCCATCGCCGGCGTCACCACGCTGGCCGGAATCGCGTTGCTGGTCTTCCGGCGCCGTACCACGGGCCCGGTTTTCCTGGCCACTACCGCTAACGACAAGGTGATGTATCTGGTGCTGGTGCTCGCGATCGTCGCGGGCCTGGCGTGCACACTGATCGGTGCGACGCCCGTCGGCGCCGAACACGACTACCGCCAGACCGTGTCGCCGTGGTTCCGGTCCATCTGGATTCTGCAGCCGCGTGGCGACCTGATGGCGCAGGCGCCCCTGTGGTTCCACATCCATGTGATGATCGCGCTGGTGTTGTTCTGCCTGTGGCCGTTCACGCGGCTGGTGCATGTGTTCAGCGCACCGATCGGCTACCTGTTCCGGCCCTACATCGTCTATCGCAGCCGTGACGTCGTCGACAAGGGCGAGTTGGTCGGTTCGCGTCCACACCGGCGCGGCTGGTAAACGTCGGCGCCAGCGCGTACCTCAGCGCCCTGAAGCGCCGTGCACCAGCACACAGCACCGGCCCTCTCGGGGGCGCAGTTCGGCGTGCGCGTCGGCCCGCGGACTGCCGTCGATGACACCTTCTACGAGTTGAAGGTTGAGTCCGCACACCACCTCCAGATGGTCTTTGGCCACGGCGTGGAACGGACAGTTGCGCAAGGTGATACAGCCGTCGGAATCCACTTGCGGTAGGTACCCGCAGGCGAGCAGCGCGGCCATTACGTCACCGTCGGCGTCGGCGGCGGCCTGTCGTCCGGCATCGCGGGCGGCGGTGTTCAACGCCGACCGCACCGCTCCCCCGGTGTCCGCCTCGATCGAGGACACCAGCAACCGTGCGAGCAGCAGGTAGTCACGGGGCGGCACGCTGACGACGATCTCGTCCGTGGTTCGGGTGTAGAGCTTGGCCGGCCGCCCGGCGCCGGGACCGCCGCGACCGGCGGGCCGCTGATAGCTCACGGCAAGCAGGCCGGCGTCGGCGAGCTTGTCCAAGTGATAGGCGGCCAACGTACGACCGATTCCGACGGCGGCGGCTGCGGCATCGCGGGAAACCGGCTCATTGTGCTGGGCGACGTACTCGTGCAGCCGACGACGGATTGGATCATCGAGGCTGTTCAGCGCCGTCAACGAGTCGGTATCGGCGAACTGCGGAGCCATCTGCAGATTCTAACACCAAAAACTCTTGACAAAAGGCCGCGGCAGGTGTGGTCTAAAAGACATCAGATTATTTTTTAGAGAGGAAATGTCATGGCCACCTCGAACACACCCGTGACCGGACGAGCAGCGACGAGTCCCCTGCAACGCGCCCGAACCGATCCCGTATACGGGGCCTACCTACTTCTGCGAACCGGGTTCACGGTGCTGCCGATCGTGATGGGTCTGGACAAATTCACCAACGTGCTGACCGATTGGGAGGGCTATCTCGCGCCATGGATCGCCGATATAAGCCCGTTCACCGCCCACCAGACGATGCTGATCGTCGGGATCATCGAGATCGTGGCCGGCGTCGCGGTGGCGATCAAGCCGCGTTACGCCGCCTATGTCGTCGCGCTGTGGCTGGCGGGGATCATCGTCAACCTGGTGAGCTACCCGGGGTTCTACGACATCGCGTTGCGCGACTTCGGCCTGCTGGTGGGTGCGTTGACACTCGCGCGGTTGGCGTCCGTGTATGACGCGCCCTGGCACCGTCGCGCCGCAGAGTAGGCGCCGCGACGACTCGTCGACAAACTGGCGCGGAGATGGACTTTGGGTCTTGAAACAGACTTTGGTCCTCGAAACAACGGGCCTTCGGCCCATGCCCAGCCGAACCGGCGATTCCTACACTGCGGCAATGACCTACGTGATCAGCAGTGCCTGTGTCGATGTGATGCACAAGTCCTGTGTTCCGGAGTGCCCTGTCGACTGCATCTACGAAGGTGCGAGGTCCCTGTACATCAATCCCGACGAATGCGTCGACTGCGGCGCGTGCAAACTGGCTTGCGAGGAAGGCGCGATCTACTTCGAGACCGACCTGCCCGATGACGAGCAGCGGCACCTCGCCGACAACGCCGCCTTCTTCAGCGAGGTCCTGCCCGGCCGCGACGCACCCGTGGGCATACCCGGCGGCGCGGCCAAGCTCGGTCCGATCGGAGTCGACACACCGATGGTCGCGGCCATGTCGCCGCGGTGATCGCGGCGTGACCCAAGTAGGGACCTAAGCCTCTACTGCCACCGGCGTCCACCACAGAGAGTGGACGTATGGAGCAGCTCACAACGCTAGACGCGGGATTCCTACACGCCGAAGACTCCGACCCACACGTGAGCCTGGCCATCGGCGCCATCGCAGTCCTCGCCGGCCCGATGCCCGACTTCGCCTCGCTCGCAAGCGATCTGGCCGAGCGATTTCTGTCGGTGCCGCGCTTCCGGCAGGTCCTGCGCACCCACACCTTCGACCTCGGTGCGCCGGAGTGGATCGACGACGCCGACGTCGACGTCTTCCATCACATCCGACGCGCCGCGTTGCCGCGGCCGGGCGACGACGCGGCACTGTACCGCTGGGCCGCCGAGGTGATGGAGCGGCGACTGGACCGCGACCGGCCCCTGTGGGAATGCTGGATCGTCGACGGCCTGGCGCACAACCGGTGGGCGATGCTGATGAAGATCCACCACTGCATCGCCGACGGTGTGGCGGCAACACACCTGCTCACGCAACTCTGCGATGGCCGTCAGACATCCGCGACGACGCTGCGCGCCGCGCCGGCGCCGGCTCCGAGATCACCGGGACTGAGAATGCCTGGGGTGTCCGCGCTTTCGCTGAACCCGATCGACTGGATGACCTCGGCGTGGCGGACGTCGCGCGGGGTGACGTCCGCCGCGAGCCAAGCATTGCAGGGGGCCGTCGAGATCGCAGGCGGGCTGCTGCGGCCCGCGGCGGCGTCCTCACTGACCGGTCCGGTGACCGATCTGCGCCGTTATGCGTCGGTCGAGGTGTCGCTGCCGGACGTGAACCGGATCTGCGAACGGTTCGACGTCACGGTCAACGACGTCGCCCTGGCGGCGATCACCGACAGCTTCCGCACCATCCTGATGCGTCGCGGCGAGGAACCCCGGCGCACATCGCTGCGCACCCTGGTGCCGGTTTCGGTGCGGTCCCGCGACGCGGCCGACAAACCCGACAACCGCGTCTCGGTGATGTTGCCCTACCTGCCGGTCGACAAGGCCGACCCGATCCAGCAGCTGAACAGCGTGCACGCCCGGCTGACCAAGACCAAGGCGAGCGGACAACGGGAGGCCGGCAACATCTTCGTCGCCGCCGCCAACGCAATACCGTTCCCGCTCACGGCGTGGGCGGTGCGGACCCTGACCCGCCTCCCGCAGCGCGGGATCGTCACGCTGGCCACGAACGTCCCGGGCCCGCGCAAGCGGCTGCGGCTCAAAGGACGCGAGGTCGTGCGGTTGCTGCCCATTCCGCCGCTCGCGCTTCAACTGCGAACCGGCATTGCGATACTGAGCTACGCCGACCACCTCGCGTTCGGCATCATCGGCGACTACGACGCCGCACCCGACGTCAACGAACTCGCCGATGGCATCGAGCGAGCCGTGAGCCGACTGGCCGACCTGAGCAACGGCCACTGGCGAAGCACCCCTGCCGGCACCCTTGCTCTGGTTCAAGGAGGCTGATCGCGATGACCAAGGGACACGAGCTGGACACCCTCAACCGCAGGCAGTGCCTGGATCTGCTGCAAGGGGTCCGGGTGGGCCGTCTGGTCTTCACCGAAGACGCGCTGCCCGCGGTGCAGCCGGTGAACTTCCGCCTGTGGCGCGACGACGTGGTGATCCGCGTCGCCGGCGGGCCGAAGCTGGCCGCCGCCACCGACAACCAGGTGGTGGCCTTCCAGGCCGACGAACTCGACGCCGATCTGCGCACCGGCTGGAGTGTCACCGTCGTCGGGCACGCCGAACCGATCACCGACGTCGACGACCTCGTCGAGGTGTCCGGGACATTCATCCAGCCGTGGGTCGACGGCCGCCGCGAGCACTTCGTGCGGATCCGGACCGAGAAGATGACCGGGCGACGTTTCCGCGAACGCGGGCTGCCCCAGTACCGCGGGGTCGAAAATGCCGCCTCCTCCTGATATCTGGGCTCGCGGAACGCCGCGGCCATGACGACGACCGTCGACATCGCGGTGATCGCCAACGCCATCGAGTTGGCATGCCGCGCACCGTCGTTGCACAACAGCCAACCGTGGCGGTGGGTGATCGGCAGGACGACGATCGAACTGCACGCCGAGCGCGGCCGGGTGATCCGCTCGGCGGACAGCTCCGGACGCGAAGCGCTCATCGCCTGCGGCACGGCGCTCGATCACTTCCGCGTCGCGATGGCGGCCGCCGGCTGGAACACCACGGTCACGACGTTTCCCGATCCGGACAGGCTGGACCACGTCGCGACCGTCAGCATCACCTCACGCGGCGCGATCACACCCAGGATGCGGGAACGCGCCGACGCGATCCTGCGCCGGCGCACGGACCGGCTGCCCCTGCGGGCCCCCGACGAGCCGTTGGACCCGATGCTGCCCAGCGCAAGCGACGAGGCCGCCGTCGTCGACATCCTGGCGGCCGACGCCCACGCCGAGTTGACCCAGGCATCGCGGCTCACCGAGTCGCTGCGCACCAACGACGATCTCTACCATCGCGAGCTGCAGTGGTGGACGGCGCCCTTCCGGCTGTCCGAAGGCGTTCCGCCGAGCGCCCTGGTGTCGGAATCCGAGCGACGCCGAGTCGGTGTCAACCGGAGCTTCCGGCCGAGCGGTCATCTCGACCGCCGCTCCGGTACGGAGCACGACCAAGCGGACATCCTGGTGCTGTCGACGCCGACGGACACCCGCGAGGACGCGCTGGCCTGCGGGCAGGCGTTGTCGAGGCTGTTGCTGGACCTCACGGCGGCGGGATTGGCGACGTGCACGATGACCCATCTCACCGAACTGGAGGCCGGTCGCGATGTCATCCGCCGGCTCACCGGTCGCGACGCGGTGCCCCAGGTGTTGATTCGCGTCGGGAAAGCACCGACGATCGAAGACACGCCGGCGCCGACACCGAGGCGGTCGGCGCGCGAAGTGATCCAGACGTTGTGGTGACTCGTCGCTAAGGTGCTGATCGAGTGCTGATTTCGGGAGGGCGTCACATGGTCACGGTCTTTCTGGTCGACGACCATGAGGTCGTCCGTCGCGGTCTGGTCGACCTGCTCGGGTCGGACCCGGAGCTCCAGGTCATCGGCCTAGCCGGGTCCGTGGCCGAGGCGATGGTCCGGATTCCCGCCCTGCGCCCCGACGTCGCCGTTCTCGACGTGCGGCTGCCCGACGGCAACGGCATCGAGTTGTGCCGCGACCTGTTGTCCGATCTGCCGGATCTGCGCTGTCTGATGTTGACCTCTTACACCTCCGACGAGGCGATGCTCGACGCGATTCTGGCCGGCGCCAGCGGGTTCGTCATCAAGGACATCAAGGGGATGGAACTCGCGCAGGCGATCAAGGATGTCGGCGCGGGCCGCTCGCTTCTCGACAGTCGGGCCGCGGCCGCGCTGATGGCCAAGCTGCGCGGCTCGGCCGACCGCAAAGACCCGCTGTCCGGGCTGACCGACCAGGAGCGGACACTGCTCGGGTTGCTCGGCGAGGGGCTGACCAACCGGCAGATCGCCGCCCGGATGTTCCTGGCGGAGAAGACCGTCAAGAACTATGTTTCGCGGCTGCTGGCCAAACTCGGGATGGAGCGCCGTACACAGGCCGCGGTCTTCGTGTCCAAGTTGGACCGTCCGCAGAGTTAGTCCGGCCACTCCACCACATCGGCCATCGCGCGCCGCGGAGTGGACGGCAGCGGGTCGGCGTTCACCGGCGCCCAGCCGATACGCAACAGCATCTGCGGGTAGCCGGTGTCGCCGAAGACGTCTGCGCGCACGGCTTCTCGCGTTTCGGCGATCTCCAGGGGCTCGGTCACCGGGCAACTCGCCAGGCCCAGCGCGGTCGCGGTCAACAGCACGAGGCTGGTGGCCTCCCCCGCACGCAGCCTGGCCAGCGGGCTGTCGTCCTTGGTGCCCAGCGCCAGCACCGTCGCCGAGTCGTCTTCCGGCGAAGCGTCGGGCGGCTCGGCCAGCACGGGGCCGGCGAACATTCGGGCCGGTATGGCGGCCGCCGGGTTCGACCGCGGTGTGTTGCGAGCCGGTACGCCCGCTACCGATGCGTGCCGTCCGCTCCATGCGGTCAGCTCACGCAGATAGCCGTCGTCCGCGGTGTGCTGTCGAACTGCCTCGGCCACAACGCTTTGCAGCTTTGGAAGCTGTGCGACCTCGCGCAACATCACGCCGAACCGCGCTGCGCGGGCACCCATCAGCGCGATGTCCGCCTCCGGTACGCACCACGAGTTGTAGAGCCTGCGGTCGGTGCGTCGGCGCGGGATCGCCGCCGCCAGAACCACGTCGAGCTCGCCGGGGTTCTGCGGCCGTAGCTCGAGGGCGGCCAGATGCTGCGGTTCGGCGCGGTTGGGGAACCGATGGACCTTGGCGTGCCAGCCCAGCGCCGCCAGCGCGACGATCGCGTGGTGCAGCGCGATCCCGCAACTCAACAGCAGATCGCGGCTGTCGGGATCGGCGTTGGTCAGCTGCCGGTCCAGATCGGCGTACAGGTGCAGACTTTCATCTCCCACCCGCCAGCGCCACGGTTGCGAATTGTGGATCGACGGCGCCCTGGTGGCCAGCGACAACGCCGTCCGGACTGTGTCGTGATCGGGAAAGTGAGCGTTCATCGCGATCCTGCTCTCGGGGTAAGAGTTCTCGTAATTCACGATGGCCCGTGCCGGCAGGTCGCGGCTAGGGACGAAGGTCCCTGATGGAAGGGAACGAGGTCTGCGGCTAATCCGCGATGGACAGCGCGATCCCGTCGAGGATGTCGTGCTCGCTGACGGTCAGCTCCTCGATACCGGCGCGGCGGCGCAACGCGTCGGCCAACTCCTCGACGATGATGGCGCCGCCTCCGATGACGTCGACGCGGCCCTCGTGCATCGGCCCGAGTTGTGCGCGTCTGGCCCGCGGCATCGCGATCAGACCCTCGCACACGCTCAGCAACTCACCGAACGGAACCCGCGACAGGTGAATGGCTTCCGAGTCGTAGGCCGGCATGTTCTGCGCCAGCGCCGAAAGCGTTGTCATAGTGCCCGCCACGCCCACCCAGGTGCGGGCCTGTCCGACGGGTACCGCCCGAAACGCCTCCGCGAGCCCGGCCCGAACCACCTCGCGGGCGGCGGCGATCTCTGCTGCCGTCGGTGGATCCGAGTGCAGGCAGCGTTCGGTGATCCGGACACATCCGATGTCTGCCGAATAACTGGCCGTCACGCCGGAGCCGGCCGCGTCCTCACCGTCCCCGAGCACGACTTCGGTGGAGCCGCCGCCCAGGTCGACGACGACGAATGGCGCTGCAGCCGAATCGAGTTCGCCGACTGCGCCGCGAAACGACAGGGCTGCTTCCTCGGTGCCGGTGATCACCTCGGCGACCGCGCCCGGCGCGACACCGCCGAGCACCTCTGCCGTCATGGCGAAGAACTCGTCGCGGTTGGCGGCGTCCCTGGTCGCCGATGTCGCAACCATCCGCACCTTCTCCACGCCGTGGCGGCGCATCAAATCGGCGTAGTCGACCAGTGCCGCCCTGGTGCGGTTCAGCGCCTCGGATGCGAATTGCCCTGTGGCGTCGACGCCTTGGCCCAACCGGACGATGCGCATCTCGCGGTGCACATCGACGAGCCCACCGTCGGCGTCGATTCGATCGGCGATCAACAGCCGGATCGAGTTGGTACCGCAGTCGACGGCGCCGACCCTACCCATGCGTCCACCTTCCGGGCTCGAGTATCCCCACCATCGCCGGATCGTCGGCCAGTGCCGCCAGCGCTTCGTCTCCGAACGGATTGGTGCCCGGCCCCTTCGCCAGCGAGTGCGCGATCAACACGTGCAGGCACTTGACCCGGTCCGGCATACCGCCACCGGAGAACGTGGTGCCCAACGATTCGATCGCGTCCCGCTCGGCCAGATACGACTCGTGCGCGTCCCGGTAGGCCCGTGCCAGCTCCGGATCGGTGTGCAGCCGCTCGGTCATCTCACGCATCAGACCAGATGATTCCAGTCTGCTGGCGGCTGCCGTCAGCGCCGGGTGCGTCAGATAGTACAACGTCGGAAACGGTGTTCCGTCAGAAAGTTTCGGTGCGGTCTTGACGACGCCCGGCTCACCGTTCGGGCACCGGTACGCGATCTCGAGGACGCCGCGCGGCTCACGACCCAGCTGCCGCTCGACGGCGTCGAGGTCCGCGGGCTCAACCACCGGGAGCGGGGGCCGGTGGAGGCGCATCGGGTGCGACAGTTGGCGCGGCGGGAGGCGGGGCGGGCGGAATCCCGTGTGGCGCATCGGCGATCGTGTGCCACAGCGCGGTGTACCACGGCTGGTCGCGGTTCACGCCCGCGGGTTGCTCGTCCGGCGCGCCCGGCGCTATCGCACCAGCGGGCAACTGCACCTGGTACGGGATTTCGCCCGGCATCACGAATCCGAGCCTCTCGCGGGCCTGCGCCGCGATGAACACCGGGTCGGCCAGCTTCTCCTTCTGCTGCTCGAGATCGGCGATCTGGGACCGCAACTGTTCTTCGGTTGCCTTGAGCTGCTTCATCTCGGTGCGCTGCGCGAAGTAGGTGCGCACCGGCCCGGCGATGGTGAGCGTCAGCACGCACACCACCACCGCGAGAATCGCCGCGCGACGCGCCGCCGAACCGAACCGCTGCTCGGACTGCTGCTCGGCCGATTCGGCGATGGCGCGCCGGATGACGACGCCGGTGTCCTCCGATTTGGCCGGGGTTTCAGATGGGGCCTCGGCCGCGGGTCGCGCCTCGGTGCCGCGTGGCTCGCGGCGTGCCGCCGCCCGCGGACGACCCTTCCCGGCGCCGCCGGCCTTACCCGACTTACCTGGTCGGGAGGTCGGTGACCGACGCTTCGGGTCGGGCCGTTTCGCTTCGGGCACAGGCGGTTACCGGACTATCTGGCTTCCACCGCAAACCGTGGGAACGCGAGGTCACCGGCGTAGCGGGCGGCGTCACCGAGGTTCTCCTCGATGCGCAGCAACTGGTTGTACTTGGCGACGCGTTCGCTTCGCGCGGGTGCCCCGGTCTTGATCTGGCCGCTGCCCACCGCGACCGAAAGATCGGCGATCGTGGTGTCCTCGGTCTCACCGCTGCGATGGCTCATCATTGTGCGATAGCCACTGTTGTGCGCGAGCGCCACCGCGTCGAGCGTTTCGGTCAGCGTGCCGATCTGGTTCACCTTCACCAAAAGCGCGTTGGCCGCGCCCTTTTGGATCCCCTCCTCGAGTCGCTCGGGGTTGGTGACGAACAGGTCGTCGCCGACGAGTTGTACGCGGTCCCCGATCGCGGAGGTCAGCGCGATCCATCCGTCCCAGTCGTCCTCGGAGAGCGGATCCTCGATCGAGACCAGCGGATAGGTGTCGAGCAGGTCCGCGTAGAACTGACCCATCGCCTCGGCGCTGCGCACCTCGTTCTCGAACTTGTAGCCCTGCCCGTCGCTGTAGAACTCGGTCGCCGCGACATCGAGTGCCAGCGTCACGTCCGAGCCGGCCTTGAATCCGGTGGCCTCGATGGCCGACAGGATCAGGTCGAGTGCGGCCCGGGTGCCCGCCACGTCGGGGGCGAACCCGCCTTCGTCGCCGAGGCCGGTCGCCAGGCCCTGCGCCTTGAGCACCGACTTCAACGAGTGGTAGACCTCGGCGCCCCAGCGCAGCGCTTCCTTGAACGACGCAGCACCGATCGGCGCGACCATGAACTCCTGCACATCGACGCCGGTGTCGGCGTGTGCGCCGCCGTTGAGGATGTTCATCATCGGCACCGGCAGGATGTGGGCGTTCGGACCGCCGAGGTAGCGGAACAGGTCGAGATCGGCGGCGTGGGCCGCGGCCTTGGCCACTGCCAGCGAGGCGCCCAGGATCGCGTTGGCGCCGAGCCGCGACTTGTCGGGTGTGCCGTCGAGATCGAGCAGCGCCTGATCGACGAGCCGCTGGTCGTCGGCCTGCAGGCCGATGATGGCCGGGGCGATCTCGTCGAGCACGGCCTCCACCGCCTTCTCGACGCCCTTACCGCCGTAGCGTGAGCCACCGTCGCGCAATTCCACGGCTTCGTGCTCACCGGTCGAGGCACCCGACGGCACCGCGGCGCGGGCGAACGAGCCGTCTCCCAGCAGAACCTCAACCTCGACCGTCGGGTTTCCGCGGGAGTCGAGAATCTCTCGGGCTCCGACCTGATCGATAGTGGGCACTGGCATCTCCTTATGTCCTGGGTGGTGATGGGCGCGTCAACCGACGAGCCTAAAGCCTCGCCGCTCGACGGGCGTGCTCAGAGGGGGTGCCCGTGGGCGTAGGCGGTCGCCCAGTCCCGCACCGTACGCGCGTAGTGGTCGGAGTGGTTGTAGGCCCGCAGCGCGTTCATCCACCCGCGCGGCGTCGCCAGGTCCTTACCGGTCCAGCACAGATAACCCGCGGCGGACAGTGCCGCGTCGTCCATGTTGTCGGCGCTGATCTCGCCGTCGTTGTTCGCGTCCACGCCGTAGAGCCGCCAGGTCTCGGGGATGAACTGCATGGGCCCCATCGCGCGGGCGAACTGTGAATCACCGTCGTGGCTGACCGCTTCGCCGTCGAGAATCTCCAGGTTGCCATTGGTGCCGTCGAGCCACACGCCCCGAATGGGCGGCTTCACGTCGCCGTTCGCTTCGATCGCGGCGCCGCGGTACGTGCCGTGGTGGCTCTCCACCTGCCCGATGCCCGCCAACGTCGTCCAGTCGAGCTTGCAGTCGGGATTCTCCACCTCGGCGACCCGGGCCGCGTAGGCGTACGCCTCGAGAGCTTCGACGGGAATGCCGAGACCGGGTGCCCGCTCGGCGGCCCAGTCGTGGAGTTGATCGGCCGGCCGGCCCTTGGCGTAGGTGTCGATCTTGGGCACCGGATCGCCCGGTGGCGGCGGCACACCCTCAGGAATGGGTGTGCCCAGCTGCCATGAGCAGCTAGAAGCCAAGAGCAGCGCCGTCGCACCTAGAACGGCGACAGCACGCAGCCAACGCACCGGCGACACCAAACTCCCTCAACCAACCTCGGTCAGGCCTATGGTCCCACGCGTTCGGGACATGGCGGCTCAGCGGTGTAAGCGATTCGGGTGGGCAAAGTAATCGTTGCGGGTTCTCAGCGCGCCGAATCCGCAACTTCAGCCTCAGCGGTCTCATCGACCACTGATGCCTCGTCGGCCTCGTCGGCGTCATCATCAGTTTCTTCGGATTCAATCGGCGCGGCGGCGTCCGTTTCGGCCTCCTCATCGGACGGCCAGTTGGCGCGCCACTCTTCTTCGGTCACCTGTCCGAACGCCGTGGCGTCGAGTTCTTCCGGCACGTCGTCACCGCGCCGGGCGGCACTGATCGCCTGCTCGGCGTGCCGGACCGCCGCCATGAACTCCAATACCGCCGACCGCAGCGTGTTCTCGGTGTCGCTGCCCACCCCCACGGCCACCGAGGTGATCGCCGGCGGGATCAGGTCCGCCGGCAGGTTTGCGGCAGTGACTCGCTCGATCACCTTCTGCGCCAACGCCAGAGCGGGTTGACCGGTCGGCACGTCGTCCATTGTGGAGTTGCGCGTCTTCTCGAGGGCCTTACGTTGCTCCCACTGCGCCAGTTGTTCGTCCAGCGAGATCGGCTGACCGGCGAGCACGGCGGGTACGCGGTTGCCGAGCTTGCGCACCAGCGAATCGGCGACGTCATCGATGCCGAACGGATTCTGCGGTGCGTCTTCGGCGATGCGAGCGTGAAAGAGCACCTGCAACAGCACGTCTCCGAGTTCATCGCGCAACGCGTACGCATCGCCGCTGTGCACGGCGTCGAAGACCTCGTACGTCTCCTCGAGCAGATAGCGTCGAAGCGAGTCGTGTGTCTGCTCGCTCTCCCACGGTCCGGCGGTGCGCAGTTTGTCCATCATCGCCACCGCGTCGACGAGCCGTTCCCCGGGAGCGGACTCGGGTGCGGAGATCACCTTGTCCCCGGCAGCCAGCCGCGCCTTGACCGCCGGGTGTTCCGGATCCGACGACAACAGCACGGGCGCATCGTCGCCGTCGTAGGCGGGCCGGGCCGCGGGCAATGACCACGGCACCTTGATCGGCATCTCCTCGGTGTACTGGACGTCACCGGCAAGGAGATCGATCGCGTCGACGGGGATCAGTGACGGACGACGGGGGTCGACCAGCACGACGGTCATCGGGCCACACCCCCTCACGCATTTTCGAAGCGACCGCTGATCTCTCGGTTATACCAACATTGTCGGGCCCCGACGCACCTGGTGAGAACCTGCAGCAGGTAGACCACGCGCCGGTTAGCCGTCACAGGTCGCCCGATCCGGCGATGGCCGCCCTGCCTGGACGGCAAGGCGGCCATCGTGTCACATCCGGTTACTCGACTCAGGACTCCGGCTCGAGCGGCCCGTCCGGGATCACCCAGTGGCCCGGCTTCTCGTCGAAGAACGGGTTGACGATCCCGTTCACCTCGGGCAGCTTCTTCAGCTGTCCGGGCGGGATGCCGTAGAACGGGTTCGGGACCCCGTTGATGAACGCCGAGTTCTTCAGCTGGCCCGGCGGGATGTGTCCGTGCGGCAGCCTGAAGTAGCCGTCTACCTCAGGAAACTGCACCTGCGGCACGTTCACGTCGGGGAGGTTCACCTGGGGCACGTTCACATCCGGGACGTTGACGTTGGGAACGTTCACGTCAGGGACGTTCACGCCGGGCACGTTCACATCCGGGACGTTCACGCCGGGCACGTTCACATTCGGCACGTTGACGTCAGGCACCTTCACATCCGGGATGTGCACGTTCGGGACGGGAATCGGAGGCGGCTGCGGCACGTCCGGTTGGGCCTGCACGACACCTGCGCCCAGGCCGAGCGCGCCGAACCCGAGTGCACCGGTCATCGTCGTAGTCGCTGCCAACTTCTTGAAATTCATCAATGGCTCCTTCGCCTTGCGTCACCGCGACACGCACCGAACACGTCGGTGCGCTCGCGTGATGTTCGGTTTAGGAAATTGCTTAACCGCCGATGTCAGGCGGCCGACGCCTCCGGTTTGGACGACACCCTCGGTTCAAAGGCAAGCAACACCTTGACCCCCCGCTATGAATGTCGCATCGGCACACCGCACCGTTATCACCGGCATCTGGATCCGGCGGTGCCAAAGCGCCGAAAAACCGTGCCTCATCAGGCGCTCAGGCAGGCGAATTGCTGCCCGAAATTATGTCGACGCTCCCCTGCGGTTGCCCGTCGAGAGCCAACACCAGGTCGGCGACCATCTGGACGAGTTCGAGGTCGCGAATGCGCGGTGCGCCGACGCCGCTGCCGGCCCGCGGAATCGGCACCTGCACCGTCGAGGTGGTCGCCCGGTAGCCGGCGCTCGGATACATCCGCTTGAGCCGAAGTTGTTGTGAATCCATCAACTGCAACGGGGACAGCCGCACCGTCGACTCCGACACCGAGCTGACTTCGGTGATGCCGTAGGCCTTCAGTAACAACCGCAGCCGCGCCACGGCCACCAGGCGTTGCGCCGGCTCCGGCAGCGGGCCGTACCGGTCGACGAGCTCTTCGACGACCGAGCCCACGGCGTCCTGATCCGCTGCCGACGCCAACCTGCGATAGCCCTCCAGCCGCAGTCGGTCACTGCCGATGTAGTCCGGCGGCAGGTGCGCATCGACGGGCAGATCGATCCGCACGTCCTTCGGCTCCTCGGGTGCGGCAACGGTTTTACCGTCGGCGGCGGCTCGATACGCTTCCACAGCCTCACCGACCAGCCGCACATAGAGGTCGAAGCCGACGCCGGCCACGTGACCGGACTGCTCGGCGCCCAGCACGTTGCCCGCGCCGCGGATTTCCAGGTCTTTGAGGGCGACGGCCATGCCCGCGCCGAGTTCGTTGTTCTGCGCGATGGTGGCCAACCGGTCGTAGGCCGTCTCGGTCAGCGGAACCTCCGGCGGATACAGGAAATACGCGTAGCCGCGCTCCCGGCTGCGCCCGACGCGCCCTCTGAGCTGGTGGAGCTGGGAGAGACCGAACGTGTCGGCGCGTTCGACGATCAGCGTGTTGGCGTTGGAGATGTCCAGGCCGGTCTCGACGATCGTCGTGCAGACCAGGATGTCGTACTCGCGGTTCCAGAATCCCTCGACAGTGCGCTCGAGCTGTTCCTCGGGCATCTGGCCGTGCGCGACGACCACGCGTGCCTCGGGCACCAGTTCGGCCACCCGCGCCGCGGCCTGATCGATGGACCTGACCCGGTTGTGGATGTAGAACGCCTGCCCGTCACGCAGCAGCTCGCGGCGCAGCGCCGCGGCGATCTGCTTGTCGTCGTGTGGGCCGACGTAGGTCAGCACCGGGTAACGCTCCTCGGGCGGGGTGAGGATCGTCGACATCTCCCGGATGCCCGCAAGGCTCATCTCCAAGGTGCGCGGGATCGGGGTGGCGCTCATGGTCAGCACGTCGACATGGGTGCGCATCGACTTGATGTGCTCTTTGTGCTCGACGCCGAAGCGCTGCTCCTCGTCGACCACCACCAGGCCGAGGTCTTTCCACGTCACACCCGTCTGCAGCAGCCGGTGGGTGCCGATCACGATGTCCACGCCGCCGTCCTTCATGCCCTCGAGCACCGCTTTGGACGCGGCGGGGGTGGTGAATCTGCTGAGGCCCTTCACGGTGACGGGAAAGCCCGCCATCCGCTCGGAGAACGTCTGCAGGTGCTGATCGGCCAGCAGCGTCGTCGGCACCAGGACCGCGACCTGCTTGCCGTCCTGCACCGCCTTGAACGCCGCCCGCACCGCGATCTCGGTCTTGCCGTAACCGACGTCGCCGCAGATCACCCGGTCCATCGGGATGGGCTTTTCCATATCCGCTTTGACCTCGGTGATCGCGGTCAGCTGGTCGATCGTCTCGGTGAAGCCGAACGCGTCCTCCATCTCGGCCTGCCACGGGCTGTCGGGGGCGAACGCGTGACCCGGTGAGGCCTGCCGCTTGGCGTAGAGCGAGACGAGTTCGGCGGCGATCTCGCGAACGGCGCGGCGCGCCTTGGTCTTCGTGTTCGTCCAGTCGCTGCCGCCGAGCCTCGAGAGCGTCGGCGACTCGCCGCCGACGTAGCGGGACAGCTGGTCCAGCGAATCCATCGGCACGTACAGCTTGTCGGTCCCGCCGCCGCGCTTGGATGACGCGTACTCCAGCACCAGGTATTCGCGGCGGGCACCGCCCACGACGCGTTCGGTCATCTCGACGAATCGGCCGATGCCGTGCTGGTCGTGCACCACCAGGTCGCCCGCGGTGAGCGCCAGCGGGTCGACGACGTTGCGTCGCTTGGCGGCCAGCCGCTTGCCCTCGGTGGCGGCAGCGCGGTTGCCGGTGAGGTCGGTCTCGGTGATCACCACCAGGTTCGCGCCCGGGATCACCACACCGTCGTGCAGCGGGCCTTTGAGTACGCCGACGACGCCCTCTTTGAGCGCGATGCCGGGCTCCAAAAGCCCTGCGGGAACATCGGATTCGGCGAGCTGCTCGACGACGCGCTGCGCGGTGCCTGCGCCCGGGGTGACGATCGCTGCGTAGCCGCCGGTCGCGACGTGGGCGCGCAACATGGCGAAGATCTCGCTGATGTTGGCTTGCGAACCGCGCGCCGACGGCGCGGGCCGGATGTCGGCCTCGAAACCGGCCTCGTCGGACAGCTGGCTCAACGTCCACCACGGATGGTCGCCGGCACGGGCCGCGGCCCGCGCGTCGTCGAGTTCGACGAAGCCCGACGCGCCCAGCGCCTCGAGGTCGACCGGTGCATCTCCGCCGACTGCAGCAGCCGACCAGGAAGCTTCGAGGAACTCGCGGCCGGTCTTGATCAGGTCGGCCGCACGGGTGCGGACCTTCTCCGGATCGCAGATCAACAGCGGGGTACCCGCGGGCAGGTGCTCCGACAGCGTCGACAACTCGCCTGTCTTGAGCAGCGGCAACAGCGCTTCCATCCCGTCGACGGGAATGCCCTCGGCGAGCTTTGCCAACATGTCGGGCACGCTGCCGGGCAGGGTGTTCTCCTGTACAGGATGCTCGTGGGCCAGCTCGACGGCACGTTTGCGCACGTCCTCGGTCAGCAGCACCTCGCGGCATGGCACGGCGATCACGGTGTCGACTTCGATCTCGGGGATCGACCGCTGATCGGCGACCGAAAACATCCGCATCTCGGAGACCTCGTCGCCCCAGAACTCGACGCGCACCGGATGCTCGTAGGTCGGCGGGAAGAGGTCGAGAATGCCGCCGCGCACCGCGAACTCACCACGCTTGCCGACCATGTCGACGCGGGTGTAGGCGAGTTCGACCAGCCGCGCGATCAGGCCGTCGAAATCCGCCTCCTGTCCGACCGTGAGCGTCACCGGCTGCACGTCGGCCACGTCGGGCGCCATCGGCTGCAGCAGCGACCTTGCGGTGGTGACCACCACGCGCGGTGGCGGGCCGAGACGCTCGTCGTCGGGATGAGTCAGCCTGCGCAGCAACATCAACCGCGCGCCCACGGTGTCGACGCCGGGAGACAGCCGTTCGTGCGGCAGCGTCTCCCAGGACGGGAACATCGCGACGGCGTCGCCGAACACGCCGCGAAGTTCGGCGGTCAGGTCATCGGCTTCGCGCCCGGTCGCGGTGACCACGAGCAGCGTCCCGGTCTGCGCGAGCGCGCACGCGACGAACACCCGCGCACTGGCCGGGCCGATGATGGCGAGATCGGCGGGCCTGTCGGCGGCACGGCGCGAGATCTCGGCAAGGGAGGGATCTCGTAGCGCAAGCTCGACAAGCCCAGCGATCGGGGTTGGGACAGAACGGGTCCCCGATGCGGTCATGATGCTTCCATCCTAAGTGGAGCGGCGAACTGCATGCGTGCGCGCCCAGACCGACGTAATGGCGGGGAGGCGCCGGCGAAATCGACCAAAACGTCGGTCTCGGCGCTAGGCGGCAGGCGCGTCGCCCCGGCGATAGGCGCCGCTCGGCGGCAGGCGGTTATTCGTCGAGCAGCGGCGGATCGTCCTCGAGGTGCATCAGCCCGTTCCAGCACAGGTTGACCAGATGCGCGGCCACCACTTCCTTCTTGGGCTCGCGGACATCGAGCCACCACTGCGCGGTCATCGACACCGACCCGACCAACGCCTGGGCGTACAGCGGCGCCATCTCGGGGTCCAGGCCGCGGCGGGAGAAGTCGCCGGCCAGGATCGAGGACACCTGGTTGACGGCCTCGTTGAGCAGCGTCGAGTAGGTGCCGCCGGACGTGATCGCCGCCGGGGAGTCGCGGATGAGGATGCGAAACCCGTCGGTGCGCTCGTCGACGTAGGTCAGCAGGGCGAGCGCGACCCGTTCGATGCGCAGCCGGGAGCGGTTGTTGGTCATCCGCGTCAGCGACGAGGTGATCCCGTCGAGCAACGCCGACATCTCGCGGTCCACGACCACCGCGTACAGCCCTTCCTTACCGCCGAAGTGCTCGTAGACGACGGGTTTGGAGACGTTGGCGCGCTGCGCGATCTCCTCGATCGAGGTGCCCTCGTAGCCGCGCTCGGCGAACAGCGAGCGGGCGACGTCGATGAGCTGGTGACGCCGCTCGGCACCCGTCATCCGCGCCCGCGGCGGACGCACCTCTTTGTCGAATGCGGCCACGGTAGTCAGGCTAGTTGGTTGGACGTCGGGCGACGATCAAGCGGCGCGGAACGAGCCGCGATTGTGGGGGCACCTCCCACGCGGAGCGCAGGGGGACAAGCCCGACCATTGCACTAGCATCACGTGGTGATCGATCCGTCGTGGTGTAATCGGCAGCACCTCTGATTTTGGTTCAGATAGTTCAGGTTCGAGTCCTGGCGACGGAGCAAACAGCCTGAGGTCGCGACTGCGCGCTTCCATACGGGGCCATCGACGTGTCGCGTATGAAACCGCACATTCGATAGGCAGGAGACCGGATGACGGCAACTACCGACGCTGCGGTGGTCGTGCTCGCGGCCGGCGCGGGAACCCGGATGCGCTCCGACACCCCTAAGGTGCTGCACCCGCTGGCCGGGCGCAGCATGCTCGCGCATGCGCTGCACGCGGTGGCCAAAGTGGCGCCTGCGCACCTGGTCGTCGTGGTCGGCAACGACCGCGAGCGGGTGACGCCCGCGGTCGAACAACTGGCCACCGAACTCGGCCGGAGCATCGACACCGCGGTGCAGGAGCAGCAGCTGGGCACCGGACACGCCGTCGGATGCGGGCTGACCGCGCTGCCCTCCGAATTCGCCGGCGTCGTGGTGGTCACCTCCGGCGACGTGCCTCTCCTCGACGCCGACACCCTGGCCGAGCTGATCAGCACGCACAACGCGCGGCCCACCGCGGCGACCGTACTGACCACCACGCTCCCCGATCCGACGGGCTACGGCCGCATCCTGCGCACCCAGGACGGCGAGGTCATCGGCATCGTCGAGCAGGCCGACGCCACCCCGTCGCAGCAGGCGATCACCGAGGTCAACGCCGGGGTCTATGCGTTCGACATCGCCGCGCTGCGGTCCGCGTTGAGCCGGCTGCGCTCGGACAACGCCCAGCAGGAGCAGTACCTGACCGACGTCATCTCGATCGTTCGCTCCGACGGCCACGTCGTGCGGGCCAAGCACGTCGACGACTCCACCCTGGTCGCCGGGGTCAACGACCGCGTGCAGTTGGCCGATCTGGGTGCCGAATTGAACCGACGCATCGTCGCCGCGCACCAGCGGGCCGGCGTGACGGTCGTCGACCCGGCCACCACATGGATCGACGTCGACGTGACCATCGGCCGCGACACCGCCGTCTATCCCGGCACCCAGCTGCTCGGCGCCACCAGCATCGGTGCGCACTGCCAAATCGGCCCGGACACCACACTGACCGACGTCACCGTCGGCGACAACGCGACCGTCGTGCGTACCCACGGCGGACAGGCCGTGATCGGCGCCGGCGCTGCCGTCGGCCCGTTCGCCTATCTGCGCCCGGGCACCGTGCTCGGCGCCGACGGCAAGCTCGGCGCGTTCGTCGAGACCAAGAACTCGACCATCGGCGCGGGCACCAAGGTGCCGCACCTGACCTACGTCGGCGACGCCGACATCGGCGAGCACAGCAACATCGGCGCGTCGAGCGTGTTCGTCAACTACGACGGCGAGACTAAGAGCCGCACCACGATCGGCTCGCACGTGCGCACCGGGTCGGACAACATGTTCGTCGCGCCGGTCAGCGTCGGCGACGGCGCCTACACCGGCGCGGGAACCGTCGTGCGCGACGATGTGCCGCCCGGTGCGCTGGCGGTCTCGGCGGGCCCGCAGCGCAACATCGAGGGCTGGGTCTCGCGCAAACGGCCGGGCTCAACGTCAGACGATGCGGCCCGGCGCGCGCTCGCCGAACCCGCACACCCCGACCCCGACGACGCCGAGAGGCAGTGAGCCCACCGGCGAATGTTCACGATCTGGCCACCCGGCCACGGGTAGGGCGTGAGGCTACGTACGATTGGGCGGTATCGATCCCCGACCTTGAGGGCGCACTGTGGGCACCGAGTGGACCGACAACCGCAAAAATTTGATGTTGTTCTCGGGTCGGGCGCACCCCGAACTCGCTGAGCAGGTTGCCAAGGAACTCGACGTACCCGTGACGGCACAGACCGCACGCGACTTCGCCAATGGCGAAATCTTCGTCCGGTTCGACGAGTCCGTCCGCGGCTGCGACGCGTTCGTACTGCAGAGTCATCCGGCACCGCTGAACCAGCACCTGATGGAACAGCTGATCATGATCGACGCGCTCAAGCGTGGCAGCGCCAAGCGCATCACCGCGATCGTGCCGTTCTATCCGTACGCCAGGCAGGACAAGAAGCACCGCGGCCGCGAACCGATCTCCGCCCGACTGGTCGCCGACCTGCTCAAGACCGCCGGCGCTGACCGGATCGTCACCGTCGATCTGCACACCGACCAGATCCAGGGCTTCTTCGACGGCCCGGTCGACCACATGCGGGCGCAGAAGCTGCTCACCGGGTACATCGCCGAGAACTACGCCCACCACGACATGGTGGTCGTCTCGCCGGACTCCGGCCGGGTCCGCGTCGCCGAGAAATGGGCGGATTCCCTCGGCGGTGTACCGCTCGCGTTCATCCACAAGACCCGCGATCCGCTGAAGCCGAACGAGGTGGTGTCCAACCGCGTCGTCGGCGACGTGCGGGGCAAGACCTGCGTGCTCACCGACGACATGATCGATACCGGCGGCACCATCGCCGGCGCGGTCAAACTGCTCAAACAGGACGGCGCGGGTGACGTGATCATCGCGGCCACCCATGGTGTCCTGTCGGATCCCGCGCGCGACCGGCTGGCCGAATGCGGGGCCTGCGAGGTGATCGTCACCAACACGCTGCCGATCGGTGAGGACAAATGCTTCGCCCAGTTGACCGTGTTGTCGATCGCACCGCTGCTGGCCAACACGATCCGCGCCGTCTTCGACAACGGTTCGGTCACCAGCCTGTTCGACGGGTCGGCCTGACATGTCGGACGGCGCGACGATTTTCCACAACCCGAAGTGCTCGACTTCGCGCAAGACGCTAGACCTGTTGCGAGAGAACGGGATCGAGCCCGAAATCGTCCAGTATCTGAAGTCTCCGCCGACGCGCGCCGAACTGGAGAAGATGATCTCCGATGCCGGCATCGACGTTCGGACCGCCGTGCGCAAGCGGGAGTCCCGCTATGCCGAACTGGGTCTCGCTGATGCCAGCGACGACGAGCTTCTCGACGCGATGGCCGCGAACCCGATCCTGATCGAGCGGCCGTTCGTGAGCACTGCGAAGGGCACCCGACTGGCCCGGCCGATCGACGCGGTCCACGAGATTCTGTGAGCCGTCGGGGCTTTCAGCTTCTCGCCGGGATCGCGGTCGTTGCGATCACCGCATCCGGTTGCGGTACGCAACCGCCCAACTACCAGTCGGTGTGGTCGACGTCGCTTAAGCCGACGACCACCGAGGCGGGTCCGGACAAGCCGGTGCCGCTAGCGGCGTTCCTGGAGCAGGCCGGTGTGACCGGTCAGCCCGTCTTCCCCGAGAAGCTCACCGATTTGACCGTTTCGTATCCCACGCCGCAAGGGTGGGAGCCGTACTTCAACACCAACTTCGCACCCGGCACCAGGGTGATCGCCAAGGGCGAGACCTACCCGATCGCGATGCTGGTGGTGATGAAGCTGACCGGTGACTTCGACCCGAAAGAGGCCATCAAACACGGCTACGTCGACGCCGAGATGTCCCAGAACTTCAAGCGTCTCAACGCCTCGATGGACGATTTCAAAGGATTCCCGTCGGCGATGATCGAGGGCAGCTACGACCTCAACGGCGCCCGGATGCACAGCTACAACCGCGTCGTGATCGCGACGGGCGCACCGCCGGCTAAGCAGCGCTATCTCGTGCAGTTCACGGTGACGGGTTATGCGGAGAAGGCCGTCGAGGAGGCACCCGACATCGAGAAGATCATAAGCGGCTTCAACGTCGCGGTTCCCAAGTCACCGCCCAAGCCGCCGCGCTGACCTTTCGCCGCGAAACTGTATTCCAGCAGCGAAAGTGCGAGGAGTGATCTGCGGGAATACAGTTTCGCGGCCGAGGATGGTTAGGGCCGCCAGCCACGCGACACCAGCGCGTCCCATGCCCGTCTGACCAAATACTGGGGATGGTCTTCCTTGATGGCACGTTGGACGATCCAGTCGAGTCGTTCAATCGCCGGAATGACTCGCTGATCCTTCACGTACTGAGCGCGCGACGTTCGATGCTGATCGCCGTCGTACTCCGCCACGACTTTGAACTCTTCCCACCCCATGTCGACAGTTCGAAGCAGGTGCCCGAACTCATCGAGGATGGGTATTTGGGTTGTCGGTCGTGGGAGTCCAGCGTCGATGAACAACAGCCGCAACCAGGATTCTCGGGGCGACGCGGCACCGCCGTCGACCAGAGGAAGCGCATCCTTGAGTCGTTTCACACCCCTCGCGCCCTGGTATCGCTTGGCCAGGAGAAGAACGTCCTCCATTGAGAAGGGCCGGGCGCGCATGAGGGCGTCGAGCCGCGCGATTGCCGGCCCTCGAGGTAAGTGTCGACCAAGATCGAAAGCGGTACGCGCGGGAGTGGCGAGGAATAGTCCGTCCTGCCAAAAGTATTCGTCACCCGCTACGCGTTCATTGCGGGTGATGATGCCTTTCGGTGGACGGGTGCAGTCGTAGACCAATTCGATTTTTGCGTCGGCATCGACCCAATTGGCGCCGTGAAGGGCGGACGCGGCGACGCCGGTGACAATGCCGCCGCGTTTCGACCACAGCCACGCCCCGGTGGCGCGATCGTGAAGTGCCAGTTGTCGCCCCCGCGGAGCATGGACATCCGGATAGACCGGCCGGTACCACCTGGCCAGTTCATGGCGAGTGACGGAGCCGTCGGCCAAGGCCTCCGACCCGATGAATATCTCCCCCATGGCCAGATTGTGCTGGCCTGCCCCGACAAGGCCGCGAAACTGTATTCCCGCAGCGAAAGTGCGACTAAGGACCTGCTGGAATACAGTTTCGCAGGCTGCTCACTAGGGTGGTCGTCATGAGCGACTGGACCGCCGCGGATCTGCCCTCCTTCACCGGACGCACAGTCATCGTCACCGGCGCCAACAGCGGCCTGGGCCTCGTCACGGCACGTGAACTCGCCGGCGCCGGCGCGAAGGTCATCATCGCCGTGCGCGACACCGCGAAAGGGGCCCGGGCCGCGGAAGCGATCACCGGCGCCAACGCTTCACAAGTCGAGGTCCGCAAGCTCGACCTGCAGGATCTGGCATCGGTGCGCGAGTTCGCTGATGGAATCGACGCCGTCGACGTGCTGGTCAACAACGCCGGCATCATGGCGGTCCCCTACGCGTTGACGGTCGACGGGTTCGAGAGCCAGATCGGCACCAACCATCTCGGCCACTTCGCGCTGACCAATCTGTTGCTGCCGAAGATCACTGATCGCGTGGTGACGGTGTCGTCGATGATGCACCTGATCGGCCGCATCAACCTCAACGACCTCAACTGGAAGGCTCGCCCCTATCTAGCATGGCCCGCCTACGGACAGTCGAAGCTGGCGAACCTGCTGTTCACGAAGGAACTGCAGCGCCGCCTCACCGAGGCCGGGTCACCGGTCATTGCGCTCACCGCGCATCCCGGTTACTCCGCGACCAACCTGCAGGGGCAGACCGGCAACCGGTTCGGCACCCGGTTCTGGCTGGCCGGGAATCGGCTGTTCGCCACCACCCCCGAGTTCGGTGCCCGCCAGACTTTGTATGCCGTTGCTGAAGACCTGCCCGGCGACAGTTTCATCGGCCCGCGGTTCGCCAGCCGCGGCGCGACCGGGCCGACCCCGTTCCGCAGCCCGCTGGCGCGCGACGGGCGGACGGCGACCGCATTGTGGGAACTGTCCGAGCAGCTCACCGATACCGGGTTCGCGCTCTGATTTGGGCGTGAGCAGCATTTCCGGCTACTCTGGCCGGTGATCACGGCGAGGGTGGCCGGCTTGAAGACCACCGTTATCGACGCGAAACTCTAGTGGTTGAGCCCTTGCCGTGCCGAGTACTCGACAGGAGCACCCACCTCATGGCGAAGAACGCCCCCAACAACCTGGCCGCAAGGGTCCGCACCGAGACGGGTAAGGGCGCATCGCGCCGCGCCCGTCGCAACGGCAAGGTTCCCGCCGTCCTCTACGGCCACGGCACCGACCCGCAGCACCTGGAACTCGACGGCCATGACTTTGCCGCCGTGCTCCGAAACTCGGGCACCAACGCGGTGCTGACGCTCGACATCGACGGCACCGAACAGCTCGCGCTGACGAAAGCGCTCGACATCCACCCGATCCGGCGCACCATCACTCACGCTGACCTGCTTGTCGTGCGGCGGGGCGAGAAGGTGGTCGTCGAGGTCAACGTCATCATCGAAGGTGACGCGGTGCCGGGCACGCTGGTCACCCAGGAGACCAACACCGTCGAGGTCGAAGCCGACGTGCAGTCGATTCCCGAGAACATCGTGGTCTCCGTGGAAGGCGTCGAAGCAGGCACCCAGTTCACGGCCGGCTCGCTCACGCTGCCGTCCGGGGTGACGCTGGTGACGGACCCGGAGGCGCTCGTGGTCAACGTCGTGGTCGCGCCGACGGCCGAGGAGCTGGAGGCCGAGGGCGCCGGCGAGGCGGCGGAGCCTGCTGACGAGGCGGCCGAACCGGTCGCCGAAGAGGGCGAAGCCGCCGAAGAGGCGCCCGCCGAAGACTCCGAGTAACCGGCCATGGCCGAACCCTCCCCTGGCCAAGGGCGGGGGCCCCACCTCGTGGTCGGTCTGGGCAACCCGGGGCCGCAATACGAAACGACGCGGCACAATCTCGGGTTCCTCGTCGCCGATATCCTCGCCGATCGCATCGGCTCGGGGTTCAAGGTGCACAAGAAGTCCGGCGCCGAGGTGGCCACCGGCCGTATCGCCGGGCGGTCGGTGGTGCTGGCCAAGCCGCGCACGTACATGAACGAGTCGGGCCGGCAGATCGGACAGCTGGCCAAGTTCTACTCGGTGTCGCCGGCCGACATCGTCGTGATCCACGACGAGCTCGACATCGACTTCGGCCGAATCCGGCTGAAATCCGGTGGCGGTGTGGCCGGGCACAACGGTCTGCGGTCGGTCGGTGCGTCGCTGGGCAGCAACGATTTCGCGCGGGTCCGCATCGGTATCGGGCGTCCGCCCGGCCGGATGGACGGTGCGAAGTTCGTGCTGAGCACATTCACGTCCGCGGAGTGGAAGGACGTCCCGACGATCTGCGAGCAGGCCGCCGACGCCACGGAACTCCTTGTGACCCAAGGCTTGGAGCCGGCGCAGAACATCGTGCACACCTGGGCTTAGCTTGGTGCGGGCCGTCCTGAGCCGTCCGCCCTGTCCGACACCGCGGCTAGCCGCCCGGTGCCGTCACAGAAACGAGTTCTCGGCCGTCAGGCCGCGCTCCGCGAATTCCCCCAGCGCAAAGGTCTCGGCGTTGCCCAGCCCCGTCCCGCCACCCACGGGATCATCCACCCGGACCAACAGGTCCCGCAGTTGGTGCAGCTTGCGCGCGTTCTCGGCGCTGTCGCAGTCGGTGACGTGGTAGCCCTCGACCCTCAGATCGCCCACCCACTGGCCGTACACCCAGTCGTTCCAGCCGTAGTAGCCGGCCGTGCCGAGGTGAAACCCCGTCGGGCCGGCCGCGGTGATCGTGAGCGGCCGCTTGGACCCGTCGGCGTCGATCAACGTGACGGTGCCGTGCGTGAGACGACGGTTCTCGTCGTTGAAGAACAGGTCCTGTTCCACCGAAGCAAAGCGGTGAGACGTACCGTCGTCGTTCTGTTGTTCTGCCTGACAACGGATCTCGAGGAAGCCGTCGCCGCGCTCCTCCTGGTACATCACGAACAGCGAGTACGTCGAGCCGTCCGCGCGGGTCAACGTCATCGGCAGCCACGTCATGAACATCTGCTTGATCTTGCGGCCCCCACGCGGCAGGCCAGGGATCGGCTTTCCGACGCCGGGCCGCAGCCCCCACGAATGGTCGCGCACCGAGATCCAATCGTCTGGTTCGATCTCGGTGCGGCGACCTTCCACGTCGACCCATCCCGACGCGACACCAATCTGGTGATACCGCAACACATTATGGGTTACGCGATAACCGTCGGGACTGCGGTCCGGCCACGGGTCCTCCAGCGCCGCATCGAAGCTGCCCCGTAACACGACGTCGAAGGCGATCGGCGCGTGTTCGGTCGCATCGAGGCTCACCCGGATCGAACGCAACGGTTCCAGCACGCGGTAGCGGATCGGCCCGACATCGGTCGACGACGGATCCGAGGACAGCCGACGACCGGCCCGCACCGTCCACTGCTCCGTACCGCGACACACCCCGGCCGCACCGTCGAAGACGCCCCGGTTGGTGTACTTACCGACGCCGAGAACGACCTGCAATGAGTTGTCGCGCGCGTGCGCGAGCGTCCAGATCTTCTCCGTCCACGACGGATCCGATTGGCTCACCGTCGCGAACGTGTCCACGATCTGATGGGTGAGCGACTCGTCCTCGGGCACCAGAGCGCCGTAGTTCGTCGTCAACAAATGGTGTCACCTTTCTGTGGTGCCCGACGACCGGGCGAACGCCGTCATATCGGTGCCGCGGTCGTACGCCCGCATCCAGGTCTGCGCCCAGTCGGGCAGCGGCTGATCGGCCGGATCGTGATACGGGGCTTGCGAAAGTGCCAGGCGCCAAACCATCTTCAGCAGGTCGGCGGTCGGCACCGAATGGAAGATCGTCGGCGCTGCGCGATCGCGGCGTATGCGTCGCAGGGCCGGGATGCGGTGTTTGAGCTCACCGGTGAGGAAGTCGCCGGACAACAGTTCGCGGGTGCAGGCGCCCCGGTCCTCGATCAGGACGACCTCGTCGAACGCGACCGCGATCGCGTCGGCTATCGCGGCGACGTGGCCGAAGGTCCGCTTGATGTGCTTGACCCGCGACCACGGGTGGGCATTGACGTGGTTGCACAGGATCAACCCCGAACTGCGGTGTTCTATCTCCTCGACGAAATGCCACATCATCAGCGAGGCGACGCGCGAGTCACCGCCGCGGAACAGCGAATCACGATGGTCGAGAATCACCTTGAACAGCGGAGTGAACGTCGCCTCGAGGTTGGCGATATAGGCGAGGTGGAACTCGACCGGCTCTTGCTCGATCAGCTCGTCGTAGGCCGAACAGGCGTCGGCGTAGCACTGCTCGAGATCGGGATAGCGGTCGATGAGGGCGAGCATGTGCTTGCGATGGGCCGCGGCGTGCTGCGCCTCCTGCTTGAGGAATCCGTCGGCTTCGGCTGCCACCTGGGGCTTTTCGGCCAGCCGGTCGGCCGCCATGCGCACTGTGCTGACGATGTAGCGCTCGAAGGGCACCGCGATGAACGTGAACGCATTACAGAACAATCCGAAGTTCGGGTTGGCCGGCTGCCACATGAACGGAACAGACGCGTCGAACTGCCATCCGATCTTCCGGACGACGAGGTCGGTCACCGTTGCTCTCCTCCGCACCGGACCTGACATTGTGCTGTCCGGCGTCTCGCCGCATCAGTGGGGTGCTCGGGCTTTGTTCGGGCTTGATGTAGCGTCAGTGTGACATTTGGTCGGTTAGATGTAAAGGACGATGATGGTTCGCGCCGAGGATGCCGAGCACTCGACGCGCCGGCGCATTCTCGCGGCCACGTTCGTGGTGCTGGCCCGCGACGGCCGGCGAAAGCTGCAGTTGTCCGATGTCGCCGCAGAAGCTGGAGTCTCCCGCCCGACGCTGTACCGCCACTTCGGTTCGAAGGCAGGTCTGCTCGAGGCCTTCGGCCTGTACGAGCAGGACAACTTCGACGCCGGCATCGCCGGCGCGATGGCTGGTCTGGTGGGCCCCGATCGCCTCGACGCGGCGCTGCGGTTCATCGTCGAATTCCAGAGCACGTACTCGCTCGGGTCGCTCGCAGACGTCGAACCCGAGCACGTGCTCCATCAGATGAAGCGCGTGCTGCCGATCATGCACGAGCGGATTGCACGGATCATCCCCGGCGACGACAGGGCGGTGGCCGCGGCGGCGGTCGTCCGCATCGCGGTGTGCCACTACCTGATCGGCGGAGGCAGCCCGGCCCAGTTCCTCTCCGAGTTGCGTCACGCCGCCGGCCTCGATGCCGGTCGGGGCGCCCGGGCGGCGGTCAGCTAACGGCCGGGTTTCGGTCGGGTATTACATAGCGACCGGCAGATGTAACAGCTTTTCTCTTTACATCGGGGCTGCTGCATGTAAGCCTCTTGGCATGGCAGGCATCGCCCTGGTTCAGCGTGACCTGACGGCCACCCGGGCGCAGTTGCGCGACTGGTTCGTCCATCGGTACGGCGACGACGTGGCGGTGTCCGAACTTCGGGCGGCGAACCGGGCCGCCGGGTGGTCGAGCGAGACGCTGGTGTTCACGGCCGAAATAGGCGAACAGTCCAGCGAATACGTCATCCGGATACCGCCGGCGGGCGGCGGGATCTTCCCCGTCTACGACTTCGAAGCACAGTCGGCGACGCAGCGACTTCTGCACGACCACGGTGTGGCGACACCGTCACCGACCCTCTTCGAGCCCGACGAATCATGGATCGGCTCGAAATTCCTTGTGATGCCACGGATCGCCGGACACACGCCGTCGGACACCAGCTATGCGACGCGCGGTTGGTTACACGACGCCGGAGTCGCCGTGCAGCGCAGAGCCCACGACTCGTTCCTCGCGACCCTGGCGCGGCTGCATCGGGCGCCCGTCAACCAGGCGCCGTGGCTGGCGCGGCCCGGCGGCGTCGGCGTCACCGCCGAACTCGACTGGTGGGCGGAGTACGTCAGGTGGGGCACCGGCAACCAGGTACCCGATGTCATCACCGAAGCGTTCGACTGGCTGACGCGGCGCCAACCCGCTGCCACCGACGATTTGAGCATCTGCTGGGGTGATGCGCGGCTGTCCAACGCGATCTTCGATGATGCGGGTGAACTCGTCGGCGCTCTGGACTGGGAGCAGGCGTGCATCTGCCCCCCCGAAGCCGATATCGCGTGGTGGCTGGCCACCCGTAAGCAGATGCTCGAGGTCAACGGTTTGGAACGCGACCCCGAACTGGACGGCTTCGACAGCCGCGAGGCGGTGATCGGCCGCTATGAGGAGATGCTCGGCCGGCCGCTGCGGGAGCTGGACTGGTACGAGATCTTCGCGATGGTGCGCATGGGCTGCTGCATCATCCGGACCCAGGTGTTGTTGCGGGCCACCGGCCAATCGGACCACTTTCTCACCCGGGCGCCGATCCTGCCCGCGTGGACGATGGCGGCGATCCGGGCCTAGTCCCCCGTGCGACGGGCATACGCGCGAAGGGCGAACGGCGCGAACACCGCCGTCAGCACCAGGGACCAGATGATGGTGGCCAGCACGGGATGATGCAGTGGAAGCTGCGCGCTTTCCGGTGCCGGCCCGCCGTTGCCCCACAGTTCGCGCATCGCCTGAGCCAACGAGGACACCGGGTTCCATTCGGCGATCACCCGCAGCCAGTGCGGCATGGGCTCGGTCGGCACAAATGTGTTGGCCAGAAACGTGATTGGAAACAGCACGGTGAACATCACGCCGTTGACGGCCTCGACACTGCGCAGCAGCGACCCGATCAGGATGCCGAACCAGATCATCCCGAAACCGAACACCAGCACGAGCGCGAAGGCCAGCACCGCTTCGGCGATGCTGCCACGGATACGCCAACCGATCGCCAGACCCGTCAGCGCCATCACCACCACACCCAGCGACGAATGCAGCAGGCTGGCGATGCTGCGTCCGATCAGCACCGACGACCGCGAAATCGGCAGTGACCGGAAGCGGTCGATGATGCCCTTCTCCACGTCGGCCGTAATGCCCGACGCCACAACGAATGCCGAGAACACGATGGTCTGCGCCTGGATGCCGGGCAGCAGGAACTCACGATAGTTCGTACCGCCCGGACTGGCGATCGACGCGCCGAACACGAACGCGAACAGCAGCACGAACATGATCGGTTGCGCAGTGACGTCGCTCAACATCTCGGGCATGCGTTTGGTGTGGATCATGTTGCGTTTGACCATGATCCAGGACTGCTGGGCGAGATTGGTGCGCCGGACCGGCGCCGGTGACCGCCGATCGCGAGTCGGCGTCGCGAGGGTTTTCACGACTCGAATCCTTCTCGCTCGACGTCTCCTTCACTGCGGTGACCGGTCAACGAGAGGAAGACGTCGTCGAGGCTCGGGCGGGACAACCCGATGTCGTCGACGGCGATATTGCTTTCCCGCAGCCAACCCGCAACGCGGATCACATCGTCGAGGCCGGCGGCGGCCGTGGTGAGTTCGCGAGCGCCGGCGTTGACGAACACCTCGGCACCGGACTTGGCGAGCAGCGCCTGCGCGGCGGGAAGATCGTCGGCGTTTGTCACAGTGACCACCAGGCTGGCGTTGCCCGCCTCCTGCTGCTTGAGTTGCAGTGGTGAACCCTCGGCGATGATGCGGCCCTTGTCGATCACCAGAATATTGTCGGCGAGTTGGTCGGCCTCCTCGAGATACTGCGTGGTCAGCAACAGCGTCGTGCCCTGCCGCACCAGGCCACGCAGCGCCTCCCACAGATCGCTTCGGCTGCGCGGATCCAGCCCCGTGGTCGGCTCATCGAGGAACAGCACCGGCGGTGACGCGAGCAGGCTCACCGCGAGGTCGAGTCGGCGGCGCATACCGCCCGAGTAGGACTTGACCACGCGGTCGGCCGCATCGGTGAGTGAAAACTGTTCCAGCAGCTCATCTCCCAGCCGTTTGAGAGCTTTTCTGTGGATGCCGTAGAGCCCGCCGATCATCCGGATGTTCTCGCGGCCCGTCAGCAGTTCGTCGACGGTGGCGACTTGACCGGTGAGACCCATGTTGCGGCGCACCTGGTCGGGTTCGCGGACGACGTCGTACCCCGCGACGCGAGCGGTGCCGCTGGTCGGTTCGGTCAACGTCGTCATCATCCGCACCGTGGTGGTCTTACCCGCGCCGTTGGGGCCCAGTAGACCCAGCACGGTGCCGGGCGCGACGGTGAAGCTGACGCCGTCGACTGCGGTGCCGGCCCCGAAGCGCTTCACCAGGTCGATCGCTTCGATGGCGGGTGCAGCAGGCATGACCCCGCGGCAATCGAACTAGGTGACGAGCGAGACCGAGTTGCTGCGACGCAGCTTGCCCGACGGCGTTTTCGGGATGGTGCCCGGCCCGAGCACGACGACGTTGCGCGGCCGCACGTCCACCTCGGCCACCACCTCGTGGGCGACGTGCTGCTCGATGCGGCGCACCTCGGCGGGATCCTGCCAGGAGTTGGACTCGACGGCGACGGCGAACGTCTCACGCGAATGGCCGGCGTCGAGCCGCACGGCGACCGCACAGCCCGGGCGGACACCCTCGACGCGGCACGCCGCACGCTCGATGTCGGTCGGATAGATGTTGCGGCCGGCCATGATGATGACGTCCTTGACGCGGCCGCACACGACGATGTTGCCTTCGTCGGTCACATAGCCGAGATCGCCGGTGTCATACCAGCCGTGCTCGTCCTGTGCCGGAATGAAACCGCCCATGGTCAGGTAGCCGGGCGTCAGCGATTCACCGCGAAGCTCGATGACGCCGACACCGCGCGGCGGCATGACGTCGCCGTGTTCGTCGATGACCCGGGCCTCGAGGTCGCGCAGCAGCGGCCCCAGCGAGGCCAGCCGCCGAGTGTTGCCCTTGGTGGCGGGCACCGCGCGGCGCAGTGCGGCCAGCAGGTCGGCGTCGACCTCGTCGACCACCAGGCCCGCACCGCACGGGGAGAACGACACCGCCAGGGTGGTCTCGGCCATGCCGTAAGCCGGCAGGATCGCATCCGGCTTCAGACCGAACGGCTTGCCGGCATCGAGTAGATCCTCGACGTCGGCCGGCTCGACGGGTTCGGCGCCCGAGAGCGCGAAGCGCAACGTCGACAGATCGAACTCACCCGGCTTGGCCTGCCGACGCAACCGCTTCGCGAACAGCGCGTACGCGAAGTTCGGCGCCGCGGTCATCGTGCCCTTGTACTTGTCGATGAGCTTGGCCCACAGCAGCGTGTCGCGCAGGAAGTCGATCGGCGTGACCTTGACCAACTCGGCGCCGAAGAACATCGGGATGGTCAGGAAGCCGACCATGCCCATATCGTGGAAACAGGGCAGCCAGCTGACCATGACGTCTTTGTCGACGTCGTACTCGGCACCGATGAACATCGCCTCGGCATTCGAGTAGATGTTGCGGTGGGTGATCTGTACTGCTTTGGGCGAGCCGGTCGAACCGGAGGTCAGCTGCATCAGCGCGAGATCGTCCTCGTCGACGTCGATCGGATCGATCGGCTCCGACGCCAGGAGATCGGCCACCGTCAGGACCTTGATGCCCTGCTCCTCGAGCACCGGGATCGCGACCATGAAGGGCTCGGAGACGACGACGGCCTTGGCCTCGATCATCCGGACGACGTTCATCGTGTCCTCGGCCCAGACCGCGAGGTCGGTGCGCGGGGTGGGCTGGTGCAGCATCGTCAGGCTGGCGCCACGCATCCACAGGCCCTGCGCGGTCGGGGCGATCTCCACCGGAAAACCGGCCAGCACGCCGACCGCGTCACCGAGACCGATGCCGGCCTTCGCGAGGCCGCCCGCGATGCAGCGGGCCCGCTCGTGCACCTCACCCCAGGTGTGGCGGACGGGTTCGTACGGTTCACCGGTGACCATGCCCGTCGTGACGGTGCGGGCATTGCGGTACATCTTCTCGGTGAATCGGCTCACCACGACCTCCTCGGTTTCCGGAGCCGGGGCGCCGGCGACGTCTGCATCTGCGCAAACGTCCTCTTGTCATGCTCCGCCTGATCAGAAGTGCTGTCGCGACGGCGCGCACACAAATCGGGAGCGGTTGAGTCTCGAAATGGTGATGCACCGACACCTGCGCCATATCCGACAAGACGCCCACCGAGGTCTCCGGCGGGAAAGAAAGTCGCGTCCGATGCCTGACAGCTAGTCTTCACCGCTGCTCATCTTAAGCAACTCTTAAGTAACCGCCAAACTCACCCGAGAATTGAGGTCTGAGTCACATTCCAGTCGCCGAGCGCTCAACTCTGTACGGAATGCGCAAGGTTTTGCGTACCAGGCTGCGCGCTCGCGGGAATACGTTCACGCCGTCGACGGCGCCGGCACCACCCGGGCGCCTTGAACGGGTCCGCTGGCCACCCGCACGGTGCGGCACACGCCCGCGCCGGACAACTGCGCGCCGACGTCCACCGCCGCGCCCGCCGACGCGCAGAGGAACGCACACGTCGGCCCCGATCCCGACACGATGCCGGCCAGCGCCCCGGCCTCGGCGCCTGCCCGCAGCGTGCGGCGCAACTCCGGATTGAGGCGCAGCGCCGCCGACTGCAGGTCGTTACCGAGCAGCGGGGCGAGCTCACTCGGATCGCCGGACGCCAGCGCGGCCAGCATCGGCTCCGGATCGTCGAGTCTCGGCGGTGCGTCGCGCTCCGATCCGGCCGTCTCCCGCAGCCGATCGATCTCGGCGAACACCGCAGGCGTCGAGAGCCCGCCGGCAGCGAACGCCAACACCCAGTGGAACGTGGTGCGCGCAAGCACCGTCGCCAGCTCCTCACCGCGACCGGTGCCGAGCGCCGTCCCGCCGTGCAGCGCGAACGGCACGTCGCTGCCGAGCTGGGCCGCCAGCGCATGGAGATCACGTCGCGGCACACCCAGTTCCCAGAGCGTGTTCATCGCCACCAGCACTGCAGCGGCGTCGGCGCTGCCACCTGCCATTCCGCCGGCCACCGGAATCGACTTCTCAATCGCGATCGCCACGTCCGGTGCCCGGCCCACGTGCTGGGCCATTAACTCCGCCGCCCGCCACGCGAGGTTGCGCTCGTCGACCGGGAGCGACTCGGCTCCTTCACCGGACATCTCCAACGACAGCACGTCGGCGTTGCGGACGGTGACCTCGTCGAGCAGCGAGACGGCGTGGAAAACGGTGGTCAGCTCGTGGTATCCGTCGTCGCGGCGGTCACCCACCTCGAGGTAGAGGTTGACCTTGCCGGGCACCCGCACGGTGACCGACCCGGTGGGGACCCACTCCGAGGCGGTGTTTCCGTTCCAGCCTGACACGGCACGACCCTATCGGAGCCGCACTAACCTGGGAGCGTGCTGTCCGCCGGCGACCGGTTCGGGGATTATGTGGTCGACGAGGCTCTCGGCCGCGGCGGATCCGCCACGGTGTACCGGGTGCACGACGCCGAGAATCCGGCACGGGTGGTCGCGCTGAAGGCCCTCGACGAACACAATCGCGATCGGGCCCACGTGGCCCGGCTGCGGCGGGAATTCGAATTCGCCAATGGGCTGGACCACCCCCACCTCGTGACGGTGTACGAGCGTGGTCCCGGCTGGCTGACGATGGAGCTGATCGCGGGCGGCGGTGTGCAGCACCTCCGAACGGTGCCCGATCGCCTCGCGGCGCTGGGCCAGATCGCCGACGCACTGGACTACGTCCACAATCGGGCGATTGTGCACTGTGACGTCAAACCCGCCAACATCCTCGTCGAACCCGACGGCTCGCGCGCCGTGCTCATCGACTTCGGGGTCGCCGTCACGGTCAGCGACGACATCTGTCGTCGCCCGACGCAGGTGGAGGCGTCGCTGCCGTACTCGGCGCCGGAGCTTCTCGCTGGGCGAGCACCGTCAGAGGCAACCGACGAATACGCCCTGGCCTGCACGGCGATCGAGCTGATCACCGGCGCTCCGCCGTTTCAGGTGGACTCCCGGGTGGGTCTGGTCGACGCACACCTGCATCGCCCGCCGCCGCGGCTCTCCCGTGAGATCGACTGGCTGCCACGCGCGTTCGACTCGATCATGGCCAAGGCGTTGTCGAAGGCGCCCACGGACCGCTACCAGTCCTGCCGCGAGTTCATCGCGTTGATCACCCGCGCGTTGCTGTAGCCCCCGCGATTACAGCCCGGCTAGTGCACGGGGATCGGGCCGGTCTCCTGGCCCGAGGATTCCTCGTCGACCACCGGCTTGTCGGTCGCTCCCGACCGCTGCAGCAGCCGCACGAAGTCCGCGATGGAAAGCGTCTCCCCACGGCGGGACGGGTCGATGCTGGCGGCCAGCAGCCTGCGCGCCGACTCATTACCCGAGCCCGCCCATTCGGCGTATGCGTTGCGAGCCGTCTTTCGGCGCTGCGCGAACGCGATATCGATCAGATTGAAGACCTTCTGCCGAAAGTTTTCGTCGGTCGGCCATGGCGAGTTCTCGTATCGTTCGATGCCGACCAGCCCCGAGTAGACGCGGGGAATCGGCCAGAACACCGTCGGTGACACCATGCCGTGACGCCGGACCTTGCCGAAGAAGCGCACCTTCGCGCTGGGTACGCCATAGTCCTTGCCGCCCGGTTCGGCGGCGAGCCGCTCGGCCACCTCGGCCTGCACCATCACCATCACGGTGCGAATGGACGGAAACTCGGACATCAGGTGCAGGAGCGCGGGAACCGCGATGTTGTAGGGCAGGTTGGCGACCAGCGCCGTGGGCTCGGCGTCCAACTCTGCGCGCCGAAGCCCGAGAATGTCGCGATTGAGGACGGTGAGGCGGTTGATCTCGCTGTGCGAATGCTCGGCGATCGTGGTGGGCAGTTGGCGGGCCAACACCGGATCGATCTCGACAGCGGTCACGCGCGAACCCCGGTCGAGCAGAGCCAACGTCAGCGAACCCAGGCCGGGCCCGACCTCGAGCACATGGTCATTCTTGTTGACCCCCGCCGCGGAAACGATCCGTCGAACGGTGTTGGCGTCGTGAACGAAGTTCTGGCCGAACGATTTACGCGGGCGAAAGGCGATCTGTTTGGCCAGCTGTCGTATCTCGGTCCGCCCGAGTAGTCGAATGGTCAGCGCGCACCAATCCTCCCGCTACAAGTCGGCCACGCACCCCACCCTTGCCGCGCCCGAGTGACTTCAGCAATTGCGATCTGCTCTTCTCTCGTCGCCAAATCGGCTCTCGCAGCATATCGCAGACCGCCGTTGCGCTCCCAGGTGTTCTGGTCGAACTGAACGCCGCCGTAGTAACCGTTGCCGGTGTTGATGGCCCAGTTACCTCCCGCTTCGCAGCGAGCGAGGGCATCCCACGTCGCGGAGTTCGACACCGGCGGCACGTCGGTACCCGGTTTCGTCCCCACTCGCACCACGCCTTCGCGGGCCGGCGTCACAACGACATTGGCTACTGGCAACCTGCCGGTCTCGACACCGTTGAGTTTCGCCACCGCAAATATCACGTCTTGCGTGCCGGGCACTCCGGGGTCTTCGACGACTTCGCGGCTCCGGTTCAGCGTCGGGTCCTCGATGCGCTTGAGGACGGGAGGCAGCGGCACCTGCTCGGCGATTTTGTCGATGCGGTGGCGGGTGACGTCGATCTGCATACCGTCGGCCACCGGCGCCTGCGCGGCGGGTACCACGGTGTCCCGTTGTTCAAGCGGCGCACCCGCCGCCGCCAGCAGGCTTGCGACGTCCGGCGCGGCCAGCGTGACGGTGCGCTCGGCGCCGCCGTCGTTGATGCGCACCGTCTTGGCGCTGACGACCGGTAGCGACATGCCCGCCAGCGGCACCCGGCTCCCGCGGGAGGCGGCGGCGGGCGCGGTGTCGGTCATCTCCAGTTGCGCGAGCGCCTCGTCGACCGTCGACGCGGTCGTCCACACCTGGCGGCTGTCCTGGCCGTCCAGGGAGAGCTGCAGCGGGCGGCTGCGGCGCAACACGATGGTGTCGGCCTGCTGCACCGGTTGGTCGGCGGACGGGACGAGGTCGTCGCGTTCGCCGACGTCGAAGCCGTTCTCCTCGACGACGTCGATGACCCGCGACTTCATGGTCGTCACCGTCATCGAGGAGCCGTCCACGGTCAATGTGACGGTCTTGTGCGCAGCCACCGCGTAGCCGCCCGCGAACGCCAGGGCGAGCAGCATCGCTCCGACCAGAAGGCGGAAGACCGGTGAGCGCGCTTCATGGAGTTTTGTGAAAGTGTTCAAAACGTCGTATATCTCCGACTATCGGACGAGCGCGGCTGCCTGATGCGCTTCGCTTTTGATCACAGCACGGTAACGAAAGAGCCCGGGGTCAGCAACTCGCAAGGCCGTAGGCGCGCTGCGCCGCGGCAGTAGTTTCGATTGCAATTACTTCCGCGGGCTTGCCGATGATCTCGGCCAGCGCCCGCACAGTGTAGGGCAGGCAGTACGGCTCGTTGGGCGCACCGCGATAGGGGTGCGGTGTGAGGAACGGTGCGTCGGTCTCGACGAGCATTTGCCCGACGGGGATCAGCTTCGCGGCTTCCTGCAGCGCTCTGGCGTTCTTGAAGCTGACGGTGCCCGACAAGCTCAGTAGCCAGCCCTGGTCGACGCATTCTCTGGCCATCTCGGGCCCCGACGAAAAGCAGTGGAAGATCACAGTGTCCGGGGCGCCTTCGGCGGCCAGGACGTCGAGGATCTGCGCATCGGCCTCGCGGTTGTGGATCATCAGCGGTTTACCCGTGCGCTTGGCGAGCTCGATGTGCCACGCGAATGCGTCGCGCTGAGTGGCCGGCTCCGCGCATCCATCCAGCTTGCCCGGCCAGTACAGGTCGAGACCGGTCTCGCCGACCGCGACGACGCGCGGGTGCCCGGCGAGCCGCTCGATGAGGGTCTTGGCCTCTTCGGTCAGCGCGTCGGTCCGCGTGGGGTGCAGCGCGACCGCGGCGTAGACCCGCTCGTCGGCCTCGGCGGCCTCGGTAACCCAGCGCGCCGACTCGAGGTCGTCGGCGATGGTCACGACGGCCTGCACGCCGACCGCGGCGGCCCGGTCGACGATCGCGGTGACGCTCGCCGCGTCTGTCGCGCCGCACGCGTCGAGGTGGGTGTGCGCGTCGATCAGCGGGCTCAGCGGAGCCGGGGCCGGTGGCTGGTCCCTTCTGCCTGGGCGCTTCTCGCTCACCGCCACACCATAAGCTGAGTTCAAATGAGCGAGCCCTTCTACATCACGACCGCGATCGCCTACCCGAACGGCGATCCGCACGTCGGACACGCCTACGAGTACATCGCCACCGATGCGATCGCCCGGTTCAAGCGGCTGGACGGGTTCGACGTGCGGTACCTGACCGGCACCGACGTGCACGGGCTGAAGATGGCGGAGGCGGCCAAGACGCTGGGCATTCCGACGGCCGACCTGGCACGCCGGAACTCCGATGTGTTCCAGCGCCTGCAGGAGAAGCTCAACATCTCCTTCGACCGGTTCATCCGCACCTCCGATGCCGACCACTACGAGGCCTCCAACGAGATCTGGCGGCGGATGAACGACGCCGGCGACATCTACCTCGATTCCTACCGAGGCTGGTACTCCGTGCGAGACGAACGGTTCTTCGCCGACGCCGAGACCAGCGTGGGCCCCGACGGCGTGCGGGTGGCGACCGAAACCGGGGCGCCGGTGACGTGGACCGAGGAGCAGACGTACTTCTTCCGACTGTCGGCCTACACCGACCGGTTGCTTGCGCACTACCAGGCACATCCGGAGTTCATCGAACCCGACGTGCGGCGCAACGAGATCGTCAGCTTCGTCTCCGGCGGGCTGCGCGACCTGTCGATCTCGCGCACCACGTTCGACTGGGGCGTGCCGGTGCCCGACCACCCCGATCACGTCATGTACGTGTGGGTGGACGCGCTGACCAATTACCTGACCGGCGTGGGCTTTCCGGACACGTCGTCAGAGGCGTTCGAACGGTACTGGCCCGCCGATCTGCACATGATCGGCAAGGACATCATCCGCTTCCACACCGTTTACTGGCCGGCGTTCCTGATGTCCGCAGGAATCGAGTTGCCGCACAGGGTGTTCGCGCACGGCTTCGTGCTCAACCGCGGCGAGAAGATGAGCAAGTCGGTCGGCAACATCGTCGACCCGGTGAACCTCGTCGACACGTTCGGACTCGATCAGGTGCGCTACTTCTTCCTGCGGGAGGTCCCGTTCGGTCAGGACGGCAGCTACAGCGAGGAGGCGATCATCGGGCGCATCAACGCCGACCTCGCCAACGAGTTGGGCAACCTGGCGCAGCGTTCGCTGTCGATGGTGGCCCGCAACCTCGACGGCGTCGTCCCGGAGCCCGCAGAATTCAGCGCCTCCGACACCGCGCTGCTAGAGTCGGCCGACGCATTGCTCGACCGGGTGCGCAGCCACTACGACGCAGTCGCGATGCACTTGGCGCTGGAGGCCATCTGGTCGGTGCTGGGAGCGGCGAACAAGTACTTCTCGGCTCAGGAGCCGTGGGTGCTGCGCAAGTCGGAGTCGCCCGAGGACCAGCGGCGCTTCGGCACGGTGCTGTACACCACGCTCGAGGTCGTGCGTATCGCGGCGCTGCTGGCCCAACCGGTGATGCCGGACTCGACGGCTAAGCTGCTCGACCTGTTGGGTCAGGACCCCGACGAAAGGACCTTCACCGCCATCGGCACCCGACTGAAGCCAGGTACTGCCCTGCCGGCGCCCGCCGGCGTGTTCCCCCGCTACCAAGCTGAGTGATTCGAAAAGTGAACGGACTACACGACAAACTGCTCGACCTCTACGAAGAGGTCGCAACGCGCAACGCCGGCGAGAGCGAATTCCACCAATCGGTGTACGAGGTGCTCAACAGCCTCGGGCCGGTGGTGGAGAAGCATCCCCAGTACGTCGACTCCGAGGTGATCCGGCGGCTGTGCGAACCGGAGCGCCAGATCATCTTCCGGGTGCCCTGGGTCGACGATCGGGGCACGGTGCAGATCAACCGCGGCTTCCGCGTCGAGTTCAACTCCGCGCTGGGTCCGTTCAAGGGCGGGCTGCGTTTTCATCCGTCGGTCTACCTCGGCATCGTCAAATTCCTTGGCTTCGAACAGATCTTCAAGAATTCGCTGACCGGCATGCCGATCGGCGGCGGCAAGGGCGGCGCTGATTTCGATCCCAAGGGCCGCTCCGACGAGGAAGTGATGCGGTTCTGCCAGTCGTTCATGACCGAGTTGTACCGCCACCTCGGCGAGTACACCGACGTGCCCGCCGGCGACACCGGCGTGGGCACGCGTGAGATCGGTTATCTGTTCGGGCAGTACAAGCGGATCACCAACCGCTACGAGTCCGGCACCCTCACCGGGAAGGGGCTGACCTGGGGCGGTTCCCAGGTTCGCACGGAGGCCACCGGTTACGGGACGGTCTTCTTCGTCAACGAGATCCTGCGGACCGGCAACGACACCTTCGAGGGCAAGCGCACGGTGGTGTCGGGTTCGGGCAACGTCGCGATCTATGCCATCGAGAAGATCCAGGAGCTCGGCGGCGTGGTGGTCGCGTGTTCGGACTCGAGCGGCTACGTCGTCGACGAGAAGGGCATCGATCTCGACATCCTCAAGGAGATCAAGGAAGTGCGTCGCGGCCGGGTGGCCGACTACGTCGAGATGCGCGGCGGCGCAGCCCACTTCGTCGAGGACCACAACGTGTGGAACGTGCCGTGCGAGATCGCGCTGCCGTGCGCCACGCAGAACGAGATCAACGGCGACGAAGCGCTTGCACTGATCAACAACGGCTGCCGCGTCGTCGCCGAAGGCGCGAACATGCCCTGCTCCCCCGCAGCGGTCAAGCACTTCGCAAGCGCTGGTGTGACGTTCGCCCCGGGTAAGGCGGCCAACGCCGGCGGCGTCGCCACCAGCGCGCTGGAGATGCAGCAGAACGCTTCGCGGGACTCGTGGACGTTCGCCGACACCGAGAAGCGGCTGGAACAGATCATGCGCCGCATCCACAACCGCTGCCTGGTGACCGCCGACGAATACGGCCAACCCAACAACTACGTGGCGGGCGCGAACATCGCCGGGTTCATCCGGGTCGCCGACGCGATGCTGGCGCTCGGCGTGGTCTGACCGTATATGTGACGCACGTCACCATCTGTCACGTCCGGCCGTCCAGCGGTGTCTAGAGGGCATGACTGATTTCAACACTGATCCCAATGCACCCAAAACACACCACGAACGCACCCGGGTCGTCGTCATCGGCGGCGGCTACTCCGGAACGCTGGCGGCCAACCACCTGCGTTCTGCCCGTGAAATCGACATCACGATGGTCAACCCGCGACCGAAGTTCGTCGAACGAATCCGGCTGCACCAGTTCGTGGCCGGCGGCTACGACGCGAGCGTCGACTACACGACGCTGCTCGGCGAGGGGATCCGGCTCGTGGTCGACACCGCAACCCGTATCGACTCCGCGGCGCGCACCGTGTCTCTGGCATCCGGCGGCGAGCTCGGATACGACTACCTGATCTACGCGGTCGGCAGCACCGGCGCAGTGCCGGCAGGCATCCCCGGCGCAGCCGAATTCGCCTATTCTGTCGCCGAACTCGAGCAGGCCGAGCTGCTGCGCGCGACATTGGAAGAGTTGCACCCGGCGGCTCCGGTCACCGTCGTCGGCGGTGGCCTGACCGGCATCGAGACGGCCACCGAACTCGCCGAGCAGGGCCGCAGGGTCACCCTGGTGTGTGGCGGCCGGCTGGGACCGTCGCTGTCCGAACCCGGCCGGCGCTCGATCGCCATGGCAATGGGCAAGCTCGGGGTGACCGTCATGGAGAACGACACCGTCGTCGAGGTCCGCGCCGACGCGGTGGTCTTCGAAGATGGCGCCGTCCGCCCGAGCGCGGTCACCGTCTGGGCCGCCGGTTTCGGGGTGCCCGAGTTGGCGACCGCCAGCGGATTGCACACCGACGCTGTCGGTCGTCTCGTCACCGACGAAACGCTGACCAGCGTCGACGATGAGCGTATCGTCGCCGCCGGTGACTGTGCCGCGCCATCGAACCAGCCGCTGCGGATGTGCTGTGCGACAGCCACCCAGCTCGCTCCGCAGGCGGCCAATACCGTGCTGAGCCGCATCGCGGGCACCGCGCCCGCCGAGTTCCAATACGCCTATGGCGGATCCTGCATCAGCCTGGGCCGGCGCGCCGCGACGCTGCAGTTCACCCGGAAGGACGACACCGCGGTGGACGTCTACCTGGGCGGCCGGGCGGTCGCCGCGTTCAAGGAGGCGGTGTGCAGGGGCACGCTGTGGGCGATGCGACGCTCGGCCCGCAAACCGGACTGGACGTTCTGGCTCAAGGGCGGTCCGCGCCCCGAGCAGCCGGTGCCGGCGCCGAAGGTGGTCACGCAGACGTGATCACCTCAGGCGAACACGCCGACCGGTTCACCGTGCTGCGGCCGCTGCTGTTCACGATCGCCTACGAGATCCTCGGCAGCGCAACCGAATCCGACGATGTGCTGCAGGACAGCTATCTGCGCTGGGCCGACGTCGATCTCGCCACGGTGCGCGACACGAAGTCGTATCTGGCGCAGCTGGTGACCCGCGAGGCGCTCAACGCGTTGCGAGCGAGGTCGCGCCGGCAGGAAGAGTACGTCGGTCCCTGGCTGCCCGAACCGCTGCTGCTCGACTCCCGTGACGCCTCTGCCGATGTCGTGCTGGCCGAGTCGGTCTCGATGGCGATGTTGGTACTGCTCGAAACACTGACACCGGATGAGCGCGCCGTTTTCGTGCTGCGCGAGGTGTTCGGCTTCGACTACGACGAGATCGCCGGCGCCATCGGGAAGTCGGCGTCGGCCGCGCGTCAGATGGCGCACCGCGCCCGCGAACACGTGCACGCCCGGCGCAACCGCTTCGGCCCGGTGGATGAACGGCGGACCGAGCAGATCACCGAGCAGTTCCTGGCCGCGGCGGCCACCGGCGACATCGCGGGGCCGATGTCGCTGCTGTCCCCGGGCGTCACGTGGACCGCCGACCACGGCGGCAAGGCCCCGGCGATCCGCAGGCCCGTCGTCGGCGCGCGACGGGTGGCCGCGCTCATGGCACGGCTGTTCCAGGTCGCCAGGGAGACGCCCGAGATCCGCTTCGAGACGGCGATCTACAACAGTGCGCCGACGGTGGTCGTCTACAGCGGCGACCGCCTGGAGGGCCTCTTCGTGTTCGAGGTGATCGACGACAAGATCACGAACCTGTATGCGATGCGCAATCCGGACAAGCTGACGGGCATCACGATTCCTCGCAGGATCAGCCGATAGTGAGCTGCGCCACATTCCGTCGGGAGATGTCACACTGCCCAGATGCGCGGTGTCTTGAGGACAGACCGGTTCTGAGCTGAGCCGGAGGACACCGAGGAGATCGACATGACCGAACAGCACACCCACACCGAGGCTCACGTCGTCGTCGTGGGCGGCGGCTACGCCGGGGTGATGGCCGCCAACCGGCTCGCGCCACATGCCCACGTGACGCTGGTGAACCCACGCGCCGCGTTCGTCGAACGGATCCGACTGCACCAACTCGTCGCCGGTAACGACGACGCCGTCGCCGAATACCCGGCCGTGCTGTCGCCGGCGGTACGACTGGTGGTCGACGGGGCCGACCGTATCGACGCGGCCGCCCGCACCGTCGCGCTGGCCTCCGGCGCCTCGTTGGCGTACGACTATCTCGTGTATGCCGTCGGCAGCACGGGGACGGTGCCTGCCTCGGTGCCGGGTGCCGTCGAATTCGCCTATCCCCTCAGCGAACTGGAGCAGGCACAGCGGTTGACCGAGCGCATGGCCGACGTCGCGTCCTCGGCGCCGGTGGTGGTGGTCGGCGGCGGGCTGACCGGCATCGAGACCGCGGCCGAGTTGGCCGAAGCTGGCCGTCCGGTGGCGTTGGTGACCGACGTCCTCGGGCAGTCGCTGGCCGCCGGCGGTCTGCGTTCGGTGACCAAGCGGTTGGCCAAGCTGCGCGTCGACGTGATCGAAGGCAGCGCCGTCGCCGAAGTCGCCGCCGACCGGGTGGTGCTGACCGGTGGCCGCGAAGTGCCGAGCGCCGTGACGGTGTGGACGGCCGGGTTCGGTGTGCCCGGGCTGGCGGCGACCAGCGATCTGACGACCGACACGCTCGGACGGTTGGTCACCGACGAGACATTGACCAGCGTCGACGACGCGCGCATCGTGGGCGCCGGGGATGCGGCGTCGCCGTCGAATCTGCCGTGGCGGATGAGCTGTCAGGCCGCGCTTCCGCTGGGTGCGCAAGCCGCGAACACGGTGTTGGCCCGGTTGGCCGGCGAGGAGCCGGCCACGGTGGACCACGCGATGGCCGGGCAGTGCATCAGCCTGGGCCGCAAGGCCGGCACGTTCCAGTTGGCCGACGTCGACGACACCCCGCGCCGGTGGTACGTCGGCGGCCGCACCGGCGCCCTGGTCAAGGAGCAGGTGTGCCGCTGGACGCTGAAGTGGATCCGCGGCGAGGCCGACAAGCCGGGCTCGTACTCCTGGAAGACGAACCCCCGCCGCGGACAGGTCGTGACGGCCGCGCTGCCGGTCCGATGAGCACTCCGGGTGACGAACACGCCGAACGGTTCACCGCGCTGCGTCCGCTGCTGTTCACAATCGCATACGAGATCATCGGCAGTGCAACCGAATCCGACGACGTGCTGCAGGAAAGTTACCTGCGCTGGGCCGAGGTGGACCTCGCGACGGTGCACGACACCAAGGCCTACCTCGCCCAACTCGTCACCCGGCAGTCGCTCAACGCGCTGCGCGCGCAGTCCCGCCGGCGCGAGGATTACGTCGGCCCGTGGCTGCCCGAACCGTTGCTACTCGAAACCGGCGATGCATCGACCGATGTGGTTCTCGCGGAGTCGGTTTCGTTGGCGATGCTCGTCGTGCTGGAGACTCTGAGTTGCGACGAACGCGCGGTGTTCGTATTGCGCGAGGTGTTCGGCTTCGGCCACGAGGAGATCGCCGCGACCATCGGCAAGTCGACGTCCGCGGTGCGTCAGATGGCGCACCGCGCCCGCGAACACGTGCAATCACGCCGCAAGCGGTTCGAGCCCGTCGACCCGAAAATGTCGCTGGAGCTGACGGCGCGGTTCTTCGCGGCGGCCTCGGACGGCGACTTCGAAGGTCTGCTCGAGATGCTGACCGACAACGTCCAATGGACCGCCGACAGCGACGGTAAGGTCAGCGCCGCCCGCAAGCCGGTCGTCGGCGCCGAGAAGGTCGCCAGGGTGGTCATCGGGCTGGTCCGGATGGCAGGCGAGGCCGGACGGGTGGAACCGGCGGTGTACAACAACGCCCCCGCCCTGAAGCTCTACCTCGGCGACAGCTTCGAAGGCGTCATCACCATCGAGGTCACCGAGGGCCGGATCTCGCACTTCTACGTGATGCGCAACCCGGACAAGTTGGTCGGCGCGGACATCCCGCGGGAGATCACGCGCACCGTCTGACAAGCTGTGGCCATGCGGATCGAGCCGCTCGGCGACCTGGGCAGCGCCCCGGCGGTCCTGCGCGCGATCGGATACGCCGCGGCGGAGCGTGGGCTCGCGCCGCCGGCGGCGTTGATCGGCGACTGGTTCGGTTCGCGTGCGGTCATCGCGCCGACGGTCGACATCGAGCCGACCGAGGCCGCACGCGTCTTCGACGTCCTCCCGGGATCGGGCGATGCCGTCGGGGGCGGGTGGTTCGGCTATCTGTCGTATCCGGATGCTGCCGCCGACGGATGCGGGCCGCGAATCCCGGATGCTGCGGGTGGCTGGTCCGACTGCGTGCTGCGCGAAGACGGTGACGGCCGGTGGTGGTTCGAAAGCCTCACCGACGCAAGGATTCCCGATTGGGTGGCCGACGCGTTGCGAGTGCCGGTCGCCTCACGGCCGGTTCGGGTCGAATGGGGTGACGCCGATCGCGGGGCGCACCGTCGCGGGATGTCGGACTGTCTGGAGGCGATCGCCGCCGGGGAGGTGTACCAGGCGTGTGTGTGCACGCAGTTCCGCGGCCGAATCGAGGGCGCGCCGCTCGACTTCTTCGTCGAGGCGGTGCAGCGCACCTCACCCGCCCGCGCGGCGTATCTCGCCGGGCCGTGGGGCGCAGTGGCGTCGTTGTCCCCGGAGTTGTTCCTGCGCAGGCGCGGTGACCACATCGCATCGAGCCCGATCAAGGGCACGCTGCAGCTGTCCGCCGACCCCGCTGCACTGCGCGCGTCGGTCAAGGACGTCGCCGAGAACATCATGATCGTCGACCTCGTGCGCAACGACCTCGGACGCGTCGCGGCCACCGGCAGCGTCACCGTGCCCGAGTTGCTCGTGGTGCAGCCGGCGCCGGGGGTGTGGCACCTGGTGTCGACGGTGTCGGCGCGCGTCGACGTCGACGTGCCGATGCCGGCGGTGCTCGACGCGACCTTCCCGCCGGCGTCGGTGACGGGCACCCCGAAGACGCGCGCACGTCAACTGCTCGCAGAATGGGAACCGGTCCGGCGCGGGGTTTATTGCGGCACAGTCGGTTTGGCGTCACCCGCCGCGGGCTGTGAACTGAACGTGGCGATCCGGACGGTGGAGTTCGACGGCTCGGGGAACGCGGTCCTCGGCGTCGGCGGCGGGATCACCGCCGACTCCGATCCGGATCGCGAATGGCAGGAGTGCCTGCACAAGGCCGCACCGATCGTCGGATCATTCGCGCGAGCGCAGAACCGCATCGTAGAGCTCACGCCGTGACGGCGAACCCGGATTCGCGGCGACCACCTCGGCGCAGGCGTCCTTCACGCGCGCGCCGTCGTCGACCAGCGTGTTGACCTCGGCAACCAGGGTCTGAAGGTCCGCCTTCGGGACCGCCCCGGCCAGCACGACGGTGATCTCGCCGAGCACCCCGTCTTTCGCCCAGTCGGCGAGCTCGCCCAGCGCCCCGCGGACCACCTCCTCGTGCGTCTTGGTCAACTCCCGGCACACCACCGCCCGGCGATCCGGCCCGAGCACATCGACCGCATCGGCCAGCGTGCCCGCGAGCCGGCGCGGCGACTCGAAGAACACGCAGGTGCGCTGTTCGCCCGCCAACGTTTGCAGCCAGGACCTGCGTGCCGCCTGTTTGCGCGGCGCGAAACCCTCGAAGCAGAACCGCTCTGCGGGTAATCCCGAGACCGCCAGCGCCGTCGTCACCGCTGACGGGCCCGGCAGGCAGCTCACGGCCAACCCGGCTGCGATGCATGCCGTCACCAGGCGGTAGCCGGGATCGCTGATCAACGGCATGCCGGCATCGCTGACCAGCAGCACCGTCGCGCCGGCACGGACTTCGTCGAGCAAGCCAGACACCCGCGACGCCTCGTTCTGGTCATAGAGGCTGACCACCTTGGCGGTGAGCCTGACCTCGAGAGACTGGGCCAGCGCACGGACGCGGCGGGTGTCCTCGGCGGCGATGACGTCGGCGCCTCGCAGCGCGGCGACCAGCCGGGTCGAGGCGTCGGAGGGTTGACCCAGCGGCGTGGCGCCGATGAGCAGTCGGCCGGGGCTCATGCGAGACAGCCTACGATCGCAATCGTGACCGCCCCCGCCACCAAAGCGCCGCGCGCGGTCCCGGTCATCAGCCCCGCGCCGCAGGTGCCCGTCGCCGACTTCGGTCCGGTCGATCGGCTGCAGGGCTGGGTGATGACGGCTGTCATCGCCGCGCTGGCCGCGGTGACGCGTTTCCTGACTCTCGGGTCGCCGACCGACGCGGGAACGCCGATCTTCGACGAGAAGCACTACGCGCCGCAGGCCTGGCAGCTACTGCACAACCACGGTGTCGAGGACAACCCGGGCTACGGCTTGGTGGTGCATCCGCCGCTCGGCAAGCAGTTGATCGCGATCGGCGAAGCGCTGTTCGGCTACAACGGGTTGGGCTGGCGGTTCTCGGGCGCGGTATGCGGCGTGATCATGGTCGTGCTGGTGGCCCGTATCGCGCGACGCATCAGCCGCTCGACATTGGTCGGCGGTATCGCCGGGCTGCTGGTGATCGCCGACGGAGTGAGCTTCGTCGCCGCGCGCACCGCGCTGCTCGACGGATTCCTGGTGGTGTTCGTGGTGGCCGCGTTCGGGTGTCTGATCGTCGACCGTGACCAGGTACGTGAGCGCATGCATGTCGCGCTGCTGGAGGGCCGCGTCGCCGAGACGCTGTGGGGCCCGCGGCTGGGTGTGCGGTGGTGGCGGTTCGGCGCCGGTGTGCTGCTCGGATTCGCTTGCGCCACAAAATGGTCGGGTCTGTACTTCGTCGCATTCTTCGGCGTCATGACGATGGTGTTCGACATTGCGGCGCGGCGACACTACCGCGTGCCGCGGCCGTGGCTGGGCGCGTTCCGCCGGGACCTGGGCCCGTCGCTGTACGCATTGGTGCTCATCCCGTTCGGTGTGTACCTCGCGTCCTACACGCCGTGGTTCGCATCGGAGACGGGGATCAACCGTCATGAGGTCGGACAGTCGATCGGTCACGACAGCGTGTTGCCGATCCCGGATGCGCTGCGCTCGCTGTGGCACTACACCTACTCGGCGTACCGGTTCCACTCCGGGCTGACGAACGCCGACGGTAACCATCACCCGTGGGAGTCCAAACCGTGGACGTGGCCGATGTCGCTGCGGCCGGTCCTCTATGCGATCGACAACCAGGACGTGCCGGGGTGTGGCGCGCAGTCGTGCGTGAAGGCGGTGATGCTGGTCGGCACACCCGCCATGTGGTTCCTGGCCGTGCCGGTGCTGGCGTGGGCGGTATGGCGGTCCTTCGTCAAGCGCGACTGGCGATATGCGGTGGCCCTGGTCGGTTACAGCGCAGGCTTTTTGCCGTGGTTCGCCGACATCGACCGCCAGATGTACTTCTTCTACGCGGCGACGATGGCGCCGTTCCTGGTGATCATGATCGCGCTGATACTCGGCGACATCCTGCACAAGCCGAACCAGAACGCCGAGCGCCGAACGCTGGGGTTGATCGCGGTGAGCTGCTATGTCGCGCTGGTGCTGACGAACTTCGCGTGGATGTACCCGATTCTGACGGGCATTCCGATCTCGCAGTCGACGTGGAACATGCAGATCTGGTTGCCCAGCTGGCGATAGCCGTCGCGTGGGCTCCGGCGATGCACACCTCTGGTTGTAGCCCTAGCGTCGAGATTGCACTGAGGGCTGTTCGTCGTACACGACGACCCTGTGTGCAATCTCGACGCTAGGACCGGCATTTGTCGGTCCCTCCGGACAGCATGACGGCGTGGAGGACGTCTTCGTCGGGAGCGCCGCACTGGCCAGCGGCACGCTGACTCGTGGACAACTGCGCTGGAATTACCGCGCGATGTTCCCGGATGTGTACACCGACAAGTCCGCGTCGCCGCAGTTGGCGCAGCGCACGGTCGGGGCCCATCTGTGGTCGAAACGGCGGGCCGTGATCGCAGGCGTCGCTGCGGCCGCCCTGCACGGCGCGCGCGTCGACGACCAGTCAGTCGACGTCGAATTGATCTGCCGCAGTGGCCGATCGCCACGGGGGATCACGGTCCGTAACGAAAGTATTGACGCCGAAGAGATCATCCATATCGACGGTATTCCCGTGACCACCGTCGAGCGGACCGCACTCGACCTTGGGCGTCATCTGCCCCGCGACCAATCCGTGGCCGTCCTCGACGCGCTGGCCTGCGCGACAGGCGTGGCGGCTTCCGATGTAGAACCGCTGTTTGACCGCTATCGCGGTACTCGGGGACTGAGGCATTCGATGAGATCGTTGGCTCTGATGGACGGCGGATCGCAGTCACCACAAGAAACCGCGACCCGGCTGGCCATGATCGCTGCGGGGCTTCCGCCTCCGAGAACAGATTTCACGATCACTGACGGAAACGACAGGATGCGCGTCGCGATGGGGTACGACGCGCCGATGGTGGGAGTGGTGGTCGGAGTCGACGACTCAAGCCTGGCGGTACGAGCGGGGTGGAAAGTCATCGATGCGATCAACGCCCGAGCGATGACCACCGCGGTACTTGTGCGCATGGCGGTAATCGAGCGTGGATATCCGGTGCACAGGTTGCAGCAGCTCGCGCGAAGGTGACCTCAGAGCGGGTCGCGGCCGGCCGGACACGCCATGCACCGCGGGCCGCCGCGGCCCGTGCCCAGTTCGGACGCCTGGATCGGCAGCACCTCGATACCCGCATCGGCTAGCCGCGCATTGGTTTCCACGTTGCGCTCGTAGGCGACCACGACGCCCGGGGCGAGCGCGAGCGTGTTGTTGCCGTCGTCCCACTGTTCGCGCTCGGCGGTCACGGGATCGAGGCCCGTGGCGATGACGCGCAACCGCTCGATACCCATCGCCGCCGCGGCGGCCGCCATGAACGGCACCTCGTCGTCGATCCGCACCCCACCGTTGCCGTCGCGGTGAATTGTGAACGCCGACAACGTGTCCACAATCGCGGGATACATCACCAGTGCGTCGACGTCGACCATCGTGCAGACGGTGTCGAGATGCATTTGCGCGCGCCCCTGCGCGATCGGCACCGCCAGCACGGTGTGGGCGAGGTCGTCGTCGAACAGGCTGCGCGCCAACGCCTCCGCACCCGCCGGCGTGGTCCGCTCCCCCACCCCCACCGCGACGACACCCGGCGCGAGCAGCAGCACGTCACCGCCTTCCACTGGCGCCGAACGTGACTCATAGGCCCGGCGCACTCCGAGAAACCTCGGATGATGCGCGTATATCACGTCGGTCAGCGAGGTCTCCCGCGCCCGCGCCGGCAGCGCCAGCGACGTGATCGCCACCCGCGGGCCTATCCAGAACGACGAGTCGCGGGTGAACAGCAGGTTCGGCAGCGGGTCGATGACGAAGTCGGCACCATGGTGCATCCGCCGTACCAGCGACAGTTCGGCACCCGAGAGCGGCAACTCGTTGAACGTCATCCCGGCCATCAGCACCCGTGCCAGCGGCGCGGGTTCCAGCGAGCGCAGATACTCCGAAAGCTCCTGCGCCAGCGGCAAACCCAACCGCCGCGGGTCGACCGCCGCCGCGATTCCGTGCATCCGGGCCGCGCCACTGTGCGACAGCGCCTCGGTCAGCAGATCCGCCATCAGCAGCACCTCGACACCGCGCTCGACCAGCAGCGCGGCGAACGCGTCGTGCTCCTGTTGCGCCCTGGCCACCCACGGCAGGCCGTCGAAGAGCAACGCATCGTTGTTGCGCGGGGTCAGCCGCTGCAATTCGGCCCCCGGCCGGTGCAAGATGACAGCAGTCAGCCTCCCCACCTCGGAGTCGCAGCCCAACGTCACAGTTAGCACCGTAACCCGCAATCCCACCTCAACTATGGTTGATGTTATGGAGTTGATTTCCGAGCTGACTCCCGGCGAGATGTCCACTCGCAGTGGTGTTGCGGTATCTGCACTGCACTTCTACGAGCGCGAAGGCCTCATCCACAGCAGGCGCACCGGCGGCAACCAGCGTCGTTACACCCGAGAGACGTTGCGTCGCGTCGCGTTCATCCGGATGTCGCAGCGGCTCGGAATTCCGTTGTCGCGCATCCGCGAAGCGCTGGCGACCCTGCCCACCGACCGCGTCCCGACGAGCAAGGATTGGGCGAAACTGTCGGCGGGCTGGCGGCAGGACCTCGACGACCGCATCCTGCACCTGCAGCGCCTGCGCGACAACCTCACCGGCTGCATCGGCTGCGGGTGTCTGAGCCTCAAGACATGCGCGCTGACCAACCCCGGAGACGTCCTCGCCGGTCAAGGCCCGGGCGCCGTGCGGCTCTGACCCCATCGAACGTCTGTGCGATAGGATCGCGGTCATGGAGCTGGCTCTGCAGAGCTCGCTGTTCGAGCACGCCGAACGCCGCCATCTCGGCAACGGGGCCTGGATCGACTTTCGGTCCGGGTGGCTGGACGACGCCGACTCGCTGTTCACCGAGTTGTCCGAGGCCATCCCATGGCGCGCCGAACGCAGGCCGATGTACGACCGCGTCGTCGACGTTCCCCGTCTGGTCAGCTTCCACAATCTGGTCGACGACCCGCCGCCTCATCCACGCCTCAAGCAGATCCGTCGTCGGCTCAACGACGCCTACGCCGGTGAACTCGGCGAACCGTTCACCACCGCCGGGCTGTGCCTGTACCGCGACGGCGACGACAGCGTCGCCTGGCACGGCGACACCGTCGGCCGCAGCAGCACCGAGGACACCATGGTCGCGATCGTGGGCCTCGGCGCGACAAGGACTTTCGCATTGCGGCCACGCGGCGGCGGCAAGTCGTTACGGCTGCAACATTCGCACGGCGATCTGCTCGTGATGGGCGGCTCGTGCCAGCGCACCTGGGAGCACGCGATACCGAAGACGACACGGCCTGTCGGCCCGCGGATCAGCATCCAGTTCCGCCCGCACGACGTGCGTTAAGCCCGGACCGCATCGACCGCGGCGACAAGCAGATCGCGGGCGCGTTGCGTGTCAACCTTCGCGACCGGCTGGTCGGGCAGCACCAAGGGGTTCGCGGTGACGATCACCAGAAAGGAACCGAAACTGGCGAGGTAGTTGTACAGCTCGCCGGTGCGGGGTTTGCCGTCGACCGTCGTCTGCACCACCCGGTGGGTGCCCAGCGTCTGCACCCCCTCCATCTGCGGCGCGTCGACGACTTCGACCAGCCCTCGCATCCCACCGCCGGCGAACCCGACCTTGCGGCAGTTGTCGGCGGGCGCGTCGACCGACGCGGCCTCAGATGTCTCGACGGCGATTGCGATGAACCGATTGCCCTCGCCCTCGGCCGTCGTCGCCGCCATGTTGCCCTGGGCGCCGGCAGGCAGCATCTGCCGGTTCGCGAACGACGCGCAGTCGGCGGGTTCGAACGTCATCCCCTGCGGCAGTTCCTGCCGGGCGAACAACCGCGGGTCGATACCGCTCGGCCCGACGTCGGTGACCGCGAAATCGGGTCCGAAGCTCGTTCGGACATCCTTGACGCGGGCGATGTCGGCGTTCGAGACATCGTCGGCCGGTTGACCGGTCGCACAAGCGGTGAGCGCACCGGCGCAGGCGAATACCAGTACGGCCCTCTTCGACATCGCCGCACAGGTTACCCGGCGAGACGGGCTCAACCGCGTAAGGCCGACACCGTTTTCCCCATGAGATCGGCGGCGAAGTCCGAGCCGAGTTGCGGGTTCGGTGAACCGGGGTCGGTGACGACCGCGACGAAAGCGACGTGATCCTTCAGGTACGCGGTGACGGTGTCGGCGTGCGAATGTGTTTCGGTACCGCCCTCGACGACCGTCGTGCTCGCCGTGGACATCGCGACCGTCGACGCACCGGCGATTTCCGGGGCGGGTTCGAGCGTGACGGTCCCGGTGGTGCGTCCGCCCGAGACCGTCCACCGCGCGCATTCGTCGATCACCGTCGGGTCGGCGTCCTTCGGCTCTGCGGCGACGACGGCGTAGACGATGCCTCCCGGACCCGATGCCGACCAGCCGTCGGAGCTGGTGGCACCCGCGGTCGGGTCGGCCAGTACGGCACATCCGGCGGGATCCGTACGCCAGGGCGCGCGGTATCCCCACGCGGTGATCGGTCCGACCGGACCACGGAGGTCGGCGAACTCGTAGCCGGCCGGCAGGGCGGTGCGGACCCGGTCGATTCTGCCCGGATTGATCGGCGCCGTGGCGTCCGGATTAGTCGTCTGATCCGGGGACCGCTCGGCCGTCGCGCAGGCGGCCGGACAGATCGCAAGGAACGCGACCACCGCGAAGATGCGTCGACGGGTGGCTGACCGACGATCTGCAGATGGCAAGTTCGGCTCTTCGGAAGACGGGTGGCGGGCGCGCTATACGGAGTATGGCAGCCGGGTCAGGCTGCGGCGTCCCCCTGGGCCCCGCCGGCGGCGCCGGCCGCACCGGGAGCGTCAGTGGTGGCGTCGGCCGTGGTGTGGGCGGTGGGATCGCCTGGCTCCGAAACCTTTTCAGCGCCAGGAGCCCCCTTGACGTTGGAGCCGGCCGCGGGCCGTGAACCCATCCGAATCGGCGAATCGAACTTGATGGGGCCACGCAGTTTGGGCAGCTTGGGCAACTTGGGCAGGCCGGGCTTGGCAGCGGCCGGTGCCGGCGTGCTGGTGAGCGAGCTTTCGGCGTTCGCACCACCGGCCTGCCCGACACCCTCCTGCTCGACACCTTCCTTGCCGACGCCTTCCTGGTCGACACTGGCCTCATCGACGACCTCTTGGCCGCGTTCCTGACCGTCCTGGGCCGCGGGTTGCGTCTCACCCTCGCCCTCGAGCGGCGTCTTCTCGACGAGCACCACCGGCTTTGCCTCCGACGCCCTGTGCTCGAGCGAGTCCTTCGGGGACGCGGCGGCCGGTTCGTCTCCCGCGATGACGGTTTCGTCGTTCTGGCCATCGGCTCTGGCCGACGACCACATCATTGACATCTGCGCGCCGTCGTCGTCGGTCGGCGCCGCCGGCAGGTCGGGACCGCCGACACCGAAGGGACTGGTCGTCGGCTGCGTGCCCAAAGGACGAGCCCCCGAGATTTCCTCGATCGCGTCGTCGATTCCGACCGGAATGGACCGCACCAGGTTGATGGCCGTCTTGATCGGGTTCCGGAACGGAAGCAGGCCCACCTTCGTCGCGACACCGGGACTGACGTCACGCTCGTAAGCCCCCTCGATCAGCACGCGTAGCGGGGCGTCCAGAAGCGTCAGGATCGGCGACGGCACCACACCTGCGAACGGCGTCAGGATCGGCAGCCGCTTCGTTGGGTAGAGGTAGTAGTCGGTGTCGCCGTAGGAGCCCTGATACTGCGCGTCGTCGAAATCCGCGTTCTGCAGATCACCGTGGAGGTAGTAATAGCCGGCGACGGCGTTGATCATGGCCAGCACATTGGTGAGGCTGGCGGGCGCGTCGCCGCCGAGACCGTCGTATTGCGCGGCCACATCCACCGTCGGCATACACGGCCCCGTCTCGCCGCAGGTGTTCGTGGGGGTGGCGCCGTGGAAGGTGATCCCGATGATCGGGATCGTCAGGCCCTCGGGCCCGCGCGCCAGGATTCCGCCGTTGGGGCGCATCGGGTTGGCCAGGAGGAAGAACGAGGTCTCGGGAGTCGGCTCGCCCGGAGCCGTGGGAACCCGCGGATCGGCGATCAGCGCCCGCTTCACCAGAGACGCGACCACGGCGCTCTGCGAATAGCCGAAGACCACGTAGTCCTCGTCCGCGGCCGGAGGCACATCGGGGTCTGCAGCCGGATCGACGTTGTAACTGGCGTCGTGGTTGTAGTTGCAGGACGCAGCTCCGCGAACGCACCCATTCAGGCTCAGCACACCGTCACGGACTGAAGAGTCGAAGGTCTTGCTCCCGAAGACCGGGAAGAACGCCGCGGGATAGACGACGGCATAGACATTGCGGTCGACATTGCGGTCGACCTCCCCGATCCGTGGGTCACCGGTTCCGGTGGGCGCACCCGCGGCGGGGTTGATGAAGAAGTTGACGGCGTTGTCCAGGTAGCTGCTGATGTACAGCGGATCGTCCGGCGGGGTGCTCAACGGGTGCTCGGTACCGCCCATGATCAACGCGCTCGCCGCCAACTGCACCGCGGTCGCGGTCGTCCACGCCACCGCCACGGCGATCGCCGCGAGCACCGCCAAGCACATCGCCCCCAGCGAACGCAGCGCCGCCTTCATCCGCGCGCTCTGGACCCCCATACCCGTCCCCTCTCACAACGATGGTCGGCACCCCCGCACGAGCCTGCGCACAGCTAACCACTTCGAAGCGCCATAGCAAAATGTTTCCGACATCGCACCCGACGGCCGTAACGGCTGTTACGCACGTTTTACCCTGCGGATGACCGATGCCGCCCGTAGGCTACGGCGCAAATCGAACCGATGGAGGAGCAAATGAGCACGACTATGAGGGCCGGCATCATCGCCGTTGCAGCCGTGGCAATCGGTCTCGGCGTTGCCGGCTGCGGCTCCGACACGGAGACCGGATCGGCCACGAAGGCCACGACCTCGGACGAAGCGACCACGTCGGAAACCACCGCATCGGCCGAACCGACCACCCAGGCACCGGCCGCGGGTGCGCACTACACGATCGTCGACTACATCCGCGACAACCAGATCGTCGAGACCCCGGTCAAGCGCGGCGACCCCGGTGCGCCGAACATCGACCTACCATTCCCGCCCGGCTGGAGTGACGCCGGACCCCGCACTCCGCAATGGGCCTACGGGGCAATCGTTTCCGATGACCCCGCCATGGCAGACGATCCCCCGACCATCATCGCGCTGCTGTCGAAACTGACCGGCAATGTCGACCCGGCGAAGATCCTCGAGTTCGCTCCCGCCGAGATCCAGAATCTGCCCGAGTACGAAGGGGCGGAGCAGGGTTCACCATCGACCCTGTCCGATTTCGAGGCAGTGCAGATCGGCGGGACCTACACCAAGGACGGCGTTCTGCGGGTGATCGCTCAGAAGACCGTCGTGATCCCCGGCCAGGACGGGCTCTACGTGCTGCAACTCAACGCCGACGGCCGCGAGGACCAGATGACGGCATTGATGGACGCCACCGCGGTGATCGACGATCAGACCACGATCACGCCCTGAATCAGGCGCGTGACCCGCATCAGCCGACGGCCCGCACGACCTGGGTGACCGCCGCGCGGATCTGTTTGGTCAGCTCCGCCGAGAACGGCGGATTGGGCGGTCGCGGCACTGCGATGGTGGTCGTGACCACGCCCAGGTCGACGCGCTCCCAGTGCGCGTCGTAGCTGTTGAGGATGGCGCGCATCGCATAGTTGTCGGCGAGCACTCGTGCGGTGAAGCGTTTTACGCCATGGCATTTCGCGGTGATCGCGAGCGCCCCCATGAGGAACGTCCCGATGCCCTTGTTCTGGTAGGCGTCGCCGACCAGGAAAGCGACCTCCGCGACTTCGGGTTCGGTCTCGTCGCGCACGAAGCGCGCATCGGCGACGACCGGCCCGTCGACCCCGTCGGTCATCACCCAGACGAAGTGATGGTCGTAGTCGACCTCGAACAGATAGCGCATCAGCGACTTGCTCGGGATGCGAACCGATTGGAAACGCCGGTACAGCGTCTCGCTGGAGAACTCCACGGGCCCTTTGGAGCTCCGCTCGTTGTCCCCGGGCAGTACCGGCCGCAGGCTCAACACCGTCCCGTCGCGTAGCCGAATCGGAATCGGGCTGACGTACGCGGCCAGGCGTTGGCGGGCGGTGCTGAGCAGCCGGTCGAGCATGCCCGGGATCTCGAGCAGCGTGGCGAAAGCTTCGCGGTCCCCGACCCAGCCGCGCACGGGCTGGGTGGCGATGACGGTCGCGGTGCGCGTCGTGTCGCGCAGCAGAGCTATCTCGCCGACGATCATTCCCGGCGTCAGCTTGGCGACGGTGTCGTGCCCGTCGGCTCCGACGTGGGTGACCTCAGCCTCACCGGAGCCGATCAACAAGAACGACACCGCGAGTTCGTCCTGGTGCATGAGCACCTGCCCGGCGGCGGCGGTCAGCGGGCTCAGTTGAGCCGCGAGCGGGACGAGTGCGTCGGCCTCATAGCCACCGAAAACTTCCAGCGAGGTGAGTTCGTCGGCGCGGACGCCGGTCGGGCCGGCCACGTGTCGAGGCTACGGGCAGCCGGTCACGACGGGCAAGAACCGCAGGATGCGGCAACCGCCGAATCAGTCGAGCAGCAAATTGTGCGTGGGCTTGGCGCGGGTGACCGCGGCGCTCCGCCTCCCGCCGGAAGACAAGTCGCAACATGGATGTGCTGCATCGATGTGGTTCGCGGCCGCCCGCAGGCGCCACGGTACCACAACATCTGTTCAGGTAGACAGATAATCGGCGCGGCCATAGGCTGTTTTGAACCCCTTCTGCGCATCGCCGAAATTCTCCGTGGAATTCCGCCGAGCGCGGGTATCAGAGCAACGACCGCATCAGAAAGGAAATTCATGGGCGAGTACTCACTACCTGACCTCGACTACGACTACGGCGCACTCGAGCCGCATATCTCGGGCCAGATCAACGAGATTCACCACAGCAAGCACCACGCCACCTACGTGAAGGGGCTCAACGACGCGATCGCCAAACTCGAGGAGGCGCGCGCCAACGGCGACCACGCAGCGATCTTCCTCAACGAGAAGAACCTCGCGTTCCACCTCGGCGGGCACGTCAACCACACGATCTGGTGGAAGAACCTCTCGCCCAACGGCGGCGACAAGCCGACCGGCGATCTGGGCGCGGCGATCGACGACCAATTCGGGTCGTTCGACAAGTTCCAGGCGCAGTTCACCGCCGCGGCCAACGGCCTGCAGGGCTCCGGCTGGGCGGTGCTGGGTTACGACACACTCGGCCAACGGCTGCTGACTTTCCAGCTCTACGACCAGCAGGCCAACGTGCCGCTGGGCATCATCCCGCTGCTGCAGGTCGACATGTGGGAGCACGCGTACTACCTGCAGTACAAGAACGTGAAGGCCGATTACGTCAAGGCGTTCTGGAACGTCGTCAACTGGGAGGACGTGCAGAACCGCTATGCCGCGGCCACGAGCAAGGCGTCGGGCCTGATCTTCTAATCTCGGAGCCGGGCGGTCGGGGCGACCGACCCGGGACCGGATGGAGGCGCTTGCCGATGAGCGAGAACCAATTCAGCACTCACGCACAACTTTTCGACCTCACCGGCAAGCGCGCCCTGGTCACAGGCGGCACCAGCGGCATCGGCGTGATGATGGCCCGCGGGCTGTTGCAGGCGGGCGCCAGCGTCGTGATCAGCTCACGCAAGCCCGACGGGTGCCAGCGCGCCGAAGCCGCGCTGTCCCCCTTCGGCCAGGTACGCGCCGTGCCGGCCGACCTGTCCACGCACGACGAATGCCTGCGGCTCGCCGAAGAGGTCACGGGCGACGGCGAACCGTTGCACATCCTCGTCAACAATGCGGGCGCCACGTGGGGTGCGCCGCTGGAGAGCTTTCCGGATTCGGCGTGGGACAAGGTGCTCGACCTCAACGTCAAGTCGCCGTTCTGGCTCGTGCAGGCGTTGCTGCCTGCGCTGCGGTCAGCCGGCAGCGCCGACGACCCCGCCCGGGTGATCAATCTCGGCAGTGTCGACGGTATCCGGGTGCCGGAGTTGCCGACGTATTCCTACAGCAGCAGCAAGGCCGCCATCCATCAACTCACCCGGGTGCTTGCCCGCGAACTCGGGCCACAGCACATCACCGTGAATGCCGTTGCGCCAGGCCCGTTCCCGTCGAAAATGATGGCGGCGACGCTGGAAGCCTTCGGCGACGAGATCGCCGCGTCGGCGCCGCTGCGCCGGATCGGCCGCGACGACGACATGGCCGGCATCGCGGTGTTTCTGGCGAGCCGCGCGGGCGCCTACCTGACCGGCGCGATCATCCCTGTCGACGGCGGACTCGCGACGACGGCGAGCCGCTGAGCGTTCCGACACTGCTGCGGGCATCCTCTGGCTCGCTTAAGCGGTCGAATCGCTTGCGCTATTTGAGTCGGGCAGCAATTGATCGGCATTGACCTGGGAGAACGTGCCGAAGACTGGGGCAAATTACACGAGTGGCGGCTGCACCTTCTCCAGCCCGAAAATGGCGAATTCCAGCTAACATTTTTAGAAGTCATTCCGGGGACTCTGGAAGCGGGCTCATGGGAAGGAAGCGGATGCAGCGCATTGCCATTTTCGTCGGGGGGCTAGCAGTCGCGGGACTGTTCGCAGCAGCACCGGCCGGCGCCGAACCGGGGGTAGTGGACTGTTCGCCGTGCGCCCGTACAACCACCAGCAGCAGCAGTAGCACTGACAGCGGGACCTACGGCGGGACGCTGCCCGAGCGTTGGGCCCACAACGCTCATGCGCTCGGGGAGTCGTGGGCGAACCTTCCAGCCCGGTATGCAGCGCTGCCGGGCGAGATCGTCGCGAACATCGCCAGCATCCCCGGCAAGATTGCGGCCAACTATGATGCCGACCCGACTAATAACTCGCCTGAGTGACCTGACCGGAACCCAACAAATCCGCCTCTACCCGTGTCGGGTCAGGGGCGGATTCGCGCTTTGAC
>NZ_QMEW01000080.1 GCF_003284965.1 Mycolicibacterium sp. GF69
CTTCGCCGGGTGGAAGGAGCCCGCCTGCGGCGGGCATTGAGGCCGGCGCCTGGCGGCGCCTATGTGCCGGGTCGGGTGTTGTTGTTAGGCAACGGTTTTCGAGTTCAAGGGTTGGTTTGGATGGCCTGCGGCCATCGCTGGCGGTCGCTTTGCCGTTGTGCTGCAACGGTTTTGGTCTCCGTTGGTGGTGATGGCTTCGCCATTGGTCATGCCTTCAATAGTACTGTATTGCAGTGGGTTTCGGCTACTCCGTCTCGGCTTCGCCTCGACCGTGAGGGGTGGGCTATGGGTGCCGGCCGGCGGGTTTGACTCGAGGTCGTTGCCCGCCTTGGTATCTCGACTTACTATCCGGGCTACGCCCTCACCCATCATATGCGTTGCGGTGCACCACTATTCGATTACACGCCACAACGCCTACGGCGCTGCATCCCCTACAGTTCCTCGCATCGAGGAGCCACTGCCGGCGCGCAGCGGCCACCGACCCTCAACATTGCTCGCTTCTATTCCGACTGAAATACCTGAGGGTCAACGTTCCCACTGACCCCTCCCCCACGAGACCTCGACCCCTGAGCCCGCCGGCGACCCACCACTGCCTGCCCCTTCACTGCCGGCGCCCGGCTCCGCCGGCCACCACAGCCACGACACGGCCGGCACCCCCGCCGCACACGACCCCCATCCCAGACCGCCGGCGCGGGCCGGCCATCAGCTGAGATGCTCAGCAACCACCGCCGCACAGGGAAGGCCGCTCACCGTTGACCGAGCCACAACACATCAAGCTGTCCGAAGTCGCCCACACCACCGGCATCCCCGCCGACACCCTCAAGATCATGGTCGCCGACGACCTCTTAGCCGGCGCCCTACGCGGCCGCGGAGGACACATCTACTTCCGCCAAGGCCAAACCCCCACCTGGAACGACTGCATCGAGCTGCTCCGCGAACAACGCGACCGCCACCTACGACGCGCGGCATCAGCGCTGCGACGCCTGGAGACCGAACTGGAAGCCGTCCGCAACGACATCAACGAAGCCCGAGAACACCCCCGAGACACCCTCGGCATCGACATGATGAGCTTCGGCCACTGGCCACACGACCGGATCCAATC
>NZ_QMEW01000081.1 GCF_003284965.1 Mycolicibacterium sp. GF69
GCTAGCTGTACTGACCACGGACGTTGGTGACGGCGTGGTGAGGTGACAAGACGAAGACCTCCGAGTGAAGTGCGAGCTGTCTAGGAAACGCACCAACTCACTTCGGAGGTCTTCGTGGTTCACCGTAATGCCCCCTTGTCCGAAACGGGTCGCCTGAGGCTGGCTCGTTGCATCGTCGATGACGGCTGGCCACTGCGCCGTGCTGCCGAACGCTTCCAGGTATCGGTAGGCACCGCCGTCCGGTGGAGGGACCGCTACCTCGAGCTGGGCGAGGCCGGAATGGCCGACCGCAGCTCACGACCGCACCACAGCCCCAACCGCACCCCGACCCGGACCGAGCGACGCATCATCGGGGTACGCGTCACCCGCCGCTGGGGACCGGCCCGCATCGCCTACCTGCTGCGACTGAACGTCTCCACGGTGCACAACGTGCTGCGCCGCTACCGCATCGCCCGACTGCGCTGGCTCGACCGCGCCACCGGCCGCGTCGTGCGCCGCATGGAATCCGCAGCGTGCGGTGATCTGGTGCACGTCGACGTCAAGAAACTAGGCAAGATCCCGGCCGGCGGCGGCTGGCGGATGCTCGGGCGTACCGCCGGCAACCGCAACGCCCAGGCGGACACGTCCCGGAGCAAGCGGGACCGCAAGCTGGTGCGGGGGTATCACTTCCTACACACGGCCCTGGACGCCTACTCGCGGTTGGCCTATTCCGAGATGCTGGCCGACGAACGCAAAGACACCGCCTCCGAGTTCTGGAAGCGGGCCAACTCCTGGTTCCGTGAACAGGGGATCATCGTTCGAAAGGTGTTGACCGACAACGGATCCTGCTATCGATCGCACGCCTTCCGGGATGCGCTCGGTGACATCGAGCATCGCCGCACCCGACCGTATCGGCCGCAGACCAACGGCAAAGTGGAGAGATTCCACCGGACCCTCGCCGACGAATGGGCCTACGCCCGGCTCTACACCAGCGACACCGAACGCTGCGCGGAGTACCCCAAATGGCTGCACAACTACAATCACCACCGCGGCCACACAGCACTCAGGGGTCAACCACCAGCCAGCCGTGTACCTAACCTCTCAGGTCAGTACAGCTAGCC
>NZ_QMEW01000082.1 GCF_003284965.1 Mycolicibacterium sp. GF69
GGTCAGCGGCGGCAAATAGGTGTTGAACGGAACCTTCGTATTGCGCTTGCGGGCTTACAGCGTTGTGCCAGCCGCCTCCGTCCCAGCCGCCCAGGACAACAGCAGTGCACCCGAAGAACTCGCAGACTGGCCCGTCGACGTCGCAGACCTTCGCGAATCGCTACTGGAGACGGAAGCCGACTTCCAAGCAAACGCACAATCAGCGGGGACGAGATCCGCGCCCGCTACGGCTTGCCGCGACGAGCCACAGACCGACCCTCTCGGTTTTCTCGCTCGCGGTGGTCGACACTCGGTGCGATTCACCGAGAAGCTGATGAGCGCGTCGATGATATGGGCCACCGCGCCAACACGCTCAGTGAAAGGTCGCCCGTCGCATCTGCGCGATAGGTCCCCGATGATGTTCGGCTAGTACCTTTCCTCAGCGCGCATACGTTGCAGCAGCACGCCGGCGGAATCAGCTCCGTCAACCATCGGAATCGTTGGCCGCGGCGCGAGCCCGTGCGTCTCCGCAGGGTGCAACTTGCCAATGCGCATGAGTGCAGTGAGAGCGGCGATCTCATCGTCGTGCTTCATACTGGAAGCTCCCTCAATCGATCGTCGTTTCAGTATTCCATGTATCCCCAGCTCTGGCGTGTCCTGATGCTGGATCGATACTCAAGGTTACCGTCAACGAGCGCAACGGACTGGATGGTCAGCAGCGCGCTGTAGCCGAGAGGGATTTTTCGGTGAACACCCGCTCAAGGACTATCCGGCTCAAGGTTGCCGTCTTCGTCCTGATTTGCGGTTGTCATCGCCAGGTGAATGCGCGCTCGCTTGACGAGTTCTATGACCGCGGGGTTCAAGAGGTCTGCGACAGTGACGTTCAGGCTCTTGGCATATGCGGTCACGACTTCGTGATCATCTTCCGTGACGCGCTTCGCTAGGAACTTCGGACTCGCGCGATTCTCGCGATGGCGCCAGTTCCGCCGACGACTAGAGGAATCGTCTGACATTGGACTCCGCTGTCGAACTCAGCACTTGTGTTCACCCCAGCTGCGCGGCCTACTCACGGGCGATTGG
>NZ_QMEW01000083.1 GCF_003284965.1 Mycolicibacterium sp. GF69
GACCTGGTGCTGAGCCACTTCATCGAGCAGATCGGTCCCCGGGAGTCCGAGCGGCTGCGCACGGCGTTGCGGCGGCTGCCCAAGAAGCGGTCAGGTAAACGGTGAGCATCGCTGCGTGTCTGCTGCTCTACAGCTTCGTGGTGTGCGTGGTCGGCCCGCCGATTCTGCGCCGGCTCACCCGTGAAGGGCATGCTCCCCGCTACGGTGTGGCGGCATGGCTGACTGCCATCGGCAGTGTGCTTATCAGCTGGTTGATGGCCGCAGTGCTCATCGTAGGGGACCTTGTCACCGGCGGCGAACACCGCAACGGTGTGGTGGCGTCGTGTCTTGCCGTGTTGTGCGACGTGCTGACTGGGTACGCCGGTCGCATCCCGCAAGTACTGTTGCTCGCCGCCGCAACCGCCGGTGTCATCGCGGCGTCGCTCGCCGGTGCCCGAATTGCCCGCGCTCTTGCTCGCCTGCGGGCAGGGGCGCTCGAGCACGCTGACGGGGTGCGGTTGGTGGGTCGGCCGGTCGGGCAGGACGTGTTCGTGATCGATGCTTCCGAGCGTGCCGCCTACTGCGTATCGGGTCGCCCACCGGTCATTGTGGTGACCACCGGTGCGCTGGCGGCCCTCGACGACGATCAGCTGGGCGCCGTGCTCGCACACGAGCGCGCTCATCTGGCGGGGCGCCATCATCAAGTGATAGCCGCCCTCCGCAGTCTGGCGGTGGTCTTCCCGAAACTCTCGCTGATGACACAGGGTGCCACTGAGGTCTCGCGGATACTGGAGATGTGTGCCGACGACGCGGCGGCCCGTCGATTCGGTCACCGCACGCTGCTGTCAGGATTGATGTCGCTCGCCGGAGCAGCGCCGGCAGGGTCACTGGGGGCGGCCGATGTGGCGGTGCTCAGCAGGGCCGAGCGTCTGGCGGTTCCTGCAACACCGCCGACGCGGATACGCGCCCGGGCAGCGTTGACTAGCGCATCGACGCTGATGGCCGGCGGACCGTTGCTCATTCTTACGTTGATGGCATCGGGCACGCTGATGTGCGGTTAGCCCCACGAATGTCGCG
>NZ_QMEW01000084.1 GCF_003284965.1 Mycolicibacterium sp. GF69
GCGGGTTGCACGCGCTCAACCGACAGGACCGCGCAACCGGATCCGGTGGCGGTCGCTGAGTCGCGTCGCCCGCACAGCGGACGCACGGTCAGCACAACACTGACCGCCCAACGCACCCGCGCCGACATCGGCGGGGTGATTGCCGAGACGCTGTCCTACAACGACACCGTGCCGGGGCCTCTGCTGCGGGCCAGCGTCGGCGACGAGTTGGCGGTCACCGTTCGTAACCGCTTGAGCGAGCCGACGTCGGTTCACTGGCATGGCATTGCGCTGCGCAACGATATGGACGGTGCCGCTCCGGCGACGCCCAACATCGATGCCGGACGCGACTTCATCTACCGATTCTCGGTTCCGCACCCGGGAACCTATTGGGCGCATCCCCATACCGGCCTACAGGCAGACACCGGCCTGTACCTTCCGGTGATCGTCGACGACCCGACCGAGCCCGGCGATTATGACGCCGAATGGGTGGTGATGCTGGACGACTGGACCGACGGCGTCGGTTCGAGCCCTCAACAGCTCTATGAGGGGCTTCGCGCCATGGGCCCGCCTGCGCACGATATGCCGGGGATGGGAGACATGGGCGACATGCGCGGATCAGCGACGACGGTGCCCGGGGTGGGCGGCACGGGCGGCAGCGAACTGCTCGGTGGCGACGCCGGAGATATCACCTACCCGTACTACCTGATGAACGGCCGAATCCCGCAAGCTCCGAGCACGTTTCGCGCAAAACCCGGCCAACGCGTTCGTATCCGGCTCATCAACGCCGGCTCGGATACCGCGTTTCGGGTGGCGCTGGCCGGCCACTCGATGATGGTCACACATACCGACGGCTTCCCGGTGGTTCCCACTGAGTTTGACGCTGTGTTGATCGGGATGGGGGAGCGTTATGACGTGGTGGTCACCGCCGGTGACGGGGTCTTCCCCCTCGTCGCCGCCGCTGAAGGTAAAAACGCCGTGGCGCGAGCGCTGCTGGTCACAGGAGCCGGTGCGCCTGCTGCGCCGGATTTCCGGGCGCCGGAGTTGTCTGGCCGCGTCGGCACGG
>NZ_QMEW01000085.1 GCF_003284965.1 Mycolicibacterium sp. GF69
GACGGCGTGGCGCGATGTGCTGGAGGGTTTCGACACCCCCACTCTGGTGGCCTCAAAGCATGGGTTAGGTTCCGGGGCACGGGGTTTGGCCTTCCTTCAGCTGTCTGAGGAAACCACCCGCGCCGTCAGCGACCTGGCGCGCTCGCATCACACGACCGTCAACATCGTGCTACAGGCCGCCTGGGCGCAGCTGCTGATGTCGCTGACCGGCCAACATGATGTCGCCTTCGGAACGCCGGTGTCCGGGCGACCGGCTGAGGTAGCCGGCTCCGACTCGATGATCGGCCTGATGCTCAACACCGTGCCGGTGCGCGCCGCCGTCACCGCGACCACCACGATCGCAGACCTGCTCGATCGCCTTCAAAGTGCCTACAGCGACACCCTGGACCATCAGCACTTGGCGCTCAACGACATTCACCGCATCACCGGACACGAGTTGCTGTTCGACACGATGTTCGTCTACGAGAACTACCCGATCGAGACCGCTGCTGCCGGCGGACAAGACCTGGCTGTCACCGAGTTCACCAGCCACGAATCCACCCACTACCCGCTAACGGTGCAAGCCATTCCCGGCGCCCAACTGAGGCTGCGTGTCGAATACGACGCCGATGTGTTCGACCCGGCGGGGGTCGAGGCGTTGGGGGAGCGGTTTGAGCGGGTGTTGGTGGCGATGGCTGCTGATCCGGCCCAGCGGGTGTCGTCGATCGACGTACTCGATGACGCTGAGCATGTCCGCCTGGATGACTTCGGAAATCGGGCGGTGTTGATCGACTGCGGGCCTGCGCCGGTGTCGATTCCGGCGATGTTCGCCGCGCAGGTGGCGCGCGCACCGGAGGCGGTGGCGGTCACCTTCGAGGGCCGGTCGCTGACCTACCGAGAGTTGGACGAGGCCGCGAATCGGTTGGCGCATGTGTTGACCGGTCATGGCGCGGCGCCCGGAAAGTGTGTGGCGCTGCTGTTTTCACGGTCGGTCGAGGCGATCGTGGCGATTGTGGCGGTGCTGAAGTCCGGGGCGGCCTATGTGCCGATCGATCCCGG
>NZ_QMEW01000086.1 GCF_003284965.1 Mycolicibacterium sp. GF69
GCCTCGGATGCCGATCTGATCACCTTCATGGGTGAGGAGGCTCGTGAGGAGTGCGCGGCGATGGGGCGCCGGTTGGCGCTGGTCGCTGAGCTCTACGCCCGGCGGGTCAAGGACCACGAGGAAGCGAGGATGTTTGTGACCGACGTTGCCGTCGTCGTGGCCGCAGAGATATCGCCGGTGCAGAACATCAGTCACGGACGAGCACTCGGTCAGGTACGCGCTGCAAAGACGTTGCACGAGAGGCTTCCTCGAGTGGCGGAGGTGTTTCGGCGAGGGTGGATCGATTATCGGGTCGTGTCGACCATCGTGTCGCGCACCCAGAACGTCGAAGACGACGTCATGCCCGAACTCGACGAGGCTCTGGCGGCCAGGGCCGAGAAGTGGATGAAACTCTCGGGTCCCAAACTCGTCGACCGCGTCGACATGTTCGTGTCGAGATTCGATCCCGAGGCGGTGCGGGTTCCGTGCCGGGTCGAGGACAATCGCCATATTGATGTCTATCCGGGTGAGCCGGGCATGGCCTGGCTTTCGGGCAATCTACGCGCCACCGACGGTGCGGCCCTTGACAATCGGTTGGATGCTCTTGCCGCCACGGTCTGCGAGAACGACCCGCGCACCAAACAGCAGCGGCGCGCTGACGCATGTGGCCCCCTTGCTCGTATGCAGGCCACAATGCCGTGCGAATGCGGGCTCGAAGACTGTCCGGCGGGCGCCGCGCGTGCGGACGCCACAACAGCGGTGATCCACGTGCTCGCCGAACTGGCGACCCTCGATGGAACCAGTGACAAGCCCGCGTACTTGAAGGATTTCGGGGTGCTGCCCGCCGAGTCGGTTCGCAAGCTGGCCCACAACGCGACACTGAAGCCGCTCACAGTCCCCGGCGCAGGCGCCCGGGCCCAGGCCGCCTACCGGCCCAGCGTCGCCTTGCGCGATTTCCTACAGTGGCGCGACCTGACGTGCCGATGGCCCGGATGCGATAAACCGGTGCAGCACTGCGATGTCGACCACACGACGCCCTGGCCGAAAGGACC
>NZ_QMEW01000087.1 GCF_003284965.1 Mycolicibacterium sp. GF69
TGCAGGTTTCCACCTCGGCCAGCCGGGCCTTGGCTGCGCGCCAATCGGCGAGCACCCAGCGGGCGCGTTCGAGGGCTCCGTGTCGTTGGGTCCAGACCCCGGTCGGGTCGACCAAGGCCACATAGACCGCCTCGATGATGGCTCGGCGCCGACGGCAGCCACCCCAGCGGGACAGTTCACGAACCACCGCGGCCTCAAAGCGGGCCAGCCCGCCCCGTGCGAGTCGTTCGGGGTGGCCTGCGCAGCGGTCGAGCACCACCGCCAGGGCTGCACACCAATTGGTGGACTCAAACGGTTTGGCCGCTGCCTCAAGCACCCCTGGCCAGGCGCACTCGAGCAGATCACGCAGCTGCTGAATACAGGCGGTGGACTCGGCGATCAGCCGTTGACGGCGAGCGCCGAGCTGACGCAGCCGCGCCCAGACCTGGTCTGCACGTTCAGGGATGTAACAGTTGAGCTGGGCCACCAGCCGCGCGATCAACACCGCGTCCTTGTCATCGCTCTTGTCACGGGTGTAGTCCTCGGTTTCGCGGGCTTTGCCCACCAACATCGGATTCACACACACCAGCGTGATACCGCGTTGAGCAGCAAGCTGATCCAATACCCGCCAGCGATGCCCGGTCGGCTCACACCCCACCGTCACACCGGCGAAACCCTGCCTGCTCGCGAACCGCCGGGCCCAGTCCAACAACGGCGCCATATCCCAGGCCTTGGCTGACACCCGCTTGCGCGCCAACACCTGAGAATCGTGATCGGTGAGAACCACCACCTGTTTTTCATCGGCCAAATCGATACCCAAAATCGCGTAGTTGACCGGCACCAACTCCCGCAACCGGGCCAACTTCGCATTGCGACGCTTGTCACCACGCGACAGACGACTACCCTTAGCCATGACGTCCTCCTCGATGCATTGGGCTGAACCCGTTAACCGCATCAGGAGGACGTCTTCAACCTCTTCAAAATCCTCGAAAACACGCGACATAGCTCTCTTACTACGG
>NZ_QMEW01000088.1 GCF_003284965.1 Mycolicibacterium sp. GF69
CGCCAGAATGACTCAGTGATATCCGTAACATCTCCGGCGTCGGTGACTTGTTCATGCACGCCTTAGGTTCCGAGCAGTTCGACGAGCGCTGACGCGTCGAAGACCAAGGGGTGCCCAATGCTGCCAAACTGTGTACGTAAGCAAATAGTACGTATATGCAGGAACGATTCCTCAAGAAGTGGCCGGGTGGGTGGCGCCGGATGAAGAGATCCGGTGGCGGGCAGGCAGATTGCAAACTCTGATGGCGGCCGTGAGGTCGTGTCTGGTCAAGGCAGATTGAAGAATCGCGACCCGGTAACAACACGGAATCAACTTCGCGCCTGGGCCGTGGCCTGCGTGCGCGCTGTTACTGTGGGCAACATTGTGAAACACGATGGCTCGCGAACCACGACACCGCTGCGCCGACTGATCGGACTGGCAGTGATCTCGTGGATGCTGGTCGCTGTCACCGGGTCGGCAGCCACCTGCCTGGATCCTCCGGCGCCGCACGGGCCCCATGCTGTGGTATCGGCACTCGGGTCTCAGTTCGCTGAAATCGTCGACCACCCACACTGTCTGGACGGGTCCATCATCGACCTGCACCACGGTATTGCCGCGGCTGTGCTGCCCCGAGTCACGACCCTGCCCCTCGCGCTTGCATTGGTCAGCGCCGTGGCTTTGGCGCTGGGCTGGCGGGGCGCTGCGGTCGGCACATCCATGCGTGGCCCGCCCCACGCGGCCCGGGCTGTGCTCTCGGGTCGTGATCGGCTCACTCGGTTCTGTATCACACGCTGCTGAGTAGGCGGCACATGACCTGTCCGCGCTGCAGCGGACTCGGGTCAATGACTGCTGCCCACCATCCATAGCCGCGCCCTCTTCAGCGCTGCGGCT
>NZ_QMEW01000089.1 GCF_003284965.1 Mycolicibacterium sp. GF69
AGCCGGACCGACTCAGTGATATCCGTAACGCTCCCGGGGTCGGTAACTCGTTTACGCACGCCTCGTGTTGGGAGCCGTGCGACGAGCGCTGACTCATCGAAGACCAATGGGCACCCAAAGCGGCCAAACTATGTACGTAAGCAAATAGTACGTACATGCAGGCAGGATTCCCCAAGAAGTGGCCGGGTGGGTGGCACCGGATGAAGAGATCCGGTGGCGGGCAAGCAGATTGCAAACTCTGATGGCCGTGCGTCAGACGGGGTCTGGTCAGGCAGATTGAAGAATCGCGACCCGGTAACAACACGGAATCAACTTCGCGCGCGGGCCGTGGCGTGCGTGCGCGCTGTTACTGTGGGCAACGTTGTGAAACATGAGGCCTCGCGAACCACGATACTGCTGCGCCGACTGATCGGGCTGGCAGTGATCTCGTGGATGCTGGTCGCTGTCACCGGGTGGGCAGCCACCTGTGTGGATCCTCCGGCGCCGCACGGACCCCATGCTGTGGTATCGGCACTCGGGCCTCAGTTCGCTGAAGTCGTCGATCACCCACATTGTCTGGACGGGTCCATCATCGACCTGCACCACGGTATTGCCGCGGCTGTGCTGCCCCGGGTCATGACCCTGCCCCTTGCGCTTGGATTGGTCACCGCCGTGGCTTTGGCGCTGGGCTGGTGGGGCGCCGCGGTCGGCACATCCATGCGTGGCCCGCCGCCGGCGGCCCGGGCTGTGCTCTGGGGTCGTGATCGGCTCACCCGGTTCTGTATCACACGCTGCTGAGTGGGCGGCGCATGACCTGTCCGCCCTGCAGCGGACTCGGGTCGATGACTGCTGCCCACCATCCATAGCCGCGCCCTTTCAGCGCTGCGGCA
>NZ_QMEW01000008.1 GCF_003284965.1 Mycolicibacterium sp. GF69
GCCCTTCTGACCTCGGGAGTCGCGGCGTATTACCCCTGACTGACGGTACGCCCGACCACGCCTAGGCCGGTGCGAACACGGTCTTGAAGCGCTCGAGGGACTGCTGGATGTCGCCCTTTAGCGCACCGGCGACCACCATGCCGATCGGGCCGAACAGCGCGGGGCCACCGAGGTGCACGTCGAATGTGACCGTGGACCCGTGACCCGATGGCTTCACCTTGCCGATCAGCTTGACCTTGACGCCGCCCTTACCGTCGCCGTTGAGCGTCATGGCCTCGGGCGGACGGTAATGGACGATGGTCCACTTGATCCGGTTCGGCATGCCCTTGACCTCGACGATGGACTCCAGCGTGGTGCCCTTCTCCAGCGTCTCGGGCGGCTTCGACCGCCACACCCGGTGGATGCTCAGCCACTCCTTGTAGCGCGGCAGGTCCGATGCGGCCGACCACGCCCGCTCCGGCGGCAACGGGACGTCGACGGAGACGGAGAGTTTGGCCATCTAACTACGCAGGGTTCTGCGGATTGCTCTTGTCGACATACTTCTTGGCCGCGTCCTGAGCCTTGTCGACGTGCTGGGCGTACTTGCCCTGCGTCTTCTTGTCGACCATGTCACCGGCCTTGTCGATGGCGGTGTCCACCTTGTCGGCGTTGCGGGCCAGCAGATTCTTCACCTTGTCGAGAAATGCCATGGGCTCAACCCTACTCGGCACGCCACAGGCTGCGAGGCTCCCCGAGAACCGCGCCCTGCACCCACCAGATCATCTCGATCGCACCCGCGGCCACCACCCCGATGACCAGCGCGATCGTCGTTGTCTTGACGTTGGAGATGTCCAACATGAACAACTCCTGCGCCAACGGGATGGAGAAGATCACGACGTAGGCCAGCACCGAGACGGCGACCAGCGCCACGCGCCACCACTGGTACGGCCGTGCCACCACCGCAAGGACCCAGAGCGCCCCGACCAGCAGGGTCATCAGCGCCGCGGTCGACGCCTGCGTCTGCTCCACCGCCGTGGCCTCCCGGCCCTGGTAGGCGACCAAATAGGAGGTGAATGTCGCGACGCCGATCACCAGACCCGACGGCAACGCCGCCGTCATCACACGGCGAACGAATCCCGGGCGTGCGCGCTCCTTGTTCGGCGCCAGCGACAGGACGAACGCCGGAATCCCGATCGTGAACCACGCCGCGATGGTGACGTGGATCGGCTGGAACGGGAACAGCAGCGGATCGGTGCCGAAGAACTTGGCGGACACGCCGGCTATGCCCACCAGAATCGCCAGCAGCACCGAGTACACGGTCTTGGTCAGGAACAGGTTCGAGACGCGCTCGATGTTGCCGATCACCCGGCGGCCCTCGCCGACGACATACGGCAGCGTCGCGAACTTGTTGTCCAACAACACGATCTGTGCCACCGCGCGCGACGCCGAACTGCCCGACCCCATCGCCACGCCGATGTCGGCGTCCTTCAGCGCGAGCACGTCGTTGACGCCGTCGCCCGTCATCGCAACCGTGTGCCCGCGCGACTGCAGGGCGTGCACCATGGCCCGCTTCTGGTCGGGCCGGACCCGGCCGAACGTCGTGCACTCCTCGAGGGTGTCGGCGAGTTGTTCGGGCTCGTCGGGTAGGTGCCTGGCGTCCATCGTCTCGCCGTGCAGGCCCAGCGAGCCGGCCACCGCGCCCACCGACACGGCGTTGTCGCCGGAGATGACCTTGATCGAAACCTGTTGGGACGCGAAGTAGTCGAGGGTGTCGCGAGCATCGGGGCGGACCCGCTGTTCGAGCACCACCAGCGCCGCCGGGGTGACGCGACCCGGCGCGTCCGGGTGGTCGACGGGCAGGTCGCTCGACGCGAGCAGCAACACACGCAGCCCGTGGGCGCCGATCTGCTCGGCCTGTTCGGCGATCGGCGATCCCGGCTCCAGCAGCACGTCGGGCGCGCCGATCACCCAGTTGCCGTGTTCGCCGTATGAGGACCCGCTCCACTTGGTGGCCGACTTGAACGGCGCGGTGGCCGTCGCCGACCAGCCGGGCGGCATCTTGTAGGCCTCGCCGATTGCCTGCATGCTCGCGTTCGGCCGCGCATCGTCGACGGCAAGCTGCGCCAAGACGTTTCCCACATTCTCCAGCTCACGCGTGGGCCCGCACTCGTCGATCCGCTCGAGATCGGAAACCCGCATCCCGTTCTCGGTCAGGGTGCCGGTCTTGTCGGCGCAGACCACGTCGACGCGCGCCAGCCCTTCGATCGCGGGCAGTTCGTTGACCAGACACTGCCTGCGCCCCAATCGGATGACGCCGACCGCGAACGCGATCGACGTCATCAACACCAGACCCTCGGGCACCATCGGAACCAGCGCACCGACCATCGCCAGAACGGAACGCCGCCAACCGGATTCCGTGGTGAACAGCTGGGTGTAGATGGTGAGCAGCCCCGCGGGAATCAACAGGTACGTGATGAACTGCAGGATCTTGTTGATGCCGGTGCGCAGTTCGGAGTTCACCAGCGTGAACTTGCTGGCCTCTTCGGCGAGCTTGGCCGCATAGGCTTCGCGGCCGACCTTGGTGGCGCGGTAAGCGCCGGTCCCCGCGACGACGAAGCTGCCCGACATCACCTGATCGCCGGGGTCTTTCGCGATCGGGTCGGCCTCCCCGGTGAGCAGCGAATCGTCGACCTCGAGGTTCGCCTCCTCGACCACCTCGCCGTCGACGACGATCTGGTCTCCGGGGCCGAGTTCGATGATGTCGTCGAGGACGATGTCGCTGGGCAGCACCGCCCGGGTGCCGGTTTGTCTGCGCACCAACGGTTTCGCCTGCCCGACGATCGCGAGCTTGTCGAGGGTCCGTTTGGCGCGCAACTCCTGGATGATGCCGATGCCGCTGTTGGCGATGATCAGCAACCCGAACGCGCCGTTGATCACTGACCCGGTGGACAGCACGATGATCAGCAGCACGCCGAGGATCGCGTTGATGCGGGTGAACACGTTGGCCCGCACGATGTCGGACACGCTGCGCGCCGCCCGCGTCGGAACGTCGTTGCTCTTGCCTTCTGCTACGCGTTGCGCGACTTCGGCGTCGGTCAGCCCGGTGGCCTGGACTTCGGGTGCGGTCCTCACTTGACGAACGTCCCCTTCTTGAACGTGTCGTAATACTCGAGGGTGAGCTTGTTGCCGTCGACCGAATCGAACACTGCGGTGGATACCGTTCCGGGAGGGGCGTTTTCGGTGATGAGCTCGAAGGTGAACGTATCGCCCGACCAGTGGGTGAGCGGGACGTCGAGCTTGGAACCAAGCGCCAGCCTGAGCCGGCCGTCACGTTCGGTGACCCTGGCCGGTCCCCAGTAGTCGTTGTCATAGCTGCCGGTGTACGACGCCAGCGGACCCGGCGGTGCGGCATTGGCCGGTGGCTGTTTGCCGACCAGGGAACCGACGGGCTTGTCCATGTCGGCGAAGGCCGCGCTGTAGAGCCCGTACCAGTCCTCGCGCACCTCGCCGAACTGCACAAGGTCGGCGAACTGCGCGGTCAACGTCTCGGGGACCCCCGACGGGGTGGCGTTGGTGAGTGCGACGATCGCGACGTCGGCGGACGGCAGGATCAGGAAGTTCGTTGCGGCGCCGAGTTCGAAGGCGCCCGAGTGGCTGATCTCCATCCGAGCCGCCGACGACGCCGAGACGTTGAATCCGAAGCCGTAGAAGCCCGACCTCATCGCCGGTTCGCTCGCCGGGCTCGATACGACCTGCGGTGTCACGGCGGGTAACAGTGCGTCGGCGTCGACGACCTGCTTGCCGTCATGGTTACCGTTGGCGAGCACCATCGCCAGCCACCGGGTCATGTCGTTGACCGACGAGCTCGCGCCGCCCGCCGGGGCTTCCGCGTCGGCGTCGCGAACATAGGACGGTTCGTAACGCCCGTCGATGTGGATATGGCCGACGGCGCGGTTGGTCTGGGCCTCGTAGTCGGTGAAGCGGTAACTCGTCGCTGCCATGCCGAGCGGGTCGAACAGCACGTCGTCGGCGAGCACGTCCCACGGTTTGCCTGCGTCGACCGCGACCGCCTCGGCGCCGGCGGTGAACCCGAAGTTCGTGTAGGCATACGAGATTCGGAACGGGTCCAGCGGCAGCTGGCGAAGCCGGTCGAGCACCTGCCTGCGGTCATAGCCGAGGTCTTCGAGCACGTCACCGGCGTGGTCGGGCAGCCCGGACCGGTGCGACATCATGTCGCCCACGCTCACCATCCGGGTGACGAACGGGTCGGACAGCGCAAACCACGGCAGCTCGGACACGATCGGGGTGTCCCACCGCACCGCGTTCACCCCGACCTGATGCGCGACCACCGTCGCCGCCAACGACTTGGACACCGAGGCGAGCTGGAACACCGTGTCCGCGTCGACCTTCTCTCCACTCTTGACGTCGCGCACCCCGAAACCCTTTGCGTACACGGTCTTTCCACCGTGCACGACGGCCACCGCCATGCCGGGGATCCCCGACTTGCTCATCAGGTCCTCGGCGATGCCGTCGAGTTCGGCCACCGCGTTGTTGACGGCGTTCTCGGGCAGCGGCATCGCGGGTACCAGCGGCGGTGGGGTGTCGGCTTGCGTGGTCGGTGCAGCGGTCGGTGCGGGTTCGGACGAGTCGGTTGCGCAACCCGCCACGAGCAGCAGCCCCGCGACAGCCACCCTGGCCAGTGCGTTCATGCGCAAACGGTAACCCGGCGAGCGCACGGTTGTGGCCCCCGAACCGCGGGTGCACCGCAATTGAGCGTGCGGTCGGCGGGTTGCGCTAGAACCGCCACCACGGGTCGGGTGGCGACGCGGCGTCCGGCGACACCCGCTGCCCCGGCTTGGGCACCGCGAGCCGCACCTTCTCGGCGTCGGCGGCGCGCAACAGCCGCTCCACCGGTTCCGCCCACGGATGTGGGGCGAGCCGGAACGTGGCCCAGTGGATCGGTACCAGCAGCCCGCGCTCCGACTCGGCGACGTCGAGGTGCGCCCGCACCGCCTCCTCCGGGTTCATGTGGATGTCCGGCCAGGCCGGGTGGTAGGCGCCCACGGGCAGCAGCGTCAGGTCGAACGGCCCGTGGTCCATGCCGATCTGGGCGAAACTCTTGGTGTATCCGGTGTCACCGCCGAAGAAGGCGCGGTGTCGAGGTCCGATGATCACCCACGACGCCCACAGCGTGGTGTTGCGGGAGAACACCCGACCGGAGAAGTGCCGCGCCGGAGTGCAGACCAGGGTGAGCTCCCCGATCGTGTAGCTCTCGTTCCAGTCGAGTTCGACGATCCGGCTGTCCGGTATCCCCCACTTGCGCAGGTGTGCGCCGATGCCGAGCGGTACGACGAACGGTGCCCGCTGGGTGCGCGCCAAGCCGGCGATCGTCTCCATGTCGAGGTGGTCGTAATGGTCGTGGCTGATCACGACGGCGTCGACGGCGGCCAGCGCCTCGAGCGGCGCGGGCACCTCATGCATGCGTTCAGGACCGACGGTCTGCGACGGCGAACACCGACGACTCCACACGGGATCGGCCAGCACCCGGTAGCCGTCGACTTCGATCAGCACCGAGGAATGGCCGAACCAGCACGCCGACGCCCGCGTCGAGGCGGGCTCGGTCGGCGAAGGCGTGACGACGGGGATCGTTCCGTCCGGGCGCGCGGCGCCCCGGGATCCGATCAACTCGCGCACCAGCAGTCGCTGCTGCTCGGCGTCGATGCTCATCATCGACGCCGGTTCGAGGTTGACGAACACGCCGTCGCGGTAGTTCGGCGAGCGCTGCGCGACACGTTCGATCTCGGTGGGCCCAGCCCCCAGGGCCGCGGGGGTACCCCGCAGCGCTCGCACCAACCAGCCGCCGGCCAGCAGCGAGGCCGTACCGAAACCGATGCGTAGCGCGCCGCGGATCATCAGGCGCCTTGGAACCTCGGCGGGCGCTTCTCGATGCGCGCCACCTGTGCCTCGATGACGTCCTGGCTCGCCCACGCCTTGTCGAACAGTTCCTGATGCTCGGGCCATGCATCCTCGTAGGCGCCGTCGTCGTTGAGCACCCGCTTTGCGTGCTGCAGCGCGAGCGGCGCGAAACCGGCGATCTCGGCGGCCCATGCCTGGGCGTCGGCGAGCGTACCGATGCGGTTGGCCATCCCGGTCTGCAGCGCGACGTCGGCGGTGAGGCGCTCGGCGGCCAGCAGCATGCCTCGCGCCCGGCCGGCCCCGACCAGGGAGGTCAGCCGGCGGATGCTCCAGTTGTCCAGCGCCAGACCGTATTTCGCCACGGGGAACTGGAAGTAGGCGTCGGGTGCGACGACACGCAGGTCGCAGATCATCGACAGGATGACCCCGGCCCCGATCGCGGGTCCGTTGATCGCGCCGATGACCGGGACCGGCGCCTTGTCGATGGCGACGTTCAGATCCTTGGCCTTGTCGGGCAGCTGCTCGGCCACGCCGGCGGGGTCGGACAGGTCGGCGCCGGCGCTGAAGACGTGGCCCGCGCCGGTGAGCACGATCGCGCGGACGTCCTCGGCGGCGGCCTTCTCGACCGCGTCGCGCAGGGCATCGACCAGTTCGACGTTGAGGGCGTTGCGGCGCTCTTCACGCTGCATCTCCAGCGTCATCACGTGGCCGTCGCGGGTGACACCAATCATGTCGCCAGCCTAGCGAGCCTCGTTGGACGCACGCGCCGCCCACCGATACGCTGCCACCGCTCTCGAAACCGACGCAATGGTCGATTCGACGACCGGATACCAGCCAGAACGTCGGTCTCGGGCGCTAATCGACCGAAGCGTGCCCGTACCGGCGCGGGTTAGCCTCACCGGGTGAGCCGGATCGGTGCCCTTGCCCTGCGCGACGCCGTGCTGGACGACGGGTCGTTCCGCAGCTGGAACGGCCCGCCGGTGGACGTGGGTGCAGGCGAGCGCTACCGGCGCGAGTTGGCCGCCGCGGCCGCCAAGACCGGTTTCGACGAGTCCGTGCTGACCGGCGAAGGAACGGTGTTCGGTCGCCGCGTCGCGCTGGTGGTGTGCGAGTTCGACTTCCTGGCAGGCTCGATCGGCGTTGCGGCCGCCGAGCGGATCACGTCGGCGGTGCAGCGAGCGACGGCCGAGCGGCTGCCGCTGCTGGCGTCGCCCAGCTCGGGTGGCACCCGAATGCAGGAGGGCACGGTCGCGTTCCTGCAGATGGTGAAGATCGCCGCAGCCGTCGAACTGCACAAGCGAACGCATCTGCCGTATCTGGTGTACCTGCGGCACCCCGCCACGGGCGGGGTGTTCGCGTCGTGGGGATCGCTGGGCCATGTGACCGGCGCGGAACCGGGCGCGCTGGTCGGATTCCTCGGACCGCGGGTGTACGAGCACCTCTACGGTGAGCCGTTTCCCGAAGGCATCCAAACCGCCGAGAACCTGCACCGGCACGGTGTCATCGACGGCGTGGTGCCGCTCGACGCGCTGCGCTCCACGCTGAACCGCGCGCTGAAGGTCGTCGCGGATCCGCCGGACCCGCCCCCGGCGGCGCCCGAACTCGGCCCGCTGCCCGAGGTGCCCGCGTGGGACTCGGTGGAGGCGTCGCGGCGGCCGGACCGTCCGGGCGTCGGGTATCTCCTGCGACACGGGACGAGGGACCGGGTGCTGCTGTCGGGCACCGGGCAGGGCGAGGCGGCGACGACGCTGCTGGCGCTGGCCCGGTTCGGCGGACAACCGGCGGTGGTTCTGGGTCAGCAGCGGGTGGTCGGTGGAATGGTGGGGCCGGCGGCGCTGCGCGAGGCGCGCCGCGGCATGGCGTTGGCCGAGGGGCTGCAGCTTCCGCTGGTGCTGGTGATCGACACGGCCGGACCGGCGCTGACCGTCGAGGCCGAACAGGGCGGCCTGGCCGGCGAGATCGCGCGTTGCCTGGCCGAACTGGTCACCTTGGAGACGCCGACGGTTTCGGTGCTGCTGGGTCAGGGCAGCGGCGGGCCGGCGCTGGCGATGGTGCCGGCCGACCGGGTGCTGGCTGCGCTGCACGGCTGGTTGGCGCCGCTGCCGCCCGAGGGGGCCAGCGCAATCGTGTTCCGGGATCTCGACCATGCCCCGGAACTGGCTGCAGCCCAAGGCATTCGGTCAGTCGACCTACTGCGTAACGGGATCGTCGACATCGTCGTACCTGAACACCCGGACGCCGCCGACGAACCGCTGCAATTCACGCGGCGGTTGTCGGCGGTGATCGCAGGCGAGCTGCACTCGCTGCGGTCGGTTCCCGGCGACGAGCGGCTGGCGGCCCGGCTCCGGCGCTACCGCCAGATCGGCCTCTGACCGGACCTCAGCCGCCCAGCTCGGAGACCGCGGTGTCGAATTGGGCTGCCTGCTCGTCGATCTCGCGCTCGGACGGGTCGTCGCCGATGCGCCGCACCAGGTCGTCGCGGGTCACGACCTCGAGGGCACCGCGGTAGTCGGCCGAACCGAGCCGGCTCGCGCCGATCACCTCCACGCGGCCCTCGACCACAACGAGCACCGCATCCTTCTCACCGGACTGCAGCAATCCGCGCACATCGTCGGCCGAGATCATGAGGGGTTCCGTCCTGTCTGCTGTTGAAGCCGGTCGATCATCTCGGAGGCCTGCGCCTTGGTCAGGTTCTCGGGTACCTCTTCGTCCGCCTCCTGCGCCAGCGTCGTCAGATAACTGCGTTGCGGGCCGGTCATCGGCTCGTCACCGGTGACCCAGTCCGAACGGTCCTTCTGCGGATTCTCCTGCGGCGCGCGGCCGGCATCGTCACTCATGACCTAGCTATGCCCGCTGACCGACCGGTCTATGCGACCGCGAGCGCGGCGAGCATCGCGACGCAGGTGACGAGGTCCAGCGACAGCCGCACCAGGCTGCGTCGCGTCCAGCGCACCGCCGCCGCCTCGTCGACCGCCGCCGGGTCGGTCTTCTCGAATGCCACCGCCTTCGGCGCCAGGTCGATCAGCGACCACACCCGCATCACCGCATGGCTGACCAGCGCCACCAGCAGCGCGGCCCGCACGTCGGCGTCACTCCAAGCGGCGACGAGCGCGGCGATGAGCAGCACCTCGAACGCGATGTGCGCCGGAATCCAGAACCGGCGCCGCGAAACTCCGCCGTTGTGCGGCTGGATGAGGCCGGGCCGTTTCGGCCACGCCGGGTCGATGACGGCGGATTCGTAAAGTCCGCCTCCGAACAGGACAGCGGCCGCCAACGTGGTGGCGGCGATCAGGATGAGCGTCGGGGTCCACATCACCGCCGATTATTACGCTGCGTCGGGACAGCGCTGCACCGACGGTCCCCTCCGCGTGACAGGATCCGGACATGGCAGCGATCCACCCGTTCGAAGTCGCCATTCCCGACGCGGACCTCGCCGATCTGCAGTCGCGGCTGCGCCGGACGCGGTGGCCGGAGGCCGAGTGCGTCGACGACTGGTCGCAGGGCATCCCGCTGGCCTACACCCGTGAACTCGCCGAGTACTGGGCCGAGGAGTACGACTGGCGGGCCCGCGAGCGGGCGCTGAACCGATTCGACCACTACACCACCGAGATCGACGGCCTCGACATCCACTTCATCCACCAGCGCTCCTCACAGCCCGACGCGTTTCCCATCGTTATCACCCACGGCTGGCCGGGTTCGGTCGTCGAGTTCCACAAGGTGATCGAGCCGTTGACCGAGCGCGGGTTCGACGTGGTGTGCCCGTCGCTGCCCGGCTACGGGTTCTCGGGCAAACCGACCCGCACCGGGTGGGGCGTCGACCGGATCGCGGCGGCGTGGGAGACGCTGATGGGCCGGCTCGGCTATGACCGCTACGGCGCGCAGGGCGGCGACTGGGGCGCCGCGGTCACCACGCAGATCGGCCGCAACGGGGGCCGCCGGAGCCGCTCCGGCGGCGACATCGGCCACTGCGCCGCAATTCACCTCAACATGCCGATGGGCCGGCCGCCCCAGGGCGTCACCGAGTTCAGCGCCGAGGAACTCGCCGCGATCGAACGCCTCGAGTACTACCGCAAGCTGGATTCGGGCTACATGAAGCAGCAGTCGACGCGCCCGCAGACGCTCGGCTACGGCCTGGTCGACTCGCCGGTCGGGCAGCTGGCGTGGATCGTCGAGAAGTTCTGGTCGTGGACCGACTGCGACGGGCATCCGGAGAACGTGCTGAGCCGTGACGAGATCCTCGACAACGTGATGCTGTACTGGGCGACCGCATCGGCGGCCTCGTCGGCGCGGCTGTACTGGGAGAGCTTCTCGACCTGGGGCGGCGGCGGCCCGGTGCGGCTGCCCACCGGCGTCGCGTCGTTCCCCAAGGAGATCCTGCGCGCACCGCGCAGTTGGTGCGAGGACGCGTACAACATCACCCACTGGACGACGATGCCGCGCGGTGGACACTTCGCGGCGTTCGAGCAACCGGAACTCTTCGTCGACGACGTCGCCGCGTTCTTCAGTAGCGTGCGATAGATGGGGAGAACTCTGGACGCCGATTACCTCGTGGTCGGCGCGGGCGCGATGGGGCTCGCGTTCGCCGACACGCTGGTCAGCGAGTCGGATGCGACGGTCGTGGTGGTGGATCGCAACGACCAGCCGGGCGGACATTGGACGACGGCGTATCCCTTCGTGCGGCTGCATCAGCCGTCGGCCTACTACGGGGTGAACTCCCGCGGCCTGGGCAATGACAGCATCGACCAGTTCGGGCTCAACGCCGGCTACTACGAGTTGGCCAGCGGCGCCGAGGTGTGCGCGTATTTCGATACGGTGATGCGCCTGCATCTGCTGCCCACCGGGCGGGTGACCTACCTGCCGATGAGCGAGTACCACGGCGACGGACGGGTGCGCACGCTCGGCGGGGAGGACATCGAGGTCACCGCGCGGCGGGTGGTGACCACCCATGTGGAGATCGTCGTGCCGTCGATGCGACGCCCGGCCTATGCGATCGCGCCCGGCGTGGATGTCGTGCCGCCGAACGGCCTGCCCCGCATCCCCGATGCGCGGGAGCGCTACGTGGTGGTGGGAGCGGGCAAGACGGCGATGGACTCGTGTCTGTGGCTGCTGCGGCATGGCATCGCGCCCGAACGGTTGACCTGGATCAAGCCACGCGAGTCCTGGGTGCTGGATCGGTCGGCGATCCAACCGGGCAGGGAGTTCGCGAGCATGGTGCTGCGCGATTTCGCCAATCAGCTCGCCGCGGTGCACGAGGCGGACTCGCTGCCCGATCTGTTCGACCGGCTGGAGACCAATGGCTGCCTGCAGCGCATCGACCGCTCCGTGGAGCCCACCATGTACCGGTGCGCGATCCTGTCGCAGGCGGAGCTCGCCGAGCTGCGGCGCATCGGTGACGTGGTGCGGATGGGGCACGTGCAAGCACTCGAGCCGGGGCGCATCACGCTCGACGACGGCGTGCGCGACGTCGGCGACTCGGTGCTCTACATCGATTGCACCGCGGACGGTTTGGGCCGGGAACCGGCCACGACGGTGTTCGACGGCGACCACATCGCGCTGCAGACCGTGCGTACCTGTCAGCCCGCGTTCAGCGCATCGGTGATCGCGCACGTCGAGGCGGCGTATCCCGACGACGACACCCGCAACGCGTTCTGCCGGCCGGTGCCCTACCCCTATGAGCCGATCGACTGGCTTCGAATGATGCTGATCTTCAACGAGAACCAGTTGAAGTGGTTCTCCGACCCCGACATGATGGCGTGGGTCGACGCGGCCCGGCTGAACGCCTTGCACCATGTGACCGCCAATGTCAGCGAGCGGGCGCGCGAGCGGATCATCGACACGCTCGTGTCGCAGTTGCCGGTGGTCAACGACAAGCTGGAGACGCTGCTGGCGCAGGCATAGTTCTCGCCGCTGCTCGCGCCGAAGGTCTCGCCGGGGGTGCCCCGGATCGACGAACAATGTTGCCGGTGACCTCAATTTTGGGTACTGGGCGATGTAACGCCAGGTTTGAGCCGGGCGATTAAGGTCGATGAAGTCTGCGTTTCAGTAGCAATTGCGTGAGGGAGAGAGTTCACACATGATCAAACACTCGTTGGCCAAGGTGGCTGTGGGTTTCAGCGGGCTGGCGTTGGCTGCGACCGCTGCGGCCGGAATCGCGTCGGCACAGCCGAACCTGGATTCAGCTGTGAACACGACTTGTAGTTACGAGCAGCTGGAAGCAGCGGCGAACGCTGCGGACCCGAGGGCCGCGGCAGTGCTCAGCGACCCGATGACGTCGGCTGGCGTGCATCAGTTCCTCGCGGCACCGCGCGCTCAGCGCCAGATGATGGCCGAGCAGATCGCGAGTATGCCGGCGAATCAGCAGTACCTCGGCCTGTATCAGCAGATCTTCGATACCTGCCAGAACTTCTGAGCTACGTAGCGACTCCGCGTGGCGGGTGACGAGCCGGCCTTCTGTTTCGGCATAGCGGGCAGCTAGAGGATTAGGCCAGCGACTCGACCCAGGCGCGGTGCAGCGCGGCGTAGCGTCCGCCGTCGCGGGCGATGAGATCGGACGGCGCGCCGTCCTCGACGATGCGGCCGTGCTCGAGCACCAGCACCCGGTCGGCGATCCGCACCGTCGACAACCGGTGCGCGATGACCAGCGCCGTCCGATCGGCCAGCACGGTCTCCAGCGCACGCTGGACCGTGCGTTCACTCGGGATGTCCAGCGACGACGTAGCCTCGTCGAGGATCAGCACCGCGGGGTCGGCGAGGAACGCCCGCGCGAACGCGACGAGTTGGCGCTGGCCCGCCGACAGCCGGCCACCGCGCTTGGCGACGTCGGTGGCGTATCCGTCGGGCAGCGCGGCGATGAACCGGTCGGCGCCGACGGCCTCGGCGGCGGCGGCCACCTCGGTGTCGGTGGCGTCGGGGCGACCGAACCGGATGTTGTCGGCGATGGTCCCGTCGAACATGAAGTTCTCCTGCGTGACCATCACGACGTGCCTGCGCAGTTCGCTCTGCGAGACGTCGCGCAGGTCGACACCGTCGAGGGTGACCGACCCGGACGTCGGATCGTAGAACCGCGCGATCAGCTTGGCGATCGTGGTCTTGCCGGCACCGGTGGTGCCGACCAGCGCGACGGTCTGACCCCCGGGCACCTGCAGCGTCAGCGCGGGCAGAACCGGGCGGCCGGCGACGTATTCGAAACCGACATCGGCGAAGCCGAGTTCTCCCCGCACGCCGGTGAGCTCGACGGGTGTGGCCGGGTCGGTGATGCCCGGACGCTCGGCCAGCACGCCGGCCAGTTTCTCCAGCGCCGACGCCGCGGACTGGAACGTGTTGAAGAACTGCGAGATCTCCTGCATCGGTTCGAAGAACATCCGGAGATAGAGCAGGAAAGCCGTCAACGTGCCGATCGTCATCTCGCCGTTGAGAACCCGGTAACCGCCGTAGAGCAGCACGACGCCGGTGGTCAGGTTGCCGACGAGCTTCACGCCCGGCATGAAGACCGCGAGCAGACGGAAGGTGCGCTCGTTGTCGCTCTTGTACCGATCGGCGATGTCTTCGAAGATCTGCTGGTTGCGCGGCTCGCGCCGATAGGCCTGCACGGCCTTGATGCCGGTCATCGTCTCGACGAACTGCACGATCACCAGCGCGGCGCTCTCCCGCACCCGGCGATACGTCCTGGCCGACTCGTTGCGGAACCACCACACCAGCCCCACGAGAACCGGAAACGCGCACAGGCACATCAACCCCAAGCGCCAGTCGAGCACGACGAGCAGCACCGCGGTGCCGAACAGCGTGAGCACCGCGGTGACCAGGCTGTCGAAACCGGTCTCGAGCATGTCCTGGATGGCCTCGACGTCGTTGGTGGACCGGCTCACCACCCGGCCGGACGTATAGCGGTCGTGGAAGGCGATGTCGAGACGCTGAAAGTGCCGAAACACCCTGCGGCGCAACTCCAGAAGCACACGCTGCCCAATGCGGCCCGAGCGTCTCAGGAAGAACATCCGGCTGCTGGCCTGCACCAGCACGACGACGGCGAGGACGCCGACGATCGCCATCAGCGTGTGCGCCGGACCGCCGTCGACGATCGGCGGAATGCCGCGGTCGATACCGCGCTGCACGAGGATCGGGACCGACAGCCGCGCAGCGTTTTCCACGACGACGACGAGCGCGAGCAGGGCCACCGCGACCCGGTACGGGCGCAGCAGCGAGCCGAGCAGACTGCGCGCTTCCCGGCGGCGGTCGATGCTCTCGTCGATGGGCAGGTCGTCCTGCTGTTCGTCGAACCTGCCGCGCCAATCGGTGGGCGCGGTAGCGGGGGTGTCTGTCGTCGTCATCGGCGCTCGGCTTCCGAGGTGACGTAGCGGCGGGGCTGGCGCTCTTCGATGACGTGGTCCAGTCGGCTGCGGTCTTCGTCGTCCTCCCACAGGGGGAACCGTTCGCAGCCGTCGTCGAGCTCGTCATCGGCGGCCAGCAGATAGCGGTACTCGGGCACACCGGCCAACAGCTCGGCGTGAGTGCCGACGTGGGTGATAGTTGCGCCGGAAAGACCGGCACTCTGGAGCAGGGCCACCTTGTCGGCGAGCAGCACGGTCGAAGCACGATGCGCCACAACGATTCCGGTGACCGAGTGCAGCACGCGACGCAGTGCCTCCTCGACTACCGCCTCGGTGTGCACGTCGAGCGCCGACAGCGTGTCGTCGAGCACGAGAATTCTCGGTTCGGCCAGGATCGCCCGCGCCAGCGACAGTCGCTGCCGCTGTCCGCCGGACAGGCTCATGCCCTGCTCGCCGATGCGGGTGTCGAGTCCGAACGGCAGGTCGTAGACGAACTGCGCGGCTGCGACCTCGATCGCGTCGGCCAACTGCTCCTCGGTCGCTGGATTTTCGGAGGGTCGTCCCAACCGCAGGTTTTCGGCCACCGACATGGAGAACAGCGTCGGGTCCTCGAACGCCGTGGCCACCGCCTGGCGCAGGGCAGGCAACGACAGCTCCCGAATGTCACGGCCGTCGATCCGGATGGCGCCTTCGGTGACGTCGTACAACCGCGACAGCAGCGCTGCGAGCAGCGACTTGCCCGAACCCGTCGGCCCGACCAGAGCGAGCGTCTCCGCCGGCTCGACGGTGACGTTGACATGGCGCAGGGCCCAATTGTCCGGCTCGCCGGACGGTGCCCACTCGTCCGAGTCGGGAAACTTGAAACCCACGTCGACCAGTTCCAGGCGCCCGCCGGTAGGCGGCTGGTCGACGGGTCCGTCGACGATATCGATTGGAGCATCGAAGATCTCGGCGATCCGGTTGGCGGCGGTGAACGACTCCTGCGTCATCGACAGCAGGAAGCCCAGCGAGGCGATCGGCCAGACCAGCGACAGCATCATCGTGATGAACACGACCAGCGTGCCCATCGTGACCTGGCCGTGGCCGGCGGCATAGGCGCCGAAGCCGAGCACCACGATCAACGTCAGGTTCGGGATGACCTCGAGCAGAGTCCAGAACTTCGCAGACACCGACACCCGATTGATCTGCGTGTCGTAGAGGTTCGTGAGCTGTTGGTCGAACCGGTCGTAGACGTATTCCTCGCGGCCGAACGACTTCACCACCCGCAACCCGAGTGCGGACTCCTCGACGTGGGTGGCCACGTGGCCGGCCTGATCCTGAGCCAGCCGCGACAACCGGGTGTACTCCTGCTGGAAGTGCAGAACGGTCAGCGTGATCGGCACGATCGACACCACCACGACCACGCCCAGCGGCCAGTACATCGCCAGCAGAATTCCCGTTACCACGGTGATCTGCAGACAGTTGAGCAGCAGGAAGAGCAAGCCGAAGGACATGAACCGGCGGATCGTGCCGAGGTCGTTCATGATCCGCGACAGCAGTTGGCCGGATTGCCAGCGGCCGTGGAAGCTCATCGGCAGGATCTGCAGCCGCGCGTACAGATCCTTGCGGATGTCGGCTTCGACGCCCATGGTGGCGCGCGCCGCCAGCCAACGGCGGATGAACCACAGCACCGCCTCGGTGATGCCCAGCCCGATGGCCGCGGCGCCCAGCAGCCACAGTCCCCGTGGGTCCTGGTGCCGTACCGGACCGTCGATCACCGCCTTGGTCATCAACGGGATACCAACGGTGGCGGCCAGGCTGGCGATCGCGACGGTGACCATCGCGATCCATCGCGCCCGGTAAGGCAGCAGGTACGGCAGCATCCGCCACAGGTCCGAGCTGGGTCGTCGGCGTTGCGGTGGCGCCGCGACCGCCGGCGCAGAGCGCAAAGCGGAGGCGTCCGGGATGCTCATGAATTTCACCGTAGAACCTCAACAACGAATGAGGCCGACAGCTTCCCGGCCCCGGGGTGCGGGACCACCGCGAACTGACGCCTATGCGTCGATGCGTGCGAACTGACGCTGCCGATACTGCTCGACACACGCCGCCCGCCTGACCTTGCCGCTGGTGGTGATGGGTATCGAACCGGGTGGCACGAGTAGGAGATCGGCGACGCTGAGACCGTGCGAGTTGGAGATCGCCGAGGTGACGTCACGCTTGACCTCAGCCAGCTTTTCGGAGGCTTCCGAGTCGGACCCGCGCGTCTTGGCCTCGACGATCACGACGAGCTTCTCGGTCTGACGGTCCGGAACCGCGATCGCCACACACCGACTCCGGGATATCTCCTGGACTGTCGCCTCGATGTCGTCGGGAGAGTGATTACGGCCGTACACGATCAGCAAATCCTTGATGCGGCCGATGACGAACAACTCGTCGTCGAAGACGAAGCCCTGGTCCCCCGTCCGCAACCACGGCCCATCGGGGGTGCCGGGCGACGGTTCCACCAGCATTCCGCCAAAGGTCGCTTCGCTTTCGTCAGGCTTGTGCCAGTACCCCGTCGCGACGTTGTCGCCGTAAACCCAGATCTCTCCGACGGTTCCGGCCGGACACTCGATTCGCGTGTCGGCATCGACGATGCGAATCAACGGAGACTCCGGCATCCCGTAGCTCACCAGCGGTGTGCCACCACTCGCGCAGCGCTCGGCCTTGCCGGCGGTCAGCTTCTCAGAGTCGAAGCGCACGATCGCCGGTGGTTCGCCCGCCGTCCGGGTCGCGACGTACAACGTGGCTTCCGCGAGTCCATAAGACGGACGTACCACCGAGTCGCGCAGGTTGAAGCGGGCGAACCGCTGGGAGAAACGTTGCAGCGTCGCGGGGTTCACCCGCTCACTTCCGGTGAGGATGACGTGCACGTCGGAAAGATCGAGCCCGGCCATGTCCTCGTCGGAGGTCTTGCGCACCGCCAACTCGAACGCGAAGTTCGGCGCCGCCGTGAACGCCTTGGGGCTGCTTGCGACCAATTGCATCCACCGCGCGGGCCGCTGCAGGAAGGCTGTCGGACTGGTGAGCACCGCGGAGGCGCCGGCCAGAATGGGCGCGAAGACTCCCAGATACAAACCCATGTCGTGATAGAACGGCAGCCACGTGACGACGCTCGCGTCCGGCGGCGGCACCTTCCCGTACTCCGCGTAATAGTCCGACATCCACTGGGCGAAGTTGGCCATGATGTTCTTGTGCGACATCACGACTCCGGTCGGGGTGCGGGTCGACCCGGACGTGTATTGCAGATACGCCGGACAGGTGTAGTCGACGCTCGCGGCGCTGAACCGCGTCGCGCCGTCGACACCGAGCGCGTCGACCTCGATCATCGTCGGGGCGGCGGCGTCGGATCCTGCTCCGATGAAAGCGGACACCGTATCTGCGACCGCGGACGTCGTGAGGACGGCGGCGGGGGTGGCATCGCGCAACACGGAGGTGACACGCTCATCGGAGACGCCACCGAGCGGTACCGAAAGCGGAACCGCAACCCGGCCAGCTTGCATCGCGCCGAGGAACGCGACGATGTAGTCGAGGCCTTGTGGCGCCAAGATCAGAGCTCGGTCACCTTCCGATCCGAATCGCCGGAGGGTATTGGCGACGTTGAGTGTCCGTCGATACAGCTGCGACCAATTGAGGGTTTCCGTGACTCCCGTCCAGTCGCGGTCGTAGTCGATGAACGTGAACACCGTGTCGTCCGGCTGCACGTCGGCACGTTCGCGCAGCAAAGTCAGGACGGAAGTATCAACCACGGGTGTCAGGTTACCGCTGCCCTGAGACACGCAACCGCGAAAACACCAGCAAACCTGGCGGCGGATAACTCGGATTTCGGGACAATCGAGCACGCTCGAAATTACGGTGAATGCTGATAACTGCCGTCGACGGTATCGGTGCCGCTGAGGCACCACCGTGATGTGGCGGTAGGTTGAGCCGAGCGGCGGCCGGCGCGAGTGCAACCGCTGGCAGGGGGAGGGGAAATGGGCTCGTTCGAGACCACGAATCAGTCGTCAGGGGCCTCAGGATCGGGCGTCACTCCGGTTGCGGTCATCGGCATGGCATGTCGGCTCCCCGGAGGTGTCGAGTCTCCGCAGCAGCTTTGGGAGGCGCTGCTTCGGGGCGACGACCTGGTGACCGAGGTTCCGGCCGACCGCTGGGATGCCGACGAATACTACGACCCGGAGCCGGGCGTACCCGGTCGGTCGGTCTCGAAGTGGGGTGCATTCCTCGACGACGTCGCGGGTTTCGACTCCGAGTTCTTCGGCATCAACGAGCGCGAGGCCACCGCTACCGACCCGCAGCACCGGTTGTTGCTCGAGTCTTCGTGGGAGGCCATGGAGCATGCCGGTCTGACGCGAGATACGTTGGCCGACACGCTGACCGGCGTGTTCGTCGGGCTGACACACAACGACTATCAATTGTTGGCCGCTGACGTCGGCGCCGTGGAGCAGCCGTATGGATTCACCGGCAACAACTTCAGCCTGGCGTCCGGGCGGATCGCCTACGCCCTGGGACTGCACGGTCCCGCCCTCACCGTGGACACCGCATGCTCCTCCGGGCTGACAGCGGTACACCTGGCGTGCCGCAGCCTGCACGAGGGCGAGAGCGACCTCGCCTTCGCCGGTGGTGTCTCGCTGGCCCTGGACCCCCGCAAGTGGGCGGCCGGGTCGGCCGAAGGCATGTTGTCGCCTACCGGGCACTGCCACGCTTTCGACGCTGCGGCCGACGGATTCGTGGGCGGCGAAGGCTGCGTGGTGGTGTTGCTCAAGCGGTTGGCAGACGCGCAGCGCGATGGTGATCGGATTCTGGCCGTCATACGTGGCACGGCCGCAAATCAGGACGGGCGCACCGTCAACATCGCCACGCCCTCGCAGACCGCGCAGATCGCGGCCTACCGGGAGGCACTGGTCGCGGCGGGTGTGGACGCGGCCAGTGTCGGCATGGTGGAGGCACACGGTACCGGTACCCCTACCGGCGACCCGGTCGAATACGCCAGCCTTGCAGAGGTATACGGCATCGGCGCGCCCTGTGCGCTCGTATCCTCGAAGACCAATTTCGGGCACACGCAGGCGGCCTCCGGAGCTCTGGGCGTGATGAAGGCGGTGCTCGCGCTGCAGCACGGCGTCGTCCCGCAGCACCTGCACTTCACCCGGCTGCCCGACGCAATGGCAGAGGTCTCGACGGAACTGTTTGTGCCCCAAGATAATACGCCGTGGCCCACCAACGGCCAGCATCTGCGCCGGGCCGCGGTGTCGTCCTACGGGATATCGGGGACCAATGTGCACGCGGTCTTGGAGCAAGCGCCGGAACAGGATTCCGGCTCGGCGGCGCCGGAGATCGAATCAACCGGACCGTCGGCGACGGCGCCGCAGCTGTTTCCGATTTCGTCCACGTCGGCCGAGGAATTGCGCCGCACCGCCGGACGGTTGGCCGACTGGGTGCAAGCGCAAGACGATCTGACGTTGCCGGATCTGGCCTACACCTTGGCTCGTCGCCGCGCGCACCGCCCGGTGCGCACAGCCGTCGTCGCGACCGACAGGGCCGAACTCGCCGCTGCGTTGCGCGAGGTTGCCGACGGTGATATCCCCTACCCGGCCGCGGTCGGGCACGATGACCGAGGTCCGGTGTGGGTGTTCTCCGGCCAGGGCTCGCAGTGGGCCGGGATGGGTGCCGAACTGTTGGCGACGGAGCCGGTTTTCGCCACCACGGTGGCGCAAGCCGAACCAGTCATCGCCGCCGAGTCGGGCTTCTCGGTGACGGAGGCGATGTCGTCGAACGAGGTGGTGACCGGTCAGGACCGGATGCAGCCGACGCTGTTCACCATGCAGGTCGGCCTTGCCGCCGCGTTGCAGGCGTACGGGGTGCGTCCCGGTGCGGTCATCGGGCATTCGCTTGGTGAGGCCGCGGCAGCTGTCGTGGCCGGAGCGCTCTCGCTGGAAGACGGGCTGCGCCTGATCTGTCGCCGCTCGCGGTTGATGTCGCGAATCGCCGGCCAGGGCGCAACCGCGACGGTGGAACTCCCTGCCAGACAAGTACTCTCGGAGTTGACGGCCGGCGGCATCAGCGACGTCGTGGTGGCGGTGGTGCCCTCGCCGGAGTCGACAGTGGTAGCCGGAGCCACCCAAACGGTTCACGCTCTGATCGCAGGCTGGGAGCAGCGCGACGTCATGGCCCGGCTGGTCCCGGTCGACGTCGCCTTCCACTCACCGCAGGTCGAGCCGATCGTCGCCGAACTGACCGACGCGCTCGCCGGCCTCAAACCCATGACTCCTCAGGTTCCGTTCTACTCGGCCACGATGTTCGACCCGCGCGAGCAACCCGTGTGCGACGCCGGGTACTGGGTGACGAACATGCGCCGGATGGTGCGGTTCGCCACGGCGGTGCAGGCCGCTTTGGAGGACGGCCACCGCGTCTTCGCCGAGTTGTCGCCGCACCCGCTGCTCACCCGCGCTCTCGAGCAGACCGCCCGCAGTCGCGAAATCCCGCTGGCCGCCCTCGCTGCCATGCGCCGCCAGCAGGCGCTTCCCCATGGGCTACGTGGCTTCGCGGCGGAGCTGCATGCCGCCGGCGCTGCGATCGACTTCTCCGTGCTGTGCCCCGATGGGCATCTGGTGGACGCGCCGCTGCCGACCTGGACGCACCGCCCGCTGTGGTTGAGCAGCGGCAGCCAGGAGGCCCCTTCTCATGGTGGCCGCACCATCGCGGTGCACCCATTGCTGGGTCCGCATCTGCACTTGCACGAGGAGCCCGAGCGCCACGTGTGGCAGTCCGACATCGGCACCGCCGCCCAACCCTGGCTGGCCGACCACCAGGTTCGCAACGTGGCTGTGCTCCCGGCGGCCGCCTACTGCGAGATGGCACTGACGGCCGCGCGCGCCGTCCTGGGCGAGGATTGCGAGGTCCGGGACATCCGGTTCGAGCAGGCGCTGCTACTGGACGAAGCCACCACGGTTGCCGCTTCTGCCTCATGGTCTCGGCCGGGCCATGCCCTTGCTTTCACTGTGGAAACCAGCCAGGACGGCGAACAAGCGCGGCACGCTTCGGCGGTGCTGCACGTCGCCGACGACGAAAAACAGCCCGATTATGAGACGTCCACATTGCTTGCCGCTCATCCAGATAGCGAGGATGGCGACGAGGTCCGCAAGCGCGTGGACGAGCATGGTGTCCAGTACGGTCCCGCGTTCACCGGGTTGGCCATGGTGCACACCGGCAGCCAGACCGGCACGGGCCAGACCGGCAGCCAGACCAGCACCGTGCTCGCCGAAGTCGCGCTGCCCCGCTCGATCCGCTCCCAACAAGACGCTTACGGCGTGCACCCCGCACTGCTCGACGCCTGCTTCCAGTCGGTCGCAGCGCATCCGGAGGTCCGGTCCCTGGGCGCGGGCGTCATGGCGTTGCCCCTGGGCGTAAGGCGGTTACGCGCCTACGGCTCGGCCCGCGGCGGCCAGTACTGCTACACACGGATCATCGGCACCGACGCCACCGGGGTCGAGGCCGACATCGACGTGCTCGACGAGAACGGACGAGCGGTACTCGTCATAGAGGGTCTGCGACTCGGCACGGGCGTATCGGAGCAGGGGCAGCGCGATCGGGTGTTGGCCGAACGGTTGCTGACCGTCGACTGGCAGCAACGCCAGCTGCCCGAGATGCCGCACACCGACGGCGGCGCGTGGCTGTTGATCAGCACCACCCCGGTCGATGAGATGGCCACGAACTTGAGCGCTCTCCTGAAAACCCATGGCGCGCATTGCACTACGATGTGCTGGCTGCCGCACGACGACCATGCTGCAAATAGTGAAGACTTGAGAAACCACCTGCGCGTCAATGGTTTCGAGGGAATCGTCATCCTCACGGGCCCGGATAACGGCGCCGTCGACGCACAGCCCCCACTGGTAGGCCGGGAAAATGTGCAGCATCTGGTGCGCATCGCCCGCCCACTAGCGGAGAGTTCAGGCGAATCGCCTCGCGTCTACGTGGTGACTCGCGGCACTCAAACCGTGCTGGCCGGTGATCGACCCAACCTCGACCAAGGTGGCTTGCGGGGATTGGTGCGAGTCATCGGTACCGAACATCCGCATCTGGCTGCCACCCAGATCGACATCGACCAGGCCACCGGCGCTGAGCAACTGGTACAGCAGCTGCTCAGCGAGTCCGAGGAGGACGAAACCGCCTGGCGAAACGGCCAGTGGTACACGGCGCGACTGCGGCCGACGCCGCTGCGGCCCGACGAGAGACGAACCAGGGTGGCCAACCACGACCGCGACGGGATGCGGCTGCAGATTCGCACGCCCGGAGACCTCGCATCGCTGGAACTCATTGCCTGCGAGCGGGTTCCGCCAGGACCCGGGCAGATCGAAGTGGCGGTCCACGCATCGAGCATCAACTTCGCAGACGTGTTGGTGGCGTTCGGCCGCTATCCGGCCTTCGAGGGCCGGCTGCCGGAACTCGGCGCTGATTTCGCCGGCGTGGTGACGGCGGTCGGACCGGACGTGACGGACCACCAGGTCGGCGATCGGGTCGGAGGGCTGTGCGCCGAAGGCTGCTGGGGCACCTTCATCACCTGCGATGCCAACCTGGCCGTCACACTGCCGGACGGCCTTTCCGAAGGCGACGCGGCCGCGCTGACCATCGCGACCGCCACCGCCTGGTACGGCCTACATGACCAGGCCCGGATCAGAAGCGGCGACAAGGTGCTGATTCACTCCGCGACGGGGGGCGTGGGACAGGCGGCGATCGCCATCGCCCGCGCCGCAGGTGCCGAGATCTTCGCCACCGCGGGCAATGAGCAGCGCCGACAACTGTTGCGCGACATGGGTATCGCACACGTTTACGACTCGCGAAGTCTCGAGTTCGCCGACGGAATCCGCCGTGACACCGACGGCTACGGGGTGGACATCGTTCTCAACTCGGTCACCGGGCCCGCGCAGCGTGCCGGTTTGGAGTTGCTCGCGTTCGGCGGACGATTCGTCGAAATCGGCAAGCGCGACATCTACGGCGACACCCGGCTGGGGCTCTTTCCGTTCCGGCGCAACCTCACGTTCCACGCAGTCGACCTGGCATTGATGTCCTTCAGTCACCCGGACCGGCTGCGGGAGTTGCTGGATACGGTGTACCGGCTCACCGCCGACGGTTCGTTGCCGGTGCCGGAGACCACGCATCATCCGCTCGCCGACGCCGCCAACGCCATTCGGACGATGAGCGGTGCACGGCACACGGGAAAACTCGTGCTCGATGTTCCGCATACGGGATCCAGCCGGGTGGTGGTGCCGCCGGGCCGCGTCGATGTCTTCCGCCGCGACGGCGCCTACATCGTGACCGGTGGGTTGGGTGGCCTGGGTTTGTTCTTCGCCGAGAAGTTGGCCGCGGCAAGTTGTGGGCGCATTGTGCTGTGTTCGCGTTCGCAGCCGACGACCGAAGCGCTGGAAACCATCGAGTGCATCCGCGCAATGGGTGGTGACATCGTGGTGGAGTGCGGAGATATCGCCGCACCCGGCACCGCCGAACGACTGGTCGCCGCGGCCAGCGCGACCGGCCTCGCTGTGCGCGGGGTGTTGCACGCTGCGGGGCTGATCGAGGACGCGGCGCTCACCAATATCACCGATGAGCTCGTCGTGCGAGATTGGGCGCCAAAGGCTTTCGGTGCTTGGTACCTGCACAACGCGGTCGGCGAACAGCCGCTGGACTGGTTCTGCTCGTTCTCCTCGGCGGCCGCGCTGGTCGGGTCGCCGGGTCAGGGTGCGTACGCGGCGGCCAACAGCTGGCTCGATGCCTTCACGCTCTGGCGTCGGGCACGGGGTTTGCCGGCGACGGCGATCGCGTGGGGAGCTTGGGGCGAGATCGGGCGCGGTACCGCGCTGGCGGAGGGCACCGGCGTCGCAATCAGCCCCGACGAGGGCGCTTATGCGTTCGAAGCGCTGCTGCGCCACGACCGCGCCTACACCGGCTACGCGCCGATCATGGGCGCACCGTGGTTGACCGTTTTCGCCGAACGCAGTCCCTTCGCCGAGGCGTTCCGCTCGAAGGCAGGCGGTGCAACGGGCACGAGCAAACTGCGGGCGGAGCTGGACGAGCTGCCGCCTGACGAATGGCCTACCCGGCTGCAGCGCTTGATCTCCGAGCAGATCAACGTGATTTTGCGGCGCAGCGTCGATCCGGACCGTCCGCTCTCCGAGTACGGTATGGACTCGCTGGGTGCCCTGGAACTACGCACGCGCATCGAAACCGAAACCGGAGTACGCATTCCCCCGACCAACATCACGACTATCCGTGGCCTGGCGGGGCTGCTGTGCGAGAAGCTCTCGCCTGCGGGCGCCGCTTGAGGTCATCGGGTTCGAGCCGCTGTACTGCGACCGGCCCGTGTCGCTGGCACTCACTCAAGTAATATCCCGAGCGTGGCCGCGGTAGTCACAGCTGCCGGCAACCGAGGTTGCGCTGTTAGCTACAGAAGGACCGGACGGACGGTGGGGAGGGCGCATGAAAAGCATTCCTAAGATGTTGATATTCGGGCTTCTCGAGCTCGCGATATTCGGCTCCATCGTGTTCCTGTCGGCAGGCACCTTAGACTTTTGGCAAGCGTGGGTTTTCTTGGCCGTTTTCGCGCTTTCGACATGGATCCCCGCCATCTACCTCTTCAGTACCAATTCCACCGCTCTCGAACGGCGCATGCGCGCAGGGCCCACCGCGGAGACGCGTCCAGCGCAAAAGGCATTCATCATCGGCTGGTACTCGACACTGGCCGGCATCTTCGTCATCAGCGGCCTTGACCATCGTCTTGACTGGTCCGCGGTCCCTACGGCGCTCTGTTTCGCCGGTGATGTTCTGGTCGCTCTCGGCCTGGGGGTGATGATGCTGGTGGTCATCCAGAACAGCTACGCCGGTGCGACAGTACGGGTCGAGGAAGGCCAGAAGGTCATCTCGTCCGGTCTGTACGGACTGGTGCGGCACCCCATGTACACCGGCAATGTGATTCTGATGGTCGGCATCCCGTTAGCGCTCGGTTCCTATTGGGGACTGCTCTTCGTCGTGCCAGGGTTGATTGTCCTGATCCTGCGTATTCGTGACGAGGAAAAGCTGCTCACCGAAGAGCTGGGCGGATACAGCGAATACACGCAACAGGTTCGCTATCGGCTAGTTCCCACTATGTGGTGAGTTAGCGCGATCTGCATCCGCATCGTCGAATGTCGCTGCGGGATAACGTCTTGAGCGACCTCAGACATCCGGCGATCTCGGCTAGACCCCGCGGCGGGAAAGTCATCGATCAAAAGCGTTGCCGTGAGCCAACTCCGCTTAGCCCCATCGGGCCTCGTATCCGAGATTTACGGCGCGGGCTTTCCTACCGAGTTGAGGCGGCTTCCCAGCCGCTGGCTCAGGCTCCTTACCGACGGCGCGTTGAAGAGGGTAGTCACCGGAAGGCGAATATCGAGCGCAGCGCTGATCGCCGCAATCGCGCGCATCGCGGAAATCGAATCCCCGCCCAACTCAAAGAATGATTCGTCAACTCCGACGCGGTCCACTTCTAATACCTGGGCGTAGATATTGGCCAGCATCTGTTCGAGCGAAGTAGCGGGAGCGCGGTAACGATCGATGTCCTGGTGATCGGACACCGGCGACAGCGCCGCCGGCCGAGTCGTCGTCCTAGCCGAGTCACCCTCCTGATTCAGCCATCCATACTCGCCCCCGTCGGACACAACTCCTGACGAGAGTTGCCGGGTGGGATCGGCAGTCATGGCTTTGAGCACCCACTGCAACCGCTCGATCAGCGTTTCGATGCTGGCCGAGTCGAATACATCTGTGCGGAATTGGACCCGGAGATCCAGTTCGCGGCCCGGAACGGCTTGCACCGCGAGCGGATAGTGGTAGTAGTCGCGGTTGGTGACATCGGTGATGGACAAGCCGTTGGGGCTCAGCGACACTCCGGTTTCGATCGGATAATTTTCGTAGACGAAAACAGTGTCGAACAGTCGTTCGTGGCCGGTGATGCGGTGAATGTCGCGCAGCGCCAGATGCTGATGCTCGAGAGAGTCGTTATGGGTACGTTGTAGCTGACCCAGCAGGTCGGCGACAGTGGTTTCCGCCGTAATGCGCGCTCGCAGCGGAATCGTGTTGATCAACAGGCCCACCATCGAGTCGGCGCCGTCCACCTCGGTCGTCCTGCCGGAAACCACTACGCCGAATGCAACGTCATGCTGGCCTGTCAGCCATGTCAGCAGCTGCGCCCACGCGGCCTGCAACACGGTGCTCACTGTCGTGTGGCATGAGCGAGCCAGCTCGTCGAGCGCCCTGGTGGTCTCTTCGGGCACCCGAACCGAGATCATGCCTCGCCGTCCCAGCCCCAACCGATCCGGCGGGCCAACCAGAGTGGGCGTCTGGAAACCGGCGAGAACCTCACCCCAGGCTGTGCGGGCGGCATCCAGATCTCGCTCGGCCAACCAGTTGAAGTACTTGCGGGCCGACGTTGGCGCGGGCAGCCGTTGCTCGTAATAGGTGGCGAATATCTCGCCCAGCAGGATCGGCATCGACCATCCATCGAGAACGATGTGGTGGTTGGTCAACACAATCCGGTGCCGATGTTCGGCGGTGCGGATCAACGCCACACGGAAAGCCGACTCGTTGGTGACGTCGCAGACCGCAGCGCGCTCGGCAGCACACAGCCGCTGAATCTGCTCACCGACATCGACGCCGGCGTCGATGTCGTCGGCATCCAGCCGCACGTAGCGCCAAGCGGTCACCGGGTCGGCAGGGATGACCTGGACCGGCTCCTCGAACTGTTGGCAGAAGCGGGCCGCGAGAGAGGGATGGCGGTTGACCACTGCTTGCACCGCGTCGCGCAACCGGTTGGCGTCAAGGGGACCCGCAAGGGTGAAACTCATCTGCACCGCATACGGATCGTCGCCGTCAAACTGCGCGGTGGCGGCGTGGAACAGCAGCCCCTGCTGCATAGGAGTGAGCGGCAGTATGTCGGCAATTCGGTATTGCACATGAAGCTCGTCGATCTGGTGCTGGCTCAGCCGAACCGGAGCGATATCGGAAGGAGTCAAACCGCCCCCACCCTGCCGGACGTGCGCACAGATGCCGGCGAGGGCATCAAACCACAACCGGCTCAGCCGGTCGACCTGCGCGTCGTCAAGCGCTGACGGCGCCCACGTCCAGTCAGCGCGCAGATAGGATCCGGACTCTGTGTCCACGGTGCCGGCGTTGAGCTCAACGGTGTGAACCAATGGCATGGGCACCGCGGCCGCAGCGGCTGATGTCAATGACATGCCCTCCGGGCTGATCCGCCACATATCATCGGATGCCTCGGCCGCGGAGACGCCCAGCCGGCCCAGGTAGTTGAACCCAATTGGGGGATCGGATTCGGGAAGATCGATGTCGGGGTTCAAGTAGCGCAGCAGACCATACGTCAACGGCTCCGGCAGGGCGCGCAGCTGCTCTTTAGCGTGCTTGACGACAGGACCCAGCGCCGGACCACCGGCAATGACCTGCGCCCAGCTCAGGCCGCCCCCGGTCAGGGACACTGGGTATTTCGCCGTGAACCACCCCACCGTGCGCGACAGATCCGCATCGGCGGCCAGCTCCTCGCGGCGCCCGTGCCCCTCGACATCGATGCCGATCGGCGCGGCGCCGGTACCCAGGAACTCCGCCCACGCCAGAGCGAACGCGATCAACAAGACGTCATGGATTCCGGTATTGAATGCCGCCGGCACCTCGCCCAGCAGCATCCGGGTGATGTCGCCGTCCATCGTGGCCGACAACCGGCCAGCACTGGCCCATGTGTCCACCACCGGGCGGACCGCGGGCAACCTCGGGGGCGTCGCCGCGACCTGCCTCCAGGCATCGGCTTGCTGCACCACCTCCGGGCTATGAGCATGCTCGGCCAGCAGCGCCGACCACCGAGCAAACGACGTTCCACCGGTGGGCAATTCGATCGGATGCCCGCGGTGACGCTGGGCCCAGCCGAGATTTAGGTCTTCCAACAGGATCCGCCATGAGACGCCGTCGACGGCCAGATGGTGAATGATCAACAGCAACTGGCGCTCCGAGCCCGCCCACAGTGCGCTGAGCATCATCCCGGCGCCAGGGTCCAACCGCGACCGCGCCGCGACCACCGCGTCCTCACTCAATACGTCGACCGTCCGCAGGCATGCAGCGGCGGCAACCGAACCGGCCTCCGGCACCACCGGCAGCCACTGTCCGGCTGCGTCAGCTTCGATGCGCATCCGCAACGTGGCATGCCGATCGAGCAACGCCTGCAACACTGCCACCACATCGGCTTCACCGGCTCCTGCGGGGGCCTGCACGACCATCGACTGGTTGAATTCGCCGACAGGGCCTTCCACGTCGGCGAGCCAGCGCATGATTGGAGTCGCCACCACTGGTCCGATGCCCTCGTCGACGACAGCCGACTCACCGTCGGCCAGGCGCGCCACTCGGGCCAATCGCGCCACGGTCTGCTCGACGAACAAGTCACGCGGCCGGCACAGCACGCCGGCGGCCCGGGCGCGCGCGGTCACCTGCATCGACAGAATGCTGTCCCCGCCCAGTTCGAAGAACGAGTCGTCTACCCCGACGCGCTCGACACCGAGCACCTGCGCAAAAATGCCGCTCAGAATCTCCTCGACCGCGGTGGCCGGGGCGCGATACCGATCGTCGTCGCGGTATTCGGGTGCCGGCAGCGCGCGTTTGTCCAGTTTGCCGTTCGACGTCAGCGGCAACTCGTCGAGCGCGATGACCGCCGCAGGCACCATGTACGCCGGCAGCCGTTCTGTCAGCTGAGCGCGTATCTCGGCCGGCTGTGCGGTGCCACTGACATAACCGACTAGACGCTTGTCGCCCGGGCGGTCCTCGCGGGCGATCACCACCGCCTGATCGACCCCGGTCAACCCTGCCAGTGCTGTCTGGACCTCACCCAGTTCGATGCGGTACCCGCGGATTTTGACTTGCTCATCGACACGCCCGAGGTAGGTCAGCTGACCGTCGATACCCCAGCGCACCAGATCACCGGTGCGGTACATCCGCGCGCCGGAACCCACGAACGGGCATGCCACGAACCGCGACGCGGTCAATCCGGCTCGCCCAACATATCCGTACGCCAGTCCGCCGCCGACCACGTACAACTCACCGACCACTCCCGCCGGCACCGGGCACAGCGAACTGTCCAGGACGAAGAAGCCAAGGTGTGCCAACGGCACCCCTATGGGGCTGACACTGCTGTCGGTGTCGCCGACGAGGATCTCGCGGAACGACGCATGCACCGTTGTCTCGGTGATGCCGTACATGTTGATCATGCGCGGCGAACCCGGATGGTTGTCCAGCCACGTCCGGATCCGCTGCGGTTCAAGGGCTTCCCCGCCGAACACCACGGTCTTGAGCTTCAGCTCCCGGCCGAGCTCGGGCTGCAGCGCGTCGGCCGCTTGCAGCGCGTAAAACGCCGACGGAGTCTGGCTCAGCACCTCGACTTGTTCGGCGACGAGCAGGGCGTGCAGTTCTTCGGCTGAGCGGACGACCGACTCCGGCACAACCACCAGCCGTCCACCGTGTAGCAGCGCGCCCCAGATCTCCCACACGGAATAGTCGAACGCCAACGAATGACACTGCGTCCAAACCTGTTCCGCAAGGCTCAATTCGGCGTCCAGCGACTCCAAAAGCTGGGTCACGTTGCGATGGGGTACCGCCACTCCCTTGGGCGCACCGGTGGTCCCCGAGGTGTAGATCAGGTAAGCAGTCTCCTCGGCGGCAGGCGCCGGCATCGCGGTGTCACGCTGAGTGCCGACGGCGGGGCCGCCGACGTCGATGATCGGCAGACCACACCCGTCCAGCCGGTCCGTGAGACCGCTAGTGGTCACCGCGGCGATCGGAGCGGCATCATTGAGCATGTACTCGATCCGAGTTGCCGGCTGCGCCGGATCGATCGGCAAATATGCCGCGCCGGTTTTCAGCACCGCGAGCATCGCCACAACCGCCTCGGGACACCGAGAAAACAGCAGTGCCACAAACTGTCCCGGACCCGCGCCGTGGCTGACCAACAAATGTGCCAACCGATTAGCGGCCCGGTCCAACTCGCGGTAGGCCATGGATCGACCCTCGAATGTGACAGCCACCGCTTCGGGAGCCCGGGCCACCTGCTTGGCGAACAAAACTGGAATCGACACAGCCGGCTGCGTGCGCTGGGTCAGCACAGCCCGACTACCGATGTTGTCCAGCCGAGCCTGCTCCACCTCATCCAGCAGATTGATCGACGACAATCGTCTGGTCGGCTCGGCTGTCATCGCAGCCAAGATCCGTCGCAGCCGCTCGATCAGTGACTCGACGCTGATCGCATCAAACACATCGGTCCGAAACTCCACTTCCCCGCCGATCCCGGCGGGTTCACCGGCCTCACCCCACCGCTCGGCCAGGGTGAATGTCAGATCCATGCGGGCCGTGTGAGTGTCAGTCGCCAGCGGGGTGACCTGAAGATCACCCAAGCCGGCGGGGTTGTTGTCCTGCCAGTTCTGCCAAGCCAACATCACCTGGACCAGTGGGTGGTGAGTCAGGCTCCTGCTGGGGTTGAGGCGCTCCACCAGCGCCTCGAAGGGCACGTCCTGGTACTCGTAGGCGGCCAGGCTGCGTGTGCGGACCTGCGCCAGTATTTCAGCGAAACTGGGATTTCCGGTCAGGTCGGCTCGCAGCACCAAGGTGTTGACGAAGAACCCCACCAACTCGTCCAGCGCCGAATCGCGTCGTCCGGCGATCGGAAATCCAACGGCCACATCGGAACTCGCGCTGATCTTCGACAGCAACACCGCCAGCGCGGCCTGCATCACCATGAAACTGGTCGCATTGTGCTCGCGCGCAACCCGGTTGACGCTCTCCTGCAACTGCGCGGGCCAATCGACCGCAACACGGGCACCGCGCTGGTCTGCAACCGGTGGATAGGGCCGGTCGGTGGGCAGCTGCAGCCGCTCGGGAATTCCGGCCAGCGCATCCTCCCAATACGCCAGCTGCGCGGCGATCGGACTTTCGGTGTCATCGAGATCACCGAGCTGCGCGCGCTGCCACAGCGTGTAATCGACGTACTGCACAGTCAACGGATCCCAGCCGGGAGCCCGTCCCGCACATCTGTCGGCATACGCGATCCCCAGATCACGCACCAGAGGGGGAATCGACCAGCCGTCAGCGGCGATGTGGTGCACCACCACCGCCAGCACATGATTGTCGTCACTTACCTTGAAAAGGGTTGCGCGCAAGGGGATTTCGTTTGCCAAATCGAACGGGTGACGCACCACGGCGTCGATGGCCTCCCCCAGTCGAAGCGCCGGCCAGTCCGCCGCATCGACAATTTGCCAATGAACATCAGCGTGCTCGACGGGCACCACCAACTGCTGCGGTATGCCATCGGGCGCCGCGAACAGAGTGCGCAGACTCTCATGGCGGCCCACCACATCGGCCATCGCTTGGCCTAACGCCTCGACATCAAGACGTCCACCGAGCCGGAAAGCGGTCGCCATGTTGTAGACGGGTGACGGCCCGTGCAACTGGTCGATGAACCACAATCGGTTCTGCGCAAACGACAGCGGTACCACAGCGGGCCGCTCGACAGCCATCAACGGCGCAAGCCGACGCGCATCGCCACCGACACGGGGCGCCAATTGCGCAACGGTGGGCGCCTCGAATACGGATCGCACCGAAAGGCCGGCGTCCAGACTGGTGTTGATCGCGGCAATCAGGCGCATTACAGACAGCGAATCCCCGCCCAGATCGAAGAACGAGTCGTCTACTCCGACTCGCTCGGCACCGAGCACCTGCGCATAGATGCCGACCAGGATCTCCTCCACCGTGGTGGTGGGGGCGCGATAGCAATCGCTGTCCTGGTATTCAGGTGCCGGCAAGGCTCGCCTGTCGAGTTTCCCATTGACCGTTAGCGGCAGCGCCTCCAACGCCACGACCGCAGTCGGAACCATGTAACCCGGCAACCGCTCGGCTAGCTTGGCGCGCACCTCTGTGGGATCTGCCGTGCCGGTGATATAACCCACCAGACGCTTACCGCCGAGGCGTTCCTCGCGGGCAATCACAGCCGTCTGGTCAACCCCGTCGCACGCGGCCAGCGCCATGCGTACTTCGTCGAGCTCGATGCGATATCCACGAACCTTGACTTGCTCGTCGGCACGCCCCAGATAACGCAGCTGACCGTCAGCGCCCCAGCACACCAAGTCGCCGGTGCGGTACATGCGCTCTCCGGGCCCTGCCGAAGGACACGCGACGAACCGCGACGCTGTCAACGCGGACCGCCACCAATACCCGCATGCTAACCCGCCACCGGCTACATACAATTCACCGATTACTCCCTGCGGCACCGGGCGTAAATACCTGTCCAGGACAAATGCAGCCGCCCCGGGGACCGGCGAACCGATTGGCGCTCCCAGTCCCGCGCGCAACGGAGCGCTCATCGCCGCGTACACCGTCGTCTCGGTCGGGCCGTAGGCATTGATCATCACTCGTCCGGGCGCCCACCGGTCCACCAGGTCTGGCGGGCAGGCTTCACCGGCAACCACCAACGCGACGGACTCCAAACGCTCCGGATTCAAGATCCCTACTGCCGACGGGGTCTGACATAGGACCCCGACCTCTTCACGAATCAGCAAGTCGTGGAAATCATCCGGTGCGGCGGCCACGGACTCGGGCACCACCACGAGGCGCCCGCCGTGCAGCAAGGCTCCCCAAATTTCCCAGACCGATACGTCGAACGCATAAGAATGCCACTGCGACCACACGCCGGCCATCGGCAGATCCGAATGGAATTGCTTCACCAGCTGGGTGACATTGTGATGGGTGACGGCCACCCCCTTCGGCACTCCAGTAGTACCGGAGGTGTAAATCAGGTAGGCGACGTCTTCGGGCGCCGGCCCCGGGATTGGCGTGCTGCGTCGGCTCTCGATAGCGGGGTCGTTGACGTCGATGACGAGAACGTCATGTTCAGCCAGTCGGTCGGCCAGCGCCGCCGTGGTGACTGCGGCGATCGGGGCGGCATCCTTCAGCATGAAACTGATTCGGGCCTGCGGCAGAGCGGGGTCGATCGGCAGATACGCCGCACCGGTCTTCAGCACCGCCACCATCGCCACAATCGCTTCCGGCGACCGCGGGAAATGCAGCGCTACACATTGGCCCGGGCCAGCCCCATGGCCGGCCAACAAGTGCGCCAACCGGTTGGCCCTCTCGTCGACTTCGCGATAAGTCCACGAACGCCCATCACAGACAAGTGCGACCGACTCGGGTGTACGACTCACCTGCGCGACGAACAATTCTGGGATCGACGCTGGTGGACTCGCCGGCTGGGTCAAAGCCGCCAGATTTCCGATTCCGTCCAACACGACACGCTCGCTGGCATCGAGTAGCTCCAGCGATGACAACCGCCGGGATGGGTCATCGGTCATGGCTACCAGCAGCCGCTGCAACCGCTCGATCAGCGCCTCGATGCTGACCGGGTCGAACACATCGGTACGGAACTCAACCTCCCCACCGAACCCGGCGGGGTCACCGGTCGCGCTCCAGCGCTCGGCGAGGGTAAACGCGAGATCCATGCGCGCGGTATGGGTGTCGGCCGAAAGCGGCGCGACCTCCAGCTCTCCCAACGCCAGCGTGGCGGGCCCGTTGTTCTGCCAGGCCAACATCACCTGAACAAGCGGGTGCTGGGCGAGGCTGCGGGCCGGATTGAGCCGCTCCACCAGTACCTCGAACGGCACATCCTGGTGTTCGTAGGCGTCCAGGGTGCGGGCTCGCACGTGGCTCAGCAATTCGGTCACGCTGGGATTGCCGGCCAGTTCGACCCGCAAAACCAAGGTGTTGACGAAGCAGCCGACCAACTCGTCCAGGGCGGGGTCGCGCCGCCCAGCGATCGGAAAACCGACGGCCACATCGGTGCTGGCACTGATGCTGGACAACAACACCGCGAGGGCGGCCTGGACCACCATGAAACTGGTGGCATTGTTCTCGCGGGCCAGTCGACCAACCGCGTGCTGCAACTCCGCCGGCCAGTCGATGGTGACGCGGGCGCCGCGATGGTCTGCTGCGGCAGGATACGGCCGATCGGTGGGCAGTTGCAACCGCTCAGGCATTCCAGCCAGGGTCTGCTCCCAGTACTCCATCTGCCCGGCGATGCGACTGTCAGGGTCGTCGAGATCACCAAGCTGGTCACGCTGCCACATGGTGTAGTCGACATATTGAACCGCCAACGAATCCCAACCCGGGAGAAAGCCTTCACAACGGCGGACGTAGGCCACACTGATGTCGCGCGCCAGCGGGGCAATCGACCAACCATCGGCGGCGATGTGGTGCAACACCAGCGCAAGCACATGCTCGTCTTCGGCGACCCGGAAAAGCGTTGCTCGCAAAGGAATATCGGTTGCCAGAACGAACGGGTGACTGATTGCCGCGTCGATGGCCTCCCTCAGTATGGCCGCCGTCCAACCTTCTGCATTGACGATCTGCCAGCCGAAGTCGGCGTGTTCGACAGCGACGACCGACTGCTGAGGCTCCCCCTCGACGACGGGGAACGTGGTCCGCAGGCTTTCGTGTCGGCCGACCACATCGGCTAAAGCTTGGCACAGCGAATCCGCGTCGAGTGTGCCGCGCAAGCGCAATGCGGTCGCCATGTTGTACATCGGGGAGGGCCCCTGCAACTGGTCGACGAACCACAACCGCTGCTGAGCGAACGACAACGGAACTACGGCGGGCCGCTCGACGGCCACCAACGGCGCAGACCGCCCGAAGTTACCGCCGTCAAGACTGAGCGCCAACTGCGCCACCGTGGGAGCCTCGAATACCGCCCGCACAGGCAGGTCAACATCGAAACTCGTGTTGACCGCAGCCACCAGGCGGGTGGCCATCAGCGAGTCGCCGCCCAACTCGAAGAAAGAGTCCTGCACGCCGACCCGCTCCACACCGAGCACCAAGCCGAAGATCCCCGCAAGGATCTCCTCCGTCAGGCTGCCCGGAGCATGATATTCGTCGGCGTCCTGGTATTGCGGTGCTGGCAGAGCACGCCTGTCGAGTTTGCCGTTGACCGTCAGCGGCAGCCCCGTCACCACCACCACCGCGGACGGCACCATGTACTGCGGCAACCGTTCACCCAGCGTCACGCGCAACGCGCCCGGGTCAACCGCTTCGCTCACCGATTCGGTGACATAGCCGACCAGACGCTTATCGCCGGGGCGGTCTTCACGGACGATCACCACCGCCTGGTCCACCCCATCGCACGTGGCGAGCGCGGCACGCACCTCGCCAAGCTCGATGCGGTAGCCACGAATCTTCACCTGGTCGTCGCCGCGGCCGACATAATCGAGCTGTCCGTCGGCATCCCAGCGCACCAGATCGCCAGTGCGATACATCCGCGTCGCGACGCCCCCGAACGGGCAGGCCACAAACCGTGACGACGTCAGCCCAGCGCGACCTACATAACCCACGCCAACGCCCGCACCTGCCACATACAACTCACCGACCACACCTGCGGGCACCGCGCGCAACCACTTATCCAAGACGAAGAAGCTGAGATGCGTCAGTGGCACCCCGACCGGGCTGGAGTGTGCCCTGACGTCACGCTCGCTGATCTGCCGTATCGATGCATGCACCGTCGTCTCCGTGGTGCCGTACATGTTGATCAGCCGCGGCGAATCCTGATGATTCTCCAGCCACGCCTCGAGACGCGGCGGTTCCAGCGCTTCACCGGCGAACACCACCGCGTCCAGCGTGAGCTGGCTGCCCGTCGCGGGCAGCGCCGCGTCAGCTGCCTGCAGCGCATAAAACGCCGACGGCGTCTGACTCAGGACGCTGACTCGTTCGCTGACCAACAACGCATGGAAATCTGCGGGTGAACCCACTACCGCGTCGGGCACTACAACCAGGCGCCCACCGCGCAGCAGTGCGCCCCAGATTTCCCACACCGATACGTCGAAAGCGTAGGAATGCCATTGCGACCACACACCCGCAGGCGGCAGGTCCTCTTGCACCGAGTCCAACAGTGAGATCACGTTGCGGTGGGTGATCGCCACCCCCTTCGGCACGCCGGTCGTTCCAGAGGTGTAAATCAAATACGCGATGTCATCGGATCGCGGTGCAGGCAACGGGCTGACGGGGCAAGACGCAACAGCTGGGTCATCGAGACCGATCACCGGCAGGTCGCACCCGTCCAGTCGGTCCGCCAGGCTGCCGGTGACAACCGCAGCGATGGGCCCGGCGTCGGACACCGTGAACCTGATCCGCTCCAGCGGGTGGGCCGGGTCGATCGGCACATACGCCGCCCCCGTCTTGAGCACCGCCATGATCGCAACGATCGCCTCGACCGACCGGTTCAAGACCAGCGCCACCCGCCGCCCAGGCGCCGCGCCCCGCGCGACCAACAGGTGTGCCAACCGGTTCGACGCCTCATCAAGCTGCCGGTACGTCACGGATCGGCCCTCGAAGCGCACGGCCACCGCCTCCGGGGCACGAGCCACGTGCTCGGCGAACACGGCTGGAATCGACAGCGACGTGTTCACCGGCTGACCCAAGGCCGCCCGATTGCCCCACCCATGCACCCGAGCGTGCTCGGTCTCATCGAGCACATCGATCGACGACAGCGGCCGCTTCGTGTCAGCGATGATGGCCAGCAACACGCGCCGCAACCGCTCGATCAACGCCTCGATACTGGCCGCGTCGAACACATCGGTGCGGAACTCCACGTCTCCCGCGATCCCGGCGGGCTCACCAGCTTCATCCCAGCGCTCGCCGAGGTCGAACGTCAGATCCATGCGGGCGGTGTGAGTGTCGATGGGCTGCGGTGTGACCTGCACATCGGCCAAAGTCAGCCCGACGAGGTCGTCGTCCTGCGGACCGAAGTTCTGCCAGGCCAGTACGACCTGAACCAACGGGGAATGGGTCAGGCTTCTGGCGGGATTCAGACGATCCACCAGCACCTCGAACGGCACATCCTGGTGCTCATAGGCGGCGAGGCTGCGCGCGCGCACCTGGGCCAATAATTCCCCGAGGGTCCGGTCGCCTGTGAGATCGACCCGTAGTACCAACGTGTTGACGAAGAACCCGACCAGCTGATCGAGCGCGGGATCGCGCCGCCCGGCGATCGGGAATCCAACCGCCACGTCCGTGGTGGTGCCGAGTTTCGACAACAACACCGCCAGAGCGGTCTGCAGGACCATGAAGCTGGTCGCATTGTTCTCCCGGGCCACCCGGGCGACCTGCTGGTGCAACTCCACCGGCCAGTCCACCGTCACACGGGCGCCGCGATAATCGGCCACCATCGGGTACGGCCGATCGGTCGGCAACTCGATGCGCTCGGGGATACCGGCGAGGCATTGCTCCCAGTAAGCCACCTGCCCGGCGATGGGACTGTCGTCGTCGTCCAGATCGCCGAACTGGCCGCGCTGCCACAATGTGTAGTCGACGTACTGCACTGGCAAGGCTGTCCAGTCGGGCGTCTGACCAAGACACCGGCTGGCGTAAGCCACACCGAGATCAGTTGCCAATGGGGTGATCGACAAGCCGTCGGCGGCGATATGGTGCACCACGATCGCCAGCAGGTGCTCGCCACCACTGATCTTGAAAAGCTTTGCACGCAACGGGATTTCAGTGGACAAGTCAAATGTGTATCGCGCCGTCGAGGTAATGGCTTCGTCCAGCTGATGTTCCGGCCAGCCGACGGCATCGACAACTTCCCAGCCGAAGTCAACCCGTTCCACGGGGAGCACCAATTGCTGGGGAATGCCCTCGAGCGCGGGGAACAGCGTGCGCAAGCTCTCATGGCGTCCCACCACATCGGCCAGCGCTTGGCCGAGCGCATCGGCATTGAGATCGCCGCCGAGTCGCAGTGCCGTCGCCATGTTGTACATCGCGGAGGGGCCTTGCAACTGGTCGATGAACCACAACCGGCTCTGGGCGAACGACAATGGAACCACCGCTGGGCGCTCCACGGCCACCAGTGGCGCAAGCCGTCCCTCATCCGTGCCAATACGGCGCGCTAACTGAGCGACCGCGGGCGCCTCGAATACGGCGCGCACGGAAAGATCTGCGTGTAGATAGGCGTTGACTGCGGCAACCAGGCGCATCGCGGACAACGAATCCCCGCCGAGATCGAAAAACGATTCGTCGACACCGACCCCATCGATACCAAGCACCTGGGCATAGATGTCGACCAGAATCTGTTCCGTAGCGGTGGTTGGTGCCCGATACTCGCCGGCGGTGTACTCCGGTGCCGGCAGGGCGCGTTTGTCGAGTTTGCCATTGACCGTCAACGGAAGCGCCTCTAACACCACTACCGCGGCAGGCACCATATAGCCGGGCAGACGCTCAGCCAGAGTTCCACGCACCGCTGCGGGATCCACCGCCCCGGCTGCCGATTCCGTGACATAACCCACCAGATGCTTGTCGCCGGAACGATCTTCCCGGGCGATCACTACCGCATGCTTGACCCCGTCCACCACGGCGAGCGCCGCCTGCACTTCGCCCAGCTCGATGCGATACCCGCGGATTTTCACCTGCTCGTCGACGCGTCCTAAATACCGCAGTTCCGCATTGGGACCCCAACACACCAGGTCCCCGGTGCGATACATCCGTGCCCCGGTTCCCCCGAATGGACACGCCACGAACCGCGATGCTGTCAGCGAACCGCGCCCGACATAGCCGACGCCAACACCGGCACCGCCCACATACAATTCGCCGACCACACCCGCTGGCACCGGGCGCAACCAGTTGTCCAGGACGAACAGTGCCGCCTGCGGTACCGGCGATCCGATCGGCACCTCGGCCCCCGGAGCCAACGGAGCGCTGATCGCCACACACATCGTCGTCTCGGTCGGGCCGTAGGCATTGATCATCACCCGCCCTGGCGCCCAGCGATCCACCACGTCGGGTGGGCAGGCCTCACCGGCCATCACCAACGCCAACGACTCCAACCCCTCAGAAGGAAGCATCTTCGCCGCGGACGGGGTTTGGGTCAGCACGCTGACTTGTTCGGCGACCAGTACCTCGTGGAAGTGCTCCGGAGAGCCGACCACATGCTCGGGCACCACCACGAGCCGCCCGCCGCGCAGCAACGCGCCGAAGATCTCCCACACCGATACATCGAAGGCCAACGAGTGGCACAGCGGCCACACGCCCGGTGAGGGGAGTCCGGCGTCAAGCGAGGCCATCAATTGGGTCACGTTGCGATGAGAGATAGCTACGCCCTTGGGGGCGCCGGTGGTGCCAGATGTGTAAATCAGATAGGCAACGTCGTCGGTGTCCGGTCCTGGCATACCGGTGGGCGGATAGGTGTGAATGCTCGGATCGTCGACGTGGATGACCGGCACATCGCGCCCGTTCAGTTCGTCAGCCCGCCCGGCGGTCGTGATTACCGCGGCGGGGGAGGCATCGTCGAGCATGAAACGGATCCGCGCCGCCGGCACGATTGGGTCAATGGGCAAATAGGCCGCGCCGGTTTTCAGAACTGCCATGATCGCTACGACTGCCTGAACCGAGCGGGAGGCCAATAGCGCAACACACTGTCCTCGACGCGCCCCATGGCTGGCCAGTAGATGCGCCAACCGGTTAGCTGCCTCGTCAAGCTCGCGATAGGTCATCGAGCGTCCGTCACCTACCAGCGCCACCGCTTCTGGCGTGCGCGCTGCCTGCTCGGTGAACAAGGCCGGAACGGAAAGCGATGTGCTCGCGGGCTCGGACAACACCGTCGCATTGCTCCACCCATTCAGGCGGCTGTGTTCTTCGCCGCTCAACAGGTCGATCGATGACAACGACCGGGCCGGGTCGGAGGCCATCGCCTCACATACCCGCTCCAACCGTCGGGCCAGTTCGCGGACATCACAGTTCGAGAGCGGCCCGCCGACACCCTGCGTGCTGAGAAAGAGCTGGTCCTCGTCCCTGAAAAAGACCAGGCCGAACTGATCCACGAGACCGGAATGGGTCAGGGTCCCTGACGCGGGAGCGCCGGCGAAGCTTCCCATGTGCGTAGTCGGGATGAAGTTGATCACCACCCGATGGGGGGCTTGTTCAGAACCGCCGGCTCGCGCCTTGTTCTCCATGACCTGCACGGGAAACAGTTGATGCTCAAGAGCTTCCCGCATCCGCGAGTCGGCATGCCTGCAGAAGTCGGCAACCGCAGATCCTGGCGAAGCTTTGAATACGAGAGGCACGACGCCGGAGAGCATTCCGGGTACGGTCTTCGCCGCCGGATGTACACGCCTTCCCACCGGAAAATCAAGCGCCACATCGGGGCCTTCGAGGTCGAAGCCATGCACCAACAGCGCACACGCCGCCGTGATCACAGACGCGCGGCGCACCCCCAGCGCCTTCGCGAGCTCATTGATGCCCGCGACGACGGCGGGGTCCAATTGAACTGGTGCAAACGAGTCATCGAGTTCGCGTGTATCTGCGCCCTGCGCCAGCCGATAACCGGGCACGCCTCCCGGAGGAAGGTTATTCGTCCAGTAGTCGTGATCTTCGAGATAATCGTTCGACGCTTCGTATGACAGCTCGCAATCGAGCAGATCATTCAGCGACCCGAAAAAGGCGGGCGGCAGAGACGTCCCAGTAGCGATTGCTGAATACAATTCAGCGATTCGGTGACAAACAAGCGCAAGGCCAATTCCGTCTATAACAATATGATGGCAGCACACGAACAGATAAAATTCATCTTGTCGAGTCTGCAACAACGAGAAATTGAACAGCGGGCCACTAAGGGGCATCTGCCGGCGCTGAATCGTCGATGCCAACCGATAGGCTTCCTGCGAAGAATCAGGCATGCCGATGAGATCGTAGTAAGCGAGTTCGACGTCTGGGTAATCAATGACCTTCTGGAAAACCTGACCGCCCACGTCGAAAAAGGTGGCCCTGAGTGGTTCAGCTTCGTGCACTACCTGGCGAATGGCCGTTCGAAGCAAATCCGGCTGGACGCTGCCGTCTATTCGGACGAGCACCCCCAGCTGCCACTTCGCACCGAAGTGGGCAATTTCTTCCGCAAGCCAGATGTCTAGCTGTCCCCGCGTCAGCGGAAGCGCTTGGTCGTCGAGCTGCATCGGATTGTTCCCCACCAATTACTTAAGACTATTTATGAAATCCGGCCCTATCGAGCCGCTCACGCAGGCTCTTCGGTCACATGGCCGGCCAGTTCTGGTCTATGCGCTTCGGGCTCGCAGCGCGGTTGGCCGCGCTGCGTGCGGCTCGCCAACCGGCTGGATCATCGGCGACGGTCGCCCATCGGCCGGGCTGCCCCTCGGGGGTGACCAAAACAAGGACGCTCGGGGTGTCGTCGACGAACGGATTAGTGCTCAACCATCCTCCAGAGCATTGAGTCGCAAACGGTGAACCGTCAAACCGTACTGACGCTCCTGCGGCGCCCGTTCGGGGTTTGGCAAAGTTCTTAGATACCACTCCAAACGCATTCAAGTAAAGCAGCTCAGCGTCCGGCATGCCAGTTCACGCTCGCCAGTCAACGCGTCTACAACGGCGTGACCTGCAGTGATGCGTTTAGGTACATTTGATTGGTCGGCCGAGGAGGCACACGTCGCCACAAAAATTGTCGCGTACTACCATTTTCCCAAGCGAACATCCCCGCGGCCATCGACTGACTACGACCTCGTTCGCGTCGTCTCAGATTCTAGGCGAAGCGCTGCCGCCATCCGCCGGGCTCATCGCTCATTATCGCTCCGGTTCGCCTAGACCTCGGTACGAGCGGCGCGAACCTCCGGTGTGGAGCCCACTGCATGGGCCCGCCCGCATGGCGTCGACCGATGGACATCGCGCCGAAAGGGGGGGGTTTTCGAAAGAAGGCATTGAATTTTCAGTTTCTTTTCGAACCGGCCGCGGCAGAACCCGGCGAAAGCAGTACGGTTCGTGCGAAGAAGGTTCGACGACCGATCTGGCTTCCGTTCGTCAACCGACACGTCCAAGGCGAGCGAAATTCTCCACACAATCGGTGGCGGTCGCGACGCTTTCGGCGGGTGTGTTCATTTCGCGGGCGACCTCGCGCGCTCGGCTGACATACTGCGGGCTGAGGATGCGGCGCAGGTCCGCGACCAGCGATGCTTCAGAACTGCTAGACAAGCGTCGAGCGGTGCCCACCCTCAACCGTTTGATCTGAAGTCCTCGCAACGACTGATCTGGCCACGTCGACAGGAGCAGCGTGGGGACTCCGGCGCGCAGTCCTGCCGCCATGGTGGCCGCGCCACCGTGGTGGACGACCGCGCGGCAGGCGGGGAAGATCCTCGCGTGATTCATCGTGTCGACGACCTTGACGTGTTTTGGATGGGGGAGACCGCTGAAATCAGTCCTGCCGGAGCAAACCAATGCGCGCTCACCCAACTCCGCGCAGGCCGAGCTGATCATGCTGAGCATTTCGGCCGGAGATTCGACCGCCACGCTCCCAAAACCGAAGTAAATCGGCGGTGTGCCCGCGGCGATCCACGATGTCACCTCGTCATCGGCTTCGGTCGATAACTCCATCGTCAGCGTGCCGACAAAAGGCCGCTGACCATCCCATCTGGACCATTCGGCTGCCAGCCCGGGGAAACATACTTGGTCGTAGGCCTGGATTTCCAGCGAGCCGCGTTCCGCCATCCGATGCGACGCGGGGTTTGTCGCCTTCGGCAGGCCGAGTTGACGGCGCTGCACGTCCTCGAATTTCTTCGTCCAGCGCCACCCCAGCCACTGGTACGCCGTCGTTGCGAAACGCGTCAACGGTGACGGCAAGAATGGCACGAGCTGGCCGTGGGGACGCGCGGGAAAGTAATGCAGCGTGGCCAACGGGATGTCGTGGTATTCCGCGACATTGGCAGCGAGTTCCTCGAAGACGACACCGGTGAATAAGAGGTCGGCCCCCTCCGCCAGCGACGTCAGCGTCGTGCTCATCTTCTCCCAAGAGTCCGTTACGGGCGCCCAAACTTCGCGCCAGGACCTGCGCAGGTCCTGGACTCGCCAGGGGTTGCGGAAGAGACTTGTCCACAGGTCTCGATGCACGTCCATCCATGCTTCTGTCTCCAGCCCATAGGGCACCGGCGCAAGCCCAGCCGACTTGGCGAAGTCAACCAAGTCGGGCGAGACGGCGATACGCACCTCATGCCCGCGGCGGAGAAGTTCGCAACCGATAGCGACACAGGGTTCGATATCACCGCGGCTCCCCCAGCTTGCTAGCACAAATTTCATTTGCTGAGTCTTTCACTTCCCGGGTGTGTGGGTAACGTCAGGATGCAATGGTCGCTGTTGTTCAATCTGGACTGGACTGTGGCCCTTCCAGTAGTCAGACGACCGTTCACCATACTTCGGGGCGTTTGGGACGCCGTCATTTCCTGGCTGAGCCGACATTCGCGCGGTACCACGCCACCGTCGCTTCGATGCCCTCGCGCAGTGAGATTCGAGGCATCCATCCCGAGGACCGCAGGACCGAAACGTCCAATAGTTTGCGTGGCGTTCCGTCCGGTTGGGTGGCATCCCAGAGGGTTTCGCCTTCGTAACCCACCGCTTCGGCGACCATGCCGGCGATCTGCTTGATGGTGTGGTCGACTCCGGTCCCCACGTTGACGTGATTCGGTCCGTCGAAATGCTCCAAGAGATACATGCACGCGCTAGCCAGGTCGTCGACATGCATGAGCTCCCGTCGGGGGGTTCCCGTGCCCCAGTTTGCCACTTCTGGCGCCCCAGTCGCTTTGGCCTCTTCATATCTGCGAATCAGCGCCGGCAGCAAGTGTGACGACGATGGTGAAAAGTTGTCACCCGGTCCGTAGAGGTTGGTTGGCATTGCAGAGATCCACGCCAGGCCATATTGACGCCTGACGGACTGGACTTGGAGTATTCCCGCAATCTTGGCAATCGCGTATGCGTCGTTGGTCGACTCAAGAGGACCGGTGAGCAGCGCGCTCTCCTTGATCGGCTGCGGGGCGAATTTCGGGTATATGCAAGAGGATCCAAGGAACAACAGCCTCGGCACCCGCGCGGCCACCGCAGCATCGAGGAGATTGACCTGGATTTGGAGGTTCTCGGACAGAAAATCGACCGGGTATGTGCTGTTGGCCATGATGCCTCCGACGCGGGCGGCCGCGTCGATGATCACCTGAGGCCTTGACTCCAGAATGAAGTCGAAGGTCGCTGCCCGGTCGGTGAGGTCGAGATCGTCGTGTGACTGCACAAGGAGATTGGTGAAGCCCTCGGCTTGAAACCGGCGCAACAAGGCGGACCCGGCCAGCCCGCGGTGCCCTGCGATGTAGACCGGAGATGCGGGGTCAAGTCTGCCAGCTGGTGTAGAACCACTCCTGCTCATGACCGTCCAGCAAGGATCGGCTTGTCAATCCAGGGCTTGCCCTCGCACTCCAAAGCAGCGATATCAGCGTCCACCATGATCCGCGCCAATTCGGCGGTGTGAATGGACGCCTTCCACCCCAGGACTTGGGCGGCCTTGCCCGCCCCACCCACCAGCGAATCTACTTCAGTCGGTCGCAGATAGCGCTCGTCGAACTTCACATGCTTTTGCCAGTCAAGGCCGGCATGGTCGAAGGCGGTCTGGGCGAACTCGCGCACCGTGTAGGCGCGCTCCGTCGCGAGGACGAAGTCTTCCGGTTCCTCGGCTTGGAGCATCCGCCACATGCCTTCGACATACTCGGGTGCGTACCCCCAGTCGCGGACGGCATCGAGGTTGCCCATGTACACCTCGGTCTGGAGGCCGGCCTTGATGCGTGCAACGGCCCTGGTTATCTTTCGTGTCACGAATGTTTCTCCGCGCCGTGGTGATTCGTGATTGAACAAGATGCCGTTCACCGCAAACAGACCGTATGCCTCGCGGTAATTGCGTGTCGCCCAGTACGAGTAGACCTTCGCCGCACCGTAAGGCGACCGCGGATAGAACGGTGTCCGCTCATCCTGCGGCGGGGGGGATGCACCGAACATCTCCGACGAGGACGCCTGATAAAAACGGCACTGGACCCCGGAGAGGCGAACGGCTTCTAACAGCCGTATCGATCCCATTCCGGTGGTGTCGCCGGTGTGCACCGGCTCGTCGAAACTGACGCGCACGTGCGACTGCGCGGCGAGGTTGTACACCTCGTCGGGGTCGATGGCGGTGAGTAGGGTCACCAAACGGGTGCCGTCGGTGAGATCACCGTAGTGAAGAAACAGTCGTGCGTCCGCTCGATGCGGGTCGATGTAAAGGTGATCGATGCGCGATGTGTTGAACGTCGAAGCTCGACGAATGAGTCCGTGAACCTCGTAGCCTTTGCTCAGCAGCAGCTCGGCGAGATACGAGCCATCTTGCCCAGTGATCCCCGTTATGAGCGCTCGCTTCACTCGGCTCCTACTTGTGTCGTCGTTCAACTCGTCAGCAACTTCCCACTATCCCAACCAGGGCGCTCACCCCCGGCGTGATGCCATGTCGCCCTCCGTGAGCTACATACCGCGCCAACGTTCGCATGACGACTCGCGGCTGCTTCAAACTACCGCACGCCCGTTGAACGACAGATACGCTACGGGCCCATGACTGCCTACTCGTCAGCTCGAAAGTTCGTTGGTTCCGCGCTGTCGTCCATTTATGCGTTCGGGGGAGCTCCCCTCGGTCGACTTGAATACCGATATAGGCCGTCAGCACGAACTAGTTTTGGCGGTCCGATGAACGGGCAAGTGGGCCGCGTCCAGCTCTGTCGGCAAATTTTTGCGGAGCTACCGCGCGCGGCAGTCGTAGAGACAGGTACCTTCCGTGGGACCACTACGGAATTCTTCGCGGAGTTCGGCGTTCCGGTGTACACGGCGGAGGCGACGGCGCGTCTTCACGCCTTCGCTGAGCAACGGTTTCGCTCCGTCAGTGATCGGGTGCATGTCGTGTTGGCCGATAGCCGCGCTTTACTGCAGCAGCTGGCTTCCGACCCGTCATTTCCCAAAGAGGATGTCTTCTTCTACCTTGACGCGCATTGGCATTCTGACTTGCCGCTCGCGAAAGAAATCGCCACGATATTCGAATCCTGGCAACGGTCGATCATCATGATCGACGACTTCGCCGTACCCGACGACTCATATAACTACGACGACTATGGACCGGGTGCCGTCCTGAACGCCGAATACCTCGATGCCCTAGGACGCACGGATATGTTTAGGTTCTATCCGAGTCTGCCGGCTATCCAAGAGACCGGCTACAAGCGGGGCTGCATCGTCTTGTGCAACGATCTTGACACCCGCGACCGTCTGGGCAACTTGGAGTTGCTGAGGCCTGCTTAATCCCGCTCGCGCTCCGCGCCATCGTCTACAGCCAGGGTCAAGCGTTAGGATGAGCGCGACCTGCAGGTCCGTCCGCCAGACGTCAGGCGACGCTCTCTGGGGTTCTCACCTGCGGTGTCTCAGCGACGTGGAGCCAGGCTTCGAGTGCCTCGCTTTGGGGAAGCTCGACGTGGTCGAAGCGCACCATCTCGCCGGCGCAAAGGTGCTCGCGGAGTCTCGCCCCGGTCAGCAGCGCCGCCGGTACATGGTCCGGATTTTCGGCGATCGCTACGCCTTTACCTCGCACGTCGAACCCACCTACGCCCCTCTCAATGACTTCGCCTGGGGTCAGATCGCGTTTGGCGACAGCGGCGACGCCGTAGCGTGGATTGGCACTGTTGTTCAGCAGCGGTTCGTCGCCGTCGAGGACCGCGCGGATGGTCTTCGACAGCTCGAAGTGACACAGATGAAATGGCCGCTCGAAAACGTAGTACGGTCCGTCGCCGAGCTTGTAGTACCTCAGACTGGTTCGCTGCCGCGCGTCGGGCATAGTCGCGACAATGAACACTCCGGGCGTGGGCCGGTCCCGGCCCGGCGATGGCGTGTTCGATGCCATCAGGAAGTCGCTCATGACGATGCCGGCGCGGTCCGCGATTTCTGCGAGCGCGTACGCGCCCTCCTTGAACCCGTCGTGGACCGTATCGCCGCCCACCATCCCGCCCGGCGCGAGGTCGGCGCCCAGCCCATTCGCGACCATGACCTGCTCAATATGCACCTTGGTGCCGTCGGTGAACGAGGTCACCTGCTCCAGGCTGATGCCTTGAAGTGCCGCCCATTTTTCCATCTCTGGACGGGTCGGCGTCTGGTTTAAGAAACCCTTGACGTTGCCGTAGACGATCGGCCTGAAACCCATCGCGACGACGTCGCGCCGCAGGGCGGCGATCGAGCCGGGTTGGTCGCCTTCCGCTTCGGTGAGATATCCGTACCGGTGCAGATAGCTGCCCGAGGTGACCTGCAGCTCCGAGTTCATGGTTACAACGGGTTTGCCCGCTTGCAAAGCCTCGCGGATGAGCGGCGTGGCATGAATCGTGTCGCCGCTGCACTCGACAATGACGTCACACTCGTCGATCAGCCTCTGCATCGAGTCGGTCAGCCGTTCGGAGTCGATACCCTGCACGGTCCACGGATCGCGCCGAGTGAGCCCCGCCTGGTAGTGCAGGTCGGGTCGACTCTCAAGCGAGTAGAACAGACCGGTCCCGATGAAGCCGGTCCCGATCACGCCGACCTTGGCCGGTGCGGACGTAGTTCTGACAGGTGGCACCGTCTCATGGTAGTACTTCTCGTTTGCTGGCACGTCGATTTGCCCATCGCGACGGACAAAAGCTGAGAGGCTTGGCCAGCATCAGAGACCGTGGGCAACAACGAGAGAAGGGCGGGATGAGCCGACGGGCCGAGATCCCCTCCTTCCTGGCGGATACCTGGTGGTTCGGTCTCACAGACCGCCTCGACGAGGCCCGATTCCTCAGGCTTGTCACGCAAAGGGCACGACAGGGCTTCACCGCGGCTCAGATCGTGGTCGGCATCCCGCCCGAGGTTGGGCCGGCCCACCCTTCAGCGTCGAGCCCGGTCGGGCCGGCCTGGGATCTAGATGGCGCGCCCAACGATGCCTACCTGCGGATGGCGCAGACGCGGATTGACCTCATGAACCGGCAGGGGCTCGCCGCGATTGTCTACGGCGGCTGGGGGCCACAGATCGACTGGATCGGCCAAGCGCGGATGACGGCCTGGTGGCGCCGCATTGTGGACGTGTGCGACCACCTCAACGTCGTCTACTGCTTGACCGGCGAGAGTGACCTCTGGACCTCGTCGCGGGCCGCGCGCGCGCTGCTTCCTGACCGCTCGACCGACGACCTATTCGGTGCGCGGAGTGGTGTCGCAGCTGTCCCTCGCTATGTTTCAGCGATCGGCCGGCGCCTCGCGCCCGCGGGCGTCCGCGCACGGCGGCGGGAACGCTGGTCGGCCGTGCTGGCTGATCTCGCCGAGCGCACCGAGCGGCCCATCATCGTGCACACGACATCAGCGATCGACGGGTTCCAGGCAGTTGACGACCCGACGCCACTCGCGGCCAACACGGTTCAAACCGGGCACGCGCGGAGGTCTGAACCCGAGCTGTGGCGCAGGCTCCTCGCCTCGCGCGAGAAAAACCCCGGCCGGCCGGTGGTGAACCTGGAGCCGTGGTACGAGGGCATCCGTGGCCAGTTCTGGCTCGAGGACCAGGTGCGGGCGCTATGGATGAGCGTCGGCGCCGGGGCGCACGCGATCTGTTATGGCGCGCAAGGCGTCTGGAACGTTGGTGACGGCGCGTTCCTGGGGCATTGGGGCGCGCAGGGCTTCGACCAGGCTATGGGCCTTGCCTCGCCGACCGTCCTCGGCGCGACCTACCGGATGCTGGACGGAATCGGGGCGCTTCGTTGGCCCGCGGTCGAGGCGACCGTCGCGGGGAAGCGGCTCGTCAAGTTGCGCCGAGCAGAGGGCCGAGGCCGCTTTCTTGAGTACTACCCGGATGCCGCGGACGTTCGGGTGGGCGCAGAGGGACGCGTATTTAATCCGTTGACCGGGGCGTTCATTGCGGCGCTGCCGCGAACGGGTCAGGTAGTCCTCATGTCGTAGATGCCGCGGCGGCCGCGCGTGATGTAGCGGTGCCGAAGCGGCACGACAGCTCAACTTGCCGCGTTGCACACCGGTGCGCGCGAGGGCGCCTCGGAGATCAACCAACACGCTTCGAACGTGCGAAATCTTCCAGATGATCAGCGGCTGCGGCCACGCACTCGGTCGATTTGCTCACTTGAGTGGCGAGTTCGCGGGCGCGGCTGACATATTGCGGGCCAAGGATCGTCCGTAGGTCCGTCATCAGCGTTTCCTGGGTCGTGCTCGAAAGGCTGCGGGTGGTGCCCACCTTCAGTCGTTTGACGCGTGCCCCCCAGAGTGTTTGATCCAGGTCGGTTGACAGTATCAACTGCGGCACTGCGGCACGCAGACCTATTGCCGTCGTACCCACGCCACCGTGGTGCACAACCGCACGGCACATGGGGAAGATAGCTGCGTAATTTGCAGCGCCGACCACCTTGACGTGTTCCAGATCTTGGGCGTCGCCGAAGTCACTCCACCCGGCGCACACCAACGCCCGCTCGCCTAACTGCGCGCAGACTGCGCTGATCATCGCCAGCGTCTCGGCCGGAGATGTCATCGACAGGCTGCCGAAGCCGAAGAAAACTGGCGGTGCTCCCGCGACGATCCACGACGCGGCCTCTTCGTCCGCATCTGTTGGCAACTCCATCGTCAGCGCACCAACAAAAGGCCGTTGAGCAGCGAAATTCGACCACTCGGCCGCCAACCCGGGAAAAAACACTTCGTCATAGGCTTGAATTTCCATCGATCCGCTCTCGGTGACCCGCCGAGGGGAGGGGGCCGTGGCCTCAGGTAGGCCTAGTTCACGGCGCTGCGCGTCCTCAGCCTTCTTGATGACACGCCAATTCAGCCACTCGTGCACCGTCATCGCGGCGCGAGTCAGCGGCGGCGGCAGCGAGGGCACGAAGCGGCCGTTCGCCCGAATCGGAAAATAATGAAGTGTGGCGAACGGAATTGCGTGATGTTCCGCAACGTTGGCAGCCGGCTCCTCAAAAACCAATCCACTGACCAGGAGGTCGGCGCCCTCCGCCAGCGGGGTCAATGTCGCACTCATCTCCGCCCAGCACTTCCTCCGAGGCTCCCAAACCTCGCGCCAGGCCTTGACCAACTCCTGAAAGTTCCAGAAGTTGCCAAAAAAATGCCTCCAGAAGCTGTGGTGCGCATCCAGCAAGGCCTGCAAATCCGGCCCATACGGGACGGCCGCCACCCCCGCTGCCTCGGCCAAGCCGATCAAGTCAGCCGGGACTGCCATGTGTACCTCGTGGCCCCTGGCCAGCAGCTCACGGCCGACGGCGACGGAGGGCTCGACATCGCCGCGCGATCCATAACACGCCAGCACGAATTTCATTTGCCGATCAGAGCCTTTCGCTTCCGTGGCATCTTCTGCGAAAAGAAGTGCGAGCTTGCCGCTCCCCCGCTCAGCCGCCCGGCAGTGTAACCCGGCGCCGCACTGTCGACACTAAGACAACGGGTTCGAAGCTAGCCAACGCGTCCACTTTCTGGAATCCACCGTCCCCCGAGGTCACCAATCAGCTCCGGTGCCGCTGGGGTGCAATAATGGCGCGATCTGAGAACGTTCCTTCGCATACCGTTGGAACCTTGCGCCAAAGTGAGAGCCCTAGCCCCATCGAAATGCCAGCAGGTCAGAGCCCGCCAAAGCAAGGATTTCGCCCGGATATCGAGGGACTGCGGGCTGTCGCGGTGCTGGGCGTTGTTTTGTTTCATGCTGGAGTGCCCGGCGTTGGGGGCGGGTACGTCGGTGTAGACGTTTTCTTCGTCATCTCGGGGTTCCTCATCACAGGGCTGCTGTGGCGCGAAGTGGCCGCCGCCGACACTGTTCGATTACGCCGGTTCTACGGGGCGCGGGCCCGCCGACTGCTGCCGGCCGCGGCCACAGTCGCCGTCGTGACTGCTCTTGCCTCCGTGGTGCTGTTACCACCGTTGCAGGCTCGGACCGTCATGGGTGATGGTGTCGCCAGCGCGTTGTATGTCGGCAACTACCGATTCATGCTGCAGGGCGACTACTTCTTCAACGAAATGCCCCTTTCGCCGTTCCTCCATTACTGGTCCTTGGGCGTCGAGGAGCAGTTCTACCTGGTGTGGCCAACTTTGATCATCGGGACGGCGTGGTTCATTCGACGTCGACGCAGCAGGACCGATGCGACTTGGACAGAAGGGCACCATCGACGAGTTCGGCCGCCGCAACGTCCCTACGTGGTGGTTCTCGCATTGGTTGCGGCAGTGTCGTTCGCGGCGTCGCTGTGGGCCACTCACTGGCTGCCGTTGGTGGCCTTCTATTCGCTACCCACCCGGGCCTGGGAATTGGCAGTCGGGGGGCTGGTCGCCCTCACGGCTGGTCAGTGGCATCGGCTTTCGCCAACGCTGCTCGCGATCGCCGGCTGGGGAGGGCTGACCCTGATCGTGTTGGGCTACATCGAATTGAGTGAAACCACGCCCTTTCCGGGTACCGCCGCCCTATTGCCCGTGATTGGCACGGCGCTCGTAATCGGCGCAGGCTGTGCGGCACATCCGTCCGGATGCGGTCGCCTCCTTGCATTGTCGCCCATGCGTGCAGTCGGTCGAGTGTCGTACTCGTGGTATCTGTGGCACTGGCCGGTGTTGCTGCTCGCACCGGCAATGCTAGGTCACTCGCTGGGGCTAGCCGGCAGGTTGTTAGCGGCCCTCGTTTCCGGTGTTCTGGCTGTGTTGACGCTGGTGCTGATCGAGAATCCGTTGCGATTTGCCGCACCCGTGCGCCGGTCTCCCGTCGGCAGTCTTGCTCTTGGCGGTGCCGCCACCGCGATCGCCGTCTGTGTTTGCGTGGTGCTATTGGTGGCAATGCCAATTCCGGCCGGCCGTGGCGCCCCAGCTGCGCCGCCGATCGTCACTGCCTCCCAGAAACCCCCGGGCCCCAACATTGATTCGTACGACGCGGCAGTGCAACACTCGTTCGCCCAGGTGCAGGCCGCTGTCGAGAGATCTGCGAATCTGAAGGCCGTACCGTCGAATTTGGTGCCGCCGCTTGCCGAGGCGGCCGAACCTTCGGCCACGTTCCTCGAAGGTTGTATGCGCAAGCTGTTTGAAATCCAGCACCCTGAATGCGCGACGGGCGACGTTGCCTCGAAGACGACGGTGGCCTTGGTCGGCGACTCGGGCGCAGCGATGTGGGGTCCGGCATTCCAGCAGGTCGCCGAAGAGCAGCGCTGGCGGCTAGAGACCCTCACCAAAGCGGGCTGCCCCTTTATTGATTTGCCGATCAACTTCCCGGAGCTACGCCGCGAGTTCACCGAATGCGAGCAGTGGCGCGATCAGATCATGGACCGGTTGCGCGCTGACCCCCCCGAGCTTGTCGTGGTGAGCATGTGGCGCGGGTACGGGGGCGCATGGGGCATCACAGCCTACGACCAAGCGTGGATCGACAGCCTGACCCACCAAGTGCAGCACCTGCGCGACACCGGCGCGAAGGTGTTGGTGCTGGGGCCTATCCCGTTTTCAGGCTCAGTAGTGCCGATATGCCTTTCCGGTCACCTCGATAACGCGATGGCCTGCTCGCCGCCAACGTCGAGGGCGGTAAACAAAGCCGGCATCGCCGATGAAATGACCGCCACCAAAGCCGGTGGCGGACAATACGCCGATCTCACCGAGCTCTTCTGCGACGCCGAACGCTGCCCGGTCATTGTAGGCAACATCCTGGTTTACCCCGACGGGAAGCACGTGACGCGGGAATATTCACGGCTGTTGGCACCGGCGATCGGAGCTTTGGCCGAGCGCGAGCTCGCCCGCAACTAGCGATGTGAAGCCTTTTCTACCAAGGCAATTCGACTGACTATCCCGAATCGAAAATGGCTCGCTGCAGACTCGACTGCTGATCAGCCGACATTCCTGGGGCGCGCGAAGTTCTCCAGATGATCGGCGGCCATCGTCACGCTCTCCTCGGGTTTGGTCATCCGGGTGGAGATCTCGCGGGCTCGGGCAACATATTGCGGGTTGAGAATTTTACGCAAGTCCGCGACGAGCGATTGCTGGGTGGTACTCGTAAAGCGCCGCCCCGCGCCAACTTTCAGTCGTTTCAGCTGAGCTGCCCAGATCGAACAGGTCGCATCCATCCAGAGGATAAGCGTGGGGACTCCGGCGCGCAGGCCGGCGGCCGTAGTTCCACTGCCACCGTGGTGCACGATTGCGCGGCAGGTAGGCAAGATCGCCGCGAAATTCACCGCGCCCACCACCTTGACGTGCCCCGAATGTGGGAGGTCGCTGAAGTCGCTCCAGCCGGCGCACACTAACGCCCGTTCGCCCAACTGCGCACAGGCGGCACTGATTATTGCGAGCGTGGCGGCCGGAGATTCAACCGGGAGGCTGCCGAACCCGAAGAAGATAGGTGGGGTTCCCGCGGCGATCCACGACAACACCTCCTCATCGGCATCAGTTGGCATCTGCATAGTTATTGCGCCAACGAAGGGCCGTCGACCATCGAATGTCGCCCATTCCGCCGCTAGCCCGGGAAAGCAAGCCTCGTCATAAGCCTGAATTTCAAGCGACTTGTCACTGATCCGCCGCGGCAAGGGGCCTGTGGTCTTCGGTAGCCCGAGTTCACGGCGCTGCGCGTCTTCGACCTTCTTCATCGTGCGCCAACTCAGCCAATCGGCTCCCCTTGCTGCCGAGCGCATCAACGGCGCCGGAATGGACGGAACTAGCTGGCCGTTTGCCCGCACGGGTACAAAATGGAGCGTGGCCAACGGAATACCGTGATGCTCCGCGACGTTTGCAGCGACCTGCTCGAACCCGAAGCCGGTAACCAGCACGTCGGCATCCTTCGCCAGCGACATCAGTATCGGGCTCATTTCGACCCCGTACTGCGTGAGGAGTTCCCGAATATCGTGCCACAGGCTGCTCAGATCCCGAACCCGCCAAGGGTGATGGGCTAGACACGCCCTGAATTTGCGCTGCGCTTCCAGCGGCGCCCGCGAATCCAGCCCACAGGCGACCGCTGCGAGCCCAGCCGACTCAGCGAAGTCAACCAGGTTGGGCGAGACTGCGAGACAGACTTCGTGTCCTCGGCCCTCCAGCTCGCGACCGACAGCAGCAAATGGCTCGACATCGCCACGGGTGCCAAAACTTGTCAGCAAGAATTTCATCGCAGAGATCCCACCCTCTCGCTGCGCATATCCTGTGAAAGGACGCTGCGGTCTGGTGTCCCCCGCCAGACCGCTGTAGCATAGCCCACTGACCGCCTTCGGCAGAACCCAGAAGGCCTGCACGACATCCGGAGATGTCAGCGCCGAGAGTTATTGCTACCCGACCTCAGATGGGTGCGATTCGCCGTTAACGGAATATGTCAATCGTTAGCAAAGCAATACATACGCCAACAAAATTCGCCACGCCTCAGGTTCCGCGCACTGGTCGACAACGCCAGTGAAGATACCCACTTGGGCCCCCCGTTCGTCTCCTGATAGCGGGGAACGTTGCGCTCCAAACCTAATGCGACCTGCTCACTGATAACCCTTCCCGACACCTTCCGCATTGGACAATCCTCCAGCTCACGGCCCCAACGAGCAATCTCGTCCCGCCCGTAGCGGACATCGGCGTACAGCAGGAACCCCCCCGGCCGCAATACTCGCTGAACCTCGCTGAAGAACCGCGGCAGCGCGTAGTAGCTCGACGCCTCAACGTTGACCACGGCATCAAACGATTCGTCGGGGAACGGCAGATTTTCGGCATCCCCCTGCACGAATTCCAACCCAGGCATTCTGTGGTGACGGCGACAAAACTCCACCCCGCCCGGATTCAGATCCAGACCCGTATACGTCGCCGGTTTAAACGTCCGAGTCAGATAGGACGCCCCCCCACCGTGCCCACAGGAAACCTCCAGCACGTCTTTTCCGCCAAGGTCGGCTTGGGTGGCGACCCGGTGGTAGAGCTGGATGCAGTACCGGTTCGTCTCATCGTCGGCTGTCAGCGGTATCGCCATCGGCGGATCTTCTTCATAGCCCATGTTGAAGAAGACGAAGTCGTCTTTGGCACTGCGGGTGACCCGAGGATAGTAGTGCTTCGCCAACCACCGCGATGAACCCGCGAACGTGGCGATACGGCTGGTGACACTCATACGGTGTTTCCTTCTCCCGGTTACCCATGGACGCCGTCATCGTAGATGACGTTTTCTGCGCGGAGCTGCCGGTCCGGCCGGGCTCTCAGTCAGCAGCTCAAATGCTGCCGATGCCGACACCTAAGCCACTGGCCACCAGGGCGAGTCCACCGACCCCGAGCATGGCTATCAAGACCTGAGTGCGACGAGCACGCAGCCAATCATGTAGTACTTGCAGTACAGCTTGGGTTTTCGTCGGCATGACCAGATAGCTGACGAGTGCGATCTCGATGACCGCAAGCATCACGACAATGAAGACAACAGAGGCCAACATCTGCGTTCCGAGCCCGGCCCCCGACGGCGCGATAATAGCCATGACATAGACGAGTGTTTCGATTGGCAAGGGTCCGAGGCCGATCAAGAACGCCACCCATGACGATCCGTTATCCCACGCTCTTCGGACCCGGCCGATCAGTCGTCCAACTGGGGATTTATTCTCCGTAGCCGCATCCTGCGCGCGTTCCAGAATTCCCGAAAGTGCGGTCGGGGGATACGAGGACGCGGCTGCACGATGCCGCCCGCGCGGGCGCGGTGAGTCGGGCACCGTGGACATCGTCTCGTTCCCTGGCGGCAGCGGTTCCGCCCGCTTGCGCGTCCGCATCAGCGAGCGAACCGTGATGAATACTGCCATCAAGAGCGCAAACGCGCCCATGCCGATTTGGAAGTGCCGGACGGTCGAATTCGTTGGCAAGCCTTCTGCAAAAGAGTCAAGCTGTGGGGCGCCGTGCAAAACCACCAGCGGAACTAACAGGCTCAAAACCCCCACCGAGAAGGCAGCTATCCAAAGGGCAAACAGGTTTTGTACGGGCCGCGGCCGGGAGATCAGGAGGAGGACGACCCCTATTCGCACGGGTTCGAAAGCCAGCAAAAACGCCAGCCCTAGCAACGAGCTCCACATCATCGGAACATTACCGCGACTCTTTGCGAGTTAGCTGATCTAGGTTGGCTGGCGCACCGTTGCGCGACAGCGCCGATCGGAGCCTGCGGATCGCTGCGCCATCTCATCAATCCGATTCGATTTCACGCCCGATTCGACTGCTAGCATCACGTCCGTGTCTGGCAGCGGGGCCGCGGTGCGGATCGGCATCCTGGGTGCCGCCAGCATTGCACCATTGGTGCTCGTCAAACCGGCGCAAAAAAACCCGGAGGTCGAGGTCGCCGCAGTCGCGGCACGTGACGCGTCACGTGCCCAAGCCTTCGCCGCGAAACACGGCATCCCTCGTGTGCATGACACCTACGAGGCGCTGATCGCCGATCCAGACTTGGATGCCGTCTACGTTCCGCTACCGAACGGCCTGCACGGCAAGTTGACTCGACTGGCAGTTGCCGGGGGTAAGCACGTGCTCTGCGAGAAGCCCTTCACCGCCAACGCCGCCGAGGCGCGCGAGATCGCCGACCTGGCCGCGAAGTCCGACCGGGTTGTGATGGAGGCATTCCACTACCGGTACCATCCGCTGACGCTGCGCGCCGAGGAGATCATCGCGTCCGGCGAGCTGGGCAAGTTGCAGCACGTGGAGGCGGGCCTGTCCTTTCCGCTGCCGAAGTTCTCCGATATCCGCTACGACTACTCCCTTGCCGGTGGCGCGAACATGGACCTCGGCTGCTATGCGGTCAACATGGTCCGCACCTTCGGCGGTTCGACCCCCGAAGTCGTTTCGGCACAGGCGAAGCTGCGTGATCCTAAAGTGGACCGCGCCATGACTGCCGACTTGAGGTTCGCGGAAGGACACACGGGACGGATCAAGTGCTCGATGTGGTCGTCGGATCTGATTCGGTTGGATGCCACCGTGATCGGAGACCGTGGCAGGATGCGTGTGCTGACTCCTTTGGCGCCTTTCCGCCGGCTCACCGTCCGGTCAACCGATGGCAAGCGTGTCGAGCGGTTCCCGAAGCGGACCATGCACGAGTACCAACTTGATGCCTTTGCCGCGGCCGTGCTGCGTGGCGAGCCGCTGAAGACTACGCCCGAAGACGCGGTCGAGAACATGACCGTCATCGATGCGATCTATCGCGCGGCCGGCCTTCCACTTCGTGAGCCGTCTGAGCTCTGATCTGTTTCACCAATTGGCAATTGGATGCAGGCGATCACGTCGAGAAGTGCTCCCGATTGATGTGTTCGGCGACCCGCAAGGCATTGGCTGAAACCGTCAAACTGGGATTCAAGCCCGCGCTGGACGGGAAGAACGAGGCGTCCACGACGTAAAGGTTGTCCACCTCGTGCGCCCGGTTCTGCGGGTCCAGCACGCTCGTCTTGGGATTAGTACCGAAGCGGCACGTGCCACACACATGGCCGAGGTTCCCGTTGCTTTGGGCGCTGCGCAGCATGATCTTGCGAAACGGCTTGAACAAAAGCTTCATCTGTTGCAAGAACACCTTTCGGCGCTCGAGCTCGCTGGGGTGAAAACGATACTGAAGTCGCAGCCGCTGGCGGCCGTCCCCGCTTGGCCGATCGAACGGGAGGATTCGGTTGTCCAGGTACGGCAGGTCTTCCATGATCGAGGTCAGCACCAATCCGCCGCGGAAGAACCGCTCGTAAATCGGGCGCACCGCCGGGCTCATTAGGCGCAGCGCCTTCGCTTGCCCGCCGGGTACGTTGGTCATGTACTCCAGGGGCGGCACCGAGCCGAATGACTGTATGGCACCGTACTTCTCACCCTCCCAGAAATAAAAGTCGTTGAGTCCGATCTCCTTGTTCTGCCCGATCTCTCCATTTCGTTGTGTGGTCTTGAAGCCGCGATGCGGCCAGATTTCAATCAAGTCCACCAGGTGGCGCATCAAGTTTCGCCCTACCCAGTCCGAGCCGTTTGCCAATCCATTCGGCCAATCAACCGAGCGCGAGTTCAGCAACAGCACCGGAGTTACCAGGGCGCCTGCGGCCAGCACCACCACCTTCGCCTTCAGGGCAACCGTGCCCGAGCGATCCTCGCAGATCACCTGGCGGACGTGCGTGCGGGAAGCATCCAGGCGCACTACTCGACAGTCCGCCAGCAGTTGGGCGCCGTGCTCGGTAACGGCAGGCAGTACGCAATTGCGCGCGGCATCGTTCTTACACGGCCGGTGGCAGATATAGCCGGAACAAACGGCACATCCGTCGGTGTAATCACAGGCCATCGGCAGATGGTAGGGATGTAATCCGCGACCCGCCAGATAGTCGACCAACGGCTTGTTGTCCGCCGAAAACGGCGGTGCCGCAGGCAGACCGGCGTCAGAAGCCTCCGGCCGCAACGGATCGGCCTCGCCGCGGACCCTTAGCAGCTTCTCGGCCGCCGCATACCAGGGCCGCATCTGGTCGTAGCTGATCGGCCAGGCATCCGGCACGGTGGATTCACCTGGGTTGCGGAAGTTCTGCCGGGGGGTGAAGTCGCGAGCGAAAAACCTCTCAGCGACCATGCCGTAGATGGCTGATGAACCTCCGGTCCCGCTTCCTAAGAACGGCAAGAACCGCCGCGCGGAACGCCCAGTGATGTCTTCGATCTCGTCGGTTGAGCGTCCGGCCCGGGCCAAGACGTCGTGGTAGTCCTCACTAGAAAGCCCGGCAAGCGGCTCGGACAGCTCCGGCATCGAAGACTCGATCGTCCCGGCCACTCCGGGCAGTGTCGAGCGTCCCTTCTCGATGAACAACACTCTGCGTCCTGACCGAGCCAGGGAGTGACCTAGCGTTCCGCCCCCCATGCCGGCGCCAACGACAATTACGTCCCACGTAATGTTTTCCGCGTCGCGGGCGCTGAGCTCGCCGTCAGCCAAGATCACTTCCTCAACGGTGGGTGCCCGAACTGCCCATCTGGGCGGACAGGATCGTACCACCGCCGATTCAACAGCCGGCCCAAAAGAATTGCTGCCCGGCCCGGCTGCCGCCGCACTCCAGACCAAGGCCGAAGCCGGTTCGCGCGCACAGCAAACTCAAGAACGTTACGATCTGCGCGATGAAGTTCGCGCTGGCAAGTTATGGGACTCGTGGCGATGTCGAGCCCTGCGTCGCTATCGGCCGCGAGCTGGTGAGCCGAGGCCACGAAGTCTGCATGGCTGTCTCCCCTGACCTGGTCGGCTTAGCGGACACGGTTGGACTCTCGGCGGTCGCATACGGACCAGACGCACGACGGTGGCAGGACGTGCATCGCGACTTGTTGACGGCACTGTTTCGGAACCCTTGGAAGGTCCGGCATCTGGCCGGGGTGGTCCGTCAGGACTGGCAGCTGCTCCGCCAGTGCTGGGAGGAGACCAGCGCGACGCTCAAATCGCTGGCGGATGGGGCCGATCTGGTGTTCACCGGTGTGATCGGCGAGCCGTCGGCTGCCAACGTCGCAGAGTATTTCAATATTCCGTTGGCCACCCTTCATACCTTCCCTATGCGGCCAAATGCCCAGCTCGCTCCAGGACTGCCCGCATCAGTGGCCCGCTCCGCAATGAGAGCATCCGACTGGCTGGATCGACCCACGACGAAGAAGTTCGAGGATGCGCAGCGCCGTGAACTCGGCCTGCCAAGGGCAACAGGTCCGTCGTCACAACGCGTCACCGCACGCGGATCGCTGGAGATACAAGCTTACGACGAGGTCTGCTTCCCCGGTTTAGCGGTCGAATGGGCGAAATTCCATGGTCAACGCCCGTTTGTCGGCGCATTGACGGTGGAGTTGCCAACCGACGCCGATGACGAGGTCACGTCGTGGAGTGCCGCGGGAACACCGCCGATTTTCTTCGGCTTCGGCAGCACGCCCGTCCAATCGCCTGCCGACACCCTGACCATGATTAGTGCGGCCTGCGAGCAACTGGGCGAGCGGGCCTTGATATGCGCGGGGGAGACCGACTTTCACGGTGTCCCCCGCTTCGATCACATCAAGGTCGTGCGCGCGGTGAACTACGCGGCGGTCTTTCCGGTCTGCCGCGCGGTGGTGCACCATGGTGGTGGCGGTACCACCGCCGCAGGCTTGCGCGCCGGAGTACCCACGCTGATCCTTCCGACGTGGCTCGACCAACGACTCTGGGGGGCTCAGGTCAAGCAACTGAAAGTTGGTACCGCGCGGCGCTTTTCGGCTGTCAGCCGAGAAACGCTGGTCACGGACCTAAGCACCATTCTCGCCCCACAGTACGTCGCGCGGGCGCGCGAAGTCGCCACCCGTATGACGGAATCCGCCAAGAGCGTTACGACCGCCGCCGATCATCTCGAAAACTTGGCTCGGCTTCGACGAGTTGACTGATCAGCGGGGAAAGACCCGTGCGCTGATCGCAGGAGAAAGCGCCGCAATCATACGCACGACACGCAGACACTATCGGTAGGGAGGGAAAGTAACGTGGGTTGCTTTAGACAGTTGGCCAGCGGTTCCGATTCATCAGCGAAGGGAACATCATGAAACGTACCGACCGAGCGATTCGCACTCTGTGGTGGAAGTGGAATCAGGCCGCCCAGGAAAAGTCCTACGCCCACTTGAACCGCCAAATGAACGACGACGTGCTGTTCATCAACTGGGGCTATGAGGAAGACCCGCCCATGGCCATACCGCTGGACGCAGCCGACGAACCTAACCGGTACCCGATCCAGCTCTATCATTCCACCGCTACACAGGCCGGTGACCTCACGGGCAAGGAAGTGCTTGAAGTGGGTTGCGGCCGTGGCGGCGGCGCGTCCTATCTGACGCGGGCCCTGAAACCAGCCGCGTACGTCGGGTTGGATCTGAGCGCGCCTGGCGTCGAGTGCTGCCGTCGACGCCACCGCGTGGCGGGTTTGGAGTTCGTTGAGGGCGATGCTGAGCATCTGCCGTTCCCCGAGTCATCATTCGATGCGGTCGTCAACATTGAGTCGTCGCATTTCTATCCGAACTTCGGCCAGTTCCTCGAAGAGGTGAGGCGGGTGCTGCGTCCGGGGGGAGCATTCTTGTATGCCGATGTGCGACATTGGTTTCAACTTGACGATTGGGACGCGGCATTGAACGCCTCCGGGATGAAAGTTAGGTCAAGCCGCGACATTCGCGATGAAGTGCTGCGTGGTATGGAGCTGAACACGACTTGGGACAGCTTGGTGCCGAAGTTGTTACAGCGGGTGGCGGCGCCGGTGGAAGGGGGCGTGCTCTACCGCGACGTGAGGAAGAAGAAGCAGGCGTATCGGATGTACTGCCTAGTCAAGGAGACGAAGTAGAGCCCCCAGCGAGAGCTTCTGCAATCGGGCTACGAGATCAGGAGAGGGCGCCACGCCGACATCCGCGTACACCTGCAACCGCGCAGCCGTCCCATGATCACACGGGTTTTTGGTATTACCGTGCACCGGACAGTAGAAGAGGTCACATGAAGAGAACGACAGATGCCAGTCACGCACGCTCGGAATTTCCCGATGCCGTCACATCGACCGACACGGCGCGTGGCTGAGCGTGTCAATTCTCAAACGCCGTGCGCGTGCACCCCATAACGGAGCAGCCACCGGTCAGGCAACGCCTGACAACCGGCTGGCATACGTGGATCAAGCCTTGTACGCGGGGCAGCGCGCGACTGGCCGGAAGGAAGTCATACAGGTCGTATGGGTCTATGAGCACCCGATCGACTTCGATGGCTTGCGGCGTTTTCACCACTACCTCGGCCTCGGTTTGCTCGGGCGGCGCATCGAGCGTTCTCCGGTGCCGTTCGCGCGCCACCGATGGGTCTCGGACCCCTGGCCGTTGGACATCGACGTCGCTCAGGACCCTCGTCCCCGCGCCGAACTCAGCGATTGGGCCGATGAACGGGCGCAACTGCCCATCGATTCTGAAGTGGGCCCCGGCTGGCATCTCGACGTCCTTCCCCTCACGGACGGCTCGACCGCGGTCAGCTTGGTGGTTTCTCACTGTCTGATCGACGGACTGGGGCTCGGCCTGACGTTGGCTGAAGCAGTCCTGGGCAGTGAACGCGACCTCGGCTACCCACCGCCGCGTACTCGTACTCGACCACGCGCGTTGGGTCAGGATCTCCGGTTGACAGCGCAGGAGGCACCTGCGGTAGGCCGGGCGCTCGTCGACGCCGCAACGCAGGCCCGTCGTCGCCGGCAGAACATCGCCCAGTCACCGACGTCGCGATCCATAGCCGTCCGTCGCGACGAGCCCGACGAGGCTGTCGTGGTTCCGAGTATCACGATCTCCATCGACATCGATGATTGGGATCACTGTGCGAAGACCCTAGGCGGAACGAGTAGCACGTTGGTGGCGGGGTTCGGCGCGAAACTCGGAGAGCGCATCGGGCGCCGACGTGCGGATGACGGCGCCGTTACCCTGCACCTCCCGCTGAGTGAACGCACCGACGGCGACACGCGTGCCAACGCAATGACGTTCGCACACGTCTCCGTTGACCCGGAGCAAGTAACGACGGACCTGCGTGGCGTCCGCACTTCCATCAAGGAGGCGCTCAGGAATTTGAGAGAGACCGAAGACGAGTCGATGCAGTTCCTACGGTTGGTCCCCTTCATTCCGAAGCGCGCGTTGAAAAGGTTGCAGGACGTGCTGATTGCCGACCCCGATCTCCCGGTGTTCTGTTCTAATCTCGGCGATTTCGGCTCGGTGGTGGTCCGCATCGACGGTAGCGACGCCGAGTACGCCACCGCACGATTGACGTGGCAACACGCGACGCGACAATGGCTTGAGCGAACAGGCGGCCAAATGGTTGTGCAGTCGTGGCGTCTAGGTGACACGGCTGGCATCAGCGTCTGCGCCTACCAACCGGGAGCTACGAACACGAAGCCAGCTTTGCGCGAGTTGGCCGCGCGCACGCTGGCTGACTTCGGTCTGGTTGGCGATATCGTCTGACGAGTCATCCCGACGTAGTGTCCGCCGCGCAGTAGCTCCTTGTCCGTTACGAGTCCGGGCGCCCTATAGAGGAGTCCCGTTCAGCGAGAATTCTTTCAATACGCTCGAAAAGTCATGTTGCAAAGCTTCAGTCGAGTTGGGACGCCCAGGCTGATACGCAAGGACCGATAGAAAAACCTGCCCTTGCGCACTCCCTGACGCAACGACCTGCAGTCCGCGCAAGCGATGCATCATCGCATTGGTCATGCCCGCGTAGTGCAGCTTCATCGCGAAGTGGTCAGCTCTTGTGCCATCCACTCGGGTGGCGTCCAAATCGACAGCACCGAGATGAGTTGCGACGACGCCGGTTCCGTTTCCGCTCAGCTTCTTGAGGAATCGCTTGGGAATCAGCGGAACAAGCGATTGCACCCTCCGCTCGTCGTCGTGCGCTTCTCGGTGGTGAATCAGGGCGTGTTTGATTGCGGCCCGGACCTCGCGCAGGTCAGTCGTGGTAGGCGCAGCGTCGACGATGATGTCGACCGCGCTCACCGCGTTGCCGCGCGTATCGCCGACCGAGCGCTCGTCGCACGGGATCCTCAAGGTGACGAGACCGTCTGCGGTGACGCGTCCTCTTTTTTCGGCAAGACGCGCTGTCAATCCGGCAAGCAGCGAATTGCTGGTCCCGCCGAGTGATTGTGCGCACGCCTCCCACTCCTCGGTATCGACGAGCATCGTCAGCACCGACACCGTGATCGGTTCGTCGGCGCCATCGGGCTGTACAGACGGCGTCGTAGACGGCAGTGCCTCCCCGGCGCGGCTTCGCCGGTTGGAACGCGCTGCCGCGGCCACGGCCTTCCCGATCGTGCGGGTATCGCGCGCGAATTGACGGCCGTCGGCGCGAATCGCCGACCAGCGCCGTCGTGATCCAGCGGCAGGCCACCTGACCGGATCGGCGTGACCTCGCGCGGCCTCGGCCACCGCCTCGGCCAGCCCGAGGCCGTCGGTGAGGCAATGCGGGATCAGCAAACTCACTCCGGCGCCTCCGTCGGCGAAAGGAAGCAACGCGAGGTCCCAGCCGGGTCCGCGCTCCGGATCGAGAGATGTGGTATTGGCCCGCTCATTGAACCAGGCGTCGACCTCATTACGCGGCCGACTCGACGCGACCAATGTGATGTCGTGTGAGCCGCTGGGCGATACCCAGCGGTGGCGCCCGAACGGCAACGGTGACCGTTCTATGCGACGCGATAAGCGCCCGCGCTGTAAATGGCCGTGAAAACGGCGCAGACCGTCGATGTCGACCGCTCGGTTATACACCCACGCACATTGAATCAGGACGCTGACACCTGCGACCCGGCCGAACTCGAACATGGCCTGGTCGACAGGATCCAACACATTGTCCATTAGCTCACCTTACTTCTAGCCCTGCTCGTCCACGGGCCTACGCTTGGATTTCGACAACGAGACCGCGTAACTAAATGATCCTTGGTCTCACCCCGGAGATGCCCGGGTGCTGAAACTGCCGGGCCGTCAATCACGAGTGCCGTGTCCCGAACAATGCCGTAAGCCTCAAACGCAGCAAACGAGACCCGAGCGGGTAGTGTTGCGGCCATGTGGGGCTCGGTGCTGGTATTAGGGCTCCTCACAGGCCTCAACCCGGTCCGCATTGGCATCGCCCTACTCGTGGTCTCGCGGCCGCGGCCGGTGCAAAACCTGCTCGTCTACGGGGCCGGCTGCCTGACAGCCTGCGTAATCGTCGTGGCTGTTCCGCTGACCCTGATGCACGCCACACCGATGTTTGAACCATTTGTGGACGGTTTCGCTACGAGCACGATCGTCCGGCATGGTCAGATCGGCCTAGGCGTGCTGGCGCTGTCGATCGCAGCGATGCTCACAGCGCATTCACTTATGCGGCGGCGACGGCAAGCGGACGTGCTTCGATCTGGTGGAAAAACGTCGACTCTGGTGATGAATTCTCCAGCACCGTCGCCAGTCACGCGGCTACTCGGCCATGCGCAAGATGCACCGTCGGAGGGCAGTTCTGCGATCCGGCGGCTGCTGCGCCCTCTCCGCGATGCGTGGGCGAACGGATCTTTGTGGGTCTCTTTCGTGATCGGCTTCGGATTCGGGGGTGTGGAACCCGACGCAGGACTCTTCCTGCTCGCTTTCATTTTGACCTCCGGAGCGGGGATCGGCGCTCAGATCATCGCCGGTATCGCGTTCATCGTCGGCATTCTTGCGGTTGTCGAGATCACGCTCATCAGTTACGTAGTAGCGCCAGCGAAAACCCAAGCGGCACTCCAACGACTGCACGACTTCGCGCTAGCTCATCATCGGATGATTTTGATAGCCATGTGCCTCTTGGGTGGAGCCGCGCTCGTCGCCCGAGGTTTGGTTAGCGGATGAGCCAAGCTTTCGGATCCTGCGCGACGCCCGCTTCAGGCCAGGGTTGCGCGTGCTGAGCTGAAGCTATTCACCTGCCGTAACACGATGTTGCCAATCACTTGCGAGCAAGTCGGAATAGGTTAGGCCATTAGACGGAGCGGGTAATGTTCCGACCCATGTGGGGGACTTTGCTGGTACTGGCGCTTCTGACGACAGTCAATCCCATCCGCCTTGCCATCATCCTTCTCGTGCTCTGTCGTCCACGCCCCATCTCGAGCCTGCTCGCCTACTGGTCGGGTTGCGTGATAGTCGGTCTTGCCACCGTGCTGGTTCCGCTGCTGGTGCTGCACTCCATACCAACGTCCGAGTCGTTCGTGAAGCAGTTCGCCGACCCGACCGACAACCCGACCGCCCAGCGCATTGCCCTGGGTATAGGTGGGGCCTTGATAGCGGGCGCCGTGCTGATAGCTCTGCACTCGGCGACGCGTCGACGGGCGAAACTACCGGCGTCGAGCAAGGTTGGCGCGCATCAGGTGTCAGAGCCAGCCACCAGCGCGGAACCTGCGACGCGCGAACGGGACTCGAACATTCCACCCGCGATCTCACGGTTGGTGAACTCGTCCCCCGACTCGGAACCCGGCAGCGGATCCGTCATTGCGCGGTTGCTCGGCCGTATCCGAAATGCGTGGCAGAACGGATCTCCCTGGCCCGCGTTTGTCATCGGCGTCATCGTGGTTCCGCCCCTCGACGGACTCTTCTTGGTGCTGGCTCTCATCGTGGCATCGGGGTCGACGCTCGAAGTCCAACTCATCGCCGCTGTCGTCTACATCATCGGGATGTTGACCGTCGAGGAGATCATTCTCGTCAGCAACTTGGTCGCGCCGGCGAAAACCGAAGCGGCACTGCGTCGGCTCCACGGCTGGACAGTCACTCACCAGCGGGCGATCATGGTGGCTTTCCTGGCGGTTGTCGGCATTTTCTTGGTGGCCCGCAGCATCGGCAGCCTCTGAGCCGGCCACTGCCCAGGGTGACGTCGAACCCCTCGGGCACCGGGTTGCCAGCCGGTCTGGCCGACGAAGCGCTCGGTGCTATCTTGACGATAAATTAGGACAGGTCAGGCGAAGGTTGTTTTGTCGAACGGGAATCACATGACTGCAGGTGTCGAGCAGCTGGAGTTTCAGGCGGAGGCGCGCCAACTTCTGGATTTGCTGATCCACTCGGTGTACTCCAACAAGGACTCCTTCCTGCGTGAGTTGGTCTCCAACGCCTCCGATGCACTGGACAAGCTGCGGCTGGAAGCTTTGCGCAACAAGGACCTCGATGTCGACACCTCCGATCTGCATATCGAAATCGAGGTGGAAAAAAGCTCCCGCACGCTCACCGTCCGCGACAACGGCATCGGGATGACGCGTGATGAGGTCGTCGACCTCATCGGCACCCTCGCCAGGAGCGGCACCGCCGAGCTGCGGCAGAAGCTGCGTGAAGCAAAGAACGATGCGGCTTCCGAGGAACTGATCGGTCAGTTCGGTATCGGTTTCTATTCGACATTCATGGTGGCCGACGAGGTCGAACTGCTCACGCGCAAGGCCGGCGAGAGTGCCGGTATCCGGTGGACATCCAGCGGGGACGGCACTTACTCGATCGAAACCGTCGAGGATGCGCCGCAGGGTACGGCGGTCACGCTTCGCCTCAAGCCGGAAGACCGTGAGGACCAGCTGTACGACTACACCGCCGAGTGGAAGATCAGGGAGCTCGTCAAGAAGTACTCCGACTTCATCGCCTGGCCCATCCGGATGCAGGTCGAGCAATTCGCCCCGGCCGCCGAGGAGGGCGGCCAAGAGACCGTCACCATCGAAACTCAGACCCTCAACTCGATGAAAGCGCTGTGGGCCAAGCCCAAAGATGAGGTGTCCGAGGAGGAGTACGCCGAGTTTTACAAGCACATCGCCCATGCCTGGGACGAACCGCTGGAGATCATCTCGATGAGGGGCGAAGGCACCTTCGAGTACCAGGCACTGTTGTTCATCCCGTCACAAGCCCCGTTCGACCTCTTCACCCGCGACGCCAAGATCGGTGTGCAGTTGTACGTCAAGCGCGTCTTCGTGATGGGCGACTGCGATGAGCTGATGCCGAGGTACCTGCGCTTCGTCAAGGGTGTCGTCGACGCAGAGAACATGTCGCTCAACGTTTCTCGCGAAATCCTGCAGCAGGATCGCCAGGTCACGGCGATCCGTCGCCGACTGACGAAAAAGATTCTCACGACAATTTCAGATCTGCAGTCGACGCGGCCCGAGGACTACCGCACGTTCTGGGCGCAGTTCGGCGCGGTCCTCAAAGAGGGCCTGATGTCGGATACCGACAACCGTGACGCGCTGTTGCGCGTCTCGTCGTTCGCGTCGACGGACACCGACGAGGAACTCACCACCCTGCCCGAGTACATCGAGCGTATGAAGGAGGGCCAGGAGCAGATCTTCTATGCGACTGGACAGTCGCGAGAACAGCTCTTGAAGTCACCGCATCTCGAGGCGTTCAAGGCAAAAGGCTACGAGGTGCTTCTGCTCACCGATCCGGTCGATGAGATCTGGGTGAGCTCAGTGCCGGAGTTCGACGGCAAACCGCTGCAGTCGGTGGCCCGGGGTGAGGTGGACCTCGATTCCGACGACGAGAAAAGCGAGGCCGAGCGCGAGGAGCAGGAAAAGGACTTCGCCGAGCTGCTGTCCTGGCTCAAGGAGACCTTGAGCGAGCAGGTAGCCGAAGTGCGGTTGTCGACGCGCCTGACCGAGTCACCGGCCTGCCTGATCACTCCCACCTTCGGCATCACCCCGGCGCTCGCGCGCATGTATCGGGCGTCGGGACAGTCGGTTCCGGCCGGAAAGCGGATTCTCGAGTTGAACCCGAAGCATGTGCTCGTCACCGGCCTGCAGCACGCTCACAAGGACCGCCGCGACGACCCCGCATTGGCCGAGACAGCTGAATTACTCTACGGCACAGCACTTCTCGCCGAAGGCGATGTACCCGAAGATCCAGCGAAGTTCGCCGGGATGCTCGCCGAGCGACTGGCCCGCACCGTCTGAGGCACTGACTGCAGTTTCCGCGAATACTGGCGCGGCGTCACATCGTTCGTAGCTGTTTATTCGTTGACGAAGCAGTACATCTCATACGGTATCCGACCGCTTCGTATGCGGTTCACTCCACGTGAGTCCAGCACGCGAACTACGCGCCGCAGGAATGCGGGCGTGGTGCGGTCGATCATGTCGTATCTCTGCTCGGTGTTCTTGTCCATCGCGCGGGCAACCTCGGTATGGATCGACGTGCTCGCAACCATCCGCATCGGGGCGCGGTCCAGCGCTTCCTTCCAGGCATCGATACCTTTGACACGGAAATCGGTGTACAGAAAGTGCCCTCCTGGCCGCAATACCCGGGACACCTCGCTGAGGAAACGGGGAAACCGAGGGTAGTGGACCGAGGACTCGATGTTAATCAATGCGTCGAATGAGTCATCGGGGAACGGCAAGTTCTCAGCGTCGCCCTCCACGAAATCGAGGCCGGCAACGTTGTGTCTGCGTCGGCAGAACTCGATACCTGTCGCATTCAGGTCGAGGCCCGTATAGGACGCGGGCTGCAGAGTCCGCATGAGGTATGACGCTCCACCGCCGAGACCGCAACCCACCTCCAGCACACGTTTCCCGCTGAGATCCGCTTGAGTGGCCGTGCGATGGTACAGCTGGATCGGGTACCGATTGGGCTCGTCGGAGGCCTCCAGCGGCAGCGCCATCGGCGGATCCTCCTCGTAACCGACGTTCATCACCGAAATCTCACCGCGATCGAGCCGCCGGGTGCCATATCGGTACGAACCCTTGGTCGCGGCTTTGCTGATCGACCGGAACGGATTGCTGCGAACGCGGTCTTTGAAGTCAACACCCATACGCCGAGTATGGCACAGGCAAACGTGCTGCGCGGTTGAATGCCCGGGTACGAGAGGAATTGCCTTATTGCCGAAACATCATCGGCGCCAGCGCAATCCAACTCCCCTGTTCCGCCCTCAACCGGACCATATGTTTGCAAACGGTAGTAGACGAGATGCGGCGCTGAGAGCATCACGCGATGCTCCAGGAACACTCAATCGAGAATACTGGGATATCACCAGCAAATAGGTGTAACCAATTCAGGAGTTACACATGACTCAAACACAAGTTTTATGGGCAGAAATTGAGATGCGTGATGTTGCATTGCTCGGTTTCACGCTGGAAGTCATGGGGCTTTCGCATTGTGACTCGCACCTCTTGTCACAGCTCATCGGCGTCGCTGCGCGACATGACAACGTCGAGCCGCAATTTACGCTGTCGAAGCACGGTCAAATCGCGGAGCCGCTGAGGCGCGCCCACATCCGCCGGCCACAAGTAGCGCCACGGCGCGTAATTGTTCGGCAGCTGATAGACGTGAAAGCCTCGGTCAAGGAAAGGTTGCAGCACGTCGATGGGTCGCAGCTGCGGATCGCTCCAGAAGCTGGGTGTCAGCTCAACTATCAACTCGACGTCGGCCGAGAGAGAGTCAACAGATTTCAGGATGCCGGCAAGCACGCGGTCCTCGGCACCCTCGACGTCGATCTTGATGATGCGTGCGGTTGCCAGTTCCTCACTGGACAACAGCGAACCGAGTGGCCCCGCCGGCACTCGGCCCTGTTCGTGGAGGCCACGGCGGGCGACTGTTGAGGTGAGGCCGATGTTGAAGTTGGGGCCTACGAACAGGGGGAGTTCGTGTTCGTGATCTGATACCGCGGCGGCAATTATGCGGGTGTTGGTGAGATCGTTTTTTTCTATGACCTCTTGCAGTGCCGCAATTGCGACCGGGCACGGTTCGATCGCTTCGACGACGCCGCTCGGTCCGACCAGTTTGCTGGCCAGCGCGCTTACGAACCCGACATTGGCACCAACGTCGACGAATGTGCCGCCCGGAAGCAGTCGGCGGCGCAAAAACGCCGCAAGATCGGGTTCCCAAGTTCCGAACAGGTAGATGTACATCGGGATCAAGTCCGGGAGTCGGCAGCGGAAACGGATGCCATCTCCGGTGATGCTGTCGGCCGTCAGCGGCCCCCGTAACGCTGAACGAATCGCCAGAAGGCCGGCTACCGCATAGAAAGGCACTACCAGCAACAGCGCCCGCATCCAACGCTCGGCAACACCGACGCGTTCCTTGTCGGTCTGCAGCAACCGCATGTACCGACGGGACACCGACAAGATCAGCGCGTCAATCATCTTCGCGATCCGCCCGTCCAGACGCCGAAGGACGCGGAACCGCTTGGGCCCGAGAATAAATCGAGAATGTCGGCACGATCCAGTGCGGCGTCTTGTCGGCTGATTACTTGCGCCACAACACACCGATCCCGTCGATCTCCATGATTTGGGCGCTCACCCCATGCTTCTCGCGGTAGTCGGTCACAGCTTTCCGACAGGGCTTGAGCGCGTGGTAGTCATCGATGATGCAGAAGCCACCGGGAGACAGTCGCGGATAGAGCGCGTCGAGCGCTTGTATCGTCGATTCGTAAAGGTCACCATCGAGTCGCAGGACCGCGATGCTATCGATTGGAGCGTCGGGCAGCGTGTCTTTGAACCAGCCGGGAAGAAACCGGACTTGGTCATCAAGCAGCCCATAGCGTTCGAAATTCGCCTGAACTTGCGTTACCGGCACCGCCAATATGAACGCATTGCGGTCCAGTCTCATACCTTTGTCTGCTTTGTAATTGGCAGGATCCGGGGGCGGCATCCCCGCGAACGAATCGGCCAGCCACACGCGTCGTTTCTCATCCCCATAGGCGGCCAGTACCGCGCGCATCAGGATCGACGCCCCTCCGCGCCATACTCCGCATTCGACCAGATCGCCGGGAATCTCTTCGGCCAGCACCGTCTCGACGCATTCCTGAAGACTGGTGAGTCTCTGCATTCCGATCATCGTCTCGGCTTGCGCCGGAGTGTCTCGACCCAATTCGCGTTTGCGCTGACCGAACGGGCTGGTCCCGAAGAACATGGGAGTGACGAAGTTGCCGGTTTTGAACCAGAGACGTTGCCGCAGCGACCAATTCGCGGGGAGTTGCTCGTGCATACCGTATCGGGTGAGGTTGCGCCGCATCAGCTCCAGATACAAAGATCGCACTTCGCTACGGGTCTCGGTCAAGTGCCCTCCCTCTCGCATGACGTTGAACATTGAGTTTAATCGCTCGCCGACACCGTCAACGGGTTTCCGCGTTCCCTGCGCTCGGCACGGATGAATGCATCAGTGGCTGGACGCGCCCACGCAACGTGCGGAATCCTCGACTAGATCGGTGGCAGCCGTGACACTTTCGGTGGGCGTCGTCATCCGGGTCGCGAACTCGCGGGCTCGGCTGGCGAATTCGGGAGCGAGGATGGCGCGCAGATCTTCGGTCAGCGTCTGCTGAGTTGTACTCGAAAAGCTGCGGGAGCTGCCTAGCTTCAGTCGCTTGATTTGCATCCCCCACATCGGCTGGTCGGCCGCGGTCCAAAGGATCAGTGTGGGGACTCCGGCCCGCAGACCCGCGGCAGTGGTGCCCGCGCCACCGTGGTGCACGACCGCGCGACACGCAGGCAGGAGGGCGGCATGGTTCATCGTGCCCACGATCTTGACGTGATCGGATCGGGGGACGTGGCTGACATCGGTGCCGGCCGCGCAAATCAACGCTCGTTGGCCCAACTGCGCGCAGGCTGCGCTGATCATTCCAACCGTGCCGGCAGCGGATTCGACCGGTATGCTGCCGAACCCGAAATATATCGGCGGTTCTCCCGCCGAGATCCACGCTGCGAGCTCCTCGTCGACGTCCGTCGCGAGCTCCATCGTGAGGGCGCCCACAAAGGGCCGTTGGTGGAGCCACTTCGTCCATTCGGCCGCTAAGCCAGGGAAGCAACACTCGTCGTAGGCCTGAATCTCCAGCGACCCGTTCTCAGAGACGCGTCGGAACGTAGAGCTTGTTGCCTTCGGGAGACCTAGCTCACGGCGCTGCTCATCCTCGACCTTCTTCGTCATTCGCCAAGCCAGCCAGAGATTCATCGCCATCGCTGCGCGTCCAACCCCCGCCATGAACGGAACGAATTGGCCGTGAGCGCGGGACGGGGCGAAATGCAATGTGACCAATGGAAGGTCGTAATACTCCGCGACGTTCACGGCGGGCTCCTGCAGTCCCCGGCCGGTGATCAGCACGTCCGCTCCGTCCGCCAGCGCCACCAAGGTCGTACTCACCGCATGCCAGCACTGCGAATACACGCCGAACAGGCCCCGCCCCAACTCAATCAGGTGTGGAACCTTCCAGAAGTTGCGAACGATTGACGCCCACAAGTCGCGGTGCAAGTTCATCCAGGTCTGCGTATCCATCCCGTACGGCACCGCCGGAAGTCCAGCAGCTTGGGCGAATTCGACCAAGTCTGGTGGTACCGCTATGCGAACTTCGTGTCCACGGCGTAGTAGCTCCCTACCGAGTGCGAGACCCGGCTCCACATCGCCACGAGTTCCATAACATGCCAGCACAAATATCATCGCAGCGCCCGGCTAAACGGAAAGGAAATCCGTTATCGGGTGGTCGTCGAACGTCACTGTCTTCTGCAGTATGAGCTGATAATTGGCGTTCAGAACCTTGTATTCACCGGCGCGATATTTCAGGAATGTATTGATCGCCCAGCCGGGATTGGCTCGGAACCGCGGATAGCACATCCACAGGAAGTCGTCGAAAATCAATATTCCGGCCTGCTTGAGCATGTCCCACGCAGCAATACTGTCCCGCAAGACATCATCGGCGACGTGTGACCCATCAACATAAATCACGTCGAACTTCTGGTCTTCATCCAGCAGTTGTGGCAATACGTGCAACGATGAACCTTTACGCTTCGTCACCCGATCCTTGAAGACTGCGACGTTGCCATCAAAACGGGACTCGAGGTCACGCACATTCGCCGTTGCGTTGTACTCGTATTCCGCACTTCCGGCCCAAGTATCGACAGCGGTCAAATGCCCCTGGGTAAAATACGTCAGGAGAAACAGAGTCGAACGGCCTTCCCACGAGCCGATTTCGAGGATCTGCACCTTGTCATTGCGTTCGAACACTTTCGAGAATGTGACGCTCCACAGAATGATGTTCGCATCGGTCGCGTCGAACCATATTTCCTGGAAACGACCACGTTCAGCATTTGCCTCAAAAGCTGAACGAACCTCCGCTACGTGCTTCGCCGCGCCGGGCAAGAACCGAAGCTTGACGAGAAGATAGCGCAGATTGTCCGTAAAGAGACGCCACAGCAGAGAAGGGTGCTCTGCTCCTATTCGCAACAGCAACCCAAGGCTACGAGACGACCAGCGAATTCTGGCTAGGAGCGATGGCGTTGCCTGGGCCGCCATGCTGCCGGTCGACAACGGGGCGCTGGGCTTGGTCTCGCGGTCCACGTTCTGCATTCGAAATCCATCCACCGCTTTGGGCTTGGTCGCCGGACAAGGTGTTCGAATCCTAGCAGGTCGGCCGCCGGATCACCGGCGTTTTCAGCGACTGCGCATACGCCTTCCATGGGCCTTGCCCGGGCTTCTGGCCTGCGACTACAAGGCGGCATGCGGCACCGGGCGCAGGTCATCAGAGGCTGAAGGCGAAGCGCCGATCCGGTGAGCTCGCTCAAGGACGTAGCTAAGTCGACGGAATACGACACGGAGCGGAGCGATTTGATGTCGCACGGTTCGCGGTGATCGACGCGCCAAGCTTAGGCCGGCTAGCCATCGAACAATGATCTGAGTTGTTCGCCATACAGATTGAGCGATTCCGCACTCAGCATGGTCTCGTGTGCACAGTCGATGCTGTGCTGAGAAATATGCCCGACTACGTAGGAATCCCAGCTTTGCAGCGCCGGCTCATCGCGATCGCCCTCATCCTGCACAGTACGGAATTCGACCATATCGCCATTGAACACCCTGGGTTCGTGGGCTTTCTGCAGCAGCCGGTTGCTGTTTACATTCTGGGCCAACGACTCCAAATTTTGAGCCAGCGACTCCACTATGTTGCTGAAGCGCGAAAGCTCTTCGGGATGGTGCTCTTGCACGAGTTCTTTGATTTGTTCGTATGTACTCGGTCCGTCCCGTTCAGCAATTTCGATTCCATATAGCCGCAGGACTTCTCGAGCTATCTGCTCCTTGTTCATCGCATCGTTCAATATGGCTGCATCGCCCTGAAGGCTGGGCAGAGCGTCGAGAAGGACAAGCCGCGCAATTTCGTATCCGCGTTCCTGCAGTTCGACTGCCAATTCATGAGCAACGACGCCGCCAAATGACCAGCCGAGGAGACTGTACGGCCCGTCGGGTGAAATTTCTTGTATCCGGTCGGCATAGTTTTTCGCCATATCGGCGATGGACCGGGGTTCGGTCTCTCCTTCTTTCAGCGGTTGCTGAATACCGATGATCGGGCAATCCAAGTAAGCCCCAAGCGTCTGATAGGGCCAACTCACCCCGCCACCGGGGTGAATGCAAAACAGGGGGGCACCGGCGCCCTCCTTGAGTACCTCGACGGGAATTACTTCCGCGGCGCCGGCAGCTCCGTCCAACTGTTGGCTCAGGCTTCTCACGGACGGCGCGTGGAACAAGGTCCGCGCCGCAAGATGTGTTTCCAGGCGGTTGTTGATCGCCGTGATCACCTGCATCGCCAACAGTGAATCCCCGCCCAGGTCGAAGAACGAGTCGTCCACGCCGACGCGCTCGAGTCCAAGTACCTCGGCGTAGATTCTGGCGAGAATCTCCTCGGTCGGGTTGGCTGGCGCACGGTAATGATCGGTGTCGGCGTATTCGGGCGCCGGCAAGGCACCTCTGTCGAGTTTTCCGTTGACCGTCAACGGCAGCGCGTCGAGCACTACCACTGCCGCGGGAACCATATAGGAAGGAAGCCGTTCGGCCAACGCTTCCCGTACGCCGACGGGATCGGCTGTGCCGGTGGAGGTCCCGGTGATATAGCCGACCAGTCGTTTGTCGCCGGGGCGGTCCTCCCGTGCGACGACCACCGCCTGGTCAACCTCGTCCAGACCGGTCAGCGCGGACTCGACCTCGCCCAGTTCGATGCGGTAGCCACGGATCTTGACCTGCTCATCGGCGCGCCCTACGTACCGCAGCTGTCCGTCCGCACCCCAACGCACCAGATCGCCGGTGCGATACATCCGTTGCCCCGGCGCTTCGGCACCGCCGAACGGGCAGGCGACAAACCGTGCTCCGGTCAATTCGGCCCGGCCCACATAGCCGTACGCCAAGCCGCCACCGGCAACATACAACTCACCGACCACGCCGACGGGAACCGGATGCAACCAGTGATCGAGCACGTGGAAGGCGAGATTGGCCAACGGCACGCCGATCGGGCTGAGGCCGGATTCGACGTCACCGCGGGCGATTTCGCGGAATGAGGCGTGCACCGTCGTCTCGGTGATGCCGTACATGTTCACCAACCGCGGGGATCGGGGATGATTGCGCAACCAGGTGTCGAGACGTTGCGGTTCCAGCGCCTCTCCACCGAACACCACGGTCTCCAGCTTCAGCTGATCACCGGCGTCGGTCGGCAGCGCATCGACGGACTGCAATGCGTAGAAGGCAGACGGCGTCTGGCTCAAGATGGTGACGCTCTCGGTCACCAGCAGGGAGTGCAGTTCCTGCGGTGAGCGCACCACGTCTTCGGGCACCACGACGAGCCGACCACCGCGCAGCAGCGCTCCGAAGATCTCCCACACCGAGTAGTCGAACGCGTAGGAGTGGCACTGGGTCCACACCTGCCCGGGCGAGAGCTCCAGCTCAGCGTCGAGCGCCTCGAGGAGTCCGGTCACGTTTCGATGGCTGACCGCCACTCCCTTGGGGACCCCGGTGGTGCCGGACGTGTATATGACATAGGCGGTTTCGTCGGGGCTGGGTACCGGCAAAGCGGTACTGCGCTGGTCGGCGGTCCCGGGGTCGTGGATGTCTATTGCGAGCAGTTCGTGTTCGTTCAGCCGCTCGGCCAGCGCCGCGGTGGTGATCGCGGCGAGCGGTGCGGCGTCGTCCAGCATGAAGTCGATCCGCGCCGCCGGGTGCGCCGAGTCGATCGGCAGATAGGCCGCTCCGGTCTTGAGCACTGCCAGGATCGCGACGATCGCCTCGACCGACCTGTTGAGCAGCAGCGCCACCCGCTCCCCCGGACCCGCACCGAGCCCGGTGAGCAAGTGCGCCAATCGGTTCGACGCCGCGTCCAGCTCGCGATACGTCATCGACCGGTCCTGGAAGGTCAGCGCCACCGCGTGCGGTGCACGCGCCACCTGATCGGCGAACAACATCGGAATCGACATCGGCGTGGAGGTCGGGGCAGTCAGCGCCGCCCGGTTACCCCACCTGGCAAGCCCGTCGTGTTCACCGGCACTCAGCACATCCAGCGACGAGAGTCGTCGTGCCGGGTCGGCGATCAACGCTTCAACCACCCGCTGTAGCCGCTCGATCATTGCCACGATCGTCGCCGAGTCGAATACGTCGGTGCGGAACTCCACCGCGCCGCCGATCCCGGCAGGCTGCCCGGCCGCATTCCAGCGTTCGGCCAGAGAGAACGTCAAATCCGTACGCGCGGTTCGAGTTTCAGCTGTCAGCGGTTCGAATTGGAGATCTCCCAGAGCGAACGCTGCGGACCCGTCCGTTTGTACGGACAGATTCTGCCAAGCCAGCATCACCTGAACCAGTGGGTGATGGGTCAGGCTGCGGGTCGGGTTGAGCCGGTCCACCAGCACCTCGAAAGGCACGTCTTGGTGCTGGTAGGCGGCCAGGCTGCGCTGACGCACATGAGCCAGCAGTTCGGCGACGCGTGGGTCACCGGCCAGGTCGATTCGCAGCACCAGGGTGTTGACGAAAACGCCGACCAGCTCGTCGAGGGCTGGGTCGTCACGCCCGGCGATGGGGAAGCCGACGGCGACGTCGGTGCTGGCGCTGAGCTTGCCCAACAGCACCGCCAGGGCCGCCTGGACCACCATGAAACTGGTTGTGTTGTGCTGTCCGGCCAGCCGCGCGAGCTGCTGCTGAAGAGCCGCTGGCCACTCGATGGGCACCGTGGCGCCCCGATAATCGGCCACCGGTGGGTACGGCCGATCGGTGGGCAGGTCCAGTCGTTCGGGCAGCCCGGCCAGCGCCTGCTCCCAGTAGGCGAGCTGCGCAGCGATCGGGCTGTCGGCATCGGCCAGGTCGCCCAGTTGCTCACGCTGCCACAGTGTGTAGTCCACGTATTGGACCGGCAACGGCAACCAGTCCGGGGCATGCCCCGCGCATCGGCCCGCATAGGCCACACTCAGATCACGCATCAACGGGGCGATCGACAAACCGTCCGAGGCAATGTGATGCACCACGGCCACCAACACATGCGCGTCAGCCGCGACACGGAAAAGGAGTGCGCGTAAGGGGATTTCGGTGGTCAGATCGAACGCGTAGCGGACGACGTCGCCGAAGGCGGCCTCCAGCCGATCCGGCGACCAGTCGCGGGCATCGACGACCTGCCAGCCGAAATCGGCTTGCGCCACGGGGACGATCACCTGCTGGGGTCTGCCTTCGGGCGCGGTGAACAACGTCCGCAAGCTCTCCTGGCGATCCACGACGTCGGCCAACGCCGCGCCCAACGCATCGGTGTCGAGCGGGCCGGCGATCCGATACGCAGTCGGCATGTTGTACATGGCCGACGGTCCGTGCAACTGGTCGAGGAACCACAGGCGTTGCTGGGCATACGACAACGGAATCACTGCGGGCCGCTGCTGGACCGTCAGGGCGGCCCTACTCCGTTCACCGCCGTGCACGCCGATCCATTCGGCCAGTCCGGCCACGGTGGGCGCGTCGAAGAATTCCCGGATCGGCACCTCGACACCGAGTCCGGTCCGCAACCGGCCCAACAACCGCATCGCAGACAGCGAATGTCCACCGAGGTCGAAGAACGAGTCGTCGATGCCGACTCTCGTTGCGCCCAGCACCTCACCGAACAGTGCGGCCACCACCTGTTCGCGTTGATCGCGCGGCGCCCGATAGGCCGCTGCGCTGATGAACTTCGGCGCCGGCAACGCCCGCCGATCAAGCTTGCCGTTGACCGTCAACGGCAGCGAGTCCAGCATCATGATCGCCGCGGGCACCATGAACTCCGGCAACCGCTCGGCGACGAAGCTGCGGAGTTCGGTCACCCGCTCGACCGCCGCCGGGTCGTTGACATGGCCGGCGAGTGAGTCGACAGGCGCGGCCGGGCGGTACACCTCCGACAACACCTGCGCCCGATCGCCGCGGGTGTAGAGCACATCCACGAAACCGGCGGTGGGCGACCAGGTTACGGCGGTTTCATAGCCCAGCCGTTCGCCCAGCCGATGACACTGCTGCGGCAACACCGCATCCTCGGGGATCGTCAGGCCGGCACGTACCTCGCTGATTGCCACCCGATCGCCGGCGGCGGCCAGCGCCTGCGCCATCGCCACCTCCGGCCATACCCCGGCATGCGGCACTGCGGTGATGCGCAGCTGCGCCGGTTGCTCGGCGCGCAGGAAGTCTTCCACCGCCACCAGGCTGCCCAACTGCTGCCACGGTCGGGTCGGCACGTCGGCCGCCGATCGCACCGGTGTCGGGGCCTTGCGCAGCACCGCGTCATAGCGGAAGCCGCTGAGCTCGTTGATCGCCGCCATCGCTTTGAGCTGCAGATCCACGGCGGCGATCTCGCCGAATCGGTGCGGTAGTGCGACGAAGAACTCCGGCGCCAGCAACAACTCCTGCTCGGCCAGCACCTCCCGGCGCACCCGTTCCCGCACCACCGCCGCGGTCTGGTCAGCGCCCGCGTCCTCGGCGCACACCACGCCGGTGGTGAACGCCTGCAGCAACGACAGATTCCGCACGTCGCCGACGAACACCGCGCCGCCGGGCGCCAGCAATCGGAGCGCCGACGCCAGCACATCGAGCAGATACCCCGCACTCGGGAAGTACTGGATCACCGAGTTCAGGACGATGGTGTCGAAGTGTCCCACCGGCAACCCGTCGACCGCATCGGCGGGCTGGGCCCGCAACCGCACCCGATCACCCCACGGCTGCGAGGCCACCGCGGCCTGCAGTTTCTCGATCGTGGCGGTGGACAGGTCGACGCCCCAGTACTCCTCACAATCGGGCGCCAACGGCGTCAGCAGCAGCCCCGAACCGACCCCGATTTCCAGGATTCGCCGGGGACGGAGCGCCCGGATGCGGTCCACCGTGGCCGCGCGCCATTCCTGCATCTGCTCGAGCGGAATCGGCTCGCCGGTGTAGCTGCTGATCCAGCCGCCGAAATCCTGACCCAACGCCGCGGGCGCGTCCGCGGCGGGCGGTTGAGCGGAGTACAACCCGCCCCACACCCGCTGCCATTGATCGACAACTTGGGCTTCCCGGTCGGGCTCGCGCACCAGCATCATCTCCGGGTCGGTCACGACATACCCGACCAACTGCTTGTCGCTCACCGGCTCACCGGCATCTGCGGTGTGCGCGATGACCACTGCCTGCGCGACGCGCGGATGCGCCGCGAGCACCGCGCCGATCTCGCCGAGTTCGATGCGGAAGCCGCGGATCTTGACCTGCTCGTCGGCGCGCCCCAGATAGCGCAGCTGCCCGTCGGCACCCCAGCGCACTAGATCACCGGTGCGGTACATCCGTTGGCCGGGCTGTCCGAACGGGCACGCCATGAACCGCGACGCGGTCAACCCGGCCCGGCGCCAATACCCGACCCCGACCTGGGGGCCGGCCACATACAACTCGCCGACCATGCCGGCCGGCACCGGCCGAAGCCAGTCGTCGAGCACGAACAGCGCCGCGGTCGGCAGCGGCGCACCGATCGGTATCGCACCAGAGTCCGCCGCCAACGGTGCACTCGCGGTCACCCACATCGTGGCTTCGGTCGGGCCGTATTCGTTGATCATCGACCGGTCCGGCGCCCACCGGTCGATCACCTCGGCCGGGCACGGCTCTCCGCCCACCAGCAACGTGACGCCGTCCAGACCCTCCGGCGACAATCCCCCGACCGCAGAAGGGGTTTGGCTCAACACGGTCACCTGTTCGGCAACGAGCAAGGCGTGGAAGTCGGCCAGTGAGCGGGCCACTGTCTCGGGCACCACCACCAGCCGCGCACCGTGCAGCAGCGCGCCCCAGATCTCCCAGCCCGAAATGTCGAAGCTGTAGGAGTGCCACTGCGACCACACCTGATCCGGCGCCGCCAGTTCGGAGTCAAGAGAGGCCATCAGCTCGGTCACGTTGTGATGAGTGATGGCCACGCCCTTGGGAGTGCCGGTGGTGCCCGAGGTGTAGATGATGTAGGCGATGTCGTCCGGGGACGGCGCGGGCAGCCCCGTAACCGGATGGTCCTGCACACGTGCGTCGTCGACATCGACGACCAGCAGGTCGTATCCGGTCAGCCGCTCGGCCAGTCCACTGCTGGTGATCGCCACCATCGGTGCGGCGTCGCCGAGCATGAACTCGAGCCGCGTCGCAGGCAGCGCCGGATCGATCGGCAGATAGGCCGCTCCGGCCTTGAGCACCGCCAGCATGGCCGCGATCGCTTCAGCCGACCGGTTGAACAGCAGCGCGATGCAATCACCCGCGCCGACACCCTGTCCAACCAGCAAGTGCGCCAGCCGGTTCGAGGCCTCGTCGAGTTCGCGATAGGTCAAGGACCTCGAACCGCAGCGCAGCGCCACCGCTTGCGGGTTGCGGGCCGCCTGCTCGGCGAACGCCGCCGGAATCGACAGCGACGTGCTCGCCGGCCGGGTCAGCACCGCCCGGTTACCCACCTCATCGAGCAGCGACTGCTCCCCTGCGTCGAGCAAGCCCATGTCGCCCACCGCCACGGCGGCGTCGGTGACAACCGCCTCCAGCACCCGGCCGAACCAGGCCACCAACCGTTCGATGGTGGACCGGTCGTACAAGTCCGTCGCGTAGGTGACTGTTCCCGCGGCCATCGGCGCACCCGAGTCCTCGCTGGGCACCTCGCCGAAGTCGAAGTCCAAGTCCCATTTCGAAGTGCCGATCGACGTCTCCAGCGGCTCGACGCTGATCCCGTCGAGCGCAGCGCCCTCGGGACGCAGATTGTTCTGGAAGAGCATGCCCACCTGGAACAGTGGGTGATGCGATGTGGAGCGCACCGGATTGAGCTGCTCGACCAACAACTCGAACGGCACGTCCTGGTTGCTGTAGGCATCCAACGCCTTGTTGCGCACCCGCTCGAGCACGTCGCTGAACCGGTCCCGAGAGCTCACCGCGACCCGCAACACCCACGTGTTGACGAAGAACCCGACCAGATCGTCGAGCGCGGCGTCCAGCCGTCCCGCGATCGGTGAGCCCATCACCACGTCGTCGCCCACCCCGGCGCGGTGCAACACCACCGCCAACACCGCCTGCATCACCATCGAGGCCGTCGCATTGTGCGCGGCCGCGACTGCCTTGACCTCGGCCCACAGTGGCGCGTCGATGCGCAACTCCACCCCGTCACCGCGGTAGCTCGGCACCGCCGGGCGCGGGCGGTCCGCCGGCAGCGACACCACCTCGGGCAGCTCAGCCAGTTCCTGGCGCCAATAAGCCAGCTGCGCGGCGATCACGCTGTCCGGATCGGACTCGACGCCCAGCCAATCCCGTTGCCACAGCGTGTAATCGGCGTACTGCACCGGCAACGGCGCCCAGCCAGGGGCCTGCCCATGTAGGCGCGCCCGGTACGCCTCGGCCACATCACGCACCATCGGTGCCAACGACCAGCCGTCAAAGGCGATGTGGTGCACCATGATTGCGAGCACGAACTGTTCGGGCCTCAGCGCATAGATCTGTGCGCGCACGGGGATCTCGTCGGCCAGATCGAACCGATACCCTGCCAAGCTCGCCATCTCGGTCACGAGGCCCGGTTCCGCCAGCGAAACCACCGCCGGACCCCCGCGTCGCCACATCCCCGCCTGCGCCGGCAACACCTGTTGGAACGGCACACCGTCCACGTCGGGGAAGATGGTGCGCAGCGATTCGTGGCGCGCGATCACGTCGTCCAGCGCCGCGTCGAGCGCTTGGACATCAAGCGCTCCGTTGATCCGCAGCGCAGTCGGAATGTTGTATGTCCCAAAGCCGTCCTCGAAACGATTGAGGAACCACAACCGGCTCTGGGCATACGACAACGGCACCACAGGCGGCCGCTCGACCGCCGCCAACGGGGCACGTCGAACCGAACCCTCGCCGACACGAAGAGCCAACTGCGCGACCGAGGGCGACTCGAAGATGGTTCGCACGGCAAGGCCGGCGTCGAGGCTGGTGTTGACGGCGGCGATGACCCGGGTTGCCGAAAGGGAGTCGCCGCCGAGGTCGAAGAAGGACTCGTCGGTTCCGACGCGCTCAAGTCCGAGAACGCGGGCGTAGACGCCCGCCAGGATTTCCTCGGTCGGGGTGACCGGTGCGCGGTACTCGCCAGCGGTGTATTCCGGTGTCGGCAGGGCGCGGGTGTCGAGTTTGCCGTTGACCGTCAACGGCAGCGCGTCGAGAACGACGACGGCTGAGGGCACCATGTAGGCCGGCAGCCGCTCACCCAGCTTCGCGCGCACTTCGGCGGAATTGACTGAGCCCGTTGCGGATTCGGTGACATAACCGACGAGGCGTTTGTCGCCGGGCCGGTCTTCGCGGGCTATGACGGCGGCCTGGTCGATTGCGTCCATGGCGGTCAGAGCGCTGTGGACCTCACCAAGTTCGATGCGGTAGCCACGGATCTTGACCTGCTCATCGGCACGGCCCAGGTATGCAAGTTGTCCGTCGCTGCCCCAGCGCACCAGATCACCGGTGCGGTACATCCGCTGCCCGGGAGTACCGAACGGGCAGGCGGCGAAGCGCGCGGCGGTCAATCCCGCGCGGCCCACGTAGCCGTAGGCCAGCCCGACGCCGGCCACATACAACTCGCCGACGACCCCGACCGGCACCGGACGCAGCCACGCGTCGAGAACGAACAACGCCGCTCCCGGCACCGGTGTACCGATGGGAACAACGTGCATGCCCGCCGTCAGTGGTGCGCTGACAGCCACACACATCGTGGTCTCAGTCGGGCCGTATGCGTTCACCATCACCCGCCCGGGCGCCCACCGATCCACCACCTCGGCCGGGCACGCCTCACCGGCCATCACGACGGCGGTCGACTCCAGCCCCTCATGCGCCAGAGTCGCCACGGCGGACGGGGTCTGGGTCAGCACGGTGACCGATTCAGCTATCAGCAGCGAGTGCAGCTCATCCGGTGAGCTCGCCACGAGTTCGGGGACGACGACCAGCCGCCCGCCGCGCAGCAGCGCACCGAAGATCTCCCAGACCGAGACATCGAATGCCAGCGAGTGACACAACGGCCACACTCCCGATGCGGGCAGCCCCGCATCCAGCGACCCCAGCAGATGGGTGACGCTGCGGTGGGTGATGGCCACACCCTTGGGCGTGCCGGTGGTGCCGGAGGTGTAGATCAGGTACGCGATGTCGTCGGGTTCCGACGCCGCCAGTTCGGCGCTGGGATACGCCTCGATCGCAGGGTCGTCCACGACGATGACCGTGACCCCGCGCCCGTCGAGCCGCTCGGCGAGCTCGGCGGCGACGATCGCGACAACCGGCGCGGCATCGGTGAGCATGAACTGCAGCCGCGTGTCGGGCACTGTCGGATCGATCGGCAGATACGCCGCGCCCGTCTTGAGCACGGCCAGCATGGCGACGACTGCGTGGGCTGAGCGCTCGACGAGCAGCGCCACGGACCGCCCGGGGCCGACGCCGTGCTCACTGAGGAGGTGGCCCAGCCGATTGGCGGCTTCGTCGAGTTCGCGGTAGGTCATCGACCGACCGTCACTGCTGATCGCGACCGCTTGCGGTGCACGGGCCACCTGTGCGGCGAACAGCGTGGGAATCGACACGTGCGCGTCAGGCTGCGGCCGGCTCGACGCGGCGCGGTTACCCAACTCCTCGAGGCGGTGGTGTTCGGTCCCATCGAGTAGGTCGATCGCGGAAAGACGGCGTGTCGGATCGTCGGTCATTGCCGTGAGCACGCGGTGAAGCCGCTCGAGGAGAGTGTGGATGCTCCCCGCGTCGAACACGTCGGTGCGGTATTCCAGCGACCCGCTGATCCCTACGGGTTCACCGCTGGAGCTCCACCGTTCCTCCAGTGAGAACGACAGGTCCATGCGGGCGGTGTGCGTGTCCACACTCAGGGGTTGGACCTGTACATCGCCCAGCGCAGGCGTCGGCGCCTGCTCGTCCGCGCGGTCGAAGTTCTGCCAGGCGAGCATGACCTGGATGAGCGGATGATGCGCCAACGAGCGGGTCGGATTGAGCCGTTCGACGAGAACTTCGAACGGCACGTCCTGGTGCTCGTAGGTCGCCAGACTGCGGCTGCGGACCTGTTCGAGCAGCTCCGCGACAGTGGGGTCGCCGTCGATCTGCACGCGTAAGACCAAGGTGTTGACGAAGAACCCGACCAGCTCGTCGAGCGCGGCATCGCGCCGCCCGGCGATGGGGAAGCCGATGGCGACGTCGGTGCTGGCCGACAGTTTGGCCAACGTCACCGCCAGCGCGGCTTGGACCACCATGAAGCTGGTCGCCCGGTGCTGCCCTGCCACCCTTGCCAACTGCTGCTGCAACTCGACGGGCCAGTCGATGGTGACACTGGCCCCTTGCTGATCGGCGACCAGCGGATAGGGCCGATCGGTCGGCAGCTCCAGCCGTTCTGGCAGCCCGGCCAACGCGTGCTGCCAGTACTCGAGCTGAGCCGCTAACCGGCTTGCGGGGTCATCGATTTCGCCGAGATGCTCGCGCTGCCACAGCGTGTAATCGACATACTGCACCGCCAGCGGCGCCCACTCCGGCGCCCGACCGGCGCACCGGCTCGCGTAGGCCATCCCCACATCGCGCACCAGCGGAGCGATCGACCATCCATCCCCGGCGATGTGGTGCACCACCGCCACCAACACGTATTCGTTTGCGTCGATGCGCAAAAGCGTTGTCCGCACCGGGATTTCGGAACCCAGAACAAAGCTGTGTCCGACCACCGCGGTCATGGCCTGTTCGATCTGTTCCGCCGACCAGCCGGTGGCTTCGACCACCTGCCAACCGAAGTCGGCCCGCTCGGGCGGGATGACAACTTGCTGGGGGATGCCTTCGACCACGTCGAACCGGGTGCGCAGGCTTTCGTGACGGGCCACCACATCGGCCAACGCGTCGCCCAGCGCCTCGACGTCGAGCGGTCCGCTGATCCGGAATGCCAACGGCATGTTGTAGACGGGCGACGGACCCTGTAGCTGGTCGAGAAACCACAGCCGTTGCTGGGCGTACGACAACGGCACCCGCTCGGGCCGTTGTCGCGCCGTCAACGCTGCCCCGGCCTGCTCCCCGGCGTGGGCGCCGATCCACTCAGCCAGCCCGACCACGGTGGGCGCGTCGAACAGCGCTCTGATCGGAACGTCGACACCCAACTCTGCGCGCAGCCGTCCCAACAACCGCATCGCCGCCAGCGAGTGCCCACCGAGGTCGAAAAACGATTCGTCGATGCCGACGTGCGTCGCCCCCAGCACTTCGCCCCACAGGCGGGCCAGTATCTGTTCGCGCCGATCCCGTGGCGCACGGTAGGCGACCCCGGTGACGAACTCCGGACTCGGCAACGCTCGCCGGTCAAGTTTGCCGTTGACTGTCAACGGCAGTGAGTCGAGCATCATGATCGCGGCGGGGACCATGAACTCCGGCAACCGCTCGGCCATGAAGTTGCGCAGCTCGGCAACCCGTTCGATCGCCGCTGGGTCGTTGACATACCCAGCAAGCGATCCATCCGGTGTTGCCGACGGGTACGTACCCGGATGCGTTGCGGACTCACCCGAGCGGGTGTAGACGATGTCCACCAGGCCCGCCTTCGGCGACCAGGTCACCGCCGTGACGTATCCCAGTTGATCGCCCAGCAGATGACACTGCTGCGCTGACACCGCATCCTCAGGAATCGTCAGGCCGGCACGTATATCGCTCACCGCCGCCCGATCCTCTGCGTCGGCCAATGCCTGCGCGAACGCAACCTCGGCCCAGATTCCGGCATGCGGCACCCCGGTGATCCGCAGTTCCGGCGATTCTTGAGAACTGAGATACCGACCCAGCGCGGCCAGACTTCCGAACTGATCCCACGGTTCGGTACACAGCTCAGCCGCCGAGCGTGCGGGCGTCGGCGCCTTGTGCAGGACCACCTCGTAGCGGAAGGCGCTGAGTTCGTTGACCGCCTCCATCGCCTTGAGCTGGATATCGACCCCGGCGATCTCGGGAAGGTGGGCAGGCAGCGCCATGAAGAACTCCGGTGCCACCAACAGCTCCTGCTCGGCCAGCATCTGGCGGCGCACGCGCTCTTTCACCACACCGGCCGTGTCGTCGGGTCCGACGGAATCGGCACACACCACGCCGGTCGTGAACGCCCGCAGCAATGACAGGTTTCGCACGTCGCCGATGAACACCGAGCCACCCGGCGCCAGCAGCTTGAGCGCCAAACCCAGCACATCGAGCAGATATCCGGCGCTGGGGAAATACTGGATCACCGAGTTGAGAATGATCGTGTCGAAATGGCCCTGCGGCAACCCATCTGCCGTATCTGCGGGCTGTGCCCGCAGCCTCACCCGCTCCGCCCATGGTTGGACGGCAACCGCCGCCTGCAAGCTCTGGATTGTCGGCGGCGAGAAGTCTGTGCCCCAGTACTCCTCGCATTCGGCGGCCAACGGTGCGAGCAAGAGTCCCGACCCGACACCGATTTCGAGCACCCGCCGCATTCGGAGAGACCGGATGCGGTTCACCGCGGCCGCACGCCATTCGCGCATCTCTTCCAACGGAATCGGCTCGCCGGTGTAGCTGCTGTTCCAGCCGCCGAAGTCCTCGCCCAGTTCGGTTGAGGCACGCGGAGCGGAGTCATCCGCCGAATACAGGTCCCGGTAGACGTCCTGCCACTGGTCGACCAACCGGGCTTCGCGTTCGGGCTCACGCACCAGCTTCATCTGCTGGTCGGGCACTACGTAACCGACGAGCTGCTTGTCGCCCGCTGCGTCGGCTGAATCAGCACCGGAGTTGGCGATGCGCGCCAGGACGACTGCCTGTGCGACACGGGGATGCGTGCGTAGCACGGCCTCGATCTCGCCGAGCTCGATGCGATAGCCGCGGAGTTTGACCTGCTCATCAGCTCGGCCGACGTAGCGCAGTTGGCCATCCGAACCCCAACGGACCAGGTCCCCGGTGCGATACATCCGCGCGCCTGGTTGTCCGAACGGCGACGCCACAAATCGCGATGCGGTCAAACCGGGCCGGCGCACGTAGCCAACGCCCACTCCCGAACCGGCCACATACAACTCGCCGACCACGCCGACCGGTACGGCACGCATCCACTGATCGAGGACGAACAACGCCGCGCCGGGCACCGGCCCACCGATTGGCACATCGCCTGACCCCGGGACCAGCGGCGCGCTGATCGCGGCATAGACAGTGGTCTCGGTGGGACCGTAGCCGTTGATCATGACCCGACCCGACGCCCAGCGGTCCACCAGGTGAGGCGGGCACGCCTCGCCGGCTACGACCAGCGCGGCGGACTCCAAACCCTCTTGGGACAGCAGACCCACTGCAGATGGAGTCTGGCCCAATACGGCGACCCGTTCAGCGGCCAGCAATGCATGAAAATTGTCCGGTGAGGCGGCCACCGCTTCGGGTACTACCACAAGCCGCCCACCATGGAACAGCGCGCCCCAGATCTCCCACACCGAGACGTCGAAGACCAACGAATGCCACTGCGACCACGCCTGCCCGGGTCGAGCCGGTAGACCGGCCGGCAGTGACTGCATCAGTTGAGTCACGTTGCGGTGGGTGATCGCCACTCCCTTGGGCATCCCGGTGGAACCTGAGGTGTAAGTGAGGTAGGCGATGTCCTCGGGGCTCGGCGCGGGCAAGGCGGTGCACGGCTCGCCGTCAATGGCAGGATCGTCGGCGTCGATGACGAGAACATCGTGTCCGTCCAGTCGCGGCCGCAGTTCCGCGGTGGTGATCGCGACGAGCGGAGCCGCATCCTCGAGCATGAATCCGACACGCGCGGCCGGATGCGCGGGGTCGATCGGCAGATACGCCGCCCCGCTTTTCAGGACCGCCAGGATTGCCACGACGGCCTGAGCCGACCGCGGAAACAGCAGCGCCACACATTGACCGGGACCAGCCCCGTGGGCGATCAGTAGATGCGCCAGTCGAGTAGACGCCTCATCCAGTTCCCGATAGGTCATCGAGCGGCTTTCGAACACGATCGCGTTCGCCTCGGGCGTGCGCGCGGCCTGCGCCGCGAACAACTGCGGAATCGCCACCGGCGCGAACGCGGGCCTCATCAGCGCCGCCCGGTTGCCCACCGTATCCAGCTGAAAACGCTCGGCCTGATCGAGCAGATCAACCGACGAGAGCCGCCGCCCAGGATCGACGGTGATCGCCGTCAGCACCCGTCGCAGCCGCTCCATGAGGGCCTCGATGCTGGCAGCGTCGAACACATCGGTGCGGAACTCCACAGTTCCGCCCAGCCCCGCGGGTTCACCCGCTTCGTCCCAGCGCTCCCGCAGGAAAACCAGCAAATCCATTCGGGCCGACTGAGTGTCCGCCGACAGTGGAGTGGCCGCCAAGTCACCCAAAGCCAGTCTGTTGGCCGGGTTGTTGTCGAAGCCCGGGAAATTCTGCCACGCCAACATCACCTGGATGAGCGGGTGATGAGTGAGGGATCGGGTGGGGTTGACCCGATCGACCAGGACCTCGAACGGCACGTCCTGATGCTCGAATGCGGCCAGACCGCGCGCTCGCACCTGTGCGAGCAACGCGGTGAATTGCGGATCACCGGTCACGTCCACCCTCAGCACCAATGTGCTGACGAAAAAACCGACCAGCTCGTCGAGCACCGGATCACGCCGCCCGGCGATCGGGAAACCCACCGCCACATCGGAACTGGCGCTGAGTTGGGCCAGCAACGCCGCGAAAGCGGCATGCATCACCATGAAACTGGTCGCGTTGTGCTCGCGCGCCACCCGGGCAACCTGCGCCTGCAACTCCGCCGGCCAGTCGACGGTCACACTGCCACCGCGATGATCGGCTACGGGCGGATACGGCCGGTCGGTGGGTAACTGCAACCGCTCAGGCAGCCCGGCCAACGTCTGTTCCCAATAGGCCACTTGAGCGGCGATCGGACTGTCGGGGTCGTCGAAGTCGCCGAATTCTGCCCGCTGCCACAACGTGTAGTCCACATACTGCACCGGCAGCGGCGCCCACTGTGGAGCATGGCCGGCACTTCTGCAGGCATAAGCCACACTCAAATCGCGCACCAGCGGGGCGATCGACCAGCCGTCGCCGGCGATATGGTGCACGACCGCCACGAACACGTGCTCGTGCTCGCCCAGGCGGAAAAGCTTTGCCCGCAACGGGATATCGGTCGTCAGGTTGAAGTTGTAGCGCACCAGTTCACCGATGGCCTCGCCGATCCGCTCAGCAGGCCAACCCGTGCTGTCTACGACGTGCCAAGCGAAATCGGCTCGCTCCGCCGGGATGACCACCTGCCGGGGCAGACCTTCGACCGCCGGGAATACGGTGCGCAGGGTTTCGTGGCGGTCGACCACATCTGCAAGCGCGGCGGCCAGCGCAGATGACTCCAATGTTCCGCTGATGCGGAGGGCCATCGGCATGTTGTAGGTCGCAATTTCGTCCTCGAACTGGTTGAGGAACCACATCCGGTTCTGGGCGAAGGACAACGGGATCACGGCGGGACGCTCGAAGGCCACCAATGCCGTGCGTCGGCCGGTGCTCACACCGACACGGGCCGCCAATCGGGCCACCGAGGGTGCGTCGAACAGCGTGCGCACTGAAACATCGGCATCCAAATCGGTATTGATCGCCGCGATCACCCGCATCGCCGAGAGCGAGTCGCCACCGAGGTCGAAGAACGAGTCGTCGACCCCGACCCGTTCGATTCCGAGGATCCGCGCATAGATCCCGGCCAGGATCTCCTCGACCGGGTTGGACGGGGCACGGTAGGTGTCCGCGTCCTGATACTCAGGTGCCGGCAGAGCGCGCTTGTTGAGTTTGCCGTTGACCGTCAAGGGCAAGGTGTCGATGCGCACTACCGCCGCGGGCACCATGTAGGCCGGCAGCCGCTCCGCCAACGCGCTTCGTGCCTGACCCGGATCCGTCGTTCCAATGACATAGCCGACCAGACGCTTGTCGCCGGGTCGGTCCTCGCGAACGATCACCACCGCCTCGTCCACCCCGCGAACCGCGGCGAGGGCAGCCTGAACCTCGCCGAGTTCGATACGGAAGCCGCGAATCTTGACCTGCTCGTCCGCGCGGCCCAGATACCGCAACTGACCATCGGGCCCCCAACACACCAGGTCCCCGGTGCGATACATCCGTTGTCCCGACGAACCCGCCTCCCCCGACGGGCACGCCACGAAACGCGACGACGTCAATGCGGGCCGGCGCCAGTACCCCGAACCGAGCCCGGTACCGGCGACATACAACTCACCGACCACCCCGACCGGGGTCGGACGCAACCACGCATCGAGCACGAAGAAGCCCAGGTGGGACAACGGCACCCCGATCGGGCTGACATTGCTGTCGACGTCGCTCGGTGTGATTTCACGGAACGACGCGTGCACGGTCGTCTCGGTGGTGCCATACAAATTCAGCAGCCGCGGCGATCGCGGATGGCCCTGCAGCCAGGGTCGAAGACGTTGGGGCTCAAGGGCTTCCCCGGCGAATATCACGCTCTGCAGCACGAGCTGATCGCCCAGCCCGGGGGCCAGCCCATCGGCGGTCTGCAACGCGTAAAACGCCGAAGGGGTCTGGCTCAACACGCTGACCCGTTCGCGGGCGAGCAGCGCGTGAAATTCCTCCGGAGCGCGGGTCAGTGGTTCGGGTACCACCACCAACCGGCCACCGCCCAGCAGTGCGCCCCAGATCTCGCACACCGAGACATCGAAAGCATAGGAATGCCACTGGCTCCACACGCCGGCCCGGTCCACATCCGCCGACAGCGACGCAAGTAGCTCGATGACGTTGCGATGGCTGATGGCAACGCCTTTCGGGACACCGGTGGTGCCCGACGTGTAGATCAAGTAGGCGATCTCATCGGCCGCCGGCGCCGGCAGCTCCGTGCTCGGCCGGCTTGCGAGGGCCGGGTCGTCGACGTCGAGGACCCGCAGCCCGCGCCCGTGCAGCCGCTCGGCCAGCGCATCGGTGCTCACCGCCAGCATGGGCGCGGCATCGGTGAGCATGAACTCGATACGCGCATCGGGCACCATCGGGTCGATCGGCACATAAGCCGCCCCGGTTTTGAGCACGGCCATAATCGCGACGATCGCCTCGACCGACCGCGGAACCAACAGCGCCACAAAGCAACCCGGGCCTACCCCGTGGCCGGCCAGCAGGTGTGCCAGCCGGTTGGCGGCCTCATCCAGTTCGCGATAGGTCATGGCCCGGCCATCGAAGCTGACCGCCACGGCATCGGGAACGCGGGCGACCTGTTCGGCGAACAACACCGGAATCGACGGGGACCGGGTGCTCAGGGGCACCGGGACCATACGGGTTGCGGTCGCGCAGTTGCCCCACGCCGCCATGAGCGCGTATTCGGCGGTATCGAGCACGTCGACCGACGACAGCGGGCGCGTCGGGTCGACGGTGATCGCGTCCAACACCCGCCCCAACCGCCCGATCAGGGTCTGGATGCTGGCGGCATCGAATACATCGGTGCGGAATTCCACCGCCCCACCGATGCCGGCCGGCTCCCCGGCCTCACCGAATCGCTCGGCCAACGAGAAAGTCAAATCCATGCGCGCTGCCTGGGTGTCGACCTCCAGCGGGCTGACGTGCACCTCGGAGTCGCGCCCAGCCAGCCGCTGGCCGCCGCTGTCGGCGGGCAGGTTTTGCCAAGCCAGCAATACCTGCGTCAACGGGTGATGGGTCAGCGACCGGGCTGGATTGAGACGATCCACCAACACCTCGAACGGCACATCCTGGTGCTCGAAAGCCGCCAGGCTGCGCGCGCGCACCTGTGCCAGTACCTCCGCGACACTGGGATCACCGGTGACCTCGACACGCAACACCAGCGTGTTGACGAACAGCCCCACCAGATCATCGAGCGCGGGATCGCGGCGTCCGGCGATCGGGAAGCCCACCGCCACATCGGAACTGGCGCTCAGCTTGGCCAGCAACACCGCAAGTGCGGCCTGCACCACCATGAAGCCGGTCGCATTGTGTTCCCGAGCCACCCGCGCCACTTGCTGCTGCAACTGCGCCGGCCAGTCCACCGCCACACTGGCCCCGCGATAATTGGCCTCCGCCGGATACGGGCGGTCGGTGGGCAACTCCAGCCGCTCAGCCAAACCGGACAGCGCGTGCTCCCAGTACGACACCTGCGCAGCGATACGGCTGTCGGCATCATCGAGCTCGCCCAGCTGCTCGCGCTGCCACAACGTGTAGTCGACATACTGCACCGGCAACGGCGCCCAGTCCGGGGCGTGTCCTGCCTCCCGGCTGGCATAAGCCGTGACGAGATCGCCTACCAGCGTGGTCATCGACCAGCCGTCAGCGGCGATGTGGTGCACCACCGCCACCAGTACATGCTCATCAGCGCTCAACCGGAAAAGCGTCGCCCGGAACGGTATCTCGGCTTCCAGATCGAAGCCGTAGCGAACTTCTTCACCGACGGCATCCTCGAGTTGCTGCATCGACCAGCCGCCGGCATCGACGACGCGCAAACTCGAATCCGCCCGCTCGGCGGGCGCCACCACCTGCTCGGGCACCCCCTGCCGCGCCACAAACACCGTGCGCAAGGTTTCCTGGCGGGCCACCACGTCACCCAACGCCGCGTCGAACGCATCCAGATCCAACGCACCGCTGATCCGGAATGCCGAGGGCAGGTTGTAGACGGGTGACGGTCCATGCAATTGATGCAGGAACCACAATCGCTGCTGAGCGAACGACAACGGCAGCTCCTCAGGGCGTTGCCGCCTCGTCAACGGCTCGAACCCGCCCGAACGCTCGTTCACCCGGGGCGCCAGTGCGGCCACGGTGGGAGACTCGAAAAGAGTGCGTACGGCAAGGTCCGCACCCAGATCGGTGTTGATCGCGGCAATCATCCGCGTCGCCAACAACGAGTCTCCACCCAGGTCGAAGAACGAGTCGTCCACCCCGACCCGCTCCAGGCCTAGCACCCGGGCGTAAAGACCGGCGAGGATCTCCTCGACCGCGGTGGTGGGCGCCCGATATCGGTCTGCGCCCGCATACTCCGGTGCCGGCAGGGCTCGCTTGTCCAGCTTGCCGTTGACGGTCAACGGCAATGCGTCAAGCGTCACGACCGCAGCGGGCACCATATAGGCCGGCAACCGCTCGCCCAGCTTCTCCCGAATCCCGGTGGGATCCGCACTGCCAGTGAAGTATCCGACCAGACGCTTGTCGCCGGGTTGGTCCTCACGGGCGATGACGGCCGCCTGCTCGACTCCAGCCAATCCCGCCAGCGCGGCCTGGATCTCACCCAGCTCGATGCGGTATCCGCGAATCTTGACCTGCTCGTCAGCCCGGCCCACATATGTCAGCTGCCCGTCAAGACCCCACCGCACCAAGTCCCCGGTGCGATACATCCGTTGCCCCGGCGCTCCACTATCTACGAACGGACACGCCACAAACCGCGACGCCGACAACGCACTTCGACCCCAATAGCCCACGCCGACAGCGTCACCGGCCACATACAGCTCGCCGACCAGCCCGGCCGGCACCTGCTGCAGCGCGTTGTCCAACACGAAGAAAGCAAGGTGTTTCAACGGCACGCCGACAGGACTGGCACTGCGCTTGACGTCCGCGTCGACGATCTCGCGGAAAGACGCGTGCACCGTGGTTTCGGTGATGCCGTACATGTTGATCATCCGCGGGGAACCCGGATGGTTCTCCAGCCAGGTGCGGATGCGTTCCGGCTCGAGGGCTTCTCCGCCGAACACCACCGTCTCGAGCGTCAACCCGGACCTGACTTCGGGTTCCGTCGAGTCAACTGTCTGCAGCGCGTAGAACGCCGACGGCGTCTGGCTCAACAGGGTGACATGTTCGGCAACCAACAGGGCGTTCAGGTCCCGCGGGGAACGGACAACCTCGTCGGGTACGACGACCAGGCGACCGCCGTGCAACAGCGCGCCGAAGATCTCCCACACCGAGTAGTCGAAGGCCAACGAATGGCATTGCGTCCAGACCTGATTCGCGAAATGAAGATCAACGTCCAGGACGCCGAGCATCCGCGTGACATGGCGATGGTTGATGGCTACGCCCTTGGGCGCGCCCGTGGTGCCCGAGGTGTATATCAGGTACGCGATGTCGTCGGGATCTGCTACCGGCAACGGCGTATTGGGCTGGCTGTGCGCGGCGGCGTCGTTGACGTCGATGACCAGCAGCTCATGTCCGTCCAACCGCTCGGCCAGGCCACCGGTGGTGACGGCGGCCATCGGCGCTGCATCGTCGAGCATGAAGTGCACTCGGGCGTCGGGATGCGCGGGATCGATCGGCAGATACGCCGCTCCGGTCTTGAGCACCGCCAGGATCGCCACGATCGCCTCAGCCGAGCGTGAAAACAGCAGCGCGACACGCTGACCGGGACCGGCGCCGTGTCCGGCCAGCAGGTGCGCCAACCGGTTCGATGCCTCGTCCAGTTCCCGATAGGTCCAGGAACGCGCACCGAACGTGAGCGCCGCCGCATCCGGTGTGCGGGTGACCTGCGTGTGGAACAAGTCCGGAATCGACCGCGGCGTGTCGACCCGCTCGCTCAACGCCGCGCGATTGCCCCAGTCGTCCAGTTGCGCGTAATCGGCGTCGTCCAGCAGGTCCATCGACGACAAGCGCCGCGTGACATCTGCCGTCATGACTGTGCCGCCGCCTCGGCGGTCAACGCCACCAGAACCCGTCGCAAGCGCTCGACCAGCAGCTCGATGGTTTCGGTGTCGAATACGTCGGTGCGGAACTCCACTAGCCCCCCGATCCCCCCCGGTTCGCCGGTGTCACTCCAGCGTTCAGCCAGAGAGACCACCAAATCCATTCGCGCAGTATGGGTCTGCGCCGATAGCGGCGTGACCCCGACATCGCCGAGACTCAGTCCGGCTGCGGGACCGCTGCTGTGCCACGGAAGGTTGTTCCACGCCAACATCACCTGCACCAAGGGGTGGTGAGTCAGGCTGCGAACGGGGTTGAGCCGATCCACCAGCACCTCGAATGGCACATCCTGGTGCTCGTAGGCCGCGAGGCCGCGCTCGCGAACCTGAGCCAGCAGCTCGGCAATCGTGGGATCGCCCGCGAGATCGACCCGGAGCACCAAGGTGTTGACGAAGAATCCCACCAGCTCGTCCAGCGCGGGATCGCCGCGGCCGGCGGTCGTGATCCCCACCGCGACATCGGAACTGCCGCTGAGCCTGGACAGCAGGACCGCCAGGGCGGCCTGGATGACCATGAAGCTTGTCGCGTTGTGCTCGCGGGCCAGATCGCGTACCTGTTGCTGCAACTTCGCCGGCCACTCCACCGCCACGCTGGCGCCGCGATAGTCCGCCGCCGGCGGATACGGCCGGTCGGTGGGCAGCTGCAGGCGCTCCGGCAGCCCGGCCAGCGCATCCTCCCAATAGGCCAGCTGCGTGGCGATCGGGCTGTCGTCGTTGTCGAGATCGCCCAGGTGCTCTCGCTGCCACAGCGTGTAGTCGACATACTGCACCGGTAACGGCGACCAATCGGGCGTCCTGCCCGCGCACCTATTGGCGTACGCCACTCCGAGATCGCTCACCAGCGGCCTGACCGACCAGCCGTCGGCAGCGATGTGGTGCACCACCGCCACGAGTATGTGCTCGTTGTCTGCAACGCGGAAAAGCTGTGCGCGGAGCGGGATCTCGGTGCGCAAGTCGAAGTTGCGACGCGCCATCTCACCGACGGCCTGCTCCAGCTGCGTTGCCGACCAGCCTTCGGCATCGACGACGTCCCATCCGAAGTCTGCGTCTTCGGCGGGCACGACGAGTTGGCGTGGCAGCCCGTCGACCGAGGGGAACAACGTGCGCAGGCTCTCTTGGCGAGCCACCACATCGGCCAGCGCGGCCCCCAGCGCCGAGGCATTCAGCGGCCCGCTCATCCGCAGCGCCACCGGCATGTTGTACACCGGCGAGGGCCCCTGCAATTGGTCGAAGAACCACAACCGCTGCTGGGCGTAGGACAACGGCGGCCGCTCGGGTCGTGGCATCGCTTGCAGCGCCGGCCGGCCGACGCCGCCACCATGACGGTGCAGATAGTCGGCGAGACCCCGCACGGTGGACGCGTCGAACAGGCACCGCACCGGAACCTCTCGGCCCAAGGCCATCTGAAGCCGAGCGGTCACCCGGGTGGCTATCAACGAATCCCCGCCGAGTGCGAAGAAGTCATCGTCGAGGCCGACTCGGTCCACACCCAACACTTCAGCGAAGGTGTCGGCGACGATCTTCTCGGTCTGGGTCTGCGGGGCGCGGAAGGCCGTCGTCGTGAACACCGGTTCGGGCAACGCCTTTCGGTCCACCTTGCCCGAGGAAGTCAACGGCAATTCCGCGAGGACCACGATCTGGCTCGGCACCATGTACTCGGGCAACCGCGCGCCCATCCACTGGCGCACCGCACCGATCTTGGTGTTGGTGTCGGGGTCATTGGCGTAGATGCTGCGCAGCTCGGCGGTGGCCGCGGGCCGGTACAGGTCGGTCAACGCCGGACCGTACGCACCGTTGGTTGCCGCGGTGAACACTGCGTCGAGCGTGCCGGGTTCAGCGCCCCAGGTGACCGCGACGCGGTATCCGACGGCTTTGGCCAGGCGATACAGCTGTTCTGGCACAACCGCTTCTGGGGCTTCCGGGGCTTCCGGAGTGACGGCGGCCTTGCTGCGCGCCTCGGCGGCTGTCAGCCCGGCGGCCAGCGCTTGTTCGACCCGCACGTCGCCGATCACCCCGGCACGCGGAATGGCGCTGACCCGCACCGCGTCCACGCGTTGCGTCTTAAGCGCGGCTCTCAACCCGATGAGCCCACCGCTCGGGTCCCACTCCCATGTGGGCACCGCTGCCAGCGACCGCACTTCGGTGGGAGCCTTGTGGATGACGACGTCGTAGCGGTACCGAGTGAGCTCGTTGTCGGCCATGCCGCGTTTGACCTGGATGTCGAGTCCGGTCACCGCCGAGTGTTCGGCAGCCCATGCCGTGAAAAACTCTGGCGCGAGCAATAATTCGGGTTCGCCGAGCAGCGCGCGCTCAACCCGCTGCCGAATCTCGACGGCGTCGTCGTTGGTGGTGCGTTCGAACGCCACCGCGGTTTGGAAAGCCCGCTGCAGACTGTGGTTGCGCACATCCCCGATGAACAACGCCCCGCCGGGAGCCAGCAAGTCCAGAGCGGCGTCGATGACCTCGGCCAAGTAGCCGGCGTTCGGGAAGTACTGAATGACCGAGTTGACGATCACGGTGTCGAAGTAGCCGCTCGGTAGCCCGGCGGTCACATGAGCTGGGCGAGTCAACAACTCAACTCGATCACGCCACGGAATCTGCAGCCGCTCCAGTGAGCTCGCGATGTTCTCGACGGCCGCCGCCGACATATCGGTGCCGACATAGCGTTCACAGTTCGGAGCGACCTGCGACAGAATCAGACCCGAGCCGGAGCCGATCTCCAATACCCGCCTCGGCCGCAGCGCCAAGATCCGATCGACGGTCGCGTGCCGCCACTCCTGCATTTCGGTGAGGGGAATCGGATCACCGGTGTAGCTGCTGTTCCAGCCCCGGAAATCCATCCCGAAGTCCGGCAATTCGGCCTCTGCGCCGTACAACTCGTCATACATGTGCTGCCACTGATCGACGATTTCGGCCTCGTGATCGACGCTGCTGGCATGTTCGAGGGCGACGTAGGCGATCAGATGATCGGCTCCGGTGTCGCTGTGGTGCACGGTAGCCGCCGCCTGGGTGACCTGTGGGCAGCCCAGCAGCGTGTTCTCGATCTCCCCCAGCTCGATGCGCTGCCCGCGTAATTTGATCTGCGCGTCCGCACGGCCGAGGTATTGCAAGGTGCCCGCCGAGGTCCAGCGCACCAGATCACCGGTGCGATACATCCGCTCCCCCGCGCCCCCGAACGGATTGGCAACGAACCGCTCCGCCGTCAGTGCCAGCCGGCCCACATACCCGCGCGCCAGCGCCGATCCGGCCACATACAACTCGCCGACCACCCCGGTCGGCGTCGGGTTCAGCCGTGAATCCAATACCAGTGCGCAGATGCCGGGGATCGGCGCGCCGATGTCGACGGGCTGCCGGGCCGACAGCGGCACCGTGCACGTCGACCAAATCGTGGTCTCGGTGGGGCCGTACGCGTTGAACATCCGCCGCCCCGGCGCCCAGACGGCCACCAACTCCTCCGCGCAGGCCTCGCCGGCGGTGATGAGCGTGTCCAGTGCGTTCAATCGGGCGCGTTCAAGCGACGCCACCACCGAGGGCGTCATCACTGCCGCGGTGACTCGCTGGTCGTGCAGGATTTCGGTCAGCGCGTCCCCGGCAAAGGCATCTCGTGGCGCCACCACCAGCGTCGCGCCCGCTCCAGAGGCGAGCAACATCTCGAAGACGGATGCATCGAAGGTCGGTGCGGCGACCATCAGCACCCGGGAGGCGGCGGTCAATCCGAACGTCTCGCGCTGCCCGGCGGCCAGCCCCAGCAGACCGGCATGGCTGACGGCGACCCCCTTGGGCACGCCGGTTGATCCCGATGTGAAGATCACGTACGCGGCGTTGTCCGCAGACAGCGGCGCCAACCGATCGGCGTCGGTGATGGGTTCAGCGGAGATGCCACACACACTGCGGTCATCGATGCGCAGCACCGGGCGCTCACCCGCTCCCGCCAAAGTGTTGGCGCCACAGGTCAAGACACACGCCGCAGCCACCGCGTCCAGCACCGCCGCGATGCGCTCGGTCGGATGTGCAGGGTCCAGCGGCACATAGGCTCCACCGGCCTTGAGCACCGCCCACCACGCCACCACCAACTCGCTGGAGCGATCCATCGCCACGCCCACGGGGCGTTCCGGTCCGACCCCGGCCTCGATGAGCACCCGCGCTACCCGCGTCGACCATTCATCGAGGACGCGATACGACAGTTGGCGCTCACCGTCGACGACGGCCACCGCGTCCGGCTCGGCAGCCACCGCCGCCGAGAGCAATTCCAGTGCGACACCAATCGGCGCAGCCACTCCGGCACCAGACCACTGGGAGAGCACCAGGTCGCGTTCGCCGCCGCTCAGCAGCCCCACCTCGCCGATCACCACCGAGGCGTCGACCACCACCGCCGCGACGATCAGGTCGAACCAGCCCACCAACCGCTCGATGGAGGACCGGTCGAACAGATCCGTGGCGTACGTCACGACCCCGGTGGCCATCGGCGCGGAGGGGTCCCCGGACGCCTCTTCCCTCAGGTCGAAATCGAGATCGAATTTGGCAGTGCGGGTGAGCACTTCGACCGGCTCGACGTCGAGCCCGTCGAACGCAACCTCGGGACGCACGTTGTTCTGGAAAGCCAATGCCACCTGGAACAGTGGGTGATGGGACGTGGAGCGTACCGGGTTGAGCTGCTCGACCAGCCGCTCGAACGGCACGTCCTGGTTGCTGTAGGCATCCAGCGCCTTCTGGCGCACCTGCGCGAGCACCTCGCTGAACCGCTGCCCGGATTCCACGCCCACCCGCAGCACCCAGGTATTGACGAAGAATCCGACCAGTTCGTTCAGCGCCTGATCCGACCGTCCGGCGATCGGTGTGCCCAGAGCGATGTCCTCACCCATTCCGGCACGATGTAACACAACGGCCAACACCGCTTGCATGACCATCGAGGCGGTGGCGTTGTGGGCCGCCGCCACCGCCTTGATTCCTGCCCAGGATTGCGAGTCGATGCGCAATTCCACCCCGTCACCACGGTACGAGGGCACCGGGGGGCGGGGGCGGTCCGCAACCAGCGAAACCACCTCGGGTAGATCGGCCAGCTCTTTCTGCCAGTAGGCCAACTGGCCGGCGATCACACTATCGGGGTCGGTTTCGGCGCCCAACCAATCCTGTTGCCACAGCGTGTAATCCACGTACTGCACCGGCAACGGCGCCCAACCGGGCGGCACTCCCTGTCGCCGCGCCCGGTATGCCTCGGCGACATCGCGCACCATCGGCACCATCGACCAACCGTCGAAGGCGATGTGGTGCAAGACGATTCCCATGACGTACTGCTCGGGCCCCACGGCATAGAGCTGTGCGCGAATCGGGATCTCGCCGGCCAGATCGAACCGGTACCCCGCAAGCGCCATCAGCGCGTCCTCGACTTCCGAGGCGGGCAACGGCACCACCGTCGCGCTCTCGCGTCGCCACATCCCGGCCTGCGCCGGCAGCACCTTCTGCGATGGCACACCGCCGACGTCGGGGAAGACGGTGCGTAGCGACTCGTGGCGCGCGATCACGTCGTCGAGGGCCACGCCGAGCGCCTCCACGTCGAGCGCCCCGCTGATCCGGAATGCGATCGGCATGTTGTAGGTGGCAGCCCCGGCTTCGAACCGGTTGAGGAACCACAACCTGCTCTGGGCATACGACAGCGGCACCACTGCCGGCCGATCGACCGGTGCCAGCGGCTGACGTCGGCCTGAAGCCGCATCGATGTGCGGAGCCAACTGCGACACCGTCGGCGCATCGAACAGGGTGCGCACCCCGAGATCGACGTCGAGCCCCGTGTTGATCGCGGCGATCAACCGCATCGCAGAAACCGAGTCTCCGCCGAGATCGAAGAACGACTCGCCGGTCCCGACCCGCTCCAAACCGAGTACCTGCGCGTAGATCCCGGCAAGGATTTCCTCGACCGCAGTTGTCGGCGCGCGGTAGCCATCGGTGTCGCCGTAGTCGGGTGCCGGCAGCGCTCGCTTGTCGAGTTTGCCGTTGACGGTCACCGGCAACGTGTCGATCACCACCACTGCGGCGGGCACCATGTAGCCGGGGAGCCGCTCGGCCAGCTGGGGGCGTACGTCAGCCGCATCGGCGGTGCCGGTGATGTAGGCGACCAGTCGCTTGTCGCCGGGACGGTCCTCGCGCGCGACAACCACGGCTTGCTCTACGCCGGCAAGCCCGGACAGGGCTGCCTGGATCTCCCCCAGCTCGATGCGATAACCGCGGATCTTGACCTGTTCATCGGCGCGGCCGAAATATCGCAGCTGCCCGTCGGACCCCCAGCACACCAGGTCACCGGTGCGGTACATACGTTGTCCTGGCGGCCCGAATGGGCATGCCAGGAACCGCGATGCGGTCAAGCCGGCCCGGCGCCAGTACCCGACCCCCACGCCGCGACCGGCCAAGTACAGCTCACCGACCACCCCGGCCGGCACTGCACGTAGCCACTTGTCCAGCACGAAAAACGCGGCGCCTGTCACCGGTGAACCGATCGACGGCGCACCCGAGCCCTCTTCCAGCGGCGTGCTCTTGGACGCCCACATGGTGGTTTCGGTCGGACCGTAGACGTTGACCATCACCCGCCCGGGCGCCCACCGGTCGACCAACTCGGGCGGACACGGCTCGGCGCCGATCACCAATGCCGCCGACTCCAGCCCTTCGGGCGAGAGCAGTCCCACCGCGGACGGGGTCTGGGTGAACACGCTGACCTTTTCGGCGACGAGCAGCGCATGGAATTCTTCCGGCGATCTCGCGACGGAGTCGGGCACCACGACCAGCCGTCCGCCATGAAGCAGCGCACCCCAGATCTCCCACACCGAGAAGTCGAAGGCATACGAGTGGAACTGCGTCCAGACCTGGGCCGGCGCCAGCTCGAAACCGACGTCGAGCGCGTCGAACAGTTGAGTGACGTTGTGCTGAGTGACCGCCACTCCCTTGGGCGTACCGGTGGTGCCCGACGTGTAGATGATGTGAGCGACGTCGCCGGCAGCCGGGACCGGTAATGCAGTTGCCGGATAGTCGTCGATGCGAGGATCGCCGATGTCGATGACCGCCAGGTGGCCGAATCCCTCCAAACGTTCGGCCAATCGGGCGGTGGTGACAGCGGCCGTCGGTGCGGCATCCTCGAGCATGAATTCGATTCGGGCCGACGGCACCGCCGGATCCATCGGCAGATACGCCGCACCGGTTTTGAGCACGCCGAGAATTGCCACGATCGCTTCGGCCGAACGGGAGAACAGCAACGCGACTGATTGCCCTGGGCCCGCCCCGCGCTCGGCCAACAGATGCGCCAACCGGTTCGACGCCTCGTCGAGCGCGCGATAAGTCCACGAACGGCCCTCGCACGTCAGCGCTGTCGCCTCGGGCGCACGCGCCACCTGAGCGTCGAACAACTGCGGAATCGACACCGGCGCGCTGGCCTGCGTCAGCACCGCACGATTGCCCCACCGGTCCAGCTGCGCACGTTCACTAGAATCGAGCAGCACATCTATCGAAGACAGTGGCCGTTGCGGATCTGCTGTCATCGCGACGAGCACGCGCCGCAGCCGGTCGATCAGTGTCTCGATGCCGGCGGAGTCGAACACATCGGTACGGAACTCGACCGTGCCGCTGATACCGGCCGGTTCGCCCAACTCGGTCCAGCACTCGGCCAATGAGAACGCGATGTCCATCCGGGCGGTGCGGGTGTCCACCGGCAGCGAGGTGACCTGCACATCGCCCAACGCGAGATCGGCGACGGGGTTTCCGACGAAGTTCTGCCACGCCAGCATCACCTGCACCAGCGGGTGATGGGTGAGACTGCGGTTCGGGTTCAGCCGCTCCACCAGCACCTCGAACGGCACGTCCTGGTGCTCATAGGCGGCGAGGGCGCGGCGCTGGACCTGGTCCAGTAACGAGGAAACCGTCGGGTCTCCGGCCAGATCGACCCTCAACACCAAGGTGTTGACGAAGAACCCCACCAGCTCGTCGAGCGCGGGATCGCGTCGCCCGGCAATCGGAAAGCCCACCGCCACATCGGAACTCGCGGTGATTTCGCCGAGCAGCAGGGCCAACGCGGCCTGCACCACCATGAAGTTGGTCGCGTTGTGCTCGCGCGCGACCGTGGCCAGCTGCTGCTGAAGGTCGGCTGGCCAATCGACCGTCACGGTGGCTCCGCGATAGTCGGCCACCGGTGGATAAGGCCGATCGGTGGGCAGTGCCAGCCGCTCGGGAAGCCCCGCCAGCGCCTGCTCCCAATACGCCAGCTGCACGGCGATCGGACTCTCGCCGTCCTCGAGATCACCCAGGTGCCGGCGCTGCCAGAGCGTGTAGTCGAAGTACTGCACCGGCAACGGTGTCCAGCGCGGAGGCCGGCCTGAACACCGGCTGGCGTATGCGGATCCCAGATCGGCCACCAGAGCACGGATAGACCAGCCATCCGCCGCGACGTGGTGCACAACCGCAGCCAGCACATGCTCGTCGTCGGCGACGCGGAAAAGCTTCGCGCGCAAAGGGATTTCGGTGCTGAGGTCGAACGCATAAGACGCGACCTCTCGGATGGCGTCCTCCAACTCGGTGGACGACCAGCCCCGGGCGTCGATTACCCTCCAGCCGAAGTCGGCTCGCTCGGTGGGCACCAGCAACTGGCGAGGCGCACCGTCGACCATCGCGAATACTGTGCGCAACGTCTCCTGCCGACCGGCCACGTCCGCCAGCGCCGCACCGAGGGCCTCGGCGTCGAGCCGTCCGCTCAGGCGCAGCGCCACGGGCATGTTGTAGATCGCGGAGGGACCCTGCAACTGCTCGAGGAACCACAACCGCTGTTGGGCGAAGGACAGCGGCACTGCCGCTGGTCGGTCGAGGGCCACCAATGCTGGCAGCCCGCGTGCCCCTTCGCCGATACGCGGCGCGAGTTGGGCAACTGTGGAGGCATCGAACAACACACGCACCGCAACGTCGACGTCGAGTGCGGTGTTGATCGCGGCGATCACGCGCATCGCCGAGAGCGAGTCCCCGCCGAGGTCGAAGAACGAGTCGTCGACTCCGACCCGCTCCAATCCCAGTACCTGAGCGTAGATCCCGGCCAGGATTTCCTCGACCGCAGTGCTCGGGGCGCGGTAGCTGTCGTCTTCGTCGTACTCGGGTGCGGGCAACGCGCGCTTGTCGAGTTTGCCGTTGACCGTCAGCGGCAGTGCGTCGATGAGGACCACCGCGGTCGGCACCATGTAGGCCGGTAGTCGGTCGGAGAGTAGGGCGCGAAGCTGTGCCGGATCGGCGTTCCCCGTGACGTAGCCGACCAGACGTTTCTCGCCGGCGCGGTCGTCGCGGGCGACTACCGCGGCCTGATCCACTCCCGCCAGGGCGGTCAGCGCGGCCTGGATCTCACCCAGCTCGATGCGGTAGCCACGAATCTTGACCTGCTCATCGGCACGACCGACATAACGCAGTTGTCCATCGGTACCCCACGACACCAGATCTCCGGTGCGGTACATCCGATGACCCGGGGCCCCAAAGGGACATGCCACGAACCGGGAGGCGCTCAATCCCGCCCGGCCCACATAACCGACGCCCACCCCGGAACCGGCCACATACAATTCCCCGACCACCCCGGCCGGCACCGCCCGCAACCGGGCGTCGAGCACGAACAACGCCGCCCCGGGCACCGGCAGGCCGATCGGAACGTCCACCGATCCCGCGACCAGCGGTGCGCTGATGGTGGCATACACCGTGGTCTCCGTCGGTCCGTAACCGTTGATCATCACGCGTCCCGACGCCCACTGCTCCACCACGTCCGGCGGACACGGTTCGGCGGCGATCATCAACGCCGTCCGGTCCAGATCCTTCGACGAGAGCATCCCCACCGCCGACGGCGTCTGGCTGAGCACGGTGACACCTTCGGCGACCAGCAGCGCGTGCAGATCTCGTGGGGATCGGGTCACCTCGTCGGGCACCACCACCAGCCGCCCACCGAACAGCAACGCACCCCAAATCTCCCACACCGAGTAGTCGAAGGCATACGAATGGCACTGGGACCACACCAGATCCGGACCCATGTCAAGACCCACCTCGAGACCGTCGAACAGCCGAGTCACATTGTGGTGGGTGACCGCCACCCCCTTCGGCGTTCCGGTGGTACCCGAGGTGTAGATGATGTGCGCGATATCCTCTGCCGCTGGGCCGGGCAACGAGGTCGAAGGATATGAGTCGACGCGCGGATCGGCGGCATCGACGACCTTGAGTCCCAAGCCATCCAAGCGTTCACCCAACACTGTGGAGGTGACAGCTGCGACCGGCGCGGAATCTGCCACCATGAACGCGATCCGCGCCACGGGCACCGACGGATCGATCGGCAGATAGGCCGCCCCCGTCTTGAGCACCGCCAGGATCGCGATGATTGCCTCGGCCGACCGGTCGAGCAGCATTGCCACACAACGCGCCGGGCCCGCACCTTCACCGACCAACAAGTGCGCCAGCCTATTTGACGCCTCATTGAGTTCACGGTAGGTCAACGACCGACCTGCGAAAGTCAACGCCGCCGCATCCGGTGCAAGTGCCACCTGCTCAGCGAACACCGCAGGAATCGACAAACCGACCACCGGCTGGGCCAACACCGCCCGGTTGCCGATCTCGTCGAGCAGCGCGTGCTCAGCGGCGTCGAGCACATCCAGCGACGACAACGCCTGGGTCGGATCGGCGGTGATCACCAGCAGTACCCGTTCCAGCCGCCTGATCAGAGCCTCGATGCTGCCGGTGTCGAACACATCGGTGCGGAACTCCACCATTCCCGAAATCCCTGCCGGCGCACCGGCTTCCGTCCAACGCTCGGCCAAAGAGAACACCAGATCCATGCGGGCGGTGCAGGTGTCTGCGGGCAATGGGGTGACCTCGACATTGCCTAACCGGAGGCCGGCCGCGGGGCCGCTGCTGTGCCATGGCAGGTTCTGCCAGGTGATCATCACCTGAACCAGCGGATGATGAGTAAGCGATCGGATCGGGTTGAGCCGATCCACCAGCAACTCGAAAGGCACATCCCGGTGCTCGTAGGCGGTCAGACCGCGTCGGCGTACTTGATCCAGTACCCCAGCGACGTCGTGTTCTTCGCTCAGGTCGACCCGCAGCACCAAGGTGTTGACGAAGAAACCGACAAGTTCATCGAGTGCCGGATCACCACGTCCAGCGATAGCGACACCTAGAGCCACATCGCTGCTGCCGCTCATTTCGGACAGGAGCACAGCCAACGCAGCCTGGATCACCATGAAGCTGGTGGCGTTGTGTTCCCGGGCCACCCGGTCCACCTGTTGCTGCAGCTGCGCTGACCAGTCCACCGATACGCTGGCCCCGCGGTGATCGGCCACCGGCGGATAGGGCCGATCGGTGGGCAGCGCCAGCCGTTCGGGCAGACCGGTCAGAGTTCGTTCCCAATAAGCGATCTGAGCGCTGATAGGACTGCTTGCGTCGTCGAGATCACCCAGATGCGCGCGCTGCCACAGCGTGTAGTCGATGTACTGCACCGCCAACGGCTCCCAGTCCGGACTCCGCCCGGCGCACCGGCTGTCGTATGCGACGCCGAGATCACGCACCAACGGGATGATCGACCAACCGTCGGCAGCGATATGGTGCACGACCGCGACAAGTACATGCTCATCGTCGAGGGTACGGAAAAGCATTGAGCGCAGTGGAATCTCGGTGGCGAGGTCAAAGTTGTGACGCGCGGCCGCGCCTATCGCCTCACTGAGCCGGGCCTTCGGCCAGCCATCGGCATCGACGACCTGCCAACCGAAGTCGGACTCGGCGGGCGATGTCACCACCTGACGGGGAATGCCGTCGTCTGTCACGAACAGGGTGCGCAGGCTCTCATGCCGGCTCACCACATCGGCGAGCGCTGCGCCCAGTGCCTCCGCATCCAGCTTCCCGGACAGTCGCAGGGCGACCGCCATGTTGTAGATCGCGGACGGACCTTGCAGCTGATCGAGGAACCACAACCGATTCTGAGCGAACGACAATGGCACCCGCTCGGGACGCGGCATCGCCTGCAGGGGTGCGTGGGCCGCACCATCATGGTGCTTCCGATTCAGGCGGTCGGCGAGGGCTCCGACGCTGGGGGCGTCGAACAGATACCGCACGGGAACTTCTCGATCCAGGGCGGCTTGCAGGCGCGCGCTGACGCGGATCGCGATCAGCGAATCTCCACCCAACGCGAAGAAGTCGTCGTCGATCCCCACTCGGTCGACGCCCAATACCTCGGCGAAGATGTCCGCGACGACTCGTTCCATCCGGGTTTGCGGCTCCCGGAACGGTGTGGCGGCAATCACCGGTTCGGGCAGCGCCTTTCGGTCGATTTTGCCCGAGGAAGTCATGGGAAACGCGTCAAGCACCACGAAGTGGGCCGGGACCATGTAGTCGGGAAGCCGGGAGCTCATCCACTGACGCACCGCATTGATCTTGGTGTTGGTGTGCGGATCGTTCGCGTACGCGCTCGGCCCGGAATGGGCGGAGGTGAGATACAGGTCGCACAGCGCCGGCGGGTGTTCGACGTCTGCGGGACGCGTGAAGACCGCGTCCAGAGTGCCCGGTTGGGCGCCCCAGGTGACTGCGACTCGGTACCCGTTGGTTTCACCGAGGCGGTGCAGTTGCTCGGGGGTGACCGCCTCAGGCGCTCCGGTAGCGCAAGCCAGCGCATCGCTCAGCGACAGCCCTTCCGCCAGGTGCTGTTCGAGGCGGACGTCGCTGATGACCCCCGCGTGCGGGATCGCTGTGATACGCACTGTGTCCGGATGTTCTGCCGTCAAGGTGGCGTGCAGACCGTCGAGGCCTTCGCCCGAGGTCCACTCCCGCGTGGGTGCATCGGCGAGCGAGCGCACTGCGGCGGGCGTCTTGTAGACGATGACCTCGTAGCGGTAGCGGGTCAGCTCGTTGTCGGCGGCTCCACGCTTGACTTGAATGTCCAGGCCGTCCGCCGACGCATGCCCAGCGGCCCAAGAGGTGAAGAACTCTGGCGCCAGCAGCAATTCGGGCTCACCCAGGATGGTTCGCTGCACCCGGTGCCGGATGTCCGCGGTGTCGGCGCCCGGTGCCTGGGCCAGCGCGACACCAGTCTGGAACGCGCTCTGCAGGGTGTAGTTGCGTACGTCGCCGATGAACAGCGCTCCTCCGGGCGCCAGCAGATCGACCGCGGTGTCGAGGACGTCGACCAGGTATTGCGCGCTGGGAAAGTACTGGATGACGGAGTTGACGATGATGGTGTCGAAGAACCCCTGCGGAAGTGCTCCGGCAATGTGCGCGGGCTGAGTCAACAGCTCGACCCGTTCTCCCCACGGCTGCGCGGCCACCGCCGACTGCAGTTTGCGGATGGTGGGCGCGGAAAAGTCTGTGCCCCAATACTTTTCGCACGCGGGAGCGATTTGCGACAGCACCAGACCCGAGCCCACGCCGATCTCCAACACTCGCCGTGGCCGCAACTCCATGATGCGGTCCACAGTGGCCGACCGCCACTGCTGCATCTCCGCCAGGGGTATCGGCTCATCGGTGTAGCTGCTGTTCCAGCCCCGGAAATCGCTGCCGAACTCCGGCGCTTCGATGTCGGCGTCGTACAGCTCGTCGTAGATGTTCTGCCACTGCTCGACGGTTTGGCTCTCGTCATCGGCGGCGGTGGCGTGCTCCAAGCTCATGTAGGCCACCAGATGCTCGCCGGTGTCGCTGGTGTGTAGACGGGCCGCGGCCCGCGTGACCTGCGGGCAAGCCAACAGTGTGTTTTCCACCTCGCCAAGTTCCAGGCGCTGCCCGCGTAGCTTGACCTGCGCGTCGGCACGGCCCAGATAGTCCAGCGTGCCGTCCGCGGTCCAGCGCACCACGTCACCGGTGCGATACATCCGCATACCCGCGGCGCCATGAGGGTCGGCGACGAACCGCTCCGCGGTCAGCGCCGGGCGGCCGACATAGCCGCGCGCCACGGCGGGACCTGCCAGATACAGCTCGCCGGCCACCCCGATGGGCGCGGGCTTGAGTCGAGCGTCCAACACCAGCGCGGTAACCCCATCGATCGGGGTCCCGATGCGCACCGGTTCTCCGACCCCCAACGCATCACACGTGGCCCAGATGGTCGCCTCGGTCGGTCCGTAGGCGTTGAACATGCGGCGGCCCGGCGCCCAGCTGGCGACCAGTTCCGCGGGACACGCCTCTCCACCGGTCACAAGCGTGTCGAGACCGGGTACCCGCGCCTGTTCCAGCGTGGAGAGCACCGTCGGAGTCAACAATGCGGCGTCGACCCGATGTGCCCGCAGGACATCGGTCAACGCCTCCCCGGCGTAGGCGTCGTGTGCAGCCACGACCAACGTCGCGCGTGAGCCCACTGCCCACATCCACTCGAAGATGGAGGCATCGAAAGTCGGTGCGGCGACCATCAAAACGCGCGAGCCGGCGCCCAGCCCGAATCGATCGCGGTGGGCTGCAGCCACGCCCGGCAGGCCGGCGTGGCTGACGACGACGCCCTTCGGCACACCGGTGGAACCCGATGTGAAGATCACATACGCGGCGTTGTCCACAGACAGTGGTGCCAATCGATCGGCATCGGTGATCGGGTCCGCGCTGTGCGGCGACAGGTCCAAACCGTCGATGCGCAAGACCGGCCGCGAGGCCGCTCCCGCCAGAACCTCTGTGCTACAAGTCAACACGCACACCGCAGCCACCGCGTCCAGCACCGCGGCGACGCGCTCGGTCGGATAAGCAGGGTCCAGCGGCACATAGGATCCACCGGCCTTGAGCACCGCCCACCACGCTACGATCAACTCCGCGCGGCGGTCCATCGCCACGGCCACCGCGCATTCCGGTCCCACTCCGGCCTCGATGAGCACCCGCGCCACCCGCGTCGACCACTCATCGAGCACCCGATACGAGAACTGCCGCTCACCGTCGACGACGGCCAAGGCGTCGGGACTGTCGGCCACCGCGGCCGCCAGCAGTTCGGGAGCCAGCCCCACCGGCGCGTGCAGCTGCGCACCCGACCACCGCGATAGCACAAGGTCGCGTTCACCGGCGGCGAGCAACGCGACGTCGCCCACGGGCACCGAGGCGTCGGCCACGACCGCCTCGAGCACTCTCTCGAACCAGCCGACCATCCGCTCGATGGTCGACCTCTCGTAGAGGTCTGTGGCATACGTGACCATGCCGGTGGCCATCGGCGCATTGGGACCAGCCGACTCACTGAGTTGGATGTCCAGGTCGAATTTGGCGGTGCGGGTGTCCATTTCGACGAGCTCGAGACTGACTCCCTCGAGCGCGATATCGGGCCGCACATTGTTCTGGAACGCCAGCGCCACCTGAAACAGCGGGTGATGCGATGTGGAACGCACCGGGTTGAGCTGCTCGACCAGCAACTCGAACGGCACATCCTGGTTGGAGTAGGCATCCAACGCCTTCTGGCGCACCCGCTCGAGCACCTCGCCGAACGAGTCCTTCGAATTCACCGGGACCCGCAACACCCATGTGTTGACGAAGAATCCGACCAGATCGTCGAGTGCGGCGTCGGACCGCCCGGCGATAGGCGAGCCCATCACGACGTCGTCACCGGCCCCGGCGCGGTGCAACACCACCGCCAGGACGGCCTGCATGACCATCGAGGCAGTCGTCTTGTGCGCCGCCGCCAGCGCCTTGACCTCAGCCCACAGCGGCGCGTCGATACGCAGTTCCACCCCGCCGCCGCGATAACTGGGCACCGCCGGACGCGGGCGATCCGCCGGGAGCGATGCCACTTCCGGCAAACCAGCCAGCTCCGCTCGCCAATAGCCCAGCTGCGCAGCGATCACACTGTCGGGATCGGATTCGACTCCCAACCAGTCTTGTTGCCACAGCGTGTAATCGGCGTATTGCACCGCTAGCGGCGACCAGCCCGGCTCCTGCCCCTGCCGACGTGCCCGATACGCCTCGGCCACGTCACGCACCATCGGTGCGAACGACCAACCGTCAAATGCAATGTGGTGTACGACGATTCCGAGCACATGCTGATTTGGGCCCACCGCATAAACTTGTGCGCGCAGCGGGATCTCGCCGGCCAGATCGAATCGATATTGCGCCAAGGTCGCCAGTTCGGCAGGGAGCTCGTCTCCGGATAGGGACGTCACCGCGTTGCCGCCGCGCCGCCACATCCCCGATGTCGCCGGCAGCACACGCTGATACGGCTCACCGTCAACGTCGGGGAAGACGGTGCGCAGCGATTCATGGCGGCCGACCACGTCGTCCAGCGCCGCCTCGAGTGCCTGCACATCAAGCGGGCCGCCGATCCTCAGTGCGGTCGGCATGTTGTAGGTCGCAACCCCGCCCTCGAAGCGGTTGAGGAACCACAACCGGCTCTGGGCATACGACAGGGGCACAGTCGTCGGGCGCTTTACCGCGACCAACGGCTCGCGCCGGTCGCCGTCGTCGGTCACCCGATGTGCCAGCTGTGCCACGGTGGGCGAGTCGAACACTGCGCGCACTGAAAGGTGCGCATTCAGGGCGGTGTTAATCATGCCGACCAGGCGCATCGCCAGGATGCTGTCCCCGCCCATTTCGAAGAAGGAATCCTCGACCCCTACGCGCTCGAGCCCGAGCACCTGGCCGTAGATGCCGACCAGGATCTCTTCGGCCGGCGTGGCGGGGGCACGGTACGCGCCGGCGTGGTATTCCGGTGCCGGCAGAGCGGGTCTGTCGAGTTTGCCGTTGACGGTCAATGGCAACGCGTCGAGCACCACGACGGCCGCCGGCACCATGTAGGCGGGCAGCTGCGCAGCCAACTTGGCCCGTAACTGCTCAGGATTGACTGTGGGGGAAGCGGTTTCAGCGACATAGGCAACCAGGCGCTTGTCGCCGGGACGATCCTCGCGGACGACGACCGCCGCCTGCGCAACGTCGTCGAATGCGCCCAACACCGCCTGGATTTCGCCCAGTTCGATGCGGTACCCGCGAATCTTCACCTGTTCATCGATGCGCCCCAGATACTGCAGTTGGCCGTCATCGCCCCACCGCACCAGGTCACCAGTGCGATACATCCGTTGCCCTGGCTGTCCCGCTCCTGCGAACGGACAGGCGACGAATCGTGATCCGGTCAACCCAGGACGGCGCACGTATCCGACACTCACGCCGCGGCCGGCCACATACAGCTCGCCAACCACACCTACCGGCACCGGACGCAACCACGCGTCGAGTGCGAACAACGCGGCGCCCGGCACCGGCACTCCGATGGGCACCGACTCCGGGCCCGACGCCAATGGCCCACTCATCGCCGAATACACCGTGGCCTCCGTCGGGCCGTAGGCGTTGATCATCACGCGCGCGGACGCCCAGCGGCTGACCAAGTCCGGAGTGCAAGCCTCACCGGCCACCACGAGAGCCATCGATTCCAGCCCCTGCGACGGCAACATCCCCGCTGCGGATGGCGTCTGACACAGCACACTGACTTTCTCGGTGACCAGCAACGCGTGGAAATCATCCGGCGAAGCCGCCACCGACTCGGGTACCACTACGAGCCGCCCACCACCCAGCAGCGCGCCCCAGATCTCCCAGCACGACACGTCGAAGGCATACGAATGCCACTGCGTCCACACCTGACCCGGTGCGATCAGCGTCTGATCCGCTGACTGCAGCAGCTGGGCGACGCTGCCGTGGGTCACGGCAACGCCCTTCGGCACGCCGGTGGTGCCGGAGGTGTAGATGACGTAGGCGACATCATCTGCCGCAGGCACCGGCAAGCCGCCGGCGGGATGAGAGCCGATACGAGGATCGTCGATCGCGATCACCGGCACATCGAACCCGCTCAGCCGCTCGACCAACGTCGCGTTGGTGACCGCTGCCACCGGCGTGGCGTCTTCGAACATGAACCTGATCCGCGCTTCAGGATGCCCTGGGTCGATGGGCAGATATGCCGCCCCGGTCTTGAGGACGGCCAGTATCGCGATGATGGCCTCGGCGGATCGCCCAAACAGCAGGGCGACACACTCACCTGGGCCCGCACCCCGTTCGGTCAACAGATGCGCGACCCGGTCCGCCGTCTCGTCGACCTCGCGGTAGGTCCATGACTGTTCCCCACAAACCAACGCCACCGCCTGCGGGGCACGCGCCACCTGTCGGTCGAACAACGCGGGAATCGAAACCGGTGATGTGGCGGGAGCGGCAAGCACCGCCCGGTTACCCATCTCATCCAGTCGTTCGCGCTCGGCCACATCGAGCACACAGATCGAACGCAGTGTGCGTGAGGGGTCGGCCAACATCGCCGACAAGACCTGTTCCAACTGCGTTGCCAGATCGGCGACGTCGACACTCGAAAGCGGATGCGCACCGCCCGTGGTGCTCAGCGAAAGCTCCTCGCCCGCGCCGGAGAAGATGAACCCGAAGCCGCCCATCCGGCCGGCATTGGTCAAGGATGCCGATGCCGGGACCCCACCGAAGTCCAAGCTGAACGATGCCGGGAGGAAGTTGATACTCACCCTGCTCGTCGACGCCCCAACGCCACGAGCGAGAGAATTGCGCTCAAGGCCATGTACCGGAAACCGTTGGTGCTTCAGCGCTTCCTGCATTCGTCCGTCGACGAGCTTGCAGAAATCGGTAACAGTGGAATGCGGCGACAGCGGCAACACCAGCGGAACGATTCCAGCCAGCATCCCGGGCAGCGTCTTCGATTGCGGATGGACTCGCCTGCTGACCGGGAAGTCGAGCACGACGTTCGAACCGTCAGCACACCAGTCCCGCACGACGAGTGCACACGCCGCGGTAATGACCGCATTCTGCGGCACGCGCCACAAGTCGGCGAGATCTTCGACGCCGCGAAGAATCCGACGCTCCAAAGGCACCGGCTCAGAAGGCTCCCGTTCACAGTTGTCCGCGGAGTGGGACACCTGGTACTTCAGGGCGGTTTCCTGCGGCAGGCGTTCCGTCCAGAAGGCGAGGTCCTCGAGGTAATCGTTCGAGGATTCGTACTTTGACTCGTAAGCAACCAAGTCCCGCAATGAACCGAACAGAGCGGGAGAAACGGCTGCGCCGGAGACCACTGCGGAGTAGAGCGACGCGATCCGTTGGCCGACCAACGCAATGCCGAATCCGTCAAGGACGATGTGGTGGCAGCATCCGAACAGGTAGAACTCATCCAGACGGGTCTTGAACAGGCCGAACCTGAACAGCGGGCCGGCCAGGGACATTGGTGTGCGCTCAAGCGAATCGGCGAGCCGACGGGCCTCCTGAGCGGGATCGAGCGCGCCACTGAGGTCATGGAACGTCACATCGACATCCGAGTAGTCGATCACCGTCTGCACGACCACGCCGTCTACTTCGGAGAACGCAGCTCTCAGTGGTTCGGCCTCGCGCACCACTCGGCGGATCGCCCACTCAAGAGCGTCTTGCTCTACCGGCCCATCGATTTTCACAAACAGGCCAAGTTGCCACTCCGTGCCGGCTTGCCCCATTTCCTGCGCGAGCCATATGTCTAGCTGCCCACGCGTGATCGGCAGCGACCCGTCATCAAGCTCCATCGGACCCCCAAAACCGCGGGTTTCTACCCTTAGCCCCCCGACCTTTTAACTATTGACCGCGATCTTTTGCCAACCTGTCGCGCAGACTTTTCGGCCGAATATCAGGCCAGTTCTGTTCGATGTAGTCGAGACAGGCGGCACGGTCCGCTTCGCCGTAAACCACCCGCCAACCGGCTGGAACATCGGCAAAAGTCGGCCAAAGACTGTGCTGCTCCTCATCGTTAACCAGAACGACGAAGGTGCCGTTGTCGTCATCGAACGGATTGATGCTCACCCTGCTCCTCACGATCTTGTCGACATGGGTCCGTCGACGAATGTAGACCACCCAACGATAGATGAGGTGAGCAGTGACAGGTGTGGTTTCGGAAAGTTATCAGCGAACTAAGCAGCCCAAAATTGACGCGCTCAGCAACTAATACCCCAAGCTAGGGCCCCCGAGCGGCAGCGGGGGCCCAATGACCAGCGTAGACAGCCTTTGATCTTGTCAGTAGCACCGGCCGGGGACGAAAGCAACCCCTTCCGAGCGGCGATTTCATCATACTTGCTGACGCTGCGAGCGAACTAGATGCTGGCGCGGTGCCGTCGGCTAGCAAATCCGAGTAAGTAATGTGCGCGTTGGCCGCCAGCGCATCAGCGCATGACCTCGATTGCCCCGTCGGGCGCCAGATGAAGTCGGTGGCGCTTCGCCTCAGAGCGTCCAAACCGAGTTTGCCGTTCGGCGTTGCTGCCACCGCTTTCCAGCCAACGGACACGCACGACGTAAAACTTGATGGTGTCTCATAGCTGAAATACTCGCTAGAGGATCAGGAAAGGTTTCCCTGTCCCCGCGAACCGATTCAGTAGTTATTGCAGACGCTGATGAGCTGCTGCATACGCGAAGTATTGCTCTCGACCCGGTGAACTAGCGACCATCTCGGCCATGCGCCCCCGTTCATCGCGCCACACCAGCCACGGAGCCAGTCCCGCGAACGACTGTTTGATCATGTAGAGGACATCCCCTGCGTACTTTTGATATCCGAAACGCGAAGCTACTGGTTGACCAAGGCGATGTCCGACCACCTACTGGCGCTCGTTAGCCTCCGCATACCGTCTGCCACAAACAGTCACTCAGACCGAATCACACATCAGGGGCCTTCTCGGAGCAGTGAGGCCCGTACCAACGGACGTGGCCCCGAGGAACGGAGTAATCCGCTGGCGGGACGAGGACGCACTATTTGCGGCCACCAGAACCATCGGCCCAGCAGCGCCGCGATCGAAGGTGTCAAGAACGCGCGCACTACCAGCGTGTCGAACAACAAACCCAAGCCGATCGTCGAACCGACTTGGCCGATAATGCGCAGATCGCTCACCACCATGGACAACATGGTGAATGCAAACACCAAGCCGGCGGCCGTCACAACCTTACCGGTACCGCCCATCGCCCGGATGATGCCAGTGTTCAAGCCGGCACCTACCTCCTCTTTCATCCGGGATACGAGCAGCAAATTGTAGTCGGAACCCACGCCCAAAAGGATGATTATTGACATCGCGAGCACGAGCCAGTGCAGATGAATGCCCAGGATATGCTGCCAAATGAGGACCGAAAGACCGAATGCGGCGCCCAAGGACAACGCCACCGTGCCGACGATGACCAGGGCGGCAATAAAGCTCCGCGTAATGATCAGCATGATGATGAAGACAAGGCAGAGAGCGGCAACGCCCGCGATCAAAAGGTCATAAGTCGAGCCGTCTCGCATATCTTTGTACGTGGCAGCAGTGCCTGCGACATGTATCTTCGCATTCTCCAACGGGCTCACTTTGAGCGCTTCTTCGGCCGCAGTTTTAATCGCGTCCACGCGCGCCAATGACTCCGGCGAACCCGGATCATCCCTATGCGAGATTATTAGTCGCATGGCTTTACCGTCCGGCGAAAAGAACAAACCCATTGCTCGCTTGAAGTCTTCATTCTCAAAGACTTCGGGCGGGAGGTAGAAAGAGTCGTCGTTGTGGGCGGCGTCGAACACTTTGCCTATGGCAGTGGCATTCGCCGATCCCTCTTCCATCTGTTCGAGCATGCCTGACATTGTGCTATGCATGGTGAGCATCGAAGAGCGCATCTTCGCGATGGTCGCGATCATCTGCGGGAAATCGGCGATCATCTGCGGCATGATCTGATCTACCTTCTCGATGAGTTCGACAAGAATGGACAGTTGAGCGGTGATTTTATCCGTGCCGTCCATTGTTTCGAATATGGACCTAAGCGATAAGCAAATGGGAATATTGAAGCAATGCGGCTCCCAATAGAAGTAATTGCGGATCGGCCTGAAGAAGTCATCGAAATCTGCAAGATGATCGCGAACTCCGCCTACGCTATCCTCTAAACCGCGCATTTTGCCAACCATACTATGAGTTAACTCGTTAGTTTTCTTCATCAAGGCGTACATCTTTTGCATCTGCGCTTGCATATCAGCCATCGCGTCGGCCTGTTTCAACAAGAGATCCATGGTTCTATCCATAAAAGGCAACATCTGAACCATGCCCGCGGACTGCAAGCTGATAATGAAAGGGATGGAAGTGCGTTCAAGAGGCGTCCCCTCCGGCCGTGTTATGCCCTGCACCCTGGAAACGCCCGGGACGGCGAACACCTTCTTGGCTAATTTGTGCAGGGTCAAAAAGTCTGCTGGGTTGCGCATGTCGTGATCGGCCTCGATCCAGACGATGTCCGGCATTACCCGCGACTGGGGAAAATGCCGTTCGGCCGCCGCGAACCCGACATTGGCCGGGATATCCTGCGGCATGTACACACGATCGTTGTAGCTGGATTCATATGCCGGAAGGGCCAGCAAGCCGACGAGTGCGACTACGCTCGCCGCAACGAGGATTGGCGCGGGCCATCGGACGATAGCAGTGCCCAGCCGCCGCCATCGGCGGACCGCGACCATCCTCTTGGGTTCAAACAAACCGAATCGGCTACCCGCAGCAATACTCGCCGGGATGAGAGTGACAGCAACGGCCACCACAACCATCATCCCCAGCGCGCCTGGGACACCAATGGTTTGGAAGTAGGGAAGCCTTGCAAAGCTGAGACAGAAAATCGCAGCCGCGATTGTCGTACCGGAGGCCAAGACCACTTTGGCAACGCTGCGGAAGGTGGTATAGAACGCGGTTTCCGGGTCTTCACCAGCCTGACGGGCCTCGTGATAGCGACCGAAGAAAAAGATTGCGTAATCCGTACCCGCAGCTATACCCAGCGACACCAGCAAGTTGACAGCGAAAATTGAGAGTTCGAAAACCTGGTGATCACCGAGAAACGCGACGAAGCCGCGGGCAACCTGTACCTGGACTCCTACCATGATCGCGACGCCGAGCACAGTGACGATCGAGCGGTAGACGAACAGCAGCATGATCAGGATCACCGCGATGGTGACTATGGTGATCTTGAGGATGGAATCGTCACCGGCGCTGTTCATATCGGTGACTAGCGGCGCCGGACCCGTGACGTAAGCCTTTATCCCCGGCGGCGGGGGCGTTCGTTCGACGATGTCGCGAACCGCCTGAACGGACCGATTTGCTTTGGCCTCGCCCTGGTCACCGACCAGGTTTACTTGGACATACGCAGCTTTGCCGTCGGCGCTTTCTGCGCCGGGGGCTGTCAGCGGATCCCCCCAGAAATCCTGCACGTGATGGACGTGGCCAGTGTCGGCGCTCAGTTGGCGTACCAACTCGTCGTAGTACGAGTGCGCGTCGAGACCGAGCGGTTGCTCACCTTCCAGGACGATCATCGCGAAGCTGTCGGACTCCGATTCTTCGAAGACCTCTCCCATGCGCTTCATCGACTGCAACGACGGCGCGTCCTCCGGCACCTGCGACACCGACTGGTCTCTGCCCACCTGTTCGAGCGAGGGCAGCGCGAAGAAGGTTACAGCGGCGATCGCCACCCAGCCGATGATGATGAACACGGACAGCCGATGGACTGTCCGCGGAATAAATCCCGGGCGGCTATTCAGTCGGCGGTCGCTCATAGCGCCTTCAGCGGCCACGAATCCAATTGACCACCCATACTGCTGCGAAGTCGGCCGCTGACACTGTGGCTTTGCACGACAAGGTCTCTCACGACGTTAACGCTCTGGGTTCAGCAAGAGGGAACGGACCAGCGGACGAGGCCCCGTTGGCCGTAACATCGAGCTGGCGGGCCGTGGACGCACTCGTTGCGGCCACCAGAACCACCGCCCTAGCAGGGCAGCGATCGATGGCGTCATGAACGCTCGCACCACCAATGTGTCGAACAACAGACCCAGGCCGATCGTCGAGCCCAGTTGACCGACGGTTCGCAGGTCACTGACCACCATCGAAAGCATCGTGAAACTGAACACGAGACCAGCGGCCGTCACGACGCGGCCGGTGCCAGCCATCGCCCGGATGATGCCCGTGTTGATCCCGGCACCAACCTCCTCCTTCATTCGGGACACCAGGAGCAGGTTGTAGTCGGAGCCGACCGCTAGGAGGCAGATGACAGCCATGACAAGCACAGCCCAGTGGATCTGTATACCGAGGATGTGTTGCCAGACGAGTACCGAGAGCCCGAATGCCGCGCCCAACGAAAGCGCCACCGTGCCCACGATGACCAAGGCGGCGAACAAGCTTCGCGTCATGATCAGCATGATCGTGAAGATGAGGCAGAGCGCAGAGATCGCCGCGATCAGCAGGTCGTAGGTAGAACCGTCGATAATGTCCTTCACCATCGCTGAACTGCCGGTCAGGGACACCTTGGCATTTTCGAGCGGAGTTCCTTTGAGCGCTTCCTCGGCCGCGGTATGTATGGGGTCGACGAGCGCCATGGTCTCCGGCGAAGCGGGTTCGCCCCGTTGTGAAATGAGAAGGCGTGCTGCCTTACCGTCCGGTGACAGGAACACATCCATGACCCGCTTGAAGTCTTCGTTCTGGAAGACCTCTGCGGGAATATAGAAGGAGTCATCGTTCTGTGCCGCATCGAATGCTTTACCCATTGCGGTGGCGTTGGTGCTGCTCTCATCCATCTGGCCAAGCATTCCGGACATGGTGCTGTGCATCGTCAGCATCATCGTCCGCGTGCTTTCCATCGTCTGAATCATCGGCGGGAACTGGGCAATCATCTGCGGCAGTAACACGTCTAGGGCATCGAGATCACCCATGAGATCGTCCATCTGCACGGTAATGCTGTCGATGCCATCGAGGGCGTCGAATATGGATCGCAACGACCAGCAGATCGGAATATTGAAGCAGTGCGGCTCCCAGTAGAAATAGTTTCGAATCGGCCGAAAGAAATCGTCGAAATTCGATATTTGGTCCCGCAACTCGTACGTGGTTTCCTCGAGCTCGTGCGTTTTTTCGACCATGCTGTGAGTTGTCGCCGCGAGTTCTTGCATCAAGCCATACATGCGGTTCATGAGCGCTATCGTTTTGGTCATGTCCTCGGCTTGAACCAGCATGTCGTCCATGCGCGCTCGTTGGAACGGCAGCATCTGCATTTGACTGGCTTGCCCCATGCTAATCATGTATGGAATCGAAGTGTGCTGGAGCGGAGTTCCCGCCGGCCGTGTCGGGCCTTGTACCAAAGCGACGCCCGGAACAGATAGGACGCCTTTCTCCAACTTATTCAGGATCAGGAAATCCGTCGGGTTCCGCATATCGTGATCGGACTCGACCAGTAAGACATCGGGAGCGGCCATTTGCGACGCGGGAAAATGTCGCTGTGCGGCCTGCAATCCGAGAGCCGCAGGAATATCTTGGGGGAGCGACTCCTGATCGTTGTAGCTGGGTTGATACCCCGGAAGTGCCAACAAGCCGATCATCGCGACCGCGCACGAGGCGGCAAGAATGGGTGCCGGCCACCGAACGATCGCCGTGCCCACTCGTCGCCAGTGAGCAACCTTGATCTTGCGTCTGGGTTCGAACCATTTGAAGCGCCCGCCGAGCGCGATGATGGCCGGAACAAGAGTGAGGGCAACGACGACTGCAGTGACCACGCCGATCGCGGAAGGAATGCCAAGGACTTTGAACGAAGGCAGTCGGGTGAAAGTCAGGCACAGAAGTGCGCCAGCAATGGTCAGACCGGAGCCCAGGACCACCTTGGCGGTACCGCCAAACGTAGAGTAAAAGGCAGTCTCCTGGTCCTCGCCTGCCTCGAGCGCCTCATGATAACGGCCGAAGAAGAAGATTCCGTAATCGGTACCGGCCGCGATCAACAACGCCACCAGAAGGTTGACGACGAATGTCGACAGCCCAAAAGCCCCGATATCTCCGAGGAACGCTACGAAGCCTCTTGCCACCTGCAGCTGGATGCCGACTGTGAGCATCAGGATTATCACGGTGGCAATAGAACGGAAGAAGATGAGCAGCATAACCAAGATCACGGCCAGGCTGACCACCGTGATCAAGGTGACGGTTTCGTTGCCGGACTCGCCCATCTCCGCAACGAACGGTGCAGGTCCTGTGAGGTAAGCCTTGACCCCCGGCGGCGGCGGTGTGCGGTCGACGATATCCCGGACGGCTTCGACGGATTCGTTTGCCAGCGCTTGACCAACGCTACCGTTCAGGGTCAATTGAACATACGCAGCCTTACCATCGGCACTTTCTGCGGCAGCAGCCGTGAGCGGATCTCCCCAGAAATCCCGTATGAACTTGACATGTTCTGTGTCGGCCTCCAGGCGCCGAATCAATTCGGCGTAGAACGCGTGGGCATCGTCACCGAGCCGGTCCTGACCTTCCAGGACGATCATCGCCAAAGCGTCCGAAGTAGATTCCCCGAAAATCGCGCCCATACGCTCTTGGGCCTGAATGGACGGTGCATCAACGGGAGTCTGGGATACGGCCCGCTCTCTCTCGACCTGTTCCAGTTGGGGGACAGCGGTATTGAGCACCACTGCGATTACCACCCACCCGAGGATTATCGGCAATGCCAATCTTCGGATCCACCGCGCGATAAAGGGTGTTCTTCCATGCACCTGCTGGGTGGTGCTCATGCTGCCTTCAGGATGCAGGACGTGAACGCGCTTACGCCTTGGCGGATCTTCTCCGCCTTTACTTCGCCGTCAACGATGATGCGGCAGCCGATACTGTCGCTATTGCTCGCCTGCGCCATGAGATTTCCAATGCCCGCCGCTTCAGTGATCTCGAATTTGGACGACCACGGCAGGCTGGCTCCCTTAACAAATTGCGGTTCCGCATCCACATCGAAGTAGCTGATGTCGGCAACTGTTCCCGGTGGGCCGAACACCTCGTAAATCAGATACTTCGGATCGAAGTTCTGTTTGTCCACAACCTCGGTGTCGGTATCGGCATACGAGGGCCGCTCATTGGACCCGAACATGCCGTGTAGCCGCGACACGGTAAACCCCCCAGCAACCATCACGGCTATTACGAGTAGCGGAATCCAGAGCCGCTTCAGAATCCTGAAAATCGACGTTCGCCTCCATCCGTTCTCAACCCTGGCGTCGCGGCAGCCGCTCGAACGTAGCAACAGTGCACTGGCCTCGGCCGGCTGGTTGCACCGAGAGAGCGGCATGCATCCAAGACGAGTCCAATCGCGGTCACCGCAAACGCGCGGCGCCTCGGGGAGCGCAACCCGATGCTGACGAGTAAACCACGGCGTCGATGTTCGCAGCGATCCGTTCTTAACGTGATACGGGATCGTAATGCAAGACTCGCGCGTGTCGTCACCGGGTTGGAGATGCGGTCAAAGCCCCGGATCGCAGCTTCGCACGGGGCGTTGCCGAAGCATACGCCAGGGCTCTGAGGTGCACATTCGGTCCAGCTGGCCACACCAGTCCTTTCCGTCATCAAAGACCCTAGGATCGTCACCCATACAACAGATGCAATCGTCCCGCGAACCTAATCAGTTACCGTGACTGCGCCGCAAGTACAGCAGATCGCGCCAGACCGCACCAATGCACTGCAGATATCCTCCGCGGATATCGAAGCGGGCGAAGTCCGCGTAAGACATTTGAGGGCGGTATGCCTACCGCCGCAGGAGGCGTGGAACACTCAGCGGGATTCGTGGAAGGCGTAGCCAGCAATCATCTGGATGCACCGTCGGCTCAGTCTCCGTCGGCCAGGAGCTTGTTGGCATCTCCCGACATGAGGCGGTTCGCATCGGACGCTTCGGCGTCGTCCCGCTAGCGGTGATGCGACTTGGGGGGGATAACCCCCCCAACTTCGTGCGGTAAACGGCATGTTGTCGGGACCGCAGCGTCCGTACTTTCGAGGTATGGTCGCAGTCACGAGTCGAGACGTTGAGTCGGTCATGGCTGACGCCACCACGCCGGCCATTCGCCGCATCGGCGTCCTACCCAGCGCGTCGATGTTTGTCGGCGCCGTCACTGCGGCGGTCTGGCTGTGGCTCTACGTGATGATCGTGATCGTTGGGATTTGGCTGGTCCCGTCGGTGGTCGGGTTCGCGGCCGCCCTACTGATGTTCGTTTACCTGACGCGTGGCGCAGAATGGCTTGAGCGTCGGCGTAGCGAAGTCGTCTTCGGGATGAATATCCCGGTCCCACCGCGGAAGATGTCTCATGACACCGGCTTCCAAGGGTGGTTCAACCAGATCTGGATGGACATCAGCAGCACCCGTTTCTGGAAGGGCTGCGCCCACCATTCGCTCCGACTGGTCTACGACCTTCTGGCCGTCGGTCTGGCGTTGTTCCTGCTGGCCTTCGCGTTTCTGGCGCCCGCCGCCGCGATCGCGGTGAGCCGCAGCGACGGGTCCGGCCTGTCGTTCATTCCGCCGGCACTGGCCTGGCCGCTGGCCGTCGTCGCGTTGCTGACTTCGGCAGCGATCGTGGTGTTCGCACCGATAATCGACGCGAAGATCGACTTTTGGCTGCTATCCCCGTCGCCGGAGGCGATGTTTCGACATGAGCTGAATGCGCTGGCCGACGCGAGGATGGGCGCGGTGTCATCGGCGCAATCCGAGCGCAACCGCATCGAACGCGATCTGCACGACAGTGTCCAGTCCCGCCTCGTCTCGCTGGCAATGACCATCGGTCTTGCCCAGACGAAATTCGATACTGACCCAGCTGCCGCGAAGGCTCTGATCACCGAGGCACATTCCGACGCGAAAACCGCTTTGGTTGAGCTGCGGAACGTGGTGCGGGGCATCGCGCCGTCGATTCTCTCCGACCGCGGCCTGGACGCTGCGCTCTCATCGGTCGTGCAACGAGCCCAAAACACCGGGATTTCCACGACGTTGAACATCGACCTGCCCCGGCGCATCCCTGCCGAGACGGAATCCGTCGCATACTTCGTGGTCGCCGAGGCATTGACCAACGTGGCCAAACACGCACGCGCGAAGCGTGCCGTTGTGACGGTGCGACTGGACCAACCGCAAAACACCCTTCACGTCTCGGTGTTCGACGACGGCCGAGGGGGCGCGTTGATCACCGACAGCACGAATGCCACCGGCCTACGTGGCCTGGCCGACCGGGTGCGCGCCGCCCGCGGCACGTTCGCGGTGTCCAGTCCGGCGGGCGGGCCCACCACTATTACGGCGGTGCTGCCATGCGCATTGTGATCGCCGAGGACTCGGCCCTGCTGCGGGCAGGCGTGGAACGCATCCTCACCGACGCCGGTCACGAGGTGGTCGCGGGGGTGCCGGACACCTCGAACCTGCTTGCCCTCGTCGACGAAACCAAACCCGACCTCGTCATAGTCGACGTGCGGATGCCTCCGACGTTCACCGACGAGGGAATCCGTGCCGCCGCCCTGCTACGGAGCGAGAATCCCGAGTCACCGGTACTGGTGTTGTCGCACTACGTCGAAGAGCGCTACGCCTCCGACCTGATCGCGGCGGACACCCGCGGCTTCGGTTACCTCCTCAAGGACCGCGTCGCCGACGTACCGGCGTTCTTGGACGCCGTCGCAGTCGTCGGTGGCGGTGGCACTGTGCTCGACCCGGAGGTCGTGTCACAGATTCTCGCGCGATCGCACCGCCGCAGCTCACTGGAGCAGCTCACCCCCCGCGAAGGCGATGTACTCCAGCTGATGGCCGAAGGAAAAACCAATTCGGCAATCGCCGCGACGCTGCACATGTCGACCGGCTCCGCCGAAAAGCACGTCGCATCCATCTTCACCAAATTGGGGCTGGCGCCCGATGACACCGAAAACCGCCGTGTCCTCGCCGTTCTGCGCTACCTCGAGTCGTAATGAGAAAGAAGGGACACAACTCATGACTACAAACTTCCGCCTCGCACAAAGAAACAGCAACGACCTCCGGGTGATCCAGCGCACGCTGGCGCTCATCGAGGTTGAGAACGGATGGACCCAAGGCACCTACTGCCGCGATGCCGAGGGCCGGGAGGTCCATCCCGCCGCCGACGCCCCGGGTGAATGGGTTCGGGTCCGCACCCAGCACGTCGGCGCAGGCGGCTACGTGGCTAGCACCGAATCGGGCGCAACGCCGTGCAGCTACTGCCTCGGCGGCGCCCTGCGCGCAGCGGCAGGCTACTGGAAAGCCGAAAACCCGTACACCGCACTTGACCAGGTCGAGCGATTGGAGAGCCTCATACTACGGCTGGCCAACTCCGTCGCTGCGTCAAGTTGGCAGACCCTGCAAGCCTTCAACGACGATCCGCACACCACGAGGGCCGACGCCATCCTGGTACTCAAGCGCACCGCCGCCCACCTCGATGCGCAAGATCAGCTGGAGTTGTGAGCGAAACTGGCATCAATCCCGAGCCGGTGCCCCATGTGCCGGTGGCGGAGAGGCCGCCTCCCCCCGGGCTGGCCTCTCCGTCACCTGTTATCAGGCCCACCACGCGCACCGCGACCCGGTTCGTCATCGTGGTTGTCGCAGCCTTGGTGGCACTCGGCGCGGTCGGAGGTCTTGGCACTACTTCATACGTGCTCGCGACCAGTCGGGTTGTCACCGACACGCAGGAGCTTCCGGCTGGGATGCGGTCGCTGTCCATCGATACCGGCGGCATCCCGGTGCCCGTCGGCATCAGCGCAGACGCTGACGCTAAGCAGCCGCGCGTCGAGCTCCGCATGGTCACGCGGACCGACGACACGCGACTTTCGATTGCCAGCGAGAACACCGGGAGCCGGGTGACGCTTGGCACCGGCGGTTCCGCCTTCCGCTGGCTAGTCGGCACGGGACTGAACGTCGTCCTCCCACCGGACGTCGCACGGAAATTGAGCGTCACCGTGAACCACCGGACCGGCTCGCTGTCCACCGACGCCGATCTCGATCAAATGACCGTCAACTCGGGCGATGGCACCGTCGCACTCAGCGGTTCCGCCCGTTCGATCGACGTTGACGTGCGTCACGGCGACATCACCACCAAGAGCAGGATCGCTGTCACCGAATCGTTCAGCGCAAGCACTCAAGACGGCTCTATATCCATAGAATTCCGCGCAGCGCCGCGGGACATCGAAGCGATCGCCAGCGGCAACGTAACTGTGGGACTGCCAGGTTTGGATGCGTACCGAGTGCGCGCTGGATCCGAGGCGCCGAATGGTTCGACGACGGTGACCGTCCCCGAAACCAGCGACCCAAGCGCCCCCAAAGTGACGGTTCGCTCAGTGACGGCCAACGTCAGCGTCCAGGAAATTCGCTGAGCTGTCGCCCTGAATTAAGGCGCAGCAAAGGCCCCAGCGGCTTCAGCAAACTTGTCCGAGCCGTGACCAACTCGCATACGACTCGTCGCACCTACTGCGGTCAGAAACTGCGCCGCGCTGTCGGTCCGCACGGCCTACGGCGAATGCGGCCGTCATTGAGGCAATATTGCCTACATGGCCAGTGGTACAGAGAGTGGTGCAGGCTCGCCCCGGGTTCTCGTGGTCGACGACGACCCCGACGTCCTGGCCTCGCTCGAGCGTGGCCTGCGGCTGTCGGGATTCGACGTGTCCACCGCCGTGGATGGCGCCGAAGCGCTGCGCAGCGCGACCGAAACCCGGCCCGATGCGATCGTGCTGGACATCAACATGCCCGTGCTGGACGGCGTCAGCGTGGTCACCGCTCTTCGCGCGATGGACAATGACGTGCCCGTCTGCGTGCTGTCGGCACGCAGTTCGGTCGACGACCGCGTGGCCGGCCTGGAGGCCGGCGCCGACGACTACCTGGTCAAGCCCTTCGTGCTGCAGGAATTGGTGGCCCGGGTGAAGGCGTTGCTGCGCCGCCGCGGGTCGACGGCGACGTTCTCGTCGGAGACCATCCAGGTCGGCCCCTTGGAGGTCGACATCCCCGGGCGCCGCGCGCGGGTCAACGGCGTCGACGTCGACCTGACCAAACGGGAATTCGACCTGCTGGCGGTGCTGGCCGAGCACAAGACGGCCGTGCTGTCACGCGCGCAGCTGCTCGAGCTCGTCTGGGGCTATGACTTCGCCGCCGACACCAACGTCGTCGACGTCTTCATCGGCTACCTGCGCCGCAAGCTCGAAGCCGGCGGCGCCCCCCGGCTGCTGCACACCGTGCGCGGAGTGGGGTTCGTGCTGCGGACGCAATAGTGAACCTGCTGTCGCGGATCTTCCGCCGAACCCCATCCCTTCGCACGCGCGTCGCGCTGGCCACCGCGATCGGCGCGGCGATCGTCGTCGTCATCGTCGGAACGGTGGTGTGGGTCGGCATCACCAACGACCGCAAGGAGCGCCTCGACCGTCGCCTCGACGAGGCCGCCGGCTTCGCGATCCCGTTCCTGCCGCGCGGCCTGGACGAAATTCCGAAATCGCCGAACAACCAGGACGCCGTCATCACCGTGCACCGCGGCGGGGACGTGACGTCGAACTCCAACGTCGTCCTTCCGCAGATGGACCCGGGTTACGCCGACACCTACGTCGACGGCGTCCGTTACCGGGTACGAACCGTCGACATCCCCTACTACCCCGGTCCGATGTCGGTGGCCGTCGGCGCCACCTACGACGCGACCATCGCCGACACCAACAACCTGCACCGGCGCGTCATCATCATCTGCGTGTTCGCCGTCGGTGCGGCGACCGTGTTCGGCTGGGTGCTGGCCGCGTTCGCGGTTCGTCCGCTCAAGACGCTGGCGCGGCAGACCCGCCAGATCGATGCCGGCGACGAAGACCCCGACGTAGAGGTGCGCGGCGCCACCGAGGCCGTCGAGATCGCCGAGGCGGTCAAGGGCCTGGTCGAACGGGTTTGGAAGGAACAGGACCGGACCAAGGCCGCGCTGGCGTCGGCGCGTGACTTCGCGTCGGTGTCCGCCCACGAACTGCGCACACCGTTGACCGCGATGCGAACCAACCTCGAGGTGCTGTCCACCCTCGATATGCCCGAGGAGCAGCGCAAGGAGGTCGTCAACGACGTCATCCGGACACAATCGCGGATCGAGGCGACGCTCGGCGCGCTGGAACGCTTGGCCCAAGGCGAGCTGTCGACCGCTGATGACCATGTACCCGTCGACATCACCGAACTGCTGGACCGCGCAGCGCACGACGCGACGCGGGTATATCCGGATCTGGACGTGTCGCTGGTGCCGGCGCCGACGGTGATCATCGTGGGCCTGCCGGCGGGCCTGCGGTTGGCGGTCGACAACGCGATCGCCAACGCAGTGAAGCACGGTGGTGCGACTCGGGTGCAACTGTCGGCGGTCAGTTCGCGTGAGGGCGTGGAGATCGCGATCGATGACGACGGCGTCGGTATCCCAGAGGAGGAACGATCGATCGTGTTCGAGCGGTTCTCTCGCGGATCGACGGCGTCGCACTCCGGCTCCGGGCTGGGGCTGGCGCTCGTTGCGCAACAGGCCGAATTGCACGGTGGCACGGCGTCTCTGGAGGAGAGTCCGCTGGGTGGCACGCGGCTGCTGCTACGCCTGGCCGGACATCACTGACCGCTACTTTTTCGTCATCGGGTAGCCAGAAGGTCGATGACAAATATCAGCGTCTTACCGGACAGCCGGTGCCCGCCGCCGGCGGGACCGTAGGCCTGCTCCGGCGGGATGACGAGCTGCCGGCGACCGCCCACCTTCATCCCGGGGATACCGTCCTGCCAACCCTGGATGAGGCCGCGCAGCGGGAACTCGATCGACTCGCCGCGGTTCCACGAACTGTCGAACTCCTCGCCGGTGTCGTACTCCACGCCGACGTAGTGCACCTCGACATTGCCGCCGGGCACCGCTTCGGCACCCTCGCCGACGACCAGGTCGGTGACCACCAGCTCGGATGGCGGCGGGCCGTCGGGGAACTCGATTTCGGGCTTCTGCCCTGAATTTGACGTCACCGGCTTCACGGTAGTCGGGCAGACTGGCTGGATGGCGAAAGACTTCAACTCAGACGCTGACATTCTTGATCAGGTCAACAAGCTGGTCGCCGAGGAACAAGACCTGCGCGAGAAGCTCCAGAACCGCGAGATCGATGAATCCGAGGAACATCGACGTCTCAAGGCGCTCGAGGTGCAGCTCGACCAGTGCTGGGATCTGCTGCGGCAGCGCCGAGCCCTGCGCGAGACCGGCGGCGATCCGCGGGAAGCCGAGGTGCGGCCGCCGGACGAGGTGGAGGGTTACCTCAACTGAGTGCCAGCGACCCCGCGGCATATGGCCACGGAGCGGCGACGTATGACGCAATCGTCGTCGGAGGCGGGCACAACGGCCTCGTCGCGGCCGCGTATCTGGCCCGAGCCGGCCGTCGCGTGCGGGTGCTCGAGCGCCTCGATCACGTCGGCGGTGCGGCGGTTTCGGCGCATGCATTCGAGGGCGTGGACGCGCGGCTGTCGCGATACTCCTATCTCGTCAGTCTGCTGCCGAGGCGAATCATCGAGGACCTGGGTGCGCGGGTACGTCTGATGCGTCGCCGCTCTTCGTCCTATACGCCGGACCCGGCGACCGGCGGCCGCACCGGCCTGCTGATCGGGCCGACGTCGACCTTCGGCGCGATCGGCGCGGATGACGACGAGGCCCGCTTCGCCGACTTCTACCGGCGGTGCGGCGGTGTCGCTTCGCGGCTGTGGCCGACGCTGCTGCAGCCGCTCATGACGCGCTCGCAAGCGCGGAGCCTGATCGGCGATGCGGCGGCGTGGCGTCAGATGATCGACGAGCCGATCGGGCGGGCGATCACCTCGGCCGTCGACAATGACGTCGTGCGCGGCGTCATGGCCACCGACGCGTTGATCGGCACGTTCGCGCGTCTCGACGACCCGTCGCTGATACAGAATGTGTGCTTCCTGTATCACCTGATCGGTGGTGGGACCGGCGACTGGGATGTGCCGATCGGCGGGATGGGCGCCGTCAGTGGCGCGCTGGCGGCCGCCGCGACCGGCTTCGGCGCCGAGATCACCTGTGGCGCAGAGGTATACGCGGTTGATCCGGATGGTGCGGTGCGTTACCACTGCGACGGAACCGATCGCAGCGTGCGCGGCGACGTGGTGCTGGCGAACGTGACACCGGCTGTGCTGGCCGAATTGCTGGGTGAGCCGGCGCCTGAATCGATGCCCGGCGCGCAGGTCAAGGTGAACCTGATGCTGCGGCGCCTGCCTCGATTGCGTGACGACACCGTCGCGCCCGAGCAGGCTTTTGGGGGAACGTTTCACGTCAACGAGACCTTCAGCCAACTGGACACGGCATATGTGCGGGCGGACCACGGCGTGGTGCCCGATCCGCTGCCGTGCGAGATTTATTGCCACTCACTGACCGATCCGTCGATCCTGTCCGATGAGCTGCGCACCGCCGGGGCGCAGACGTTGACGGTTTTCGGCCTGCACACTCCGCACCCACTGGTGTCGGCGGGCGATCCCGACCGAATGCGCGACACGTTGACGTCGGCCGTGCTCAATTCGCTGAACTCCGTTCTGGCCAAGCCGATTCAGGATGTGTTGATGGAGGATTCGGCGGGCCGGCTGTGCATCGAGACGAAGACGACCGTCGACCTCGAGCACTCGCTGGGGATGACCGGCGGGCACATCTTTCACGGCGCGCTGTCTTGGCCGTTCGCCGAGGACGACGAGCCGCTCGAGACGGCGGCCCAGCGCTGGGGCGTGGCAACCGCGTACGACCGAATCCTGTTGTGCGGCTCGGGTTCACGGCGCGGCGGTGGAGTCTCAGGTGTGGGTGGGCACAATGCCGCGATGGCGGTGCTGGAAGGTTAGGGCATCTCCACGGCCAGGAATGCTATTTCGGCGACAGCTTGGCCAGGATGTCGCACAGCGCCTGAAGTTCACGGTCATCGAGCGCCGTCAGGACATCGGGCGGGGGGTCGTCGATCGCATCGATCCTTTTCACCATCGCGCGTCCGGGGCCGCTAAGCGACACCTGCTTGCGCCGCCGGTTGTCCGGATCTACCCGCCGCACAACCAGTCCGCGCCTTTCCAGGTCGTTGACCGCCACCGTCGCGGCCGGTGCGTCGATGGTGGCGGCGTGCGCCAACTCCTTGACCGTCATGGGCCGTCGGCTCAGGCGTCGAAGGATGCGGATCCTGCTGAACGGTAGCCCGGATTGCTCAACGGCCGCCCGTTTCCAACTGTCGCGGTTGTCGATCACCAGCGCGGCCATCGCGCGCCACGCCTGTTCGGCGAACCGGTCACCGGACATCGGCCGACACCAATGGTTCGAGTCGATCCGCCGAGCGCAGTGCCCGGCCGGAGGTCGAGTAGAGGCCGAGCACGACGATCACCACCCCGAGCGCAGCGCAGATCAGCCACAGCGGTCGGGAGGCCATCGCGAAGTCCTGACCTGCTGCGACCAGTGCGCCGCCGGCGACCGAACCACACAGCGCCACACCGATACTCACGCCGACTTGTCTGCTGGTCGAGGCGATCGCCGACGCGGCGCCCGCCCGGTCGGTCGGCATGCCGCTGACCGCGGCGTTGGTCACCGGCGCGTTGACCATCGAGAATCCGATACCGAAGATCGCGAAGATCACGAGTAGTTGCCACACCGGCGTCGTCGCCGTCAGGTTGGCCAGCATCAACGTCGCCGCCGTGGTCAGTGTGCCCGCCGCCAACAGCGACGGTCTGGACCCGAACCGGCCGACCATCCGTCCCGAAAGTGGCGAGAACATAAGCGCACCAATCGCTATCGGCAGATAGATCAGCCCGGTGTGCATAGCGGAGAAGCCACGCTCGTCCTGCAGGTACAGCGACATCATGAACAGGAACGCGCCCCAGGAGGCGAACGCGCACACCGCGATCACCGTCGCCGACGCGAACGGGATGCTGCGGAAGAACCTCAGGTCGATGAACGGGTCGTGCCTGCGGGACTCGTAGACCAGAAAGCCGATGAAGGCGGCCACCGCGGCGAACGCCACCGCGAGGATGCGCGCGTCGCCCCAGCCTTCCACCGGGCCCTCGATGAGGACGAACACGACGCCGAACAGGAAAACCATGCCCAGGATCTGTCCGATCGGATCGACGCTGCGCAGGGTGGCGGACTTGGACTCCGGGACGAAGATCGCGGTCAGTGCGATCGCCAGCGCGCAGATCGGCAGGTTGATCCAGAACACCGCCCGCCAGTCGACCAACTCGATCAGCGCACCGCCGACGATCGGACCCGCCGCCATCGAGATGCCGACGACACCGCCCCACACGCCGATCGCGCGGGCACGCTCCACCCGGCCGGTGAAAACCTGCGTGATGATCGACATCGCGACCGGGTTCAACATCGACCCACCGATCGCCTGCAACAGGCGGGCCGCGATCAGTGTCTCGACGTTCGGCGCCAGACTGCACATCAGCGATGCCACCGCGAACACCACCAGCCCGAGTTGGAAGGTGCGGCGGCGGCCGAACCGGTCGGCGGCGGCCCCGGACAGCAGCAGCAGCGACGCCAGCACCAGCGTGTAGATGTCGATGACCCACTGCAACTGCGGGCCGGAGGCGTTCAGGTCGGCGCGGATGTTCGGAATCGCGACGTTGACGATCGTCGCGTCCATCGACACGATGAGCAGGCTCAGGCAGCAGGACACCAAGATGATGGCCTTGCGCCGAGCCGTCAGGGTGAGCCTCCTTACGCCGAGTGTGGGCTCATGTCACGCTTCGCGCGCCCGAGCGTGCGGGTAACCCACGTTCGGCGGTGAAGGATGGCTAGCGGCTGCTGACGTCCTTGTAGTCGCGTTCGGTGTAGCCGGTGTAGATCTGGCGCGGACGGCCGATCTTGCCGCTGCCCTCGTCGTGCATCTCGCGCCAGTGCGCGATCCAGCCCGGCAGTCGGCCGAGCGCGAACAAGACGGTGAACATGCGCGTCGGGAAGCCCATCGCCCGGTAGATCACGCCGGTGTAGAAGTCGACGTTCGGGTAGAGCTTGCGCTCGATGAAGAAGTCGTCGGTGAGCGCCGCCTCTTCGAGAGTGCGTGCGATGTCGAGCATTTCGTCGTCACCGCCGAGCTTGGCGAGGATCTTATCGGCCTGTTCCTTGACGATGCGGGCGCGCGGGTCGTAGTTCTTGTAGACCCGGTGCCCGAAGCCCATCAGCTTCACGCCGTCTTCGCGGTTCTTGACCTTCTTGATGAACTCGTGCACATCGAAGTCGGCCTGCCGAATCTTCTCCAGCATCTCCAGCACCGCCTGGTTGGCGCCGCCGTGCAGCGGACCCCACAGTGCGTTGATACCGCCGGAGATCGAGGTGAACAGGTTGGCCTGCGACGAGCCGACCAGCCGCACCGTCGACGTCGAACAGTTCTGCTCGTGATCGGCGTGCAGGATGAACAACATGTCCAGCGCGCGGACGATCTCGGGATCGACCTCGTAGGGCTCGGCCGGGAAACCGAACGTCATCCGCAGGAAGTTCTCCACCAGCGTCAGCGAGTTGTCCGGGTACAGGAACGGCTGGCCCGCCGACTTCTTGTACGCGTACGCCGCGATGGTCGGGAGCTTGGCCAGCAACCGGATCGTCGAGAGCTCGACCTGGTTGTCGTCGAACGGGTCCAGCGAGTCCTCGTAGTAGGTCGACAGCGCGTTCACCGCGCTCGAGAGCACCGGCATCGGGTGCGCGTTGGCCGGGAAGCCGTCGAAGAACCGCTTGAGGTCTTCGTGCAGCAGGGTGTGGCGCTGGATCCGGGTGGTGAACTCGGTCAACTGGTCCTTGCTGGGCAGCTCGCCGTAGATGAGCAGGTAGCTCACCTCGATGAAGTTCGACTTCTCCGCCAGCTGCTCGATCGGGTAACCCCGGTAGCGCAGAATGCCGGCATCGCCGTCGATGTAGGTGATTGCGCTCTTGGTCGAGGCGGTGTTGACGAAGCCTTCGTCGAACGTGGTGTAACCGGTCTTGGAGAGCAGTGACCCCAGCGCGATGCCGTCGGCGCCTTCGGAGGCGGAAACGATGTCGAGGTCGAGCGTGCCACCGGGGTACGAAAGGGTGGCTTGCCCTTCCCCACTCTTCGCGTTATCGGCCACGAGGATCCCTTCGTCGCTGCTGGGAATCGAACATTGCTTCTACAAAAGGTAGTCCCATTGCGGCACACGCGCCCCGCCGGGGGCGGTCAGTGGCTCAGACGACCTGCCGGACGTCGGCCATCAGGTCAGTGAACTCCGCGAACACCGCTTCGAGGCGTTCGGCAAGGTCGTCGACGGTCACCTGGGGTGTGCTCTCGCCGTCCTGCGCGACATCGTGAAGCGCAGTCATGATCACCGCACCCCACACCGCCGATACGAGCCGCAGGCGGCGGTCGTCCAGATCGACCCCCATCCGCGCGGCCAGGGCGACTTCGATCGCGTTGCCGCGAAACTCGACGGTCACCTGCCGCAGCGTCGGCGATGACAGGATTATCCGGGTGATGCACAGCATCCGGTCGGCCGTCAGTCCCGTGGATCCGGCATCTTTGGCCGCCTCGGCTACCGCGACGTAGGCCCGCAGGATCGACTCGAAGTGGTTCACGTCGGCGGGTAGGCGTGCCAGTTCGACGGCGACTTCGTCGACGATCTCGTCGACCAAGGCCAACGCGATGGCGTCCTTGGTCGGGAAGTACCGGCTGAAGGTGCGCGGTGACACGTCGGCGACTGCAGCGATCTGTTCCACCGTGGTGTTGTCGAAGCCCTGGCCGTTGCACAGCTGGACGGCGGCGTCGATCAGGGTGGCACGGGTGCGCTGCTTCTTGCGCTCGCGCAGCCCGAGTATCTGCGTCCTCCTACCGTCAGGCACGCAGGGCATCCTAACCGCCGAAACTATGGAGGAGCTAAGAAATAACCACCTTCTATACATGACGGACGTCATACTTTGCCGGCGTCATCGATGCGGCAGCGAATGACGAGTACCGCCTGAACTCAGGGCTGCAGCCGCTCGATACGGTCGCCTCGGATGCGAATCCTGTTGTGCACCCGGTTTTCTCGGCCCTGCCAGAATTCGACGACCTCGGCGGCGAGCAAATAGCCGCCCCAGTTCGGCGGCACCGGCACTGCGTCATGCGCCGCGAACCGCTCCGTGACATCTTCGAGTTGCTCCAGCAGCGCGGCACGGGAGTCGATCGGCTTCGACTGGTGTGACGCCCACGCGCCGAGTTGCGATCCTCGCGGCCGCTTCGCCCAGTAATCGGCGGTCTCCTGTGCCGACACCTTGGTGACCGGTCCGCGGACGTGGACCTGACGGCCCACCAGGTACCACGGGAACGTCGCCGAGGCGTACGGCGTCGCGGCCAACTGCTCGCCCTTGTCGGAGTCGTAGTTGGTGTAGAAGGTGATGCCTGCGTCATCGATTCTCTTGCAGAGCACCGACCGGGTGACGGGCCGCCCTCGCGGGTCGACCGTCCCGACCACCATGGCGTTGGGTTCGGCGACGCCCGCACGCTCAGCGTCGGCCAGCCACTTGCGCAGCAACGTAACCCAGCCGTCAGCTAACCAGTCGACGTCCAGGTCAGCACTGCCGTCCTTCTCCACCGAGCCGTATTCCACCCGCATCCTCGCCAAGTGTTCTGGGTCTTCGAGGCCCACTTCTGCCATCGCGACAACGCTACGCCCAGGCTGTCCGGCGGCGTGTCAGCAACCGGCAGTTCCAGCCTTGATCGCGGGTGCGAGAATCTGGCCATGAGTGCGGTGCCCGAAGACTTCGTACCCGGCCTCGAAGGCGTCGTCGCCTTCACCACTGAGATCGCCGAACCCGACAAGGACGGCGGCGCGCTGCGGTACCGCGGCGTCGACATCGAGGACCTGGTCGACCAGCGGGTGACCTTCGGTGACGCGTGGGCGCTGCTCGTCGACGGCAGGTTCGGCGACGGTCTGCGGCCGGCCGAGCCTTTTCCGCTACCCATCCACAGCGGTGACGTCCGTGTCGACGTCCAGGCGGGTCTGGCGATGTTGGCGCCGATCTGGGGCTATCCCCCGCTGCTCGACATCGACGATGCGACCGCCCGCGACCAGCTCGCCCGGGCTTCGGTGATGGCCTACCAGCCGGCGGTTCCGCAGCGCACCATCGACGAATGTTCAACCGTCACAGAGCGGTTCATGACCCGCTGGCAGGGCGATCCGGACCCGCGGCATGTCGAGGCGATCGACGCATACTGGGTGAGCGCCGCCGAGCACGGTATGAACGCGTCGACCTTCACCGCCCGCGTGATCGCGTCCACCGGCGCCGATGTCGCGGCGGCACTCTCGGGCGCGATCGGCGCGATGAGCGGACCGCTGCACGGGGGCGCGCCGGCACGGGTGATCCCGATGATCGAGGAGGTGGAGAACACCGGCGATGCGCGTGCGGTCGTCAAGAGCATCCTCGACCGCAACGAGAAGCTCATGGGTTTCGGGCACCGGGTCTACCGCGCCGAAGACCCGCGAGCGAGGGTTCTGCGGGCGACGGCCAAGCGGCTGGCGGCGCCGCGCTTCGAGGTGGCCGCGGCGCTCGAGCAGGCGGCATTGGCGGAGTTGCGCGAGCGTCGACCGGACCGGGCCATCGAGACCAACGTCGAGTTCTGGGCGGCGGTGATCCTCGACTTCGCGCAGGTGCCGACCAAGATGATGCCCGCGATGTTCACGTGCGGTCGCACTGCCGGGTGGTGTGCGCACATCCTCGAGCAGAAGCGGCTCGGCAAACTGGTGCGCCCGTCGGCGATCTACGTCGGGCCCGGGCCGCGCAGTCCCGAGTCGGTCGAGGGTTGGGATCGAATCGTCCGATCGTGACCGCGCCGCCGACCTCGCCTTCGACCTTGCCTTCGCCCTTGGCGACGTTCGCCTCGGCGGCTCACAGTTTCGCAGCCCTGGTCCGTCGCATCCCTGTCGACGCGTGGAGCGGGCCGGGCATGGGCGACTGGGATCTGCGCTCGCTGGTCGGCCACACGTCGCGGTCGTTGACGACGGTGATCGATTACCTCGAGACCACCGCTGAGCACGCCGACATCGCCACTCCGCAGGAGTACTACGCGCGGGTGACACCGTCGGCGCTGGGGCTCGACCCCGCCGATGTGGCCGAGCGCGGCAGGCGGGCCGGCCGGGATTTGGGCGACGACCCGGCGGCCGCCGTTGCCGGTCTCGTGGCGCAGGCTCTGGCTCGGGTGGAGGCAGCGGACGATCCGCTGATCCAGGTGATCGGCGGGCTGGGCATGCGGCTGCGGGCCTATCTGCCGACGCGAACCTTCGAGCTCGCGGTGCACAGCTTGGATATCGCGCGCGCCGTTGATATCTCGTTCACCTTGCCGCCGGCGGTGCTGGAGGAGGCGTTGGTGCTGGCGGCGCGCATCGCGGCCGGGCGGGACGGCGAGACGGTGTTGATGGCGCTCACGGGCCGCGATCCGCTGCCGCCGTCGTTCTCGATCGTCTGAGCTGTCGGTGGGCAGTGATTGCATGGCGCACGTACCGATGAATTGAGCGCGCTCTTCTGGTCGGTACTGGCAACCGGACAATCGAAAGGAGCTCTCCGCATGGCTATCGAGGTCAAGCCCGAGGTATCACCCATGCTCACCGTCAGCGACGGTAACGCGGCCATCGACTTCTACGTCAAGGCGTTCGGCGCCGAGGAACTCGGTCGCGTGCCGGGGCCCGACGGCAAGAAGCTGTTCCACGCCGCGCTGCGGATCAACGGGGCGCTGGTGATGCTCAACGACGACTTCCCCGAAATGAACGACGGCAAATCCGCGACGCCGGAGGCGCTGGGCGGCTCGCCGGTGACCATCCACCTCACCGTCACCGACGTCGACGCCAAGTTCCAGCAAGCGGTCGATGCCGGCGCGACGGTCGTGATGCCGCTCGATGACATGTTCTGGGGCGACCGCTACGGCGAACTGCGCGACCCGTTCGGACACCTGTGGTCGCTGGGCCAGCCGATACGCGAGGTCAGCCCCGAGGAGATCTCCAAGGCGGTGCAGCAGCACCAGTGACGGCGCTAGCGGCGCAGCCCGGCAAGTAGGCGCCGGGCCAACGTCGGCGCGGGGGCGTCCGCGGCGGCAGCCAGCATGTCGGCGACGGTGGTGAACTTGGCGCGCGGCCGCTCGTCGCCGCCGCGGGCAACCTCGGCGGCGTCGATCGCCTGCCACCCCGCGGAGTCGACCAGACCCGGCTGCCTGCTGCGTACCAATTTGTCGAGCGCCGCGGACGTGGCACGGTCCTTGTCGGGATCGCGCAAGCTGCCGTCGTTGTAGTCGGCGACGAGGTTGTGCACTGTCTGCGCGGCACACGCCTTGTTGGTGCCGATGAAGCCGGTCGGGCCGCGTTTGATCCACCCCGCGACGTAACTGCCGGGCACGGGCGCACCCGAGCGGGGATCGACGACGCGTCCTCCGTCATTGGGCACCAAGGCCGCGGTCTCGTCGAAGGGAAGTCCGGGGATCGGTTTGCCGCGGTAGCCGATCGACGTCAAGACCAGCCCGGCTGCCAACCGGTGGACCTCGTCGGTGCCGGTGACGGTGAACTCGATCGCGTCGGCGCGCCCGGCGCCCACCACGCGGTTCGGCGTCAGCCGATAAGCCAGGCGGATACGGGGCCGCGTCACCGGCGTCGAGTCGTCGCCGAGCTTGCTGAGAATCTCCAGCTTGTTGCGCGTCAACGGATCCTCGGCGACGGCCAGGCCGCGGTCGACCAATTCATGGTCGGCGGGCGAGAGCACCACCTCGCATGCCGTCGTGAGCCCGATCAGTTCCGGCAGGGTGAACGCCGAGTCCGCGGGGCCGCGACGGGCGGCGATCACCACCTCGGTCACGTTCGACGCGCGCAGGGCGGCGAGCGCGTGGTCGGCGATGTCGCTGCGCGCAAGGTCGTCCGGCGGCGTGGTGAGGATTCGCGCGACGTCGAGGGCAACGTTGCCGTTACCGACGATGACGACCCGCTCACGGCTCAAATCGACGGGCAGCGAGGCGAACTCGGGGTGACCGTTGTACCAGGCCACGAACTCGGTGGCGGTGCCGGTGCCGGGCAGGTTCATACCCTCGATGTCGAGGCGGCGATCGTTGGGCGCTCCGACCGCGTACAGCACGGCGTGGTGATGGTCGAGCAACTCGTCGTGCGTCACGTCCGAGCCCACGTCGACATTGAGGTAGAACCTGAACCCGGGCTGCGCCGCCACCCGGTCGAACAGGTTGGTCACCCGCTTGGTGCTCTGATGATCGGGGGCGACGCCGGCGCGCACCAAACCGTATGGCGTCGGCAGCCGGTCGAAGACGTTGACCCGCACACCCTTTTGAGTGAGCAGTTCGTCGGCGGCATACATCGCCGCCGGGCCCGAACCCACGATCGCGACCGTGAGCGGCCCGCTGGCGCGGGGGTACACCACCGGCGCCTCGATGACCGGCGCCAACTTCGACGTCGGCGGCAGCTTCCCGTCCGGCTCCGGATAGAACGCGGCGTTCAGCGCCACGAACGGCAGCTGTGCGGGCTCCAGTTTCGAGTCGTGCGAAATCGCACCCACCGGGCACGCCGACACGCACGCGCCGCAGTCGACGCACGCGGCCGGATCGATGTAGAGCATCTCGGCGGTGGCGAAACCGGGCTCGTCGGGTGTCGGGTGGATGCAGTTCACCGGACAGGCGTAGACACAGGACCCGTCGCTGCAACACGACTGGGTGATCACATGCGGCACAAACGGCTCCTACGCGGCGACGACCACGTGTTGGCGGGCCGGTTCGCTGCGGTAGCGGCTGGGCTTACCGTCGATCTTGCAGAGCCGCCAGACGAGCTTGGCGACGGGGTTCATCAGACCGGTCTCGTGACACAGCATCCGGACGTCGCCGAACATGTCGCGAAGGAACTGCCGAGACTTCGGCGCGCGGAAGAACAGTTCCTTGCGCACCGAGCGCGGAATGTCGAACTCCCGCCAGAACGACTTGGGCGGCACGATGATCGCCTGGCACAGCACCCGCATGATGATCGGCACGTTCCACGACAGCCAGAACCGCTGGCGCCGGTTGAGGTGCGGCAGTCGCTTACGCAGATATTCGTGCGCGAACGAGATGTGGCGAGCTTCCTCGGCGACGTGGATGGCCATCACCCGCTCCATGATCGGGTGCAGATCCTTGCCTTCGCGCAGCACGTTCTTCTGCGTGTGGTCGATGGGCTCCTCGCCGGCGAGCACACCGAAGAAGAACGGAATCGGCAAGGGGCCGGCCACCAGCGGGATGAACGGCGACAGCCAGCGCAGCAGGCGTGGCATACCCGGCACGTCGGCGCCGATGCGGTTGACCATCTCCTGGAACATCATGGTGTGGTTGCACTCTTCGACCGATTCGTGCAGGCAGTACCGGTATTCGGGCGAGCCGTTGGGCACCCAGAACGCGTAGTTCGTCAGGCCGCGGATCAGGATGATCTCGAACTGCAGACCAACCTTGGCGACATTGGCCTGCCGCCACATGCCGATCTCGATCTGCCGTTCCAGCGGCTGGGCCTGGTACCACGGATGGCCGCCCAGCGGGTCGGTGGCGGGCAGCACCCAGCGGGCGTCGTTGTCGATGACCGCGAACTCCGGCGAATCCCAGTCGATGTCGGTGTATGGATTGAAGTTCCGCCGCACCGAGCCCTCGGACAGCGTCGCCAGCGTGTCCACATACTGAGCGTCGTCGCCGACTTCCATGTTGCGGCGCCAGCGCCTGACCATTCGAGTCCGGGCCATCTTTCGACCTCCCCCTTGAGGTTTACATTCACGCCTTTGATGTCCAGCAACGGTACCGCAGGTATCGCCTACTGAACATACCCCCGAGCGCGATGTGTCACACCGTCTCATCCGAGGATCGATGTGATGGTCGTCACAGACGACGGGACTCGAGTCGCAGGAGCTACTTGCTGCCGAACTCGCCGACCGCGGCGGCCCTGGCACCGTTGCGCACGACGGCGACTCCGGCTTCGGTCATACCGCAGTCGGTGATGATCGCGCGGTGGCCCGGGCTGTTCATCCACCAGTCGACCGCCGCGGCCGGGACCGCGCCCACTCCGGTGCTCCAGAAGATGATCTCGCCGGCCTTCGAGTACGTCGTATAGCCGGCGGCGTTGATGCGCTGACCGACGGAGGAGCCATCCGAGCCGGTGTGGCTGCGCACGTTGTTGGCCAACATGTCGTTGGCCTGCCGTGCGGCGGCCGCGCTCAGTTGCGGGTTCGACGCCACGGGGCCGCAGCCGTTGGTCGCGCGGGTGGCGTTGATCTGGTTCAGCAGCGCGCCGTTGTCGCCCCCGTCGGCGTGGGCTGATACCGCGAACATCGGCGAGAGGACGGCGACCGCCGCGGCACAGACCGGAACCAGCATCGAACTTCTTGTGTGACTGTTCACGTGCCCCCCTGGGCTCGAGCTTCAGTCCCCGACAGGTCACAGTATGGACACGACGGGGTCTCTATATCGGCCGTTTACCCACTTTTTAGAAAATTGTCTGCCGAACCCTCCCCGCAGCGGGGACGCAAGTCCGGTCACTACTGTTGAGCGCATGGCACCGCCAGATGCTCCCCTGACGATTCCCGCGGACCTCAAACCGCGCGACGGCCGCTTCGGCTGCGGCCCCTCCAAGGTCCGGCCGGAACAGCTCACGGCGCTCGCCGCGGCGGGCGACCTGTTCGGCACGTCGCACCGCCAGGCGCCGGTGAAGAACCTGGTCCGCCGGGTGCGCGACGGGATACGTCAGCTGTTCTCGCTGCCCGACGGCTACGAGGTCATCCTGGGCAACGGCGGCACGACCGCGTTCTGGGATGCCGCGGCGTTCGGCTTGATCGACAAGCGCTCGCTGCATCTGACCTACGGCGAGTTCAGCAGTAAGTTCGCCTCGGCCGTGGCCAAGAACCCGTTCGTGGGCGATCCGGTCATCGTCAAGGCGGACCCGGGCAGCGCGCCCAAGCCCACCTCTGACCCGTCGGTCGACCTCATCGGATGGGCGCACAACGAGACCTCCACCGGTGTCGCCGTGCCGGTCGTGCGCCCGGACGGATCGGGTGAGGCGTTGATCGCGATCGACGCGACGTCCGCGGCGGGCGGCCTGCCCGTCGACATCACCGAATCCGACGTCTACTACTTCGCGCCGCAGAAGAACTTCGCCGGCGACGGCGGGCTGTGGGTTGCGGTCATGTCGCCGGCAGCGCTCGCGCGGGTCGAGGCGATCGCGGGCGCGGGGCGCTGGGTGCCGGAGTTCCTGTCGCTGCCCATCGCGATCGAGAACAGCCTCAAGAACCAGACCTACAACACGCCCGCGATCGGCACCCTGATCCTGTTCGCCGAACAGCTGGACTGGATGCTCGGCAACGGCGGGCTGGACTGGGCGGTCAAGCGCACGGCGGACTCCTCGCAGCGGCTCTACGGGTGGGCCGACGCGGCCTCGTTCGCGACGCCGTTCGTCACCGACCCGCAGTTGCGTTCGCGGGTCGTCGGAACCGTCGACTTCAACGACGACATCAATGCCGGCGCCATCGCGGCAACGTTGCGGGCCAACGGCATCGTCGACACCGAGCCGTACCGCAAACTGGGCCGCAACCAGCTTCGGGTCGGGATGTTCCCGGCCGTCGACCCCGAGGACGTCAGCGCGCTCACCGCGTGCATCGACTGGGTGGTGGAGCGGCTTTAGCCGCGACCATGAGGCGGGAGCGGCTCTAGGGCTTCCTGTCCCCCGCGTGTCCTACCAGGTAACGAGCAGATAACGCAGTAATGTCCGGTTGATCGGGCTTGGCGCTAGCCCGGAGGAGGTCGCCATGCGGGAACTCAAAGTCGTCGGACTCGATGTGGACGGCAAACGAATCATCTGCGAGGCCGACGGCTCCGGCGAAAAGTTCGTCCTGCGGCCCGACGACCGGTTGCGGGCCGCCCTCCGCGGTGATCAGGTCGGCTCGAACCAGACGCGCAACGAGGCCGAGGTTCAATACATGCTGCGTCCCAAGGAGATTCAGTCCCGCATCAGGGCGGGCGCGTCCGTCGAGCAGGTCGCGGAGGCCTCGGGTGTCGACGTGGCCCGAGTCGAGCGGTTCGCCCATCCGGTACTCCTGGAGCGCTCCCGAGCTGCCGAACTGGCAACCGCGGCCCATCCGGTTCTCGCCGACGGGCCCTCGGTCCTGACGCTGCTGGAGACCGTCACGACGGCGCTGATCGCCCGCGGGCTCGATCCGGACGCCCCCGCCTGGGACGCGTGGCGCAATGAGGACGGACGCTGGACCGTCCAGCTGGCATGGAAAGCCGGAATGTCCGACAACGTCGCCCACTTCCGGTTCGCGCCGGGCGCCCATGGTGGGACGGTCACGGCGTTCGACGACGCGGCCGCTGAATTGATCGACCCGAACTTCACGCGTCCACTTCGCCCGGTGGCGGCGCTACCCCAACCTCAAATCGACGAGCCGATGCTGCCGATCGACCCGCCGGTGCAGGCCACCCCGCCCGAACCGCAGCCAGAACCGCAGCCCGAGGCGGCGCCTGAACCGGTCGCCGCACCGCAGCGGGCCCGTCGAGGGAAGGCCAAGCCGGCGGTACCGGCGTGGGAGGACGTCCTGCTGGGTGTGCGCTCCAGCGGCCAGCGCTAAATTTCCAGCCGCCCGGCAGCAGAGGTCACCCGCCGAGCGCGACGGCGAGCACGACCAGCCACGCGGCGGCCACCCCGACGCCGGAGCCCAGCACGAACCAGCGCCATACCGGTCGGCTGCGCCAGCCCCACACCGTCGGGGCCAGGCCGCCGACCGCGACGAGGTTCAGCCCGATCGCCAGCAATGGATGCAACCGCAACAGCCCGAGGCTGAGCACCACGATTGCGGCCGCCACGACCGCGGCGACGAACGCCGATACCGTCAACCCCATCGCCCACGGCGTCGAGTCGTCGGTCATCTCAGTCACCTCAGGTCGCTCCGCTCTCCCCGCCGGACGCCAATCTAACCCGCTCGTAGAACGCCAGCGCGGCAGCTGTCGCGACGTTGAGCGAGTCGGTGCCCCGCGACATCGGGATCCGCACCCGTAGATCCGCTGCGCGCATCGTCCGCTCGGTCAGCCCCGGCCCCTCCGCGCCGACCAGGATCGCGACCTTGTCGTCGACGATGCCCGACATCGCATCGGCCAGGGTGCACGCCGTCGGCGCGGGTGTCATCGCGAGCAATCGAAACCCGTTGTCACGCACCAGCTCGAGATCTTCCGGCCACGACTGCGCCCACGCGTACGGGACGAGCAGCGCGTGGCCCATCGAAACCCGCACGGCGCGTCGATACAGCGGATCGGCGCATCCGGGGCCGAACACCACCGCGTCCACGCCGAGGCCCGCCGCGTTGCGGAAGATCGAGCCGAGGTTCTCGTGGTCGTTGACGCCTTCGAGTACCGCGACGGTGCGAGCGCCGTGGCCCCTGGTCGCGGGCCCACCGGCTCCGGCGAGCACTTCGGCGACCGACAGCTCGCGCGGCCGCGATGCCGACGCCAGCACACCGCGGTTGAGGTGAAAACCCACGACCTCGGCCATCACGTCGACGGGCACCCGGTAGTACGGGGCCGAGACACCCGCCAGGTCGGCGGCGAGCTCCTGCAGGCGGCGGTCGGTGCCCATCATCGCGCGGGGGACGAACCGCGACGCCAGCATGCGCTGCACCACAAGCACACCCTCGGCGATCACCAGACCCTTGCCGGTCGGCAGGTCGGGCCTGCGATCGACGCTGTTGAGGTCGCGAAAGTCGTCCAGCCGGGGATCGGACGGATCGGCGACGTCGATCACGTTGTCGCTCATCGATGGTGCGATCGGTTACGTTTCATGGCGATGACCGTCCAACCACCCCCGCTGCCCGACGCCCTGCTCAAACCGGCACCGGTCGTCGTCGCGATCGCGGCGGGCTGGGTCATCGCTGCGGTCCTGGCGTTCACGGTGACCGGTCTACACGAATGGCGGCCGTACACGGTGGCCGGGCTGGGCGTCGGCGCGCTTGGCACAGCGATCTGGTTGTGGCAACGTCGCGCCGTGCGTCAAGGGTCACGCGGGGCGCAAAGCGGACTCACCTGACGACCATCACAACACGATAGGAGGGCGCCATGGCAGCGCCGCTGTTGCAGGCCGAAACCACGATCAACGCTCCGGTGGCAAAGGTGTGGGAGCTGGTGTCCGACCTCAAGAACATGCCGCGATGGAGCCCGCAGTGCCGGCTGATGAAGGCGTTCGGCCCGCTGCGTCCCGGGACCAAAACGATCAACCTCAACCGGCGGAAGTTCCTGGTGTGGCCCACCACCAGCCAGATCACCGAGCTCATCCCGGAAAAGAAGCTGGCGTTCCGGGTCAACGAGAACGGCACGGTGTGGAGCTATGAGCTCGAACCCGTCGAGAACGGCACCCGGCTGGTGGAAACGCGGCACGCGGAAAACGGTGTGAAGGCGTTTTCCACCATGACCGTCAACGCGGTGATGGGTGGCGTGCCCAGCTTCGAGCGTGAACTCGTCGAGGGGATGAACGAGTCGCTGGCGCGGATCAAGGCCGCGGCCGAAAGCTAGCTCTGGTCGGCCGGTTCGGTCAGGTCCAACACGCCGTCGTCGTACGGGTCGTAGAGCGGCGAACCGCCGCCCGCGGGTTGCGGTGTGTCCGAGTGCGCGCCGCAACCGTACTCGGAGTCGACGACGTGGCCGTCGGCGGAGAACTCGTTCGCGCACACACCGAACGTCGTGCCCAGCGCTCCGGCGAGCGGCACGTAGAACCCGCAGTCGCGGCAGACGCGCCGCGTCGAGCGCGCCATTGCCGAGCCGGGGCCGTGCTCACCGTCGTGCCAGCGCTGCGCGGCGTCCATGCGGCCCCACGGGCTGAGCACCTGGCGGCGGCCCAGGCCCACTTCGGCCGCGACCTCGTCGATCTGCGGATCGCCGGTAGCCACGTAACCGGGAACCAGGCGGGGGTCGTCGGCGGGTGGGGCCAGCAGATCGCCCGGGCCAAGATCGCCGGGGCGCACGCGGTCGTGCCACGGCACCCACTTCGGCGCCAGCAAAGCCGTCGGCCCGGGTACGAGCACGACCTCGCTGATGGTGGCGTGGTCGGCGCCGGGCCACGCCGCGACGACGACGGCCCATTGCCAGCCGCGGTAGCCGGGCATATCGGCGAGGAATCGGTGCGTGGCCGCGGTGGGGTCTTCGAAACTCGCACCGAGATACTCACCGACGGTGTCCTCGCCGCTGAACTCGACGATCGCCGCGCGCGCGTCGTCGGCGGCGCCCAAGAGCACCGCCTCCAGATCCGGGCGCTCGGTGGATTCGGTCACGCTGTCCATCGTCCCCAATACTGCCTGACCGGCCAACCGGCAGCCACACCGGTTGGCTGCACGCCTGCCACCGCTTCGATGGTGGAGAATCGACATCGTGACCGGACCGCGTCGTGACTCCCGAGACTCCGCGGATCGGCGCGACCCTCGTTACTTTCCCCCGCGGCCGCCCGCCGAGGACCGATGGGGCGATTGGGCCGCTCGGCCCGGCGATGAGCATCCCGGGATGGCCAATTACCCGAGCGACCCCAGCTACCGTCGTCCCCGCCGCAGTGGACCGACACCCAGCGCCAACCGTTGGCTGCCGCCGCTCGACGAGCCCACCCGCGAGTTCGACTCGCGACCTCCGCCACGCGGCATGGGCAGCGCGGTGGGCGAAAAGGTCACCGTCACAAGGGTCGCCGCACAGCGCAGCCGCGAGATGGGCTCCAAGATGTACGGCCTGGTGCACCGGGCCGCCACCGCCGACGGCGCCGACAAATCCGGGCTCACCGCGCTGACGTGGCCAGTGGTGGCGAACTTCGCCGTCGACGCCGCGATGGCGGTCGCGCTCGCCAACACCCTGTTCTTCGCCGCGGCCTCCGGTGAGAGCAAGGGCAAAGTCGCGCTGTACCTGTTGATCACCATCGCGCCGTTTGCCGTCATCGCTCCGCTGATCGGGCCGGCCCTGGATCGGTTACAGCATGGCCGCCGCGTCGCGCTGGCTATGTCGTTCGCGCTGCGCACGGTGCTGGTCGTGGTGTTGATCGCCAACTACGACGGCGCCACCGGTAGCTTCCCTTCGTGGGTGCTGTACCCCTGTGCCTTGGGAATGATGGTGTTGTCCAAGTCATTCAGCGTGCTGCGCAGCGCCGTGACACCGCGGGTGCTGCCGCCGACGATCGACCTGGTGCGGGTGAACTCGCGGTTGACGATGTTCGGGCTGCTCGGCGGCACCATGGTCGGCGGCGCGGTGGCCGCGGGTGCGGAATACTTCTTCAACCTGTTCGAGATGCCCGGCGCGCTGTACGTGGTCGTCGCGGTGTCCGTCGCCGGCGCGGCGCTGGCGATGCGGATCCCCAAATGGGTGGAGGTGACCGAGGGCGAGGTGCCCGCGACGCTGAGCTACCACGGCCGCACTGGGGAATTGCGCCGTCCCGAGCAGACGCCACCGACCAGGGCGGCTCGACAGCCGTTGGGCCGCAACACGATCGCCGCGCTGTGGGGCAACTGCACCATCAAAGTGATGGTCGGTTTCCTGTTCTTGTATCCGGCCTTCGTCGCCAAGTCCCACGACGCCAGCGGCTGGGAGCAGCTTCGGATCCTCGGGCTGATCGGGGCGGCCGCGGCGATCGGCAACTTCGTCGGCAACTTCACCGGTGCCCGTCTCAAGCTGGGTCATCCGGCGCAGGTGGTGGTGCGCTGCACCATCGTCGTCACCCTGGCCGCGCTGGCCGCCGCGCTGACCGGCGACCTGATCGTGGCGGCGGTCGCCACACTGCTCACCTCGGGGGCGAGCGCGATCGGCAAGGCCTCGCTGGACGCGTCGCTACAGGACGACCTGCCCGAAGAGTCACGCGCCTCGGCGTTCGGCCGCTCCGAGTCGGTGCTGCAGTTGGCCTGGGTGGCGGGCGGCGCGGTCGGCGTGCTCGTCTACACCGAACTCTGGGTGGGCTTCACGGCGATCACGTCCGTGCTGATCCTCGGCCTGGCGCAGACCGTGGTGAGCTACCGCGGTGATTCCCTGATCCCCGGCCTGGGCGGGAACCGACCGGTGCTTGCCGAGCAGGAGGGCGGGCGCGCGGACACCGCGGTGGTGGCGCACGAGTGAAACGCATACTCGCCGCGCTCGCGGCGGTGGTGGTTCTGGCGTCGGTGGGCACGGGTGTGCTCATCTGGCGGCTCAGCGACGCCGAGTCGCCGAAATACCCCGAAATCAGTGCCTATTCGCATGGGCAGACGGTCCGCGTCGGTCCGTATCGCTACTGCGAGGTGCTCAACCCCACCAAATGTGCGGTCTTCGAGCATCAGGGCGAGCTGCCGGTCACCGAGCGCGGTGCGGTGCAGTTGTCCGTGCCGCCGGCGATCGCCAGGGCACCGTGGGTGCTGTTGCGCCAGTACGAGGACTCCGACGTCGTCGAGGAGTTCCGGCCCAATACACGGCTGGCGGTGACGGTGCCCACCGTCGACGCGCACCGCGGCAAGCTGACCGGACTCGCCGTGCTGCTGCCCACGCTGATTCGCCTCGACGGCGAGGAGGTGCCGGCCCCGCACGCCGAGTGGTCGGTGCGCACGGTGTGGTCCCAGTCGGGTGACGATCAAGCGACGAGGAACGAATCGCGCTGAGGAGCCCGACAATTTGGTCAGGCCGAGTGGGCCTGCGGGACCCGCTCCCCCTCGCGCGGTGGACCCGGTGGCGTGCCGTCGCCGAACGGCCTGCCGCCCAACGACTCTCGTCCGTGCGGTGTGAGCCAGTTGGACAGGTCCGGCCCCTTCGGCACGACCTGCGTCGGGTTGATGTCGGCGTGCACGATGTAGTAGTGCTGCTTGATCTGGACGAAGTCGATGGTGTCGCCGAAACCCGGGGTCTGGTACAGGTCGCGCGCGTAGGCCCACAGCGCCGGTAGCTCGGCGAGCTTGGCGCGGTTGCACTTGAAGTGGCCGTGGTAGACGGGGTCGAAACGCGCCAGCGTGGTGAACAGCCGCACGTCGGCCTCGGTGATGGTGTCGCCCACCAGGTATCGCTGGCCGTCCAGGCGCTCGGAGAGCAAGTCGAGCGCGAAGAACAACCTGTCGTAGGCCTTGTCGTAGGCGTCCTGGGAACCGGCGAAGCCGCAGCGGTACACGCCGTTGTTGATCTCGGTGTAGATCCGCTGGGCGACGTTGTCGATCTCGTCGCGGTGCTTGTCCGGATACAGGTCGGGCGCGCCGTCGCGGTGGTACGCGGTCCACTCGGCGGAGAAGTCCAGCGTGATCTGGGGGAAGTCGTTGGTGACGACCTCGCCGGTCGGCACGTCGACGATCGCGGGGACCGTGATGCCCTTGTCGTAATCGGGGAAACGCTTCAGGTAGGCGTCTTTGAGCCGGGGGATCTTGAGCACCGGGTCGAGGCCGTCGGGGTCGAGGTCGAACGTCCAGCTGTCCTCGTCGTGCGTCGGACCGCAGAAGCCGATGGACAGGGCGTCTTCCAGTCCGAGGAGTCGCCGCACGATGATCGTGCGGTTGGCCCACGGGCAGGCCCGCGCGACGACGAGCCGGTAGCGGTCGGGTTCGACGGGATAGCCGTCGCGGCCATCGGCCGTGATACGAGTGCCGATGTACTTGGTGTCGCGGTTGAACTCGCCACCTGATTCGGATTTGTCGGCGACATATGTCATGTAGCCAGCATGCCCGCCGAGTGTTGGGTTGACGCACGCAATTCGCCGTCAGACGTCGATCAATCCGACGCTCGGCGCAGAGTATTAGGCCTCGAGTTCGCGACCGACCGCGCGGACGACTTCGGAAACCCGACGAGCCACCTTGCGGTCCGGATAGCGGCCCTTGCGCAACTCGGGCTGCACAGCGCTGTCCAGCAGCGTGATCATGTCCTCGATCATGCCGTGCAACTCGTCGGGTGAATGCTTGCGCTCGGCGGCGGCCGCCTCCCGGCGGGTACGCGTCAGGCTCGGCGGCGGATCGATGAGCGTCAGCGTCAATGCCTGCGGCCCGCGCCGGCCCGCGGCGACACCGAACTCGACGCGCTGCCCCGCCTTGAGGGTGTCGACACCGGCGGGAAGCGCCGAGGATCGGACGTAGACGTCCTCGCCATCCTCCTGGGACAAAAATCCGAAGCCCTTTTCGGCGTCGTACCACTTAACCCTGCCGGTCGGCACTGGTCTCACCCGCTCGTCGTTGTACGTACATATGGAACATAAGGAAAGCGCCCCGAACGCGCCGGGACGCCTGCGGTTGATCCTACTCTGACCTCCACCTCGCCATCACCCCGTTATCGGTAGGCTGGATCCACCGCTCGAGAGGAATGCGCCCGGTTTGCGATTAGGTTGCGAGTGATATGCGAGTGATCCTGAACATCATCTGGCTGATCTTCGGCGGCCTGTGGCTGGCGCTGGGCTACCTGGTGGCGGCGCTGATCTGCTTCGTGCTGATCATCACGATTCCGTTCGGGTTCGCGGCGCTGCGTATCGCGGCCTATGCACTGTGGCCCTTCGGCCGCACGATTGTCGACAAGCCGGGACCCCGTCCGGGCGCGCTGATCGGAAACGTCATCTGGGTCATCTTGTTCGGTGTCTGGCTGGCAATCGGCCACATCATCTCCGCGGTGGCGATGGCGCTCACGATCATCGGTATTCCGCTGGCGCTGGCCAATCTCAAGCTGATTCCGGTGTCACTGATGCCGCTGGGTAAGGACATCGTCCCGGTCGACAGCCTGTCCGACCCCGCCGCCAATCCCTGGCGAGCCGCCGCGTGACTGTCGTCGACCTTGGTGTGCCGTCTGCCGCACCCTCTTCCCCCGCACCCGTCGCCGGCCCGCTGATCGACACCTTCGGCCGTGTCGCCACCGATCTGCGGGTGTCGTTGACCGACCGCTGCAACCTGCGCTGCACATACTGCATGCCCGCCGAAGGATTGGACTGGCTGCCGTCGCAGCAGCTGCTGGGGCCCGAGGAGCTGATTCGCCTACTGCGCATCGCGGTGACGCGGCTCGGTGTCACGAGTGTGCGCTTCACCGGCGGGGAGCCGTTGGTCGCCCGCCATCTCGAGGACGTCATCGCCGCGACGACAGCGCTGCGGCCGCGCCCGGAGGTCACGTTGACCACCAACGGGATCGGCCTCGAAAAGCGCGCGGCGGGGCTCAAGCGTGCCGGCCTGGACCGCATCAACGTGTCGCTGGACACCGTCGACGTCGCGCGGTTCGCCGCGATCACCCGTCGTGACCGGCTTTCCGATGTGCTGGCCGGGCTGCGGGCGGCGCACTCAGCCGGCCTGGACCCCGTGAAAGTCAACGCAGTTCTCGATCCGGTCACCGGCCTCGACGACGCGGTCGGACTGCTGCGGTTCTGCCTGGACCACGGCTACCAGTTGCGCATCATCGAGCAGATGCCGCTCGACGCCGGTCATCAGTGGCAGCGCGGCAGGGCGATCGGCGCCGACGATGTGCTCGCCGCGCTGCAAGAGCATTTCGACCTCACCCCCGACAACGCTCCGCGCGGTTCGGCGCCTGCCGAGTTGTGGTGCGTCGACGGCGGTCCGGGAAAGGTCGGCATCATCGCCTCGGTGTCGCATGCGTTCTGCTCTGCGTGCGACCGCACCCGCCTCACCGCCGACGGCCAAGTCCGCAACTGTCTGTTCGCTCAGCAGGAAACCGACCTGCGACAGTTGATGCGCACCGGAGCCGACGACACCGCTCTCGAGGCCGCATGGCGCGCCGCGATGTGGGCGAAGGCAGCTGGCCACGGCATCAACGACCCTGACTTTGTGCAGCCCGCCCGGCCCATGAGCGCGATCGGGGGATAGCGGTGCAGACAACACAGATGACGCAGGTGACCGTCCGCTACTTCGCGGCCGCACGCGCGGCCGCCGGTAACGATGAGGAGACGATTCGGCTTCGGCCGGAAACGACGCTCGCCGAACTCGTCGTCGAACTGAGCGGACGCGACGAGAATCTCGCAAATGTGCTCAAGCGCTGCTCGTTTCTCTGCGACGGTGTCGCGGTGCGGGATGACACGGTGGTGCTGAGCGAGGCGCAAACGATCGACGTCCTTCCCCCTTTTGCCGGCGGCTAGCGGTGATTTTCGTCACATAACGGAATGATCACAACCTGGCTACGGGACGGTGGAGCGCGGCTCGGTCCTGCGGAAACGCCGAAATCTGCTGGGCATTTAGAGCCTTTTTAGAATTTGCCGGAAGCGAAAACGCCGTGATCGGCAAAAGGTGACGCGGCCAAAGCGAGCCGATACGGTTCATTTCCAAGCCGGTCGACCTCAAACCGATTGGCCCACCGTGCCCAACCGCGCCGAGCTCCATCCGTTGGCGCACGGGATACCGACGAACAACTTGGATGGAGGCGGGGGACCCACCGGTCCGCCGAGTCAAGAACGGACCTGGAGCCAACCGGCTCCTTGGGGTGAAGCCGAATCGCATTGCGCGAGACGGCCGGGCATACCTCTCCAGCCCGAACCCGACAGCTGACCTCGCGGGCGCCGAAGAGAGGACCGAGGGCACCCATGAGTGGACGTCATCGCAAGCCCGCTGCATCGTCCCTGAACGTCGCGAAGGTCGCCTTCACCGGCGCAGTGCTCGGCAGCGGAGGGCTCGCGCTCGCCGGCCACGCCGGCGCCGCGACCGACGGCGAATGGGATCGCGTCGCCAGCTGCGAATCCGGCGGCAACTGGGCGATCAATACCGGAAACGGCTATCAGGGTGGGCTGCAGTTCGCGCCGAGCACCTGGACCGGTCACGGCGGCGGTGAGTATGCGCCCGCCGCGCACCTGGCCACCAAGGACGAGCAGATCGCCGTCGCCGAACGAGTACTCGCAAGCCAGGGCAAGGGCGCCTGGCCCACGTGCGGTAAGGGCCTGTCGGGCGCGACGCCGCGCAACGTCGTCGATGACGCCGTGGAGGCAGTGAACAACCTGCTGCCTCCGCCTCCCCCGCCGTTCGACCCATTCGCTCCCCCGCCGCCACCGGCACCGGTCGACGCGCTGGCCGCACCAGCGCCTCCACCACCGCCGCCCGTCGACCCACTCGCCCCACCGCCGCCACCGGCACCCGTCGACGCGCTGGCTGCACCGGCACCTCCGCCACCGCCGCCCGTCGACCCACTCGCCCCACCGCCGCCACCGGCACCGGTCGATGCGCTGGCCGCACCGCTGCCCGAAGCACCGCCGGCACCGCTGCCTGAGGCACCACCCGCACCCGCGCCCGAGGCACCACCCGCACCCGCACCGTTCGACGCAATGGCCGCACCGCTACCCGAGGCACCGCCGGCACCGCTGCCCGAGGCACCACCCGCGCCCGCGCCCGAAGCACCACCCGCACCCGCACCGTTCGACGCAATGGCCGCACCGCTACCCGAAGCACCGCCGGCACCGCTGGCCGAAGCACCGCCGGCACCGCTGCCCGAGGCACCAGCCGCGTCCGCGCCCGAGGCACCTCCCGCGCCGTTCGACGCAATGGCCGCGCCGCTACCCGAGGCACCGCCCGCGCCGTTCGATCCGATCGCTCCCCCGCCGGAGGCGCCGCCGGTCGATGCACAGAGCGTCTCCGACTGGGACGTCGCGCCCGTGCCCGTCCCGGGCGAGCAGCCGGAACTCTGGTCGCTGCCCGTCGACGCGTCGCTTCAGCCTGCTCCTGAGCTCCCGCCCGCACCACCGGCTGCTGATGCACTCACCACCGACTCCGGTGTCCCGCACCTCGCGAGCCCGCAGAATCTGCCGCCGGGGACGACGATCGACCGTGCGCAGGCCGGGGTCAACAGCCCGAACGTCTCCTACATGAAGGAGATCTGGCACGCGATCCAGACGCAGGATGTCACCGGCAAGGACGCGCTGCTGGCGCTGACTCAACGTCCGCTGACCACCCCGGCCACACCCGGTGGCGTGGCGCCGAACCTTCCGGTCGCACCGGCTCCCGCGCCGGAAGCGCCGCTGCCGCCTGCCTGATTCGACGTCTGGCCAACAGTCGGGAAGTTAACGCGCATTTCCTCTTCGTGCGTCGATCGGCGTCGTTCTGCGCTGCACCTCGCGACGGTGTTGCAGCAAATAGCGCACTTCGCATCAAAACATCGAGAATGGTTTGCCCGCTCGCTCGGATATTTAGTTAGGCTGGTCGGCGGACCGCGGTGTGCTGAGGGGATAGCGCGCCGGGGATGGAAATGACATGTCGCCCGGGGGGGATACATGTGGGGGCCACTTCTGGTGGCGGCTTTCGCGGCCGCGTTCGACCCGATACGACTCGCTGTCGTGTTTCTGGTGATTTCTCGACCGCGGCCCGTGCGCAACCTAATCGCTTACACCGTGGGGTGTCTGGCTGCGTGTAGCTACATGCTGGTACTGCCGCTTATGGTGCTGAACTTCGCTGACGCCGGTCGCTTTGACGGAACGGGCATGAGCCATACGCGAGTTTGGGTCGGAGTCGGGGCACTCGTGATGGCTGCGGCTTTATTGGCGGTTCGGTTCCGCCCAGCGACATTCGCCGCCGTGCTCATAAGCGTCGGCGAGCGCGCTCCACGCTTCTGGGACCGCGGCGGGTTATGGACGTCCGCTGGGGTCGGGGCCGCAATCGGCGGGCCGCCGTGGGACGCGGTGGTTCTGCTCTTCGCCATGATCCTGGTGACCGGCGCGACCGTCGGCACCCAGGTCGTTGCAGCTGTCGCGCTGGTAGCCGTGATGCTCGCCGTGGTCGAAGTCATCCTCGTCGCCCACCTGGTCAATCCTGGTCGAGCGCAGGCGGGGCTGCGGCGGGCGAGCGAATGGATCACCGGACATCGCCGGCAGTGCTTGGCCGGAATATCAGCTTTGGCAGGTGTGACGCTGATCGCCGGAGGGCTCGCCTAGAAGCGAGGAGACGCGCCGCCGCCCGCCTGGGTTACGCCGAGTTCACCCATTCCTCGGAGCCGTCGGCGAAGAACTGGTGCTTCCACACGGGCAGCCGCTCCTTGACGACGTCCACCAGCCGCGCACACGTCTGGAACGCTGCCGCGCGGTGATCGGCGGCCACGGCAGCCACCAACGCAGCGTCACCGATCTCGAGCACTCCGATCCGGTGGCTGACCGCGATCGCCCGCACGCCATCCGCTGCCGCGGCGATCTCGTCGGCCACCTCGGCCAGCGTCTGCGACGCCGACGGGTGCGCCGAATACTCCAGCCGGACGACGGAACGGCCGCCGTCGTGGTCTCGCACGACACCGGCGAAGCTCACCACCGCGCCCGCGGAGGCGTGGGCGACCAGCTCCTCATGCTCGGCGAGTTCGATCGTCGTCTCGCTCAGCTCGGCGCGCAGCACAACGGCCGTCATCGCGGGTGGTCCTTTCCGCCGAGCTGATCCAGTGCATGCTCGAGAACACCGGCCAGTACGCCCAGCCCGTCCTTGACCCCGCCCGGCGACCCCGGCAGGTTCACGATCAGCGTGCGGCCCTTGACCCCGCACACCCCCCGCGAGAGCACCGATGTCGGCACCTGGTCCTCACCGGCGCGGCGGATGGCGTCTGCCAGTCCGGGAATCTGGTAGTCGACGATCGCGGCGGTGGCCTCGGCGGTGCGGTCGGTCGGCGAGATGCCGGTGCCCCCGGAGGTGATCACCACGTCCACACCGTCGGCGACCGCAGCGGAGATGGCGTCGGCGACCGCGTCGCCGTCCGGCACCACAACCGGCGCCGGGGTAGCGATGTCGCGGCCGGTGAGCCAATCCACGACGACGGGCCCGCACCGGTCCTCGTAGACGCCGGCGGCGGCACGGGTGGATGCAATGACGACGCGACCGGACCTCATCGGGCCCACGTCCCGGTCTTGCCGCCCTCTTTGCGCAGCACCCGTATGTCATCGATGCGGGCAGCAGGATCGACTGCCTTGATCATGTCGTAGAGCGTCAGTGCCGCCACGCTCACCGCGGTCAGCGCCTCCATCTCGACACCGGTCCGGTCGGTGGTGCGCACGGTCGCGGTGACGTCCACCCGCCCAGACTCCTCGATCTCGAAGTCCACGTCGACACCCGTCAGCGCCAACTGATGGCACAGCGGAATCAGGTCGCTGGTGTGCTTGGCCGCCAGGATCCCCGCAATACGCGCAGTGGCCAGCGCATCGCCTTTGGGTAACCCGTTCGACGCGATCATCGCGACGACCTCGGATGTGGTGTGCAGGGTGCCCGCAGCGACGGCGGTGCGCTTGGTGACATCCTTGGCCGTGACGTCGACCATGTGCGCCGCGCCGGACTCGTCGACGTGTGAGAGGCGGGGCCGCTCGGACACTTACTTGTTGACGACCGTCACCGGATGCAGGTACGGCAGGTCCTCCGCGGGCAGCGGGAACGTGAGCTCACCGAAGGGTGACAGCGCGCCGGTGCGGTCGGCGGCCAGCTCGCTGATCGGATGGTCATCCTCGCCGTCGCCTGCCGGCCAGCCCGGATCGACGTACCGCTTCTTGCCCTTGTTGTCTGCCACGCCCACATTGTGGCAAATGCCGCGGCCGCTGGCGACACCACCGTGCTCCTTTACCCTGGTCAGCAATGACCGAGAACGCTCCAACCGTCCCTTTGGGCACCTGGTTGGCCGATCTCCCCGACGAGCGGCTCATCCGGCTGCTGGAGTTGCGGCCCGACCTGACCCAGCCGCCACCGGGGACGATCGCTGCGCTGGCGGCCCGCGCCCAGACCCGCCAGTCGGTCAAGGCCGCCACCGATGACCTCGACTTTCTGCGGCTGGCGGTGCTCGACGCGCTGCTGGTTCTGCACGCCGACGCCACGGCCGTTCCACTCTCCAAGCTGGTCGAGCTGATCGGCGACCGAGTATCGGAGGCTGCCCTCGCCGACGCCTTCGACGATCTGCGCGAGCGCGCGCTGGTCTGGGGTGACACCACGGTGCGGATCGCGTCCGAAGCCGCGGCGGGCCTGCCGTGGTATCCGGGGCAGGCGACGGTCGAGGACGCGGCGGCCTCACCGGATGAGATCGCCGCGCGGCTCGAAGCGCTCGACGAGGCGCAGTCCGACCTACTGCAGAAGCTGCTCGAGGGCTCACCGGTGGGCCGTACCCGCGACGCCGCGCCCGGCACCCCGGCGGACCGTCCGGTGCAGCGGTTGCTGGCGGCCGGCCTGCTACGTCAGGTCGATGCCGAGACCGTGATCCTGCCGCGGTTGGTCGGCCAGGTGCTGCGCGGCGAACTGCCGGGCCCGCTCCAGCTGACCGAGCCGGACCCGGCGGTGTCGACGACGACGGCAGCCGACGCCGACGCGGTGGCCGCGGGCGCCGCGCTCGACTTGTTGCGCGAAGTCGATGTTGTGCTCGAAACACTGGGCACCACACCGGTTCCCGAGTTGCGCAGCGGCGGGCTCGGGATACGCGACGTCAAGCGGCTGGCCAAGGTCACCGGCATCGACGAGCGACGGTTGGGGCTCATCCTGGAGGTGACCGCCGCCGCAGGGCTGATCTCGACGGGCATGCCCGAACCCGAACCTGACGCGGCAGCAGGGCCCTACTGGGCCCCGACGGTGTCCGCCGACCGGTTCGTCGAATCCCCGACCGCGACCAGGTGGCATCTGCTGGCGACCGCCTGGCTGGAGCTGCCGGGGCGGCCCAGCCTGATCGGTTATCGCGGGCCCGACGGAAAACCCTATGCCGCACTGTCGGATTCGTTGTTCTCCACCGCAGCACCGCTCGACCGCAGACTGCTTCTCGATGTACTCGCCAGCTTGCCGCCCGGCACGGGCACCGACGCCGCGGAGGCGTCACGCGCGATGATCTGGCGCAGGCCGCGCTGGGGTGCCCGACTGCAGCCGGAGCCGGTCGCCGACCTGCTGACCGAAGCGCACGCGCTGGGTCTGGTGGGGCGCGGCGCGCTCGCGACACCGGCCCGAGCGCTGCTCGCCGACGCCTCCCCCGACGAGGTGATCAGGGCGATGGACAAGGTGCTGCCCCCGCCGATCGACCACTTCCTGCTGCAGGCCGATCTGACGGTGATCGTCCCTGGGCCGCTGCAACGGGACCTGGCCGAAAAACTGGCCGCGGTGGCAAGCGTCGAGTCCGCCGGCGCGGCGATGGTGTACCGGATCAGCGAGGCCTCGATCAGGCGGGCGCTCGACACCGGTCAGACGGCGGGCCAGCTGCACGCCTTGTTCGATCGTCACTCGAAAACTCCTGTGCCGCAGGGTTTGACATACCTCATCGACGATGTGGCCCGCCGACACGGCCAATTGCGCGTGGGAATGGCGACGTCGTTCGTGCGGTGTGAAGATGCCGCCCTGCTCGCCCAGGCGGTGAGTGCGCCGGCCACGGACTCCCTGGAGCTGCGTCTGCTCGCGCCGACCGTCGCGGTGTCCCAAGCGCCGATCTCCGAGGTACTCGCCGCTCTTCGACAAGCCGGGTTCGCCCCGGCGGCCGAGGACTCGACCGGCACGATCGTCGACATCCGGGCGCGGGGGGCGCGGGTGCCTGCCCCGTCGGGCCGGCGGCGCAGCTACCGACTCACCCCTACTCCGACCATCCAGACGCTCAGCGCGATCGTCGCGGTGCTGCGCAAGGTCGCGGCCGCGCCGACCGGCGGCATGCGACTGGACCCTGCCGTGGCGATCACCCAGTTGCAGGAGGCCGCGCACATGCAGGCCTCGGTCGTGATGGGCTACGTCGACCCCGCCGGGGTCGCGACGCAGCGGGTGGTGGCGCCGATCAACGTACGCGGAGGGCAGTTGACCGCTTACGACCCGGCGTCGGGCCGGGTGCGCGATTTCGCGATCCACCGCATCACCTCGGTGGTCGCCGCCGACGACTGGTGAGAGCGTCCTAGCGCGAGGGCCCACACGACGGTAGGGGACGGCCGCCGAAATTGCAGCTCACGCCGTGTGTTGCGGGACCGACACGGTCTCTCGCGGCAAGTGGTGTCGGGCTGTTCTGGATAATGGATCGGATGACCAGCGAGCGAGAAGCGATGGGGGCACCACCCGCGCGTAGCGCAGGGGGACGGGATCGCGCATGACTGACGGCCCGTTGATCGTGCAGTCCGACAAGACCGTGCTGCTCGAAGTCGACCACGAGCAGGCGGGTGCTGCGCGCGCCGCCATCGCCCCCTTCGCCGAACTCGAGCGTGCACCCGAACACGTGCACACCTACCGGATCACCCCGCTTGCGCTGTGGAACGCCCGCGCCGCGGGGCACGACGCTGAGCAGGTCGTCGACGCTCTGGTGTCGTTCTCGCGGTACGCGGTGCCGCAACCGCTGCTGGTCGACATCGTCGACACCATGGCCCGCTACGGGCGCCTGCAGTTGGTCAAGCATCCGGCGCATGGCCTGACGTTGGTGAGCTTTGACCGCGCAGTGCTCGAAGAGGTGCTGCGCAACAAGAAGATCGCGCCGATGCTGGGCGCACGCATCGACGACGACACCGTCCAGGTGCACAACAGCGAGCGTGGCCGCGTCAAGCAGATGCTGCTCAAAATCGGTTGGCCCGCAGAGGATCTGGCCGGCTACGTCGACGGCGAGAAGCACCCGATCAGCCTCGCGCAGGACGACTGGCATCTGCGTGACTACCAGGAGATGGCGACCGAGTCCTTCTGGGAGGGCGGATCGGGTGTCGTGGTGCTGCCGTGCGGCGCGGGCAAGACGCTGGTCGGTGCGGCCGCGATGGCGAAAGCCGCGGCGACCACGCTGATTCTGGTGACCAACACCGTCGCGGGCAGACAGTGGAAGCGCGAGTTGATCAACCGCACCTCGCTCACCGAGAACGAGATTGGCGAGTACTCCGGGGAACGCAAGGAGATCCGTCCTGTCACCATCGCCACATATCAGGTGATCACGCGCCGCACCAAGGGCGAGTACCGACACCTGGAGTTGTTCGACAGCCGCGACTGGGGGCTGATCATCTACGACGAGGTGCACCTGCTGCCCGCGCCCGTGTTCCGGATGACCGCCGACCTGCAGTCCCGTCGCCGACTCGGCTTGACCGCCACGCTGATCCGCGAGGACGGCCGCGAGGGCGACGTGTTCTCGCTCATCGGGCCGAAGCGGTACGACGCGCCGTGGAAGGACATCGAGGCCCAGGGCTGGATCGCCCCGGCCGAATGCGTCGAGGTGCGGGTGACGATGACCGACAACGAGCGGATGCTCTACGCCGTCGCCGAACCCGATGAGCGCTACAAGCTGTGCTCGACGGTGCACACCAAAATCGCGGTGGTGAAGTCGATCCTGGACAAGCACAAGGGTGAGCAGACGCTGGTGATCGGCGCCTATCTCGACCAGCTGGAAGAACTCGGAGCCGAACTCGACGCGCCGGTCATCCAGGGCTCGACCAAGACCGCCGAGCGCGAGTCGTTGTTCGACCAGTTCCGTCGCGGTGAGATCTCGACACTGGTGGTGTCGAAGGTCGCCAACTTCTCCATCGATCTTCCGGAAGCCAGTGTGGCCGTGCAGGTTTCAGGAACCTTTGGGTCCCGCCAAGAGGAAGCGCAGCGGCTGGGGCGGTTGCTGCGCCCCAAGGCAGACGGCGGCGGCGCGATCTTCTACTCCGTGGTCTCCCGCGACAGCCTCGACGCCGAATACGCCGCACACCGTCAGCGGTTCCTCGCCGAGCAGGGCTACGGCTATGTGATCAAAGACGCGGACGACCTGTTGGGCCCCGCCATCTAGACGTGCGGACCGACGGGGTTCGACACGGTAAGTAGCACCGCGGAGTCTTCGAGCGCCTGCAAACCGTGGCGGTCCTTCGGCACCGCGAGGTGGTCGCCGATGGAGCCCTCCCAATTGGCCGTCTGATGAGTCAGCCGTACCCGGCCGTGCAGAACATGCAAAGTGGCTTCGCCGTTGGTCTCGTGCTCGGTCAGCTCGGAGCCGGCAGTCAAGGCGATCAGCGTCTGACGCAGCGAGTGCTCGTGACCGCCGTAGACGGTGTGCGCGCTGCGGCCGCTGCGGGCGGCGCGGGCCGTTTCGAGTTGCTCACGGGCGAGCGCTGTCAGCGAGGTCTTGTTCATCGTGGGCTTCCTATCGAGGGCTGTTCGAATCGGGTACACGCAAAGAGACAATCCTAGTGACGTAGAGAACTCACCGGGCGCCCGCATCCGCACCGCCCGTAGCTGAGCGCCCACGGCGGTGACGCGCTAGCCTCCCTACCCATGAGCAGACGCGGGCGCCGTCGCGCCATCTCGCCGGTCACGACGGCCAAGGTCGCGCTGGCCGGCGTCGCCGTCGGCCTGGGGACGTTGACCTGCGTCGGCGTCGCCACCGCGGATCCCGGGGCCCCACCGTTGCCCTCACCCGACGCTCCCGGCA
>NZ_QMEW01000090.1 GCF_003284965.1 Mycolicibacterium sp. GF69
GGCCGGTCGGTGGGGAGCTGGAGTAGGTCGGGCATGCCGGCCAGCTCATCCTGCCAATAGTTCAATTGGGCGGCGATCGGGCTGCTGCTGTCGTCGAGATCACCGAACTGTGCGCGCTGCCATAACGTGTAATCGACGTACTGCACAGCCAACTGCGCCCACCCCGGCGCACGGCCCGCGCTTCGGCTCGTGTAAGCCATGGCCACGTCTGTCACCATCGGAGCAAGTGACCAACCGTCAAAAGCAATGTGGTGCACCACAATCCCCAGCACATGATGGTGGGGACCGATCGAGTAGAGCTGCGCCCGGATCGGCACTTCGACCGACAGATCAAATTGGTAACCCGCCAGCTCGGTCAACTCACCGACCACGTCATGCTCGGATAAAGACACCACCAACGGCGAGCCCTCGAGCCGCCACATACCCGGCCTCGGCGACAACACTTGCTGGCTGGGCACGCCATTGGTGTCGGGGAACGCAGTGCGCAGTGTTTCGTGGCGCCCGATCACGTCGTCCAAAGCCGCGCCCAGCGCGTCGACGTCAAGCTCTCCCCTGATCTGCAACGCGTTCGGCATGTTGTAGGTCGCCGCCCCGTCCTGGAACCGCTGAAGAAACCACAGCCGCTGCTGGGCGAACGACAACGGCACCACCGCCGGCCGCTGCACCGCCACCAACGGCGCACGCCCAGTACCGTCAGCGCCGATGCGCAAGGCCAACTGAGCCACCGTCGGCGCCTCGAACAACGCGCGGACCCCAACAGCGCCGTCCAGACCGCTGTTGATCGCCGCGACCACCCGCATCGCCGACAACGAATCCCCACCCAAATCGAAAAACGAGTCATCGACCCCGACCCGCTCAAG
>NZ_QMEW01000091.1 GCF_003284965.1 Mycolicibacterium sp. GF69
AGGCGCTGGCCGGTCGACTTCACGGAAACGGTCTGCAGGTCATCCATCTTGGCGATCCCCGGATCGACATCGCGCCCAACACCCCATTGCCGACGCCCGCCGGTGACGAGATCGCATACCTCATTTACACCTCCGGTACGACCGGTGCGCCAAAGGGCGTGGCAGTGGCCCATCGCAGTGTCACTCAGTTGCTGGCGTCGCTGGACTCACGCCTGTCGGACGTGTGGAGTCATTGTCACTCGCTGGCCTTCGATGTTTCGGTCTGGGAGATCTTCGGCGCGCTGCTGCGAGGTGGGCGGTTGGTGGTGGTGCCCGAAACCGTGGTCGCCTCACCCGAAGAACTGCACGACGTGCTGATCGCCGAACAGGTCAACGTCCTCACTCAGACGCCGTCTGCGGTGGCAGCGTTGCCGGTTGAGGGGTTGGAGTCCGCGACGTTGGTGGTGGTCGGGGAGGCCTGCCCGACCGAGGTGGTGGATCGGTGGGCACCGGGGCGGGTGATGCTCAACGCCTACGGCCCCACCGAGACGACGATGTGCGTGGCGGTCAGTGCCCCGCTGACAGCGGGCTCGGGTGTGGTACCGATCGGGTTCCCGGTCCCGAGAGCGGCGTTGTTTGTGCTCGACGGGTGGTTGCGTCCGGTACCGGTGGGTGTGGCCGGAGAGTTGTATGTGGCCGGCGCCGGGGTGGCGTGTGGCTATGTGCGTCGTGCGGGGTTGACCGGGTCGCGGTTTGTGGCGTGTCCGTTCGGCGGTGCCGGCGCACGCATGTATCGCACCGGCGATCTGGTGCGTTGGGACGCTGATGGG
>NZ_QMEW01000092.1 GCF_003284965.1 Mycolicibacterium sp. GF69
CGTTCTTGGCGGGCCTGATCAGCAGCGTCGGCCTCGGCGTCGCGAGCATCCTGACGCCGAATTTCTTCCATCGCTTTCTTGATCGCGCCCACGCGCCCCGCCGGGGTCTTCATCTCCGCAGGCGGCCCCGCAGCAGGCCCCCCGGCGGCAGCCTCGGCGGCGTCTTCGCCAGCATCGACGGCCGCGGCGTCGCTGACTGCGGCTTCGGCGATCCGGCGGGCCTGCTCACGCACCCACTGCCGAGACCGGTTGGCTGATTTCGAAGCGTTGGCCGCGATCTTGGTGCCGTCGATGGCGATCGACTCGATGCGCACCATCTGCGCCTGAGCGCACAACCGCAGCACCTGGGCGAACAGGTCGGTGAACGCGTCGTCGTGCTCGGCGCGGAACCGGGCGATCGTGGTGTGATCCGGGGCGTCTTGAGCGCACAACACCCGGTAAGCGACATGATCGCCGCACAGTCGTTCAATCCGCCGCGAGGACCGCTGACCCGAGGCATAGGCATAGATCAACAACGCCACCAACATCTCCGGGTCATAACCGGCCCGCCCGACACCGCCGGTGCGCCGACCAGCGTGAAACGCCGAGGTATCCAACTGCTCGACGGCATCGAGGATGAACCACACCAGATGATCACCAGCTAGCCAGTCCGCCATATTCGGCGGCAACAGAAACTGCTGATCACGCTCTACCGGACGATAAGAACGAGCCACCCACTCATCCTCGAACCGGCCCCGTCACAAACCCGTCAACGACACAACCCATTTCCCAACAGCCAC
>NZ_QMEW01000093.1 GCF_003284965.1 Mycolicibacterium sp. GF69
GCGGGATCGATCGGCAGGTACGCCGCTCCGGTCTTGAGTACCGCCACAATCGCCACGATGGCCTCGACCGACCGCGGAAACAGCAGCGCCACACACTTTCCGGGCGCCGCGCCATAACCGGTCAGCACATGCGCCAACCGATTCGCGGCCTCGTCCAACTCTTGGTAGGTCAGCGATCCGCCCTCGAAGGTGACCGCCACCGCCTCCGGGGCGCCTGCCACCTGCGCGGCGAACATCGCCGGAATCGACACGGGCGCAGGCTCACGCTCGGTCAACACCGCCCGGTTTCCGAAGTCATCCATGCGGGCATGCTCAGCGTCATCGAGTACGTCGATCGCCGAGATCCGTTGGTTCGGGTCGGCCGTCATCGCCGCCAGCACCCGCTGAAGCCTCCCGATCAACGCCTCGATGCCGGCCGGGTCGAACGCGTCGGTGTCGTATTCGACGCGGAGATCCAATGCGGGGCCCGGCTGCGCTTGCAACGTGAGCGGGTAGTGGTTGGATTCGCGGGTGGCGGAGTCGGTGATGGTCAACCCGTCAGTGCCGAAAATTGCGCCGGTGTCGACCGGGTAGTTTTCGTAGCCGAATAGGGTGTCGAAGAGCTGTTCGTGGCCGGCGATGCGGTGAATGTCGTTGAGCGCCAGGTGATGATGCTCCAGGGTGTCGTTGCTGAAGCGCTGCAGCCGGTCGAGCAACTCGGCGGTGGTGGTCGTG
>NZ_QMEW01000094.1 GCF_003284965.1 Mycolicibacterium sp. GF69
CTTGAGCGGGTCGGGGTCGATGACTCGTTCTTCGACCTGGGCGGAGACAGCATTTCGTCGATGCAGGTGGTGGCGCGGGCCAGGGCGGCCGGGGTGCTGTGCCGGCCGCGTGACATCTTCGTCGAGCAGACCGTGGCCGGGCTGGCCCGGGTGGCTGTGGTGGCCGAGGGGACGACCCGCCCGGCCGATGAGGGTATTGGGCCGGTGCCGGTGACCCCGATCATGTGCTGGCTGGCCGCCATCGAAGGCCCGGTCGATCAGTTCAATCAGACGGTGGTGGTGTCGGGGCCGGCGGGGGCCACCGAGGCCGATGTGGCAATCCTGTTGCAGGCCTTGATGGATCGCCACGCCATGTTGCGGTGCCGTGTCGATGACGACGGCTGCGGTGCGTGGTCGCTGACGGTGCCCGAGCCCGGTTCGGTGTCAGCGAGTGAGTGCCTGCATACCGTGGAGGTGCTCGCCGATGAGGCGGTCGCACAGGCGCGGTCACGGTTGGACCCAGCCGCGGGGCTGATGCTGAGCGCGCTGTGGGTGGTCTCGACCAACCAGCTGGTGTTGATCATTCATCATCTGGCCGTCGACGCGGTGTCGTGGCAGATCTTGTTGGAGGACCTCAACATCGCCTGGACCCAGCACCGCAGCGCGCAACCGATCACCCTGCCCGCGGGCGGGACATCGTTTG
>NZ_QMEW01000095.1 GCF_003284965.1 Mycolicibacterium sp. GF69
TGGTCGAGGTACTTGACGAACTCAACCTCACCGAACTGGTCACCACCATTCCCGGTCTCTCGGTAGTCGGAGCAGCGGCCATGCTGGCCGAAACCGGTGACCCCACCCGCTTTGACAGCCCTCGCGCCCTGGTCAAACACGCCGGGCTGTGTCCGCGTGAGAACGCCAGCGGGACGTTTCGTGGCCGCTGCCAGATCTCGCGGCGGGGCCGGCCACGACTGCGCCTGGCCGCTTGGCGCGCGGTCTGGGGAGCGTTGCCGCACAACCCGGTGATGGCCGCTCGATACCGCTATCTGACCACCCGCCAACACAATCGGCTCACCGACGGACAGGCCCGCGCAGCGATCGCTGCGGCACTATTGCGCTGGCTGCACGTCATCACCACCAAGGGCGTGCCCTTTGATATCCGGCTGGCCGGTGCCGAGGTGATGCCCATAGCCGCCTAACGAACACCGGCTCCAAGACCACGGTTGGGGCCAAGCTCCACGCGCCCCTGAGACACCATCGCTGATCTCGCCAGACACCATGAGCAGGCCCCGCCCGTCCTGAAGAACTCGGTTGCACGCAGTAGGGACATCGAACCCGTTTGACGCACTACGTTGAGACCAGGACCAGGGCAGGCCACCCCAACCACCATTGACAAACACCACTTACGAAGGTGT
>NZ_QMEW01000096.1 GCF_003284965.1 Mycolicibacterium sp. GF69
TCTCGTCCGGGTCTGCCGGTCGAGTACCTCATGGTTCCGTCCGCCGGGATGGGCCGTGACATCAAAGTTCAGTTCCAGAACGGCGGTCCGAATGCGCCGGGCGTCTACCTGCTCGACGGTCTTCGTGCACGCGATGACTTCAACGGCTGGGACATCGAGACCGCGGCCTTCGAGTGGTATCTGGACTCCGGCCTCGCGGTGATCATGCCGGTGGGTGGCCAGTCCAGCTTCTACAGCGACTGGTACAAGCCGGCGTGCGGTAACAACGGCTGCCAGACCTACAAGTGGGAGACGTTCCTGACCCAGGAACTGCCTGCCTACCTGGCCGCCAACAAGGGTGTGAACCCGAACCGCAACGCCGCGGTCGGGCTGTCGATGGCCGGTTCGGCCGCGCTCACGCTGGCGATCTACTACCCGCAGCAGTTCCAGTACGCGGCCTCGCTGTCGGGCTTCTTGAACCTGTCCGAAGGCTGGTGGCCGATGCTGGTGAACATGTCGATGGGTGACGCGGGCGGCTATGACGCCAACGACATGTGGGGCCGCACCGAGGACCCGAACAACGCGTGGGAGCGCAACGACCCGATGGTCAACATCGACAAGCTGGTCGCCAACAACACTCGGGTCTGGATCTACGCCGGCGACGGCA
>NZ_QMEW01000097.1 GCF_003284965.1 Mycolicibacterium sp. GF69
TGACCGCCCTCCGCCCTTGAGGGCATCGCGCATCAACCGTGCCGTGTGCTGCTCGCGCGACAGTGTTGCCCAGTAGCGGTAGGCCCGACCGTCGCGTTCGCGGGCCAGCCAGCCTTTGGTATGCAGATTGTCCATGGTGGACATCACCGTGGTGTAGGCGATTTGCCGTTCGGCGGCCAGTTGCTCAAAAATTTCCCGTACCGTCATCGACGCATCAGGACCGTAATCCCACACGCGTTCCATGATGACCGCTTCCAACTCGCCGAAGCCGCGCACCCGCACCGTTGAACCTCCACTGTTCGACGAAGAGCTTACCGGCCACCATGGCCATACGCGCGATTCAACAGACGCTGAGGCAGGGCGCACATTAAGTGCCCGGGTGGCCGCTGTCGCCGAAACGGCACCAACCGCATGCTGTATCGGCGCGAGCCGCTACGCCTGAACGGTGACGGGATCCCCTACTCGCACCATGTCGAAATACCACTCGGCCTTTTCCGGGCTGAGGTTGATGCAGCCGTGGCTGACATTGGCCGCTCCCTGCGCATCGACCGACCAGGGGGCCGAGTGTACGTAGACACCTCCCCATGTCACCCGCACGCCGAATTCGCCGTCGATAAGGTAGCCCTCCGCGTCGTCAAGGGGG
>NZ_QMEW01000098.1 GCF_003284965.1 Mycolicibacterium sp. GF69
CGACTGCCCTCCGCCCTTGAGGGCGTCGCGCATCAATCGTGCCGTGTGCTGCTCGCGCGACAGTGTTGCCCAGTAGCGGTACGCGCGGCCGTCGCGTTCGCGGGCCAGCCAGCCTTTGGTATGCAGATTGTCCATGGTGGACATTACCGTGGTGTAGGCGATTTGCCGTTCGGCGGCCAGTTGCTCGAAAATCTCGCGAACCGTCATCGACGCCTCAGGACCGTAGTCCCAGACGCGTTCCATGATGTCCGCTTCCAACTCGCCGAAACCGCGCACCCGCACCGTTGAACCTCCACTGTTCGACGATGAGCTTACCGGCCACCATGGCATACGCGCGATTCAACAAGCGCTGAGGCAGGGCGCACAGAAATGCGCAGGGGTGGCCGCTGTCGCCGAAACGGCGTCAACTCACGCTGGATCGGCGCGACCCGCTATGCCTGAACGGTGACGGGATCCCCTACTCGCACCATGTCGAAATACCACTCGGCGTTTTCCGGGCTGAGGTTGATGCAGCCGTGGCTGACATTGGCCGATCCCTGCGCGTCGACTGACCAGGGGGCCGAGTGCACGTAGACACCTCCCCATGTCACACGCACGCCGAATTCGCCGTCGATAAGGTAGCCCTCCGGGTCGTCAAGCGGA
>NZ_QMEW01000099.1 GCF_003284965.1 Mycolicibacterium sp. GF69
GCGGGGCCGATGCAGGCGGTCGGGGCGTTGTTCGCGATGTCGGCGGATGCGGTTCGGTTTGTGTTTCGGCGGCCGTTTCAGTGGCGTGAGTTTTTGGAGCAGTGCTGGTTCATTGCGCGGGTGTCGTTGGCGCCGACGTTGTTGGTGGCGATTCCGTTCACGGTGTTGGTCAGTTTCACGCTCAATATCTTGTTGCGGGAGTTGGGTGCTGCGGATCTGAGCGGGGCGGGTGCGGCGTTTGGTGCGGTGACGCAGGTGGGTCCGCTGGTGACGGTGTTGATCGTGGCCGGGGCGGGGGCCACGGCGATGTGTGCTGATCTGGGGTCGCGCACGATCCGTGAGGAGATCGACGCGATGGAGGTGCTGGGCATCAACCCGGTGCAGCGGTTGGTGACCCCTAGGATGCTGGCTTCGGGGCTGGTGGCGTTGTTGCTCAACAGCTTCGTGGTGATCATCGGAATCGTGGGTGGTTACACGTTTTCGGTGTTCATCCAGGATGTGAATCCGGGGGCGTTCGCGGCGGGGATCACGTTGTTGACCGGGGTGCCCGAGGTGATCATCTCGTGTGTGAAGGCGGCGTTGTTCGGGTTGATCGCGGGTCTGGTGGCGTGCTACCGCGGATTGAGCATCACCGGGGGTGG
>NZ_QMEW01000009.1 GCF_003284965.1 Mycolicibacterium sp. GF69
GGACTCCACAAATCGCACGTCAGAGCATGCCGACGAACAGCTTGTGGATGCGACGGTCGCCGGTCATCTCCGGATGAAAGGCCGTCGCGAGCCGCTTGCCCTGTCGCACCGCGACAATATGACCGGCCGCCTCGGCGAGCACCTCCACGTCGGGGCCGACGCGTTCCACCCACGGCGCCCGGATGAACACCGCGTGCACGGGCCCCTCGATGCCGGTGAACTCGATGTCGTCTTCGAAGGAATCCACCTGACGGCCAAAAGCGTTGCGCCGCACGGTCATATCGATACCCTTCAACGGCATGGCCTCGCGGCCCGCCGCGCCGGCGTCGAGAATCTCCGAGGCCAGCAGGATCATCCCCGCACACGAGCCGTAGGCCGGTATACCGTCGGCCAGCCGCGACCGTAGGGGTTCGAGCAGATCGAGTTCACGCAGCAGGTGGCTCATCGCGGTGGACTCCCCGCCGGGGATCACCAGCGCGTCGACGAGCTCCAGTTCACGCACCCGCCGCACGGTCGAGGCCTGCGCCCCGGCCTCCCGCAGCGCGGCCAGGTGTTCGCGAGTGTCACCCTGAAGCGCCAGCACGCCGACGTGCGGAGTGCTCACGGCCGGTGGTTGCGCTGGTAGCGGGTCAGGCCCTCCTGCATGACCGCCGCCACCATCTCGCCGTCCTGGTTGAAGATCTTGCCCTGGCACAGCGAGCGGCCACCGGACGCCGACGGCGACGACTGGTCGTAGAGCAACCACTCGTCGGCGCGGAACTGCCGCATGAACCACATCGCGTGGTCCAGCGAGGCGACCTGCAGGTGCTTGCGTTCATCGGCGTGATGCACCTGCGCCGACCCCAGCAAGGTCAGGTCGCTCATGTAGGCCAGCGCGCAGATGTGCAGCACGTAATCGTCCGGCAGCGGGTCGCGATGGCGGAACCACACCTGCTGCTGAGACGCCTTACCCGGCAGCCGGGTCAGCTTCTGCTGCGGCACGATTCGCACGTCCCACTCGGCGAACTGGTTGAAGCCCGCGTCGTCGAATGCCTTGATCTCGGTCAGCCCCGGGCAGTCCTCGGGCGGCGGCGCCACGGGCATTGCGTCCTGATGCTCGATCCCGCTCTGGTCGGTCTGAAAGGACACCGACATCGAGAAGATCGTCTCGCCATGCTGAATGGCATTGATGCGACGGGTGACGAACGAGCCGCCGTCGCGCAACCGCTCGACGAGGTACACCGTCGGCTCCTTGGCATCCCCCGGGCGAAGGAAGTACCCGTGCAACGAGTGCACCTGGAATTGCGGGTCGACCGTGCGTACCGCCGAGACCAGCGACTGCCCAGCTACGTGCCCGCCGAAAGTCCGTTGCAGGAACCCGGATTCGGGGCTGAACACGCTACCGCGGTATATGTTGACCTCGAGCTGTTCGAGATCGAGTATCTCTTCGATCGCCACCTGGGCTACCAGCCGCGTTCGGCCAGCCGGTGCGGGGCTGCGACATCCTCCACGTTGATGCCGACCATCGGTTCGCCCAGCCCGCGAGACACCTTCGCCAGCACATCGGGATCGTCGTAGAACGTGGTGGCCTTGACGATGGCGGCGGCGCGGGCGGCGGGATCGCCCGACTTGAAGATGCCCGACCCGACGAACACGCCCTCGGCCCCGAGTTGCATCATCATCGCGGCGTCGGCCGGGGTCGCGATGCCACCGGCGGTGAACAGCGTCACCGGCAGCTTGCCGGCCCGGGCCACCTCGACCACGAGATCGTATGGCGCTTGCAGTTCCTTTGCCGCCACGTACAACTCGTCTTCCGACAGCGACGTGAGCCGCCGGATCTCGCCGCCGATCTGGCGCATGTGGGTGGTCGCATTCGACACGTCGCCGGTACCGGCCTCGCCCTTCGAGCGGATCATCGCGGCGCCCTCGGTGATGCGCCGCAGCGCCTCGCCCAGGTTGGTGGCACCGCACACGAACGGAACCGTGAACTTCCACTTGTCGATGTGGTGGGTGTAGTCGGCGGGGGTGAGCACCTCGGACTCGTCGATGTAGTCGACAGCGAGGCTCTGCAGGATCTGCGCCTCCACGAAGTGCCCGATGCGGACCTTGGCCATCACCGGGATGGTGACCGCGGAGATGATGCCCTCGATGAGATCGGGATCACTCATCCGCGCGACGCCGCCCTGGGCGCGGATGTCGGCAGGCACGCGTTCGAGCGCCATGACCGCCACCGCGCCGGCGCCCTCGGCGATCCGAGCCTGCTCGGGTGTGACGACGTCCATGATCACGCCGCCCTTGAGCATCTCTGCCATGCCGCGCTTGACCCGGGCGGTTCCGGTCTGGGTCACCGACCCGTTAGGTGCGGTATCCACTGCTATCTCCTCCGAATCGCTACTGATCCAGTCTATTCGCGGTCGCAAATATATTGAATCCGCATGTCAGCGGATCGATTGCAACTGCTTGGGCGGTGCGCCGCCGCGCGTATCGGCCAGCGAGTTGGCTTCTTTCAGTAGCTCGCCGAGTTGCTGCGGGTAGACGGTTTCGCCCTTGGCGACCAGCTCTTCGATCATTGTCTCATCACACCAGCGGTAGCCGTGAATCGTGCGTCGCTCCAACGCGGTGTGACCGCCCATCGACGGCTCGAACCGGGGAGTGCGGTGCACGAAGAACAGCTCTTCGCTGCGGATCTGTCCGCCGTCGAAATCGAAGACCGCGGTGCGCCGCCACAGCGGCCCGACCAGGGCGGCCGGGGCGATCAGCAGGCCGGTCTCCTCGCCGACCTCGCGTGCGGCCGCCTGCGCCAGCGCCTCCCCCGGTTCCACCGCACCGCCGACGGTGAACCACCAGATCGGCGCGTCGGCGAGTGCGGGGTCTGAACCACGAAACAGCAGGACCGCGCCCGTCTCGTCGAGCAGGACCACCCGCGCAGACGTGCGCCAGCTCACCGCCGACCGACCCCCGGCGCAGTCTCCGGTCGCTCGACGATCTCGAAATAGGTTGGCAGCGCGGCGGTTCCGCCGAGTCGCAGGATGCGCACCACGGGCCGTTCGCGTAGTGCCAGGGTGTCGCGCACCGCGTCGTTGTGGAAGCGGCGGGCCAGCACCACCCGCGCTTCGGCGTCGGACAGCTCGGCGATCAAGGCCTGCGGCAGCGACGCCGGGTCCGCCGCGGCCAGCGCAGCGGACAGTTCGTTCTCGGCGGCCTCGCGTGCCGACCGTGGTGCGGCTTCGGCGGTGTCGGCCAGCGCCGCCAGCCGAGCGCCTTCCGGGTCGGCACCGTAGGCGTCGACGGCGACCGCCCGGGCGACGACGGCGCGGCGAGCCAACGCACCGTCGAGGGCCTGCCACGACAGGTCGTATCGCACATGCAGCCGGTCCAGCCGATTGGCGGTCTGCAGCGCCCAGCCGCCGATCGCCAGAATGACCACGACCAGCACCGCCAGCGCAATCACCACGATCCAGGTGATCACCGGACGCCTCCGGTCGCCCTTCCCGCTTTCGCTGTGCGCGCCGCTCTGGCGGCTTTGGCCCGACCGCCACCGTCACCGCCGGCCACGGTGACCTTGATACCCGCGCCGGAAACGGTCTCGTACACACGCATGATCTGCCGGGCCACCACCGACCAGTCGTACCGGCGGACCGCCTCGGTGGCCGTCGCGACATAGCGCTCGCGCAGCGCGTCGTCCTCGAGCACTTCGATCAGCCCGTCGGCCAGCGCCGACGCGTCGTCGACCGGGACCAGCCGCCCGGCCGCACCATCGTCGAGAACGCGGCGGAATGCATCCAAGTCGCTGGCCACCACCGCGGTGCCCGCCGCCATCGCCTCGACGAGCACGATTCCGAAACTCTCGCCGCCGGTGTGCGGCGCGCAGTACACGTCGGCGCTGCGCATCGCCGAAGCCTTGTCCGCATCGTCGACCTGACCGAGAAAGCGCAGATGCGCGGCGAGTTCCCCGGCGTCCTCGCGCAGTTCGTCTTCGTCACCGCGGCCGACGACGAGAACCTCGACGTCACCGAACCGCTCGACCAACTTCGGCAGCGCGCGCAGCAACACCGCCATGCCCTTACGGGGTTCGTCGAAGCGGCCCAAGAACAACACGGACTTACCGGCGCGCGGATAGCCCTCGAGCAACGGCGCCGACGCGAATGCGGCCACGTCGACGCCGTTGGGAATCTCGACCGCGTCGCTGCCCAACGCCTCCATCTGCCAACGCCGCGCCAGGTCCGAAACCGCGATCCGGCCGACGATCTTCTCGTGCATCGGCCGTAGGATCGGCTCGAAGACGGTGAGCGTCAACGACTTTGTCGTCGACGTGTGAAACGTCGCGACGATCGGGCCCTCGGCGATGTTGAGCGCCAGCATCGACAGGCTGGGCGCGTTGGGCTCGTGCAGGTGCAGCACATCGAAGTCACCGTCGGCCAGCCACCGCTTGACCATGCGGTGCGTGGCGGGGCCGAACCGCAGCCGAGCGACCGATCCGTTGTACGGGATCGGCACGGCCTTACCGCCCGAGACCACGTAATCGGGCAACCGCGCGCCCGGCGACGACGGCGCGAGCACGCTGACATCGTGGCCGCGGTCGTGCATCACCTCGGCCAGTTGCAGCACATGCGACTGCACCCCGCCGGGCACATCGAACGAGTACGGGCAGACCATCCCGATCCTCACGGGCCGGCCTCCAGCTTGGCGCGCCGCTCCGCGGGCAGATCGGCCAGCCACTGCGGTTGCATCATGTGCCAGTCGGCCGGGTGTGCGGCGATGTTGCGAGCGAACCTGTCCGCCAACGCCTGGGTGATTTCGGTGGTGTCGCCCGACGACGTGTCGACTTCCGGACAGACCCGCATACCCCAGCCGTCGCGTTCGAACCAGCAGTGCACTGGGAACAAGGGCGCGCCGGTCTCGATCGCGAGTTTGGCCGAACCCGCCGGCATGCAGGTGGCCTCGCCGAAGAAGTTCACCTGGACGCCGTTGCGGCTCAGGTCGCGATCGGCCATCAGGCATATCGGCCGGTTGTCGCGCAGCCGCTCGGCGAGCACCTCGAAGGGCGGACGATCCCCACCGGTCAGCGGTACCACCTCGAAGCCCAGACCTTCTCGGTAGGCCACGAACCGGTCGTACAGCGATTCGGGCTTGAGTCGTTCGGCCACCGTGGTGAATGTGCCGTAGTTCTGTGCCAGCCAGACCCCGGCCATATCCCAATTACCGCTGTGCGGCAGCGACAAGACGGCGCCGCGGCCCGCGTCCAGCGCGGCCCACAGCCGGTCGATGTCGTCCACGACAAGCTCGCGGCCGATCGCCTCGTGATCCATCGTCGGCAACCGGAAAGCCTCTCGCCAATATCGGGCGTAGGAGGCCAGCGAGGCACGAATCAACCCGTCCGGCACCCTTTCCGGCGCGACGCCCACCACACGGGCCAGGTTCTTGCGCAGCTGTTCTGGTCCTCCCCCGCGGGCCGCGTAATGGGCCCCGGCATCGAAAGCGTTGCGAGCGAAGAACTCCGGCATTGCGCGCACTACCCGCCACCCCGCGGCGTACCCCCAGTCCGCCAACCGGCCACCCAAGGGGTTGGCGGCCGTCGGCCCCGAGGGGGTGGTCGTCACGGCTCATCCCCTGCTCCGGGCGGGTGATGTCCGCGCTCCTTCGGTTCGTCCGCAGCGGCGTCGGTGGTGTCGGGCTTGGCGATCCGGTCCATCGCCCCCGGCGACGTACGCACGCTGTGCACCCGCTGCCCCAGTGTGACGAGGCTGGTCACCGCGAGCACCCACATAGCGATGTGCAGCAGCCACACCACCCCGAACAAACCGGACAGCCCCGCGCCGACCAGCACGATGATCAGCCGCTCCGGACGTTCGATCAGCCCGCCCTCGGCCGACAGGCCGCTGGCTTCGGCTCGAGCCTTGATGTACGAGATGACCTGCGAGGTCACCAAACAGATCGCCGTCGCAACCACCAGAGAGGTGCTTTCCAGCCCGAACGCGGCCCACCACAGCAGCCCGCAGAAGATCGCGCCGTCGCTGATCCGGTCGCAGGTGGCGTCGAGCACGGCGCCGAACCGCGTGCCGCCGCCGCGTTGACGGGCCATTGCGCCGTCGAGCATGTCGGCCAGAACAAAGAGCCAGACGACGACCGAACCCCACCACAGCTGGCCGATCGGGTACAGCGTCAGGGCCCCCAGAACGGAGCCCGCGGTGCCCAGGATCGTGATGCGGTCGGGCGTGAAACCCGCGCGCAGGGCTACCTTGGCGACCGGCGTACTGAGCTTCTCGTACGCCGCGCGGGTCATCAGGTAGAAGTCGCTCACTGCTGCTTCGTCCATTCCTGTGCGAGCAGCTCACGGGTCTCACTGAGCAACTGCGGCACCGCTTTCGAGCCACCGATGATCGTGATGAAGTTGGCGTCGCCGCTCCAACGCGGCACCACATGCATGTGCAGATGCTCTGCCAGCGAGCCGCCCGCGGACTGGCCGAGGTTGAGCCCGACGTTGAAACCGTGCGGCCGCGAGACCGACTTGATCACCCGGATCAGTTTCTGGGTGAACGAGATCAGCTCGAAGCTCTCGTCGGCGGTGAGATCCTCGAGTTCGGCCACCCGCCGGTAAGGCACCACCATCGAGTGCCCCGGGTTGTACGGGTACAGGTTGAGCACGATGTAGACGGATTCGCCCCTGGCGACGACGAGACCCTCCTCGTCCGGCATCGTCGGGATGTCGGTGAACGGCTGCCGGGATTTACCCGACCCTGCCGACCCGCCCTTCATCGGCGCTTCGGCGATGTAGCTCATCCGGTGCGGCGTCCACAGCCGTTGCAGGTGATCGGGATCGCCGACACCGCGATCGATAATTGTCTGCTCTTCGCGCAAGCGCTCATCGCCAATTGTCTGCTCTTCGCGCAAGCGCTCATCGCCAATTGTCTGCTCTTCGCGCTTCTGCTCTTCGGGACTCACTTCGCCGCGTCCACCTCGAGCAGGTCCGCTGTGGGAACGTCGTTGCGGCGACTCGCGATCCACTCGCTGATCGCGCCGATCGCCTTGTCGCGCGGTACGCCGTTGATCTGCGTGCGGTCACCGAAGCGGAAGCTGACCGCGTCGGCCTCCACGTCGCGGTCTCCGGCCAGCAACATGAACGGCACCTTCTGATTGGTGTGGTTGACGATCTTCTTCGCCATCCGGTCATCGCTGGCGTCGACCTCGGCCCGGATCTCTTTCAGCTTCAACTGTGCCGCAACGTCGTTCAGGTACGCGACATGATCGTCACTGACCGGGACACCGACCACTTGCACGGGTGCTAGCCAGGCGGGAAACGCGCCGGCGTAATGCTCGGTGAGCACACCGAAGAACCGTTCGATCGAGCCGAACAGTGCGCGGTGGATCAGCACCGGACGCTGCCGGCTGCCGTCGGCGGCGGTGTATTCCAGTTCGAACCGGTCGGGCATGTTGAAGTCCAACTGGATGGTCGACATCTGCCAGTTACGCCCCAACGCGTCTTTGACCTGCACCGAGATCTTCGGGCCGTAGAACGCCGCGCCCCCCGGGTCGGGCACCAGCTCGAGCCCCGATGCCTCGGCGACCTCGCGCAATGTCTCGGTGGCCTCGTCCCAGTCTTCGTCGGCGCCGACGTACTTGTCCGGGTTCTTGGTGGACAACTCCAGGTAGTAGTCGTCCAGGCCGTAATCCGCGAGTAGGTCGAGCACGAAACGCAGCAGCGAGGCCAGTTCCTCGCGCATCTGTTCGCGGGTGGTGTAGATGTGTGCGTCGTCCTGGGTCATGCCCCGCACCCGGGTCAGACCGTGTACGACGCCGGACTTCTCGTAGCGGTACACCGAACCGAACTCGAAGAGCCGCAACGGTAATTCGCGATACGACCGCCCCCGTGACCGAAAGATCAGGTGGTGCATGGGGCAGTTCATCGGCTTGAGGTAGTAGTCCTGCCCCGGTTTGCGCACCTCGCCGTCGAGGTCGTACTCAGCGTCGATGTGCATGGGCGGAAACATGCCGTCGGCGTACCACTCCAGATGACCTGAGGTGATGTACAACTGTTCTTTGGTGATGTGCGGGGTGTTGACGAAGTCGTAGCCCGCCTCCATGTGCTTGCGGCGCGAATAGTCCTCCAGCTCCTTGCGCACCACGCCACCCTTGGGGTGGAAAACCGGTAAGCCCGAACCTAATTCGTCGGGAAAGCTGAACAGGTCGAGTTCTGCGCCGAGCTTGCGGTGGTCGCGACGTTGCGCCTCTTCGATGACCTCGAGGTGCTTGTCGAGAGCTTCCTGCGACTCCCACGCCGTGCCGTAGATGCGCTGCAGGCTCGCGTTTTCCTGGTTACCGCGCCAGTAGGCGGCCGAACTGCGGGTGAGTTTGAACGCTGGGATGTACTTGGTCGTCGGGATGTGCGGGCCGCGGCACAAGTCGCCCCATTCCCGTTCGCGGGTACGCGGATTGAGGTTGTCGTAGGCGGTCAACTCGTCGCCTCCGACCTCCATCACGTCGGGGTCACCGGACTTGTCGTCGACCAACTCGAGTTTGTAGGGCTCGTCGGCGAGTTCTTCGCGCGCTTGGTCTTTGGACTCATAGACGCGCCGGGCGAACAGCTGGCCCTCTTTGACGATCTGCCGCATGCGCTTCTCCAGCGCCGCCAAATCCTCGGGGGTGAAAGCGCGCTCCACGTCGAAGTCGTAGTAGAACCCGTCGGCGATCGGCGGGCCGATGCCCAGCTTCGCCTCCGGGAACAGATCTTGCACCGCCTGCGCCAGCACGTGGGCGGTCGAGTGCCGAATGACGCTGCGTCCGTCGTCGCTGTCCGCGGCCACCGGCGTCACCTCGACTTCGGTGTCAGGCACCCACGACAAATCGCGTAGTCGGCCTTCGACGTCCCGGACGACGACGATGGCATCCGGGGCACCCCGGCTCGGCAGGCCCGCCTCTCGCACCGCCGCACCCGCGGTGGTCCCGGCAGCGACCCGGATCGGGGCTGCTGGGGTGCGGTTGGTAGCGGCGCTCATCGGTGACTCTCCAGTTTCATTGTCGGCAGACTCGATGACGCGACCATGCTATCGGTGCCGCTCGGCGATCTGCGCCGTCAGGACCCGATGCCGATAGGGCTCTGCAGCAGCTTGTGCTCAAACCCGATGAGGTCGCCGAAGAAGTCGACCGCGCCGAGCAGCCACAGGGTGGCGAAAACCACCAGCGCCGTGAGAACGCCGCCCAGGATCTGAACCACGGCGTGCTGTCGGTGAAACCATGCCATCACCTCGTCGTAGCGTTGGCGGGCGTACCCGAGCAGACGCCGCGCCCAGTGAAACTCGGTGGCCAGGATGCCGAGCCCGACGAAGACGATGGCCCAGCCCGGGCCCGGGTACGGGATGGCCAGAATGCCCAGGCCGAGGACCACGGTTCCGACGACGCCGACGACGATGCGGTAGGCGAAGTTGACGGTCCGGCGGCCCCGTACCTGGTCGCGCCACCGCACCATGCGCTGCTTGACCTCGGCGGTCTTCACGGTTGTCCCGGCTTGAGCTTGACGAACAATGCATGCGCCTCGGCCAATACCGTCTCGTCGTCGAGCAGCCGACCGGAGACGAAGACTTTGCGCCCGTCGATTCGGTCGATGCGCGCATCCACCTGGAACCGCTTCTCGACGTGCGCGATCTTGCGGTAGTCGACGTGCAGGAATGCGGTGCGCTGGGCTCTGCTGCCGCTGAGCTTGAACGCGGTGAACCCCAGCAGTGCGTCGAAGAGTTGCGCGACGCTGCCGCCGTGTGCGGCACCGTTGCGGCCGAGGTGGAAACGGCGGAACTCGGCGGTGCCGCGGATGTGCTGCTGCGCGGTGATGTGCAGGTCGAGCGGTATCGACAGGATGTTGCCGCGGCCGGGCAGATCCATCCGCCGACCCGACGGCGAGGACCATTCGTCGGCGTAGTACGGCGCAAGTAGCCCGGAAACCTTCTCGATCTGGTCGGCGGCCTCGGTGATCACCTCGTCAGGGGCGTCGGCGGCGCGGGCCAGGTCCTGCAGCGTGCGGACCGCCTCGATGAACCGTCCATAATCGGGTCCGCCCCGGTCGGTGGGGACCGGCGGATTGAAGCCACCACCGGGTTCCGGCGCGGCGGGCTGCTCAGAGCTCACCTCTCCACCGTATTGCCTTGTTGAGTCGTCGGGCGCTTCGGTTTGCCCAGAATCAAAGCGTCGCCGTCGCACACCCGGCGTGGGCGCATGCGCCGCCGCAGGACGATGGGAAGGTAGCCGAGTGAAGCTGAGCGATCTTGCCGCACTGCCGCTGACGTACGCGGAGGTGGGCGCCACCGCGGGCGTGCTGCCGCCCGGCTACCGGCACGTGCACAAGACAGCGGTCATCGGGCATGGCCGGGACCGATTCGAGGAGACCGCCGCGACGGGCATGCGGTGGGGCATGCTGCGCGGTGCGGGGGTGCGAGTCGAGGCGACGACCGAGGTCGCGGAGGTCGGGTCGGAGGTGATCGTGCACCTCGGCCCGATCGCAGCCCCGTGCCGGGTGGTCTACGTCGTCGCGGAAGACGATGCGCGCGGCTTCGCGTACGGGACGCTGCCGGGCCACGCAGAATCCGGGGAAGAGCTGTTTCTCGTGCGCTACGACCCGGCATCGGACCAGGTGTCGGCAGTTGTGACCGCGTTCTCCCGGCATGCGACCTGGTGGAGTCGCCTCGGCTCTCCGGTCACTTCACTGGTGCAGCGTGTCGTCACCGGGCGGTATCTGCGGGCGCTGTAGGCCGAATCTGCGGTGGAAGTTATTTGCGTGGTCGATAATTGCCAACCGACTGCAAGATCAAAACGCGCAGATGTGTGGGTAGCCTTGAACGAGCTGAAGAGAGACCTCAAATGGTGATGGCGAACGAACCTGGGGAGCGCGAGGACGCCCATCTGCGCATCGCGGAGTTGGTGCGTGGACTGTACAACCGAGCCGATTCGGGCACAGTGATCGCGGAGCTGGCCGAGCACGCGGCCGTCGAGATTCCCGGCGCGCAGTACGCGGGCATCACCCTCACCCGCAAGTCCAAGAGTGTCGAGACGCCGGCGGCGACCCATCCGTACCCGATGCTGTTGGACAAGATCCAGCAGCGCTACCAGGAGGGCCCCTGCCTGACGGCGGCCTGGGAGAAGAACATCGTCTACGTCGCCGACCTCGAAACCGACGACCGGTTCCCCTGCTATCGCCGAGACGCCCTGGCAGAGACACCGATTCGGTCGATCATGGCCTTCCAGTTGTTCATCGAGGGTGAGACGATGGGTGCGCTCAACGTCTATTCGGAGCAGCCCGACGCGTTCGGCGACGAATCACGAAGCATCGGACTGGTTTTCGCTGCCCATTCGTCGGTGGCCTGGAACGCGGCGCGACGTGACGAACAGTTCAAACAAGCGCTGGCCAGCCGCGACACCATCGGCCAGGCGAAAGGCATGATCATGGAACGCTATGGCGTCGACGCGGTTCAGGCCTTCGACCTGCTGCGCAAACTGTCTCAGGATTCCAACATCCCGCTGATCGAGATCGCGAAGGAGTTCGTCGAGAAGTCGCAGGCCTGAGCCGTCAGCGCGAGACTATGCGCGGAACTTCAGGATTGTCGGGTTCGACCCGCGGTCGTGGCACCTCGATGCTGTTCTCTTGCACCAGAACCGGATCCCCGACCTTGACGGTGTTGAAATACCATTCGGCGTCTTCGGGGCTCAGGCTGATGCAGCCGTGGCTGACGTTCTCGTGACCGAGCGCATTGATCGCCCACGGCGCCGAGTGCACGAAAATGCCACGCCTGGTGAGCCGGACGGCCCATTCGACATCGAGTAGGTAACCGTCGTCTGCGGAGACGGGGATGCCGACGCTGCTCGAATCCATCACCACGTCACGCTCTTTGGCCAGCACCGGGAAGGTGCCCACGGGCGTCGGGTAGTCAGGCCTGCCCATCGACGCCGGAAAAACGCCCGGTTGCCCGAAGTTGGGCCGGTGGTGCGGTGCAGGCAGGATCGGGGGCGGTCCCGCCTCGACACCGTCGATGGTCACGGTGAACGTGTGCTCCGCGATGTTGGCCACGGCGACCACCGCGGGACCCGTCGCGATGTTCGTCTTCATGCCTCCGACCGAGAGCGCAATCGTGCTGTGCGCGGGCCAGAATCGGTCTGGAACCCACTGGACTGTCGTGTTGTCGAGCCAGTCGTACCTGCCGGTCATGGCGGGCGTGGAGGTGATGTCGAGCTGGCGCTCGGCCGCACCCTTGTCCGGAACGAAGTCCTTGAACGTCACGATGATCGGGTGTGCGACCCCGACCACCTCCCACTGCGCGGGCAGTATGGAGGCAATGGCGCTTGTCAGCGACTGTCTAGCGGCTGCCGCCCCTTGCGCCGCCGGCCCCGCCACGACACTGGTCGCGACGATGACGGCGGCAAGGACACACCTGACGATGGCACGCAATCTTGCTGTCTCCCTTGAAATTACAACGATGTCAATATGCTATGCGAGCCAAGGCGACTTAAGGTAAAGAGCCCGTAGGCAATTCGGTTAAGTCTCCGTCACGGTTCTGCCACAACGGGCAGGCGTCGGCACCACTTTCAGTTGCAATCGATTGCAGCCTAATGGATTTGGCCCGGCGACGAGTCGCGCTCGCCACCGGGCCAACCCGGAGGGACTTTCCTCAGCGAACCTGTCAGGTCACCGGCCCGGGCGGGGTGGGTTGACCCGGTACAGGAGCACCTGCTGCCGGCGGACCGACCTTCTCGCCCTTACCGGCCAACCCGCCCATCTCTGTGAGCGGAGCGCCGACGACGGCGGGCGCGCCGCCCACGATCGGAGCGCCCGCCACGGGCGGCACCAGAGGCGGCGGCACGACAGGCGGCACCAGTGGCGGCGGTACGAGTGGCGGCACCAGAGGCGGCGGCACTACCGGAGGCACGAGCGGCGGCGCTATGGGCGGCGGCCCCGGCAGCGCCATCGGTACACCCGCCATGTCGGTGAGCGGCGCGCACACCGCACCCGGCGGTGCTCCAGCCGGCGCCTCACCCGTCGCGGTCTGGACACATTCGTAGCCCCCGGCCGAAACGACCGGGCTCAACGCAATGGCTACCCCACATAGTCCAGCCCCGACAGCTGCTGCGATGTTGACTCGTTTAAAGGTCGTCATCGACGTTGATCCCTCCACTCACGCTCACACTTTCCGTTCAACCGAGGCAGCAGACCTGCATGCCGTACCGAGGCCGCGTCTATACGACCGCGTAAATATCAGCAGCTGACGAGACCCGATGCGACACGCCGCACCGCACCGTTTCCAAACAGTGACCGGTTCGGCATGGTAGTGCGGCCAACGGACTCGGCACCGGCCGCTCAATATCCCTCTCACCTGCGGTTCTGCGGCAACGGGCCGTTTTATCGAGATCACGATCGCCATCCGGGTTTCGAGGCCATCGACCACGGGCATCACTGACGAACAGGTCAGGACAAGTCAGAGGTTGGTATGTGATGACGGTGGAATCGAGGCCTACCGCAGACGCGTCGATCGGTGAGTTGATGGGCCAGTTGTCGACGCAGACGTCGCGGCTGATCCGCGATGAGATGCGGTTGGCGCAGAAGGAATTTCAGGAATCGGCCAAACACGCCGGTATCGGCGCGGGCTTGTTCAGCATCGCGGGCCTGCTGGCCTTCTTCGGTGCTGCGACGTTGATCGCGGCGGCGGTCGCCGGTTTGTCCCTGGTGCTCGAGGTCTGGGCCGCGGCGCTGATCGTGGCCGCGGTGCTGTTCGTCGTCGCAGGGATCGCCGCGCTGATCGGTCGCAAACAGGCTCGCGAGGTCACTCCGGCGGCGCCCAAGACCGTCGAGACGGTCAAAGCCGACATCCAGCAACTTAAGGACGCCCGCTCATGACCGCACCGACCCCACGCCCCGAGCCGGGTCCAGACGCCGGCATCGACGACATTCAGGCCGATATCGAGCAGACCCGTAACGAGCTCGGCGAGACGGTCGAGGCGCTGCAGGCGAAGTTGAATGTCAAGGAGCGCGCCAAGGACAAGGCCGCCGAAACGAAAGAGCGCGTCGTCGAGAAGGCGGACACGCTCCGGCATACGGCCACCGACAACCCGAAACGGACGGTTCCGGTCGCTGCGGTTGTCGCAGTCCTTGCCGTGCTCGGGATCATCGTCTGGCGTCGTCGGCGCTGAGTTCGGACGCGACTGCGGCGACGGTTCCGTCCGCGCCAGATCGGCTAGCGTCAAGGCATGTCCGCCCCAACCGATGACCTGGGCATCGTGGTCGGAGTCGACGGATCGCCGGCGTCACGAGTCGCCGTCGACTGGGCGGCACGTGATGCTGCCCTGCGGAACCGTCCGCTGACACTGGTGCACGTCGCCAACCCCGTTTTGGCCACCTGGTCGCAGTCGCCGTTGCCAGGCGATTTCGGGAAATGGCAGCAGGAGCGGGGGCAGTCGCACCTCGACGACGCCGTGGACGTGGCCAGGCGGGCGACCACCGATGCCGATCCGTTACAGCTAAATACCGAGATACACTGCGCGGCAACGGTTCCGACGCTCGTCGAGCGATCGAAGAACGCCGACATGGTAGTGGTCGGTAGCCGGGGCCAAGGTGCGTTGGGCAGCGTGCTCGGTTCCGTCAGCGCCGGGCTGGTTCAACACGCACACTGCCCCGTGGCGGTCATCCACGACGAAGATCCACTGATGCCGCACCCGGCCAAGGCGCCCGTTCTGCTCGGAATCGACGGCTCCCCCGCGAGCGAGCTGGCCACGACGTTGGCGTTCGAACACGCTTCGCGGCGCCAAGTGGACCTCGTTGCCTTGCACGCGTGGAGCGATACGGGCGTCCTTGACTACCCGGGCATGGACTGGTCGTCGATGAGGGCGTCCGAGGAAGCGTTGCTGGCCGAGCGCCTGGCCGGCTGGCAGGAGCGCTTTCCCGATGTGCAGGTTTACCGCCTGGTCGTATGCGATCAGCCGGCCCGCCAGCTCATCGAGCATTCCGAGGAGGCGCAGCTGGTGATCGTCGGCAGCCGAGGGCGCGGTGGTTTCGCCGGGATGCTCCTCGGTTCGGTCAGCGCGGCGGTGGTCCAGGCGGCGCGGATGCCCGTGATCGTCGCGCGCCAGCGCTAGCGGGTATCGGGGGCCGCGGGTCCGAATCGGAAGCGACGTCCGGTGACCCTTCTGGGAAGCACGCGGACATAGTGATCCTTCACCGTCGCCGTCCATGGCAGCAGATGCGCGCGTTCGGCTTCCGCGAGGTCGTCATCATCGCGCACCGTACGGGCGACGCCGCGGACGATCACACTCCAGCCTTCGGCGACGGTGTGGTCGTCGGCTTCGAACACGACGTCGCGGTTGACCGCGGCGCTGACCAGCTTGGTGCCCTCGGCGGTACGAAACAGCAGCGTGCGGCGTTGAACGACGAAATTCACGGGGAAGATCTCGGGCACCCCGTCAGCGCTCGTCACGAGGCGCCCGAGCGAGACGCTGCCCAGCAGGTTCCAGCATTCGCTCTCCGGGAGGATCAAGACGGGCCGGTCGGCTTCAGACATGGCGGCCCACATCGGTACGGCTGGTCACGGAGATCATGATCCGAGTCTAGGGAGGACGGCGGCGGATGGCGGGTACGAAAAGAGGTGTGGTCCCGGCTGGGTTCGAACCAGCGACCTTCCGCGTGTGAGGCGGACGCTCTCCCACTGAGCTACGAGACCGGAGAGTCGACCGAACGGCCGAACGACGTCGAAGACTAGCACGGTGACGGCCCGCGACCCGAATCCGCCCGACTCGATCCGCGGGGCGCAGACTTCACGATTTCCGGCGGCCGCGCGAGGTTGGCGGGCTATCGTCGCGCGATGACCAGTATCCGCGCAGCGGTGTCAATGGCGGCATGGGGCGTGGCATTGGCGGCGCTTGCAGGGTGCGGGGGTTCACCAGGCACGGAGGATGCGCCGACGACGACGGGACCAACCCAGAGCAAGGCGTTGCCAACACAAGATGCGTCGATACCGTCGACCGCATCCGCGCTGCTCGACCGCGAGGTGTCCGAGCTGACGGGGTTTCAATCGCCCTCGGGCAACGTCAGCTGCATCATCGACGTCGACTACGTCCGCTGCGACATCCTCGACCGCGACTGGCCTCTCCCGCCGCGGCCAGCCGACTGCGAGCTCGACTACGGCCAGGGCATCGAAATGAATCGCGGTCAGCGCGCGCAGTTCGTCTGCGCGGGCGACACCACGTTCGGAGGCGCCGAGGTATTGGGGTACGGCGAAGCGATCCGAGCCGGCGCTATGCGATGCGAAAGTGCCGAAGCCGGTGTCACGTGCCGCGACGGGGACGAGGACCGAGGTTTCTTCCTCTCCCGTGAGTCATACCAGCTGTTTTGAGATGCAAACGGGCAGAAACGTACCCGCGAACGTCGGGATTTGTGCAGCTACACTTTGGTGGACTATCGTCGTCCTTCGCGACGGGCGACGTGTCGTTCGTGGCGCGCGGATGTAGCGCAGTTGGTAGCGCATCACCTTGCCAAGGTGAGGGTCGCGGGTTCGAATCCCGTCATCCGCTCGAAGGTGCAGTGGCATCAACCCCAGCGGTGGAGTGGCCGAGTGGTGAGGCAACGGCCTGCAAAGCCGTGCACACGGGTTCGATTCCCGTCTCCACCTCTAACGATGGTTTGGCGCGATTAGCTCAGCGGGAGAGCGCTTCCCTGACACGGAAGAGGTCACTGGTTCAATCCCAGTATCGCGCACCAGCTCAGATCCGGGCTTTTGCGTTGAGAGGCTCGGCCACGCACCTAACTCCATGGAGAAGTGCGCCCAGTCACGTTTCTACGCCGTAACCGCCTCGGAGGTCCTTATGGGCCGCCTTCAAAATGTCCTTGCACAACGCAATCAGCGCCTCGACGTCAAGATCCGACTCATCGCCCAGTCTCTTGAGCCACGCTCCTTCCTCTTCCTTCAGATCGCACCACTTGCGCTCGGCATAGATCGCCTCTTCTTCGCTTGGCGCGACATCGTCTGCCGCCTGGATGAGTCGCCTCTTGCACGCATCCAATTGCGCCAGCGAATACCCGTGCTCACGGAACTGTCGGTCCCATTCGTCAAGCATCAATTCAGTGAGATCGCGCACCGGCTCCGCGGCATAGATCATCAACTCAGCTATTCCGTCGTCGAGGCCCAATCGAATACGGAATTCGTACAGCTGCCTGATGGCCTCCGCCCGCCGTTGGCTGAGGCTCTGCTCGGTTACTTCCCCGCCAACCAGTAGTTCTGCTCCGCGCTTCAGGTGAAGAGTCGCGGAGATGAGGTGTTTCAACGCGGCCTTCTTGTCCTCCCCAGCCCGCTTCTCGTAGTCCAAGACCAGAGCGTGATCTCGCTCTTGCTGCTTGGTTCTGGCATCGATGCGTTTAGTCCAGATCGCCACGGCCGCAGTCGATACGACGGACGCGAAAGGCACCAAAGTGCTCGTAACCGTTGTCGCCCAGCTCATCGTGACGCGAGTCTTCGCTGTCCTTGCGCAGATGCGCTTCTCGCCACCACATGGCTCAGTCTGCACGACTGCGCTGACGCTCACGACGGTTTAGCCCAGCCGTCATGACTACGCCTAACGCCTGACTGTCACCTAAACCATCGCGGTGATGAACGCGAGCACGGCGAGCGCTGAGGCGACGAGCCCGACCAGGACGCACAGCGCGCCGATCGCCGTCAACCGTCGCTCACGGCTGGCTTCCCCATCGAGAAGGTCTTTGACCGACGTCTTCATCCGAACGAACAGATCTCCCCACGAGATGCGCCTCAAACCTTGTCGCGTGCGCCCCGGCTCTCGGCCGGGTTCGTCGGGAACTGCGCCGATACCGTTGCCGTAAAGGATGAGGCCAAACACGATCGTCAGAGCCGCCAGAAGTAGCAGCACTATCGCTGTTGCAAGCAATTGCCCCTCAGTCCTCTCATGGAGACCAAAACTCGCTCTCCCCTTGAATGCTCGGAACGTGTCCGTGCGGCATCGAGCACCACCGAACAGGTGCTGACTTCCCCGCCTGGACGAAGTTGAACCCGCGCGGGAACACGAGCAGCTTCGCGAGCCCGGGTAACGCCCTGACGCCTCCGTGACGTGAAAGCCCCCGGCCGACGCGCCGCACCTACTACGCTTTGCGGAGACCCGACCGGTCCTGACACTGAGGGTGGGACATGATTCGCCAACTGCTCGCCGCCGCTGCGATCGCCGGCGCCGCCATCTGCGCGGCCCCGCTCGCCTCCGCTGACGACAACGACTACCCAGACACCCCGGGCCGCTACGCCACCGACGTTCCCGGCATGAATTACGACGCCCATCTCACCGGGCCGTGCTTCAACCTCGAACGGTTCACCTTCGGGCGCGGGCCCGGCGGCGAAGTGCTGCAGTGCCGCTGGATCGAGAACCAGTGGCCGCCGATCCCGACCAATCAGGGCTTCTGGCAAGCCGCCTACGAATTGTTCGGCGTGCAGGAAGTCGGTTCGCCGTGCCCCAAGCCACAGGCCGCCGCGCAGTCCCCCGACGGTCGGCCGATGCTGTGCCTCGGAGCGCGCGGATGGCAACCCGGCTTCTTCACCCGCGAAGGTTTCTTCCCGAGATAAGCCGTCAAGCGCGCAGTGTCTCGCTCGGCGCGGTCCCGAAAGTCCGCTTGTAGACACTGCTGAATCGTCCCGCGTGGGTGAATCCCCATCGGCCCGCGATCGCCATCACAGTGTCGCTGCGGGGGTCGGCTGTTTGCAGCTCGCGGTGCGCGCGATCCAGCCGGATTCGACGAAGGTATTCCAGCGGAGTCGTTCCGAGATGCCGACGGAATGCGTACTGCACCGAGCGCGGCGTCACATTGACGGCGGCGGCAATATCGCTGAGTGTTATTTCCCTGTGGGCATTCTCATTGATGAACGTAACCGCGCGTCGCAGCAGTGCAGGCTGGACGCGGGCGGGGTCAACATGGTGGTGCATAGCAATCTGCCGGATACCCGGACGACAGTGACCGAAACGACTTCCCCCAGGTTTCGTGCCCAGGGCATGATTTGCTGATGACCGATCGCATCGAAGTGCAACGCACCGTCGCCGCACCCGCGTCCGACATCTTCGCCGTGCTGACCGACCCGCAGGGTCACGTCGCCATCGACGCCACCGGGATGCTGCAGGATGCCGAAGGTGAGCGTGTCCGCGCGGCCGGCGACAGCTTCGTCGTACACATGGATCGCGAAGCGCTTAACGACTTCCCCATGGGCAAGTACGACGTCACCGTGTCGATCCGGGACTTCGAGCAGGACCGCCTGATCTCCTGGACCATCCTCGGCCGGATCCGCCCCCAGATCGGCCACGTCTACGGTTACCGCCTCGAACCGACCGGCGACGGCACGCTGGTGACGTCGTTCTACGACTGGTCCGACATCGACCAGCACTGGCGCGATGCGGGCATCTTCCCCGTCATCTCCGAAAGCGCGCTACGCGCGACGCTCGGGATTCTCGACCGTACGGCCCAGCGCGGATATCCGCGAGCGTCAACCATCAGTTGACGAACAGCTAGCGTCAACCTAGAGTTGACGATATGACACAACCTGGCCGGATCACCAACCCGGTCCGCCTCGACGACCTCATCGACGTAATCAAGAAGGTCCACGACGAGCCTCTCGACCAGCTGACCGACGCGGTGCTGGCCGCCGAGGCCCTCGGCGAGATCGCCGACCACCTGATCGGCCACTTCGTCGACCAGGCCCGTCGCTCTGGGGCATCGTGGACCGAGATCGGCAAATGCATGGGCGTCACCAAGCAGGCGGCCCAGAAGCGCTTCGTGCCCAAAGCGCCCGCCGACGCCGACCTCCTCGACCCCAACGCGGGCTTCGGCCGGTTCACACCGCGCGCCCGCAACGTCGTCGTGGCGGCCCAGAACCTCGCGCACGAGGCCGGCAACCCCGAGATCACCCCCGATCATCTGCTGCTGGCGTTGTTCAAGGACCCCGACGGGCTGGCCGCCAAGCTACTTGCGGGCCAAGGTGTGGACCTCGGCGCGCTGGCCAAAACGGTGTCGCTGCCGGAGCGGACCGAGGGTGATCTTCCCGCGTTGATCCCCTTCAACAGCGCCGCCAAGAAAGCACTCGAGCTGACGTTCCGTCAAGCGCTTCGGTTGGGGCACAACTACATCGGTACCGAACATGTCCTACTCGCGCTGTGGGAGGTTGAGCACGACGACGGCCCTCTGCACCGCGTCGGCGTCGACAAGGACCGCTTCGAAAGTGAACTCCTCACCGCGCTACAGGCCTTCACCGACGGTTGATCTCACATCGGCAGGCCCTCCGACGTCTTCATGATGTGAGAGTGCGACCGTTCGAAGAGGTGGTAGCCGAGCACGGACCGACCGTGCTGCGGGTGTGCCGCGCGGTCGTGGGCCCCGTCGACGCCGAGGACGCCTGGTCCGAGACGTTCCTGTCCGCGTTGCGCGCCTACCCGCAATTGCCCGCCGACGCCAACGTCGAAGCATGGCTCGTCACGATCGCGCACCGTCGCGCCCTCGACGTCGGCCGTGCCCGCTCCCGCAGGCCGACGCCGACCGACGAGGTGCCGGATCCGGGGTCCCCGCGCGCGGATCCGGCCGCCCGCGATCCCGACCTGTGGGACGCGCTGGCACGGCTGCCGCCCAAACAGCGCCAGGCCGTCGCCTACCACCACATTGCCGGCCTGCCCTTCGCCGAGATAGCCGACCTGCTCGGCAACTCCCCCGACGCCGCGCGTCGCGCCGCCGCCGACGGTATCAAAACCCTGCGCAAGATCTACCGCGAGGACGAAACATTATGACTGACAACCTCTTCCATGCGACGCCTCCCGACGCCGAGACGCTCGCGCGGTTGCATCGGCGACTGGAACGCGCCGCCGACGCCGACGGCGTGCTCGACATCGCCTATCGCACGATCGACAGCCCCGTAGGCCCGCTGCTGTTGGCAGCCACCACGGTCGGACTGGTGCGCGTCGCTTTCGGCGTCGAGGGACACGACAGGGTGCTGGCCCGACTCGCGGAGGTGATCAGCCCGCGCGTCCTGAACGCTCCCGGCCGCCTGGACACCGTCGCGCGTCAACTCGAGGAGTACTTCGCCAAACGGCGCACCGTTTTCGAGGTGCCGGTCGACCTGCAACTCGCCGCCGGCTTCCGGCGCAGCGTGATCGAGCACTTACGCGACATCGGCTACGGCCGACGCGAGAGCTACGCGACCGTCGCCGCCGCCGTCGGCAACGCCCGCGCCGTGCGGGCCGTGGGAACCGCATGCGCGCACAATCCCCTGCCGGTGGTGATCCCATGCCACCGCGTCGTGCGCTCGGACGGCGCACCGGGACAGTACGTTGGCGGCGCGCAGGCGAAGATGGCGCTGCTGAGCCTCGAGGCGGCCTGAGGAAGGCCTCCTGACCTGGAAGCCGCTGTAACACGTTTCAGTGTGTGCGATCATGCGTTGATGCGCCGCTGGTTCGTGCTTCTGGTTGCCGCGATGGCGGCTGTCGCCGGGATAGTCGCTGCACCCGCATCGGCGGTGACCGCTCCGATCGGCAGGCTCGGGGACACCCTGCAGGTGAAGTTCAAGGGCCTGGTCGCCGACATCACCGTGCACAGCATCGATCCGTCCCCGATTCCGCCGGGCTTCGGCTATCCCCCGCGACCGCCGCGTCAGCAGGTGTGGCGAGCCTGGGTCACAGTGCATTCCATTCAGGTGCCCACGCCGTATGCCCAGTCGATCACCTACAGCTTCCGCGGCGTGACGGCGACGGGTGACAGCTACGAACCACGCAACACCGATGCGCCGGACGCTCTGCAGCCCGCGCTGGGCAACGCGCCGGCCGGTTCGACGGTGAGCGGCGCGGTGTTCTGGGATTGCTACCGCGACCTGGTGTCCAACGTGGTGCTGCTCGACAGGGTGACCGGCGAGCACCTGGCTCAGTGGAACGTGTAGTCGCCGTTGGGCATTGACGTCACCGCGGCCGCGAACGTCGATCTGGCCGAACTCGCCGACGTCGCCGGTCGTACCTTTCCACTCGCCTGTCCCCCGGCGGTGACGCCGGACAACGTCGCGGCGTTCATCAAGGAGAACCTGTCGGCGGTCCGCTTCGGCGACTACCTGGTCGATCCCGATAGGGCCGTGCTCGTCGCACGCGACTGCGACGTATCGATCATCGGCTACGCCATGCTGATCCGCGGTGTTCCCGACGATCCCGAAGTTCAGCGCGCGGTCGAACTGCGTCCGGCGGTCGAGTTGTCGAAGCTCTACGTGCTACCCGAGCAGCACGGCACCGGCGCGGCGGCGGCGCTGATGAGCGCGGCGGTCCACAAAGCTGCCGACTTCGGAGCCAGAGCGGTCTGGCTCGGCGTCAACCAGCACAACCGTCGCGCGCAGCGATTCTACGCCAAGCACGGTTTCGCGGTAAGCGGCACCAAGACTTTCCAGTTGGGCGCTGCCGTCGAGAACGACTACGTGATGGTGCGGACGCTTTAACGGCGCCGAGTGTGGGGTTATTGCACGCCTCGGGTGCAGAGCACGTGCGGGTAACCCACGTTCGGCCTCAAGATGCGCGGGACAGCGCGAGCAACCGCGACGTCGCGCGCAGGTACTTCTTGCGGAAACCACCCGCCAGCATCTCCTCGCTGAAGATGGTGTCCAGCTTGTCGCCCGAGGCCACCACCGGAATTCCGGCGTCATACAGCCGATCGGTCAGCGACACCAGGCGCAGCGCCACGTTCTGGTCGTCGACCGTGTGCACCCCGGTGACGAAGACCGCGGTCACACCTTCGATCAACGTCAGATAGCGCGACGGATGCATGGTGGCCAGGTGCGCGCACAATGCGTCGAAGTCGTCGAGCGTGGAACCGGATGACCGCGCCGCACGCTCGCTGACCTCTACGTCGCTCAACGGCTCCGGTGCCGGCGGCAGGTCACGGTGGCGGTAGTCCGGTCCGTCGATCCGCACGGTCTCGAAAATCGCTGCCAGCGTGTTGATCTCACGAAGAAAGTCCTGAGCGGCGAACCGTCCCTCACCCAGCTGCTCGGGCAGCGTGTTCGACGTCGCCGCCACCGACACCCCGCGTTCGACCAGTTGCGATAGCAGCCGCGAGATCAGCGTCGTGTTGCCCGGGTCGTCCAGTTCGAACTCGTCGATGCAGACCACGACGTAGTCGGCAAGCAGGTCGATGCACTCGGCGAATCCGAAAACGCTTGCCAGCTGCGTCAACTCACCGAACGTCGCGAACGCTTTCGGTTCCGGAAGCCGGTAATACGACGACGCCAGCAGGTGCGTCTTGCCGACGCCGAAACCACCGTCGAGATAAAGCCCGACCCCGGGCAGCACCTCGCGGCGCCCGAACAGCTTCTTCTTACCCGCCCGTCGTTGCGCCGCGTGATCGCAGAACCGCACACACGACTGCACGGCAGCGGCCTGCGTCGGTTCGGCTGGATCGGGGATGTAGGAGTCGAAGCTGACATCGGCGAACGTCGGCGGCGGTGCCAGTTGCGCGATCAACCGGTCCGGTGAGACGTCGGGGTGGCGGTCGACCAGATGCTGCACCGCGCCGGACCCGTCCATGCACGCACCCTATCGACCTGGCGAGGAAACACCCGCGACGTCCCTGATCGCCCGGGCCGCCGATCAGTACTGTGGTCGGCATGCATCGGCGTGGTCAGCTGGTTCGGCTCCTGAGCCTGGCAACCGTCGTGGCCTTCGTCGCGGCGTGTTCGCCGGGCCTTGCCGCCAATCCGCGCTTCGCCACCAACGACGGCGCGGGCCCGCAGGGCGCACCGGAAACGACCGAGGCCGCCGATGGCCCGCCCGCCGTCGAGGCGCCGAAGAACGACTTGGCCTGGCGGGACTGCACATCGCGGGTGTTCAGTGACGCGGCCGTGCCCGCCGTGGCGGGTGTGACGCTGGACTGCGCCACCTACGACGCCGACCTCGACCCGATCAACGGTGCGTCCGGGTCGCTCAGCATCGGCGTGGTCCGGGCCCGTGGTCCGCAGACCCCCGAGGACGCCGGCCCGCTGGTGATGACCACCGGGACGGACCTGCCGTCGTCGCTACAGCTGCCGGTGTGGCTGTCGCGCGCCGGCGCCGACGTGCTCAATACCCACCCGATCGTGGCGGTCGACCGGCGTGGCATCGGTATGTCGGGCGCGCTGGACTGCCGCGACGTCTTCGACCGCCAGGAGATGCTCGACCAGACGCAGTTCCAATCCGGCGACGACCCGGTGGCGAACCTGGGTGCGATCGTGCAGACCGCCACGACCAATTGCACCGACACCATTGCCCCGGGCGACTCTGCTTACGACAACTCGCACGCCGCCGAGGACATCGAGCGGCTACGTAGCACCTGGGACGTGCCCGCGCTGGCGCTCCTGGGCGTCGGAAACGGAGCGCAGGTGGCGCTCGCGTACGCCGGTTCACATCCCAACAAGGTCGCGCGGTTGGTGCTCGACTCGCCGCTGCCGCTGGGTATCGCCGCCGAAGCCGCGATGGAGCAGCGGGTCAAGGGTGAACAGGCCGCGTTGGACGCCTGGGCCGCACAGTGCACAGCCACCAACTGCGTGCTGGCCCCTGACCCCAAGGGGGCAGTCGACGCGCTGCTGTCGGCGGCCCGGCAAGGCCGCGGGCCCAACGGTGCCGCGGTAGCGCCCGTCGCCAACGCGATCTCCACCGCGCTGGCCTACCCGCGCGGAGACCGTGTGGAGGCCGGCAACGCGTTGGCCGCCGCGGTAGCCGCCGCGCAGTCCGGAGATCCCGTTCCATTCACCGATTTGATGATCCGGGCCGAGAACCTACGCAACACCGACGGCCAGTTCGTCAACGGCTGCAGCGACGCCCTGAACCGTCCGACCCCGAACCGGGTACGCGAACTCGTCGTGGCGTGGGAGAAGCTGTATCCGCAGTTCGGCAGGGTCGGAGCGCTGAACCTCGTCGATTGCCTGAACTGGCCCAGCGGGACGACGCCCGAGGAACCGAAGAACCTCGAGATTCCCGTGCTGTTGCTCGGCACCCAGAACAACCCGATCGTCGGCAATGAGGGCGTCGCCGCGGTCGCGGCCACGGTGATCAACGCCGGGTCGGCCAGCAAGCGGGTGATGTGGCAGGGCATCGGTCACGGCGCCTCGATCTTCTCGCCGTGCGCGCTGCCGCCGGTCATCGGCTACCTCGACAGCGGCAAACTGCCCGATACCGACACGTTCTGTCCTGCCTGACGTCTGATGACGACGGCGGTCGGGTACCGTGCGGTCGTGCGTGATCTTGTGACCGCTCCGTTCCGGCCCCGAACCTCACCGCCCAGCGTGGCGCATGTGCTGAAGCTGATTCTGTGGCCGCTGGCGATCCTTTTCATCATCCACCGCAGCTACGTCCTGGCCACCAACGGCTACATCACCGACGACTACGGGCCCGTCTACCGCGCGGTCGTCAATTTCAAGATGGGCTGGGACATCTACAACGAGCATTTCGACCACGTCGACCCGCATTACCTCTACCCGCCGGGCGGCACGCTGTTGATGGCACCGTTTGGCTATCTGCCGGTGGACGCGTCGCGGTACTGGTTCATCACGTTCAACACGATCGCGATCGTGCTGGCCGCCTACCTCTTGGTTCGACTGTTCGGCTACGGCTTGCGTTCGGTCGCGCTGCCCGCGCTGCTGGCCGCGATGTTCTGCACCGAAAGCGTGATCAACACACTGGTTTTCGGCAACATCAACGGCTGCATCCTGCTGGCCGAGGTGCTGTTCTTCCGGTGGCTACTTGACGGTAAGCGCAACCACGAGTGGTTGGCGGGCGTGGCGATCGGGTTGACGCTGGTGGTCAAACCGCTGCTGGCGCCGCTGTTGTTGCTGCCACTACTGAACCGGCAATGGCGAGCGGTGGTCGCCGCGATCGCGGTACCCGTCGTGTTCAATGCCGCGGCATGGCCGTTGATCAGTGACCCGATGAACTTCGTGACACGCACGGTGCCCTACATCCTGACAACACGCGACTACTTCAACAGCTCGATCGCAGGCAACGGCATCTACTACGGGCTTCCGACCTGGCTGATCCTGTTGCTGCGCATCGTCTTTGCCATCATCGCTTTGATCTCGCTGTGGCTGCTTTACAGGTACTACCGAACCCGTGACCCGCTGTTCTGGATGACGACGTCCTCGGGCGTCCTGCTGATCACGTCGTTCCTGGTGCTCTCGCTGGGGCAGGGCTATTACTCGATGATGCTCTTCCCCTTCCTGATGACGGTCGTGTTGAGAAACTCGGTGCTGCGCAACTGGCCTGCGTGGGTGGCGATCTACGGGTTCATGAGCGCCGACCGCTGGCTGCTCGGACACTGGCCGACGACGGGCCGGTTCCTCGAGTACATGAAGTTCACCTATGGCTGGGGCCTGATGCTCGTCGTCGTGTTCTCGGTGCTGTACTTCCGCTATCTGGACGCCAAAGCCGAAGGCCGTCTGGACGGCGGGATCGATCCGATGTGGCTTCACAAGGACACGACCGAGGGCGCGCCGCCGGCGAAGCCCGTAGGACCACCGATCAGCTGAGCGGGCTTCGAGATTGCGCTCAGGGTCGTGATCCGCGCCGTGCACAGCCCTGGCTGCAATCTTCGGCGGATTTGGACGGATTTCGGTGGATGAGCAACGGATGTGCCTCGCCGACCGCGACTAACGTGGAGACATGACCACACCGGCTCCCAAACTGCAGCTGACCGACGATGAGTGGCGCCAGAAGCTCAGCCCCGAAGAGTTCCACGTCCTACGTCAGGCCGGCACCGAGCGCCCGTTCACCGGCGAGTACACCGATACCAAGACCGAGGGCGTCTACGAGTGCCGGGCCTGTGGCGCTGAGTTGTTCCGCAGCACCGAGAAGTTCGAATCGCACTGCGGCTGGCCGTCGTTCTTCGACCCCGCCGACTCCGACGCCGTCATTTTGCGGTCCGACGACTCTTTAGGCATGCGCCGCGTCGAGGTGCTCTGCGCCAACTGCCACAGCCATCTGGGCCACGTCTTCGAAGGCGAGGGCTACCCCACGCCGACCGACCAGCGCTACTGCATCAACTCGATCTCGCTGCGGCTCAAGCCCAATTCTTGACGCGAAACGGTATTCCAGCAGGGCTTCACTCGAACTTCGCCTGCTGGAATACAGTTTCGGCGAGGATGAGCGCGGAGCCGTAGAGCTACGCCGGGTAGACGGCGAACTCGGCGCGGTCCTCGGTGTCGGCGACGCACTGGAACAGCAGCGGCGCCGTCATCGCGTTCCCCGAGTAGCACGTGAACGGCCCGATCACCTGGTACTTGTCACCGTTGACGTCGTACTGCACGGCGTAGTCCGACGCGGTGATGCAGTCGATGTCGCCGGCGGTGATGTCGATGACGTGGCCGAAGCGCGGCGCGCAACGCTCACTGTCGGGTGCTTGCGCGAATCCGGTGGGCGCTGACGCGAGCGCGCCGGCCGACATCGCGGCGGCGAGCAAGACCTGAGTCCTCATCGGCCCATGATGACCGAGCGTGGCCCGTTAAGGCAGGCGTTCGACCAACTGCTCGGCGCTGATCCGCGGACCGGTGAAGAACGGCGTCTCCGCGCGGGTATGTCGACGGGCGTCGGTGGCGCGCAGATCGCGCATCAGATCGACGATCCGGTGCAGTTCAGGCGCCTCGAACGCGAGGATCCACTCGTAGTCGCCGAGCGCGAACGACGGCACCGTGTTGGCCCGCACGTCCTTGTACCCCCTGGCCGCCATGCCGTGTTCGGACAGCATGCGGCGGCGTTCCTCGTCGGGCAACAGATACCACTCGTAGGACCGGACGAACGGGTACACGCAGATGTAGTTGCCGGCCTCCTCCCCCGCGAGGAACGCCGGGATGTGGCTCTTGTTGAACTCCGCGGGACGGTGCAGTGCGACGTTGCTCCACACCGGCGTGCTGGCACGGCCGAGCGCAGTCGTGCGACGAAAGTCGGCGTAGGTGGCCTGCAGCGCCTCGACGTTGTCGGCGTGCGTCCACATCATGAAGTCGGCGTCGGCGCGCATACCGGCGATGTCGTAGAGACCGCGCACCACCACACCGCGCTCCTCCTGCTGTTTGAGGAACGTCGCGGTCTCGTCCACGACGGCCGCCCGCTCTTGCGCCAGTTCCCCGGGGCGCACGGCGAACACCGAGAACATCAGGTAGCGGATGGCGGAGTTGAGCGCGTCGTAGTCGAGTTTGGCCATGGCTCTATCGTGCCACGTGCGGGGTGACCAGCGACGCCGCTGCCCTGGTGGCCGACGCCACACATGCCGGCACACCGATACCGTCCAGGAACCCGCCGGCCACCGCGATGGTCGGCGGCAACCCGGCTCTCAGATCGGCGGTCAAGTCGCCGTGTCCGGGCCCGTACTGCGGCATCGCATCGATCCACCGCTGCACGCGGTGGTCGACCGGTTCTGTCCGGACGCCGAACAGGGTGGCCAGATCCGCGGCCGCCCACTCGAGCAACTCCTCGTCGCCCGCGCTGCGGGCCAGCTCGTCGCCGAACCGCCCGAATGACAGCCGAACCAACTCGACATTGCCGCGCGGCCCCCACTTGCGCGACGTCAGCGTCACCGCCTTCGCGTGCATGCGCTCACCATTGGCCACCAGCACCCCGGATCGTTGCGGCAGCGGGGTACCGCCCGGCAGCGCCAACGCCACCACTGCCGTCGACGCGGTCGGGATGCGCCGGGCCGCGACGGCGCTGCGTGGCGCCACGTCGGCGACCAGCCGCGCCAACCGCGGTGCCGGAACGGCGAGCACCACGGCGTCGGCGCGGTGACGCGCGCCTTCGTCATCGACCAGTTCCCAACCGTGCGGCGCCCGGGCCAGGCCTTGCACCGCGACCTGCAGCCAACGCGCCCCGGCATGGCGGACCAGTTCGTCGACCAGCCCCTGGTAGCCACCCTCGACCGCCCCGAACACCGATCCGGTGACCGCTAACGGCCCCGACCCCGCCACTGCTTCGCGCACCGCGTCCGTCAGGCTGCGCGCACCGCGGTCCAAGACCACGGCCAGCGCCGGGACCGCCGAGCGCACCCCGATGGTCGCCGCACTTCCGGCGTAGACGCCGGCCAGCAGCGGTTCCACCGACCGGGTCACCACCTGCCCGCCGAACCGGTCGCCCACCAGTTCGGCCACCGACGGGTCGGCGCCGGGCCGCCACGAGAACGGGCGGTTGCGCTCGTCGTGCATCCACGCGACCGTCGCGTCGTCCACCAGTCCGGCCAGCGACGACGGCTGCGCCGGTATCCCTTGCAGCGTGCCCGCCGGCAGTGGATGCAGCCTGGCCTGGCTGTAGATCAGTGGCCGTACGCCGGTGGTGCCGACCTGCCGGTTCGCCATGCCGAGTTCGGCCAGCAAGGCGGGGACTTCGGGGCGGCGGGCGACGAATGCCTCGGCGCCGACGTCCATCGGCTGCCCTGCGATCCGCTCGGTACGCAGCACGCCACCTAACCGGTCGGCTGGGTCGAACAACGTGATCGACGCGTCAGGTCCGGCAGCGACACGCAGTCGATATGCGGCGACGAGACCCGAAATGCCGCCGCCGACAACGCAATACGACATGCTCACAACGAGTGCACCAAAGCCACCACATCGGTGATGATCTCGGGTTCGGTCGCGGGCAGCACGCCGTGACCGAGGTTGAAGACATGGCCGGCGGCGCCGGCGTCGATCGCGCGCCTGCCGTCGTCGACGACGATGCGCGCCGCGCGTTCCGCAACCGCCCAGCCCGCCAGCAGCACCACCGGATCGAGGTTGCCCTGCAACGCCGTGCCGGGCACCACGCGGGCGGCGGCGTCAGGCAGCGACGTGCGCCAGTCGACCCCGACGACGGCCGGGGCGCCGTGCCCGGAAGCCGCCTGCGACATCGCGCCCAGCAGTTCGGCCGTCCCCACCCCGAAGTGCGTCATCGGCAGCCCGGCGCCGGCCAGCGTGGCGAACACCCGGGTGCTGTGTGGCAATACGTGGCTGCGGTAGTCGGCCAGCGACAGCGTCCCGGCCCACGAGTCGAACACCTGGATCGCGTCAACACCCGCGTTCACCTGCATCTGAAGGAACGCGATCGTCACATCGGTCAGCGCGGCCATCAGCGCATGCCAGGTGTCGGGTGCGCCGAACATCATCGCCTTGGTGCGCTCGTGGTTACGGCTCGGTCCGCCCTCGACGAGGTAGGACGCCAAAGTGAACGGTGCGCCCGCGAAACCGATCAGCGGCACGTCGCCGAGTTCGGACACCAGCAGCTTGATGGCTTCGGCGACCGGCGCGACCTGCTGGTGCTCGAGCGGTTTGATGGCGGCGACGTCGGCGGGGGTGCGAATCGGGTGCTCGATCACCGGGCCGACGTCGGGAACGATGTCGAGGTCGATGCCCGAGGCCCGCAACGGCACCACGATGTCGGAGAACAGGATCGCGGCGTCGACGCCGTGCCTGCGGATCGGCTGCAGGGTGATCTCGGTGATCAGCTCGGCATCGAAGCAGGCCTGCATCATCGTGTTCTTTGCCCGCAGTGCGCGGTACTCGGGCAGCGAACGGCCCGCCTGCCGCATGAACCACACCGGCACGCGGCTGGGTTTGCGGCCGCGGGCGGCGGCCAGATAGGCGGAGTCGGGCAGCTCACGGCGTGTGTTCATCGCTGTCAATGCTGCCATGCGGACCGGGCGGCGCCCGTTTCGCCTCGACCGGATCGGTGCCCAACAAGATCGGCGCGCCACGCGCACAGACCTGCTCGAATGGTCTAGCGTCAAACGTCGTGACCACCGCCGAACCGGCTCAGTTCCGTGAAGCGGTGGCGGCGATGAATGCCACCACCGTCCGCCCGGAGATCGAGCTCGGCCCGATCCGTCCGCCGCAGCGGCTGGCGCCGTTCAGCTATGCGCTGGGCGCAGAGGTCCGCCATCCCGAAACGGCGATCGTGCCGGAGCGCTCGGAGGGTGACGCATTCGGCCGCCTGATCCTGCTGCACGATCCCGAGGGCGCCGACGCCTGGGACGGCACCATGCGCCTGGTCGCTTACATCCAGGCCGATCTGGACTCCAGCGAAGCCGTCGACCCGCTGCTGCCCGAGGTCGCGTGGAGCTGGCTCGTCGACGCCCTTGCGGAGCGCGCGGAGCACGTCACCGCCCTTGGCGGCACCGTCACCGCCACCACGTCGGTGCGCTACGGCGACATCTCCGGCCCGCCCCGGGCCCACCAGTTGGAACTGCGTGCCTCATGGACGGCGACGACGCTGGACTTGGGCCCGCACGTCGAGGCGTTCTGTGAGGTGCTCGAGCATGCCGCAGGGCTGCCGCCGCAGGGCGTCACCGACCTCGGCTCCCGCACCCGCGCTTGACGATGCCCGATCCCGACGAGGCCCTCCCGGAGGCAGCCGCGCCCGAAGAGGCCGAGCCGGAGGCTACGCCGCTGCTAGTGCCCCGCGACGGCGTTCCCGCGCTGTCGACCAGTGTCAGTGAGATCCGCGAGGCCGCCGGGTTGCTGGCGTCCGGCCACGGCCCGTTCGCGGTCGACGCCGAGCGCGCCTCGGGGTTCCGCTACTCCAACCGTGCCTACCTCGTCCAGATCCGACGCGACGGCGCCGGCACCGTGTTGATCGACCCAGTGAGCCACGGCGCCGATCCCGTCGATGCGCTGGCGCCCGTGGCAGAGGTGCTGGCCACCGACGAATGGGTGCTGCACGCCGCCGACCAGGATCTGCCGTGTCTGGCCGAACTCGGCATCCGTCCGGTCCGCTTGTACGACACGGAGTTGGCGGGCCGACTCGCCGGATACGACAAGGTCAACCTCGCGGCGATGGTGCAGCGGCTGCTGGGCCTGCAGCTCACGAAGGGCCACGGCGCCGCCGATTGGTCCAAGCGGCCGCTGCCCGACGAATGGCTCAACTACGCCGCTCTCGATGTGGAGGTGCTCGTCGACCTGCGCGACGCGGTCGCCGCGGTACTCGAGGAACAAGGCAAGACCGAATGGGCGGCACAGGAATTCGAGCACCTCAGGAAGTTCGAGGCGGCACCGACCCGTCGGGACCGCTGGCGACGCACGTCGGGCATCCACAAAATCCGCGACGCCCGCGCGCTGGCCGCCGTGCGCGAGCTGTGGACCACCCGTGACCACATCGCGCAGCGCCGCGACATCGCGCCAGGGCGGATCCTGCCCGACTCGGCCATCATCAACGCCGCCACCACCGACCCCCACACCGTTGAAAAGTTGACGGCGCTACCGATATTCGGCGGCAACCGGCAGCGCCGCAGCGCCAAGGTGTGGCTGGACGCGCTCGCCCGGGCCCGCACCACGCAGGACCTGCCGACATCGCAGGAGCCGCCGAACGGTCCTCCCCCCGCGTCCCGGTGGGCCAGGCGCAAACCCGAAGCCGCCGCCCGACTGGATGCGGTGCGCGCCGCGCTCACCGATGTGTCGCAACGGGTTTCAGTGCCCCCCGAGAATCTACTCTCCCCCGACACCGTGCGCCGGTTGTGTTGGGACTGGGAGCCCGTCGACGACAGGGCGAACGTGATCGAGGCTTTTCTGCGCGATGCGGGCGCGCGGCCATGGCAACGCGAGTTGACGGTGCCTCCGCTGGCTGAGGCGCTGACCAAGGCCGACGCTGCGCTTGCCGAACAGGAGTTGCCCGGACGCTAGGTGGTCACCTTCTCGACGTGAACCAGGAAGTGGCGCAACACTTCTTCGGGAGCCTCGAGTTGTGGCCAGTGTCCGATGTCGTCGGCGAGCATCACCACGTCGGCGCCGGGGATCACTTCGGCGTACCGACGCGCCATGTGTGCCCCGGAGTTCGGGTCGACGGGTCCGTCGATCAGGCGCATCGGCACCATGGTTCGGCGCATGGCACGCACCCACCGGTTGCGATGTGTGTACCGGTCGCCCAGGAATCGACCGACCTTGTGCAGCACGCGCTTACCGTCGTTGTATTCGAGAATCTGATGGAAGCGGTCCATCAGCTCGCGCGGTGGCTTCGCCTTCGGTCCGAACAGTTCGTCGAGCGTTCGCTCGAAAATCTTGCGCGACAGCGAACTGCGTCCCTGCAGCGGACTCATCAAGTCGCCCAACGGAGTTCCCGACATTAGCTTCTGCATGGTGCGCGGAGTGTAGGCCTCGTTGAACAACCCACCGTTGAGCCAGGTGATCGACTGATAACGCACGGACCCGTACGACTGCTGGCCGAACTCGCTGCGGGCCAAGAGTTCTTGGCCGACCGAGTCACCGAGGTCATGCGCCAGCACGTGACATTGCCCGACGTTCAGGTGCTCCAGCAGCGCCTCGTGGACATCGGCGTGATCGAGCACCGAGTATTCGTAGGCGACCGGTTTCGCCGAGAAGCCCATGCCGATCATGTCCGGTGCGATGACGGTGAAGCGATCGGTCAGCGTCGGCCACATCAGTGACCAGTCCGACGAGTTGAACGGATAGCCATGAATGGCCAGCAGCGTCGGCGCCTCACCCAGCGGGGGGCCGTCGATTCGGTAGAAGATCTCGAAGCCCAGGTAATCGAAGTAGTGGCCCGCGGCCTTCCAGCGCTCCAACTCGGCGTCCATCGCCGGAGCCTAGCTGGATTCGTCTTGCGGAGATCCATCTGCAGGGCGAGTGCCGCGGCCGAACGAGGCGGGTCGCGCAGGACACGGGTCCGAATACGATACAAACATAGCGTATACAATACATACATATAGAATCCAATATATGGGTATAGCATTCGTTCCCGGTCCACGATCCCCGGAAGACCTCACCGCACGGGCACGCATTCGGGACGCCGCCCTCGTCCAGTTCGCCGAGAAGGGGATCAGGGGCGCCACCATCAAGAGCATCGCCGAGCAGGCCGGCGTTTCCCCTGGATTGGTGCAGCACCATTTCGGCACCAAGGACAAACTGCGTGAGGCCTGCGACGCCGCGGTCGTGGAAATCTTCCGTCGGCGCACCGCGCAGGGGGCTCTGACCGGTGAAATCACCAACCGCCAGTTCATGGCGGACCTCTTCGAGGCCAGTCCGCTCCTGATCCGCTATCTCGCAAGAGCGGCCGTCGACGGTGGTCCGGCCGCGGATGCGGTGCTGGACGAGCTGGCGGCGGGGGCACAAGAGTTCCTCACCCACACTTGGCCGGAGCGCTTCCCGCCCGGCTCGCGGCAGGCGCGCGACGCTGCAGCGGTCATGTGCGCCATGCATTCGGGTGTCCTGCTGCTCCACGACCAGCTGGCCAGACAGATGGGCAGTTCGCTGGAAGGCACGGACTCCACGCGGATCGGATTGGCCATGGTCGAGTTGTACGCCGCCATGGGCGAATTCGCGACGTCGGACGCCGCGACACAAATGACCGATGCCATCGTCCAATACCGCGATTCGAAGGAAGACACGAGATGACACCGACAATCGACGAGCTCACGCCGCTCGAGAAGACGCTGATGGTCACGCTGGCCGGGCGCGCAGCCGACGCCCGCAAGAAAAACCCGCTACTCGGTGACGAGTTGGCCGTTGAGGTGCTCGATCGGCTCGGCCCCTCCGGCGGTACCGTGAAACTGTCGGACACCATCGAGATCGCCACCGCCGTCCGCAGCAAGATGCTGGACCGCCTGGTTACGACGTTCATCACCGACCACCCGGATGCGGTCGTGATAGAACTCGGCTGTGGGTTGGAAACGCGAATGCACCGCATCGCCCCACCCGACAGTGTCGACTGGTACGACGTGGATCTCCCAGATGTCATCGCGCTGCGCCGGCAGGTAATACCGGAACTCGACCGGTCGCATCCTGTCGCCGCCTCGCTCACCGGCAAACACTGGTTGGACAACATCCCATCGGACCGCCCTGTCATCGCCGTCGCGGACGGGGTGCTCGGTTTCTTCACCGAGGCCGACAACCGGCAGATTTTGCGCGCGCTCACCGCTCACTTCACCGCGGGCGGCGAACTGGCGCTGGTGGCCTACTCCCGGATCACCGCACGCCTGATGGGATCGTTGGGCGTGTTGCGGTCCGTGGGGATAGACAGAAGCTTCCGAGGATACGGCTTTGATGACCCACGCGATCTTGAGCGGCTCGACCCCAGTCTCGCCTTCGTCGAGGAACAGTTCGGCGCTCAGGCTCCCGAAGCATTGCGGCTTTCCTGGCCAGTCCGCATTCTTGCGAAATGGTTCACCCGATGGAAGGCCCAAGCTCGGCGAGGTGTCTGGGTGCTGCGGTATCGCTTTCCACCCCGACGAGCCTGCACGAATTGCTGATAGTGCGCGGCGTGTCGTGAACAGACACGCACGCTCGCGCGGCACAGGCACACGCTAGTCGAGCTGCTCGCTGACCTCGGCTTCGCTGACGGAGGCGCCCTGGGCCGCGACCCAGCCGGTGATCTGGCGGGCCACGGTGCGATCGGTCAAGCCGACTTCGGCGAGCACCTCGCCGCGGGACGCCTGCGCGAAAAACTCCTGCGGCAGGCCGACGTCGCGACACGGCACGTCGACCTCGGCGCGGCGCAATGCCGCCGACACCGCAGACCCGATACCGCCGTTGACGCCGTTGTCCTCGAGCGTGACGACGAGCTTGTGTTCGCGGGCCAGCGCGGTGATCGCCTCGGGCACCGGCAGCACCCAGCGCGGGTCGACGACCGTCACACCGATGCCCTGGTTACGCAGGAGCTCGGCGACCGCCAACGCCATCGACGCGAACGGCCCGACCGCCACCAACAGCACGTCGCCGGCGAGCTCGTCTGCCGGCACGGCCAGCACGTCGACCCCGCCACGCCGTTCGACAGCCGGAATGTCCTCGCCGACATCGCCTTTCGGGAACCGGATCGCGGTCGGGCCGTCGTTGACGTCGAGCGCCTCGCCGAGTTCCTCCCGCAGCCGGACACCGTCCCGCGGTGCGGCCACCCGCATACCGGGCACGATGCCCAGCATCGACAGGTCCCACATGCCGTTGTGGCTTGCGCCGTCGGGGCCGGTGATGCCCGAGCGGTCCAACACCATCGTCACCGGCAGATTGTGCAGCGCCACGTCCATCATGACCTGGTCGAACGCGCGGTTCAGGAAGGTCGAGTAGATCGCGACGACGGGATGCAGGCCGCCCATTGCCAACCCGGCCGCCGACGTCATCGCATGCTGTTCGGCGATGCCCACGTCGAAGAACCGGTCAGGGAAGCGCTGGCGGAATGCGGTCAGACCCGTCGGGCCGGGCATCGCCGCGGTGATCGCGACGACGTCACGGCGGCGCGCTGCATAGCCGATCAGCGCCTCGGAGAACGTCGATGTCCAGCCCGGGCCGGGGACCGACGTCGCCAACCCGGTCTCGGGGTCGATGACACCGCACGCGTGCATCTGGTCGGCCTCGTCGTTCTCCGCGGGCGCGTAGCCCATGCCTTTGCGGGTTACGACGTGCACGATCACCGGCATGTTGAAGCCCCGCGCCCGGCGCAGAGCGACCTCGACGGCGTGCTCGTCATGGCCATCGATGGGCCCGACATACTTCAGTCCCAGGTCGGTGAACATCACCTGCGGCGCCAACGCATCTTTGATGCCGGCCTTGATGGAGTGCATGCACTGGTAGCAGACCTCGCCGATGACCGGGACGCCGCGCACCGCCTTGCGGCCCTCCTCGAGCACGCGTTCGTAGCCGGGCTGCAGGCGCAGGCCGGCCAGGTGTTCGGCGAACCCGCCGATCGTCGGCGCGTAGCTGCGGCCGTTGTCGTTGACGACGATCACCACCGGTCGTCGTGCCGCGGCGATGTTGTTCAGCGCCTCCCAGCACATACCGCCCGTCAGCGCGCCGTCACCGACGACGGCCACCACGTGCCGATTGCGGTGTCCGGACAGCTCGAACGCCTTGGCCAGCCCGTCGGCATACGACAGCGCCGAACTGGCGTGGCTGGATTCCACCCAGTCGTGTTCGCTCTCCTCGCGTGAGGGATAGCCGGACAAGCCGCCCTTCTTGCGCAGGGTGTCGAACTCATGGCTGCGGCCCGTCAGCATCTTGTGCACGTAGGACTGGTGTCCGGTGTCGAAGATGATCGGATCGTGTGGCGAATCGAACACCCTGTGCAGCGCGAGCGTCAGCTCGACGACGCCGAGGTTCGGGCCGAGATGCCCGCCAGTGGCAGCCACCTTGTGGATCAGGAATTCGCGGATCTCACGTGCTAGATCGCTCAGTTGCGACTGCGTCAGGTGCTGCAGATCTGCGGGCCCGCGGATCTGTTCAAGCATTCGTTCAGTCTACGCACGGCCGTCGTAGTCAGTCCTGTCGAGCTTGGTAGATGTCGGGCACACCGTCATGGTCGTAATCGGCGGTTTCCTGTTCGTGGATCGCCCGATAATGCCTGTTCCGCAGCCGTAACAGGACCGCGGCCAGGGCAGCCGAGGCCAGCGATCCGGTCAGCACTCCGATCTTCACGAAATCGTCACGTTCGGATCCGATGCCGTACGCGAGGTCGCCGATGAGCAGGGATACGGTGAATCCGATGCCCGCCAGCATGGCGATGCCGATCACGTCGATCCACCGGATCGCGGAGTCCAGATCGGCCCGGGTGACCGACGCCAGCACCCGCGTGGTCAGGAAGATGCCGACGGGTTTTCCGACTACCAGACCCAGCACGATGCCGAGCGCGATGGGGTCGGTCATCGCTTCGGTGAACCCGGAGTAGCCGCCGATATTGACCCCCGCGGCGAAGAAGGCGAACACCGGAACCGCGAAACCCGCCGACAGCGGGCGCAAGCGGTGTTCGAAGTGTTCAGCGAGCCCCGGTCCGGCCTCCGGCCCGCCCGCGGCTTGCGAACGCACGACCGGCACGGTGAAGCCGAGCAGCACACCGGCCACGGTGGCGTGGATACCCGATTCATGCATCAGCGCCCATGTGGCCAGCGCGAGCGGAACCAACAGCCACCACGACTGGATGCGGCGCTGCACGCACAGCGCGAAAAGGGCCAGCGGCGCCAGCGCCGCCAACAGCGCGACCCAGTTGATCCCCTCGGTGTAGAAGACGGCGATCACCAGCACCGCAAGAAGGTCGTCGACGACAGCGAGGGTCAAAAGGAACGTGCGCAGCGCCGAGGGCAGGTGCGTGGAGATGACCGCGAGAACCGCGACGGCGAACGCGATGTCGGTTGCCGTCGGGATCGCCCAACCCCGTAGGGCGCCGTCGCCGACGTGAGCGGTCACCGCGACGAAGATCAGGGCAGGCGCCACCATGCCGCCGACGGCGGCCGCGATGGGCAGCGCCGCGCGGGCGGGGTCACGCAGGTCGCCGGCGACGAACTCGCGCTTGAGCTCCAGCCCGACCACAAAGAAGAACAGGGCCAGCAACCCGTCGGCCGCCCAAGTGCCGAGCGCGAGGTCCAGGTGCAGGCCGAACGGTTCGCCGCCGACCTTCAGATCGCGCAGGGCGAAGTAGCTTTCCGACCACGGCGAGTTCGCCCAGACGAGCGCGACGGCCGCAGCCAGCAGCAGGAGCGCGCCCCCGACGGTCTCCTTGCGCAGGATCGTGGAGACACGGTTTGTCTCGGCCCACGACCCCCGCGAGAGCAGCGTCCGTCGCGCGGACCGGTGGGGTGGGTTGGCAGTCACGGCAAGTCCCGATCTGTGGCTAGCGGTCGACAAAGAATCGCCGACCAGACTTCCCGGCACACCTTGGGCTCAACCCTATGCCACCGATTCGGCGGACGCGCCACGCCGGGTCTGGTGCGCGGAACGGTCCGCGAGTAGATTTCTCCACAGGTGCGCCGGGAAGCCTGGTCGGCTATCGATTTTGCCGACTTCGGAAAGGGACCCGATGCACGACATGCCGCACGCGCCGGCGCGCGCGCAATTTCAGCCCGCTATTCACATCGATGGCCTGACCAAAAGTTTCGGGCGGATCGTCGCGGTAGATGACCTCGACCTGACAGTGCAGAGTGGTGAGGTATTCGGCTTCCTCGGCCCCAACGGCGCCGGCAAGTCGACGACCATTCGCATGATGCTCGGCCTCATCCGGCCCGATGCCGGGCGGGTATCCGTTCTCGGCAGCGACGCCGCTGACGTACGTCGAGCCCACCGATGTCTCGCGTATGTGCCCGCCGACGTCAGTCTCTGGCCGTCCCTGACCGGGGCGGAAATCCTCGAATTGATGGCGAATGTGGGTCCACCGGTCGACCTCGAGTACCGGGCCGAGTTGGTCGAGCGTTTCGCGCTGGATCTCGACCGGCCGGCCAAGGCCTATTCCACGGGCAACCGGCAGAAGGTGGCGATCGTCGCGGCGTTCGCGACGCGAGCACCATTGCTGATCCTCGACGAACCGACCAGTGGTCTGGATCCGTTGATGGAGCTCGAGTTCAGGCGCTGCATCCAAGAGGCGAGACAGCGTGGACAAACGGTCTTCCTGAGCTCGCATCAACTCACGGAGGTGGAAGCGGTGTGCGACCGGGTGGCCATCCTTCGCTCGGGCCGGCTCGTCGAGATCGACACCATCGCCGACCTGCGGCGGCTGCGCCGCACAGTGGTCGAGGTGTCGTACCGCGACGTCGCACCACTGCTCACCGACCTGCCGGGTGTCACCGACGTCGAGTGGCTCGGCGCGAACCGGTTGCGATTCAACATGTCCGGCTCGCCGACGGCCGCCTTGCGCGCCCTCGCCGCCGTCGAGATCACCGCCGTCGCAATGCGTGAGCCGAATCTGGAGGAGATCTTCCTCGACTACTACGGGGAGCTGTCGCGATGAGCACCGGCACGGTTGTCGCCAGGCATGCCGCCGCCGCGCGTCCGTCGCCGACACGAGCGGCCATCGGGCTCGCCATCCGCCAGATTCGCCGCGGCACGCTGATCGTGGCGGCAGTGGCCGCAGGAATGTCGTTCCTCGTCGCCGCACAGTATCAATCGACGTTTCAGGCCGAGTTGAGCCAGGATGCTCTTCGAGCACTCGCCGAAAATCCGGCTATCCGGGTGCTTTTCGGCACGCCGCTGGCATTGGATGACGCGGGCGGATTCACCGTCTGGCGAACGGGCACTCCGCTGCTGGTGATAGCCGGCGTGTGGATCATGCTGGTCGCTGTCCGCATCACCCGCGGCGAGGAGGACGCCGGACGGTGGGACGTCCTGTTGGCCGGCGCCCTTCGCACCTCCGATGCGCTACTGAGTTGCGTACTCGCGTTGACAGGCAGCGCTCTGCTGATCAGCACAGCAGTCTGGGGTGCGATGCTGGCCGCAGGCACCACTCCCCTCGGCGCCACCCTCTACGCCGGCGGATTTCTCGGCGTGACTTCGACATTCGCCGCGGTGGGGTTCGCGGCGGGCCAGTTGATGCCGAGCAGAGCGTCGGCGGTGGGCTTGTCGGTGGCGCTCCTCGGCACTGCCCTTCTGGTGCGGATGATGTCGGACGCCTTCGCGCCGTTGGCGGGGTTGGCCTGGGTCAGCCCATTCGGGCTCATCGCGCGGGTGGCGCCTTTTGCCGACAACAGGATCGCACCGCTGGCCGTGTTGGCCTGCTACCCGGTCATGCTGGGGGCTGCCGCCGTGGCCATGGCCAAATCGCGGGACCTGGGGAGCGGACTACTGGCGGTTTCCGGCAGTCGTCCGCCGCGCACGAGGATGCTCGGCTCGATACACCTGTTCGCAATGCGCCGTGCCATGCGGCCGACGCTGGGCTGGGCCGCCGCGATCGCGACCTACTTGGTGATCATCGGGGCGACGATCGCGTCCATCCTCGAATTCTTCGAGCAGAACCCGCGTTTCGCCACGCTGGCAGCCAGCGCCGGCTTCGCGGGCTTGAACTCAGCGGATGGTTTCGCCGCGGCGTTGTTCAGTCTCTCGGCGGTGGCGACAGGGATGTACGCCGCCACCCGCCTCGGGGCGTTCGTCGCCGACGAGCAGGCGCGCCGCTGGACCATCCTTTTCACCTCCCCCGTTTCGCGCGCCGGCCTGCTGGGCGCCGAAGTGGTGGTGGTAGCGGCAGGCGTTGTCGCACTGCACGTCACCGCGGCAGTCGGTATCACCGTCGGGGCCGCGGCGACGGGCGCTCCGCTCGGCCTCTTTGATGCGCTCGCGGGCGCGCTGAACACCGCGCCGATCGCCCTGCTCGCGATGGGAGCGGCAGTTCTGGGCGCCGGGTGGTTGCCGTCGGCGGTCATCGCCGTCGGCGCAGTGCCCGTGGTGGGCGGCTTCCTGGTCGATGTCGTCGCCGAAACTGCGCACGCGCCCCAATGGGTGCGGGACGGCTCGCCGTTCGTCCATGTGAGGGCGGTACCCTTGGTGGCGCCGGATTGGCAGGCGTTGGGCGTGATTCTCGCCGTGGCAGCAGTTTTCACAGCGGCTGGGGTGGCCGGGTACCACCGCCGCGACCTGGTGTCCTGAGGATTGCACCCGTTTGCGCGCGATGCGCCTCAGGTATTCTTGGCGGCGAAGCGCTTGAACAGCGGCCAGGCGATCGCGGCGTTGTACACGACACCGCCGACGAAGTACGGCCACCACATGGCGCCGTCGCTGGCCAGCCAGAAGGCCTTCGCCGCCCAGAACGGCGGCAATATGCCGAAAGCCAGTGCCCACGCCGAATCGATGAACCACGGCAGGCACGGCAGACCGGCGATCAGCATGCCCAGCGCGCGGACCATCGCGATGCCCTGGATCTTGTTGCTCGCCAACGCGAGTATCAGGAGCATCGTGACGATCGCGGAGAGCCCGGCGAGCAGTCCGATCGGCACCAGGGCGGGTAGGAGTCCGGGTTCGAGCAGTCCGCTGAACGACAGTGTCGTCACGACGTAGACCGTCGTCACCCCCAACACTGTGCCCGCACGGTAGGCGAAGAACGTCGACAACGGCACGGGGGTCACCCGAAGAGCGACCAACGTTTCCGCATCGACCTCGTCGAGCACCAGGAACGCGGCCAGTCCTCCCGCGATGATGATGCTCGTCAGCAAGAGGAAGGCGGTCAACACCAGCGGGTAGTAAGGTACCAGGTCGAAGTCGTAACGTGCGGCGAGCATCTCGGTGAAAAGAGGTGTCAGGACGCGAACACCCACCGTCCAGATGACCGGAGCTACGACGATCATCACGAGCAGGGGATCACGGTATGTACCGCGAATATCGTTGCGGCCGAAAGCCGCCAGAGCACTGCCGTGAGTCCCGGCCAAAGTAGACATCACAATCCTCCCGACTTCGCGATGACGTATCGGCCGAACAACGCCTTCGCCAGGTAGCTCAGCATGACAACGGACAGCACGGGATAGAGCAACGCATACGCCAGTTGCCATGGCGCCAGCGACACCTGGTCGAACGCCTCGCCCAGTAACAACAGCGGTCCCAGGGTGGGAACGAGATACAGAATCGGCGTGGACCACACCTCCGAGAAATGCAGTACCGGAAGACCCGTCATGACCGCCAGCGGAACCGTCGCCGACATGAACCAATCGCTGACCGAAGTGAACGGCAACGACGTGATGAAGCCGACCAGCAGCATCAGCAACGTGCCGAGCAACACGCCGACGATCATAGGTGCGGGGCGGTACGCAAAGCCGTGCGCAATGGAGACTACCGTGAGTGCCACCAGCAGTGAAATAGTCAGCAGCACGACGAGTTTCGCGGTCAAGTACTCCCAGAATCGAAGCGGTGTTGAGATGACCGCGCTCAAGGTTCGTTCCTGCTTCTCGAAGAACACCGATCCGCCGACGAAGAAGAACCCGATGATCGCGATGTCTCCCAGAAGGACATAGGGCTCCGCCATCTGACGCAGCCGGTGCGACATCGGCAGCAGCACCGCAAGCCATATCAGGCCGGAGAAGACGGCCGCGTACAGGAACTTCTGCCGAATCTGCAGTGTGATCTCCAGATGCAGTGCGCTCGCCAGCCTGCTCATGTCAGTTGCCTTCCGGTGGCCTCGACGAACACATCGTCGAGCGTCGCCTCCCGGCTATGAATAGTTTCGACGTGGTGGTCGCGCAACACCGCGTGGAACGCGGAATCGTCTGCCAGGCCGTCCATCCCGAATTCGGCCGCCCGCAGCGCCCCGTCGTTGCCCCGATACTCCACTCGCACGCGCCGTTGACTGCGTGCGATCTTCAATTCGGCCGGCGTATCCATGGCGACGATCCGGCCGTCGACCACGAAGGCAACCCGGTCACAGAGCTCGTCGGCGACGCGCATGTCATGCGTGGTCAGAAAGACTGTGCGGCCGCGTGCCTTCAGGTCGAGGACCATGTCCTTGACCTTTCGGGCGTTGACCGGGTCCAACCCCGACGTCGGTTCGTCGAGGAACAAGAGCTCGGGATCGTTGAGCAGCGCGCGGATGAACGTCAGCCGCATCTGCATGCCCTTGGAGTAGTTGGCGACTCGCGTGTCGGCGGCATCGGTCAATCCGACCGCGGCAAGGAGTTCCATCGGGTCGATGGTGTCGACCCCGTATAGCGACGCGAAGAATCGCAGGTTCTCCAGGCCGGTGAGCTTCTGGTAGTGGTTCGGCAGCTCGAACGACACCCCGATGCGCTCGTAGTAGTCCGCGCCCCAGGCGGCGGGATCTCTTCCGAACACGGTTGCCTCGCCGCCGTGACCGCGGAGCAGTCCGATGAGCAGCTTCTGCGTCGTGGACTTTCCTGCGCCGCTCGGACCGAGGAATCCGAGAATCTCGCCCCGGGCGACGCTGAAGTCCATCCCCCGCACCGCGGGAGTGGAGGATTTCGGATAGGTGAACGTCAGCCCGCGCACCCGAATCACTTCGGTAGCGGCTGGCGGGCGCACTGCTGTCGACGCAACGCTCTGCATTCCCGTGCCTTCCAGGTAGCCGGATATCGATCTCCGACCAGACTTCCCGGAACGCCGCCAGTCACTATACTGAGTTTTCAGAAATTACTGAAGTCTCTGAATCGGAGAGTTTGTTGGACGGCAAGCCCGAGGGACGCGCCGCCGCCGAAGAATTGGCGAGCGTGCTGTCCACCCATGGGATGCAACGCATGACAGCGCGCGTCCTTGCGGCGCTCGTGTTCACCGAGCAACCCGCGATGTCGATGGGAGAACTCGCCGAGCAGCTGCAGGCTAGTTCTGGCGCTATCTCCGGTGCACTGAAAATGCTCGTCGCAGTCGGTGTGGTGGAGCGAGCACCGGCACCCGGTAGCCGGCGCGACCATTTCCGCCTTCGCGACGACGCGTGGGCGGTGCAATACACCAAACACAACGAAGCACTGTCCAGCGTCCTGGTGGCGGCCGAGGCCGGTATCGCCGCCACCGAGGAGGGCACGCTGTCGCGGCACCGGATCACCCAGATGCGCGATTTTTACGTGTTTCTGATGCAGGAGATCCCGGCCGTCCTTGATCGCTGGCACGCACGATCGGCTGCTGGAGCGAAATGATCGTCGAACGACAGAGGGCCATCGATGCGTCGGCCGAGCAGGTTTGGGAGCGCATCGTCACGCCCGAGGGCATCAACGACGAGTTGCGGCCGTGGATGACCATGTCGATGCCGCGAGGTCGCAAGGATCTCACCGTCGAGACCATTCCCGTTGGCGAGCCCGTCGGGCGCTGCTGGATGCGGCTATTCGGGGTGCTGCCGTTCGACTACGACCATCTGACGATCGCCGAATTGTGGCCCGGCCGTGGGTTTCATGAGGAATCGACGATGTTGAGCATGCGGCTGTGGCGGCACGAACGCACGCTCGAACCGGTGGGCGAAGCGCGAACCGTGGTGCGCGACCGGCTCACCTTCGAACTGCGGACCCCGCTGCGAGTGCTGACACCCGCCATCGCGGCTGCTGTCGGGGCGCTGTTCGGGCACCGCCAGCGCCGACTGGCCCGGTACTTCAGCCGCTGACGTCAGATCGCGATACGTCGCGGACGGTCGGAACCCGGCCAGACGTAGTCCAGGTCGTCGGGAACATCGGGGAAAAACGTGCGGTAGTGCTGCGGGTCCTTGCGCACCAGCACCGACTGGTGGCTGCGGTGAAATTCCGGATCGCCCAGCCACGGCGGCACCTCCCCCGCCGCGGCCAACTCGTCCTGGGTACGCGGGGTGGCGATGCCGGTCGTGCGGGCCAGGTCGGAGACCATGGTGGTCGCACACGTGTCAGCGTGGCCCAGCCGGCACCATGCGGCGCAGATGTCGAGCCCGTAGCGGACCAGGGCTTCCTCGTAGCCGGCCCACATCGCCGCTGCGGGGTGATGACGCCAGCCATAGCCCGGCACGGTCAGCGCGCGAACCACCTGGATGGTCTCGACCCGCTGCTTGCCGAGCCGCTTCGTGTCGAGGACGCTGGCGGTGTCGTCGAAACCCGGGCAGGGCAAAAACGTCTGCATCCCCCGCCGGATACCCGTTTAGCGGCTCAACACCGCCACGCACTCGACGTGGTGCGTGAGCGGGAACGAGTCGAAGACCCGCAACTCCTCGACCGTGTATCCGTGTCCGCGGTAGAGACCAACATCGCGCGCGAACGACGCCGCCTCACAACCGATATGGATGACACGTGGTACCCCGGCGGCCGCCAGCAGGTCGATCACCTCGCGGCCGGCACCCGTCCGCGGCGGATCGAGCACCGCGACATCGGCGCGAGGACGCTGGGCAGCCAGTGCTCGGCGCACCGAGTCGGTGATGACCGACACCCATCCCATGTCACCCAGCGCGGCCCGCGCCGCCCGCGATGACCCCCGCGACGTGTCGACGGTGACGACCTTCCCGGTCTCACCGACGGCCTCAGCCAGCACCGCCGCGAAAACGCCTGCGCCACCGTACAAGTCCCACGCTGTCATCCCGGCGTTCAACTGCGCCCATTCGGCCACCAACTTGCTGTAGAGCCGCGCCGCGTCGCGATGCGACTGCCAGAAGGCGGTCACGGGCACGCGCCAGGCCCGGCTCCCGACCCGTTGTACGGCCTCGTAGCCGCCCTCGATCACCTGGGTGGGGGCCTTGCGTCGGCTCTGGCGTCCCGTGCGGGGACCGGATTGCACGACGTGCCGCATGCCGTCGTCGTCGAGTGCGACGTGCAGCTGTGCACCCGGTGGCCAGCTCCGGTCGGCCAGTCCATCGAGCATGCCGTCGGGCAACTGCGCACAGTTCAGATCGGTGATGAGCTCGGCGCTGTGGAAGCGGTGGAACCCCGGCCGACCGGTAGCCGTGGTGGCCAACCGCACCCGTGTCCGCCAGCCTGTCGCGCCGACGTCGCCGACCGGATCGGCGGTGGCATCGTCCTCGGCGCGCCATAGGTAGCCGCCCAACCGCATCAGCTGGTTGGCCACCACAGCGCCCTTGATCCGGCGTACCGCGTCCGGTGCGGCGAATGCCATGTCGCAGCATCCGGCGCCGTCCGCACCTGCGATGGGGCAGATCGACTCGACACGCTCGGGCGACGGGTCGATCACCTCGACAGCGTCGGCGTGCCAATACTTTCCGTGATCGGCGACGACCCGCACCCTGACGCGCTCACCCGGTAGTGCGTAGCGGACGAACACCACACGGCCGTCGTGGCGCGCCACGCAGCTACCGCCGTTTGCGGGCGGACCCACCGTCAACGTCAGTTCCGACGGCGCAACCGCGAGATCCGTCACTCCAGGAATCCCCTACGGGCGTCGCCGGGTGCGGACTGCGGCTGCAGCGTCTTGAGCCGCTCCGACGAACTCAGCTGCCAGGGGACAGAAGTCACCATCACATTGGGCTCGAACAGCAGTCGCCCCTTGAGCCGCAGCGCACTCTGGTTGTGCAGCACCTGTTCCCACCAGTGGCCCACCACGTACTCCGGGATGAACACCGTGACCACGGTGCGCGGCGACTCCCTGCTGACCCGTTTGACGTAATCGAGCACCGGGCGGGTGATCTCCCGATACGGCGAGGCGATCACCTTCAGCGGGACGCTGATGTCGCTGTCCTCCCACTTGTGCACGAGTGCCCGCGTCTCGCCGTCGTCGACGCTGACCGTGATCGCCTCCAGCGTGTCCGGTCGGGTGGCCCTGGCATAGGCCAAGGCGCGCATGGTGGGCAGATGAAGTTTGGATACCAGCACGATCGCGTGGTTGCGACTCGGCAGCACCATGTCGCTTTCGGCGGCGGCCTGCCCCTCGAGTTCGCGCGCCACCGTGGCGTAGTGCTTGTGAATCAGCTTCATGATCGCGTAGAGGACACCCATCGCCAGTATCGCAATCCACGCTCCGGCAAGGAATTTCGAGACCACGACGACCACTAGCACCGTCGCGGTGCAGACGCAGCCGATCGAGTTGATGACCCGCGACCGCACCATCTTGCGCCGGATCACGGGCTCGGTCTCGGTGCGCAGCAGCCGCGTCCAGTGCCGCACCATGCCGAACTGGCTGAGCGTGAATGAGACGAACACCCCGACGATGTAGAGCTGGATGAGCGCGGTGACCTCGGCGCGAAACGCCACCACAAACGCGACCGCGGCGAATGCCAGGAACAGAATGCCGTTGGAGAACGCGAGCCGGTCTCCGCGGGTGTGCAACTGGCGCGGCAGATACCGGTCCTGGGCGAGAATCGATCCGAGCACCGGGAAGCCGTTGAATGCCGTGTTGGCGGCGAGCAACAGGATCAGCGCGGTTACCCCGGCGATGATGAACAGCCCGAATCTGAAGTCGTGGAACACCGCGTCGGCCAACTGCGCGATCAACGTCTTCTGGTGGTAATCAGGCGGGGCGCCGACCAGTTGTTCGTGTGGGCGCTCGGCGATCTGCACACCGGTTTCCTTGGCCAGCATGATGATTCCCATGAACAGGGTGACCGCGATCAGCCCGAGCAGCGCCAGCGTCGTCGCGGCGTTGCGGGACTTCGGCTTACGGAACGCCGGCACCCCGTTGCTGACGGCTTCCACACCGGTCAGCGCCGCACTGCCCGACGAGAACGCCCGCGCGACGAGCAGAACCAGCGCGAAACCGAAAATTTCGCCGTGCTCGGAATGCATCTCGAAGGCCGCGGATTCGGCTTGCAGGGGCTCGTCGAGCGCGTAGAGCTGGAAGAAGCCCCAACCGAGCATCACGAACATGCCGACTATGAACGCGTAAGTGGGGATGGCGAACGCGGTTCCGGACTCCCGGATGCCGCGCAGGTTCAGCGCCGCCAGCACCAGGATCGCGATGACGGCGAACAGCACCTTGTGGTCGTTGATGAACGGCACCGCCGAGCCGATGTTCGACATCGCCGAGGACATCGACACCGCAACCGTGAGCACATAGTCCACCAGCAGCGCGCTCGCCACAGTGAGGCCGGCGGTCGGCCCCAGATTGGTGTTGACCACCTCGTAGTCCCCGCCGCCCGACGGGTAGGCGTGCACGTTCTGCCGGTAGCTGGCGATGACGATCACCATGACTCCCACGACAGCCAGGCCGATCCACGGCGTCATCGAGTACGCGGCCAGCCCAGCGACCGAGAGGACGAGGAAGATCTCCTCGGGCGCGTACGCCGTCGATGACAGCGCATCGGAAGCGAAGACCGGAAGGGCGATCCGCTTGGGCAGCAGGGTGTGCGAAAGCCTGTCGCTGCGAAACGGCCTGCCGAGGACCAACCGCCGCGCGAACCTGGATAGCTTGGACACGAGTGCCAAGAGTAAGCCCAGCGGCAATTCGCCGTCGGAAAGCTGTAGCGTTCTGCACTGCACGGGTTCGACAGAAAGGACCGTGGAGTGCGTGTAGTGGTGATGGGCTGCGGCCGGGTGGGGGCGTCGCTGTCGGACAGCCTCTCGCGGATCGGCCACGACGTCGCAGTGATCGACCGGGACAGCACGGCATTCCACCGGCTGTCACCGGAGTTCTCCGGCGAACGGGTGCTCGGTATGGGCTTCGACCGTGACGTGCTGCTGCGGGCGGGCATCGAAGAGGCCGGCGCCTTCGCTGCGGTGTCGTCGGGCGACAACTCCAACATCATCTCGGCGCGGGTGGCCCGCGAGACCTTCGGCGTCGAGCGCGTCGTCGCCCGCATCTACGACGCCAAGCGCGCGGCGGTCTACGAACGCCTCGGCATCCCGACGGTGGCGACCGTGCCGTGGACGACCGACCGGCTGCTCAACGTGTTGACCCGCGAAACCGAAACCACCAAGTGGCGCGACCCCACCGGCAACGTCGGACTGACCGAACTGGCGCTGCACGAATTCTGGATGGGCCGCCGGATCACCGACCTGGAGGCGGCCACCGGCGGCCGGGCGGCGTTCCTCATCCGCTTCGGCGCCGGTCTGCTGCCCGACAGCAAGACCGTCATCCAGGCGGGCGATCAGGTCTTCATGGCCGCGATCGCCGGCCACATCGCCGAAGCCCTGGCCATCGCGGCGCTGCCGCCCAGCGAGGATATCGAGGGCTAGAGAGAAGCCTATGAAAGTCGCCATCGCCGGGGCCGGCGCCGTCGGCCGGTCCATCGCCCGCGAACTCGTCGACGCTCACGAGGTGACGCTGCTCGAACGCAATCCCGACCACATCGACGTCGACGCGATTCCGGCAGCGCAGTGGCGGCTCGGGGATGCGTGCGAGCTGACCATGCTCGAGTCCGTCCAACTCGAGGAGTTCGACGTGGTGATCGCCGCCACCGGCGACGACAAGGTCAACGTCGTGGTCAGCCTGCTCGCCAAGACCGAGTTCGCGGTGCAGCGCGTGGTGGCCCGCGTCAACGACCCACGCAACGAATGGCTGTTCGACGAGAGCTGGGGAGTCGACGTGGCCGTGTCGACGCCGCGGATGCTGGCCTCGCTCGTGGAGGAGGCCGTCGCGGTCGGCGACCTGGTGCGGCTGATGGAGTTCCGCAAGGGTCAGGCCAACCTCGTCGAGATCACGCTGCCCGACGACACCCCGTGGGGCGGCAAGCCCGTCAAACGCCTCGAACTGCCACGCGACTGCACGCTGGTGACGATCCTGCGTGGCCCGCGGGTGATCGTGCCCGAGTCCGACGAACCGCTCGAAGGTGGCGACGAATTGCTGTTCGTGGCCGTCGCCGAGGTCGAGGACCAGTTGCAGGATCTGCTGCTGCATCCGCAGCCGCGTTGAGTCGGCGCGCGATCAGCGACCCGACGGCGTCTGCGGATCGGCTGCCGTGACGGCCTTCTGCGCGGACCGGATCGCCAGATAGGTCACCAGCGCGGCCACCGCGGTCAGCGGCCAGCCCATGGCGATGCGCGCGACTCCCAGCCAACCGGTCTCGTCGGCGTCGTAGAGATGGCGCTGCACGATGAAGCGGGACGCGAACACCGCCACCCAGAACAGCGTCGCAACGTCGAACGCCGTCACCGCCGTGCGCACCTGGCGCCAGTCGTGGCCGTGCCCGTTGACCCAGCCCCACACGTAGCCGACGACAGGACGGCGGATCAGCACCGAAATCGTGAACACCGCCGCCCAGAACAACGACACCCAGATGCCCCACAGGAAGTAGTTCTTGGACTCGCCTGTCACGTAAGCGATCAGGGCGCAGATGCCGACACCGAAGAAGCCGGAGATCGCGGGCTGCGTGGACTCACGGCGAGCCAGTCGCCACGCCAGGATCACGCCGGCCACGCCGAGTGCGGCGACGATGGCGGGCATCAGCCCGAAAATCTGGGAGACCGGAACGAACGCCACCACGGGCAGCGACGAATAGATCAGACCGCTGACGCCGCCCATCTGGTCGAGGACGGCGTGCGCCCTCGTCGACTGCTGGGTTCTCGCTTGCCCCGGTTCGCTTCCGGGGTCGCTCACTTCTGAATCTCGTAGTGCGGGTTGTAGATTGCCTTCGCCCCGTTGTCGAGCTTGCCGACGCGTCCATGCACCTTGAGGGTGCGGCCCGACTCGATACCGGGAATGCGGCGCTGACCGAGCCATACCAGCATCACCGAGTCGGTGCCGTCGAACAGTTCGGCCTTCACACCCCCCGCGCATGCCTTGCCGTTGCACTCGACGCTGCGCAGGGTGCCGATCATCGTGACTTCCTGGCCGCGTTGACAGTCGATCGCCTTCTGGGCGCCGGTCATGGCGGCCTCATCGCTGAGCTCCTCGACGTCGAGTTGCTCGGGGTCCTCCGTCAACCGACGGGTGAGCCGGCGCAGATACCCTTCGGCCGTTGCCATGGCCTCTCCTGACCTATCCAGATCCACAGTGGATCTACCCGATAATCGCCACGGTAACCCTGTTGGTTACGAGATGCCACGGGGGGTCACCTCGCCGCGCCGTGTGCGATCGGGCCAAGGCACGATCAGTCCATGACGGTCAATCTCCGCGGCATCACCACCGTCCTGCTACCCGGCACCGGATCGGACGACGACTTCGTCCACCGGGCGTTCTCCGGGGTCCTGCACGAGCAGGGCGCGACAGTCGTCACGCCGGCACCCCGGCCACACCGGCTCGTCGCGGGCTACCGCGAAGCGCTCGACGAGGCGGCACGCGGCGGACCCATCGCCGTCGGCGGCGTGTCGATCGGGGCCGCGGTCGCCACCGCGTGGGCGCTGGTTCACCCCGACCGTGCGGTCGGGGTCCTCGCGGCGCTCCCGGCGTGGACGGGGTCTCCGCAGCACGCGCCTGCGGCGGCCGCGGCGCGTCACTCCGCAGACCAACTGCGCCGCGAGGGCCTCGCTGCCACCACGGCGGTGATGCGGGCGTCGAGCCCCCAGTGGCTGGCCGACGAGCTCACCCGGTCCTGGCTCGGCCAGTGGCCGTCGCTGCCCGACGCGATGGAGGAGGCGGCCGGCTATGTCGCGCCCACCTGCACGGAATTGGCGCGGTTGGCCGTCCCGCTGGGCGTGGCCGGCGCGACCGACGACCCGGTGCACCCGATCGAGGTGGCCTCCGAATGGGTGAGCGCCGCGCCGCGGGCGGCACTACGCACCGTGACGCTCGACGAGATGGGCGCCGACCCGGCGGTGCTGGGCGCAGCATGCGTGGCCGCCCTGCTGGACGTCGAATAGCAGTCAAGTGCCACTAGCAGGTGGATCGCACGCAGGTGGCGCGTGGAATCAACCGGTTAACGCGCAAAAAGTCAGCCGCCGGTGATGGTGCGCAACTGCTGCATCGCCGAGCCCTGGGCGCTGCGACGTGCGACCGGCTCGGCGGGCGGCTCTTGCTGGCCCGCCTGCTGGGCTTGTTGCGCTTGCTCAGCGGCAGCCTGCTCGGCGGCGGCGCGCAGCTGGTTGGCCATCGCCTCGGGCAACTCGACCGCCAGCGGCGTTCGTACCGGCAGCGGCGTGTCGCCACGGCGAACCACGGTGTCGGCCAGGGCTTCTCGCGCTTCGGCTGCGAGGGCGTCGATGTGTTCCTGCGGACCGTTGACCACGCAGCGGATCATCCAGCGATAACCGTCGACCCCGATGAACCGCACCACACCGGGCTGGCCCTGCTGCGCGGCCTGCGCCTGCTGCGCGGACGCCACGCCGACGACCTCCCGACCCCACGGGCCATCCTGGATCGAGACCTTCGCACCGTCTTTACGCAGCGAGTCGGCCAGTTCCCCGGCGATGTCACGCCACAGGCTGCTGGTCTTGGGAGCGGCATATGCGGCGACGGTGAAGCGGCCGTGCGGCGTGACGACCCACACCGCACTCGGCACCCCTTGCGGGGTGAGCTCGACCTGCACCTGGCCGGCCGCCGGCAACGGGATCAGGACCGAGCCGAGATCCAGGCGGCCTGCCGCGGCGGCCTCCGCGTCGTCGAAGTCCTCGATGTCGAACGGACCCTCCAACTCGCCGTCGACCGCGTCTTCGGCGTCGCTGATCTGGTCGTTGTCTTTGCTTTTACCGAATGCCATCTCACAAACTCGCATGTCCGCCGGAGGAACCGTGGCCACCGTCGCCACGGGAGGTTTCACCCAGACCGGCCTCGTCGAACGAGGTGACTTCGACCAGTTCGGGCAGCTCGACCCGCTGAACCAGCAACTGCGCGATGCGGTCCCCGCGGTGTATGGCGATCGGCATCTGCGGATCGAGGTTGATCAGTGCCACCTTGATCTCGCCACGGTACCCGGCGTCGATCGTTCCAGGGCTGTTGACGATCGAAAGCCCCACGCGGGCAGCCAGACCCGAGCGAGGGTGCACCAGACCGACCATCCCGTGCGGGATGGCCACCGCGATACCGGTCGGGACCAGCGCGCGGTGTCCGGGCGCCAGTTCGACGTCGAGCGCGCTGAACAGGTCGACGCCCGCGTCGCCGTCATGGGCACGGCTGGGCATCGGCAGATCAGGGTCGAGACGCACGACCGCCAGAGAAGTGGGCACGACGTCAGAGATTACTCTTGGCCCCGTGTCCGACACGCGCGCCACGACGCAATCCGTGCGCTACCGCGAGCGGCTTCGGGTGCCGTGGTGGTGGTGGCCGCCGGGCCTGGGCCTCGCGGCGCTGATCGCGCTCGAAGTCGTGATGGGCATCCCCGGCCTGCCCCAATGGCTGCCGTACGCCCTGCTGCTGCCCGTCGCCGCCGTCGCGCTGCTGTGGCTGGGCCGTACCGAGGTGCGGGTCGTCAGCGGGCCGGAGGGCACCGAACTGTGGGCGGGTGCTGCACATCTGCCGACCGACGTGATCGCCCGGTCGGCCGAGGTGCCGCGCAGCGCCAAATCGGCAGCCCTGGGCCGCCAACTGGATCCGGCCGCCTACGTCGTGCATCGGGCATGGGTGGGCCCGATGGTTCTGGTAGTACTCGACGATCCCGACGATCCAACGCCGTATTGGCTGGTGAGCTGTCGTCACCCCGAGCGGGTGCTGGCGGCGCTGCGCAGCTAGGCCGCGCAGTCCGAGCAGATCATCACGCCGTTCTTCTCGCTGGCCAGGCGACTGCGGTGATGTACCAAAAAGCAGCTCGAGCAGGTGAACTCGTCGGCTTGTTTGGGAACCACTCGCACCGACAGCTCTTCACCGGACAGGTCGGCGCCGGGCAACTCGAAGGACTCCGCGGACTCTGACTCGTCGACGTCGACAACCGCCGACTGGGCCTCGTTACGCCGCGCCTTCAACTCCTCGAGCGAATCTTCCGAGACATCATCGGTCTCGGTGCGCCGTGGGGCGTCGTAATCGGTAGCCATCCTCGTCCCCTCCGAATAAACCATGTGCAGCAGAGCTTTGTACCAGCGTCGAACGCATCTACCAAATGATTCGTGCCCTTATTGATACCCGTTCTACTGTGATTTATGTCACAACTGCTATCGGTCCATGCAAAGAAGGGCGTATCAGGGGCTCTAGAGTGCAGTCGTGGTCGCGCAAATCACACAGGGAACCGCGTTCGACGAGCACGGTCGCCCCTTCCGGCGGCGGAACTACCTGCCGGCGATCCTGCTGTTCGTCGCGCTGTCGGTAGTCACCTTGCTGGTCTGGGTCATCGCCTTGAGCCGGCCGGCCGACGTGCCGGAGGCGGCCATCTGCAATCCGCCCCCCGTGCCTGCAGACCCGAGCGCGCCCGCCCCGGCGCTGGGCGTCCAGGTGTCGCGTGCCGACATGGTCGACGTGAGTCCGGCACGCCTCGCCGATACCAAGATCACGGTGTTCAACGCCAGCGGTCAGGGCGGCCAGGCCGCCGAGGTGGCCAGCGCGCTGAAGGATCTGGGATTCGCCGAACCGACCGCGGCCAACGACCCGATATACACCTCCGCCCGCCTGGAGTGCCAGGGCCAGATCCGGTTCGGCGAGTCCGGACGCGCCGCGGCGGCCGCGGTGTGGTTGGTGGCACCGTGTACCGAACTGTTCGAAGACGAACGCGGCGATGACACCGTCGACCTGGCCCTCGGCACCGAGTTCACGGAGTTGAGCAGCAGTGACAACATCGAGGCGGTGCTCGCCAGCCTGCGCCCAGACGCCACCCAGCCCGCCGATCCGTCACTGCTGTCGAAAATCCACTCGGCCGCCTGCTGATTCTCGTAGTCGCCTGCCCGGCAACGCCTTTGAAATCTACAGCGCTCCGGCATGGCGCAGCGCTTCGTCGAGAGCGGCCGCGACACCGGGCGCGGCGGCCACGATGAACCCTGGCCCGCCAACCGCCCCCTGTCCCCGCGGCAGGCGCAGCGTCGCACCCGCCTCGGCGGCGATCAGTGCGCCGGCCGCCCAGTCCCACAGGTGCACCCCGTCCTCGTAGTAGACGTCGAGTTGACCCGCGGCCACCATGCACAGATCCAGTGCGCACGATCCGACCCGGCGCACATCGCGCACCGCGGGAAGTATCTGGGCGAGCACCGCGGCCTGTCGGGCCCGCTGTTCGCGATCGTAGGAAAATCCGGTGCCCAGCAACGACATTGACAAATCGTCGGCTGCGCTGGCGCGAAGCGGCGTAGCCACACCGGCGTGCCGCAGATACGCGCCGTGGCCGAGCGCCGCCGAGTACACCTCGCCGGCGGGTACGTTCGCGACCGCGCCCGCGACCGAAACGCCGTCGCGCTGGGCGGCCACCGACACGGCATAGGCCGGGAGCGCGTAGACGAAGTTGACCGTGCCGTCGATCGGATCGAGCACCCAGGTGAGCCCGTCGCCGTGCGCAGGCGTCCCGCCTTCCTCTTCGCCGAGCACCTGCTCGCCGGGGCGCAGGACGGCCAACCGGTCGCGGATCAGCCGTTCGGTCTCGGTGTCGACGACCGTGACCGGGTCCGTGGGTGAGCTCTTGGTCCGCACGCTCGAGGCGCCCGGCGTCGAGACGCGGTCACCGAAAACCTCTGCGCGACGCTGCCGCACAAAGGCCGCGGCCTCGGCGGCCAGTTGCTCGGCGACCGAGCGCAACAGGACGGGATCGGCGTCGTTGTCCGGCATCCACCCATCGCAGCACGTTTCGGCTCTCCGTGTCGTTGTCCGTGTGACAGCCCGCGCAGTCTCGGTCGAACCATTAAGGTGTCAGACGCATGAACTCGCCGGGGCACGCCTGGCTGAAGTAGAGGAGCTTCATGACCGCGACCGATTCGCCCGCCGTCGCGTCGAGTGTCAACGGGGGCCAACGCCGCGGATTCGGCATCGACGTCGGCGGCAGCGGCATCAAGGGCGGAATCGTCGACCTGAACACCGGGCAGTTGATCGGCGAGCGGTTCAAGCTGCCGACTCCCCAGCCGGCGACACCTGATGCGGTCGCCGAGACCATCGCGGCCGTGGTCGGTGAGTTCGGCTGGTCCGAGGAGCTGGGAGTGACCTATCCCGGCGTCGTGACCAATGGAATCGTGCGCACCGCGGCCAACGTCGACAGGGCGTGGATCGGCGTGAACGCCCGCGACGTGATCATGTCGCGCCTCGGCGGCCAGCAGGTGACGGTGCTCAACGACGCCGACGCCGCCGGGCTGGCCGAGGAGAAGTTCGGCGCCGGCCGCGACAACACCGGCGTCATCGTGCTGCTCACCTTCGGCACCGGCATCGGTTCGGCCGTCATCCACAACGGCGCCCTGCTGCCCAACACCGAGTTCGGCCACATCGAGGTCGGCGGCAAGGAAGCCGAGCACCGTGCCGCCTCGTCGGTCAAGGAGCGCAAGGGCTGGAGTTACGAACGCTGGACCGTCGAGGTGACGAAGGTGCTGGTAGCGGTCGAAAATGCGATCTGGCCGGACCTGATCATCGCCGGCGGCGGGATCAGCCGGAAAGCCGATAAGTGGATCCCGCTGCTGAAGAACCGCACGCCGGTGGTCGCCGCGGCGCTGCAGAACACCGCGGGGATCGTCGGCGCCGCGATGGCCGCTGAGACTGACGTCACAGCTACCGCCAAGTAGCCACGCCCGGGATTTGCCGCTGAAGGCGGCGTTATCCCACACTGTCGTTACAATGGTCGACGGCGGCCGCAGCCTGGATAGCGACGATCATTCAACCGCCAATATTCGACAGCCGACGCTCATCGATGGGGCACCGCCTCCCCGCGCTTCGCGGTGGGCCCAGCCCTTGATGAGTAGCACGAAGGAAGGGTGTACGTGGCAGCGACAAAGGCAAGCCCGGCAACCGATGAGCCGGTGAAGCGGACCGCTACCAAGACCGCCCCCGCCAAGAAGACCGCGGCGAGCCGCGCATCGGGAAATGCGGCGAGCCGCGCATCGGGCACCGCAGCGAGCCGCGCATCAGGAAATGCGGCGAGCCGCGCATCAGGCGCCAATGGGACGGCGCCGGCCAAGAAGGCCGCCAAGACCACGAGCCGCTCAGCTACCAAGGCGCCCGCCAAGAAAGCCGCTAAGACCACCGCCACCCGCGAATCAAGTACCGCGACCAAGGCGCCTGCGAAGCGAGCCGCGAAGGCAGCCAAGGCCGCCCCCCGCGCTCGCGGCAAGAAGGCCGAAGCCGACGACACGAAAGCCGACGTCGAGACCGACGAAGTCGAGACCGACGACGACCTGGAAGCCGAGCCCGGCGACGACCTATCGGCCGAGGAAACCGAGATCGATCTCGAGGATCTCGAGGTTGAGGACGAGTCGACCGAAGACAATGCCGATGCCGACGCCGGCGACAACGCGGAGGCCGCCGAGGGCGACGCCCCCGCGGCGGAGGCCGGTGATGACGCGGCCGCTGCCGACGATGAAGAGATCGCCGAGCCGTCGGAGAAAGACAAGGCGTCAGGCGACTTCGTCTGGGACGAAGAGGAATCCGAGGCGCTGCGGCAGGCTCGCAAGGACGCCGAACTGACCGCGTCAGCCGACTCGGTGCGGGCCTACCTCAAGCAGATCGGTAAGGTCGCGCTACTCAATGCCGAGGAAGAGGTCGAACTGGCCAAGCGCATCGAGGCCGGTTTGTACGCAACTCAGCTGATGGCCGAACTGGTCGAGAAGGGCGAGAAACTGCCCGCCGCGCAGCGCCGGGACATGATGTGGATCTGCCGCGACGGTGACCGCGCGAAAAACCATCTGCTGGAAGCGAACTTGCGTCTCGTGGTGTCGTTGGCAAAGCGCTACACGGGCCGCGGCATGGCGTTCTTGGACCTCATCCAGGAAGGCAACCTGGGCCTGATACGTGCGGTCGAAAAGTTCGACTACACCAAGGGCTATAAGTTCTCCACCTATGCCACCTGGTGGATCCGCCAGGCGATCACCCGCGCGATGGCCGACCAGGCCCGCACCATCCGCATCCCGGTGCACATGGTCGAGGTGATCAACAAGCTGGGTCGCATCCAGCGTGAGCTCCTCCAGGATCTGGGCCGCGAACCGACGCCCGAAGAGCTGGCCAAGGAAATGGACATCACGCCGGAGAAGGTGCTGGAGATTCAGCAGTACGCGCGTGAGCCGATTTCGCTGGATCAAACCATCGGCGACGAAGGCGACTCCCAGCTGGGCGATTTCATCGAGGACTCCGAGGCCGTCGTCGCCGTCGACGCGGTGTCGTTCACGCTGCTCCAGGACCAGTTGCAGTCGGTGCTGGAGACGCTGTCCGAACGTGAAGCAGGCGTGGTGCGGTTGCGGTTCGGGCTCACCGATGGTCAGCCGCGCACGCTCGACGAGATCGGCCAGGTGTACGGCGTGACCCGCGAGCGGATCCGCCAGATCGAGTCCAAGACGATGTCGAAGTTGCGCCACCCCAGCCGTTCTCAGGTGTTACGCGACTACCTCGACTGAGTGGGCTAAACGGGCGCGGGTCCGGTCCTGATCAGCATGAAATCGTTGTAGCCGTTGCCGGCCTCACCACAGGTCCCGGGGTCATGGAACGAACGGATCGCCCTACCGGTCGCGGCGTCCCATGCGTAGTTCATCACCAGGTCGTGCTTTGAACCGTCCTCACAGGTGGCCGCATCGCGGTTCAGGACGCCACGCATGATCCACCAGCCGACCTGCCAATAGGCGTTGCCGCTCCATGACGGCGACTTCCGCTCGGTGTCGTCTACGCTGTATTCGGTGACGTGCACGCACTGGAAAGCGTCGCCGTCGCACGGCGTTACGACCCATTTGTTCGAAGCCCACTCGTAGGCGGCGTCATACGTGCCGACCGCATTTGCGGTGATCTCGTCGGTGCCGTATGCCGGAGCCGCGGAACCGACCGCGACGACGCCGGCCGCAAGCACGGAAGCTATTGCGGTAAACCCCTTGATCCCCATGGTGCCCCTCGGTGTCTGCGCCCCTGCGTAGAAGGCAGTATGCATCACACGGAAGCGGGAGCTTACAGAATTCGGTCGCTCGCGCGGACCCGGATGTCGGGTTGCGCGACGCGATCTGGCGGCCAGGCATGCGCGGACCTGACGATCACCGTGTACTGTTCTGCGCCGTGCCGAGTACGCCTGCGAAGGTTCCGCCCATGCCCGTGGTCCGCCTCGTCAACCGGTTGCGGGCAGGGCTGCAACGACTGAACCGCTCGACGGTGCCTGCAAGTGTCGCGATCCTCGAGATGGCGACCGGCGCCTGGACGACCCAGACGATGTACGTCGCCGCGAAGCTGAACGTCGCCGACGAACTCGCGGGCGGACCGGCACGCGCCGCCGATGTCGCCGAGCGGGTCGGGGCCGATCCGGACGCTCTGTACCGACTGATGCGGGCGCTGACATCTAACGGCTTACTCGAGCACCGTGCCGACGACACCTTCGTGCTGACCAAGGTGGGCCATGCATTGCGCTCCGATGTTCCCGATTCGATGCGCGACATGGTGTTGTTCATCGGACACCCTGCGCGGTGGGAGGATTGGGGGAACCTATTGCACACGGTGCAAACGGGCGAGCCGTCGGTCATCAAGCTGCGTGGGATGCCGTATTGGGACTACCTGGAGAAGGACCGCGATCTAGCACAGGTCTTCAACAACGCCATGACCGCGACGAGCGGTATCACCAACGAAATCGCGCTGAACCAATACGATTTCACCGATTTCAAACTGATCGTGGACGTCGGCGGCGGACACGGACAATTGCTCTCGACCATCATGCTCCGGGCTCCACAGGCCCGCGGTGTCGTCTACGATCTGCCGTCGGTGGTCTCCGACGCCGACACCACATTCAAGGCCGCGGGCGTAAGCCACCGCTGCACCGCGGAAAGCGGTTCGTTCTTCGACAGAGTGCCCGAAGGCGGCGACGCATACGTGCTCAAGAACATCATCCACGACTGGGACGACGATGAGTCGCTGGCGATCTTGCGCAACATCCGCACCGCGATCGCGTCGAACGGCAAGTTGCTGCTGTTGGAGATGGTGCTGCCCGACCGCGCCGATGCGTTCCTCGGATTCCAGCTGGACCTCGAAATGCTCGTCACGCTCGGCGGCCGGGAACGCACCCGTGCGGACTTCGCAAAACTGTTGCGCCGCGCGGGATTCAGGCTCGACCGCGTCGTGGGCACAGTCACACCGATCTCGATCGTGGAGGCCTCGCCCTTCTAGGAGCCCGTCTAGGAGCCCTTCTAGGGGCCGGGGCCCGGCCAGTGCGGGTCGCCAACGCACACCCCAAGCGCGCTACCGTTTCTTGTCGCGCACCTTGTACGTCGACGGCCACGATTCACGCGTCTCATCACCGGTCAGCGGAATCCCCTTGCTGCCGATCTTGATGTCGTAGGCCTCCTTGCCGGGGCCGATCTCCCGATTGGCGTGTTCGGTCGCCAGGTACATCAGCTGGTCGATCTCGGCCTCTGCGAATGCGACGAACGACGTCTTGCGCACGATGTCGTCGGCGCCCGCGGCGATGCGGTCCGGTAGGACTCGCGTCGCAAACGCCGCACCGGCCAACAAGGCGAACGGAATGACCCAGTAGCAGACGAATGACAGCGGCGTTCTGGTGTCCAGGATGGTCGCCTCGCCGTACACGATCGGCGGGATCGCCGCCGAAAGCGTCATACCGAAGAACGCACCCACCCAGATCCAGGTCAGCAGCGAGGTGATCCGGGCGAACAATTCGCTCTTGACAACATGAGGCGGCTGGCCGACCTCGGCGAACTCCCGCACGAACGGCTTGCCGATCAGCACACCGGTGAGCGCCACCAGGAAAATCCCGGCGTTGCTCAGCGGTTGCATCCAGCGCTCCATGAATGCCTGATCAAGCGTGAAGGTCAGCACGGTCAAGACCAAAAATGTTGCCAGAGCGCCTATTTCAAGGACGCGGCCCGGGCCCCCGCGCAACTGGCCCAAGACGAACGCGGCGACCGCAACCGCGAGAGCGATCAGCACCGCGACGGTGAACGGAACGTTGCCGACGAGCACCCAGTAGACAAGCCACGGTGCCAGACCTAACAAAATGCCCACGATTTGTAAGTGTACGTAGACCCCTGCGGACGGCGTATCGCGGCCACGTCGGCGAGTAGACCTAACGTGCAAGCAGAGGGAATCGGCCGTCAGCCCCGGGCAGGTACGGAGTGACCTTTATCACAGCTGCGATCGGCAAAGGTCCGTACAAATGTGGGAACTCCATGTCCACGGGATCAGCGGGCACTCCGGATTCCCAGCGAACGGGAAAGGGCAGCCGTGCGGCGTCGATGCGGAGCAGCACCAGGTCGGTGCGACCGGCATACAACCGGTTGGCCGGAAGGTGTACTTGCTCGGGCGTCGACAGGTGCACGAACCCGACCGCACCCAACGAGTCGGGACGGTGCTCGCCATGCGCTTGAGCGCAGTGCCATTCGTCTCTGCTACACAGATGGACCAGCATCGGCGGCGAGGCGTTCATATCGCCAGCCTGCCGTGTCGGCAACTCGAGGTAACGGTGAGACACGACACACCGGTTAACCCCTTGGGAACAACGCCGGAAGCCAAAACGTCTGAGACAGTAGATGCACGCGAACAGTACGGAGGTCCGCAATGACGAACGCAACGCTCACCAGTCCCCCATTGACCCGGGCTGACCGCTGCGACCGTTGCGGCGCAGCGGCGCGGGTACGCGCGAAGCTCCCGTCGGGCGCGGAATTGCTCTTCTGCCAGCACCACGCCAACAAGCATGAGGCCAAGCTGGTCGAGTTGGCTGCTGTGATCGAAGCCAGCCCGGTGGAGGCATAACTCCGACACGGCTGACAGCCGGTCTGGGCACCAGCAGGTCTCGTCAGGAATGCTGGGACTGGTCATGAGTGACCAGCCCCAGCCCCTGCCGACCAGACCGTCGCGCCACCACATACGGCACATCCTGCGGCGCACCCTGTCAAAGAGCTGGGATGACTCGATCTTCTCGGAGTCCGCGCAGGCCGCGTTCTGGTCGGCGCTTTCGCTTCCGCCGCTGCTGCTCGGAATGCTCGGCAGCCTCGCCTACGTAGCTCCCCTGTTCGGTCCGGAGACGCTGCCGACCATCCAGGATCAGATCATCGACACCGCGGGACGGTTCTTCTCGACCAACGTGGTCGCCGAGATCATCGAGCCAACGATCCGCGACATTGTGCGGGGCGCCCGCGGCGAGGTGGTCTCGGTGGGGTTCGTGATCTCGCTCTGGGCGGGATCGTCGGCGATCTCGGCATTCGTCGACTCGATCACCGAGGCGCACGATCAGACGCCGCTGCGCCATCCGGTCCGGCAGCGGTTCTATGCACTAGGCCTCTACGTGGTCATGCTGATCGGCGCGATCGTTGCTGCGCCGTTCATCGCGCTGGGCCCTCGAAAGATCGCCCAGTACCTACCCGACAGTTGGGAACACCTGCTGCGGTTCGGCTACTACCCGGTGCTCATCGCCGGGCTGGTTGTCGCGGTGAACATGCTCTACCGGGTGTCGCTGCCCAAGCCGCTGCCGTCACACCGGCTGCTGCTGGGCTCGGTGCTCGCCACCGTGGTGTTCCTGTTGGCTACGTTCGGGTTGCGCTTCTACCTGACGTGGATCACGGCCACCGGTTACACCTACGGCGCGCTGGCGACGCCGATCGCGTTCCTGCTGTTCGCGTTCTTCCTCGGGTTCGCGATCATGATCGGCGCCGAACTCAACGCCGCGATCCAGGAGGAGTGGCCGGCGTCTGCCACCCACGCGAAGCGGTTTCACTGGTGGCTGAAGGAGAAAGCCGAGACGCGCAACGGCGCCTCGGCCTCTCGGGCACCGGCAGCCGAGGCCGCACGCGAGCCACGTGAAAGCCGCGAGCCCGAGGCGGCGGCCGACGGGGCTACTTCTTGAGCTGTTCGTAGATGCGCTTGCACTCCGGGCACACCGGCGAGCCCGGCTTGGCCGACTTCGTCACCGGGAAAACCTCGCCGCACAGCGCGACGACATGGGTGCCCATCACCGCGCTCTCGGCGATCTTGTCCTTCTTGACGTAGTGGAAGTACTTCGGGGTATCGCTGTCGGTCCCGTCGTCGACGCGTTCGTCGGTGTCGGTGCGCTCGATCGTCTGGGTTTGCATGCCAACCATTTTGCCCGTTGCAAAACCGGCCGGTACAGCGGCGCCGCAATGTGGAACAGTGGAGGTATGAAACAAGGCCCCGAGCTGAGTTTCGACGACGACGGCCGGCCCGTCCTGATCACTCGTGCCGCCCCCGCCTACGAGGAACAGCACCGCCAACGGGTTCGCAAGTACCTGACCCTCATGTCGTTCCGGATCCCGGCACTCATACTCGCCGCGGTCGCTTATGGCATCTGGCACAACGGCTTGATCTCGTTGGCGATTGTGGTGGTCTCGATACCGCTGCCGTGGATCGCCGTGCTCATCGCCAACGACCGTCCGCCGCGACGAGCCGAGGAGCCGCGGCGTTACGACGGTCGGGACGGCACGCCCGCGTTCCCGGCCGCAGAACGGCCGGCCCTGGAGCATGGTTTCGAAGACGGCACGCAACCCCCGCCGCAACCCGAAGGACGCGCGCCCAACGGTGATGTTCCCAGCTGAGCCGCTTCTATCACTTTTCTAAGGACATTCTCAGGTCGTCGGCGAGAAACCGCTGATCAGAACGTGTGAACCAGCCAAAGGCTGGGAACTCTTTGAACCTCGTGGGCGTTGTAGCTCATGACAGTTCGACTTGATCAGGAGGCCGTCATGGCAAATGCCAGCACCATCCGCGTCGACCAGGATCTGGACGCTCAGAGTCCAGCCGCTGACCTCGTGCGCGTGTACTTGAATGGGATTGGCAAAACGGCCTTGCTCAACGCCGCCGATGAGGTGGAACTCGCAAAGCGCATCGAGGCTGGGCTTTATGCCAAGCATCTGCTCGAAACGCGGAAGCGCTTGGGCGAGAACCGCAAACGTGATCTTGGCGCAGTGGTGCGCGACGGCGAGGCAGCGCGGCGTCACTTGCTGGAAGCCAACCTGCGACTCGTGGTGTCGCTGGCGAAGCGCTACACAGGGCGAGGGATGCCGCTGCTCGATCTGATCCAGGAGGGCAACCTGGGTCTGATTCGGGCGATGGAAAAGTTCGACTACGCCAAAGGATTCAAGTTCTCGACTTACGCAACCTGGTGGATCCGGCAGGCGATCACCCGCGGTATGGCGGATCAGAGCCGCACGATCCGGTTGCCTGTGCACCTCGTCGAGCAGGTGAACAAGTTGGCTCGGATCAAGCGCGAGATGCACCAGAACCTCGGCCGGGAGGCGACGGATGAGGAACTGGCCGCCGAGTCTGGCATCCCGGTGGAGAAGATCACCGACCTGCTGGAGCACAGCCGCGACCCGGTAAGCCTCGACATGCCCGTGGGCAGCGACGAAGAAGCACCGCTGGGCGACTTCATCGAGGACGCGGAGGCGATGTCGGCCGAGAACGCTGTCATCTCCGAACTGCTGCACACCGACATCCGGCACGTGCTCGCCACGCTCGACGAACGCGAACAGCAGGTGATCCGGCTGCGCTTCGGCCTCGACGACGGCCAGCCCCGCACCCTCGATCAGATCGGCAAGCTGTTCGGGCTGTCGCGTGAGCGGGTTCGTCAGATCGAGCGCGAGGTCATGGCAAAGCTCCGCAACGGCGACCGCGCAGATCGATTGCGCTCGTACGCCAGCTAGCACCCCAGACAAGCCCGCCGACGGTTCGGTGGGCTTGTTTGTGCGCGGGGTGCATGCCGGCGTGGGCACCGCATGTAAGGCCACAGTTTGGCCAGCTAAGACGGTAGACTCGCGCTGACGGAGGGTGCCATGAACGATCTTGTCGATACCACAGAGATGTACCTGCGGACCATCTACGACCTCGAGGAAGAGGGCGTGGTGCCGCTGCGCGCCCGCATCGCGGAGCGCCTCGATCAGAGTGGCCCCACCGTCAGCCAGACCGTGTCCCGCATGGAGCGCGACGGCCTGCTGCACGTCGCCGGCGACCGTCACCTCGAGCTCACCGACAAGGGCCGGGCCCTGGCCGTCGCCGTCATGCGCAAGCATCGACTGGCCGAGCGGCTGCTCGTCGATGTGATCGGGCTGCCCTGGGAAGAAGTCCACGCGGAGGCCTGCCGGTGGGAGCACGTGATGAGCGAGGACGTCGAACGTCGGCTCGTGCAGGTCCTCAACAACCCGACCACGTCGCCGTTCGGTAACCCGATCCCAGGTCTGTCGGAGCTGGGTCTGATCAGCACGTCGTCGGACGGCGACCGGTTGAACCTCGTCCGGTTGACCGAGCTGCCCGCCGGGATGCCCGTCGCAGTGGTGGTACGGCAGCTCACCGAGCACGTGCAGGGCGATGTCGACCTGATCGGCAGGCTCAAGGATGCCGGCGTGGTGCCGAACGCCCGAGTGACGGTACAGATCAACGACCACGGCGGGGTGATGATCGTGATCCCCGGTCACGAGCAGGTCGAGTTGCCCCATCAAATGGCGCACGCCGTCAAGGTCGAAAAGGTCTGATTCGCCACGCGCGTGTCAGCCGGCCCGCCGGCCGGTGTCAGCCGGCCCGCCGGCCGAAAACGCGCCTCGGCGGTAGCCGCACTCCCAGCTGATCGGCCAACCGGTAGCCCGTAGTGGCCAGCTCACGAATCTGCTCGGGTCGCAAGCCCGACTGCAGGGCCGTGTCCAACATGCCTGCCATCCGATGTGTGCCGTCGCAGCGCAGCGCAGCCTCCAGCGACACCCCGGCCAACGGACCGTCGCCGCGGGCGTAGGCCGAGAAGGCCAGCAACACCAGGGCTTCGGCTCGCCACGGTTCCGGCAGCCGCCGCGACAGTTCCGCCCACAACGCCTCGGCCTGTGTCGCGCGTTCCCCGACGGCCAGCGCATACAGCGTGTCGCGCACCTGCAGGTCGGTCAGCGCGACCGCGATCCGGGCCAGCGTCGCATCGGGCAGTTCTTCACCGTCGCCGAGCCGGGCGGCCGCCGCCACGGCCTCCTCGATGTCGCGGCGTGCGTCGGACCCGGACCGGCCCGCCTGAACATCTTCGATGAGGTCGGCCAACGCCGCCGTACGGGCGGAATCGGTGGCGGCGATGACGTCCTGGAGTTCGGCACGGTGAGCGTAAAGCCTGCGCCCGTCCAGCACGGCCGCCATTGCAAGCGGCGACGCCGACGGGTCGTCCACGGTGCCCGAATCACCGCACCCGTCGGCACAGTGCCAGCGCCCGCCTGCGGCGACCCGGTCGACGATGTGCGCGGCAAGCAGTCCGATGCCCCGTTCGGCCAGGGTGTCCGCCAAGGTGGCGACGAGCTCGCGGTACTCGTCGTTGCACAGTCGGCACCCGGCGCCGTCCTCGTCGACGATGACGGCGATCGCCGCATCCGGTCGCGCCGCCGCGGCCACCTCGGCGATGTGGTCGATCGATTCGGTCAACTCGTCGTCGAGGTCCACGCGCATCACGCAGCCCATCGCGCCGCGGTCCACGGTCACGAGTACGAGCGACTTCTCCGGCACGAAGCCTAGAACAGCGGGCAGCGCGGCGATCAGGACCGCCGGGCGGTTCAGGTGGAAATCGGGTGATGGTGAGGTCGTCATGGGGCGACCTTCCCCGCCGGCTCGGACGACAATCGCCTGTCGGCGGCCGTGGCCCGCGATCCTGTGGACCAATTCGAGGTTGGGGATGAATTCAGCTCCGGTTCGGGCCAGTCGGGGTGCGGATTCCGGTCAACCGGCGTACACCTTGTTGCTATGGCTGTCGTGGGTTCCATGGAGTACGACCTCGTCGTCATCGGTTCCGGCCCAGGCGGGCAGAAAGCCGCGATCGCAGCGGCGAAGCTCGGCAAGACAGTCGCAGTGATCGAGCGCGGACGGATGCTGGGCGGTGTCTGCGTGAACACCGGGACTATCCCGTCCAAAACGCTGCGGGAAGCGGTGGTGTACCTAACCGGCATGAGCCAGCGCGAGCTGTACGGCACCAGCTACCGGGTCAAGGAGAAAATCACCCCCGCCGACCTGCTGGCGCGCACCAGCCACGTGATCGGCAAGGAGCAGGACGTCGTCCGCTCACAGCTGATGCGCAACCGGATCGACCTCATCCAGGGCCACGGCCGGTTCATCGACCCACACACCCTGCTGGTCGAGGAGCCCGCCCGCGGCGAGCGCACCACCGTCAGCGGCGATTACGTCCTGATCGCCACCGGCACCAAACCGGCCCGGCCGGCCGGCGTCGAGTTCGACGAGGATCGCGTGCTGGACTCCGACGGGATCCTCGACCTCAAATCCCTGCCCACGACGATGGTCGTGGTCGGTGCGGGCGTGATCGGCATCGAGTACGCGTCCATGTTCGCCGCGCTCGGCACCAAGGTCACCGTGGTGGAGAAGCGCGACACCATGCTGGACTTCTGCGACCGCGAGGTCGTGGAGGCGTTGAAATTCCACCTGCGCGACCTCGCAGTGACATTCCGCATGGGCGAGGAGGTGACCGCCGTCGACGTCGGTTCGGCCGGAACCGTCACCACGCTGGCCAGCGGCAAGCAGATCCCCGCCGAGACTGTCATGTACTCGGCGGGCCGGCAGGGCTGGACCGAACACCTCGACCTGGCGAGTGCCGGCCTTCAGGCCGACGAGCGCGGGCGCATCGCCGTCGACAGCAACTTCCAGACCAGAGTCGACCACATCTACGCCGTGGGCGACGTCATCGGCTTCCCGGCGCTGGCCGCCACCTCGATGGATCAGGGCCGCCTGGCGGCCTACCACGCGTTCGGTGAGCCGGCCAAGGGCATGACCGACCTGCAGCCGATCGGCATCTATTCGATCCCCGAGGTGTCCTACGTGGGGGCCACCGAGGTCGAACTGACCCGTAACGCGATCCCCTACGAAGTCGGGGTGTCGCGCTACCGCGAGTTGGCCCGAGGCCAGATCGCCGGCGACTCCTACGGCATGCTCAAGCTGCTGGTTTCGACCGACGACCTGAAGTTGCTGGGCGTGCACATCTTCGGCACCAGCGCCACCGAGATGGTGCACATCGGCCAGGCCATCATGGGCTGCGGCGGCACCATCGAGTACCTTGTCGACGCCGTGTTCAACTATCCGACCTTCTCCGAGGCCTACAAGGTCGCGGCACTGGACGTGATGAACAAGCTGCGGGCTCTCAAACAGTTCCGCGACTAACCGACCGGCAAACATTTCGGTCGCTTTGGGCATGGGATGCCCGGCAACGGGAACGCAACGTGCGCGAGACTAGTTGTCACTGGTACTAAGACATTTACGGTCTGGCACCACCGCGAGGAGGCGAGGCTCGATGGCTGACAGCCGCGAGAACCCGGGGCACCCCGAACAGCACTACCAGCCGGAACAATCCGGGATGTACGAGTTGGAATTCCCCGCGCCCCAGCTGTCGTCGAACGACGGCCGGGGGCCGGTGCTCATTCATGCGCTCGAGGGTTTCTCCGATGCCGGGCACGCCATCCGGTTGGCCGCCCAGCACCTGAAGGACACCCTCGACACCGAATTGGTCGCGTCGTTCGCGATCGACGAACTACTGGACTACCGGTCCCGACGTCCGTTGATGACGTTCAAGACCGACCACTTCACCCACTACGAGGACCCCGAACTCAACCTGTACGCGATGCGCGACAGCCTCGGCACCCCCTTCCTGCTTCTCGCCGGGCTCGAACCCGACCTGCGCTGGGAGCGGTTCGTCACCGCGGTGCGGCTGCTGGCCGAACGCCTCGACGTCCGCCGAGTGGTCGGCCTGGGCACGATCCCGATGGCCGTACCACACACCCGGCCGATCACGATGACGGCCCACTCGAGCGACAAGGAGCTCATCGCCGACCATCAGCCGTGGGTCGGAGAGGTGCAGGTTCCCGCCAGTGTGTCGAACCTGCTCGAATTCCGGATGTCGCAGCACGGACAGGAGGCGGTCGGCTTCACCGTGCACGTGCCGCATTACCTGGCTCAGACCGACTACCCCGCGGCGGCAGAAGCGTTGCTTGCCGAGGTGGCCAGGACCGCCTCGCTCAACATTCCGCTCGACGCGCTGGGCGCTGCGGGCGCGGAGGTCTTGACCAAGATCAACGACCAGGTCGAGCAGAGCCCCGAGGTCGCGCAGGTGGTGTCCGCTCTCGAGCGCCAGTACGACGCCTTCGTCGCAGCGCAGGAGAACCGGTCGCTGCTCGCCAGCGACGAGGACTTGCCCAGCGGCGAAGAGCTCGGCGCCGAGTTCGAGCGTTTCCTGGCCCAGCAGGCCGAGAAGAAGTCCAAGGATCGATTCCAGGACGGGGAAGACGCCGGGTAACGCACGTCACCAAATACGGGTGTCAATGAAGAGCGGGCTTCCCGACGGCCCGCTAAGTTGACGCAATGCCCGCGCGAAAGCCGAACCTGCGCCCGGTACGGGACCTGACGCCGACCCTGCAGTTCCGCACCATCCACGGGTACCGGCGGGCCTACCGGGTAGTGGGCTCTGGCCCCGCGATCCTGCTCATCCACGGCATCGGCGACAACTCCACCACGTGGGAGACGGTGCAGTCGAAACTCGCGCAGCGGTTCACGGTCATCGCACCGGATCTGCTGGGCCACGGCAAGTCCGACAAACCGCGCGCCGACTATTCGGTAGCCGCCTATGCCAACGGGATGCGCGATCTTTTGACCGTGCTCGACGTCGACCGGGTCACGGTCGTCGGCCATTCACTCGGCGGCGGGGTGGCCATGCAGTTCGCGTACCAGTTCCCCCAGCTGGTCGACCGGCTCATCCTGGTCGGCGCGGGCGGCGTGACCAAAGACGTCAACATCGCGCTGCGGTTCGCCTCGCTGCCGATGGGCAGCGAAGCGCTGGCGCTGCTACGCCTGCCGTTCGTGCTCCCGACTCTGCAGGCGATCGGGCGGGTCGCAGGCGGGATGTTCGGGTCGACTGGCCTGGGCCGAGACCTGCCTCAGGTACTGCGCATTCTCAACGACCTACCCGAACCCACCGCGTCCTCGGCATTCGCCCGCACACTGCGCGCAGTCGTCGACTGGCGCGGCCAGGTAGTGACCATGCTCGACCGCTGTTACTTGACGCAATCCGTTCCCGTACAACTGATTTGGGGCAGTTGCGACGCCGTGATCCCGGTCAGTCACGCCCGGATGGCCCACGCTGCGATGCCGGGTTCCCGACTGGAAATCTTCGATGGCTCCGGTCATTTCCCGTTCCACGACGATCCGGACCGTTTCGTCGAGGTGGTCGAGAAGTTCATCTGCGGCACCGAACCGGCGGCGTACGACCAGGAGTATCTGCGCGGACTGTTACGAGCCGGCACCAACGAGGGCACGATCTCCGGTTCGGTCGATACGCTTGTCGCGGTGCTCGGCGCCCTGGGCGCCGACGAGCGCAGCGCGACCTGAGCGAGCGCGGCGCGGCCCGGACGTAGGACCGACCGCGTGATCGCGGATACGAAGTAGCATCGGCCCCATGGCGATCGATGTGACGGTGCTGCGAGTCTTCACCGACCCGGACAGCAACCACGGAAACCCTCTGGGCGTTGTCGACGCCAGCACCGTCGACCCCGATGACCGGCAGCGGATAGCCACTCATTTGGGTTACAGCGAAACCATATTCGTCGATAGACCAGCGCCCGGCACGAACACTGCGCACGTCCGCATCCATACGCCCACCGTCGAATTACCGTTCGCGGGGCATCCCACCGTCGGCGCTGCATGGTGGCTCCGCCAGCAGGGCACTCCCGTACATACGCTGAGCGTTCCGGCCGGCATCGTGCAGGTGGCCTACACCGACGAACTGACCTCAGTGCAGGCGCGCGCGGAATGGGCGCCCGAATTCGCCATCCATGATGTTGCCTCTGTCGACGAGCTCCTCGCGCTCGACCCGTCTGACTACCCCGACGACATCAACCACTACCTGTGGACATGGGCCGACCGGGAGCAGGGGGTGCTGCGCTCGCGGATGTTCGCGACCGATCTGGGCGTGCCCGAGGACGAGGCGACCGGGTCGGCCGCGGTGCGGATCACCGACTACCTGAGCCGCGACCTGACGATCGTGCAGGGCAAGGGGTCGCACATTCACACGGAGTGGAGTCCTGAGGGCTGGGTGCGCATCTCCGGTCGCGTGGCCGACGACGGCACTAAGCAGATCGATTGAGCGAGCGGCCCCGAAGCTGGATCAGCTGGCGGTCGGCTGCGGCGAGTTGCGGTGCGCCCGCAGGGCCTCGATCTCTCGCTCGAAGTCCTCGGCTGAGGTGAATCCGCGATACACCGAGGCGAAGCGCAGGTAGGCCACTTCATCGAGGTCACGCAACGGTCCCAGGATGGCCAATCCCACCTCGTTACTGGGCACTTCGGGCGAACCGCCCGCGCGCACGGCGTCCTCGACCTGCTGGGCCAGCAGGTTCAGCGCATCGTCGTCGACCTGCCTGCCCTGACAGGCCCGACGCACGCCCTTGACGACCTTCTCCCGGCTGAACGGTTCGGTGACGCCGCTGCGTTTGACGACAGCCAGCACCGCGGTCTCCACTGTGGTGAACCGGCGTCCACATTCCGGGCATGAGCGCCGCCGCCGAATCGCCTGGCCTTCGTCGGTTTCGCGGGAATCCACCACGCGCGAGTCGGGGTGACGACAGAACGGACAATGCATCACCGCTCCTTCGCCACGCCAACAAACGACCAACTCGAACCTCTCTGAGCGTACCCGCGGCGCCGTGGGAACGCCCAGCACCGGCCTCATTGGCACATACCCGAACGACTTGTCGGCGAACATATCTGTGCAGCAAGCTCTTTGATCCGACCGACGGGTGTCAGCCGACCGGTGCGATGAGTGTCTGACCGGCATCCAGCGCCGCCGAGTCCAGCTGGTTGAGTTCACGAATCCGGTGCACCACCTGAGCCACCGGTGCGTCGGGCGCCACCCGCTGCGCCACCTGGTGCAGGCTCTCGCCGGTCTGCACGTGGATCACCGCGAGCCGGTCCGGCACGGCGGCCGGGGTGGTGCCGACGACGCCGCCGAACTGCGCCACCAGGCCGAGCCACACCGTGATCCCGGCCGCCACCAGCGCGAGGAGGACGGTGGCGCCCGGCGTGATCGGCCGCCGCCGGTGCGAGGCGCGCGACATCAGCACACCGGTGCCGCGGTAATGCACCGGAGCGCCGCCGGGCCGCGTGCCCGAGGGCCGCCGACGGGCGCCGACAGGCCTGCTACCGGGCCTGATTACTCGCGAAGCCTGAATTTCGTGGGTTTCGAGGATCGTCATCTTGCCGCCTTCCGGTCCGCTGCTATTCGCTCTTGTGTTCGAATCTACTCGCTCACTTGTTCGAAAGATAGAACGTGTGATCGAACTGTTGCGAAACGATAGACGGGCCCACCGACAGAAAATCGGCAGCGCCCCAGGCGGATACACGAGCCGGGGCGACCAGACGGCGCACCGGACCCCCAACTGCGACACGCGTCGAACACATGTTTGATTAATGGGGCATCGGGGGCTACATTCGGCGGCATGGACTCCAGCGACACACCGAACGGCACAGACCGGGGCCGGACGCTCGATCCCAGCCTGACCGAACGCCAGCGCACCATCCTCGACGTGATCCGCCAATCGGTCACCACTCGCGGCTATCCCCCGAGCATCAGGGAGATTGGCGACGCAGTCGGCCTGACCTCGACCTCTTCGGTAGCGCACCAATTGCGCACCTTGGAGCGCAAGGGCTACCTGCGGCGTGATCCCAACCGCCCGCGAGCTGTCGACGTCCGTGGCGCCGACGACGCAGTGACTCCGCTCGTCGCCACCGACGTCGCCGGTTCCGACGCGCTACCGGAGCCGACGTTCGTGCCGGTGCTGGGCCGGATCGCCGCCGGCGGGCCGATCCTCGCCGAGGAGGCCGTCGAAGACGTCTTCCCGCTTCCCCGCGAACTGGTCGGCGAGGGTTCACTTTTCCTGCTCAAAGTCGTCGGCGAGTCGATGGTCGATGCCGCGATCTGTGACGGCGACTGGGTTGTCGTGCGTCAGCAGAGCGTCGCCGACAACGGCGATATCGTGGCCGCGATGATCGATGGCGAAGCCACGGTGAAGACGTTCAAACGCACGCGGGGTCAGGTGTGGCTGATGCCGCACAACCCGGCCTTCGACCCGATCCCGGGCAACGACGCCGCGGTCCTCGGCAAGGTCGTCACCGTCATCAGGAAGATCTAGTCGGCTCGGACGAAACCGTTCGTACGCGCGAATTCCTCGCTGGAGAACCATATTTCGGCGCGTACGTCGTCATAGCCGACAGCGTCGGGCAGCCAGTACAGGCCCGACTGTGAGTCGGCCTTGATCGGATAGCCCTGAGGCGCGTGCCCGGAGTCATCGAGCGGTAACCGGAATGCCGGGCTCGGCACCTCCGGTTCATCGATGACGATCTTGGCGTGGCGGCCCGTGTCCGTCAGCGGATCACGTTGGATTAGTTCGGATTCAGGTTCGACCGCTGCTTCGGGCTCGACCGCTGCGGGAGTCGCATCCCACGCTTCGGCGGTGTCGCCGCCCTCGACAACATCGCGTTCGTCGACAACGTCGCGCTCATCTGCAACGTCGAGCTGGGCGGCAGCGAGCTGCCCTTCGGTGGCCGGTATCCGCGTCGGCGCGGTATCGACGTTGTCGGGATTTTCGTCACCCTCGTCGAGATCGCCGTCGAGACCCTCGTCGAATTTCGCTTCTCCCCCGTCGCCGAAGCTCGATGGCGCCTCCCATGGACTGCCGGCCGCGGAGGCGCCCGGCGGCGTCAGCGCACCCAGACCCTCGCTGGCGTACCGGTCACCGAACATGGCCGCCGAGTGGTCGGCACCGTTCGACTCCTGCTCTCCCGAACCAGCTGTGCCGTAGGCCAGTTCGGCGTCGTCACCGTACCCGTCGTCGTAGTGGTCGCCGACGGCACCGGGGCGATCGAGGTCGTCGCCGCGGCCGCGCATGGTCGCGAACACGACCAGTCCGACCAGCACCAGGGCAGGCACGATTGCCAGCAGCCACCACCAGCTGAATGCGAACCAGTTCCGGTCACCGCCGTTGTCCGAGGCCCGGGGCGCGCTCGGCGTTTCGGATCCCTGCTCGGCGGGCACCTCGAGGCCGGCCAGCTCAGAAGCCAGATTGGGTGGCTCCGTGGAGAACTCGCCGGTCGACCGGTCCCAGGACACCACGCCCCCGGTGAACCGTTGCGTGACGACATCGCCCTTCTCGGTCTGGTCGGCCATCGGCGCACCGAGGGTGCCCTCGGCGCCGTTGAGTTTGTCCCATGCTGCGCTCATCGCGCCCCGCACCAGCACTGCGCCGTGGTCGGGCGTCCAGAAGATCACCGGCTTGTCCTCAGCGGCGAATCTCGACATCCGGCTCGCGGTGGACAGGCCGCCGTCGGTTTCGCTGGATATCGGGAAACCGAGATCTCCCTCTGGCCCGCCCAGGCTTTCGTACTTGGCGAGGACCTGACCTGTGACGACCCGCGCGCCGGTCGCTGGGCTGTAGAAGATCTTGCCGCCGGCGAAGTTCTGTCCGAGGCCGTCCTCGCCTATCGAATAGGCCGGCCCTTCCGCGGCGCCGAGCGGTCCCAACGGACCCCCGGCCGCACGGCGCGCCGCGTTAATGGCCGATGTCGGATCCCCCGGCACCTGCACGTCCGTCAGCTGTTCCGCGAGATCGGGCGGCACGGTGGTGAACGTTTTGTCGCGGGTGTTGTACGTGATCTCACCGCCCGTGAACTTCTGCGTGATCAGGTCACCCCGGTAGGTCTCGTCGTCCGCGGGCACGCCGAGAGCCCCCGACGAACCGCCCAGCGCGTCCCAGGCGGCATTGATCGGCCCACGTACCACCCGTGCGCCGGTGTCGGCCGTCCAGAAGATCACCGGCTTATCGCTGGCGCTGAACGTGACGTTGAAGCTGCCCTCGGCCCGGCCGGGGCCGTCATCCATAGTCGGAAAACCCAGATCGCTGTCGGCAGGCCCGCCGAGCGACTCGTACTTCTCCAGGATCGCGCCCCGCATGATGTGGGCACCGGTGTCGGGCGTGAAGAAGATCTTGCCGCCGGCGTAGTTCTGCCCGAAGCCCGCGCCCGCCGGGTACACCTCACCCTGTTTCGGCCCGAGCGGGCCACCGTCGCCGCCGCTGGCCTCCCAGGCAGCGCCGATCGCGGCGTTGGCGGCATCGGATTCCGGCGAGGCGCTCGCCACCGGCGGTAGTAGTAGCGCTACGGCGCCCACGAGCAGCCCGATCGCCATTCGGCCCAACAACGTGGTGCCCCGGCTGTTCTGCCCGATCATTCGTTCCTCCCGGGTCGGCCCGAAATTTCCGCTCGAGAATTTCGCGCCGTCATCGCTCTCTCAGCAGACTCAATAACCAACGAACACGCCGATCTCGAAAAGAAAATACCTGCCAATCCCCCATTCGCTGTGGATAACCCCGCCGTGCCGCCCAGATCGGTCCGGGCTTAAACCTCGATTTGCCAGCGACGATTTCGCTCAAAGAGTTTGCCAATGATGCTCAGAACTGTCATGGCCACTGGCTATGTCATCAAAATCGGTAGCCAGTATGCACGCTCCAGTGCATCTGGGCCTTAATTCACGCGTAATGCCGCGTCTACTCTGCTGCGGACTCAGCCGGGGTTGATCGGGCAGACACACGTTTCCAGCGACTGTCCCGGCCGAGATTGTGCGAGCCGCTGTGAGCTACCCCACCACAGGCCGGTATCCGGTTAGCGAAACAGCGCTCGGGGTATTGAAGGGCCACGACCGAACGAAGTGGAGGAACCACAGTGTCCGACAAGAACACGTCCGACAAGAACAACAGTGGACCCGAAGAAGCCGTCAAGGGCGTCGTCGAAGGCGTCAAGGGCAAGGCCAAGGAAGTGCTCGGCGCCGTCGCGGGCCGAGACGACCTGTACCGCGAGGGCAAGGCGCAGCAGGACAAGGCCGATGCGCAGCGCAACGCCGCGCAGAAGGAAGCCGAAGCCGAAAGCGCCCGCGCCGCGGCCAAGACCGCCGAAAAGCGTCAAGAGGCCCAGCAGGACTAGCCCGGCGAGCAGCGTTTAGACGGCGAGCAGCGATAGCCTGAAAACGCAACGACGATAGAGCCTCGGCCCCCGGCCGGGGCTCTATCGTTCTTCAGGGGCATCGTTCTTCAGGGGCATCGTTCTTCAGGGGCATCGTTCTTCAGGGGCATCGTTCTTCAGGGTTCGTTTGTCAGGCCAACGCTTTGACCATCTCGGCAGCGACGGCCTTTGGCGCATCGAGCGTCAATATATGACCCGCACCAGGAATAATGCATGTGCGCACCCCAGGAATGAGCTTGTGGGCCCGCGCAATAGCAACTTCGGGGCCACCGCGGTAGATGACTTCGCGGTCGCCGACGACGACCGTCGTCGGCACCACCACCCGACGCAGCTCGTCGTCGGTGAGCGCCGTCGGTGGCGACAGTGTCGGACGACACGTTGTCAGGATCGTTGCTACCAGACCCAAGACTGGATCCGATGGCGCATTGGGTGTGGTCGACAACCACTGGACGGAGCGGCGCGCAAGTGTCCGTGAGCGCAACAGGCTGGACGATAGCAACCTGCCCATGAACCCGGCAGTAAGCGGAGTGAATGTCCCTGCGGGGCATAGCAATACGAGTCTAATCACCAATTCTGGTGCGTTCACTGCAAGGTTCGCGGCAACCCATCCTCCGTACGAGAGGCCGGCCACCCTCGCGCTGTCGATCCCGAGCACCGAGAAGACCTCCCGCAACCAGGCAACGAGGTCCGGCGCTCCCCGGACCCGCTTCGCGAGGACGCTCCTGTTCGCATCGGTGATGGTGTCGATGCAGTAGCACCGATAGGTGCTGCTCAATGAAACGATTACGGGAGCCCACATGGCGGCCGTCGTATTCGCACCGTGCAGAAGAACCAGCGGCGGTCCGGACTCGTTACCACAGACGACGACATGCGTCGTCCCGTGGCCGGTCTCGACGTCTCGCTCCTCGGACGCAACGGGCCACGTGCGGATAACCGCGTCGTACTCGTCGAGAAACTTCGCCCGAGCCGCCGGGCTCCGGAAGGGCGACAATCTCGACATTCGCAAATGCTAACTGCGCGTACGCGAGCAGACGAAGAATCACCCCGGATCTCCAACGATTCTGGGCGATTCTTGTTGACCGTCAGAACGTCGCGTAGTCACGCAGTACGGCCGCCAGTGGAACTGGAACCCGCGCTTTGATCCTGGTGCCGTCGGCGGTGTGCTCGGTGGCGTCGACGCGGCCGTCGGCATGCACGCGGTTGACCAGATCACCGCGGTCGTACGGAATCGTCACGTCGACCATGGTGTCCGTCGGCGTGATCAGTTCCGCCATCCGCTGCTGTAGGCGGTCCAGGCCGTCACCGGTGCGCGCGGAGACGAACACCGCATCGGGTAGCGCGCGGCGCAGCTGCGCCAGGGTCAAGCCGTCCGCGGCGTCGATCTTGTTGACCACCAACAGTTCCGGCGCCGGAGCCCCGTCGTGGTCGGCTGGATCTGATGTCGCCGGCCGAGCGGCTCCGATGACCTCGTTGACCACCTCCCGTACGGCCTTGATCTGGTCCAGCGGGTTGGCGTCGGAGCCGTCCACGACGTGCACCAGCAGATCGGCGTCGGCGACCTCCTCCAGCGTGGAGCGGAACGCCTCCACCAACTGGGTGGGCAGATGGCGGACGAACCCGACGGTGTCGGTCAACACGAACGCCCTGCCGTCGACGAATTCGCCTCGGCGCGTTGTCGGTTCGAGTGTTGCGAACAATGCGTTCTCGACCAGCACCCCCGCGCCGGTCAGCGCGTTGAGCAGACTCGACTTGCCAGCGTTGGTGTAGCCGACGATCGCGATCGACGGCACCTCGCTGCGCCGCCGGCCGCTGCGCTGAGTGTCGCGGATCTTCTTCATGTCCTTGATCTCGCGACGTAGTTTGGCCATCCGTTCGCGGATGCGGCGCCGGTCGGTCTCGATCTTGGTCTCACCGGGACCGCGCGTGCCCACCCCGCCGCCGGCTCCGCCTGCGCGGCCGCCGGCCTGCCGGGACATCGATTCGCCCCACCCGCGCAGCCTGGGCAGCATGTACTCCATCTGCGCCAGGGCGACCTGCGCCTTGCCCTCCCGGCTGGTCGCATGCTGGGCGAAGATGTCCAGAATGAGCGCGGTGCGGTCGATGACCTTGACCTTGACCGCCTTCTCCAGCGCCGTGAGCTGGGCGGGGCTGAGCTCGCCGTCGCAGATGACGGTGTCGGCTCCGGTGGCGAGCACGACTTCGCGAAGTTCGGCGGCCTTGCCCGAGCCGATGTAGGTGGAGGCGTCCGGTTTGTCGCGGCGCTGGATCACGCCTTCGAGGACCTCCGAGCCGGCCGTCTCGGCGAGCGCGGCGAGTTCAGCCAGGCTCGCTTCGGCGTCGCGCGCGCTGCCCTCGGTCCAGACGCCGACCAGCACCACACGTTCCAGGCGCAGCTGGCGGTACTCGACCTCGGAGACGTCAGTGAGTTCGGTGGACAGACCCGCCACCCGGCGCAGCGCGGTGCGGTCTTCGAGCGCCAGCTCACCCGCGCTCGGGGTAGTAGTCGAAGGATCGGGATATGTCATAGGCGAATGAAGATTCGCACGGAGATCACTTTTCATGCACCCCAATTAACGTTGCGCAACGCTCCACCATTCCTCGGACAGCTCGCCGTGCGCGACCAGAATCGACGGCCCGCGTAAATAGCTACCGGCCTCGGCGACGGTCACCGAGACTTCGCCACCCGGAATCCGGACCTCGAGGCGGCCGGTGGTAGCCCCCGAGAAAGCCAGCGCGGCGACCGCCGCAGCGACGGTGCCGGTGCCACAGGATCTGGTTTCGCCGACGCCGCGCTCGTGCACGCGCATCGACACGGCGCCGTCCACCGGCGCGGTCAGCACCTCGATGTTCACGCCGTCGGGGAATTGCGCAGCATCGAAGGACACCGGCGCCCCCACGTCGAGCGCCGACAACTCGTCGAGCGTCAGATCGGCGTCGACACAGGCCAGATGCGGGTTGCCGACGTCGACCACCAGACCCGCGAACGGCCGGCCGCCGACGATCGCCTCGCCGGCACCCAGTTGGTTCACCTTGCCCATCTCGACGGTGACGTCGGCGCTCGTCGGGTCCCAGCTGTGCAGCACCACCGGCCGCGGACCGGCCAGCGAGCCGACCACGAACTCGTCGCGGTCCTCCAGACCGCTGGCCCGCAGGTAATGCGCGAACACCCGCACCCCGTTGCCGCACATCTGCGCGATCGACCCGTCGGCGTTGCGGTAGTCCATGTACCAGTTCTCGCCCGCGACACCCTCCGGCAACTCGTCGAACAAACCTGCCCGCGCAGCGGCATCGGCGGTGGTCACCCGCAGCACACCATCGGCGCCCAGCCCGCGACGCCGGTCGCACAGTGCGGCCACCGCCGCCGGCGACAGTGTCAGGTCGAAGTCGAGGTCAGGCAGCAGCACGAAGTCGTTCTGTGTCCCGTGCCCTTTGGCGAACTTCACATGTTCCAGGGTACGTCGCGCCACACCCGCAACGCGTCCTCGACGAGGTTGGACTCCGCGCCGTCCAGCCAGGTGATGCGGTGGTCGCGACGGAACCAGGACCGTTGCCGGCGCACGTAACGGCGGGTGCCGACGAATGTCGGTTCGCGGGCGGCAGAACCGTCGCCGCCGGCATCGAGGTCGACGAGCACCTGTGCATATCCCAGCGCCCGGCGTGCGGTGACACCGTCGCGCAGCCCGCGAGCCAGCAGCGTACCCACCTCCGCGACGAGCCCGTCGGCGAACATCTTATCGGTCCGTTTCGCCAGCCGCTCGTCGAGAACAGGTGTCTCCCAGTCAATTCCGATGATCGCCGTGTCCCAGCGCGGCGCGCCGATCTCGGGGAACGACGCGGCGAACGGTTGTCCGGTCAGTTCGACGACCTCGAGCGCCCGCACGATGCGACGCCGGTCGGTGGGCAGAATCGTTGCGGCGGCATCGGCGTCCACCCGCGCGAGTTCCTGGTGCAGGGCGGCCACCCCGACCTCGACGAGTCGCTGCTCCCATCGAGCCCGCACCGCCGGGTCGGTGGCCGGGAACGTCCAGTTGTCGAGCAGCGACTGGACATACAGCATCGAACCGCCCACCACGACCGGGACGGCGCCGCGTGCGGCGATGGCCTCGACGTCGGCGGCCGCCGATTGCTGGTAGCGGGCCACGCTCGCGGTCTCGGTCACCTCGAGCACGTCGAGCTGGTGGTGCGGAATGCCGCGACGCTCCTCGAGCGTCAACTTCGCGGTGCCGATGTCCATGCCGCGGTACATCTGCATCGCATCGGCGTTGACGATCTCGACTGGCGTGGTCGCACCGAGCCGTTCGGCCACGGCCAGCGCCAGTGCCGATTTGCCGCTCCCCGTCGGGCCGACGATCGCGATCGGGCGTGTCGTCGTCGTGCTCTTGGCGCAAGTGGTCATCGCTGCTGCTGCAGGGTGCCGCTGTAATACCCCACGCCATACGGGGCGCCGCGATAGAGCTCCTTGGCCGAGGCCGAGCCGTTCTCCAGCAGGCCTGCGAGCACCTGGTAGGCGACCCGGCCGACGATCGCGTCAGGCAACCGGGTCAGCGCGGCGATGTCGCCACCGGCCAGCGCATCGTCCAACGCCGCCTGCACGGCGATCGAGTCGGGGTCGAACCCGCCGGGGGCCGTCGGGCTCAACGTGTTTGCGCCGTCGGCGACGACGAGCACTCCGATCTCCCCGGCCGCTTCGTCGATCTCGGCGCGCAATCGTCTGCCATGCACCAGCGCAGCGTCGACGCCGTGGCCGTCGGCATAGACCCGAACCTCGGCCGCCGCCTCCGGCCGTGCGGCACCGCGGAGCCAGCCGGTGATCAGCGCGCACAGCGGCAGCGCGACCGGTTCACCGCCGGCCCCGGGCGACAACCTGACCCGCAGATCGACGCCGTAGCCGCCGAACGTACCGACGTGGTCCGCGCCGATGCGGACGTCGGATCGCCCGACTCCCACCGCGACCCAGCGCGGCGGCAATCCGACCACCGCCGCGAACACGGCGTCGCGCAGGTCCGCGAGTTCAGCGGCGGCGTCTCCGGCGAGTTCGGGGATCATGACCGGTGCCGACGGGACGATCGCGATGGCGCTCAGCACGCCGTCCACGCTAACGGTGCCCCGCGGCCTGGGTGGCCGTGGCGGCCTCACCGCGGGCGAGCTGGGCCGTCGAGACCACCATCACCGTCACCGCGGCGAGCAGCGTGAACCACCCGGCCTCCCCCGGCCGCAGCGTCTCACCGAGCACGACGATGCCGAGCACAGAGGCGACCACCGGTTCGGCGACCGTCATGGTCGGCAGCGACGCGGTCAGCGACCCGGCTCGGAACGAGGCCTGCTGCCACGCCGTCCCCGCTATCGCGACGGCCGCCCAGGCGTACAGCTCCGGCGCACGTAGGACGGCCTCGATCCCGTCGCCGAGACGGTCGACGACGCCCTTGGTCAGCACCGCGAACAGGCCCCACAGCGCCCCGGAGACCAACGCGAGCAATACCGCGCTCACGGCGCCGTTCTTGGCGCCCTTCCAGACGTTCGCCCCGATCACGCACAGCACCAGCGCGGGCACGAGCACGACCAGCACCGCCGTCCACGTCTCCCACGAAGCACGGGAATGGCCCGCAGTCGGATTGCCGACGGTGACGATCACCGCGACCGACGCCGCCAGCAGCGCCGCCCAGATCCACTGCCAGGGCGTCACCCGCCGGTGCGAGAGCCTGGCGTGGATCGGCAGCGCGAACAGCAGCGATGTCACCAGGATCGCCTGCACGAGGAGCACCGATCCCACGCCCAGCGCGGCGGCCTGCAGCACGAAGCCGGCGGCGGCCACGAGACTGCCCAACCACCACCGGCGGTCGCGCAGCAGCCGGGTGAACAACTCCAGGTGGCCGACCGGCTCGTCGGTGACGTCGTGGGCCTGCCGCTGGTGGATGACGTCACCGATCGCGATGAACAACGCGGCCCCGAGGGCCAGGAGGACCGCCAGGTCGACCCCACCAGCCACGCCTGCCATCGCGGTCCTTTCGATCGTCGTGGCGAAGAGCCTAAAGAGGTCATCGGGGAAAGCGGTGCGCACGCGCCTCGGCGACCTGTTTCAATAGCGTTCGGACAGCGATCAGGCGCCGCGTTGCGCGGCAGGGCGCGGCACGCCGCGGAGGGTACGAGGATTACGGACATGACGATCAGCGAGCCAGGAGGCCAGGCCTCCTCGCCCAAACCCGCTCCCCGGCCGGGACCGCCGCGTCCCACCCCGCGGCCGGGCCGGCCCGCGACGACGGTCGCCGCACCGCCGGCCAGCGATCCGCACCGGTTCGGTCGCGTCGACCCCGACGGCACCGTGTGGCTGATCACCAAGTCGGGCGAACGCAACATCGGGTCGTGGCAGGCCGGCGACACCGAGGCCGCGTACGCGCACTTCGGCAGGCGCTTCGATGATCTGCACACCGAGGTCGTGTTGATGGAGAGCCGGCTCGAGTCCGGCACCGGCGACGCCCGCAAGATCAAGGCGGCCGCCCAGTCGCTGGCCGAGACCTTGCCGACCGCGCACGTTCTCGGCGACATCGACGCGATCGCCGACCGGTTGCAGGCCATCATCACCCACGCCGACGAGACCGCGCAGGCGGACCGCGCCAAGCGGGAGGAGTTCCGCGCCGCGCAGACCGCCCGCAAGGAGGCGCTGGCCACCGAAGCCGAGGACCTCGCCGCCAATGCGACTCAATGGAAGGTCGCCGGGGACCGGCTGCGTGAAATCCTCGAGGAGTGGCGCACGATCAGCGGGTTGGACCGTAAGACCGACGACGCGCTGTGGAAGCGCTATTCGGCGGCGCGCGAGCAGTTCAACCGAAGGCGCGGTTCGCATTTCGCCGAACTCGACCGCGAGCGGGCCGGCGCCCGGCAGGCCAAGGAGGCGCTGTGCGAACGCGCAGAGGAACTGGCCGATTCGACGGACTGGGGGGCGACGAGCGCGGCGTTCCGCGAGCTGCTCACCGAGTGGAAGGCGGCGGGCCGCGCCGCCAAGGACGTTGACGACGCGCTGTGGCAGCGGTTCAAGGGGGCCCAGGACAAGTTCTTCGGGGCGCGCAACGCGGCCACCGCCGAACGTGATGCCGAGTTCCGCGCCAACGCCGAGGCCAAGGAGGCGCTGCTCGCCGAGGCGGAGAAGCTCGACACCTCCGATCTCGACGCGGCGCGGTCCGCGCTGCGGGTGATCGGCGACAAGTGGGATGCCATCGGCAAGGTGCCCCGCGAACGCAGCGCGGACCTGGAGCGGCGGCTGCGTGCGGTGGAGAAGAAGGTCCGCGAGGCGCCGACGCACGGGGTTGATCCGGAGGCGCAGGCGCGCGCTGACCAATTCCGCTCTCGCGCAGAGCAATACGAGCGTCAGGCCGAGAAGGCCGCTGCTGCCGGACGGGACAAGGACGCCGCCGAGGCGCGAGCCAGCGCCGAACAGTGGCGGCAATGGGCCGACGCGGCCGCCGAAGCGCTGGGCAAGGGCCGCTGAAGACTCAACAGTCGGTGGAGATTTCGAAGCTAGCAGTGGTCCGTTCGCCCGGGTCGTCGTGGAAGAACCCGACCGCCGTTCCGGTGATCGTGAACTTTCCGTCGATCAGGCTGGCTTCGGCCTGACCGGTGGTTTCGTCCCAGTAGCTGCCGGTGAATCCGCCCAAGTTGTTGATTTGCACCGATCGAGCCACGACGGGATCTCCGGTGCGAACCTGGGCCATCAGTCCGGGCGTCTCTTCGGGTGTATCGAGGTTCCACAACCATCCGACCTGACTGCACTCGACGAGATACGCGCCGGCGTCGTCTCCGTCGACGCTCACGTGGACGAGGTGCTTCTCCAGCAAGGCTGGGCCCGACGCGCATCCCGTCGGGATCATCAGCACGGCTGCCGCCGCCAAAACGAATCGATTGTTCATGGTGCCGCCTTGATCGGCCTTCCGGTTACTCGTCTTCACCGGGTATTGACAAACGCTTTCCCCGTTCGGATTTGCCGTATACACCCGGTGTATGACCGGTCGCTGTTTCGGGTATCACCTTGACCGAAAGGTCGATCATGGTCAGAGACGTACACGTTGCGCGCATCGCGGCCGCTCTGTTGGTGGCCGGCGGCCTTCCGGGCTGTTCCTCTCCGCCGCCGGCCGCACCAGACGACATGGGCGGCACCGCCGAAGTATCCATCGATTCGCATGCCACCGGCGACCGGCACTACATCACCTGCGCCAAGATGCGGTGGCTGCTGACGATCGAAACCGGCAGCGCTGCAAAGGGTTTCACCGCCATCGTCGATACCGACGACGGAGGCACTGACGCGGAGGTCGTCAAGATTCGCGACCTCGGCGGTTTCACCGGAAGCGCGTGGGCAGGTGGCGTCGGTCAAGTGCAGGCCGAACGTGATCACGGCGAGATCACGATCAGCGGCACCGGCTATGGCTTCTTCGCTGACGATCCACATCGGCCGGCGACCACGCCGTTCGTCATCACCGCCGCGTGTTAGTCCGGTGGCGCGCCGACCGTCACCGTCGTCTGCTCATGTTTGCCGCGCGCGACGGATCCGGGCATCCACCAGCGCGCCGGCCACAGCGGCGGCACCGATGATCGTCAGCGTGATCGTCCAGATCCGTCGATCGTCGAGGTTCATCTGACACAGCCGCGTGAAGTCGGTGTCGTCGAGCACCCCACCCGGGACAGGGATATTGGCCGCGCTGCCGTCGTCATGGGCACGCGCAGTGCTCAGATCAGGCGCCACCACGCTGCCGCAAGCGATCGTCTGCTCCTCGGGCGATGCCGATACGGGGGCCAACAATCCGACGACGCCGACGAGCACCGCCACGATGCCGGCGAAGAGCACTGTCCGGCGCACGATCATCATGCGACTGCCACCCCCATTTCCGCGGATTGCTCGCGGCAGGATTGTCGCAACCGCTCCAGGGTCGCAGCGAGCAACCGCGACACGTGAACCTGCGACAAGCCCAGCGCGCGGCCGATCTGGCTCTGCGGCAGGTTTTCACAGAACCGAAGGCGCAAGATGAGCCGTTCCCGCTCGGTGAGCGTGCTCACCAACTCGGCGACAGTCAACCCGTCCTCGATGCTGGCGTAGCGCGGATCCTCGGCGCCCTGTCGCGCCACGACCGTTTCGGCTTTCTCGCCGCCCGGCGCCGGCGCGTCGAGAGACGAGGGTTGATACGCGTAGGTCGCATCCGCCAACCGCACCACCTCGTCACGATCGAGGCCGAGCTCGGCGGCGAGGTCGGTGGCCGTCGGCGCGCGGCCGAGACGCTGCGCAAGCGGTCCGATCGCAGCCTGCATGCGCTGGCGCGCGTCTTTGATCTTGCGAGGGACGTAAACGACCCAGGCGTGGTCGCGGAAGTGGCGGCGCACCTCACCCATGATCGTCGGTACGGCGTAACCGAGAAACGGCCCCTTCTCGGGGTCATAGCGGTCGACGGCCTTGATCAGGCCCAGACGGGCCACCTGCGTCAGGTCGTCGGCCGGCTCTCCGCGACCTACGAAGCGATGCGCGATATGGTCCGCCAGCGGCAAACATCTGGTGATGATGCGAGATCGAAGCGAGTCGCGTTGCGCCACTTCATCGGTGCGGTGTAGTTGACCACAAAGCCGCCGCACGTCGTGGTAATCGTCATCGCCGGTTCCAACCGGCTCCAGGTCTTTCGCAGGTTCCTCGAAATCGATCTGCTCACACCTATTGATCAGCGCGGATGCCATGTCAGGCTCCCCTCTTATCGGCATTGGCAAACGCCGACCCGCCGCCCCTCGGCTTAGAGCCACACGCCGGTCTGTAATGCACGCTATCGGCGCGGACGAATCGCAACCTGAAGGGAATCTGAAAAGTACCCGTGAAACCGAGAGCCCTGCCTCAGCAAATCCGGCTCCAGCAGGATCGCAGGGCGGTGCGCCAGCCGGCCCTGTCGGAGGCCGACTGGTATAGCCGCCGGGCTCGCGGGGAACCCCGGCAACATCAGAAGATCGCCCCCACAACAGTTTCGAGATAGGCAGTAGCAAGATGAAGGTATCCACCGTTTCGCGGCTTGGCGCTGCGGCAGCCGGTTTGGTGGCCAGTGTGCTGGTGGCCGGATGCGGCGGCGACACCGAGATCGGCTCGTCGAACCGAGGCGCGAATTCGCACACCGAGGAGACATCGGTCGAGAACGCGTTCATCGTGCCGCGTTTCATACCGGGGTCCTGCGCCATCCAGGTCGGGGATGCGGCCGCGCTCACGTTCACGGTGGCGAACAACCGCGCCGCCGAGCCGGAACGGCTGCTCGGGGTCGCAAGTCCCGCCGCCGATGCCATTCGGCTCTCTCCCGACGCGACGCTGCAAATTCCGCCGAAGACATCAATCGCAGCAGGTCAACCGGTCGAAGAGGTCGGTGACGGTGCCCGCGATGAACCCTTCACGGCCAGGATCGAAGGGCTTCGCGAGTCAGCGACGCCGGGCAAGTCGGTGGACGTGACATTCCGTTTCGAGAAACAGGGCGACATTGCCATGAAAGTCCCCATCGAGGCCTGTCCCACTCAGCAATAGGCCGTGCCGGTCAACCTTCGGTGGGACCGTCGGGGCGGTCCGGATCGTCGAGATTGTCCAGCAGACCCTTCTTCTGCCGCTCCGCGGCCGCCCGACGGCGTTCCTTCTCCGCCGCCAACTGCAGCGCGGTGCGCGTCCACACCGCCCTGGCCCAGTGGAATGCCACCACCGCCACCGCGATCCAGGCGAGGATGAGCCCGATTCCCGGTCCAGGGTAGGGCTCCGCGGCGGTCTGCCGCGACCACACCGCCAGCAGGCCGAGCAGCGTCGCCACCGTCGATCCGGCCAACGCGACCCACGCCAGGGCCCAGCGCCGGGTCAGCAATGCCAGCATCGAGAAGCCGACACCGAATACCAGTACCAGCCAGACGAATACGCGCGACGGAAGCGAAATGCCCTCGCGAACTGCGGTTTCGCCGCCGACGAGCACATCCAGTCCGCGGGCATCCCCGGTGTGGGGCAGCAGGAACGAGACCAGCAGCACGAAGACGCCGACGGCGATCACCAGAGCCCGCGCGCCGGGGTCGATCTCACCGGCGACCCGGCGTTCGGCGGCTTCGATGTCGCCTTTGAACTCCTCGAAGCGGTTGTTGTCGGGAGCCGTCATCGCGCACAACCCGTCGGGGCCGGCGCTGCGCTCGGCGCGCCGATGCCCGGCATGCCGAGTCCCACGCCGGTGCGCGGCCGTCGTCCTTCGGCGTGGGCGTCCCCCGCCCGGGTGCGCCGATGACTGTGCACCGCCGAATCCGCGATCAGGTGGTGCGGGGCGGCTCCGGTCACTGTCGTGGTCACAACGTCGCCGGGCCTGATGTCGAGGCGCTCCGGGTTGAAGTGCACCAGGCGGCCGTCGCGGGCACGGCCCGACATCCTGGCGGTCGTGGCGTCCTTGCGGCCCTCACCCGCGGCCACCAGCACCTCGACCGTGCGCCCGACCAAGGCGCGGTTCTGCTCTAGGGAAATCCGCTCCTGCAGGTCGATCAGCCGGCTATAGCGTTCGCTCACAACGGCTTTGGGAACCTGATCGGGCATCTCGGCGGCCGGGGTGCCGGGGCGCTTGGAGTACTGGAAGGTGAAGGCGCTGGCGAAGCGGGCCTGCTCGACGACATCGAGCGTGGCCTGGAAGTCCTCCTCCGTCTCCCCCGGAAATCCGACGATGAGGTCGGTGGTGATCGCCGCGTGCGGGATCGCGGCGCGAACCCGCTCGATGATGCCGAGGTAGCGCTCGGCGCGGTAGGACCGTCGCATCGCCCGCAGGACGCGATCAGAGCCCGACTGCAATGGCATGTGCAGCGTCGGACACACATTCGGCGTTTCGGCCATCGCGGCGATCACGTCGTCGGTGAACTCGGCAGGGTGCGGCGAGGTGAACCGCACCCGCTCGAGGCCCTCGATGCGGCCGCACGCCCGCAGTAGCTTGGCGAATGCGCCGCGGTCACGTGGTTCGGCGGGGTCGACGAAGGACACGCCGTAGGCGTTGACGTTCTGGCCGAGCAGCGTGACCTCCAGAACACCCTGATCGACCAGGGTCTGCACCTCGGCGAGCACGTCGCCGGGCCTGCGGTCGACCTCCTTGCCCCGCAGCGCGGGCACGATGCAGAACGTGCAGGTGTTGTTGCAGCCCACCGACACCGAAACCCAAGCAGCGTATGCGGATTCGCGTGCGGCCGGCAGCGCGGACGGGAATTCCTGCAGCGCCTCGACGATTTCGACCTCAGCGGTCCGATTGTGCCGGGCACGCTCGAGCAGCGCTGGGAGCGATCCGATGTTGTGGGTGCCGAACACGACGTCGACCCACGGCGCGCGACGCAGGACGGCATCGCGGTCCTTCTGGGCCAGGCAGCCGCCGACAGCGATCTGCATATCGGGATCGGCCTGCTTGCGCGGCGCCAAGTGGCTGATGTTGCCGTAGAGCTTGTTGTCGGCGTTCTCACGCACGGCACAGGTGTTGAACACGACCACGTCGGCGTCCTCGCCGTCGGCCGCCCGTCGGTAGCCCGCGGCGTCCAGCAATCCGGCCAGTCGCTCCGAGTCGTGCACGTTCATCTGACAGCCGTAGGTGCGGACCTGGTAGGTCCGTGCCGACGTTTGTCCGCGGGCGGATTCGTCGGCGGCGTTCTGGCGAACGGCCCGGTCAGCCGTCGCCTCTCGCGTCACCATCGAAGTCACGGCCCCATGGTACGGACTGGCCGGTGCGGTGGTCCGAGCGGATTCTCGAGTTGCGGGCTGGCCGGACCGTCGCTCGGCAAGGTCTGCGAGGTGATCGTTCTACTGGGACCGTCAGGCCCGGGCAAGTCGACGTTGTGTCGCACCATCAATCGACTCGAGCCCCTCGACACCGAGTCTGTCGAACCGGAAAGTGCGCCGGAGGCAAAAGCTGTGTGACGGTCGGCTTCAGAGCAGTTCCGCACAGCGGCGCAGCAGCGTGACGTCCGGTGGTTGGTAGAAGGACAGCACGATGTGTTGGCAACCGAGTCGCGTGTACTCCGCGATGGATTCGAGTTGGGTGTCGACCTGATCGGGCTGCTCAGGGTGAAGGAACAACTGCACTCCTCGCCGGATCGACGAAGGGTCACGACTTTCGGCCTCGCACGCCTCGTCGAGCCCACCACTAGCTGCCGCCCATTGCTGCGGATCGGTGTTCGGCATGTTCCATTCGTCGGCGTGCCGCGCGGCGACCCGCAGCATTTTCGGTTGCGACGCACCGACGATGATCGGCGGATGCGGTCGCTGGATCGGCTTCGGGTCACAGCGCGCTTCGCGGAGCGTAAAGAAGCGGCCGGTGAAGTCGACGGTCTCCTCGGTCCACATCTGGCGGATGACCGTGAGCGCCTCGTCGACCATCGCGACCCGCTGCCCCGGCGGCGGGAAGTCGATGCCGTACCCGCGGTGTTCGGTCTCGTGCCAGCCGGCGCCGATACCGAAGTCCATGCGCCCGCCGCTGATGTGGTCGACGGTGACGGCCATCTTCGCCAGCACAGCCGGGTTGCGGTAGGTGACACCGGTGACAAGGCAGCCGACGCGGGCGCGCCTTACCACCACGGCCATCGCGGCGAGGCTGGTCCACCCCTCGTGTGTGGGCGTCGTCGGGTCGACCAGTCCGTAGAAATGGTCGTAGTTCCACACGGCCGGAAACCCGAGTTCGTCAGCCGTCCGCCAGAACCGCTCGAGGACCGGGTAGTCGAACGTGGGTGCCAGCTTGACAGACAACTGCATGGCGAAATGCTTACGTGGTCGGCGAATTCATTGCAAGCACATCCGCCGACGCATGTCCGGCCGACTCCTGGCCCTAGACCTGGCGGCGCTCGCGTTCGTTGGCCAGCGCCACCTTCACGACATCGAACACCATCGTCTGGCTGTAGCCGCGTCGGGCGAGCATACCCACCAGACGACGGGTCAGCTTGACGTCGTCGCTGTCGGTGAGCTTCTCGCGGCGCAGCTTGTCGGCCACCAGACGCTCGGCGCGTGCACGCTCGGCGCCGGGTTCGTCGTCGGCCAGCGTCGCTTCGATGATGTCCTTGTCGACGCCTTTGGTCCGCAGTTCGGCGATCAACGCCCGCCTGCCTTTGCCGGCGTTGGCCCGCCGGGATCGGACCCACTGTTCGGCGAAGTCGGCGTCATCGACCAGACCGACCTGTTCGAGCCGATCGAGTACCCGATCGCTGACCTCTTCGGAGTAGCCGCGTTTGGCAAGCTGTCCCGCGAGCTCGGCTCGGGTGCGCGCCCTCACGGTGAGCAGGCGCAGACACACGTCGCGTGCCTGCTCCTCGCGAGGGGCCTCAGAAGTCAACGGGGGCGGGCAGGACTTCATCTTCGGTCGGACCATCGGTCAACACGGCGCCAATGCCGAGCTTCTCCTTGATCTTCTTCTCGATCTCGTTGGCCACGTCGACGTTCTCAATTAGGAAGTTGCGGGCGTTCTCCTTGCCCTGGCCCAACTGCTCACCCTCATAGGTGAACCACGAACCGGACTTGCGCACGAAGCCCTGCTCGACACCCATATCGATGAGTGACCCCTCCTTGGAGATGCCCTTGCCATACAGGATGTCAAACTCGGCCTGCTTGAAAGGCGGGCTGCACTTGTTCTTGACGACCTTGACGCGGGTCCGGTTGCCTACTGCATCAGTGCCGTCTTTCAGCGTTTCAATTCGCCTGACGTCCATCCGGACTGAGGCGTAGAACTTCAAAGCCTTTCCGCCCGTTGTCGTTTCAGGGGAACCGAAGAAGACTCCGATTTTTTCGCGGAGCTGGTTGATGAAGATCGCAGTGGTGCCCGAATTACTCAGTGCGCCAGTGATCTTACGCAGTGCCTGGCTCATCAGCCGGGCCTGGAGACCGACGTGGCTGTCGCCCATCTCGCCTTCGATCTCCGCCCGTGGCACCAGTGCCGCCACCGAGTCGATGACCAGGATGTCCAGCGCACCCGAGCGGATCAGCATGTCGGCGATCTCGAGCGCCTGCTCGCCGGTGTCTGGCTGGCTGACCAGCAGCGCGTCGGTATCCACCCCGAGCTTCTTCGCGTACTCCGGGTCCAGCGCGTGCTCAGCGTCGATGAACGCGGCGATGCCGCCGGCGGCCTGGGCGTTGGCCACCGCGTGTAGGGCGACCGTCGTCTTGCCTGAGGACTCGGGACCGTAAATCTCGATGATGCGTCCGCGCGGCAATCCGCCGAGGCCGAGGGCCACGTCTAGGGCGATGGACCCGGTCGGGATGACCGAGATCGGCTGGCGGACCTCTTCGCCGAGTCGCATCACCGATCCCTTGCCGTGGCTCTTTTCAATCTGCGCGAGAGCCAGTTCGAGGGCCTTCTCGCGGTCGGGTGCCTGCGCCATGGTGATCTCCGTCCTTCGGATGTCTAGCTGTTCGGTGATCGATTTCGATCAGTTGGCCGTGACGCTAGAGGCAGCCTCCGACAAGTTGGGACAAGTCGGCCTGACCAGCATCTAGCCGTCGAACACTGCCCACAGTAGACGAACACCTGTTCGACTCAAGCCCGACACGCCGTCAGTCGCGAGCGGATCTCCCGTCCTCTCCCTGCGGTCCGTTCTGCGGCCTATGGTGGAGACATCCCGGCCGAAACGGGGCTACGAGTGCACGAGATGGCGATAACCCAGAGCGTGGTCGACGCGGTGTGCGAGCACGCCGCGGGACGCCGGGTGCACTGCGTCAAGCTCGAGGTCGGCGCGCTCTGCGCCGTCGTGCCCGACTCGATGCAGTTCTGCTTCGAACTCGCCACCGCAGGCACGATCGCCGACGGTGCGCGACTGGATCTCGACGTCCAACCCGGCGCGGTGCGCTGTCACACCTGCGGTCAGAGTTTCGAACTGCCCGACCTGATCCTGTTGTGCCCCTGCGGAAGTGCGGATGTCGAGGTCGTCGCCGGGCGGGACCTGAAGATCCTCTCGATGGAAGTGAGTTGATCATGTGCGCAACCTGTGGCTGCGGCGACGACGGGGCGACTGTCACTGTGCTGGGACACGCCCACCCCCACGAGAACGGCCACCATCGCCACGAACACGAGCACCACCACGTCCACACCGAGACCATCACGCTCGAACAGAAGGTGCTCGCGAAGAATGACCAGCTCGCCGACCGGAACCGGGCATGGCTGGCCGAACGCGACATCCTGGCGTTCAACCTCACCAGTTCTCCGGGCGCGGGCAAGACGACACTTCTCGAGCGCACCATCCGCGAGCTCAGCCCGGGCCGCCCGGTGGCCGTCATCGAGGGCGATCAGGAGACACTGCTCGACGCCGAACGCATCAAGACCGCCGGCGCGCACGCGGTGCAAGTCAACACCGGCGCGGGCTGTCATCTCGACGCCGACATGGTGCACCGGGCGCTGCAGACCCTCGACCCGGAGGCCGGCTCGCTTTTGTTCATCGAGAATGTCGGCAATCTCGTCTGCCCCGCGCTGTTCGATCTGGGTGAGCGCAGCAAAGTCGTCGTCATCTCGGTGACGGAGGGCGATGACAAGCCGTTGAAGTATCCGCACATGTTCGCCGCGGCGGGACTGGTGATCGTCAACAAGATCGATCTTTTGCCGTATGTAGCCTTCAATCTTGAAAAATGTTGCGGCTACGTGCGTTCACTCAACCGAGACGCGCAGATACTCACGATGTCGGCGGCTACCGGTGATGGTACCGCGCAGTGGTATGACTGGATCGAGAATTGCGCAAACTCAGCTACTTCGCTTACACCCGTTGACAAGACACAGTCCCGGGAGTAAACCCAAATTCAGCGTCCGAAAACTCGGCGCCGCGACAGCGTATCTGTGGGGAGCCCATCTCGGCTCCCGGTCGTGAGGGCCCCAGCCCGGCCCCCAGGAAGTTGTGACCTATGCCAACCGAGGCAGCAGTCAAAGCAGAAGAGGCCTTGATTCATGTTCTGTGGATCAACGCCGGATTGAGTTGTGACGGTGATTCGGTGGCGTTGACTGCCGCCACCCAGCCCAGTATCGAGGAGATCGCCCTCGGGGCGCTTCCGGGGCTGCCGAAAATCGCCGTCCATTGGCCCCTGATCGATTTCGAGTGCGGGCCGAACGGGGGCGCCGACGATTTCCTCGAATGGTTCTTCAAAGCCGACAGAGGCGAATTGGAACCGTTCGTTCTGGTTGTCGAGGGGTCGATCCCGAACGAGAAGATCAAGTCCGAGGGCTACTGGTGCGGGTTCGGCAACGACCCGGCCACCGGCCAACCGATGACCACGAGCGAGTGGCTGGATCGGCTGGCGCCCAAGGCCACTGCCATCGTCGCGGCCGGAACGTGCGCCACCTACGGCGGTATCCACGCGATGGCCGGCAATCCGACCGGCGCCATGGGAGTGCCCGACTATCTCGGCTGGGATTGGAAGAGCAAGGCCGGCATCCCGATCGTCTGCGTACCGGGTTGTCCGATTCATCCGGACAACCTCGCCGAGACGCTGACGTATCTGCTGTACATGGCCACGGATCAGGCTCCGATGATCCCGCTCGACGACGCGTTACGGCCCCAGTGGCTATTCGGCGCCACCGTGCACGAGGGCTGTGACCGAGGTGGCTATTACGAACAGGGCGATTTCGCGACCGAGTACGGCTCGCCGAAATGCATTGTGAAGCTCGGCTGCTGGGGACCGGTCGTCAAGTGCAACGTCCCCAAGCGGGGCTGGATCAACGGCATCGGCGGCTGTCCGAATGTGGGCGGCATTTGCATCGCTTGCACGATGCCGGGCTTCCCGGACAAGTTCATGCCGTTCATGGACGAGCCGCCGGGCGGCAAGGTGTCCACGACGGCATCAGGCCTCTACGGCTCCGTCATCAAGAGTTTGCGCCACATCACCGGCCGCACGGTCGACAAGGAACCGAAGTGGCGGCATCCCGGCACGCAACTCACGACCGGAGCGACTCGCACCTGGTAGGTGCGGGTCGTCCCGGGGCGCCCAGGCGTGCTTTCGGGCACCGAAACGGCCTGTGACGCGTCTCCGACGAAGAAAGAGAAGAGTTCGATGACAACCATCATCCCCGAGCCGTCACACGTGAAACGCGATCCGGGCCAACTCGTGGAGATGGCGTGGGACCCGATCACCCGAATCGTCGGCAGCCTCGGCATCTACACCAAGATCGACTTCGACAACCGCGAAGTCGTCGAGTGTCACAGCACCTCGTCGATCTTCCGCGGCTATTCGATCTTCATGAAGGGCAAGGATCCCCGCGACGCGCACTTCATCACCAGCCGGATCTGCGGCATCTGCGGAGACAACCACGCCACCTGTTCGTGCTACTGCCAGAACATGGCTTACGGCGTGCAACCGCCCCACCTCGCCGAGTGGCTCATCAACCTCGGTGAGGCCGCGGAATACATGTTCGACCACAACATCTTTCAGGAAAACCTGGTCGGCGTGGATTATTGCGAGAAGATGGTGGCCGAGACCAATCCGAGCGTGCTCGCGAAGGCGGAGAACACCCAGGCACCGCATGCCGACGCCCACGGCTATCGCACCATCGCCGACATCATGCGAGCGCTCAACCCCTTCACCGGTGAGTTCTACCGCGAGGCGCTGCAGGTGAGCCGAACGACGCGGGAGATGTTCTGCCTCATGGAGGGCAGGCATGTCCACCCGTCGACGCTGTATCCCGGCGGTATCGGCACGACCGCAACGGTCCAGCTGATGACCGACTACATGACCCGACTGATGCGTTACGTGGAGTTCATGAAAAAGGTCGTGCCGATGCACGATGACCTCTTCGACTTCTTCTACGAAGCATTGCCTGGTTATGACCAGGTGGGCCTGCGGCGCACCCTGCTGGGTTGTTGGGGTTCCTTCCAGGACCCCGAGGTCTGCAACTTCGCCTATAAGGACATGGAGGACTGGGGTCGAAAGATGTTCGTCACCCCGGGCGTCGTCGTCGACGGAAAGCTGGTGACGACGTCGCTGGTCGACATCAATCTGGGACTCCGAATCCTGCTGGGCAGTTCGTATTACGACGACTGGACCGACCAGGAGATGTTCGTCAAGACCGATCCGATCGGTAATCCAGTCGACCGGCGTCACCCGTGGAACCAGCACACCAACCCGAGGCCGCAGAAGCGCGACTTCGATGACAAGTACACGTGGGTGATGTCGCCGCGCTGGTTCGATGGCAAGGACAATCTGGCGCTCGACACCGGCGGGGGTCCGTTGGCCAGGCTGTGGGCGACAGCGCTGGCCGGCCTCATTGACGTCGGCTATGTGAAGGCAACGGGTAGCAGCGTCCAGATCAACCTGCCCAAGACCGCGCTGAAGGGCCCCGTCGAACTCGAGTGGAAAATACCGCAATACGGCAGCAACACAATTGAGCGCAACCGCGCCCGGACATACTTCCAGGCTTACGCGGCCGCGTGCGCGCTGCATTTCGCCGAGAAGGCGCTGGTGGAGATCCGGGCCGGCCGCACCAAGACGTGGGAGAAGTTCGAGGTGCCTGATGAAGGCATCGGCTGCGGCTTCACCGAAGCGGTCCGCGGCGTGCTGAGCCATCACATGGTCATCCGGGACGGCAAAATCGCAAATTACCATCCGTATCCGCCGACACCGTGGAACGCCAGTCCGCGCGACAGCTACGGGACGCCGGGACCGTATGAGGACGCGGTTCAAGGCCAGCCGATATTCGAGGAGAACGACAGAGAGCACTTCAAGGGCATCGACGTCATGCGCACGGTGCGAAGTTTCGATCCGTGCCTGCCGTGTGGAGTGCACATGTACCTGGGCAAGGGGAAGTCCCTGGACCTGCTGCACTCCCCCACCCAGTCCGTCACCGGGGAATAGGAGATGGCCCCGCCAACACTGCCAGGCCCGGACCAAACCCAGGACGACTTGCAGTGGCGCACGGCGGGCGATCGGATACAAACCCTGCTCGACGCGTCCGCCGCGGGCGGCGGCGCCGCCCGCGAGCGGGCGATGCAGCTCGTCGGTGAGGTGACCGACCTCTACGGGGCCGGCCTCGAGCGGATGCTGCGCATGGCGGTGAGCGCCGACCCGCAGCTGGCCGAACGGTTCGCCGGCGACGATCTCGTAGCGAGCCTGCTGCTCGTGCACGGGCTGCATCCGCATGACGTCGAGCGTCGGATCGAGGACGCCCTGGACGGTGTTCGGCCCTACCTCGGTTCACACGGTGGCGACGTGACACTGCTCGGCGTCGTCGACGGTGTCGCCCGCCTCCAATTCGCTGGCAGCTGCAAGAGCTGTCCGTCCTCGGCGGTAACGCTGGAGCTCACGGTCGAGGATGCGGTGCGGGCGGCGGCACCGGAGATTGCCTCGATAGAGGTCATTGCCGCCGAAGCGGAGCCGAATGTCAGTGTGATTCCTCCAGAGTCACTGCTGCGCCGGGTTCACCAGGGCGATCACGGCCCCACCGATTGGCACCCCGTCCCCGATCTCGCCGACCTGGCGCCAGGGGACGTCGGGGGGTTCAGCGTGGCGGGATGCACCGTGCTGGCATGCCGCGTCGGCGATGAGTTGTTCGTCTACCACGACCGGTGTGGCAACTGCCACGAGTCGCTGGCCGGCGCCGTTCTGCATCGACCCATGGGCTCGCCCGTGGGCGACGCGATCCTGCGTTGTCCGAGGTGCCGTGCACATTTCGACGTTATACATGCCGGGGCCTGCGTAGACGAAAATGCCGACCCGCGTGGTCATCTCGAACCAATTCCATTGCTCGTCCGTGACCGAGCGTTGTCCATCGCCATAGCGACGGAACAGACTGGGGCGGGCATGGCATGACAGGCGCATACGACGTGCTGGCGCGAATCCGGGCCACTCGCAGCGCTCCCCAGCCGGCAGGCGAGCGCTGTGAAATGTGCTCGGAGCAGATCGCCGACGAGCACCAGCACGTCGTGAACGTCGAGGGTCGACAGCTGATGTGCGTATGCCGCGGCTGCTACTTGCTCTTCACCGACACCAACGCCGAACTACGCTTCCGCGCGGTACCCGACCGCTACCTGTCCTTACCGGAATTCGCGCTCGGCCGCCGGGAATGGCAGCTCCTTCAAATCCCGGTCGGGTTGGCGTTCTTCTTCCGCAACTCGGCGATGGACCGCACGGTGGCGTTCTATCCAGGTCCTGCTGGGGCGACGGAATCCGAACTGGATCTGTCCGCGTGGGAGGATATTCGGGCGGCCGATCCTCGGGTAGATCTGCTCGCCGACGACACCGAGGCGCTGATCGTGCGGGTGCCCGACGACGACACCCAAACGCCCGAATGTCATTTGGTGCCGATTGACGCCTGCTACGAGTTCGTCGGTCGGCTACGTACGCTATGGCACGGCTTCGACGGCGGCCAGGACGTGCGTGAATTCATCGACGAGTTTTTTGAACTCGTCGCCGCGCGCGGCAAGGTGGTGACGCCGTGACCGAGGTGACGTTCGCGGTGCTCGACGTGGCGCCCGAACCCTATGCGATGACACCAATACTGACGGCGCGGGTCGGTATCGCGGCCGACGGCGACGATCCCGTGCACGCCATCGCATTGCGGTGCCAGGTGCGCATCGAGCCCCTACGTCGCGGCTACACCGACGAAGAGGCGGCCGGACTGCTCGATCTGTTCGGCTCACGCGAACGCTGGAGCGCCACCCAACGCAACTTCCTCTGGCAGCACAGCAGCACGATGGTTCAGGGGTTCAGCGGGGCCACGCAAGTCGATCTCCCGCTCGAGTGCACCTACGACTTCGAGGTGACGGCGGCCAAGTACTTCCATGCTCTCCGCGACGGGATGATCCCGCTGCAGTTCCTCTTCAGCGGAACCGTTTTCGCCAAGGGGGAGCGCAACCTCTCAGTGCATCAGGTGCCGTGGGACCGCGAAGACCATTACGACTTACCGGTATCGGCGTGGCGCGACCTCATGCAGATGCACTTTCCGAATACCGGCTGGTTGCGCTTGAACCGCGACACCCTCGACGCGCTGGCGCAATTTAAATCGGCCCGTGGGCTACTGGGTTTCGACGACGCCGTCACGTCGTTGTTGATCGCACATGCTGCACAGGAGGTGCGATGACCGCCGACTGGGATCACGCGCGCGCCGTCGCCGATGCGGTGCTCTATGAGGGGTACCTCCTCTACCCCTACCGCGCCAGTTCGAGTAAGAACCAGTCGCGTTGGCAGTTCGGCGTCCTGGGCCCTCCCGGTGCGGCCGAGGCCGCGATCGGCGAGGAGTCCTCGCTCTCGGCGCAGGTGCTGGTGGCCTCCCACGGCATCCCGATGCTGACCGGTGTGGTCCGGTTCCTCCAGTTGCAGCACCGCAGCGTCGAACGCGCCCTCGGTGACGGCCGTTTCGAACCGGTCGGTGAACTGGTATCGGGTTCGAGCGCCTGGGTCAGCTGGGACGAGGCCGTCGAGTGCGAGATCGCCATCGATCCGTTCCCGGTCATGAGCCTGCCTCGCACGCTTGACATCTCGGTGCCGGCGGCGGCGGAGGTGGAGGCCGTAACCGGCGGGAGGCTGGTGCGTAGTCGCCGCCAGTTGTGCGGTCAGCTGGCAATCTCGGTCGAGGACGACGGTGAACTCCTGCGGGTCGCGTTCGATGTGCGCAACACCGCGGCGCCCGCCGGTGACAAAGACGAGGCGATCGCCGTGTCGATGATCGGCACCCATCTCTTGCTGGAAGTTGCCGACGGCGAATTCGTCTCATTGCTGGAACCACCTGATTCGGCCGCCGACGCGGTGGCGCGGTGTCGCCAGCACCGCTGCTTTCCGGTACTCGCCGGCCCCTCACCGCATCACGATCTTGTGCTGGCGTCCCCGATCATCCTCTACGACCACCCAGAGATCGCCGAACAGAGCAATGGTGCGCTCTACGACTCGACCGAGATCGACGAGATCCTCACCCTGCGCGTCATGACGCTGACCGAGCACGAGAAGGCGCAGGCTCGCGCCACCGACCCACTCGCCGCGGCGATCATCGACCGCTGCGATGCGATGTCGCCGGAGGCGATGCTCGATCTGCACGGCGTACTGCGCAATCCGCATGTGCCGAGCCAGGAACCGGGATTGATACCGGAGATCCCCGCGGATGTGGGATGGTGGGATCCGCTGGCGGACAATGCCGTACGCCCGGATCTGGACGCTGTTCTGGTCAACGGCACCGCCGTCGCCCGCGGAAGCCGGGTCCGGTTGCGACCGTCCCGGCGGGCCGATGCACAGGACCTGTTCTACGCGGACAAGATCGCCCGTGTCACGTCGGTGCACGAGGACGTCGACGGCGACCAGCACATCGGCGTGGTGATCGAGGACGATCCCGCCGCCGACATGCACGACTGGTACGGGCGCTACCTGTACTTCGCCCCAGATGAAGTTGAACCACTCACCGAAGGGAGTTCGAAATGGAGGTAGTGGGTTGGGTCGCCGTAGGCGTTGTCGCCTTGGTCGTTCTCGGGGGGGCCGCGCTGGGCGTTCGCTCGATCCCGGATGCCCGCAGGTACCTGAAGATCCGCAAGATGTGAGAACGGGAGTGATATCACGTCTCGAATTCTGGTAGCCGGAATCGGCAACATCTTCCTCGGCGACGACGGCTTCGGTTCCGAGGTGATCCGCCGTGTTTCCACCCTTCCGAATGTCGAGTCAGTCGACTACGGCATCAGAGGCATGCACCTGGCGTACGACCTGCTCGACGGGTGTGAGGCGCTGGTGCTCGTCGACGCGGTCCCCAGCCGGGGCGCCCCAGGCACCCTTCATGTCTTCGAGGCCGACCATGAAAGTCTGACCGCCGCTTCGGGTCTGGATGCGCACGCGATGGATCCCGGTGCAGTGTTCGCCAGCCTGAACGCACTGGGCGGCACTCCGCCGCACACGGTAATTGTCGGCTGCGAGGTCGACAGTGTCGAGGAGGGCATCGGGCTTTCGGACACCGTGGCCGCAGCCGTTCCCGAGGCGGTACAGGCCGTGCAGCGCGTGGTGGCCGCCCTGTTGGCGCGATCGCCGGCGGAGGGCTGAAACCATGTGTCTTGGTATTCCCGGGCAGGTGGTTTCGATGCTGGAGGGCTACGGCGGTCAGCTGGCGCTGGTCGACGTCGCCGGCGAGCACCGCAAGATCAACGTCGGCATGCTGCCCGAGGAAACATTCGGTGCCGGCGACTGGGTGATCATTCACATGGGTTTCGTCGTGGAGAAGACGAACAAGGCCGGCGCCGACGCCGCAATGGCCGGGTTGGAATTGATGGGCAGGGGCCCCGGCATCGGGGGCATCGAGGACCCGCCATGACCACGAGACACCGGCTGCGCGTATGCGTGCGCGGCGTGGTGCAGGGCGTGGGCTTCCGGCCGTTCGTCTATGCGGCCGCTTCTGCGCTGGGCTTGGCCGGCTGCGTGCGCAACGACAGTTCCGGCGCGGTCATCGAGGTCGAGGGGGACGCCGCCGACCTCGACGAATTCCTGCGTCGACTGCGCGAGCATCCGCCCCCGTTGGCCGTCGTCGAATCCATGGACACGCAACGCGTTCCGGTGGTCGGCGGAACCGGCTTCGTCGTTGCCGATACCACGCGAACCGCTGGCGGACGCACGCTGACCTCGCCTGACGTCGCGATGTGCGCCGCCTGCGCCGCCGAGCAGCGCGACCCCGGTGACCGGCGCTACCGGCACGCGTTCGTCAACTGCACCAACTGCGGCCCGCGATTCACGATCATCGGCTCACTGCCGTATGACCGCCAGTCCACGACGATGGCACCCTTCCCGATGTGCGCCGACTGCGCGCGCGAATATCACGATCCCGCCGACCGGCGGTTCCACGCTCAGCCGGTCTGCTGCCCGAACTGCGGTCCGACGCTGACATATCGCGATCGAATCGGCCGGACATCGGGCGGCGAATCCGCACTGCAAGCCGCACGACGGTTGTTGCGCGCCGGCGGCATTCTCGCCGTCAAGGGCATCGGCGGCTACCACCTCGCGTGCGACGCCGCCGATGAACGCGCCGTCACTGAAATGCGAGCGCGAAAGCGCCGTGGCGACAAGCCGTTCGCCGTGATGGCGGCCGATCTCGCGACCGCGCACGGCATCGTCGAGGTCGACGACGCGTCGGCGCGGCTGCTGTCGGGGCCGCAACGGCCGATCGTGTTGATGCCACGTCTTTCTGGTGCAGCGGTCGCCGCGGCGGTGGCGCCGCACAACCCGGACCTGGGCGTCATGCTCGCCTACGCGCCCCTGCACGCGCTGCTGTTCGGGCTGCCCGGCGACGAGTTGGGGCCACGACTGTTGGTGATGACGTCGGGGAACCTGGCAGGTGAGCCGATCTGCTATACCGACGACGCTGCGCTCGAACGACTTTCGCATCTCGCCGACGGCTGGCTGATGCATGACCGGGAGATCCTGGTGGCGTGCGACGACTCAGTGATGCGGATGGTTTCCGTCGGCGGTGCCGACAATCGGGGCGAAGTCCACGAGTTACCGATTCGGCGCTCGCGTGGATACGCGCCGCTGCCGATTGCGTTGCCGGTGCCGGTGCCCCCGACCCTCGCGGTCGGCGCCGACCTGAAGAACACCATGGCGGTCGCGGATGGCAGGTACGCCTGGCTGAGCCAACACATAGGTGACATAGACGATCTGGCAACGCTTTGCGCGTTCGACTCGGCGCAGCAGCACCTGCAGGAGCTGACCTCGGTCGCAGCGGAGGTGCTCGTCGCCGACGCGCACCCCGTGTACCGGTCCACAGCGTGGGCGAACCGGAACGCCTCGGGGCGACCCGTGCGGACGGTGCAGCATCATCACGCACACATCGCGGCGGTGATGGCCGAGCACGGACTCGACGGATCCTGCCCGGTGCTCGGATTCGCCTTCGACGGCACGGGATACGGACCTGACGGTGCGGTGTGGGGCGGCGAGGTGTTGCTGGCCACCTACAAGGGTTTCCAACGGCTCGCTCAGCTGAAGTATGTGCCACTTGCGGGTGGCGACATCAGCGTCACACGCCCGTACCGGATGGCGCTGGCCCATCTGTGGGCCGCGGGGATCGATTGGATGCCCGACCTCCCGCCGGTGTCGGCGTGCCCACCCGCCGAACGGAAAGCACTCGCCCGCCAGCTCGAAACCGGCTTCGGCTGCGCTCCGACATCGAGCATGGGCCGGTTGTTCGACGCGGTATCGGCCCTTGCCGGCGTTCGGCAGGTGGTCGACTACGAAGCGCAGGCGGCCATCGAGTTAGAGGGTCTGTCCCGTGGCGTCGACTGCGGCGTCGACACGTACGCGTTCGAGGTCTACCGCGACAACGCGACGACGATGATCGACCCCGCCCCGGTGCTCCGTGCGGTGGTCCACGACCGCCGCACGGGCGTGGCCGCACCTGTGATCGGGGCGAGATTCCACCGTGCGGTGGCCGATCTGATCCTTGATCTCGCCGACGCACACCGCGACGCGTCACAGACGGTCGCGCTGTCCGGTGGCGTCTTCCAGAACGCGCTGCTGCTCGAACTGACACTGACCGGGCTGCGGTCCAGAGGAATCGAGGCGATCACACATCGCACGGTGCCGCCCAACGACGGCGGTATCGCATTGGGACAGCTGCTGGTGGGTAATTGCCTATGAACGCCTTGACGAGCGGCCAGACACTTTTCGGTCGGTATGCCTATCCGCCGAACGAGCTCGGGTACTGCGGTCCGACGGACGGCGGCGGCACGTCCGGCCTCGCCTCGCATGCACGCGAATTCGACGGCGCGTGGCCGTATCTGGCGGCGATTGCCGATGCCGTCGGCGCCTCGGATCCGCTCCACGAGGACGTCGTCGCCAGCTACTGGATCGGCGGCCCGGCGCTGTCCAAGGTCGACCCCGCGCAGCTGCTCACCCGGCTTCGCGCGGCGTTCAAAGGCCAGGTCACCGGTCTGCTCGACGCGGTGCCCGCCACCTCAGAAGTGCTGGCGCATCACAGCTTTCATGTCTTCGTCGTCTACCCCTGGGTGCGGTTCCTGGGCCGTGACGCGCCGACCGCGTTGCGCGTCATGCAGGACTGCCGTATCCGATGGGGAACGGTCGAATCGGTCGACGGCGAGCACGCGGTGCTGTCGTCGCGGCCGCTGCGACTCGACGACGGCATGCTCGCCCTGGGCCCACCGGAAACCGAGACAGTCCGGTGGCGCAAGGGCGGCCTCTCGCTGGTACCCGCACCGACGACCGGTACGACGGTCTCCGCCCACTGGGACTGGATCTGCGGAACTCTCGCCGAAGCCGAATGCGATTCATTGGCAACGGCGACTCAGACCACGCTCGATCTGGTCAATTCATCTGTCGAACAGGGAGTTCGGTCATGACGGCTACTGCAACACCGGGTGGCGCCTACATCAATGCGGAATTGTCCGCCGACCTCGCAGCGGCCGCCCTGGACATGGCCCGCCGCTTCCATGACGGGGCCACGCTGTGGGTCGTCTCCCCGCAGTGGGCGCCGCACGCCCACCACGTCGCCGTCGAATTCGTCCACCCGGTCATCATGGGTAAACGCGCGCTGCCGTCGGTAGCGCTGGTCGAACCGGACCCGGTCGCGCAGGCGAGGGTCGCAAGCCGGCCGGGAGACCTGCTGATCGCCGTGGCGTCCGCGGACGAACCCGCGGTGATCGACGCGATGCGCCGCGCGCAGGCGTGGGGCGTCCACACCCTGTGGATCGGCTCGGGTCCACGCCCTGACGCGGGTGCGGCCAACCATATCCTCTGGATCGACTCCGACGATCCGATGGTGCCGGCCACCGGCACCTTCGTGCTGATGTATCACCTGCTGTGGGAGCTCACCCACGTCTGTTTCGAGCATCCCGGCCTGCTGACGGCGGCCGGCGAATGCGCCGACGTGTGCATCACGTGCAGTGACGAAGGCCGGATCGGTGAGGTGCTGCTCGAACCGGCCGACGCCGCGAGTCCGGCGTTGGTCCGTACCGCCAACGGCGAGGAATGGGTCGACGTCACGATGCTCGGCCCAGACTTTCTCCAAGTCGCCGCCAACGATCTGGTGCTCGTGCACGCCGGCGCGGCGATCACGCGCGTCGACGACATCGGTCAGGAGGTGAATCGATGACCCAGCCGGAAAGCACCGGCTTCCTGTATCCGTTCATCGAGTCCGAGGAGACCGACGCGACGAGCCTGCTCGACGACTTGGCCTCATCGGCGCGGGACAAGGCCGCCGAAAGCGCCCGCCTGCAGGGGGAATCACTCGACGAGTACGGCGACGCGTTGGCAGCGGCCGGGTCTGAAATGGCCGAGCGGTTCCGCAGCGGCGGCCGGCTCTACACCTTCGGCAACGGCGGCAGTTCCACCGACGCGGCGACGCTGGCGTCGCTGTTCAGCCGGCCTGCGCGTGGGCGCCCGGTGGCGGCCTGGTCGTTGGCCGCCGACGAAGCGGTCGTCACCGCGTTGGGAAACGACGTCGGATTCGAGCTGATCTTCAAGCGCCAGATCATCGCCCACGCCCGCGACCGCGACGTCGCGATCGCACTCTCCACGTCGGGCAACTCGGAAGACCTGATGACCGCGATCACCGAGGCGAATGAGCGCGGTCTGCTGACCATCGGGTTCTCCGGTTACGACGGTGGCCGGATGGCCGTTGCCGAAGACCTCGACTTCTGCTTCACCGTGCACAGCCAGAGCATTCACCGCATCCAGGAAAGCCACGCCATGCTCGGCTACCGACTCTGGTCGGTGGCGCAAGAGCACATGGCCCGTCAACGCAACGGAGCCCACGCACTATGACCAAGGCAATGTCGGCAGCGCAGCGCGAAGACCGTGTGCTGGAACGTATCGACAAGTTCCGGCAGCGACGGCCACGCCTGCTCGACGACGTGGTGACGCTTGCGCACGGGGCCGGCGGCAAGTCGTCGGCGGCACTCGTCGACGCGGTCTTTCTCGAGGCATTCCGCAACGACGAACTCGAGCAACTCGGTGATGCGGCAGCGCTTCGAACCCCCTCGGGCGATCGACTGGCGTTCTCCACCGACTCGTATGTCGTTTCGCCGCGGCGCTTTCCGGGCGGGTCCATCGGTCACGTCGCGGTGCACGGGACCATCAACGACCTCGCGGTGTCGGGCGCCCGTCCGCAGTGGCTGTCTGCCGCATTCGTGATCGAGGAAGGCTTCCCGATCGCTGAACTGCGCGAGATCGTCGCCGACATGAGCGAGGCGGCCGCGAAGGCGCGGGTGCAGATCGTCACCGGCGACACCAAGGTCGTCGGCAAGGGCGCCGCCGACGGCGTGTACATATCCACCGCCGGGGTCGGTGTCATCCCCGACGGCAGGCGGCTGTCTCGCGACCTCGTGCAAGCGGGCGACAAGGTGGTGCTGTCCGGGACGATCGGTGAGCACGGCATGGCGGTGATGCTGGCCCGTGGCGATCTGGCCATCGACGCCGACATCGCTTCGGACACCGCGCCCGTGCACGAAATGGTGGAAGCCCTTCTGCAGGCGGCACCGTCGACGCGGTGGATGCGCGACGCGACGCGCGGCGGCGTCGGCACTGTGGCCAACGAACTCGTTAAGGACTCGCCGTTCGCCCTGATCCTCGACGAGGACAGACTCCCGGTTCAGCCGCAGGTGCTCGGCGCATGCGACATGCTCGGCATCGACCCGTTATACGTGGCGAACGAAGGCAAATTCGTCGCCATCGTGCCTGCGGACGAGACAAAAGCGGCCATCGACGCGATGCGGGCGCATCCGCAAGGCGCCCACGCCGCGGTCGTCGGCGAGATCGTACCCGAGCCACCCGGAATCGTCGCGCTACGAACATCTTTCGGAGGTAGCAGGATTGTCGACATGCTCGTCGGCGACCCGCTACCGCGAATCTGCTGAGAGGAGATCGAAGATGTGTCTGGGCATTCCCGGCCAGGTGGTCGACATCGTCGACGCCCAACAATCGCTGGCCAAGATCGATGTCAACGGCGTGCGCCGCAACATCAGCGTGCGACTGCTGGCCGACGACAACCTGCAAATCGGCGACTGGGTGTTGGTGCACGTCGGCTTCGCGATGGCCAAAATCGACGAACGCGAGGCGAAACTGACGCTCGACCAGGTGCAGAAGATGGGTGCCGACTACGCAAATGAATTGGAAGCATTCACTTCATCTGAAATTCGATGATGTCCGAGATCGCTTGAGAGGCATGATATGAAGTTCGTCGACGAATTCCGCGACCCGGCGGCCGCACGCGCCTTGGTCAGATCGATCACCGAACTCTCCGCCGGCGACGAGTTCAAATTCATGGAGGTGTGCGGCGGCCACACCCACACCATTTACCGGCACGGCATCGAGCACCTGTTACCCGAGACGGTCGAGTTGGTGCACGGGCCCGGGTGCCCGGTGTGCGTCATCCCGATGGGACGCGTGGACGACGCGATGTGGCTCGCCGAACAACCGGACGTCATCTTCACGACGTTCGGCGACATGATGCGCGTACCCGGGTCCAGGGGCAACCTGATCGAAGCCAAGGCACGCGGCGCGGACGTGCGATTCGTGTACTCCCCGCTGGACGCGCTCAAGGTCGCCGTCGACAACCCCGACCGCCACGTCGTCTTCTTCGCAGTCGGTTTCGAGACGACGGCACCGTCGACCGCGGTGACGCTTGTGCGCGCCCGCGCGCTCGGGGTGACGAACTTTTCCGTGTACTGCAACCACGTCACGATCGTGCCGCCGATCAAGGCGATCCTCGAGTCGCCCGACCTGCGACTGTCGGGGTTCCTCGGGCCCGGTCACGTCTCGACCGTCGTGGGGTTGCGGCCCTACCGGTTCGTTCCCGACGTGTACCGAAAGCCGATGGTGGTCGCGGGATTCGAACCGCTGGACATCCTGGCTTCGGTGCACATGCTGCTGCAGCAGATCCGCGACGGACGCTGCGAGGTCGAGAACCAGTACACCCGCGTCGTGCGGCCGGAAGGCAACACCCAGGCGCTGAAGCTAATGGCCGAGACATTCGAGTTGAGGCCGCACTTCGAATGGCGCGGGCTGGGCTTCATCTCGCAGAGCGCACTCAAGGTGCACCACGACTACGCCGAGTTCGACGCCGAGCTCAAGTTCGAGATGCCCGGCGTCCGAGTGGCCGATCCCAAGGCATGCCAATGCGGAGAGGTACTCAAGGGGGTCATCAAGCCCTGGGAGTGCAAGGTTTTCGGCACCGCTTGCACGCCCGAGACACCGATCGGGACCTGCATGGTCTCTCCCGAGGGTGCTTGCGCGGCCTATTACAACTTCGGCCGGTTGCACCGCGAAACCGCGCTAGTGCTCGGCCAGCGGGCCTAGCGCACAACAACGTCGCCGCATCCGATGCGGCGAGGGTGAGGAGTAAGAGTCATGACGAAGCCGGAAGAACGGGGATCGCGCGGCACCGGATCAGATGAACCGTCAGGCGGGCCGGCAGACCGGCCCTCCGACACCTACGAGGGTGACGAGGCCGTTCCGTCGTATGACGAGGGCGGCGGCAAGCCCGACTTCGAGACGGGTTTCACGAACGAGCCTCCGAAGGATGTCGAGTCTGCGCTGCCGCCCTACGAGGGGCGGCAAACGTCGGCGAAGACGGACGCCACAGACGAGGGCGGCGCACGGACCGGTGGAGCGGTCAAGCCCACCACCGATGCCGGCTACAAGAGCGCTGCGCCCGGCGGTACTCCCGGCGGTTCGACCGCATCACCGGGCGAGGAACAGCCGGCGTCACAGATGCCGGAGTCCGACCGCGACCCCGACATGGTGGACGATCCTGCGCACACTCCCGGCACCGGACGCGCCGAGGACAAGCGCTAGCGGCTCACCATTGATCACGCGGGACGTCGAAATCCGCGCACAGCGCGCGCCAGACCTCCCGCGGATCCACGCCCTCCTCGATGGCCTGGGCTGCGGTCCGCCCACCGACCCCGCTGAGCACATGGTCGACGAGCAGCGACGCCCCGCGCACGGGACCGAACTGTTCCCTGACGAGGACATGGAACTCCGTCAACCGCACGAGCCCAAACTACGCCGACGCATCCAGCGCTTCATGGCACACCCGTACCGGATCTTCGACGTCGGCAACCGACGCTCCGGCCCGGCGCGCCGCGTCCCGGTAGCCGGGCGTGCCCAACACCTCGCGAACCGCGCGCGCCAGCGCCTCGGCGCCGAGCGGCCGTACCAGCTGCGCACTCCCCTGGCGCACGACACGATTGGCAATCTCCCACTGATCCCCTCCGCCCGGCACGATCACCATCGGCACACCGGACAGCAACGCCTTGGCCACTGTCCCGTGCCCGCCGCCACAGATAAGTACGTCCGTTGCGGCCAGTAGCTCGTCCTGACGACCGAGGCCGACCACCGCCCACGGCGGCACCTCGCGATCGGGCCCGTCGAGGCGCGACACCACCACCCGCGACCCGGCAGGAAGGGCATCGCCCGGCACCAACGTGTCCAGCGCAACCTCGGCGAGCCCTCCGGCGCCCGTCGTCGCCGTCGACGGGGCGACCACCACCACCGGGCCGTCACCTGCGGGCAGCGGCAGCACCGAAGTCGTCGGCTCGTAGTGCAGGGGGCCGACGATGACGGCCTCGACCGGCCAGTCAGGGCGCGGCACCTCCAGGGCGGGCAGTGTCGCGATGAGACGTCGCAGCGGTCCCGGATCCTCGGCGGGCAAGCCGATCTCGACACGAACGGCGGATCGCTGCCGCAGCCCGGCGCGCCACGACCGCGCGCTCAGCGCACGCAGCATCGCATCACGCAGCCGTCCCCGCACACCTGTTCCGGCCGCCAACCCGCTGCCGATGGGAGGCAGTCCTTTCGACGGCCGGTACAGCGGATGGGTGTTCAGTTCAACCCAGGGCACGCCCAGTAGATCAGCGGCCAGCCCGCCGCATGCGGTGATCGAATCGGAGACCACCAGGTCGGGTCTCAACGCGGCGATGCCGTTCTCGTTGAGGACCGCCATCCGGGCTGCCCGTTGGTGAATCTTGGCGCCCGCGTCGGCGTCGTCGTCGCCCGCCGTCGGATCCAGACCATCCAGTTCGCACGCATCGATGCCTTCGCGGCGTGCCGTGTCGAGCCATCGGGTCCCCGTGAACAGAGTCGGCTTGTCGCCGGCGGCCGCGAACCGCAGGCACAATGCGATGGCCGGGAAGGCGTGCCCGGGATCGGGTCCTGCCACCACGGCGACGCGCATTCGGCCTACCCTGCCACACCGCCTCGGCACTAGGCTTGCCCCATGACCGACCAGGCTTCCGGACTGAGAACCGACGTCGACAACATCCGAGCGGTGGAGACCTTCCTGTACGCCCTACAGGATGAGGATTTCGACACCGCCGAGCGCTTACTCGCCGACAATGTCGAATGGCAGAACGTCGGTTATCCCACGATCCGAGGCCGGCAGCGGATCATCGGCATGATGCGGCGCGGCCAGGGCCGGTTCGGCTTCGAGGTGAAAATCCATCGTATCGCCGCCGACGGCAACTCCGTGCTCACCGAACGCACCGACGCCCTGGTGTTCGGACCGGTGCGGCTGCAGTTCTGGGTGTGTGGGACGTTTGAGGTGCACGGTGGCCGAATCACGTTGTGGCGCGACTATTTCGACACGCTCGACTTTCTCAAGGCCACGCTGCGCGGTCTGGCGGCGACGGTGTTACCGTCGCTGCGGCCCACGATGTGACCGCGGCGGTTATGCGCCGCGCACGTGACCGAGTTCGTCGAACGCTTGCGCCCAGCCGGTGAGGCGATCGGTGGCGTTGGCCAATTCGTCGCGGTAACGCTGTTGCCACATCGGCGACGTCGACGTCGGGCCGGTGTTCGCCGCGGACACCAGTTGTGCTGCGGCGTTGACCATTTCGTTGTACTGCCGCGCGCCGTGGTCGAGTTGTGCGGTGAACGCCGCAATGGTGGGCGCCAGATGCGAGCGTGACTGCGGCGTCGCGCGGATCGCCCGCTCCATCGACACCACCTCATTGGCGGTCGCCGACATGGTCACCGCGGTGTGGTTTGCCGCGGCCGTCAGCTCGCGAAGTTCGTCCCCAGGCAGCATCCGTCCACGCTCCATCACGCCGAGCAGCGAGAACAACCCGCGCTCGGAGGCCGCCAGTGCCGCCATCGGCTGCCGGGCGGCCGATCCGAACGGGGGCAGCCGTCGGGTGGCACGGGACCGCGGCGGCGGCAGCGGCTCGCGTCGCAGCCATCGGTATCGCAGGAACGTCAACGTGGCCAGAAACGCCGCACCAACGGCGATCGGCGACGGGATGAGCAGCGCCCAGGCGGGCGTGTCCCAGGCCGCCACCAGCCCGGTGACACCGATCCAGAACACGCACGAGATCGTGAAGAACAATGTGAGACGCAGCGCCCAGCGCCGCTTGCGCAGCAGCTTCGCGCGCGGGTCCGCGGCCGAGTTCAGCTTGTCGGCCAGCACATCAGACCACTCGGCAGCCGTGTCTATCCCGTTCTGGACACCGCGCGCCACCAGCGAGCGCCACGGCCCCGGTCGACTCGTCTGCGAACTCACTGGTGGTCCTTCGTTATTGGGACAGCGGATTTTCCGGCGTCGCCTGCTGCGGATTGGCCGCCGGAGCGGCAGGCTGTGCCGCAGCATTACCGCCGGCGGGCAACTGCTCACCACGCATCGAAGCGCGGATCTGCTCCAGCCGCGAATGCCCGGCCATCTGGACGCTGGCCTGCTGAACCTCCATCATCCGGCCCTGTACCGAATTCTGCGCCAGCTCGGCCTCACCCATGGCGTTGGCGTAACGACGCTCGATCTTCTGGCGCACCTCGTCGAGGCTGGGCGTGGTGCCCGGGGCGGCCAGCTCGCTCATCGACCGCAACGACGAGCTCACCTGCTCCTGCATCTTGGCCTGTTCGAGCTGAGACAGCAGTTTGGTGCGCTCGGAGATCTTCTGCTGCAGCATCATCGCGTTCTGTTCGACGGCCTTCTTGGCCTGCCCCGCCGCGTTGAGCGCCTGGTCATGCAGCGTCTTGAGGTCCTCCACGCTCTGCTCGGCGGTCACCAGCTGCGCGGCGAACGCTTCGGCGGCGTTGTTGTACTCGGTGGCCTTGGCGGCATCGCCGGAGGCGACCGCCTGATCGGCCAGCGTCAACGCCTGCCGAACGTTGACCTGCAGCTTCTCGATGTCGGCGAGTTGGCGGTTGAGCCGCATCTCCAGCTGGCGCTGGTTACCGATCACCTGGGCGGCCTGCTGCGTCAGTGCCTGATGCTGCCGCTGGGCTTCCTCGATGGCCTGCTGAATCTGCACTTTCGGGTCGGCGTACTCGTCCACCTTCGAGCTGAACAGCGCCATGAGGTACTTCCACGCCTTGACGAACGGGTTGGCCATGTCAGTTCACTCCGCCTTCGTGTCGTTGTCTCGGACTCGCCGGCCCGGCTTACCGTGCTGCCCAATCTATCGGGTCGGCGGGCATCGCCACACCCACTCGGTGTCGGAACAGGGCTCAGGCGACGGCCATCGACACGACCTGCGGAATGACCACCTTGGTGGTGGCGTCGATGTTCGCCGCGCCCGCGAAGGCGGCCCGCTCCTCGCGCTCCATCTCCTGGCCGGCGTCGGAAAGCACCCGCGACAGCGGCACGTCGAGAGCACCGCAGATCGCGTTGAGCAGTTCGCTCGACGCTTCCTTGCGGCCGCGTTCGACCTCGGAGAGGTAACCCAGGCTGACCCGCGCCGTATCCGACACCTCGCGCAGGGTGCGGCCCTGGTCGACGCGGGCGCGGCGCAGCACGTCGCCGATCACCTCGCGAAGCAATGCCGTCATCGTGCTCTCCCTCCGGAGTCGGTGGCTGGGGTCAATTAGGGCAACGCTGCGTGCGGCCCGGTTGGTTCCCGGATGGCGCAGATCACTCCGGTCACTCTGGCGCGAGGGGCGACGGTGATTCGCGTACCGTCGACCCAGCGATGGGCGTCGCTACCGAACGGCGGGTCGTCCGCGCGAGTCCCGGATGGCGGAGACGACGTAATCGACACCGGTGATCACGGTCAGGACCACCGCCGCCCACATGATCACCCAGGTGGCGGACAACCATGCACCGGACAGCGGCAGGATGAACAGGCCGATCGCCACGCCTTGCACCAGGGTCTTGAGCTTGCCGCCCCGGCTGGCGGGGATCACGCCGTGGCGTAACACGGCGAACCGCAGCACCGTGATGCCGACTTCCCGGACGAGGATCACCACCGTTATCCACCACGGCAGGTCGCCCAGCATCGACAGCCCGATGAGCGCCGCGCCGATGAGAGCCTTGTCGGCGATGGGGTCGGCGAGTGTGCCGAACTCCGTCACCATGCCATAGCTGCGCGCCAGCGCCCCGTCGAACCGGTCGGTGATCACCGCGACGGTGAACACCGCGAATGCGGCTATCCGCCAGAATGTTTCATGACCGTCGCCAACGAAGAGCACCGCCAGGAAAACGGGGACCAACGCCATCCGCACACCGGTGAGCACATTCGCGATGTTCGCTACACGGGCGCGCGGGACCAGCGGATCGGTATGGGGTTGGCCCGACACCGCAACAGAATATCGGTTGCCCGAACCGATACTCTCCACCTGTGAGCGCAGAATTCGACGAGGTCGTCGTGCGGCGCGCGCGAACCTCGGATGTCCCCGGCATCAAAGCCTTGGTCGACATCTACTCCGGCAAGATCCTGCTGGAGAAGAATTTGGTGACGCTCTACGAGGCCGTTCAGGAGTTCTGGGTCGCCGAGGTCGAGGGCGAACTGATCGGGTGCGGCGCCCTGCATGTGCTGTGGTCGGACCTCGGTGAGGTGCGCACCGTCGCGGTGCACCCGAAAGTCAGGGGTCACGGCGTCGGGCATGCGATCGTCGACCGGTTGCTCGTCGTCGCCCGCGAGTTGCGTCTCGAACGGATCTTCGTGCTCACCTTCGAAGTCGAGTTCTTCACCAGGCACGGGTTCCGCGAGGTCGACGGCACACCCGTGACCGCAGAGGTCTACGAGGAGATGTGCCGCTCGTATGACACCGGCGTGGCGGAGTTCCTCGACCTGTCCTATGTGAAGCCGAACATTCTCGGCAACACGCGAATGCTGCTCACTTTGTAGTGGTTTGGGTGCGCTACCTATCGGTGAGCGACCGGTAGCGCACCGAAATCACTCGTCTTCGTCGTCGCCACCGGTGTCGGCGCCGCCGCGGATCAAGGCGAGCGTCCCGGCCAACTCGTCGGGTTTGACGAGCACCTCGCGCGCCTTGGAACCTTCGCTCGGCCCGACGATGTTGCGGGTCTCCATCAAATCCATCAGCCGGCCCGCCTTGGCGAATCCGACGCGCAGTTTGCGCTGCAGCATCGACGTCGACCCGAACTGGCTCGACACCACGAGCTCGACCGCTTGCAAGAAGACGTCCATATCGTCGCCGATATCGGGATCGACATCGGTGCGCTCGCTGTTGGTCTTGGCGTTGGTGACGCCCTCGGTGTACTCGGGTTCGGCCTGTTCCTTCGTCGCGTCGACGACGGCGTGGATTTCCTCGTCGGTGATGAACGCGCCCTGCAAACGGATCGGCTTGTTAGCCCCCATCGGCAGGAACAACCCGTCGCCCATGCCGATCAGCTTTTCGGCGCCCTGCTGGTCGAGGATGACGCGGCTGTCGGTCAACGACGACGTGGCGAACGCCAACCTCGACGGCACGTTGGTCTTGATCAGACCGGTCACGACGTCCACCGACGGCCGTTGCGTGGCCAGCACCAGGTGAATGCCTGCCGCGCGCGCCTTCTGGGTGATACGCACGATCGCGTCCTCGACATCGCGCGGGGCGGTCATCATCAGGTCGGCCAACTCGTCGACGATCGCGACGATGTACGGGTACGGCTTGTACTCGCGCTGACTGCCCAGCGGCGCGGTGATCTCACCCGAGCGCACCTTCTTGTTGAAGTCGTCGATGTGGCGCACCCGGGAGGCCTGCATGTCCTGGTAGCGCTGCTCCATCTCCTCCACCAGCCACGCCAGCGCCGCGGCGGCCTTCTTGGGCTGGGTGATGATCGGGGTGATCAGGTGCGGAATGCCTTCGTACGGCGTGAGTTCCACCATCTTCGGGTCGATCAGGATCATCCTGACCTCCTCCGGCGTGGCCCGCACCAGCAGCGACACCAGCATCGAGTTCACGAAACTCGACTTGCCCGACCCGGTCGAGCCTGCGACCAGTAGGTGCGGCATCTTCGCGAGGTTGGCCGAGATGTACTCGCCCTCAATGTCTTTGCCCAGGCCAATGACCAGCGGGTGATGATCGCCGCGAGTGGAGGGGTCGGTCAGCACGTCGGCGAGCCGAACCATCTCCCGGTCCACGTTGGGCACCTCGATGCCGACCGCGGACTTGCCGGGGATTGGCGCCAGCATCCGGACGCTTTCGGTCGCGACCGCGTAGGCGATATTGCGTTGCAGCGCAGTGATTTTCTCGACCTTGACCCCGGGTCCGAGTTCGACCTCGTAGCGGGTGACGGTCGGGCCGCGGGTGCAGCCGGTGACCGATGCGTTGACCTTGAACTGGTCAAGCACCTCGCTGATCGCCTCGATCATGCGGTCGTTGCCCGCACTGCGCCGTTTGGGCGGATCGCCGGCCACCAGCAGGTCCAACGACGGTAGTGCATACGGCCCGTCGACCACACGGTCCAGCGACAGCGTCTGCTGTTTGGCGGCCTTCTTCCTGCGGGTCTTGGCGGTCGGCTCGGGAACCGTGGGCGCCTCGTCGTCGATCGGATAGTTCTCCATGGGCGTGCGCGTCGGCCACGCCTGTCCCGCGTCGCCGTCGTAAGCGGCCGGGTCGTCGTAGTAGCCGTCGGAGAAGTCCTCGGATTCGGCGATGACTGCGGTGTCCTCGTCGTCGTAATCGTCGTAGTCGTAGTCGTCGTAGGGCCGGGTGGAGAACATTGCGCGGACCGTCGAGGGCACCTCGCGGATGGTTGTGCCGGTCACCAGCAGCACGCCGAACAGCACACCGATGAACAGCAGCGGTGCGGCGATCCACGCAGTGAGCCCTTCGGAGAGCGGACCGCCGATCGCGAAGCCGATAAAGCCAGCGGCGTGCTGCCGATCACCGGGAGCCTGCGGCGAGCCGGCCCACAGATGCCACAAGCCGAGCGCGGGCAGCGCGATCATCGCCGAACCGAGGATCAGCCGCGGCCTGGCGTCCGGATCCGGTTCGGTGCGCATGAGCGTGATTCCGACGGCAGCCAGCGCCAGCGGAACGAGGACGACGGCAGCACCGATCAACGTCCGCAGGAATGTGTCGAGCCACCCGCCCACCGGGCCCGCGGCGTCGAACCACGAACTGGCGGCGACGATCCCGGCCAGGGCGAGCAGCGCGAGTGCGATGCCGTCACGGCGATGGCCGGGTTCGAGATCGCGGGCACGACCGACCGAACGTGCGGTGGTGCCGGCGCCCTTGGCCAACATCAACCAGCCGGCCCGCACGCCGCGGCCCACGGTGGCGCCGGCCGACGAGACCGGTGAGGAAGTTCGGCGCGGTGCCGGCTTACGCCGGGGCGCCGTCCTGCTGCCCGATCGTGAACCCGCCTTTGACCTGCTCGAACGGTTTCCAGAGCGGGCGGCGGTCTTACTAGGCATGCCTGTAAGCCTAGTCGCTTCAGCCCCAAATTCACCATCTGCCACACGGGTAACAGATTCGTATCGATTGATGCGCTTTTGCGACATACCGTGCGGAAATGACCGATACCAGCACCCCGGCAACGCTGCCGGCCATCACCAAGGTGCTCTGCACCTGCTATGCCGTCATCGCGATCGCCGCGTTGATCGCGACCTGGAGTCAGAATCTGGCCTACGCCGACCGCGGGGCCGAATTCATCACCGCGTTCTGGCAGGACACCAAAGCCAATGCGGCAGCGCGGTCGATCACCGTCGATATCGCGCTGTTCCTCCTCGCGGCGGTGATCTTCATGGTGTTCGAGGCACGTAAACACGGCATCAGGTTCGTGTGGGTCTACATCGTCGCGTCGTTCTTCATCGCGGTCAGCGTGACGTTCCCGTTGTTCCTGCTGGCGCGTGAGTTGCGTATCCATCGCACCGAGGCGCCGCGAATCGGGGCGGCGGACACCGTCGGGCTCATCGTGGTCGCGACTGCCACGGCGGCGTTCACGATCTGGGTGGACGTGATGTAGCCCGGTCCCGACTGAGTAGGCTGTGCACTCGTCCAGCACACACTCATCGAGGAGTCCAGTCCGCCATGCCCGTAGTCGTCGTCGCCACCATGACCGCCAAACCCGAATCCGTTGACACCGTGCGGAAGGCATGCAAGGACGCGATCGAGGCGGTGCATCAGGAGCCGGGCTGCGAGCTCTATGCGCTGCACGAAGCCAACGGCACGTTCGTGTTCGTCGAGCAGTGGGCCGATGAGGACGCATTGAAGACCCACAGCACCGCGCCGGCCGTCGCGACGCTCTTCGGCACGGTCGGTGAGCATCTCGACGGCGCCCCGGACATCAAGATGCTGGCGCCCGTCGTCGCGGGTGATCCCAGCAAGGGCGCGCTACGTCCCTGATGGCTCCCCTCGACGGCAAGGTTGCCTTCATCACCGGCGCTGCGAGGGGCCAGGGACGGGCGGAAGCCGTCAAGCTGGCCTCCGATGGCGCGAACATCATCGCCATCGACATCTGCGAGCAGATCGCGTCGGTCCCGTACCCGCTGGCGACAGCAGATGATCTGGTTGAGACCGTGAAACTCGTCGAGGACACCGGCGCGCGAATCGTCGCACGGCAGGCCGACGTTCGCGATCGCGAATCGTTGCAGCAGGCGCTGCAAGCCGGATTGGACGCCTTCGGCGGCCTGGACATCGTCGTCGCCAACGCGGGAATCGCCCCGATGCAGTCGGGTGACGCCGGTTGGCGCGACGTGATCGACGTCAATCTGACCGGCGTCTTCCACACGATCGAGATGACCCGCCATCCGTTGACCGAGCGCGGCGGCGGGGCGATGGTGCTGATCAGTTCGGTGATGGGCTTGGTCGGCGGCGGAGGCGACGACTCAGGCTCGATCGGCTACGCCGCCGCCAAGCACGGCATGGTCGGTCTGATGCGGGTCTACGCCAATCTTCTGGCACCGCATGGTATTCGAGTCAACTCGATACATCCGGCCGGTGTCGAGACCCCGATGATCGACAACGAGTTCATTCAGCGGTGGCTGGAGGACGTCGTCACGCAGACCGGCAAGCCCGTGGACATGGGAAATGCGCTACCGGTCGAAACCCTCGACCCTGACGACATCGCCAACGCGGTCGCCTTCCTGGTATCCGACGCCGCGCGTTACATCACCGGCGTGACGCTGCCCGTCGACGCGGGCTACATCAACAAGCGCTGACGCTAGATCTCGATGACCGTCGGCACGATCATCGGCTGACGTCGGTAGGCCTCCCCCACCCATTTGCCGACGGCCCGCCGTGATGCCTGCGCGATGCGGTTGATGTCGGTGACCCGTTCGGCGACAAGCGCTTCGAGCGCCTCCTCCACCTTGCGGGTGGCCGGTTCCAACGCCTTCGGGTCCTCGGAGAAGCCGCGCGAATGCAGATGCGGCGGGGCTGTCGGCTTGCCGGTACCGCGCTGGACGACGACGGTGATGCCGATGAAACCCGAAGAGAGCGTGAGCCGGTCGCCGACCACGGCGTCGCCCACATCCCCGCTGACCAGACCGTCGACGAACATCTTGCCCGTCGGCACCGCCCCGGCGATCGACGCCCGGCCCGCCACCAGGTCGACGCTGACCCCGTTCTCGGCCAGCACGATGTTTTCCTCCGGCACCCCGGTGCGTGCCGCAAGGCCCGCATTCGCGCGCAGCATCCGCCAGGTACCGTGCACGGGCATCACGTTGCGCGGCCGCACGCCGTTGTAGAGGAACAGCAGTTCGCCGGCGTAGGCATGCCCGGAAACATGTACGCGGACTTGCGCGTTGGTCACCACGCGCGCGCCGATCTTGGCCAACGCGTCCAACACGCCGAAGATCGCTTCCTCGTTACCGGGTATCTGCGACGACGACATGATGATGAGATCACCCGCCGTCAACGTGATGCTGCGGTGCTCGCCGCGCGACATCCGGGACAGCGCCGCCATCGGCTCACCCTGTGTGCCGGTGGTGACCAGAACGACGCGTTCGGGGGCCATCATCTCGGCCGCACCGATGTCGATGATGTCGTCGTCGTGAGCGAGCGTGAGATAGCCGAGTTCCTTCGCGATCCCCATGTTGCGGACCATCGAGCGGCCCACGAAAGCCACCTTGCGTCCCAGCGCCACCGAAGCGTCGATGATCTGTTGCACGCGACCGACGTTGGACGCGAAGCAGGCCACGATGACGCGGCCCTGCGCGCTTCTGATCAGCCGGTGCATGTTCGGGCCGATCTCGCTCTCCGACGGCCCCACTCCGGGGATCTCGGCGTTCGTCGAGTCGCACAGGAACAGGTCCACCCCGGCGTCGCCGAGCCGCGACATGCCGGGCAGGTCCGTCGGTTTGCCGTCGGGCGGGGACTGGTCGAGCTTGATGTCACCGGTGTGCAGCACCGTGCCGGCGCCCGTGTGGATCGCGATGGCCAGGCAGCCGGGAATCGAGTGGTTGACCGCGAAATACTCGCATTCGAACACACCGTGTCGGGAGCTCTGCCCCTCGTCGACTTCGACGAACACCGGCTTGATCCGGTGTTCGCGGCACTTTTCGGCCACCAGCGCGAGCGTGAACTTCGACCCGACCACCGGGATGTCGCTACGGAGTTTGAGCAGGAACGGGATCGCGCCGATGTGGTCCTCGTGCGCGTGGGTGAGCACCAGCGCTTCCACCTCGTCGAGGCGCTCGGAGATGAGACGCAGATCCGGCAGGATCAGGTCGACACCGGGCTCGTCGTGCGTCGGGAACAACACGCCGCAGTCGACGATCAGCAGCCGACCCAGATGTTCGAAAACGGTCATGTTGCGGCCGATTTCGCTGATCCCGCCCAAGGCAGTGACCCGCAATCCGCCAGGGGCCAGGGGCCCCGGTGGGTTGAGTTCCTCGTTCACTACCGCAGCACCGCGGCCGCTCGCATGTCCGCGGCCAACTCGTCGAGTTGTTCGGCAGTGGCGGGCACCTGCGGCAGCCGGGGGTTGCCGGCCTCGAAGCCCTGCAACCGCAGACCCGCCTTCGACAGCGTCACCCCGCCGAGGCGGGCCTGAGCATGAACCAGCGGCCCGAGCGCGACGTTGATCTTGCGGGCCGTCGCGACATCGCCGGAGTGGAAGGCAGACAACATCTCTCGCAGCTGGCTGGCCGCCAGGTGCCCCCAGACACTGATGAAACCGACAGCACCCATCGCCAGCCACGGCAGGTTCAGCGCATCGTCTCCGGAGTAGTACGCCAAGCCGGTTTCGGCGATGATCTGCCCACCGCCGTGCAGATCGGCCTTGGCGTCCTTGACCGCGACGATGTTGGGATGTTCGGCAAGCCGACGCATGGTCTCCCACGTGATCGGAATGACCGACCGCGGTGGGATGTCGTAGAGCACGATGGGCAGCGGGGTGGCATCCGCCATCGCGGTGAAGTGTGCCAGCAGCCCCGCCTGCGGCGGACGCGAGTAGTACGGCGTCACCGCCAGCAGGCCGTGGGCGCCCTCGGCGGCGCACGCCTTCGCCAGCTGGACGCTGTGCGCGGTGTCGTAGGAGCCCGCGCCGGCGATGATGCGTGCACGGTCGCCGACGGCCTCGAGGACCACCCGTAGCAGGGCGATCTTCTCGGCATCGGTGGTGGTCGGCGACTCGCCGGTGGTTCCCGACAACACCAGCCCGTCACAACCGGCGTCGACGAGTCGATTCGCCAGCCGCGCCGCGGCATCGGTGTCCAGGGAGCCGTCCGGCTTGAACGGAGTCACCATCGCGGTCAGCATCGTGCCCAACTGGGCTGCCACGTCGATTCCGCTGGTGCTCACGGCGCTCAGATTACTCGCTGATCCTCATGCCTCCGTTGCCAGAGGGGACGTGGCGACCTCCGTGCCGTCCGCCAGCGTGGAGATCTCGAAGTCGCTGAAGACCTGCGGCGCCACATCGACGAGTCGGCGCAGGCATTCGATGGCCAGCCGGCGAATCTCCACGTCGGCGTGCTCGCTGGCCCGCATCGCGATGAAGTGCCGCCATGCCCGGTAGTTGCCGGTGACGACGATGCGCGTTTCGGTGGCGTTGGGCAGCACAGCGCGGGCGGCCTGACGCGCCTGTTTGCGTCGGAGAACGCCTAGCTTTTCTCCGGGCTCATCGCCCATGAGCTTGGCTTCGAGGCGACCGAGCAGTTCGGTGTACGTCGCGCGGCTGGCATCGGCGGCCGCGGCGAAGATTTCCGTCAGCTCGGGGTCATCCTCCATGCCCGGGGGCACCACCACCTGCGCGTCGTGTTCCGGGACATAGCGCTGTGACAGCTGTGAGTAGGAGAAGTGGCGGTGCCGGACCAACTCGTGCGTGCACGACCGCGAGATGCCGGTGATGTAGAAGGACACCGAGGCGTGCTCGAGCACCGAGAAGTGTCCGACATCGATGATGTGACGGATGTACGCGGCGTTGGTGGCCGTCCGCGGATTCGGCTTCGACCAGCTCTGATAGCAGGCGCGCCCCGCGAACTCGACCAGCGCGGGGCCGCCGCCGGCGTCGGTTTCCCACGGTACGTCCGGAGGCGGCAGAAACTCCGTCTTGGCGATCAGTTGGACGCGCAGCGGCGTGGTCTCGGCCACGGCTCACCCTAACGTGGGCATCCCCGAGGTGGCCCTTCGCGCCGAATGTGCGGTTTGATCTGCGACGCGCCGGCAGCGGCGCATGACATCGCACAGTGGGCGGTCCCGGTGGAGATCGGACGTCGCGAGAGATTCAGGTTTGGACCATCGGTATGCCGGGAACAAACCCGTTCTCAATCAGCGTTACCCAAGCGCTGATCTTCGAGGGAGTGTGACTGATGGCTACCGATTACGACGCACCTCGCGTCAAGGACACCGACGAGAGCACCGACGAGTCGCTGGACGCCATTGCCGCCCGGCGGCGCGAGGTCGACGTGGCGGTGCTCGACGTCGACGACGGCGATCCGGTCGATTCGATCGATTTGCCCGACGCCGACCTGTCGGGCGAGGAACTCACTGTGCGGGTAATTCCCAAGCAGGCGGACGAGTTCACCTGCTCGAGCTGCTTCCTGGTGCACCACCACAGCAGGCTCGCGCTGCAGTCCGGCAACCGGATGGTCTGCTCCGACTGCGTCTGATTTGCGCGCAGCCGCCGAGTGTCGGGTTGGACAACGCAAGTTGCGCGCGGCGAAACGTCGCTTAACCCGACATTCGGCGCAAAGGACCGGCCAGATCGCCCTTCTCGCCGATCGTGATGCCTCCCACGCCGAGCCACGTCGCCATCGCCCGCAGCTCACCCGCCAGCGCGTCGGCCACCCGCGACGGCTGTCGGCCCGACTCTGTGAACGCGCCGACGACGTGCAGCACGCCCGCCGCGCGATCGGCCTTCAGATCCACCCGGCCGACCAGTTCCCCGTCGAGCAGGAACGGCCACACGTAATAGCCGTACTGCCGTTTGGCGGCCGGCGTGTAGATCTCGATGCGGTAATGGAAACCGAACAACCGCTCCACCCGCGGCCGGAAGAAGATCAGCGGATCGAACGGACACAACAGCGCGGTGCCGCGGTCGCGCCGCGGCACGACCTGTCCGGCCCGCAGGTAGGCCGGGGCCGCCCAGCCGTCGACCTCGACCGGTTCCAGCTCCCCGTCGGCGACCAGCTTCGCAACCGCCGGCTTGGACTGACCCGGCGACAACCGAAAGTAGTCGCGCAGGTCTGGTTCGGTCGCGACTCCGAGCGCGCCGGCGGCCCGCAGCACCAGCTCCCGTACCGCTTCCTCGTCGTCGACCTCACGCGCCAACACCTCGGTGGGCAGCACGCGCTCGACGAGATCGTAATAGCGGGCGAAACCGACACGGGTGGCTGTCGCGAACACTCCCGACGACCACAACGCCTCGGTCACCCACTTCGTGTCGCTGCGGTTCCACCACGGCCCCTTCTGGCCGCGCTGCTCGGCGCCGAGGTAGGCAGCGATCTGGCCCGCCGTCGACGGCCCCAACTCGGCCACAGCCGCGACCACGTCGTCGGCCAGCTTCGTGTTCTTCTGCACGATCGCCCTGCCCCAGCGGCCGTGGGTGTATTCGCGCATCCGCCAGCGCAGCAGCGGCCAGTCCTCGACGGCCATCAACGCCGCCTCGTGCGCCCAGTACTCGACCAGCAGGCGCGGCGAGCGCGCTGAATGGCTCCACGCCGCCCGGTCGAGTACCTCGCGGTCGTAGGGGCCGAACCGGCTGAACACCGGCGCGTAGTGCGCGCGCACCGACACCGAAACCGAGTCCAACTGCAGCACCTGGATGCGCGAGATCAGCCTGCGCAGGTGCGCACGGGTGACAGGCCCCGACGGCTTGGCCTCGGCGAAGCCCTGCGCCGCGACGGCGACCCGTCGCGCCTGAGCGGCCGTGAGTCTGGTCGGCACTCTGCCATCGTGCAGCACAGCACCGACAACATCGTCGCCGAGCGCTCAGTTGCGTACACAATCCGCGGCGCGAAGCGTACGTAGCTGAGCGCTCGCCGAGGGCTTGAGGCTTCAGGCCCGTCGGTAGCTGTGATACCGGTACCGCAGCCCGGAGGTGCTGACCTGCCAGCCCCCTGCCTCGCCGACCCAGTCCTCGTCGAGTACCGGGGCCAGTGCGTCATCGTCTCGGCGGTGCAGCTGGAGATCGACCTCGGTGACCTCACACCGCGTCGCGACCGGTAGCGCCAGCGCATAGATCTCATTGCCGCCGATCACCCAGACCGCGTCATCGGTCATCGCGTCGTTTAGGGAGGCCACCACCCGCGCGCCGGCGGCCGCGTAGCCGGGTTGGCGAGTCAGCACCACGTTGTCCCGTCCGGGCAGCGGCCTGACCTTGGCAGGCAGCGATTCCCAGGTTCGCCGGCCCATCACGACCGTGTGGCCCATCGTCAATTCCTTGAACCGGGCCTGATCCTCGGGCAGACGCCACGGGATACCGCCGTCTCGGCCGATGACGCCGGAGGTCGACTGGGCCCAGATCAGGCCGATGTTAGACCGCAACCGGGGCCTTGATCGCCGGGTGCGGATCGTAGTTGAGGATCGCGAAGTCCTCGTAGGTGTAGTCGAAGATCGAATCCCGTGGCGCCAGAACGAGTTCCGGATACGGCCTCGGATCGCGGCTCAGTTGCAGTTGCACCTGTTCGACGTGGTTGTCGTAGATGTGGCAGTCCCCGCCGGTCCAGATGAACTCGCCGACATCCAGTCCGGCCTGCGCGGCCATCATGTGCGTGAGCAGGGCGTAGCTGGCGATGTTGAACGGAACCCCGAGGAACAGGTCGGCACTGCGCTGGTAGAGCTGACACGACAACTTGCCGTCGGCCACGTAGAACTGGAAGAACGCGTGGCACGGCGGCAGCGCCATCTGCGGGATCTCGCCGACGTTCCACGCCGAGACGATGTTGCGGCGCGAGTCCGGATCGGACCTCAGCAGTTCGAGCGCGGCGCTGATCTGGTCGATGTACTCGCCGGACGGCGTGGGCCAGGACCGCCACTGCACTCCGTAGACCGGGCCCAGATCGCCTGTCTCAGATGCCCATTCGTCCCAGATGGTGACGCCGCGCTCCTGCAACCAGCGCACGTTGGAGTCGCCGCGCAGGAACCACAGCAGCTCGTAGACGATCGACTTGGTGTGCACCTTCTTGGTGGTGATCAACGGGAAACCCGCCGCCAGGTCGTAGCGCATCTGGTGGCCGAACACGCTGCGGGTGCCGGTGCCGGTGCGGTCCGACTTGGGCGTGCCACGCTCCATCACCAGCCCCAGAAGATCCTCGTACGGAGTGGCGATCGGCACGTCGGTCAGCTTACTTCCACACCGGACGAGTAGAACGGAGGCCATGCCGAGCATCTCTGCGACCGTCACCACCCCCGACGGCACCTGCCCCGTCACCCTGCACACCCCGAACGGCCCCGGCCCCTGGACCGGCGTCGTGATGTACGTCGACGCCGGCGGAGTCCGCGACACCTTCCAGGAAATGGCCGCCCGACTGACCGGCTTCGGCCACGCCGTGCTGCTACCCGACGTGTACTACCGCCACGGCGACTGGGAGCCCTTCGACATGCGGACCGCGTTCACCGACCCACCACAGCGCAAACGCCTGTTCAAGATGATCTCGTCGATCACACCGGACATGATGGCCGCCGACGCCGCCGCGTTCTTCGACTTCCTGGCCTCGCGCCCCGAGGTCAAGGGCGACAAGTTCGGCGTGTGCGGCTACTGCATGGGCGGGAGGACCTCGGTGATCGTCGCCGGCCGGGTACCGGACCGGGTCGCGGCCGCGGGCTCGTTTCACGCCAGCGGGCTGGTCACCGACGACCCCGCCAGCCCGCATCTGCTCGCCGACCAGATAACGGCCACGGTGTACGTCGCCGGAGCCAAGAACGACCAAGGATTCACGCGCGCGGATGCCGAGACCCTCGACAAGGCTCTGACCGCGGCCGACGTCGCCCACACCGTCGAGTTCTATCCGGCCGGACACGGCTTCGCGGTCCCCGACAACGCCCCGTACGACGAGGAGTCCGCCGAGCGGCACTGGATAGCGCTGCAGGAACTGTTCGAGTCCGCGCTGCCCAATTGAGGCGCGACGGGTCGATACGCAACGATGTTCCGATGGACGATCACGAAGCCGACGCACATCCGGACCACGACGACGTCGGCTCGCGTATCGATCCGGTGCTCGCTCGTAGCTGGCTGCTGGTCAACGGGGCCCAGTACGAGCGGTTCGCGCCGGCGGTGCGGTCCCGCGCGGACATCGTCGTCCTGGACATCGAGGACGCGGTCGCACCGAAGGACAAGATCGGCGCGCGCGACAACGTCGTGCGCTGGATGGGCGAGGGAAACACCGACTGGGTCCGCGTCAACGGCTTCGGCACGCCGTGGTGGGCAGACGACCTCGAGGCGCTGACCAAGACCAAGGTCGGCGGGGTGATGTTGGCGATGGTCGAATCCGTCGACCACGTCACCGAGACCGCCAACCGGCTGCCCAACGTGCCGATCGTCGCGCTGGTCGAGACGGCGCGGGGCCTGGAGCGCATCACCGCCATCGCCGCGGCCAAGGGCACGTTCCGGCTGGCGTTCGGCATCGGCGACTTCCGCCGTGACACCGGTTTCGGCGAGAATCCGACGACCCTGGCCTATGCGCGGTCGCGGTTCACCATCGCGGCCAAGGCCGCCCACCTGCCGAGCGCGATCGACGGTCCGACGGTCGGTTCGAGCGCGCTCAAGCTCAGCGAGGCCACCGCGGTCTCCGTCGAGTTCGGCATGACCGGCAAGATCTGCCTGACGCCCGAACAGTGCGCCACCGTCAACGAGGGGCTTTCCCCGTCGCCCGACGAAATCGCTTGGGCCAAGGAGTTTTTCACCGAGTTCGAGCGCGACGGCGGCGAGATCCGCAACGGTTCGGACCTACCCCGCATCGCGCGGGCGAACAAGATCCTCGACCTCGCCCGCGCCTACGGCATCGAGGTGTCGGCGTTCGACGACGTCGACGACCCCGCACACATCCCGGCGCCGACGGACACCTACCACTACTGACGATCGCCGCGGTTGTGAATCGCGTGGCGGATGCCGCGCAGCACGCCGCGGCCCGCGTAGATCCCCGCCGCGACCGACAGCACGATCATCGCGATGAACATCACCAACCAGTTCGTCCGGTCGTGGTCGACGTTCCACCAGACGACGGTGAACAGGACCGCGCAGAGAAACACCATGATGTCGCGCCAGTTGCCCTCATACGACATGGCCGCCTGACGAAGCGCGCGGCTGCGTTCGCCTGTCGAGATCAGGTCGTCGATGCGCTGATCGACACTCGCCTGCAGCCGGGCCCGCCGTTCCACCTGCTCCGGCGGAATCCGCTCCAGCAGGTCGAGATCCTTGGCGATCAGGCCACGGACGTCGGGCGGCTTGAGATTGCCCGCGACCACGCCCAACATCGCCCCGCCTGCGATAGGAGCTGCGCCCAGAGCGAGGTCGGCGATTCCTGGCATGGTCAATCCTCCATCAGCGTCGCGGCCAAGGTGCCGCCGAGTTCGTAAGCGCGTTCGGCCACACCGGCGTCGACACCACCGACGACCTCGAGCGCGTCGGCGGCCTTGGCCAGGGCGAGCCCGGTCGCAAGCTTTTCTACCGCATTAACCGCGCCCACGGTGTCGTTGTTGCCGTGCACCCACAAGCCGTACGGGCGGCCGCCGACATGATCGAGGCTCGGGTAGTAGACAGTGTCGAAGAAATGCTTGAGCGCGCCGCTCATGTACCCGAAATTCGCGGTGGTCCCGAACAGGTAGCCGTCCGCGTCGAGCATGTCGGGCAGGGTGGCAGCCAACGCGGGCCGAACCACGATCTCGACGCCCACGATGTCGGGGTCGCCGGCCCCGGCGAGCACCGCTTCGAGGAGTTCGCGGGTACCGGGCGACGGAGTGTGGTGCACGACCAACAGCGTTTTGTTCATCGCGGCCCAATGCTCTTCGCGCACGCGCTCATCGTGACCCAATGCTCTTCGCGCAAGCGCTCATCGCGGCCCCCGGTTTTCCATTTCCACGGCCTTCTTCATCGCTTCCCGCGCCCGGCTGCGGTCGCCGGCGTAGTCGTATGCACGTGCCAGTCGATACCATCGCCGCCAGTTGTCGGGGTCGTTTTCCAATTCTTCACGCACCGTGACGAACAGCTCATCGGCGGCATCGCGTTGGATCCGCCCGGACGGCATCCGCGGCAGCCCGCTCACGTCGAGTTCCATACCCTCGTCACGGACGATGCGGGCGAGCCGCTGATGGGTCAGGCCCGCGCGCAGCGTGCTGAGCATGGCCCAGAGCCCGATCAACGGCAGCACCATCAGCGCCAGCCCCAGGCCGACGGCGGCAGGCTCCCCGGTCCTGACGAACGCCATCGCGATGCGTCCGAGCAACACGAAGTAGACGATCAGGGCCACGCACATGAACCCGATCAGCAGTTGGGTGCGCAGTACGCGCCCGCCCTCGCCCATCAGTGCACTCGGCTCTTCGCGCGAGCGCTCATCACAAGTCGAGCAGCGGCTCGATACCCACGGTCAGCCCGGGCCGCTCGGCCACCCGCCGCACCGCGAGCAGGACGCCGGGCACGAACGAGGTCCGGTCCAGGCTGTCGTGCCGGATCGTCAACGTCTCGCCTTGTGTGCCGAAAAGCACCTCCTGATGCGCCACGAGCCCCGCTAGGCGCACCGAGTGGACCGGTATGCCGTCCACGTCGGCGCCCCGCGCACCGGCCAGGCCGGTACTGGTGGCATCCGGATTGGGCGGCAAGTCTTTTCGCGCCTCGGCGATGAGGCGGGCGGTGCGCGCCGCAGTGCCCGACGGCGCATCGGCTTTGTGCGGATGGTGCAGTTCGATGACTTCGACGGACTCGAAGTAGCGGGCAGCCTGCTGCGCGAAATGCATCGACAACACCGCCCCGATCGCGAAGTTGGGGGCGATGAGAACCGCGACGTCCGGATTCGCGTCCAACCATCCACGAACCTGGTCGAGGCGCTCGTCGGTGAATCCGGTTGTACCCACGACCGCGTGGATCCCGTTCTCGATGAGGAACTTCAAGTTGTCCATCACGACGTCCGGATGGGTGAAGTCGATGACGACCTCGGTTCGGCTGTCGGACAGCCCGCTCAACGGATCGCCGTCGTCGACCCCGGCGGTCAACGTCAGGTCCTCAGCGGCCTCCACAGCCTCGACCATGGTCCTACCGACCTTGCCCTTTGCGCCCAGCACTCCGACTCGCATGCGGTCACCTTATCGGCGCGTGCGCTACCGTTGAGTCACAGTCTGTGATGCGAAAACCCGGCGGAGGGGTACTCAGTGACGAATCCAAGCGGACAGCCCGTGCAACCGGTCGGCGAACAACAACCCGCTCGCCATGTCGTCGCGTCGTTCGACAATTACGCGGACGCGCAACGTCTCGTGGACCGCATGTCCGACGGCGGCTTCCCGGTCGAGCATGTACGCATCATCGGCGACGGCGTGCGCACCGTCGAACGTGTGACCGGCCGCATGACCAAGAGCCGGGCGGCGTTCGCCGGTGCTGCCAGCGGCGCGTGGTTCGGTTTGTTCATCGGTCTGCTTCTCGCGATTTTCACACTCGGGCCGGCATGGATTGTGACGCTCCTGATTGCCCTGGTGATCGGCGCCTTCTGGGGGGCGGTGTTCGGTTTCGTCGCGCACCTGGCGAGCGGCGGCGAACGGGACTTCTCCAGCGTCCAGTCGCTCGAAGCCCAGCGGTACGACGTATGTGTGGCGGCCCAGTACGCCGCCGAGGCGGCGCGTTTCACGCACGGCGCTTAGCCGCCGGGCGCTCACGACAGGTGCGCCAAGGTGGCCGCGCTGGCGGCTTCGGAACCCTGTGCGCAAGGTCGGCTGGATGGCGGGCGCGAACTCCGGGTTGTAATTGACGTCGACGCTGGTCCGCAGCTGAGCTCGCGTGTTTGCCAGCACCCTTAACCGCGCGGGCCCGAAATGATAGGGAATCGCCCGATTCCTTCGAGGCTGTCCCTGCCATACCGTTGAGTGCAGCGGCTTACGCTCGCGGAACCTGGGGGACTCGCGAACGTGGGGGGAAAACCGCCGACGTCAGCTGCACCCGGCCATGAGGGGTTGGCCGGGCGCACTGATGGTCGCGTCAGAGCGCTAGCTCAGCCACCAGCTGTTTGGCCAGTTCAGCCACCATCGGGCGGTTGTTCGGTGCACCCGGGTCGGCGCCGGCGGTCCTGGTCATGATCGCCAGCAGCAGGCGCTCACCGTCTGGACCGAACGCGATCCCGACGTCGTTGGTGCTCGCGTAATCTCCGCTGCCGGTCTTGTCGGCCGTCGTCCACCCCGGTGGCAGGGCGGGCCGCACGCTTGACGTCTGATTGGCCCGCATCCAGTCCCCGAGCTGCTGGCGTTGTGGCTCCGCCAGCACGCCGCCCAACAGGATCGACCGGTAGCCACCGCCGATGGCCTCGGGTGTGGTGGTGTCGCGCGGATCTCCGGGAACAGCAGCGTTGAGCTCGGTCTCCCATCGGTCGAGCCGGGATCGCTCGTCACCGATGCTGCGGGCGAAGTCGGTTATTCCCGACGGACCGCCGATGACCCGCAGCAGCCAGTTGCCCGCGGCGTTGTCGCTTTGCTGCAGGGCGGCCTGACACAACTCGGTCAGGGTCATCGCCTGCCCGACACGAGTTTGGGTTACGGGCGAGTTCGGCACGATGTCGCCCTGGTCGATGATGACGCGATCGGTCAGCGCGAGTTCACCGCGCTCGGCCTTCTGCAGCACCCGGGCGGCGGCGTAGCCCTTGAAGGTCGAACACATCGCGAACGGGTCCTGCGCGCGGTGCGCGACGGTGCGGCCGGTGTCGAGGTTGGTCGCGAACACGCCGATGAGCGCGTTGTTGCTGCGTTCCATGGCGCCGATCCGGTCGCCGATCGGCCGCGGAGGTTGGGGCGGGTCGGCCATGGCGGCCTTGTGCGGCGATGTGGCCAGCGCCACGAGTGTCAATCCGCCGAGCAGGGCGTGGCGCCGTGAGATCTCAGTCACCGACCCCAGCGTAGGCGCTCAGCTGGCGAGGGCCCGAAGCGGCTGCGGCAGCGACCTTTTCGAACGCAGCGGACCGAGGACGGCACCTCCGTAGGGGCGCTTGAGGAGCCGGCGCGCGACGCCGTTGACCTCGTCCAGCGTCACCGCGTCGATCCTGGTCAACGTCTCCTCGATGGTGCGGTGTTCGCCGAAATGCAGTTCGCTGCGGCCGATGCGGTTCATCCGCGAACCGGAATCCTCGAGGCCGAGCACCAGGCCACCGCGCAACGAGCCCTTCGCGATCCGGCACTCGGCTTCGCTGATACCGTCGCGGGCCACCGCCTCGAGCACGTCGGTGGTCACCCTGGCGACCTCGTTGAACCTCTCGGGCAGGCAGCCCGCGTACACCGATAGCGCTCCACTGTCGGAGAAGGTGTCCACCGTGGAGTACACCGAGTACGCCAGGCCGCGGGTCTCTCGGATCTCTTGGAACAAGCGCGAACTCAGCCCGCCGCCCAAGGCGGTGTTGAGCACCGACAGCGCCCACCGGTGCTCCCAGTGGCGCCCCGGCGTGCGGACGCCGAGCGTCAGATGGGTCTGCTCGGCGTCCCGGGTGACCAGTTGCAGGCTCGGCTGCCCGCCCACCCGGCCGGTGCCCTTGCGGGGCGGCACGGGTGTGCGACCGCGGAGCAGGCGGGCACCGAAGTATCCGCGCGCCAAGGTGACCACCTCGTCGTGGTCGACGTTGCCGGCGACCGCGAGGACCATCCGCTCCGGTGTGTAGCGGCGGACGTGGAACGAGTGGAGTTGACTGCGGGTCATCGAGGAAATCGACGCGACGCTGCCGATCACCGGGCGGCCCACCGGATGTGAGCCGAACATCGCCGACAGGAACACGTCGCCGAGGGTGTCCTCGGGGTCGTCGTCGCGCATCGCGATCTCTTCGAGCACCACGTCGCGCTCGATCTCCACGTCGTCGACGGCGCATTGGCCGCGCAGCACCACGTCGGCGACCAGATCGACGGCCAACTCGAGGTCGGAGTCGAGGACATGAGCGTAGTAGCAGGTGTGCTCCTTGGCGGTGAACGCGTTCAGTTCACCGCCGACCGCGTCGACGGCCTGCGCGATCTGTACCGCGGACCGTGTCGGCGTCGACTTGAACAGCAGGTGTTCCAGGAAGTGCGCAGCGCCCGCGACGCTCGGTCCTTCGTCGCGCGAACCGACGTTCACCCACAAACCGACCGACGCCGAATGCACCGACGGGATGTACTCGGTGACCACACGCAGGCCACCGGGTAACACCGTGCGGCGCACGGCCGTCGACGAATCGTCGCCACGCCCGGCGCGGCGCAACGCCCTAACTGCCGGCCGCCGCGGCATCTGCCGGCGCGGCCCCCGAGTCGGCGCCTGCAGACTCATCCTCATCGACCAGTATCAGCGAGATCTTGCCGCGGTTGTCGATGTCGGCGATCTCCACGCGCAGCTTGTCGCCGACCTTGACAACGTCTTCCACTTTGCCGATCCGCTTGCCACGACCCAGCTTCGAGATGTGGACCAGTCCGTCGCGACCAGGCAGTAAGGAAACGAAAGCTCCAAAGTCAGTGGTCTTCACCACCGTCCCGAGGAACCGCTCGCCCACCTTGGGCAGCTGCGGGTTGGCGATCGCGTTGATGCGGTCGATAGCGGCCTGCGCCGACGGGCCGTCGGTCGCGCCGACGAACACGGTGCCGTCGTCCTCGATGGAGATCGACGCCCCGGTGTCCTCGGTGATCTGGTTGATGACCTTGCCCTTCGGCCCGATCACCTCGCCGATCTTGTCCACCGGCACCTTGATCGTGGTGATCCGCGGCGCGTACGGGCTCATCTCGTCGGGCCCGTCGATCGCCTCGGCCATCACCTCGAGGATGGTCAGCCGCGCATCCTTGGCCTGCGAGAGTGCACCGGCCAGCACCTGCGACGGGATGCCGTCGAGCTTGGTGTCCAACTGCAGCGCGGTGACGAACTCCTTGGTGCCCGCGACCTTGAAGTCCATGTCGCCGAAGGCATCCTCGGCGCCGAGGATGTCGGTCAGCGCGACGAACCGACGCTCGGTTTTGCCGTCAACCTCGATGTCGTCGGAGACCAGGCCCATCGCGATGCCCGCCACCGGCGCCTTCAGCGGCACACCGGCGTTGAGCAGCGCCAGCGTCGACGCGCACACCGAACCCATCGACGTCGAACCGTTAGAGCTCAACGCCTCCGACACCTGACGGATCGCGTACGGGAACTCCTCGACGCTGGGCAGCACAGGCATCAGCGCCCGTTCTGCGAGCGCGCCGTGACCGATCTCGCGACGCTTGGGCGAACCGACGCGGCCGGTCTCACCGGTCGAGTACGGCGGGAAGTTGTAGTGGTGCATATAGCGCTTGGACGTCTCCGGTCCGAGCGAGTCGATCTGCTGGGCCAGCTTCATCATGTCCAGCGTGGTGACGCCCAGGATCTGGGTCTCGCCGCGTTCGAACAGCGCGCTGCCGTGCGCCCGCGGCACGACCGCGACCTCGGCGCTCAGGGCGCGGATGTCGGTGATGCCACGGCCATCGATACGGAAGTGGTCGGTCAGAATGCGTTGCCGCACAAGCTTCTTGGTCAGCGACCGGAACGCCGCCCCGACCTCCTTCTCGCGGCCCGCGTACTGCTCGGCCAGCCGCTCGAGGACCTCGACCTTGATCTCGTCGGTGCGGTCGTTGCGCTCGGCCTTACCGGCGATGGTCAGCGCCTCCGACAGCGCGTCGGTCGCGACCGAGGCGACGGCGTAGTAGACGTCCTCGCCGTACTCCGGGAACAGCGGGTAGTCGGCGGTCGGCTTGGCGGCGCGCTCGGCCAGCTCCTGCTGGGCGGCGCACAGGGCCGCGATGAACGGCTTGGCGGCCTCCAGGCCCTCGGCGACGACGCTCTCGGTGGGTGCCTGCGCACCCCCGGCGATCAGCTCGACGACGTTGTCGGTGGCCTCGGCCTCGACCATCATGATCGCCACATCACCGTCTTCGAGCGAACGACCGGCGACGACCATGTCGAACACCGCGCCCTCGAGCTGCTCGACGGTCGGGAACGCCACCCAGGTAGCCCCCTTATTTCCAGCATCGGGGATCAGCGCGACGCGCACGCCGCCGACCGGACCGGAGAACGGCAGGCCCGCGATCTGCGTGGACGCCGAGGCCGCATTGATCGCGACCACGTCGTACAGATCCTTGGGGTCCAGGCTCATCACGGTGACCACGACCTGGATCTCGTTGCGCAGGCCGCCGACGAACGTGGGCCGCAGCGGACGGTCGATCAACCGGCACGTCAGGATCGCGTCGGTCGAGGGACGGCCCTCCCGCCGGAAGAACGAGCCGGGAATGCGTCCGGCGGCGTACATGCGCTCTTCGACGTCGATGGTCAGCGGGAAGAAGTCGAAGTGGTCCTTGGGGTTCTTGCTGGCCGAAGTGGCCGACAGCAGCATGGTCTCGTCGTCGAGATAGGCGACGACGGCGCCGGCGGCTTGCTGGGCCAGCCGGCCGGTCTCGAAGCGGATGGTGCGGGAGCCGAAGCTCCCGTTGTCGATCACGGCGGTCGACTCGTACACGCCGTCTTCAATTTCAACTACAGACATGGGTGTCCGTATGGCCTCTCTGGTTCAGTGCTTGCACTGTTTGGCTTTTTCGCGGCGTCAGCGTTCGAACCACCGGCCTCGATGCGGCTACGGCCATCGATCGAAGCTGCCGGCAATTCTTCCGGCAGCCACTACCGAAGACCGCGCGATCGAGAGGTCCTGGTTGTGACGCGCGGGAACGGTGCTCGCGGGTCTGCGAAAACCGCACCCAGGTCGTTCGCTCCGAATATCGGCAATCGAACGAGGCCATCGTACTCTGCAGCGAGTACGCGACCTAAATCCCGGCGCGGCCCGGGCCGGTTCGGATCAGCGACGCAGGCCGAGCCGCTCGATCAGCGAGCGGTAACGCTGCACATCGACCTGGGCGACGTACTTGAGCAACCGGCGCCGCCGGCCGACGAGCAGCAGCAACCCGCGCCGCGAGTGGTGATCGTGCTTGTGCGCCTTCAGGTGCTCGGTCAAGTCGGTGATCCGCTTGGTCAGCAGGGCCACCTGAGCCTCTGGCGAGCCGGTATCGGTGTCATGCAGGCCGTACTCGGTCAGGATCGACTTCTTCTGCTCGGCGGTAAGCGCCACGAAACAACTCCATCTTCTCAGTCCGCGGGTGAGGACACGAGGCCTGAAGAAGGCCCCGATCAGGCGCGGCCGCCGCGAACTGCAGCGCACGCCGGGTCGGCAGGCAGTCTAGCAGCGGCGGCGGTGCAGCACGAAATTCGCCGAGCGCTCACCTATGTACGCCAGCTGGAGCGCCGTCCTGGGCTTTTGTGTTCGCGACTGAGCGCTCGGCCGTCACCGAGAGAGCAGCGTGCGGGCGTGGTCGGTGTCGCGGCCCATCTGCTCGACCAAGTCGTCGACCTTGTCGAACTTCTCCTGCCCACGCAGCTTGGCCACGAAGTCGACGGCCACGTGCTGGCCGTACAGATCGGCGGTGGTGTCGAGGACGAACGCCTCCACGGTGCGGGTGCGGCCGGAGAAGGTCGGGTTGGTGCCGACCGAGACGGCGGCCTGGTACCGCTCACCCGGAATGACGCTGCCGGCGATCGGGCCGTGGCCCAGCACGGTGAACCACGCCGCATAGACCCCGTCGGCTGGGATCGCCGAGTACATCGGCGGCGCCACGTTGGCGGTGGGAAAGCCGAGCACCTTGCCCCGGCCGTCACCGCGGACCACCACGCCCTCGACGCGATGGGGACGGCCCAGCGCCTCGGCGGCCGCGACGACATCGCCGGCGTCGACGCACGACCTGATGTAGGTGGACGAGAAGGTGACGGTCTCGTCGCGGTCGGTGGCGGAGACCTCGGAAATCAAGGTCATGCTGTCGACCGCGAAACCGAACCGCTCACCGGCCTTGCGCAGCAGCGCGACGTTGCCGGCCGCCTTCTTGCCGAAGGTGAAGTTCTCGCCCACCACCACCTCCACGACATGCAGGCGTTCGACCAGCAGCTCATGGACGTAGCGCTCCGGGGTCAGCTTCATGAAATCCGAAGTGAAGGGCATGACCAGAAACACGTCGACGCCGAGTTCCTCGACCAGTTCGGCGCGCCGGGTCAGCGTGGTGAGCTGGGCGGGATGGCTGCCGGGAAATACGACCTCCATCGGATGCGGGTCGAAAGTCATCACTACGGTCGGCACCCCGCGCGAGCGGCCGGTCTTGACCGCGTGGTTGATCAGCTCCTGGTGTCCGCGATGCACACCGTCGAAGACCCCGATGGTGACCACGCATCGGCCCCAGTCGGTCGGGATCTCGTCTTGTCCCCGCCAACGCTGCACGAAGGCAAGCCTACGGCGCGTGCAGGGGCCGGCACCCAGTCGGATCCCCCCGAATGAGGTGACCATTGCCTAAACTTTCTCACTGTGAATCCTGTCGGCGATGCGCGTGACCTGACGACGGTTGCCCAGGACTACCTGAAAGTCATCTGGACCGTCCAGGAGTGGTCGCTGGAGAAGGTCAGCACCAAACTGCTGGCCGAGCGACTCGGCGTGTCGGCCAGCACGGCCTCGGAGTCGATTCGCAAGCTGGCCGACCAGGGGCTGGTCAATCACGAGAAGTACGGTGCGGTGACGTTGACCGAGGCGGGCCGGTCGGCCGCGCTGACGATGGTGCGCCGCCACCGGCTGATGGAGACGTTCCTGGTGCGCGAGCTCGGTTACAGCTGGGACGAGGTGCACGACGAGGCCGAAGTGCTCGAGCACGCGGTTTCGGACCGGATGCTGGACCGTATCGACGCGAAGCTCGGGTACCCGACCCGCGATCCGCACGGTGACCCGATCCCCGCGGCGGACGGCCGGGTGCCCACGCCGGACGCCCGCCAGTTGTCGGCGTGCCACGACGGCGACAGCGGCACGATCGCGCGTATCTCCGACGCCGACCCCGAGATGCTGCGGTACTTCGACAGCGTCGGTATCAACCTGGACTCGCGGCTGCGGGTGCTGGCCCGCCGCGACTTCGCGGGCATGATCTCGGTGGCGATCGAGGGACCGGAGGGCTCGAAAGACTCTGCCACGACCGTCGACCTGGGCAGCCCTGCCGCAGAAGCCATTTGGGTGGTTGCGAGCTAGCCGAAACGCGTCTGCCTACAGCGTCGCGGGCCGCAGCACGACGACCGATTTGGTGCGCTCGGCCCGGTCTTCGAGCAACGCGATCACGTGACCGTCGGGGGCCGTCGCGGCGTAAACGCCTGCGATACCCGCGGGCTTCAGCGGCCGGCCATGGCGGGTGTCCTCGGCCTCGGCCGCGGTCAGGTCACGCCGCGCAAACGCCAGAAGACATGCGGCGTCGAGGCTGTAGGACAGCCGCGGCGCGGCGGCGAGGTCGTCGAGTGTGCGCGCCTCCCCCAGCCCGAAGACGCCGACCCGGGTGCGCCGTAACGCGGTGAGGTGCCCACCGACTCCGAGCGCGGCGCCGACGTCGCGGGCCAGCGCGCGGATGTAAGTGCCACTGGAGCAGTCGACTTCGACGTCGACGTCGACAAGACCGCCTGTGCGCCGGACGGCGAGCACATCGAACCGATCGATATTGATCCGCCGCGGCGGTAGATCGACCGATTGCCCTTCGCGGGCGAGTTTGTAAGCGCGCCGCCCGCCGACCTTGATCGCGCTGACCGCCGAGGGCACCTGGTCGATTTCGCCGCGCAGGCCGCCCACCGCCTGCTCGATCTGGGCATCGGTGACGTCGTCGGCCGAAATATCCTGCAATACCTCACCTTCGGCGTCTTCGGTGGACGTCGTCTGACCCAGTCGGATCGTCGCGGCGTACGACTTGTCCGTCGCGGTCAGCAGTCCGAGGATCTTCGTCGCGCGCTCGATGCCGACGACCAGCACCCCGGTGGCCATCGGGTCCAGCGTCCCGGCGTGGCCGACCTTGCGGGTGCCGAAGAACCGGCGGCAGCGACCGACGACGTCGTGGCTCGTCATGCCGGCGGGTTTGTCGACGACGACCAGGCCCGCCTCGGTCACAGCACGATCGCGGTCAGCGCCAGGCCGTCGCGCACCGACCACCGACCCGCCAGCGTCTCCAGCGGCGGTCCGTGCTCAGCGGCGGGATCGATCAGAACGCGCGAGACGAATCCGCCTGCGGTACCTGTCTCGTCGACGTCGAAGACGATGTGTGCGTCCTCGAAGCCCAGCCAGCGGTGCGTCACCGGGTACCACGCCTTATAGGTCGCCTCTTTGGCGCAGAACAGGATTCGATCCCAATGCAGACCCGATGGCAGCTGCTGCAACTCGGCACGCTCGGCGGGCAGGCTGATCGCATCGAGCACCCCGTCGGGCAGCACCCCGTGCGGTTCGGCGTCGATGCCGACCGAACGCACCTCGGCCTGGCGGCCGACCACCGCGCCGCGGTAGCCCTCGCAGTGGGTCAGGGAACCGACGATCCCACCGGGCCAGCGCGGTTCGCCCTTCTCTCCCTTCAAGATCGGAACCGGTTCGATCCCGAGCTCGCCGAGCGCTTGGCGTGCGCAGTACCGGACGGTGACGAACTCGTTGCGCCGCTTGGCCACCGACTTGGCGATCAGCGGCTCCTCGTCGGGTAACGCCCTGAGGTCCGGCGGATCGCGATAGACCTCGGCCGCGGCGAGCCCGGTCGTCGTCGCCGGCAGCACACCGGACAACAGCGAAGCGACGACACTCATCGTGAGAGCTGCCGATCGCGGATCCGTTGCTGCATCTTCTGGGCGTTCTCCCGCATCTCCCTGGTGATCTCGAAGTGGCCGCCGAACTCGTTGAGGTACCCGGGCGGGTACTGCGGGTCGGGCAGGATCTGGCGCATCCATCGGAACGGCTTGCGGCGCCGCCACTCTCGCGGATATCCGACCGAAACCTCCTCGAAGCGCACGCCGTCGTACCACGTGGTGCGCGGGATGTGCAGATGCCCGTATACCGAGCAGACCGCGTTGTAGCGGGTGTGCCAGTCGGCGGTCGCGGTGGTACCACACCAGAGCGAGAACTCCGGGTAGAACATCGCGTCACAGGGTTCGCGCACCATCGGGAAATGGTTGACGAGCACCGTCGGTGTCATCCAGTCGAGATCCTCGAGCCTCTTGCGGGTGTAGGCCACCCGGTCGCGACACCACGCATCGCGGGTCGCGTAGGGCTCCGCCGACAGCAGAAACTCGTCTGTGCCAACCACGTTGCGTTCCCGTGCGATCGCCAAGCCCTCGGCTTTGGTGGCGGCGCCGGCAGGCAGGAATGTGTAGTCGTACAGCAGGAACATCGGCACGACAGTGGCCGGACCGCCCTCCTCGGTCCACACCGGAAACGGATGCTCGGGGGTGACGATGCCCATCTCGTCACACATGTTGACCAGATAGTCGTAGCGGGCCTTGCCGAAGATCTGCATGGGATCGCGGTTGGTGGTCCACAACTCGTGGTTGCCCGGTATCCAGATCACCTTGGCGAACCGTTTGCGCAGCAAATCAAGCGCCCAGCGGATCTCGTCGGTGCGCTCGGCGACGTCGCCGGCGACGATGAGCCAGTCGTCCGGCGACGCCGGGTGCAGCGACTCTGTCACGGGTTTGTTGCCGGTGTGACCCGTGTGCAGGTCGCTGATCGCCCACAGCGTGGGACGTCGGCCGTCGCGTGTCACAACTGACCAGGGTACTTAACCGGATGTGGACGTCTCGCCCGGCAACTAGAACAGGTTCTCGTTCCCCTTCGGCCGCTGCGACGCGCCCGCTACACTCCCCGCAGGGTCGGACCGACAACAAAGGGGTGAGATGGTCGCCAAGCTGCGCTTGGTCTCGGTGTTGTGCGCGCTGGTCGCCGCGGTGATCGTGGTGTGGCAGACCACCCCGGCGGGTTCCGCGCGGGTGGATGCCAAAGACATCCCGATGACCAACGTCACCACGTCGATCAAATGGCCCGTCGTCGAGACGACTGATCCGTCGCCGTTCAACCCGTGCAAGCAGATTCCGCTCGACGCGGTGCAGGCGATCGGCTTGGCCTTTACGCCGCCGGTACCCGAGGACCAGCTGCGCTGTAAATACGATGCGGGCAACTATCAGATGGCCGTCGAGGCGATCGTGTGGCGCACCTATGAGCAGACGCTGCCGGTCGACGCGGTCCAACTCGACATCGACGGGCACCGCGCGGCGCAGTACTGGATCATGAAGCCGACCGACTGGAACAACCGGTGGTGGATCACCTGCATGATCGCCTTCGACACCAGCTACGGCGTGCTGCAGCAGTCGCTGTTCTACTCGCCGGTCTACTCCAACCCGGACCCGGACTGCATGCAGACCAACTTGGCGCGGGCCCACGAGCTGATCCCGCACTACGTGTTCTAAGGGCGCGGTTCTAGCGTTCGATACGGTCCATCGGACTCGAACGCTCCAGCATCCCGAACGTCTCCTCGCCGTCCCAGCGGTAGCGCACCGCGGCTTGCTGCAGCGCAGGAAACGTCCAGTTGGCCATCTTCGCGCGCTGTTCAGCCGGGACATCGGCGGGATCGGTGACGTCGTGCGTGGACAACACGGTCTCCCCCTCGATGCGCACCGGACCGTGCGGCGTCTCGAGCGCCAGAGTCACGTCCTCGCCCCGCGGCCGCAGTCGGCGCAGCCATGGTGCCTCGACGACGCGGGCGGGCGTGAGCCCCCCGGAGCCTGGAAAGTACACGTAACCCTCGTTGTAGTTCGGCTGGCCGTCGGGTCGGGGCGGATAGGCGATGTAGCCGAACGCGCGGCCGCTGTCGAACAGCGCCGACTGCCAGCAGTGACCCCAGAACCCCTCGAGCCGGCGCACCCCCTGGCGGCGGATCCGTAGGCCGGTGCCGGAGAAGGACTGCCGCCGCCCGCTCACCTCCACGTTCCCGGCGGCGCGGAACAGCTGTTCGTAGCGGGCTCCGCCCATCAGTTCGCCGACGACCGTCGTCTTCAACTGGGTGTCGGCGTCGGCCTGCATGGCCCCCTGGATCCACGGCGGCACGGCCATGGTCGCGCGCACATCAAACCGCACGTCGACCGATGGACCGTCCTTGCGCCCCGCGGCCAACGCTTCCGACGACGTCTCGACGGCCTGCCCGTCGAACGCCACCGTCCACGTGTCGAACGGCGCCACGCACTCGAACCTCAGCGGGCCCGCACCGAGGACGGTCGGTTTCCCGCCGCGACCTTCGACGGGCGTGCTGGGTCCGTCGGCGCGCAACCGGTAGGCGCGCCCGTCGCCGAACGCGATGTTGACCTGTAACCCGTGGGTGTCCCATTCCGAAGCGACCGCCTCGATGCCCACCCGGGGCAGCGCGACCTGCCCGCGGTCGTCGAGCACCCAGAAGCTGACCGAGTCGCGCATCTCGGGGTCGTGCGGTCGCCGCGAGAACATGTACTCGCGCGCCGGATCCATGCCGCCGGTGAAATCGAGGGTCATCGCGCGCTCTCCTGCTCTTTCTCAGACGGGCGGTAGCCCGAGGTGTAGGTGTCGACGTACGCGGCGAACAACGGCCGAATCACGTTGAAGTCCAACCCGAATGACGCGGGGTCGGCCTTCGGGTGCGGTTCGCGTTTTTCGGCGTTTTGGGCCCACCACGCCCGCATCGCGGCTTCGAAGTCCTCGCTCACGGTCTCGCCGAGCCAGCCGTAGAGTCGCCGCACCTCGCCGATCGGGTCGTCCTGCATCGCGCGAAAGTCGATGTCGAAGAACCGGTCTTGGGCGTGGCTGCGAAACTCCATCACCCGTGCGATACCGGTCGACCATTGGCCGACGTTAAGTTCGCCGAGGTAGCGGCGGTCGAGGTGGTCGGTGAACCCGCCCGCGATGTCGGCGTAGACGTCGGCCACCGACAGCAGCACATCGGTGGGGTCGCGGTGCGTCATGACGAAACGAGCGTCGGGGAACACCTGGTCGAGATAGCGCAGGGACAGCACGTGCGCCGGTGACTTCAGCCGCCAGGGGCGGGTTCGCTCACCCCACTGCAGCAGCTTGAGCACCCGTTGTTCGTAGCGGTAGGTCGAGGTGAAATCGGCGCTGTCGCACAGCCATTGCGAGTAGGTCGGGATCTGCGCGTAGGCCTGGAAGATCTGCGACTTGAAATCGAGCGCCATCAGGTCCAGACACTCCATCGGGCCGGCGACGTCGGTGGGCACGTGGTGGCGGCTGCCGAGCAGGGCCGGAAGTTGTCCGGGCGGGATGCGTGGATCGTCGCCCCGCACCGTTGACGGCGGCGGGCACGGTTGTGCGGATTCCCAGCTGCGCAGGTAGCGGACGTCGGGATCCTGCGCCAGCAGGAAGGACAGCGCGGTCGACCCGGTGCGGGGCAGGCCGAGGCCGAACAGCGGCGCATCGATGTGCTCGTCGTCGATCTCGGGATGCCGGCGATACCAGTGCTCCACCTGCAACCGCTGCGACAGGTGCAAACCGATGCGGCGGTAGACGAACTCCTCCCCGCGGGCATTGAGCCGGGCTTCGTCGCGCAACGCGCGGACGAGGATTTCCAGTCCCTCCCGGAAGGAGTCCTCGCCGAAGTCGGCCGACCCGGTGCGATCGACTGCTGCTGTCAGCAATTCCGCTACCGATGCCACGCTGCACCTCCCGAGAATTCGTGACAGTACACTGTCATCGTTATGGGTGACTCGTCAACGGGCGCGCGGCGCTCCTACGACAACAGCGTCCGTCGACAGCGGGCTGCCCAGACGCGCGACCGCATCGTCGCGGCGGGCAGCGAACTGGTGCACGAGTTCGAGAGCTGGGACTGGCGGGAGTTGACGTACAAGGCCGTCGCTGCGCAGGCGGGTGTCGGCGAGCGGACCGTCTACCGGCACTTTCCGACAGAGCGACATCTCCACGACGCGGTGATGCATCGGCTGGAGACCGAGGCCGGGGTGTCCTACGACGACGTGACACTGGCCAATCTCGGCGAGGTCACTGCGCGGGTCTTCGCATCGCTGCAACGCTTCGCCGTCCAACACACGGCGCCATCGCCGGCCGACCCGGCGTTCATCGGCTCGGACGAGCGCCGGCGCGAGGCGCTGACCCGGGCGGTGCTCGCGGCCACCCCGCAGATGCCCGACGAGCAGCGGCGCGCGATCGGCGGCCTGCTCGACGTGCTGTGGAGTCCGGCAACCTACGAACGGCTCGTCGGGGCGTGGGGCCTGGACGGCGCCACCGCCACCGCCGCCGTCGAGTGGGCGATGACCCAGGTGACACAGGCGATCGACCGCGGCGGGCTGGAGTCTGCGTAGCCTTTGTGAAGTGACCGCATCCTCCGTAGCCGCTCCGCCGGCATCGCGTTCGAAGGTCAAGCAGCTCACTGGACGTACCGTGTCGCGCCTGCTGCGGCTGCCACCGCAGACCACCGATTTCACGGTCCGAAAGGTTCGCGTGCCGATGCGGGACGGCGTCGAGCTGCGGGCCGACCACTATGCGCCCGCGGCCTCGGACCCGGCGGGCACGCTGCTGGTCCGCTGCCCGTACGGCCGAGGCTTCCCGTTCGCCGCCATCTACGGTCGCGCGTACGCCGCGCGCGGATACCACGTCGTCCTGCAGAGCGTGCGCGGCACCCACGGGTCCGGGGGCGACTTCGACCCGATGGTGAACGAGGTCGCCGACGGCGCCGACACCGTCGCGTGGTTGCGCGAGCAGGAGTGGTTCACCGGCTCGTTCGCCACGATCGGGATGTCGTATCTGGGCTTCACCCAGTGGGCGCTGCTGACGGAACCGCCGCCGGAGCTCAAGACCGCCGTCATCACGGTCGGGCCCCACGACGTCAGCGGACCACGCTGGGGTCACGGCTCGTTCGCGTTGAGCGACTTCCTCGGCTGGAGCCATCTGATGGCCTATCAGGAGGACTCGAACAGGTTGCGCGCCCTGGTGCGCCAGGCGCGGTCACGACGCCGGCTCGCCCGGGCCATGAGCCGACTGCCCGCCGGCGAGGCAGGCAGGCGGCTGCTGGGCGCGGGCGCTTCCTGGTGGGAATCCTGGCTCGACCACCCCGAAGCCGAAGACCCGTTCTGGGCTCCGCTGAACCTGCGCCGGGCGGTGGAGAGCGCCGAGGTGCCGGTGCTGCTGATCAGCGGCTGGCAGGACCTCTTCCTCGAGCAGACGATCGCCCAGTATCGATGGCTGCACGAGCGCGGAGTCGAAGTCGGGTTGACCGTCGGCCCGTGGACACACACCCAGGTGATAACCAGGGCCGCGCCGACCGCGATCCGCGAAACCCTGGACTGGCTGGGCACCCACCTCGCCGGCGCCGAAAGCGCCCGACGCCGGCCGGTGCGCGTCTACATCACCGACCGGGGTTGGACCGACCTACGGGAATGGCCGCCGACGATGCCGGAAGTGGTGCGCTACCTGCAACCCGGCGGCCGCCTAGGCGACGCGGTGCCGCCGGAGACCGCCTCCCCGTCGACGTTCACCTACAACCCGGCCGACCCCACGCCGACGGTGGGCGGGCGGCTGCTGTCGCCGGAAAGCGGATACCGCAAGGACGCCAGCCTGGCTCAGCGCGCCGACGTGCTGAGCTTCACCGGCGATCGACTCCCCACGGACATGTACGTGGTCGGGTCACCGGTCGTGGAGTTGTCGCATTCGTGCGACAACCCGTACAACGATTTGTTCGTGCGTGTGAGCGAGGTGAACGCAAAAGGGCGCTCGCGCAACGTCAGCGACGGTTACCTCAGCGCCGCACCGGATTCCGGCCCGGTTCGCATCGAGCTCGATCCGATCGCGCACCGCTTTGACGCCGGTTCCCGGATCCGTGTGCTGATCGCAGGTGGATCGCACCCTCGGTTCGCCCGCAATCTCGGCACGGGCGAACCGCTCGGCAGCGGCAGCAGGCTCGCGTCGGCCACCCACACCGTGCATCTCGGCGACGGCGCGTCGCGGCTGGTGCTGCCCGCCGGACCGCAGCCGCCGAACGTCGACTGAACCCGCCTGCGCCTCGAGTGTGAGGTTTCATCCGGGACACGCCGGACCTGGCGTATGAGAACGCACAGTCACACGATCGCGACTCAGCCCACCGCGCGATGCACCCGGTCGGCGATGTCGTTCAGGGTGGCATCGTCGTGTACCGGCGCCGCCCACTGCGGGTTGACCGGCAGGTGCACCCAACTGGTACAGCCCGCGTATTCGGGCGTGCGCACCAGCCGCAGCGGTCGCTCCAGCGGACTGGCCTGGACGACCAGGGCGGTGAGTCGATGTTTGGGCCGGAAATCGACTCGGTCGGCGCGAATCGACTGATCAGTCCAAATATGCAGGGGTGCAATCGATCTCAATTCTTCCGGTCGATTCACCTCGATGGCGGCGGCGACGCGGACGCCCGCGCGGATCACCACCGCGTCGTCGCTGCTGTCGGCCCCCGCCGTGGCAAGCAGGTCGCGGTGCTCGGGCCGCACCCGCTCGGTGTGTGAATGCGCGACGGTCGGGAACAGCAGAAACCGTGACGCCGCCACCGCGAACCGCTTCTCGTGGATACCACCCTTGCGCAGCAGGATGGTCTGCCTGCCGTCCAGCAATGCATGCACCGCCGCACTCCACTCCTTGAGCGCGGGCTGAGTCAGCGTCGTGGTCATCGGGGGCCGCTATGTCGCCTGGGCGGCCTGGATTCGGGCCCGCACTTCGGGCCGGCGCAGCGGCGGCACCGTCTTGGGCGGTTGACGCCGCGGCGGCAGCGCGGACAACAGCCGCCGGGTCGTGGCGGTGACCTCGGCGACGGCGGCTTCGAAGGCGTCGGCGTTGGCGGCGGTGGGCCGGGTGATGCCGCTGACTTTGCGGATGTACTGGCGAGCGGCGGCCTCGACCTCTTCGTCAGTGGCTGCGGGTTCCAGCCCGCGTAGTTCGGTGATGTTTCGGCACATGGCTCCACGATAGGTTCGACGGGTGACTGACGACATCCTGCTCATCGACACCCGGGATCGGGTGCGCACGCTGACCCTCAACCGGCCGCAGTCGCGCAATGCGCTGTCGGCCGAACTGCGCAGGCGGTTCTACGGTGCGCTCGGCGAAGCGCAGGCCGACGACGATGTCGACGTCGTGATCGTCACCGGCGCCGACCCGGTGTTCTGCGCGGGGCTGGACCTCAAAGAATTGGGTGACACCACGGACCTCCCCGACATCTCGCCGAAGTGGCCCCCGATGACCAAACCCGTGATCGGCGCGATCAACGGCGCTGCCGTCACCGGTGGGCTCGAGATCGCCCTGTACTGCGATGTGCTGATCGCCTCCGAACAAGCCCGGTTCGCCGACACGCATGCCCGGGTCGGGCTGCTGCCGACGTGGGGGCTCTCGGTGCGGCTCCCGCAGAAGGTCGGCATCGGTATGGCCAGGCGGATGAGCCTGACCGGGGACTATCTGTCGGCAGCCGAGGCGTTGCGTACCGGCCTGGTCACCCAGGTGGTGCCGCATGCCGAGTTGATGGCGACTGCCCGGCAGGTCGCGGCCTCGATCGTCGGCAACAACCAGCGCGCCGTGGGCGCGCTGCTCGCGTCGTATCACCGCATCGATGAGGCGCAGACCAACGAGGGGTTGTGGATCGAAGCAGCGTCGGCGCGGGAGTGGATGCGCACCGCCAGCGGAGATGACATCGCCGCCAACCGCGAGGCGGTGCTGCAGCGGGGCCGTACCCAGGTCCGCTGAGATTCCCCCTTTTTTAGCTCGAGAGTGCGGGTTTGCACACGACCCGCCCCGAGCCATAGCAGCGCTTCGTTCACGCTCGTACGCTGACGAGCGTGAACGAAGCGCATGAGTACTGCGGCAGCGACGAGTGGCGCCAGCTGATCCGCGAAGTCATCCTGCCCTGGGCATTGGGGGAAACCGACCTCGGCGACGATGTGCTCGAGGTCGGTCCGGGCTACGGCGCCACCACCGATGTGTTGAGCCGATCGGTGCCGCGGTTGACATCGGTGGAGATCGACGACGAGCTGGCCGCGATGTTGGGCGAGCGGTTCGCTGATGTGCCCACCGTCGACATCGTGCGTGGTGACGCGACGGCGCTTCCTTATCGCGACGAACGCTTCAGCGGTGCAGCGTGTTTCACGATGCTGCACCACGTCCCCACCGTTGAACTCCAGGACCGCCTGTTCGCCGAGGTCGCCCGCGTACTACGGCCCGGCGCGGCGTTGGTGGCCAGCGACAGCCTCGGCAGCGACGAGTTGGCGGTCGCACACGAGGGCGACACCTACAACCCCGTGGACCCGACCACGCTTGAAGACCGGTTGACAGCGGCCGGTTTCGGTGAAGTCCGAGTCAAGACAACGGAGTTCGGCTGGGCCGCCGTGGCGCGCGTCGGTAAGTAGCGCACCCTCTCGCCCAACTGGACTAGCCCGTGCCCGGGACCAACCACCGGCCCGAAAACGCGCGCCAGCCCACGAACACCAATCGCAGCACCATGAACGACGACAGCCCCGCCCAGATCCCGACCAGACCCCAGCCAAACGCCAGCGACAACCAGATCAACGGCAAGAAGCCCACGAGCGCACTCGCCAGCGTCGCATTGCGCATGAACTTCGCGTCACCGGCCCCCAACAGCACGCCGTCGAGCGCGAAAACGATTCCGGCGACCGGTAATTGGGCCACCATGAACCACCACGGCACGCCGATCGCGTCGAGTACCGATCGGTCGTCGGTGAAGACTCTGGGCAACACCGATGCCCCGACCGCGAACACGATGGCCAGCACCGCCGAAGCGAGCGTCGAAAAAATCGTCACCCGCCATGCCACCGATTTGGCGTGCAGCAGCTGACCCGCTCCCAGCGCCGCGCCCACGAGCGACTGAGCGGCGATCGCCAGCGAATCCAGTACCAAGGCAAGAAAGTTCCACAACTGCAGCACAACCTGGTGTGCGGCGACCGCTGCTGCGCCGAACCGGGCGGCGACGGCCCCGGCTGACACGAAACACGTCTGGAAGGCCAGCGTCCGCAGCACCAGGTCGCGGCCCATCACCACCTGAGCGCGCAACACCTCCGGGTGAATCCCCAGCCGAACCCGTTCGATCAGCAGCGCGCGAAAGAACAGCACCGCGGCCAGCCACTGCCCCACCAGATTCGCGACCGCCGAGCCCGGCAGCCCCAGTCGGGGCATGCCGAGCCAGCCGTACACCAGCAGTGGGCACAGCACCGCCGAGACCGCGAACCCGAACACCACGAATTTCAGCGGCCGCACGGTGTCCTGAACCCCGCGCATCCATCCGTTGCCAGCCGCCGACACCAGGATCGCGGGCACACCGAAGATCGCGAAGCGCACCCACGACAGTGCTTCGTCAGCGATCTCTCCGCCATCGGAGGTCCCGGCCAGCGCCGATACCAACGGCACCGCGAAGCTTTGCACCACCGCGACGATCACCGTGCCCAGCCCGAGGGCGAGCCACGTCGCCTGCACCCCTTCCCCGACCGCCGCCGCGCGGTCACCGGCGCCGAAGAAGCGGGCAGAGCGCGCGGTCGTCCCGTAGGACAGAAAGGTCATCTGCGAACTCAGCGTGGTCAGGATCAGGCCGCCGATCGCCAGCCCGGCCAGCGCCAGCGCGCCCAACCGGCCCACCACCGCGAGGTCGAACAGCAGATAGATCGGTTCGGCGGCCAGCACGCCGAGCGCAGGCACCGCCAGCGCGGCGATCCGGCGGCCGGTCACCGGAGCGTCCGGCGGCTCCGTTCCGGGCTCAGGCAAGGGCCGCGTACAACGCCTGCACCACGTCCTCGGCGGATCCGGCGGCCGAGTAGCCGGCAGCGAATCGATGCCCGCCGCCACCGAAACCGCTTGCGACCGGCGACAAGTCGTAGGACTTCGCGCGCATCGACACTGACCAGTGCGCAGGCTCGATCTCCTTGAGCACGGCGGCCACCTCCGCCTGCTCGGTGGTGCGCACGATGTCGACGATGCTCTCGACTTCCTCTGGCCGCGCGTTGGCCCACTCCTCGTGACCGACCACCGCGTACACCAGCCCGCGCCCGCCGACGGCGTCGGGCAGCAACTGTGCCGAGGACAGCACCCGCGACAGCATCGGCAGCCACGCGTAGGGATGGGTGTCGAGCAGGGTGCGGCTGATCCCCGCGTTGTCGACGCCGAGTTCGACGAGTCGCGCCGCCAGCCGATGCGCACGCGGGGTGGCCCATCTGAAGGAACCGGTGTCAGTGGTCAGCCCGGCGTACAGGCAGTGTGCGACGCCGATGTCGATCGGCTTGTCCCACGCGTCGAGCAGATCGGCCACCAGCATGGTGGTGGAGTCGGCCGATGCGTCGACGTAGTTTGCGGTGCCGAACAACTCGTTGGACGCATGGTGGTCGATCACCAAAACCTCACGGCCGGGGCCGGCGAGTTCGCGCAGCGCACCGAGGCGGTTGATGCTGGGGATGTCGACGGTGACCACCAGGTCGGCGTCACGGCGCATCTGACCGGGTTCGACGAGGAGATGACCACCGGGCAGCGACTGCAGCGATTCCGGCAAAGTGGCCGGGGCCGCGAAACTCACCTGGACACTCTTGCCAACCTGGTCGAGCACCAGCGCCAGCGCCAGCCCGGCACCGATCGTGTCGGCGTCCGGGTAGACATGACAGACCACCCCGACCGACGCGGCCGCCGACAGCAGTCGGGCGGCGGCATCGGCATCGACCCGATCGCCCACTTCCGGAGCGTCAGTCGTCTTGTCGATCGCGGTCACCGATGTCCTCAGAGTTCTCAGGCCCCCCGGCTGTTGGCTCGCCCTCCACCTCACTGACACGGTACGGGTCCGCATCACCCGCGTGCCTGGCACCTTGTCGAACTCTCGCCAGATCCTCATCCGCGGCCCGAGCGCGCGCCAGCAGTTCCTCCATCTTGACCGCGGCGTCGGGCACCATGTCACGCTCGAACGCCAGCGTCGGCGTGAACCGAACACCGAGGCTTGCGCCCACCTTGGACCGCAGCACACCCTTGGCCTTGTCGAGCGCGGCCGCCGCTCCGCCGTAATCCGGTTCGTCGGACAGCGACGCGCCGAGCACCGTGTAGTACAGCGTCGCGTCGTGCAGATCGTTGGTGACCTTGGCGTCGGTGATCGTCACCCCGGCCAGACGCGGATCCTTGATCTCGTACTCGATCGCCGAGGCGACGATGGTCGAAATGCGCTTGGCTAGCCGCTTCGCCCGTGCGGGGTCCGCCATTTCGTCACCCGCGCTCTTTTTCGACCAGCTCGTACGTCTCGATGACATCGCCTTCTTTGATGTCGGAGTACGTCAGCGTCAGACCGCATTCGTAACCCTCGCGAACCTCGGTGACGTCGTCCTTCTCCCGGCGCAGCGAGGACACGGTGAGGTTCTCGGCCACCACGATGTTGTCGCGCAACAGCCTGGCCTTCGCGTTGCGACGCATGATCCCGGACTGGACGAGGCAACCGGCGATGTTGCCGACCTTCGACGACCGGAAGATCGCACGGATCTCAGCGCGGCCGAGCTCCTTCTCCTCGTAGATCGGCTTGAGCATGCCCTTGAGCGCGCTCTCGATCTCGTCGATGGCCTGGTAGATGATCGAGTAGTAGCGGATCTCCACACCCTCGCGGTTGGCCAGCTCCGTGGCCTTGCCCTCCGCGCGGACGTTGAAGCCGATGATGATCGCATCCGAGGCCGACGCCAGGTTGACGTTGGTCTCGGTGACGCCACCAACGCCACGGTCGATGACCCGCAGCTCGACTTCGTCGTCGACCTGGATGCCCAGCAGGGCCTCCTCGAGCGCTTCGACCGTACCGGCGTTGTCGCCCTTGAGGATCAGGTTCAGCTGGCTGGTTTCCTTCAGCGCCGAATCCAGGTCCTCGAGGCTGATCCGCTTACGGCTGCGCGCGGCCAACGCGTTGCGCTTGCGCGCGCTGCGCCGGTCGGCGATCTGACGCGCGATGCGGTCCTCGTCGACGACGAGCAGGTTGTCACCGGCGCCGGGCACCGACGTGAAGCCGATGACCTGGACAGGCCGTGACGGCAGCGCCTCGGCGACGTCCTCGCCGTGCTCGTCGACCATGCGACGGACGCGACCGTAGGCGTCGCCTGACACGATCGAATCACCGACACGCAGCGTGCCGCGCTGGATGAGCACGGTGGCCACCGGGCCGCGGCCGCGGTCCAGATGTGCCTCGATCGCCACACCCTGGGCTTCCATGTCGGGATTGGCTCGCAGGTCCAGGGCCGCGTCGGCGGTCAGCACGACCGCTTCCAGCAGCGCCTCGATGTTGGTGCCCTGCTTGGCCGAGATGTCGACGAACATCGTGTCGCCGCCGTAGTCCTCGGGGATCAGCCCGTACTCGGTGAGCTGGCCGCGGATCTTGGCCGGATCGGCGCCTTCCTTGTCGATCTTGTTGATCGCCACCACGACCGGCACCTCGGCGGCCTGCGCGTGGTTGATCGCCTCGACGGTCTGCGGCATCACGCCGTCGTCGGCGGCGACCACCAGGATCGCGATGTCGGTGGCCTTCGCACCGCGAGCACGCATGGCGGTGAACGCCTCGTGACCCGGGGTGTCGATGAACGTGATCGGCCGGATGTTGCCGTCGAGATCGACCTCCACCTGGTAGGCACCGATGTGCTGGGTGATGCCGCCGGCTTCGCCCTCGCGGACGTTGGCCTGCCGGATCGTGTCCAGCAGCCGGGTCTTGCCGTGGTCGACGTGACCCATGACCGTGACCACCGGTGGGCGCTGTTCCAGATCGGCCTCGTCCCCGGCGTCTTCTCCGTAGGAGAGGTCGAAGGACTCCAGCAGCTCGCGGTCCTCGTCCTCCGGCGAGACGACCTGAACCTTGTAGTTCATCTCGCTGCCGAGCAGTTCGAGGGTCTCGTCGCCGACCGACTGCGTCGCGGTCACCATCTCGCCGAGGTTGAACAATGCCTGCACCAGCGCAGCCGGGTTGGCGTCGATCTTCTCGGCGAAGTCGCTCAGCGAGGCACCGCGGGCCAACCGGATGGTCTCACCGTTGCCGTGCGGCAACCGGACACCGCCGACGACCGGCGCCTGCATGTTCTCGTATTCGGCGCGTTTCGCCCGCTTCGACTTACGCCCCCGCTTGGGTGCACCGCCGGGCCGACCGAATGCACCGGCCGCTCCGCCGCGCTGACCGGGCCGGCCACCGCCGCCGGGGCGACCGCGGAAACCACCACCGGCCGGCGCGCCTGCGCCTCCGCCGCGGTAGTTACCACCACCACCGCCGCCACCGCCGGGGCCGCCAGGACGGCCACCGCCGCCACCGGGTCCGCGGCCGCCGGGGCCGGGACGGGGACCGCCGGGGCGACCCATCGCCCCTGGTCGCGCGCCAGGCGGACGGGGCGGCATGTTGCCGGGGGTCGCACCGCCCGGGCGCGGGGCACCGGGACGCGGAGCACCGGGCCCGGGTCGCGGGCCTTGCGGACGCGGTATCGGCCGGTCGACCGGCTGTTGAGAGGAGAACGGGTTGTTGCCGACGCGGGGAACGC